>NZ_ANBE01000001.1 GCF_000341145.1 Nocardiopsis xinjiangensis YIM 90004
GGCACCAGGTAAGGCGCATTGGGGCGTCCCCGGTAAGGCTTGGGCGTGAGGAAGGGCGCGTCGGTCTCCACCAGGATCCGCTCGGCCGGGGCCGCCTTGGCGGCCTCACGCAGGGACTCGGCGCTGGCGAAGGTCACGTTCCCGGCGAAGCTCATGTAGTAGCCCTGTTCGGCGCAGAGCTTGGCCATGTCGGCGTCACCGGAGAAGCAGTGGAAGACCACGGTCCCGGGCGCGCCCTCCTCGGCCAGCACACGCAGCACGTCCTCGTGGGCCTCGCGGTCGTGGATCATGAGCGCCTTGCCGGTGCGCTTGGCGATGTCGATGTGGCGGCGGAAGGACTCCTCCTGCGCGCGTTTGCCCTCGGGTCCGGTACGGAACGTGTCCATACCGGTCTCACCGACGGCGACCACCTGCGGCAGCGCGGCCAGTTCGGCGATCTGCTCGACCTCGCGCTCCAGCCCCTGGATACCGGCGCCCGCGCGGGCCTTGCCGGCCCAGTCGGTGTCGTCGGTCTCCACCCCTTCGGCCCCGTCGCCGTGCACGATCCGCGGGGCCTCGTTGGGGTGCAGGGCCGCGGCCGCCCACACCCGTCCGGGGTGGGCCCGGGCGACCTCGGCCGCCCACCGCGACGACGGCAGGTCCACGCCGACCTGCAGGAGCGGGGTCACACCGACACTCTCGGCGACCCCGATGATCTCCTCGACCTCGGGGGTCTGCATGTCCATATGGGTGTGGCTGTCTGCCACGGGGACACGCAGGGGCTCGGGGACCGGCGGCGGCGTCTGTCTGTTGCGTTCGTCGACGGCCTTGCCACTGCGCTTGCCCATACTGTCTGGTCCTTCCACGAAGGCGCCGGCGGGCGGTGCCGCTCGGGGCGCCCGCCCACCGGCGCGGCCTGTCGGTTCAGTCGATCTCGCCGCGCAGGCGCGCCAGCTCCTCGTCGACCACGGACTGATCGAGCTTGGCGAAGAGCGGCTGGGGCCGCTCCAGTGGCGTGCCCGGGGTGATCGGCACCGAGGTCCAACGCGCGAGGTCCTCGGCGTAGTCCCCGGTGATGACCGTGTAGTCCACGGGCTCCCCGGAACCGCCGATGGTGTCGTGGCCGGTGGCCAGGTACGGCATACCGCTCCACTGCCCCTGGCCTCCGAGCATGGCGTGCACCTTGTTGGCCGACTCGGGCAGGAACGGCGTGAGCAGCGTGTTGGCGTCCTTGACCAGCTGCAGGGCCACGTGCAGGACGGTGGCCATCCGCTCGGGGTCGGTCTTCTTGAGCGCCCACGGGGCCTGCTCGGAGATGTACTTGTTGGCCTCGGCGACGGTGCGCATGGCCTCCTGCAGGGCGGCCTTGAACTGCGAGTTCTCCAGACGGGCGCCGACGGTGTCGAAGGCGGCGCGGGAGGCGGCCATGACCTGCTCGTCCTCCTCGGTGAGCACGCCCGGTCCGGGCACGTGCCCGATGTTCTTGGCGGCCATCGAGATGGAGCGGTTGACGAGGTTGCCCCAGGCGGCGACGAGCTCGTCGTTGTTGCGGCGCACGAATTCGGACCAGGTGAAGTCGGTGTCCTGGGTCTCGGGGCCGGCGGCCATGATGTAGTACCGCAGCGCGTCGGCGGAGTAGCGCTCCAGGAAGTCGCGCACGTAGATGACGACGCGGCGCGAGGAGGAGAACTTCTGCCCCTCCATGGTGAGGAACTCGCTGGAGACGACCTCGGAGGGCACGTTCAGTGCGCCGAGCGGGCCGAGCTCGCCGCCCCGGTCGCCCTCACCACTGGCCCCCAGGAGGATCGCCGGCCAGATCACCGAGTGGAAGACGATGTTGTCCTTGCCCATGAAGTAGAAGGACTCGGCCTCCTCGCTCTGCCACCACAGGCGCCAGGACTCCGGTTCCCCCGTGCGCCTGGCCCACTCGATGGAGGCCGACAGGTACCCGATGACCGCGTCGAACCACACGTACAGGCGCTTGTTGGGGTCCTCGTCCCAGCCCTCCAGCGGGATGGGAACGCCCCAGTTGAGGTCGCGGGTGACCGCGCGCGGCTGGAGGTCCTCCAGCAAGTTCATGGAGAACTTGAGGACGTTGGGCCGCCAGCCCACCCGTCGCCCGCCACCGCCCCCAACGGACGCCTCCGGCGCAGCCTCGTCACTTCCCTTGCCCTTGAGCCACTCCGTCATCACGTCCGCGAAGGCCGGCAGGTCGAGCATGAAGTGCTCGGTGTCGATGAACTCGGGCGTCTCACCGTTGACACGTGAGCGCGGACCGAGGAGGTCGATGGGGTCGAGCTGGTTGCCGCAGTTGTCGCACTGGTCGCCGCGGGCCCCGTCGTAACCGCAGATGGGGCAGGTGCCCTCGATGTAGCGGTCCGGCAGGGTGCGCCCGTTCGAGGGCGAGACGGCGCCCTTGGTGGTGTGGGTGAAGACGTAGCCGTTCTCGTAGAGCGCGGTGAACAGCTGCTGGACGACGGCGTAGTGGTTACCGGTGGTGGTGCGGGTGAACAGGTCGTAGGACAGTCCGAGACCGACCAGGTCCTCGGCGATGACCTTGTTGTAGCGGTCGGCGAGCTCCCGCGGGGTGACACCCTCCTGGTCGGCCAGGACCTGGATGGGGGTGCCGTGTTCGTCGGTGCCGCTGACCATCAGCACGTGGTTGCCCGACATTCGCTGGAAGCGGGAGAAGACGTCGGAGGGGACCCCGAAGCCGGACACGTGGCCGATGTGGCGCGGTCCGTTGGCGTAGGGCCAGGCGACCGCGGTCAGGATGTGGCGTTTCGACGACATACTCCAAGACTAAAGGTGGCCGGACACGGCCCGGTACTCCTGCACGGCGGCCCCGTGCCCGGTGAGGCCTCCTGTGTCCAGGCCTCCCGTAGGGGACCGGGGAGGGAGGTGGTTCCTGAGCGGACGGGTGTTGCCCTTATGCTCGGCTGCACGACGGCACGTGCCGCCGGGGCCCGTGGCGTCGCGACGAGACAGCCCCGGCCCTTCACGCGAGGCGGTGGTCACCACGGTTACCCGTGCTGTACCCCGCCCTGCCCGATGCACCACGGCTCTGGTCGCGAGCGTGGTGCTGCTCGTCGTCCTGAGCACCCCCTCGGCCTCATGGCTGCAGGTGCGCCCGGCGGAGGGGGCCGTCCCCTCCTACGGCGTGGCCAGTGTGTTGGACGACCCGCACGACCGCGACGCGCAGGCCGCCAAGGCCTCGGACGACCGGGGCGAGGAGGCCGACGAACGGGTCACGTTCTCGGCGGCCTCCTCGGTCTGCGACCAGCGTTCGCCCGTGCGCGACCTCCCTGACGCGCTCCCCAGCCGCATGCTGCGGCTGGTGGTGTGGGACCAGCCCTGGTGGCCGACCGAACTCCCGCGCGTCGGCCCCGTTCCCGAACTGGGCGTCCCGGAGGATCTGCCACCGACCCGGGCTCCGCCTCTCACCGCGTCCACCGCCACCTGACCATCCCCGGCTCACCACCCCCCGACACGGCTCATACCGGGTGAGTGGCCGGCCACCCGTAACCGCAGTGAGAGGTTCACCCCTTGTCCAGTCAAACGGGATCGGGGGCGCGTTGGACGCGCGCCCTGATATCCCTGCTCGTCATCGTCGTCGCGTTCGGCGCGGCGTGGTTCATCCCGCCACGGCTCGGGCTCGACCTGAGCGGCGGCACACAGATCGTCCTGGAGGCACAGGACGGCAAGGACGGCACGGTCGCCGACTCCGACAACACCGACCAGGTCCTGGAGGTGCTGCGCCAGCGCATCGACCGCCTCGGTGTCGCCGAGGCGGACATGTCGCGTTCCGGTGAGAACCGGATCATCGTCGAGCTCCCCGGTGTCCAGGACCCGGCCGAGGCGGCCGAGATCGTCGGCCAGACCGCCCAGCTGTCCTTCCACCCCGTCCTGGGTGTGGAACAGCAGAGCGGCGGAGGAATGCCCGGCGGCGGCATGCCCGGCGGCGGAGGAATGCCCGGGGGCGGCGGCATGCCCGGCGGCGGAGGCGACTCCGCCCAGGCACCGGCCGACGAGGCCCGCGCGCCCTCCGACGGCGGAGGAGAAGACGGCGGAGGAGAGGCCCCGCCCGAGGGTCAGATGCCCGAGGGCATGGAGGACCTCGAGGGCATGATGCCGCCCCAGCAGCAGGGCGGTGGCGGCCAGCCGGCCGAGAACCCCGAGGACGTCGTCACCACGCTCCCGGACGACGAGGGCACACCGCTGCAGCTCGGTGAGGCCCAGATCCAGGGTGACCAGGTCTCCAGCGCCGAGTCCCTGCTCAACCCGGAGAACCGTTCCCAGTGGCAGGTCAACGTCGAGTTCGAGGGCGAGGGCCGCGACCAGTGGGCGAACCTGACCGGTGACGCAGCCTGCAACCCGGTCGGCGACCCGAAGCGCCGCGTCGCGATCGTGCTCGACGAGCAGATCATCTCGGCGCCGCAGGTCAACCAGGACATCGGCTGCGACGTCGGCATGCCCGGCGGTTCCACCACGATCACCAGCCAGGACTTCACCGCGGAGACCTCGGAGGAGCTGGCGGTGCTGATCGAGGGCGGTTCGCTGCCGCTGCCGGTCACCGAGGTCCAGCGCCAGACGGTCGGCCCGACCCTGGGCGAGGAGGCCATCAACGCCAGCGCGATCGCCGCTGTGCTGGGTATCGCCTTCACCGCGCTGTACATCACGGTCGTCTACCGCCTCGCCGGTTTCCTGGCGTCGCTGGCACTGGCCTTCTACACCCTGCTCGCGTACGGCATGCTCGTCGGGATCGGGGCCACACTCACCTTGCCGGGCCTGGCGGGTTTCGTGTTGGCGATCGGTATGGCCATCGACGCCAACGTGCTGATCTTCGAGCGCGCGCGTGAGGAGTACCAGCGACAACGCAACAACTACGAGGCCAACAAGTCGGCGGGGCTCAAGGACGCCACCGACGACGAGGCCGAGGACGCAGAGGCGGGTGTGCTCAAGCGGCGCAGGCGCCGTGCGATCCCGCCGAACCTGGAGAAGGGCTTCGTCGAGGGCACCAAGAAGGCCTGGAGCGCGGTCCTGGACACCAACATCACCACGCTCCTGGCCGCGGGGCTGCTGTTCTTCTTCGCCTCCGGCACCGTTCAGGGCTTCGGTGTGACCCTGAGCATCGGTACCATCGCGTCGATGATCTCGGCGCTGGTCATCGCCCGGGTCTTCGTCGAGTTCGCGGTACGCCGCGCCATCATCAAGAAGCACCCGTCGGTCACCGGTATCGACCGCATCGGCAGGGTGCGCGAGTGGCTGGTCCGCAAGAGCCCGGACCTGATGAAGTTCCGCAAGTACGGCCTGATCGTGGCAGCACTCATCGTGGTCACGGCCGTGGCCGCCCCGCTGGTCCGCGACATCAACCTCGGTGTGGAGTTCACCGGCGGACGCGTCATCGAGTACGACGTCACCGGCGACCAGCCCATCAGCGTGAACGAGGCGCGCGACGTCGTCTCCGCGGCGGACTTCCCGGGCTCGGACACCGCGGTGGTGCAGGAGTCCGGAGACGCCGACCTGTCGGTGCGCACGGGCGACATCAACGACGATCAGATGGGTGACATCACCGAGTCCCTATCGGAGGCGACCGGCGGTGTCGAGGTCTCCTCGGACGAGTTCATCGGCCCGAGCATGGGTGAGGAGTTGCGCAACCAGGCACTCATCGCCCTGGGGTTGGCGCTCATCGCGCAGATGGCCTACCTGGCCTGGCGTTTCCGCTGGTCCTTCGGTGTCTCCACGATCCTCTCGCTCGGCTTCAACATCCTCCTGGTCGTGGGGCTGTTCATGTGGCTGGGGAAGCCGNTTCACCGTCAACGACACGGTCGTGGTCTTCGACCGTGTCCGGGACGAATGGGCCAAGGACGAGAAGTCGAGGTTCCCGGCCATCGCGAACCGGGCGATCATCAACACCTTGCCGCGTACGGTCAACACCACGGCCGGCGCATGGATCATCCTGGGCTTCCTCACCTTCCTGGGTGGGTCCTCGCTCCAGGACTTCTCCATCGCCATGCTGGTGGGTCTGACCACGGGTGTGGTCTCGACCGTGTTCGTGGCGGTGCCGCTGGCGATCTGGCTGCAGCGGTGGGACAAGACCCCGCCGCCGCACGTGCTCCGTGAGCGCAAGGCCAAGCAGCGCAACGCCGCCAAGGCCGCTCGCGACCAGGACGACGGCGCCGTGGTCTGACACCTTCCGAGGAGGTGCACCACACGCATCGGGCCCGGTCTCCCCTCGTCGGGAGGCCGGGCCCTCGTGCGTCTGCCCCGGGACGTCAGCTCTGCTTCCGGGCCTCCCGGGCCCCCTCGGAGGCCTGAACGAGCACGAACCCCTGCCCCTGCAGGGCGAGCTGGAAGGCCTCGCCACTGCCCCGGCCGATGATCGCGCCCGCCTTGAAGGTGCTGCGCACACTGGTGCTCAGGGTGCTGGACCAGGCGACCGCGGCCTGGGTGTCGACGAACGTGGGCTGGTCGACGTTCAACAGCACGGGCGAGCCGTGGCAGACCACGGCCACACGGCCGAAACCGGTGAGGACGGTGTTGAAGAGCCCTCCGGCGACCATGCCGGCCCCCTTGATGCGCTGGATGTCCCAGCCCAGGCTCGACTCGAAGGCCAGGACGTTGTCGCCGTTGACGGTGAGGGACTCGTTCTCCAGGTCGAGGAGGTGGACGTCCCAGGCCTCGTGCGCGAGGAACACGTCGCCCCGGCCGGAGACCCGCATGAGCGGCAGCCCTTCCCCCGTGAAGGCTTTTTTGAAGAACCGCCCGACGCTGCCGGAGCCCTGGTAGGAGAATCCGACCTCGCCCTGGTAGGCGACCATGGACCCCTGGCGGGCCAGGAACTCCCCCTCCAGGCCCACCTTGAGCATCTTGCGGTTCTGCAGGTGCATGCCCCGGTGGGCGCTCTCCTGGGCCTGCTCGAACAGTTGGCTGCGCACAATTCTCTCCTCGGCTCGTGGTTCGGGGTTCCGATGCGCCGGACGTCGTCCCGGCTCCATGGCCCGGGCCGGCGACAGGGGCTCAGGCCTGGGAGGACGTCTCACCGATGCCGTGCACCAGGTCGTAGACGTGCCGTTTGCGTACCCCGGTCTCCTTGGCCACACGGGCGATGGCGTCCTTGCGGCGCACACCCTCCTCCACCAGGTCGGCCACGGCTGCTCTCAGGTGTTCGTCGGTCGTGTCGGCGGATGCTCCTCCCGCGCCCTCCACGACGACGGAGATCTCCCCGCGCACCCCGGCCCCGGCCCATTCCGCGAGCTCGCCCAGAGTGCCGCGACGGACCTGTTCGTAGGTCTTGGTGAGCTCCCGGCACACGGCGGCACGCCGATCGGTACCGAAGGCCCCGGCCATCGCCGTGAGGGTGGCGGCGATGCGGTGAGTGCTCTCGAAGAAGACCATGGTGCGGCGCTCGCCGGCCATCCCGGCCAGGTACCGGGCCAGGCCTTTGCGGGGCGGGAACCCCTCGAAACAGAACCGGTCGGTGGGCAGACCCGAGACGACCAGGGCGGTGGTCACGGCCGAGGGTCCGGGGATCGCGGTGACGGGGATGCCCTCCTCCGCGCAGGCCGATGCCAGCCGGTAGCCCGGGTCGGAGACCCCCGGCATGCCCGCGTCGGTGACCACCAGGACGTCGCCGCCCCCGCGCAGACCGGCGAGGAGTTCCTCGGAACGTTTGGACTCGTTGGCGTCGTAGTAGGAGACCACGCGGGCCCCTTCCTCCGCACCGATCCGGATCCCCGCGCGCCCGGCGAACTGCTTCAGACGCCGGGTGTCCTCGGCCGCGACGACGGCCGAGGACTCCAGCGCGCGCAGAAGCCGGGGTGGGGCATCCTCCAGGTTCCCGATCGGCAATCCCGCGAGCGTGAGCGTCCCGACCCGCCGCTCATCACCGACACCCTCAACCACTGTGATCCCCGTTCTGTCGCGCTACGGTTGGCTCTGTCACGCCATCCGAAACATGGTTTCGTGGTCCGTCCGGAACACGGACTCCCGTTCTCCGTCCCCAACCTACGAGCCGAGTCGGAGTCCTCTCCCCCGCCAGGGAAGGTTTCCGTCGAGGTCTCGCACCGATCCCCGCCCTGCTGTGCGGGCTCCGCCGGAATCACGCAGCGGGGCCGGGAGAGCAGGGCCCGGGAAAGGCCGTCCGGCAGTCCCGGGTACGTTCGGTCCAGGCGCGGTCACGGACCAGGGACACACGGGGCGGGAGCGGCGCTCGAACGGCCGCTCCACCGTGCACCCGGCCACTTTTCCCAGTCCGGTCCACATCTCGTAAGGCCAGATCAGAAAGGAGAAGGTGGTTCCTGTCCCGCCTGAAGGCGGCTGTATCCACGCTCATCCTCAGATGACCACCACCGCCACATCTTCCGCGTCAGACCCAGACATGCCACCCCCGTCCCGGTTCGCCTCCCTCCGTTCCCGCTTCCTCCCGGCCGACCCCGTCCCCCTGTGGCTCGGCTGGCTGGCCGCGGTGGTCGTCGCGGGTTTCGCAGGCGCCCTGCGCTTGGTCGGCCTCGGCGAACCCGCACGCATCTACTTCGACGAGACCTACTACGCCAAGGACGCCTACGGGCTCTGGTCCCACGGCCACGAGCACCAGACGGTCGAGAACGCCGACGAGCTCCTCGCTCAGGGGCAGCAGGAGATCTTCACCGGCACCGGCGACTTCGTCGTGCACCCGCCCATGGGCAAGTGGTTGATCGCCCTCGGTGACTGGCTGTGGTCACTGTTCCCGTTCGGTTCGGCGATGACCCCGGAGGGCTGGCGCTTCGCGGCGGCCCTGGCCGGGATGATCTCGGTGCTGGTCCTGGTGCGTCTGGCGACCCGCCTCACCCGGTCGTTGCTGCTCGGATCGGCCGCCGGTCTGCTGCTGGCGCTGGACGGCTTGCATTTCACGCTGAGCCGCATCGCCATGGTCGACATCTTCCTGACCCTGTTCGTGCTGGCGGGTTTCGCGTGCCTGGTCATCGACCGGGACAAGACCAGAGAACGGTGGGTCCGCCTCGCGGAGGCCGGGGTGGACGTCACCACCGCGGGTTGGATCGGGATGCGCTGGTGGCGCCTGGCCGCGGGCCTGTGCTTCGGCACGGCGGTCGGGACGAAGTGGTCGGCCCTGTTCTTCATCGCGGTCTTCGGCCTGCTCACGGTGGCGTGGGACTACGGTGCGCGGCGCAGCGTGGGCCAGCGCCGCGCCTTCCTCCGTTGGTTCGGTATCGACGCTGTGCCGGCGTTCGTGCAGACCGTCGTGGTGGCCGGGCTGGTGTACCTGGTCTCCTGGTCGGGCTGGCTGTTCACCGCCGGCGGGTACAACCGCGAGCACTCCGCGGGCACGGCCCCGGACTGGATGCCCGGCTTCCTGGCCTCCTCCTACGAGGCCCTGGTGGGCCTGGCCGATTACCACAGACGGATGATGGAGTTCCACAACGGTCTGACCAGCGACCACTCCTACATCTCGGCCCCGTGGGAGTGGCTGGTCATGCGCACACCGGTGATGTTCCACTACGACGGCGAGGCCGTCGGGTGCGGTACCGGCAACTGCGTGACCTCGGTGGTCTCCATCGGCACCCCGATCGTATGGTGGATCAGCCTGCTGGCGATCGCGGTCATGCTCGCCTGGTGGCTCACTCTGAGGGACTGGCGCGCCGGCGCGGTCCTGATCGGTGTGGCCGCGGGATGGCTGCCCTGGTTGGCCTTCCCCGACCGCCCGACGTTCCTGTTCTACGCGTTGCCGATGCTGCCGTTCCTGATCCTGGCGATCGTGCTCATGCTCGGTCTCGTCATGGGCGCCGGGGAGGAGAGCCCGAGATTCGCTCCGTACACGCGGGCTCTGGGCGGTGTGGTCTTCGGTGTCGTGCTCCTGCTCGTGGTAGCCAACTTCGCCTATCTCTATCCAGTGATGTCCGCGTATCCGATGGACGAAGGACTGTGGCGGGAAAGGCTGTGGTTCGACGTCTGGATCTACGGGAACGGCGGTTCCTGATCCACGCGGGGCGGCTCACGGGCCGCCCCGCTTCCTTTAGCCTCCCGAACGCCGGAAATCAACAGTTTCGCGTAGCCGAAACAGGACAATCCGGCGCGAAATTTGCCAGAGGAAACCCTCGGCAAGTGCACACTCTCCCTGATAGCGTCAGCCATTGGTTGCTGTTGTTGTTTCCATGGATGCCCCAGGGCCTCGCGGAACTTCACGCGGGCGCTTTATCGGGGATGCCTCGTCGGTCGGCGCCCGGCGACCCGGGGCCAGCAAGGTGCGGTCCTGAAGCAGTCCCCAAGGGAGAGCAGATGGCTCAGGGCACCGTGAAGTGGTTCAACTCTGAGAAGGGTTTCGGGTTCATCGCCGTCGAGGGCGGTCAGCCCGACGTGTTCGTCCACTACTCGGCGATCGCGGGTACCGGCTTCCGGAACCTGGAAGAGGACCAGAAGGTCGAGTTCGACATCATCCAGGGTCCCAAGGGCCCGCAGGCCGCCGACGTGCGCTCGGTCTGATCACACTTCAGGCGTGACGGAAACCGGCCCCCGCTCCGCGGAGCGGGGGCCGGTTCTCGTAGGATCTTGCACTCGAACCGGGGCACCGTCGCCCAGGCCCTCCCATACCGGTTAACCTTTTTGGATCGGCCGGTAGACGAAGCGAGGAAGCACATGTTCGGGATCAGCGGAGGCGAGTTCGCCCTCCTCCTCCTGCTCGCGCTGCTCATCTTCGGCCCCGACCAGCTCCCGAAGGCGGCCCAGCAGGTGGGTCGTGTCCTGCGCCAGCTGCGCAAGATGGCCAACAGCGCCTCGAACGACATCAAGGAGGGGTTGGGCCCGGAGTACAAGGACTTCGACGTCCAGGACCTCAACCCCAAGCGGTTCGTCCAGAAGCACTTCTGGGAGGGCGAGGAGGACGAGCAGCCGAAGAAGGCCGCGCGCCTCAACGGCAAGCGTCCCCCCTTCGACGACGAGGCCACCTGAGGCCCGCACGTCCTCCCCGCCGGTTCAGCCGGCCAGCATCAGCACGAAGCTGACGAACCCCAGCAGGATGACCGAGCCGACGATGATCGCCGGCGACCCCACCAGCAGCACCAACAGCTCCACGAGCACGGCCCCGCCCAGTGCTGCCACGGCGTAGGGCCAGCGTGGGCCGGGCTCCCAACCGTGCTTCTGTTCACGGGAGAGGGTCATCAGCATCGCTGCCAGGATCAACAGCCAGAAGAGGACGTGGGCCGCGGCCCGCGTCTGGGGTTCGCTGTAGTCGGCCATACCCCCGACGACCATGACATAGGTGGTCGCCCCGGCGATCAGGCGCCAGTAACCGTGGCTGCGGCGCGGGGGGATCGGTCGCAACCGGGCCGGGGTGGTGCGCCGGAAGCGCTCGGTGTCGAGCCGGTTCTCCTCCTGGCTCTCTTCCTCCGGATCGCGTTCGGGTTCGGGCTCTCCTTCCGGCGGCAGGTAACCGCCAGGGTACTGAGGGGAGTTGGACACGGGTGCTCTCCGCCCCTTCTCGTCGGGCCGACTCGGCCCGTGAAACGTGTTCGCTTCCCTCCCCTACCCCGGCGTGGGAAACCACAAAGCAGGCGCCTACCGGCCGGTGGCCCCGCACAAGAAGCGGTCCCGGCAGTGCATCCGCTGCCGGGACCGTCGTCCCTGTGCGGCCGAGGGCCTCAGGGGATCCTGTACTACGCCCAGGACCAACCGTTGTTGCGGGAAACGGCGTACTCAATCATGGTTTCCACCTCTCGGGACGGTTCCGTTTCCTTACCCAACCAAAGATGACGCACGGAAAGCGAGAAGGCAAGACCGCCGAGGGAAGAACCTCCCAAGCGTGCACGAAGTTCGGGAGAACAGATCTCACACACCTGTCTCCCCAGCTCATGACGGTGGAATTAGATCACATCAGCGACCCCTCCGCCCCGAGCTGCAAAAACATCACACCGAAACGGCAAATGCGCGGACCCGACAATCATCACCGAGAGCGACAGGCATGGAATTCATCAGCCTTTACGGAGATACGGCTCTCCATACCGGCACCGAGCGGGACACGGCCCCGGAGGGCCTGACCGCAGGTGAGGGACACTCCACGCAAAACACCAAAATTGCCCATGCACGGACAAGCACCCCACTGGGAGAGGCGAGCCCCGTCACTGCCCGTAAGGGGCGAACGCGCCCCCACCACACCCCACGCGCTCCTCGTGAACGCGCCCCACCCTCAGTTTCGGTCAAGCCAGAACGCGAGTATGTTTCCCGTTCGTTTCCCCCGGCGCCGGACGTGGGACGAGGACCGGCCGGAGACTCTGTCCGCACCGGGGCAGCAGCGGTATCGTGGCGGTGAGCCCGGCGCTCCCCGCCCCAGGGGATGGACGCTTCGCCGGTGAGACTCGGGGCTCCGGTCCGGAGGACCTCCCGCCAGAGGGAATACGTCCCCTCCCGACCGCCCCGCCGTGCATGCACGGCACGGGCCCGCTCCCGACGGAGCGGGCCCTTCGCCATGGAAGGACACGCACGACGAAGGGCCTGCCACCCATGGGTGGCAGGCCCTTGCGTCTGTCGGTGGAGCTGAGGGGATTCGAACCCCTGACCCTCTCGATGCGAACGAGATGCGCTACCGGACTGCGCCACAGCCCCGAAGACGCCTCCAAGACTAGCAGCCCTGGCGCCGTGCTCCGAACGCTCTGTCCGGATCAGTCGCCGGCTGCCCGCATACGGGCATCGGCGTACTGGTCGTAGACCTTGCTGCGGCGCGCCTTGAGCGCGATGACCTCGGCCTCGCGCTCGGCATCGCGGCGGCGCTCCTCCACCTCTCTGCGTGCTCTGAGAGCTGCCCTGCGGCGGGCCCGGCGGGCCGCCTCCCGGTGCTCGGCATCGGCTTTGGCGGCCTCCCTCAGCAGCGCCATGTGCCCCGCCAGCAACAGAACCGGCGGAGCGAGGACCCACCAGGGCCCCAGGCCCAGGGAAACCGCGACGATCGTGGCGACGTTGAGCAGGGCCAGCGCGCTGGTGCGGCGACGCCGACGGGCGATGACGCGGCCCCGGGGCTCGCGGAGCGGTTCGGGCATCTCGGGCTCCTCGGCAACCGGCTCGGGGATCCTGTGCGCCCCCCGGCGGAGCACCTGGGTCTCGGCGGCGTCGGGGCTCCGGTCGTCGGCGTGCTCCTCCTCGAAGTCCTCCTCGACCTCGTCGTCCTCGCGCCTGGTCTCCTCGGCGGCGGCCTCGGCGATCGAGTCCTTCCGCAGGAGCATGGGCACGAGGACGATGAGCCACACGACCACGATGGCCAAGTACAGAGGAGAGCTGCTCATCACCCCTCCTCACGATGACGGCCGCTGGACGTTGTTCGACACGTCGTCGACACCGCGCAGCGCGGTTGTGGCCTTCCCCGGAGTACAGACGACTCCGGTGGGATCATCGTTCCTGGCCCCTCCCGGACCGGGGGTGAATCTCCCGCCATATCCACGCGTTGCCCGCATCGTCAATGCGTCTATGTTCCGCACGGTACGACCCCGTGTCCATAAATGCGCCACATTCTGACCGGAGTGTCGCAAGATTCTGGACTTCAGTTTCGGGCTCCTCGGCCGCCGGAGGGAAAGCACAGGCCACGGGCTCAACCCAGAGCGTAGCGCCAATTCAACACAAAGTAATGAGCCAATGTGAGCAAACTCAGGTTTAGGGTCCGGACCGCTGGATAGATGCGCTGACTTCACCCGGATCCGTGATGATTGCGAGCCCGGCCACGTGGATCTTCCCCACTGTTCGGGCCCTGGGGCCTCAAAGCGGAACCGGGGGACGAATCACCCTTCCAACGGCGCAGGACCCCCCGCGGCACCTCCTCGGCCGTCAGTGCGTAGCAGATGTGGTCACGCCAGGCTCCGTCGATGTGCAGCTGGCGCCGCCGCACCCCCTCGTCGCGGAACCCGAGCTTGGTCATGACCCGCCTGCTCGCACGGTTCTCGGGGCGCACGTTGGCCTCGATGCGGTGCAGTCCGACACGGAAGAAGGAGTGGTCCACGGCCAGGGCGACGGCCACGGGTGTGATGGAACGGCCCGCGTAGACCTGGTCGATCCAGTACCCGACCTGCGCCGATCTGGAAGAGCCCCACACAATGGCACCCACCGTGAGCTGGCCGGCGAAGACCCCGTCGTAGGTGATCGCCCACGGCATCGACAAGCCTTGGCGCGCCTCGCGCCGGATCGACTGGAGCATGGCCGCGTACTGGGTGAGCCCGTCGCTGCGCAGCGGCATCTCGGGGTAGGTCGGTTCCCAGGGGCGCAACCAGGACTCGTTGCGTCCGCGGGTCTCGCGCAGGGCGGCGGCGTCCCTGAGGCGCAACGGGCGCAGCGCGACCGGACCGTCCTGCAGGGTGACGGGCCACCCTTGTCTGCGATTCACAACCGCCCCTTCCGAACCTTCCGAGACCGCCGGCCCCGGACGACACGACACTCGCGGACGCGCACCGCCGGTGGCGCCTTCCAGTATTCCACCCCGAAGGCGCTCCGTGGCGTGCGTCACGAAGGTGTATCGCGAATCGGTCGATTCTTAACCTCCGCACCAATGAACCGGAAAGGAAAGTGTGGTCAAGGAATGGCCGATACACCTCGGCAGCCACCTGTGATTCCGGTCATGGTCCGATGTCATTCGGCCCGGACATGGTCGCCGCCACCGAGCTGATCGAGCGCATGCCTCAGTACCGGGGCGAGCACATCCATCCCGTCGGCGGCCCCGCCCCGGGAACCGGGCAGGTTGACCACGAGCATCCGGTGCCCGTCCCGCTCGGCCACGCCTGCCAGGCCGCGCGAGAGGATCGCCGTGGGGATCCCCTTCTCGCGCCCGGCGGCCCGCAGCGCCTCGGCGATGCCGGGGATCTCGCGGGTGAGCAGTTCACGTGTGGCCTCGGGTGTGTGGTCCCCCGGGGTCAGGCCGGTGCCGCCCGTCGTCAGTGCGGCCGCGCAGCGTTCCCCCAGGGCCCCTTCGAGCGCTTCGGTGACCGGTTCACCGTCGGGTACCACCCACGGCCCCAGGACCTCGCAGCCCAGTTCACTCAGGCGTTCGGCGATGACGGGGCCCGAACGGTCGGGGTAGATCCCGGCGGCCGCGCGGTTGGAGGCCGTGACGACGGCGACCCTGTAACGGGCGTTCTCAGTCACCACGCCTCCAGTCGCCCTTCTTGCCCCCGGTCTTCTCCTCCACACGCACGCACGTGACCTCGGCCTCGGGGTCCAGGGCCTTGACCATGTCGACCAGCCCGAGCCCGGCGGTCATGACACAGGTCAGGGCCTCCATCTCCACACCCGTGCGGTCGGCGGTACGCACGGTCGCGCTGATGTCCACACCCTCGTCGGTCACGGTGAGGTCGACGTCGACGCCGTGCACCGCGATGGGGTGGCACAGCGGAACGAGGTCGGGGGTGCGCTTGGCCCCCTGGATCCCGGCGATGCGTGCCACCGCGAGCGCGTCACCCTTGGGTACCTCTCCTCCGCGCAGCGCCGCCACCGTGTCCGCGGACAGCAGGACCCGGCCCGTGGCGGTCGCGGTGCGCGCGCCGACGCCCTTGGCGGACACATCGACCATGCGTGCGGCGCCGGATTCGTCCAGGTGCGTGAAACCGGAGGGGTGACCGGACTCGTCCGGCCCTGGGGTGTGGCTCATCGTCGACACGTCCTGCGTTCGTGCTGGGGGCGCGGCCGGGGCGGCCGCGGGGCGGGGCGAAGGGCTCCGCCGCTCCGTTCCCCCCGACCGTACGGCACCGTGTACCCGTCCCGTTCCGGGAACGCCGCCCGCGGGACACCGCCTGCGGTCCCTTCCGCGGGCACCGGCCCCCGCTCACGTACCGGGAAGGACCCGCACCTCGACCTCGGTCCCGGACGGGAGCTCGGTGACGTCCTCGGGCACGACCACGAGCGCATCGGACCCGGCGAGGACGGAGAGCTGGTGCGAGCCCTGGCGGCGGACCGGGGTGACGGTGCGCCGCCCGTCCGCGGTCGGAGCGCTCAGGGAGCCCCGCAGGTAGGAGCGGCGTCCGGGCGGGGAGGTGACGGAATCGGTGAGCCGGGCGCGGTGCTCGGTCAGGGGGTCCGGTTCCAAGCCCCGGAGCTCGAGCAGGACGGGGCGTACGAAGACCTGGAAGGAGACGAACGCGCTCACCGGGTTGCCGGGCAGCGTGAGGATGGGGGTCTTGTCGGGGCCGATCGAGCCGTAGCCCTGGGGTTTGCCCGGTTGCACCGCCACCTGGGTGAAGTGCACGCCCTGCTGGGAGAGCACTTCCTTGACGACGTCGTGGGCGCCCATGCTGACGCCGCCGGTGGTGACCACGACGTCGGCCCGCAGCAGCAGGCCCTCCAGGGTCTGCATGACGGTCCGCGGGTCATCGCCCACGAACCCGTGCCGGTAGACCTCGCAGCCGGCGTCGCGGGCGGCCGCGGCGATCATGAAACTGTTGGACTCCCAGATCTGGCCGGGGCCCAAGGGGCGGCCCGGTTCGACCAGTTCCTCGCCGGTGGAGAGCACCACCACGCGGGGCCTGGGGTGGACCGGAACCGAGCGGCGTCCCACCGCGGCGAGCACACCCATCTCGCCCGCCCCGATGAGGGAGCCCGCTTCCAGGACGACCGTGCCCGCGGTGATGTCGTCACCGGCCCTGCGTACGGCGTTTCCGGGACGGGCGGGGCGATCGATGGTCACCCGCACGGTGTCGCCGTCGGTCCATTCCACCGGGACGACCGCGTCGGCGCCGTCCGGCATGGGCGCACCCGTCATGATGCGCGCGCACATGCCCGGCCGTACCGCGACCGGGGTGGGGTCGCCCGCGGGGATGTCCGCGACCACGGCGAGGCGGGCCGGGACCTCGGGCGAGGCCTCGGCCACGTCGTCCGAACGCACCGCGTAGCCGTCCATGGCGGAGTTGTCGAAACCGGGCAGGGAGACCGGCGAGGCCACCGTCTCGGCCAGAACGGTGCCGTGGGCGTGGTTCAGATCGATCTCGGTCGGCTGCGTTGCGGCGACGAGCCCGAGGCAGTCTTCGATGTGCTGTTCGACGCTCTTCACAGGGGCCCTCCCGGGTGTGGTCTTCGTGCAGCCCGAGCTTCTCACCTCCCACAGGAGATGGCACGCGCCCCGTCCCCGGCAGTACCCCGCCCTCAGTGGCCGGCGTCGCCCCGGTCGTGCTCCCCGACGAACTCGCGCAGCCACGGCAGGAGCTCCTCGCGCAGGTCGGGACGGCGGCAGGCGAACTCCACGAGAGTACGGATGTAGTCGCCCTTGTCGCCGGTGTCGTAGCGGCGCCCGCGGAACAGCACACCGTAGACGGGACCGCCCTCCTCGGTACCGCTACGGGCCAGCTCCAGGAGGGCGTCGGTCAGCTGGATCTCGCCGCCGCGGCCGGGCGGGGTACGGCGCAGGACCGGGAAGACGGCGGGGTCGCACACGTAGCGGCCGATGACCGCCCACCGGCTGGGGGCCTGTTCCGGCGAGGGCTTCTCGACCAGGTCGGTGACGGTGACGACGTCGTCCTCGTCGGTGGGCCGGATTCCCGCGCACCCGTATCGGGAGACCTGTTCGGGATCGACCTCCATGAGGGCGACGACGCTGCCTCCGCGCTGTTGGCGGACCTCGATCATGCGGCGCAGGAGCTCGGCGCCGTCGATGATGTCGTCGCCGAGCAACACCGCGAAGGGGTTGTCACCCACGTGCGCCTCGGCGCAGAGCACCGCGTGGCCCAGGCCGCGGGGCTGGCCCTGGCGGACGTAGTGCACCTGGGCCAGGCCGTCGGGTTCGCGCACGGCCTTGAGGCGCTCGTACTCCCCCTTGGTCTCCAGCGTCTCCTCGAGTTCGTGGGCGCGGTCGAAGTGGTCCTCGATGGAGCGTTTGTTGCGGCCCGTGATCATGAGCACGTCGTCGAGGCGCGCGGCGACGGCCTCCTCCACGACGTACTGGATCGCGGGTTTGTCCACGATCGGCAACATCTCCTTGGGTGTGGCCTTGGTGGCCGGGAGGAAACGCGTGCCGAGGCCGGCTGCGGGCACGACGGCCTTGGTGACGGGGGTGGAAGCGGGGTGGAGCCGTGTGTGCTCGGTTTCGGCGTTCATATCGGCACTTTAGGACAGCCGCGAGAACACCCGTGGCTGCCACACGGCCTGCTCGGACAAGAAGTAGGCCCCCCTTCCGGGGCCGGTCCCGCAGGCGCCACCGGCTGTTCACCCCTTCGCTCCCCGGTGGCACCGGAAATGCCGGTGGTACGCTCCCGGCTGGACGAGCGCGGAAGGGACACCGGAGGCGACCGTGAGCGATCTGGACCGGGCCGACAAGCGGCGACTGCGCAAGCAGTTCCTGGAAGGCCGACGGGCACTGGAGGCCCCCGAGCGCGAACGCGCCGGCCGGGTCCTTCGCGAGGCCCTGTGGGAACAGCCGTGGATGTCGACGGCCGGGACCGTGGCCTGTTACTGGTCCGTTGACGAGGAACCCGGCACGCACCACCTGGTGAGCGCCCTGTGGGAACACGGGGTGTACGTGCTGTTGCCGGTGTTCCTGCCGGGCGGCGACCTGGACTGGGCCGCCTACGAAGGCCCGGACTCCCTGGAAGAGGCCCGGTACGGGCTCCTGGAGCCGACCGGCCACCGCTACGGCGTGGACGCCCCCGCCCGGGCCGACCTCGTGGTGTGCCCGGCACTGGCGGTGGACGGGCGCGGGGTCCGGTTGGGCCGGGGCGCTGGGTGTTACGACCGGGCGCTGTCCCACAAGGGCCCGCACACCCCTGTCGTGGTGCCCCTGCACGAGGGCGAGCTGGTGGAGGAACTTCCGGCCGAGGAACACGACCTCCCGGTGGACGCGGTGGTCACCCCTGCGGGGCTGCGGGTGTTCGACCCGGGTTCCCCGGTGTGGCCGGTGCCCCCGGTCCCGGGCGGGCCAAGGGATTAACGCCCTGCGCCCCGGCGTTGTCGGTGGCGTCCGTCCGCGGGGCGTGCCCCGCGGCGTTCCCTGCTCCGACGCGTCCCGGGTGAGGTGCTGTCCCCGCCTCCATCGGTGACCACGTACTATTTGGCAGTCAACGGGTGAGAGTGCCAGCAAGGAGGACCCGAACCGTGCCTACGTACCAGTACGCGTGCACCGCGTGCGAAGCCCAGATGGAAGTCGTGCAGAAGTTCAGCGACGACTCCCTCACCGTCTGCCCCGAGTGCGAGGGACGCCTGCGCAAGGTGTACTCCGCGGTGGGCGTCGTCTTCAAGGGCTCGGGCTTCTACAAGACCGACAGCGTCTCCTCCAGCAACAACTCGGTGCTCTCGGGGTCCAGCAAGGAGAACGGCAAGGACTCCGGTTCATCCGAGAGCTCCTCCGGTTCCTCCAGCTCCTCGTCCTCCTCGGAGTCCTCCTCCACCGGTTCGAGCAGCAGCGACTCCGGTTCCAAGAGCACCAGTACCACCAGCAGTTCCTGAGGCATCCCTGCCGTTGACCGCCGGGCCCCTCGATGCGCCGCCGCACGCCCGGCGGCGCACCGGCCCGGCCGGCCCCGCTCCCGGGAAAAGGGCCTGTGGACAACCGTCCGCGGCGGCCCCGTCCGGTCTACCGTCGGACCATGGCCGATGCACTGTCCCCTTACCGGCACCGGCGTGCGGTGCACCGGTTCCTCGACCGCCACCGGCGGGCCCTGACCGCCCTGCTCGCGGCGTGTGCGCTGTTGAGCGCGGTCCTGGTGCTGCGTCCCCCTCCCGAGCCCGGACGCGAGGTACTCGTGGCCGCACGCGACCTCGACGCCTCCTCCCCGCTCGGTGACTCCGACCTCGCTCCCCGGCGCCTGCCCGACACCGTGCTGCCCGAGGGGGCCCTGGCCGCCGGCACCACCGCGGCCGGGCGCCGGCTCAGTGGCCCGGTGCGCGAGGGGGAGGTGCTCACCGATGCCCGTCTGGCCGATCCTCCCGCGCGCCCCTACGGCCCCGGCCTGGTGGCCGCACCGGTGCGGGTGGCCGATGCCGGAACGGCCACACTCCTCACCCCCGGCGACCGGGTCGACGTGCTGGCCGCATCGGCCTCCGATCCTTCGGCCCCCGCCCGCGCCGGTCCGGCCGTCGAGGTGGTCTCGGACCGTCCTGTGCTGGCCGTACCCGAGGAGGACGCCGGCGGCGGTGAGAGCGGTGCGTTGCTGCTCGTGGCCGCCGATACGGAGGAGGCCCGGGCCCTGGCCGGGTTCGCGGCCGACTCCCGCCTCACGGTCTCGATCCGGCATTGAGACCCCCGGAACGCACCGGAACCGAACATCGCATTCCGCGTTTGACCGCCCGCTCCGAGGTGCGGAAGGCTGTTCGGGTGCCCCTGGCAGGCCGCCCTCTCGACACACCCGCCCCCCGTGGTCCGCCCAGGGGCCGTCCAGTCGAGACAAGCACGATCACGAGGGCTGTTCCATGGAAGGCTTCAAGAAGTTCCTGCTCCAGGGGAACCTGGTGCAGTTGGCGGTCGCGGTCGTGATCGGGACGGTCTTCTCCAACCTGATCACCGCGTTCACCGAAGGTTTCATCACACCGCTGCTCGGGAT
Source organism: Nocardiopsis xinjiangensis YIM 90004 (assembly GCF_000341145.1). GTDB lineage: Bacteria > Actinomycetota > Actinomycetes > Streptosporangiales > Streptosporangiaceae > Nocardiopsis > Nocardiopsis xinjiangensis. Next base: position 20,466 of record NZ_ANBE01000001.1, read on the forward strand.
CTTCGGCGGGGTCCCCGAGTTCGGCGACGCCTCGTTCACGGTCAACGGGAGCGTCTTCAACTACGGCCAGTTCATCGACGCGGTGATCTCGTTCCTGATCACCGCAGCGATCCTGTACTTCTTCGTGGTCCTGCCGGTGGCCAAGCTGTTGGAGAGGACCGCCAAGGTCGAGGAGGCCACCACTCGCGAGTGCCCCTACTGCTACAGCGAGATCGACAAGAGGGCCGGCCGGTGCTCCAACTGCACCAGCGAGGTCATCCCGGAGACTCCCCCGGAGGAGACCCTCGAGGAGGGATCCCCCTCCTCCTGATCCCGCAGCACATGCGACGAGGGCGCCGCCACCGAATGCCGGTGGCGGCGCCCTCGTCGTGTCATCGGCGGCCGATCACGACTCGTACTCCCAGTGCCATGGCTCGAACGGATTGTTCTTGGCCCAGTCCGGGTGGATCCAGCCGTAGCGGGCGCCGTTCTCCTCCATCCAGTTCCACCTCTCGGACTGGTAGTTCTGGATGCCGCACCCGAGGTCGATGGCCTGCCCCAGCCCGTGGTTACTGGTGCCGGGAACGGCGGCGAACCCAGGCGGCTGCTCGGCGTAGACGCGGTGCTGGTTCGGCAGGTCGCGGTAGGAACTGTTGATGCACATGTTCTCGCCGAACTCCTCGACGTACTCCATGTTGAGTTCGAGGAAGGCCTCGGCGGCGTCGGCCCTCAGGTATTCGCCGTCGTCGTAGAGCGCACAGAGCGCCTCCTCGGGCACCAGGCCGTTGGGGTAGTTGTCGGCCTCGCTGGCCTTGGAACCGTCGCAGTCGGCGGCCGCCTGGAAGGTGCCGGGGTCGAGCCCGCGGTCCTCCAGCTCCGTGGTCAGCCGCTCGGTGCTCTCCTCGGACTGCTCGCGCAGCTCCTCGACCTCGGCGGCGAGCTCGGCCTGTTCCAGCTGGGTGTCGGTCTGCATCTGCTGGGCCTCGACGGCCAGATCCGCCTGTTCCTCGCGCAGGTCGGTGGCGTCCTGGATGAGGGCCTGGTTGTCCTCGGACAGCTTCGCCGCATACGACTGCATCTGCATGTCGTCGTCGAGCGAGCCCTCCACCAGGATCTGGAGCATGCCCCCGTCGGGCTGGCGGTACAGGGCGTTGGCCAGGCGGGCGAGCGGTTCACGCATCTCACCGAGTTCGACCTCGGTCTGCTGGAGCTCGTGGAGCGTGCCGACCAGGTCCTCCTGGGCCGACTCGAGCTCCTCCTGGCGTTCCACGTGCTGCTCGGTGGCCTCCTCGAGTTCGGTGGAGGCCTGCTCGGCCTGCTCGCGGAGTTCCTCCAGGTCGGAGGCGTAGGCGGAGCTCGGCAACGGGACAACGCACAGCGTGGTCGTGAGGACCAGCACGAACGCTCGGGCCACACGCCCCCGGAAACCGTGCGGCGCCGGGAGGACCGGCGTCTCCCCGTTACCCGGAACGCGGGACCTGCGCCGCGCCTGCTCAGAATCGAACGGCACGAATGATCCTCCGGCTGATTTTCCTCGAACACGTACCCGTGGCCGAAACGCAAGGTACTACATGTCCGGTTGCGGACACACAGGACTGATCCGTTCGACACGGACGTCGGACCGGGCCGTGAGCGCCTGGGCGCGGCCCGTTCCACCGGACCTCGGAATCATCCCTGGTCACGATGGGGTGATCGGTCGTCACCGCCTGGCTTCCACAATGACCAGGGTGTGAATGGGGCCATAATGCGACGCGCGCCATGAACAACATCACAATGCCACCAGGACAACCAATCGTAGGTCAGCGTACTGCGCCCTGCACGCAGAGTCCCCCAGGGTCCCCCGTCCGGGGCGATGCGACACCCCGAGCACGCCCATCCTGGGTTAGGCTTGGCCCCGTGGCGGGGCAACACATACCTCCCGCGCGCATTGGCTCCGTAGCTCAGGGGATAGAGCACCGCTCTCCTAAAGCGGGTGCCGCAGGTTCGAATCCTGCCGGAGCCGCAGTGCTTGACCTGTGAAAACTCCACATAGTCAGCAACAGAAGGGGGCCTGTGGGTTGCACGCGGGTTGCAACCCACAGGGCTCCGTGTGTCTCTACACGCCTCTGCCAGTCATCCAGGAGCGCCGAACTCCTCCGGCCCACCGCGCCCCGGGTGTGTGCGCTACTCACCCGTTGTTTTCCGGAGGATGTCCCGGCCCTCAATCCGGGGAAGAATCCGGAAACGGCTGTACTCATAACGTAGCCACCCTTAAACTTTGTGTATGCGGACGGCATACAAGTGCCGGGCCTACCCGGCCCCCGAGCAAGCGGCCCGGCTGGGCCGCACGTTCGGGTGCGTGCGCCTGGTGTGGAACAAGACCCTCAGCGCACGCCGGGTCGCTTACCACCAGCGCGGGGAGAAGACCTCCTCCAAGGCCACCGATGCGGCGCTGACCGCGTGGAAACGCGGCCAGGACCTGGCGTTCCTGTCCGAGGTGTCCTCGGTCCCGCTGCAGCAGACCCTGCACCACCAGCACACCGCGTTCGCGAACTTCTTCGCAGGGCGCGCCCGCCACCCCCGATTCAAGTCCCGCAACGGACGCCAGTCGGCCCACTACACCCGCTCGGCCTTCCGCCTCCGCCAGGGACAGTTGTTCCTGGCCGAACAGACCCGGCCCTTGCCGGCGGCCTGGTCCTGGCCACAGGTGGATCCGGCGGCCCTGAACCCGACCACGGTCATCGTCTCCCGCGAGAGCGAGGGCCGATTCCATGTGACCTTCGCCGTGGAGACAGCGGGCCGTCGACATCTGGTCGGCGTGCGTGCGCCACGGCGGTGACCCGTCTGAGCTCGGTTCCCCCCCGGGAAGACAAAAGACCCGACCGACCTGACCGCCCTTGATAGGCGGCTTGTTCATGCCCGAGGAGGCATCTTGCCCCAACCCGACAAGCTCCAGTGGCGATCCGATCTCGGATGGAGCCCGAACTCCCCTGCTGCCTGGGCTGACCCCAAGTCCGGCCTGGTGGTGCACTACGACAGCAGCGACCAGAACCTCGCCAACAAGACGCACAGCGCCTGCGAGGCGTACTGGGACAGCACCCGCAACTTCCACACCGGCCCCTCACGCGGCTGGGTGGACATCGGCTACAGCTGGGGAAGTTGTGCCCATGGCTACGTGATGGAGGGCCGCGGCCTCTACCGCGCTCAGGCCGCCCAGCCCGGAGGTAACACCTCCCACTACAGCGTGACGCTGATGACCGGCCCCACCGACACCATCACCGACGACCAGATCAACGCCGTCCGGCAGCTGCGCGCGTGGCTCATGGAGCCGGACACCAGCATCAGCGGGACCGTCCTGGGCCACCGGGATTTCATCGCCACCTCCTGCCCCGGGGACCGGGCGTACCGGATGGTGCAGGACGGCACATTCACCGGCGCCCCGGGCGCACCTACCAACGGAGGAGATGACCCGATGATCGGGCTCGAGAAGGGCGACAGCGGCGAGGCCGTCAAGGCGTTGCAGGTACTCATCGGCTACGCGGGCCAGGACCTGCCCGAGTACGGAGTGGACGGCGACTACGGCGACGAAACGGCTGAAGGGCTGCGACAGGTGCGCGCGTCCGTGGGCTCCGAGGCCGGAGCGGGTTGGGGCGACACCGTGACCGGCTACGCCTACGCCCAGCTGATGCGGGCGGTGGCCCGCGCCGAGGCGGAGCAGCCCGACTCGTAAGGATTCCTTACACGTTCACCCCGGCCACGCGCCGGGGTGAACGTGTAAGGAGGGGCATGAGCGCAGTGGATGACGAGATCGACGCCGTTGCCCGGTTCGCCCGCACGTTCGAGCAGGCCCTGGTGGTCACCGTCGGCACCGGCGCCGCGGCCGGGATGGATGAGCTCGTCGGCTCGGGCGAGACCGTAACCATGGAGACCGCGGCCGTAGCCGTCCTACATCGATCAGCGCGTCCGGGACATCCGGTCCTCGGAGAAGCGCTTCTGCCAGAAGGTCCGCGACCTGTTCACCCGGGGCCCCTCCTCGGAGCCCCCGGGACGGCCGGCCGGTCGCGGTTCGCGGACCGGGCCGCTTGGGTCCACGTCCCATCGCTCCTGGACCCGCCGCCTCTTGCCGGGCCCGCGGAGGTGCGCGGGCCCCGGCGCCAGGTGGAGCGAACGTCCCGTGCTCAGGGCACGTCAGCAGGGGTGAGCAGGGTCAGGTCCTCACGGGAGGGGTCGGCCAGATCGACGGTGCGCCCCGCCTGCAGGGTGATCATGCGTTCCAGTACCTGCCGGGCGTAGCGGGCGTTCCCGAAAGCTTCCGTCCTGTTGACCCCGGCGAAATGCTCCCGCAGCGCGGAATCCGTTTCGGCCGGGACGACGAACCCGCTTCCGGCGGCCATGCCGGCCACGATGGAGACCAGTTCCTCGTCGGAGTAGTCCGTGAACGGCACGTGGTGGGAGAACCGTGAGGCCAGCCCGGGGTTGGAGTCGAGGAAACCCTGCATCTCCGTGGTGTAGCCGGCGACGATCACCGCCACATCGTCGCGGTGGTCCTCCATGAGCTTGACCAAGGTGTCCACCGCTTCCTGTCCGAAGTCCCCCGCGGCACCGGGCCGGGTGAGCGTGTAGGCCTCGTCGACGAACAACACCCCACCACGGGCCTTCTCGAAAGCCTCGGCGGTGAGCTGGGCGGTGTGTCCGATGTAACGGCCGACGAGGTCGGAGCGGGCGACCTCGACCGTGTGCCCTTCGGGGAGCGCCCCCAGGGCACGCAGCAACTGGCCGTAGAGCCGCGCAACGGTCGTCTTGCCCGTGCCCGGAGGGCCGGCGAAGACCAGATGGTGGCCGAGGCTGGGCGCCGGCATGCCCAGTTCCCGACGGCGCGCGCTCGCCACCAGCACGTTGACGAGGTCGTTGACCGTGGTCTTGACCTCGTGCAATCCGGTCAACGAGTCGAGTTCCGCGCGTAGAGCGGCCAGGTCGCTCCCGCCCGACCCGGAAGGGGCCTCGGCTCTGTTCCCCAGGTCCTCGGGGGTGAGCACGGTCAGTTCCGCGGGATCGGCGGGCGGATCCGCGCTGAGCCGGTGTGCTTGGCGGTCGACCATCTCCTCGAAGACCTTGCGCGCCTCCCGGCCGTTGCCGAACGCCGGACCTTTCGGTACGGCCTCGAAGTGTCGCAGCAGCATCGTTCGCAGCTCCGCCGAGAGGCTGTAACTGTGATCCGCACCGAGGCGCTCGACGATGAGTACCAACTCCTCGGCCCGGTAGTTGGGGAAAGTGATCGTGCGCGCGAACCGCGAGGCCAGACCGGGGTTGGAGGCCAGGAAACCTTCCATCTCGGCCTCGTACCCGGCGACGATCACCACCACCTCGTCGCGGTGGTCCTCCATGAGTTTGACCAGGGTGTCGATGGCCTCCTGTCCGAAGCCGCCGCCGTCCTCGGCCGAGAGCGTGTAGGCCTCGTCGACGAACAACACCCCGCCGCGGGCCTTCTGGAAGGCCTCGGTGGTCTTGATCGCCGTGGCCCCGACGTACTGCCCGACCAGGTCGGCCCGTGCCGCCTCGACGACGTGCCCGTAGCGCAGGACGTCCAGGTCGGCCAGGACCCGGCCGTAGAGGCGGGCCACGGTCGTCTTGCCCGTGCCCGGAGGGCCGGCGAAGACCAGGTGCCGGGCCACCGGAGGCGAGGGCAGTCCCATCTCGGCGCGGTGCCGGGCCATCTTGTTCCGGTTGACCAGGGTGGTGACCTCTTCCTTGACGTTGTCGAGTCCGATGAGGGCTTCCAGGTCCGCCAGCGGTCCCCGTTCCTCAGCGTCCTCGTCACCACCTTCCGCACCGTGCGTTCCCGGAGAGGGGGCGGCCGGTACGGCATCCGGTCCGTACAGGTCCTCCGCCCGGTTGTCCTCACTGACCAGCGAGTCGGCCCGGATCCGACCGCCCGGCACGGTCTGGCGCAGACCTGAGCGGGCGTTGCCCCTTACCGTGCAGCCGTCGACGACCACGTCCTCCTCGCTCCCGACGAGGACACCGTCACCTCCGTTCTGGGACAGCTCGCACGAGCGCAGCACGCCCCGGCCTCCCGAGGCCACAAGGGCCCCGTTACGGGTGTTGCCGTGCGAGCGCACACGGAGCGCGATGATCTCTCCCTCTGCCTGCACGGCGAGCCCGTCACCGCCGCATTCGGACACCTCGGCGTCGCGCAGGTCGAGCTCGGCCCCGCCGAACGCGGCGACACCGTTCTCCCGGGGGCCGAGGACCCGCAGGCCGCTGAGGGAGGCACGCGCCCTTCCAGAGGCGTGGATCCCGCTCCGGCGTGCGCCCGTGACCTCGATGTCCTCCATGCGCCCGCCACCGCCGTCCAGGCGCACGCCGTGGCCCCGGGCCCCGGAGAGGGAACCGTTGCGGAGGAACGGGGCGGCCCCCGAAACGATCTCGACGCCCGGCCCCGAGGTGCGGTCCACGGTGACACGGTCGAACTCGGCGGTGGAGTCCTCGGCGATGTGGATCCCGGCCGCCTTCGTGCCGTGCACGGTCAGGTCGTTGAACGAGGTGGAGGCCCGGCCCGAGGCACTGACCCCTTCGGCCCCGGTGTCGCGAACGTCACAGGACCGGAAACTCCCGCGTGCCTTGTCCTCGACGGCGATACCGATGCCGCCGCTCCTGGTGATGCTGATCCGGTCCAGACGCGGGTCGGTACCCGCCCGCAGGAGCAGACCGTGTCCGGCGGTCCCGTCGACCACGAGGTCGCCGACGGCCACGGGAGAGCGTGTGGTCAGTACGACGCCGTCGTCGGCGACGGCGCGCACCCGCAGGCCGCTGAGTGCGGTGGCTGCGTGTTCATCGATGACCACCGCGGGTTTTGCGGTGCCGGAGATCGTGCAGTCGCTGATCCGGCCGGCGCCGCTGCCCGCCGCGTAGACACCGTTGGCGCCCGTGTCGCGAATCGTGCACCGGTGGACCTCGGGGGCCCCCTTGTCATTGATCACCACACCGCTCGTACCGACGTCCTCGACGACGCAGTCCTCGATGACGCTGGGACGGGCGGACGTGACGACGATCCCCGCTCCGATCGTGCAGCGGACCGTGCAGCCGCGGAGGGCCAGGGCTCCGTCTCCTCGGGCGAGCACGGCCGCCCAGGCGGCCCCTTCGACCTCGCAGTCGGCCAGCTCGATCTGTCCGGCCGCCGCGTCGACCACGGGAGCCTCCGGGTCGCGCCCCCGCAGGAGCAGACCGTTGAGCTTGACGGCTTCGGCCACCGACGTCACCGCGGTTCCGGAGGCAGAGAGGATCTCGACGGTCCCGGGCCCCTCCTCCGCCACCAGGGTCACCACTCGGGTGAGGACGAGCTGCTCCTCGTAGCGGCCCGGCGCCAAGGACAACACGTCGCCGTCGCCGGCGGCGGCGAGGGCTTCGCCGATGGTTCGGAACTCGGCTCCGCCTGCGGGGTCGACCGCGCGCACGTGACGGTTCATGTCCTGTCGTCTTCCTTTCTGTGCCCGCGGGCCGGTCCGGCCCGCGGGCTCCGTACTACTGCGCCGGTCGACGGACCGGCCGGGGGATCGCGTTCAGCGGCATTCGGTCTCGACGACCGACGCCGGGAGCTGCGGGGCTTCCTCCCCTTCGGGGTAGGCACCCCTGTTGGCCATACGCAGGGTGAACGACTCACCCATGTTCTCGAGCTCGGCCAGCCCCCAGTAGCGGCCCTCGTCCGGGGGTGTGAGTTCGAACCCGGCGCGGGGGGCGCCGTCGGTCGTTTCTCCGTCGAACACCTGGAAGTGGGCGTGGACACCGTGTGCCCAGAGCGGATCGGCTCCGGGCTGGACGAGGACCTTCACCGTGCAGGTGGCACCGGCGCGTCCGGGCAGGAACGTCCACTCGGCGGCGGTGCCGCCGTTGTCGGGGTCGCCGCTCACGGCCATGACATCGTAACCGTCGTCGCACCCGGCCCCAGAGTAGCCGGCCGGGCCGGAACGCCAGACACCGTCCCCCTGGATCCCGTAACGGGCACCTTCCTGCTCGCAACCCGGACCGGCCACGGCGCGGAAGGGTTCGGGGGCCTCCTGTGCCTGGGGCTCGTGAGCCTGAGGTTCGTGGGCCCGGGGCTCCTCCGGTGCGGGCTCTCCGCCTGAACCCTGGTCCTCCTCGGTTCCGGCCTGGGCGCCACCACCGCCCCCACCGCTGTCGTCCTTGCCGCTGTCGTCTTCGGCGGCGCTCATGGTCTCGGCCGCGGCGCCATCGGGCTCCTCCCCGTCCTCTGCGTCCTCTGCGTCCTCTGCGTCCTCTGCGTCCTCTGCGTCCTCTGCGTCGCCATGGTCGGGGCCGGGCTGTTCCTCTTCGTCCTCGGAGGATCCGCCGTCCCGGTCGCCCTCGGAACCGTCCTCTTCCTCGTCGTCCGTTTCGCCACCGCGGCCGGTCAGCAGGTCGATCAACGGGGTCTGTTCCTGAGAGGCCTCCTCGACCGAGACCTCCCGGTCGGCGTCCCCGTCCTCCTCCTGCCCGTCCTGGTCATCGGCCCCGGCCGTACCCGGAAGCGGATCACCGTTGCCGGAGTCCGGGCCGCCGGAGCCGTCCTGGGGCTCGACGGGCCGTTCCGGCGGACCACCGCCGTCCGCCGGTCCCTCCGGGTCACCTCCGGGGGCCGCCGGGCTCTCCGGCAACACTTCGGGGACATAACCCTCGAGCCCGGAACCGGAGCCGGAGCCGGTTCCGGTTCCGGTTCCGACCGCCGTGTCGGCCGCCTGCTCGGGAAGGGCGGCCGAGGCGGGGTCGCTGTCGAGAGCGGCGGTCCCGGCGCTCTGCTCCTGGGCCAGGGAGAGCCCGAAGGGTGCGGACACCAGGACCAGACCCGCGATGGCAGCGACCGCCATGAAGGGTCTACCGGGCCGCTGGTGCGCGGACTCCGCGTCCCCGGACGGCTGTTGTCCCGTTCCTGTTCTGCGCGCCGCCAGCGCGGCGCGCAGGGCGCTGCGCCCACGGCCGTTCTCCTCGGCGGTCGTGGCAGCGGCCTCGGTCTTCTCGGTTGCGGCGGATCGCCCCGGGAGGGGTGCCGGCGGGGCCCCGACGGCATCGGTGGCCCGCTCGGTGGGCGGTTCCCCCGTCGAGCTGAGTACGGGGCCTGTACGAGCGGGCCCGCGTGCTGCCTCGTTGTGCTCCGTCATTCTTCGTCGTGTCCTTTCGGTCACCGGACGTCTTCCGGTGGTCAGGGGCCGGCCGCAGTGGGTCGCGCGGTCGGAGGGGACTGGTGTGGTCAGTGGGTTGGTTCAGGCTGTGCCGAGCGCCTCGGAGTAGTCCCTGTTCAGCTGCTCCTGCCTGCTTCCGCTGGAGCTCGCTGCTGCGGGGGTTCCTGGCGGCCCGACCGCCTGGGTCCGGTCGGTCGGGCCGTCGGTGGTCCGGTCTTCGGGGGTGGACGCGCCCCGCAAGGCGTCGAAGTAGTGGTCCAGAGCCTGCCTGTGCTTACTCAGTGCCTCGTGCAGCGCATCGCGTCGCACGTACAGCTCGTCCAAGGCCTCGACCGTGTCCGCGGCGAGCCCTTCCGGGGGGCCCGAACCGCGCCTCAGGGCCTGCAACGCTCTTTCGGCTTCCTCGGCCCGGTTCTTCTGCTCCTGGGCCGCTCGCTCCCCGGCTGCCTGGTCGGTCCCCCAGCCGGCGGTCTGGCGACCCATGCCGTTTCCGGAAGCGGGGCCGAAATAGTCGCGGAGCACCCCGACGGCGTCCGACGTCTCGGGCGACCACAACTGGGGGTCTGCTCCAGGGAAGGTGAGGAGGTCCAGGGCGGCACGGGTGTCGACCCGGGGGTTCTCGTCCCGCTTCAGTCCGAGTTCCCCGTCCAAGGCCGTACCGAGATCCTTCTCGGTACCGGCGGCAGCGGCCTGGGAGATGGCCACAGTGTTCCACAGTTCGAACGTCTGGTCGCTCACCCCGGCACCGAGGGCCGTGATCTGCTCGCGGCTGAGCCACAGGTCGACGGTGGTCCCGACCTCCTCGGCCGCGACCTTTTTCTTGCCGGAGCCGGCCTGCGCGACGAGCAGGGCCTGAACGGGTACTCGAACCAGGTACCCCCGCCCCTTCTCCGGCAGGGACCCCGTGTCGGTGCGCATGCTCGAGGAGGAATGCTTGCCTCCGCCGGCCGCGGTGCTGTTGGCACCGGCGGTGCTCGGTCCGCCCCCGACGATCACCGAGTCCTCCTGGAAATCGGAGGCAGAAGTGGGGTCGAGACCCTTCATCCCGGACGCGTCCGTGCCCGTGTTGAGCGCGGTCGATCCCGCCTGCGCCTCGGAACGCTCCTGGCGGTGCAGGTGTTGGTGGTCGCGTTCGGTCTCCATCTCCCCGGTCCCGAGGATGGTGGCACCCGACGGGTCGGGACGGGTGTACAGCTGGGTCTCGAGGCCGGGGACGGCGAAGGGGCCCTGGCCGTCCTTACCGACCAGGAACGCACCGGAATCGTCCCTGGACGCCTTTCCGAACTGCTCGCGCAGGACCTGGCCGTCTGCGGCCGCGCCGAGCACGGGGGCCCGAGCACCGGGTTTCTTCTTGCGGAGGTGGTCGACGGCTGCCCCTGCGTCGGACCGGTCCGCAGCGCTGGGCTCCCAGCCGAGGGCCCGTGCCTGCGCCGTGAGCATCGCGTGCGAGATCGGGCCGTACCCCACGTCTTCGACCATCGCCTCGGGCAGCGCCGAGCGGCCGTCCTGCCCGCGCCAGGTGCGGGCGAAGGCGTCGGGATCGGCGGCGAGGTCCTCTCGGCGGTCCCCTGCCGGGACCGGGACGCTCGGGGGCGCTTCCGGGGTACCGGCCTGCTCGGGGCGGAGACGGAACGATCCCGTCTGGGCGATCTCCTGGCGAGTGCCGGCGCGGACGTCACCGGTCAACACCGTCCCGGCCCTGTTGTCCAGCGACAGGGTGAAGCGGACCTTCATCGGTCGGGTGACATTGATCCCCGGAGCAGTGACGGTGCGTGTGGTGTTCTCGGTTTTGGTGTCCGAGGTCAGATCGGTCTTGGTGGTCGCGCTCTCCCACCCGGTGCCGGCCGAGAAGGGGACGGCCCAGTAGCGGTCGGACGGGAACACGGGGGCCCCGTCGGAATCGGTGCCGGTGGCCGGCACGGGGTTGAAACCGCCCCCGACCCCGGCGGTCAGTCCGTGCTTTCTCTGCTTGCCCTCGGAACTGTTCTGCTCGGGAGACTCGGAGTCGGTACGTGCCGAGGAGAACCCCGACTCGACCGACCCGAAACCGGGTGCGCCGTCACTGTCGCCGGCCAGTTGCAGGCGCATCCAGCCGCCGGTGCTGAATCCGCGCTCGCTCCCGCTCCTGAGGGTGTTGACGGACAGCACCAGGCCGCCGTTCTGCAGGCGCCGGTTGGTTCCGCGGGTGTTGGTCGGTGAGAGGGCCACCCGGATGTCGTGCTTGCTCTGCTCGGTGAGCGTGAACCCTTCGTTGCCCACTGCATCCACGATGCCCTGGAGGGCCCTCTTCGTGTCGATACCGTCCAGTGCGTATCCGGTTCCCTCGTTGCCGGGCACGAACCCGATCCTCGGGGACGCCGAGCGCGCGTCCGTCAATGCGGTGTCGAGGCCGTGCGGACCCGCCAGGGAGCCGTTCTGGGCGAGATCGAGCGCACGGTAGCGCGTCTCGGAGGTGACCTGTTCGCCGTAGTCTCCGGTCGGTGAGCCGAGAACCCTCTGGGCGGAATCGGTGGATCCGTAGGGGAGGGAAGCTCCGAAGTTGTAACGGTTGCGGATCGTGGAATCGAGTGTCAGTTCCTCGGTGGCGGTCACCTTCACGGTCGTTCCGGGCAGGGTGAGCGCGTCCTCCTCGGTGAAGGTCAGGGAGCTGCCCTTGTTCCGGTCCCCCTTGGTCGAGTAAGGCACCACGCCGACCTGGCCCCCCAGGCGGTTGTGCCGGGAGTCGGACGGGTTCGGCGTGCCCTCGCCCTTGAAGCCGATGTTGGTGTTGACGGCGGATCCGCCGCCGGTCCCGGAGGAGCGGGTGGACTCCGTCTTGTACGTGAGCTGGATGCTGCTGTCGGGCACCGCGTCGGAGACGCGCATCGACGTGCGTTCCGCTCGCAGATCGTGCGAGATGTTGGCGCGTTGGAAGGTGCCGTCCTCGAACTGGGACTGGAGCGGAAGAGCTCCGTTGTGCAGGTCCGACGAGTGCGCGGCCAGGGCCTTGGGCGAGCCGAAGTGGCGCCGGTACTGGGCCACGGCCTCCCCTGAACGCGAGGACGACTCGTATCCGGGGGCTTCGCGGACGGCGTCCTCGATGGCCTCCCCGAGCTGGCGCGCGTCGGTGTTCCCGGGGGCGTGGGGCAGGGCGTCGAGGTCCAGCTCGGTGCGCCCGCGCAGGCGCGCGTCGCGCTCGTCTGCGAAATTCTGGGCCTCCCGGCGTCGGTGGTCCTCCGCAGCACGGTGGTGTGCTTTCAGCTCTTCCCGTTGGCTGGCGTGGAACGCTTCCCGGACGGTATCGAGCCGGTCGCGAGCGCTTTCGGAAGCGTTGTGGGTCTCTTCCGCTCGCTGAAATCGTTCAGCGGCCGAGCCATCAGCATCTCGGGCCCTGGCCAGTTCGTCTCTCGCCTGCCTGGACCCCTCGGCCCGTGTCACGGCCTCATGCCTGGCCTCTCCCGCCTGCGCCGCGGCCTCCTTCCTGCTCCGGTTCGCCGCCTTCTCCTGTTCGCCCGCTTCCTCGGCGCGGGCCCGGGCCCCCTTCTCTGCCTCCTCGGCCCTCGCCCACGCCTGTTCCGCCGCAGCGGTCTCCGGTCGGGTGCCCCTCGGCGCCTGCGCCACCGCCGCGGAGATCCGGTCGGCGTGGTCCGAGGCCGATCGCATCGCCGCGTCGGCCGCTGCCCAGTTGCGTCCGGCGGCCCGGCGGGCCGAGTCCACCGCGTCTCGACCGGACTCGTGGTCGAGGTCTGCCGTGCCGGCCTCGACGAACTCCGGCGGAGAAGGGCGCGCCGGCTGCTGAGGCCGACCGCCGCCGTCCTGTCCCTGGGGCGGGCCGCTCGCTCCACGTAGCGCGTCGGCGTGATCCAGTTTCGCCTCGGCCGCTTCCCTGAGACGGTTCGCGGCCTCCTGCCAGGCGAGGGCCGCGGCCGCCCGGGCCCGGACCGCTCTTCGCTCTTCCTCCCGGTGTCTGGTGTCCGCCTCGGGGACAGCCCTGTCGGCCGCCTCGGACGCCTCGACCGCCTCGGTGGATGCCTGCACGGCCTCCCGGACCGTTTCGCGCGTGGCGGTCGCTTCCTCATAGGCGGCTCGAAGGTCCTCCACCCGATCGGGGAGATCCCCGGCGAGCTGCTCGTCGTCCACGAGCCGTGTGCGGGCAGTCTCCACGTTGCCCCGTGCCTCTTCCAGCGCGTTCACGGCGTTCCCGAGGGGCGTCCCGGCCGCGCGGTCGGGCCCGGGCTCTCCGGGGAGCCGGCTCGTCCTCGGCCCCTCCACCCTCAGCCGGATACGGCTCTGGCCTCCCTCCTCGGTGGTCGGGGTGACGTCGACGGGAGCACCGGTCCCGATCGAGGCCTCCAACCGCAAGTCGTAGATCCAGGAGTCCACGTCCCCCTTCGCGGTGGAAGCTGCTTGGACACCGGACTTGCGGGTGTAGGAGGCGGGCTTGACCCATTCCTTCTCGTAGGAGCCGCTGGCTCCGACCTCGAAGATGCCCGCGGGCAGGCCGCTGCCGGTCTCTCCGAAACGGAGCTGGGCCCCGCCCGACAGGTCGGCCCCGCCGGACGTGGTGACCTGTTTGCCCGAGCCCTGCGTCGTCCACGCGTTGAGGCCGGAGCTGAGGGACCCGTCGCTGCGGGAACCGTCCGGTCGGCCCCTTTCCAGTGATCCGGTCACACGGACGGTGAGAAAGCCGGCCCCGTCGCGATCGTCCCTGCCCGCGGGGGTCAGGGCGTTGCCCATGCCCCCGGTGCGCAGAACGACGGGCAGCCCCCCGGACAGCAGAGTGTCCGATTCGGCGACCGCGCGCTCGACCTGTTCGTAGATCGCCATCGTGTTGGCCGCCCGCAGGTCCGGTCCTTTCCACACCTGCCCGAAGAACCCGCGGTGGGGGTCGCTCGCGGCGCCGGGATCGTTGACGAGTTCGGGGTGGGCGGCGAAGACCTGCCTGTGGACACGGTCCGCCACGGCGGTGAAGGGGGCCCGGTGCCGGGAATCGCGGAGGTGCCCGTCGCTCCATTCGGCCTGGACCGGAACGGAATCGCCCAGGTGCCGGCGTCCGGTGCTGGGTCCGCGCTGTGCGGGGGCGTCCTGGTCCCCGTGAGCACCGCTCCGGGTCTCGTCGGCTCCGGCCCTGCCGTCACGGCCGCCGTCTCCGCCGTTGCCGTCCCCGGTCCCGGCCCGGGCCAACTGCGAGGCCTCCGAGGTCAGTACCTGGTCGAGGGTGGTCAGCGACAGCGTGTACGGCCCGGCCCGGCCCCCGGCTCCGCGGCCCCCCTGCGCGCCGGCCCGTGGCCGTGCCGGGACCGGACGGTCCTCGGTGGTCGTGATCCGGTACCTGCGCTCCACCGTGTAATAGGCGGAATCGCCCTTGGCGCCGGGGCCGCGCACACGTTCGCTCCCGTGCTCGGTGCTGCGCGTGGACTTGCCCACGTACTTGCCGCCGCCGCCGAAGTCCGGACCGGCCCTGACCACCACCGAAGGTTCTGATCCGATGCGGGCACCCAGACCGATCCGGCCGTCCAGCTTGTTGGACCTGCTCGCGCTGGTCTGTGCGGTGGAAGAGGTCTTGTCCGTGTCGGAGAACGAGGAGTCGGACATCTCCGGGCCGATCCGGTCGTAGGCGACGGGGCCACCGCTGATCTCGGCGTACTGCCAACGGCCCTCGGCGTCCTTGTACGGCAGGCGCAGCACCTCACCGAGATCCATCCGGCCCAGGTTCTCGTGCAGTTTCGACGTCTCGATCGACACATTCGGCAGCCGCCTCCGGAGCTGGTCCAATCCAGGGCCCGGGAGGATTTTCAACGCACGTGAGAAGCGCGCGGCACGTACCGGGACACCGGCGTGGTCGGTGCGGAAGTTCTCGGGGGCGTTTGCCTGGCCGGACGTGCGCAATCTGCCGGGAAGGACCACGTCGAACACACCGTTCAGCGCATCGCTGTACTCCACGGTCCGGCGGCCCTCGGCCTCTTCCTCCCGAGCCGGTCGGTCCGCTGGATCGCCCCCCTCCCGAGGCTGCTGCGAAGGCGGTCCGTTCCCGTCGGGGCCCGCGGTCCGGGGCGGGTCCAGGTCGAGGGCGGCCTTGATCCCGAGATGCCCGGTGAAGCGTGCGGGCGTGTCTCCGACGACGTCGATCTTACGTTTGTGGCGGCGTTCCCTGCTCGTCTGGTAGTCGGTGCCCCGCTGCCGGTGGGCGTAGGAAACCTTGCCCCGGGGGGACAACAGCGAGACATGGCCGGCGACGTCCCCGATGATGGTCAGCGGTGCCGCGACGTTGACCGCTTTGCGGGACTGTTGGGAGCCGGACCCCACGGCCTTGGCACGCGACTCGGCCGTGTGGGCCGGACGGTTCCGCGCTCCGGAGCTGTCGGTGGTGTCGTACCAGACCTGCTCGGCGCTCACCCGGAGACGGCCGCGCTCGGGCGGGCCGGCTTGCCCCTGTGCTGCTCCTGTGTTCCCAGAACGACCGCGGACGGGGATCTCGAGCTCCGGGCCCGAGGGCCTGTCGACGAAGCGGGCCACCCGTTCTCCGAATCCCTCGCCCACCGGTTCCACACCCTGACGGTGCATGAAGTCGAGCAGCCGCTGACGCAGCCCGTCGACGTCGGCACCGCTGCGGCGCACTCCGGGGAATCCGCCCTCTTCGAGGGTGAAACCGGGGCGGGTGAACTCCGTCAGCAGGCGCTCGGTCTCACCCTCGACCCTGTTCCCGTCCGGCAACCGGCCCGGACTCGACGTGTCGCCCTCGGTGTCCACGGGGTCCGACGCGTCCCCGTCCGGCTGGACCCGGCTGCGGGGAGGGCTCGAGGGCCCCTCCCCCGTTCCGGAGCCTTCACCACGGTTCCGGCCGTGCCGCGGCCGCTCCTGCAGCTGATGGCTCTCCTCGCCCCGCCTCTTGTCACCGCCTGACCCGAAGAACCGGGAGAAGGGCGCGGCGGCCCGGTGGTCGCCGTCCCCCTGGGTGGTCACGGGCGCGGCCGGGGTCGGCATCTGCGACAGCGGCCCCTCCATCCCGGCCCCGCGGGCCGCGTCGAGAGCGCGCTCCCACCTGCCGTCGCCGGTCCACTCGGTGACCGTACGGTCGAACTCGCCCCTCAGCCGGGGCGGGAGGTCGGCGCGGACACGTTCCTCGTCCCTGCCGCGCACGTGCCTGTCGTAGGCAGCACCGAAGAGGTCCATCGTGTCGGCGCCGTCCCGCGTCCCCTCGGGGTCCAGCAGGGCCGTCAGGTCACGGTGGGAGCTCTCGGGCAGGTCGGCCGGGCGGGCCGGTGGATCGTACCGGGAGGCCTCCCGCACCTGGGCCTCGATCTGCTCCAGGTAGTGGTTGAGGACCTGGGGCGGGCGTCCCCCGCGCCCGACCGGCGCGTCCATGTAACCGCCGGCCCGGTGCACGGCGGTGGAGTCCGGTGAACTCCGCAGGACGGCGGGGGGACGGCCGCCCTCCTCCCGGGACGGGTCGAGGTATTCGTCATTGAGGCCGATGCGGTGCAGGAACTCGTGCAGCCAGAAGTCGGCCCCGTCGTCGAGGCGCCAATGGGCGGTGTCGCTGCGTCCGGGCAGGTCGGGGTTGTCGCGTGACCAGGTGGTCTCGGAGTGCGGACGGCCCTCGGGGCCGACCGGCTCCACCCGGACGTGGAACTGGTCCCCGCTGCCGGGGAGCCGGTACCGCTGGTTGAGGACTTCGTCGGCCCGATCCAGGAAGGTACGTCGCGCTGCTTCGGCCTCCTCCGGGCGGACCCCTTCCCCGGCGTCGAAACGGAGCCGGACCGTCAGTTCGGTGACGTGGTCGGGGCCGCCGGGTTCGGGGTCGGGCAGCGGGATCCGGCGTACGTCGAAGCCGCGTTCGGCGATCGAGGTGATCGGGCGGTCCTTGGTTGATCCGTCCAGGATCTCGACCCCGCGGGTGTCGACCCCCGACCTGCCGGGGTGTGTGCCCACACGTGCGGGCTCGGCGCCCTCACGGGTGGCCTGCCAGCTCGCCGGCGGGTGCAGCCCGGAGGAGACGGGGGCCGGCGCGTCGGGGTCGGCCTCCTCCTGAGGGGAGCGGGTGGTCGAAGGATCCGGAGCGCCGGGACGGCCCGGGCCGTCTCCGGCGTTGTCGGAGGCCGATGGAGGGGGGCCGGCCGTCCCCCGGACCTGCTCTTCCTCACCTCCGAGCACCCGGTCCGCGCCATCGGAGGCCGCACCATCGCTTCCCCCGGCGGTGGGACCGTCCTCGCCCGCCACGGGGGTCTCGCCCTCCGTGGAAGGGGGGATCCCGTCCTCGTGCTCCTGGCCTACGGCCACGGAAGAGGGGCGCTCCTCCGGGGACCGGGCACCGGTTCCCTCCGTACCGGCCCCGTCCTCCGCATCCGGCACCGGGGCGTCGGACGCCCGTTCTTCCTGTTCCGGCCCTTCCGGTGCCCGCCCTTCCGACTCCGGGGCGTCGGACGCCCACTCTTCCGGCGCCTGCTCTTCCTGCCCCGGGGCAGCGGGGAGATGGACGTCTTCGGTAGACGTCGTGCTGTCCGGGTCCCGGTCGCCGCCCTGGTCGCGGCCCGGCCCTGCCACGGCGTCCTCCTCGGAGGCGCCGTCCTCTGCCGGTGGGGCCGCGGGCCGGTAGGGACCGTGGTCGTTCGGAGACGGTGCTGTTTCCGGGGCCGGGTCGCCGTCGCGGCCGGCTCCGGTGGAGGAACCGGTCGGCGCGGTGGTCGGTCCGTCCGTCCCGGAGGATTCGGTGGTGACGCGTTCGGGCGAGGCGGGCTGCGGGTCCGGGGCCTTCGCTCCCTCGCCCTCCCCCTGGCCCGAGGGGGAACGGTCGGCGGCCGACACTTCCCCGTGCGTTCCGCCGGTGGTCTCCGGGGAGGCTCCGCCGCCCCCAGGCGCCGTCCCCCCGGCCCCGGGAGTCGTGCCCCCGTCCGGGGCCGAGCCCATCGGGGGCTCGGGCAACGGGGGGACCCCGTCGGGAAGTCCCGCTCGCTCGAGGTGCGCGACGAGCAGCAGCCCGCCCTGGGTCAGGGACTGTTGCAGAGCACCCGAGACCAGGCCGGACACCCCCGAGAGCCAGGTGATCGAGAAGGACTTCTCATCGCTGAAGAGCAGGTTGTAGAAACCCTCGCTGAGCATCCCCTGGCCGGCGTTGGCGATGCCCTGCCCACCGAGCTGTGCCAGGAAGGTCTTCCAGTGCGTACCGACATCGGAGAGCCCCTCGCGTACCCCGTTGGGAACCCCGGTGGTGAGGAAGTCACGCATCCGCGGGTCGAGGTCGCGGCCGTGTGTCGCCACCACGTTGTTCAGAGCCTCGTCCAGACCGCTGCGGCCCCAGTTGCGGGCGAACGCGTCGGCGTAGCGCTCCCCGAACTCCCGTGCCTGGTCGCGGCCCATCGTCGTCCCCAAGGAGTCGGCGAAGCCCTCCCCCATGTCGGTACGGAAACGCTCACCGTCGACCGGCCGCGACCACCCCGGAGTGTTGTCCATGCCGTACGGGCGCAGCAGCTCGTCGTTGTTGCGGCCCATCACCGAACCGACCGCTTCGGGCAACCCGCCGCCTGCCCCCGGACCGAGTCCTGACGGGAGCTCGTCGTCGAGCCGGTGGGCGATGGCCGGCCCGGTGTTGTTGCCCAGGAGGCGGTTGAACCGGTCCGACAGCGCTTGGCCGCCGAACGCGGCGGCGGTGCCGAACAGGGCGTCGAGCGTGGCTCCCTGCGCGGCTTGCTCGGTGAGGTCCTGGTCCCACTCGTCGCGGACCCCGTTGTCGATCTGGATCCGCTGGATCAGTGCGTCCATCGTGAGCGCGAAGAACTGGCTGATCATCATCTGCTGGAGCAGCTGTGAGAGCAGCCGGAACATGACCCGGCCGATGACCGTCCGCGCGATCGCCTGGAAGATCGGGATCTGGGACATCGAGGCCCCGAACGTGTACGGAGCCATGGCGATCGCCCACGCGATCTCCGCGGCCAGTTGCACGAGCTGGCCGATGATCGTCCACTTGGCGTACTGCACCTGTGTGCCCGCGTTGTGAACGTACTCCTGGAGCTCCCGGGCCACCGCCGTGCCTTCGCCGAGGTAATTGCGTTCCCCGGCCGTGAACTGGTCCACCGACTCGTCGAAGAAGTCCGCCGCCGTGGCGTCGAAGTTCTCCCGGACCCTGTTCTTGATCCGGATGACCATCTGGGGCAGATCGATCTCCAGACGGTCCGCCGTGGTGCCGTAGACCTGGGCGAGCTCCCACAGCCGCGTCTCGTCGGCCGTGGGCCACTCGGACCCGGTCAGGACCATGAACAGGTTCCGCAGTTCGGGGGGCAGCTCCATTCCCATGGGTGTCAGTGCCTCCCGCCGATGTCTCCGCCGTCCTGGACACCGGTGAGCCGCATGGCGTTGTCGAGGCCGTACTGTTCGTCGAGCGCGTACTGCTCGGCGGTGTCCATGAGGCCTTCCTCGGTCTTCTCCAGCGCGGTGGTCATCGCCGTGAGGAAGTCGCTGAACTGGTCGCGGGCCGGAACGTAGTTCTCCTCGAACGACTTGGCCACGGCGTCGCCCTCGCCCCAGCACCGGCCCAGTGCTTCCGTGGCGTCCTCGTGCCACCGGTGGATGGCACGCATCTCTTCGGCGAGTTCTCCGATGCCGGCGCTGTCCTTGGCCACCGCGTCCGGGTCGACCGAGATGCGGTCGGTCATGGCATGCTCCTCCCTGTCCTGTGTCGTCACGTCGTCCGAGTGGTTCAGGGGCCGGGCGGTCGACACCCGTGCCGAGAGCGGACCGTCACCGCGGCGGTTCCACCGGCCCCAGCCCCAGCTCCTGCAACAGGGCCGAGGGATCACCGGCGACCGCCTGCGCGCGGGCCGCGGAGTCTCCCGGTGCCAGGCCTCCCATGGCGTCGGAGACCTGCCGTGCCACATCGCGCCGGGCCCGTTCCACCACGTCCTTGACGGCCGAGGCGAGTTCGGCCGGGGCCATCGACCGGTACTTGTCGGTGTGGAACCTCAGCTCAGCGATCTCCCCTCTCGCGTTCACCGTCGCGCTGACCATCCGATCCTTGGACACGGCTTCGGCGGTAGCCGACTCCAGGTTTGCGCTTGCCCGTGCCAGGCGCTGTTGTGTCGAACGGAGCTCCCGGAGAGACTCCTCCATCCGGGCCTGCAGAGACATGTCCAACGCCACTCACTCCCTTGTCGCGTCCGGGGACCGGCCGTCCCAACGAGGAGGGGCCGCCCCGAGCCGCGGTGCCCCAGATCTTTTCGTCCTCGGCGAGCCACGTGGTGCGGCTGCGCTCCTGCGCACCCCCGCCTCCGCCTCCGCCTCCGCCCGCGCCACCGCCCGGCGGCATCATGGGCGGCATCATGGGTGACCCTCCGGCGCCCCCCGTCTGTCCCGGAGCCGCCTGTTGCCCGGGTGGTGCGGCCCCGGAACCCTCCGACACGGTTCCCCCGCCGAAGCCGCCCGAAGGGTCGGTACCGTTCGAGCCCGGTCCCCTGCTTCCGTCGGCCCCGCCTGCTCCGCCGGCCGATCCGGAGTCGGGCCGGGCCGTGAGCTCGCCCGCGCCGGTGCCACCTGTTCCGTCACCCGTCGACGGGGGCGGCGGTGTGAGCACCGAACCGCCGCTTCCGATCAAAGACGGGCCCCCACTGGTTCCGGGGCCGCTCACGCCTTCCGTGCCGAGGAGTTCCGAGGAACCCGATCCTGCTGAGGAGGACAGATCCAGCCCACCCCGATCACCGAGATCACCAGACCCCGGGACCGGGAACTCCGACCCCTCACGACCCGCCTCTCCAGTGAAACCATCTCCGGCCGAGGACGACAGATCCAGCCCACCCCGATCACCGAGATCACCAGACCCCGGGACCGGGAACTCCGACCCCTCACGACCCGCCTCTCCAGTGAAA
>NZ_ANBE01000002.1 GCF_000341145.1 Nocardiopsis xinjiangensis YIM 90004
GCCACCGAGATCACCGGAACCGGTCACGACAGGGCTGGGCGGCGGGGGGACCGAACCGTCCCGCTCACTCGTGTCGTCCGAGGGCGTCTCGACGCCGCCCGGGACGTCTCCCGGCGAGGGCCGGTCTCCGTCCTCGCCCCGAGAGCCCGTGAGGGAGGCACCGTTCCGGTCCCTGTGTCCGGAGTGCACGGAACCGCCTCCGCTGGTTCCCGGACCACCCGCGCCCGGAACCAGCGGAGGCGGTACCGGAGCACCCGTTCCTCCGTCCGGCGATCCCCCGTCCGACGAGGAGGAGAGGTCACCGCCGCCGGGGCCGCCGAGGCTCCCGCCACCCGGAGAAGGAGGCGGCTCCGAGCCACCGAAGGTCCCGCTCCCGGAGGAGGAGAGGTCACCGCCGCCGGGGCCGCCGAGGCTCCCGCCACCCGGAGAAGGAGGCGGCTCCGAGCCACCGAAGGTCCCGCTCCCGGAGGAGGAGAGGTCACCGCCGCCGGGGCCGCCGAGGCTCCCGCCACCCGGAGAAGGAGGCGGCTCCGAGCCACCGGAGGTCCCGCCCCCGGAGGAGGACGGGTCACCTCCGGAACCCGAAGGGTCCGGGAGCGCATCGGTGTCCTGCCATACCGAGGGATCAGGAGGGCCGTCCTGGTTCTCCGGGCCCCCGGCCCCCGAATCTCCGCCCGAGCTGTCGGGCAGATCGCCACCGCCGCTCTCGGCGCCCAGACCGTTCAGGTAGTCGTCGACGATGTCCTCGACACTCCGGCCACCGGAACCGTCGCCGCCGTCGGAACCGTCGCCGTCGCCACCGTTCAGGTAGTCGTCGAAGATGTCCTCCATGCTCCGGTCACCGGAACCTTCACCACCACTGTCACCACCGCCGCCGGGAGGGGGCTCGCTGGAGGTGGGGACCGGTCTGAACGGCAGGATGTCGGAGGAGGAACCGGTGTACGTGGTGTGGACGTCGGAGATCCCGTCGGATGCGGCCTTGCGTACGTCCGCCAGGCCCTCCCACCAACGTTCCTTGATCTCCTTCTCGAAGGTCAGCCAGGTGTCCTTCTCATCGGTCCGCATCCCGCGGATCTTGATCACGCCGTCCTCACGGGTGACGTGCTCCCGTTGTTCCTCCCACCAGGTCCGGATCAGGCGCCGTGGGGCGTGATCGGAGTCCTTGGTCCATGTGTCGACGGCCGCGGAAGCCGGTTCGATGAAGTCGTTGTAGGAGGAGCGCCGCGCTGCTTCGACGGCGAGCTCGGCGGGTTCGAGGTAATCGGCCAGGTTCTTGAACTCGAGGGAGACCGTGTGCACGTACCGGGCGAGGGCCTCGGCCCCCGCGCCCTCGAACTGCTCGTTTCCCGGTTTGAGCGTCTCGAAGAGCTCCGAGAGGTCCCCGTACCTCGTTTCGGCGAACTCGCGGAAGTCCTCCAGGTCGGCCACGATGCGGGAGAGGACGCTCCCGTTGTAGTTGTCGCTGCCCTTCGAGGGGTCGGAGGCGGCCTCCAGGACGGTCTCCATCCGCTCCTTGAAACGGCCCCACACCGTGTCACCGGTGTCCTTGATCGCCTCGTTGATGTGGACACCCGAGAAGACCGAGAAACCCCCCTCGTGCGACCCGAGCATGTCCGCGTCGGAGGCCCGGCTCTCGAACCCGAACCACTCGTCGGCGTCCCCGGGGTCGCCGGCGTTGTAGAAGTAGTTGGTGAACCAGTTCGTGTCCCGCACCGCTTCGGCCGTGCCCATCGGGGGAACCGATCCGCCCTCGCTGCCCTCACTGTCGGCGAGGACGTTGATGGCATGAGCGATCTCCTCGCTCTCGACGACTCCACCGCCGGCAGGGACGTCGGGGTCGGAGCCTTCTTCCTCCGGAAGGTCCTCATCGGCCATGGAAACTCCTCAGAGCGAAACGTCGGGGACGGAAAACTGCTGATCAGCCGGGTCGGGCACTGTACGGGCGGTCAGGAAGCGCTCAGGAACCTGTGCTGTCCTCCGGGTCGGCACTCGAGGACGGGCCTCCGGAGTCGGAAGGGGCGTTTCCGGAGATGATCTGGTTAACCTGGGCGGCGTCCAGTTCCGCGTCCGATTCCAGATCGTCGAAGAGCAACTCGCTGTAACGAATGCCTTGGGACATGTCCAGCAGACGTGTCTCGAGTTCGGTGATGGAGGTGGTGAACTGGGAGAGTGCCCCTCTGACCTCCGCGGAGAGCTCACGTGCGGCAGGCAGGAGTTCCCCGTTGCCGAAAGGCACGTTGATCTCCTGGGAGGAGTCCCCGCCGCTCTCCGGGTAGTTCTGGGCGGCCCGTGTCTTCATCTCCGACACCTTTTCGCGCAAGGGCTCCACCTTGTTCGTGCGGAGCTCCCGCAAGTACTCCAAGGTGACCTTGGTCTTGTCCTCCGACATGACCCGCTCCTCTCATGGCCTTCGGTCTCTGCGGTCCGCACACGGCTCGTGCCGCGGCACGGGTGGACCGGACCCGTGCCGCGGCTGACCGGGGAAGCGGTCAGCGACGGGCTTCCCAGTTGCCGGCTTCCTGCAGGTCTCCTCGGCGGTAACGGTCGGTGATGTCGTCCAAGGAGAGTTGGGCGTTGCCCAACAGCGCACGCATGTCCGCCACGTTGCGCCGCCAGGCCGCCACACGCTCGTCGTACTGTTCCGCGGCCTCACCGACCCACTCGGACTTGACGGAGCGGACCTTGGCGTCGAGCTCCTCGATCGCCTCGGCGATCACCTCCGTCTGCCTGCGCAGGTCCAGCCCGGCGTCGTCGGCGCCGCTGTAGGTGATCTCGAATCCGTCGAAACTCATGGCACTGTTCCTCTCTTCGGCCCCCGTCCGTGGGGGCGGTCATGGCCGGGGTCAGCGGGCGGCGGCGTCGCTCTGGTTCGGGTTGAGGTCCTTGATCCAGTTCGCCATGACCAGGTTCTCGTCCTCCATCTCGTGGAAGTTGCGCTCGGTACCACCGAGGATGCCGATCATGTCGTTCATGTCGTTGGTGATCAGGCGCAGCTCTTCGAGCCACTTGACCAACGCCGTGTCGTACTGGGTGGCGGCACCGCCCCGCCAGCTGCCGCCGAGCTGGTCACGCACGGCGTCGACCGTGGTGTAGACGCCGTTGCACGTGCTGTGTGCGGTCTCCATGGCGTCGTGGCCGGTACGCATGGCCTGGTCGGTACTGCGCATCATCGACATGGGGCTCACTCCTGTTTCTGTTGCGTGTCAGTCCTGGGGGCAGCTGGGTTCCCCCGGCTCCGGGGTGGCGCCGACGGGTTCGGCGGCGGCATCCGGGCTCAGGCCCGGTCCTGTGGGCAGCATGTCCAGCAGGGCGGTGGAAGCGGTGGACGCCTTTCCGGGGTCGTAGCCCAGCAGGTCGGCCGCCTCCGAGTCGGGAACCGGGTACTTGGCCCCGGTGTCGGTGACCAGGAAGTAGGAACCGCTCAACGGCGAACCCCCTGCGGGGGAGGCTCGGACCAGGCCGCCCTCCCCGGACGGGATGTCGATCATGTCGGGGGCGGTACAGGCGGCCGTGCTGCCGGCCGGGGGGCGGGCGGCCCTCCCGGTGATGTCCGTGGGGGCCGCCAACACGAGAGCGGGGTCTTCCTCTCCCCGTTCGACGGTGCACAGCGCCGCCCCCTGCGGGTCGGTCAGGGTCGGCGGGGTCGCGGGCAGACCGTCCGCCATCGGGTCCTCGTCCACCAGGTGCTCACGCAGCTCGGAGACGGTGATCCGGACCGGTTCCACGTCCTCTCCCCCGTAGGCCTCCTCCGCCGTACGCGGGTCGCCCAGCAGCAGATGGGCACGGGTCGTGTCCACGGGGGCGAGGCCGTCCCGGGTGAGTACGTAGTGCTGGTCGGTGCCGTCCTGGGCGCTCGGAACGAGGAAGACCTGGCCCACTCCGGCCCTCGCACCATCGATCTCCTGGGCGGGCTCACCGCGGCCCTCGATGTCGGGTGGGGCGAGCGCGGGCCCTGTGGGCAGGCTGTCCAGGAACGCCCCCGAGACGGGATGGGGCGCGGCCGTGCCGTACCCCAAGGACTCCAGGGCACCGTGTTCCCCGTCCAGGGCCAGCCGGCGGCCGTCCCAGACCAGGTGGTCTCCCCCGTCGGGGCCGCGGACCAGGACGGCGTCCCCGTCCTCGACCGGGCTGCCCTCGGGTGAGCGGAGGAGGGCCAAGGAGGTCAAGGGTTCCTCGCCCCGACCGGCGTCCACGGTGGCGGCGCACACCTGCCAGTTGAGCGCTCCCTCCGCCTCGGGGGACGGAAGCGCGTCGGGGGCGCCGGCGATGCCCACCGGGCTCCCCACCCGGGTGCCCTCCAACGAGTCGGCGGACACGTCCACCGGTTCGGAGGAGTCGGCCAGCAGCAGGGCCGAGGCGTGGTTGTCGACCGGCCACAAGGCACCGTCGGAGAAGACGTACTGTCCGCCGCCACCCTTCACCGAGACGATGGTGCCCTCCGTAC
This sequence comes from Nocardiopsis xinjiangensis YIM 90004, assembly GCF_000341145.1. Lineage (GTDB taxonomy): Bacteria > Actinomycetota > Actinomycetes > Streptosporangiales > Streptosporangiaceae > Nocardiopsis > Nocardiopsis xinjiangensis. The sequence continues at coordinate 4,445 of NZ_ANBE01000002.1, forward strand.
GCCAATGGGTGGCGCCCCCGGGGAAGAGGAGCCCGAAGACCAGGAAACCGACACAGAGCAGCGCCCCCAGAACCAGACCGATGAAGGCGCCGTTGCGTGTGCGCCGTAGCGGCGCCTCGGCCGCGTCGGGGTCGGCGGCGGACATAGCCGTGGAGAGCCGGCTCACCATGAACGAGTGCGCCTGGACCTGGTCGCGACGGGTCTGCATCAGGGCCTCCCCCTTCCGTGCCGCCTCATCCGCCGATCCCCCGGAGCAACGTCAACAGCCCCAGGTTGGCGGGGACCAGGCACACCAGGACGATCGCGGCGAGGCTCTGGATCAGTTCCCCTGCGCGCCCCCAGTGCGGGATCGGTCGGTGCCCGGGCACCGACCACGCGACCATGAGCAGGACGAGCGCGGTGACCAGGAGCAGGCCGAAGAGGACCATCGCGGCCGTGTCGCCGCCCAGGAGCCCGCCGCCCACCGCGAGGGCGACGGGACCGTAGACCCCGGGCACCAGGAAGCTCATCCTGTGCCAGACGCTGGTGAGCCCGCGGGACTGCAGCAGCAGGATCACCGACACGCACACCCCGGCCGAGGAGGCCGGCCAGCCGGGATGCAGGGCCAGGACGGTGAGGGCGGCCATGCACACGGCCCCGACCACTGCCAGGCAGGCCCCGAGGAACTGGTGAGCGCGCTCGCTGCGCGTACGTACGTCGTGTGCAGGGTGGGGGGCGATGTATTCACCCAACTGGGCCACACCGCCGGGAAGGGGCGGCAGCCGCATCCCGGACAGCCGAAAGCCCAGGGCCGGAGCGTAGGAAGCGAGCAGCAGCACCAGGGCGGCGGCCGCGGCAGCCACGCCCTGGGGCGGAGCCGCGTCCCAGAACATGAGGAGGGCACCGGCCGCAGCGGTGAACAGGGCCGTTCCGACCACGGCGACGAAGAAGGGCAGGAAGGCCGCCACTGCGGCGGTCGCCAACACCGCCGCCCCGGTGCCCGTCGACGCCGCCGAGAGCATCCTCGCTCCGGTCAGGGCGGTACCGGGGTCGCCGTTCGGCAACGACGCACCGGCCAGGGCCATGAACAGGATGGCTGCACCACCGGTGACGGCGCCCACCGAGGGTGCGTCGAACGCGCGGGACGCCGCGCCGGCGGTGAGCAGCAGGAGCACCCCGGTGGCTGCCGCGATGGCTCCGGGCAGCCAGGTGAAGCCGAGCGTGGCAGCGAGTCCGAGGGCTCCGGCCAGCCCCCCGGCGGCGGTGAGGGTGAGCGCGCGGCGGGAGAGATCCGGGTTCCAAAGACCCGGACGGTCGCCCATCGAGTCGGCCACCCCGTCGATGATGTCGTCGAAGTGGATCTCCGGCATCTGATCGGCGCGCTCGCGCAGGTAGAGCGTCTCGCCGTCGGTCAGACCGAGTGTCTCCACCGTCTCGGCCTCCTCCAGCGCTGAGGACCCCAGCCGTTGGAGCACCCATCCGCCGTGTTCCAGACCGGCTTCGTCCAGGTCCTCTTCCTCCTGCTCCGCGTAGAGGACGAAGGTGGGCAGGAGCTCGGACAACGGCAGGTCACGCGGTACCGCGATCTCGAACGCGGTGCTGGGAGCGCGGACGATCAGACGGCACAGGTCCGCCTCGACGGCGTCCGACATCGGCACTCCTCGCTGAACAGGAAGCTGAACGAATGACGGCGCATGACGAACGACCTCGACGAGGGGGAGTGCCATGACGTGCCATTCCGCGACGGCTCATGCCGGGCAGGAACAGCACACTGGGCGCTCGAAATGCTGGGATAGAATAGCATCACTTCGGAAATTTCACCCATGGAGGTAGTGAACTCCGCCCCCGGACCGTCCGCGCTCGCACGAGCAACCCCGTCCGGACCCCAAGAACCGAATCCTGTTCTGGAGAGTTGCTCGGCCGAACGGACCCGAATTACGCAGGGAGAATCCAGCCGGCACCCTACCGGGGCCCGAGCGAACCGGAGTGAATTGGAAGGAAATATTCGCTGATGAGCACGATCCTCATCCGCAGGCCGGCTCGTCGCCCCGGCCCGGAGTCACCCGAGGGTGAGCTCGCCCTTCAGGAGCCGCCGACGCTACCTGAACACGAGACCAACATCTCCAGCGTGTTCATGTACCTGCCGATGGCGCTGAGCTCCCTGGCGATGGTGATGATGGTGCTCCGCCCGGGCTCGGGCACGATGGGGACGGCCATGCCCTTCATCGCCGGCGGCATGATGCTCGTCGGTGCGGTGGCGATGATCGGGGGCCAGCTCTTGCGCACCCGGCTCGAGCGCAGCCGCCGTCTCACCGGAGACCGCCGGGACTATCTGCGCTACCTCGGCCAGATGCGCTCCCAGGTCCGCGAGGTCGTCACCGCCCAGCGCGGCGCCCAGGCCTGGAACGGGCCCGACCCGGGTTCACTGTGGTCGCTGGTGCGCACGAGCCGGCTCTGGGAACGCCGCGGAGGACACGACGACTTCGCCGAAGTACGTATCGCCCTGGGCGAGCAACCGCTCGGCACCCGCATGGCCCCTCTGTCGACCAAGCCCGTGGAGGACCTCGAACCGCTGTCCGCACACGCGCTCCGCCGGTTCATCAACGCCTACGCGACCGTCGACGGCCTTCCGGTGTCCCTCTATCTGCGTGGATTCGCACATGTGGGATTGCACGGAAACACAGAATCCTCTCTCGGAATGGCGCGCGCCCTCGTGTCCCAGGCAGCCGTTTTCCACGCCCCGGACGAATTGCGGATCGCCGCCTGCGTGAATGACTCGGGCATGGCAGAATGGGCATGGCTCAAATGGCTTCCGCACTGCATGCACCCGACAGAACGGGACGGCGCCGGACCATTGCGCCTCATTGCTTCCGACGCCGTTGAGCTGGAACGTCTCGTCGGCCCGGAATTGGCCGACCGGCCACCGTTCGACCCGCAGGAAAAACCGGGCCGCGACGAGCCCTTCACGATCATCATCGTCGACGGTGGAATCGTGCCACAAGGATCGAGACTGCTCAGCGGCGGCTTTCGCAACACCGTCGTGATCGACGTGTCTCCCGAACGCCCTTGGGACGGCGCCCCCCACAGCCTCGCCCTGCGTGTGTCGCCGGACTCGGTGGAGATGGCTGAACTCGACCGGTCCGGCCGCGAGGTCCACTCCTCCCTGGGCCGCCCGGACAAGCTCGACCACGTCCGTGCCCGCTCCCTCGCACGCATGCTGGCCCCCTACCGGGTCAGTATCGCCACCGACGTGGGGGAACCGCTGACCACCGACTTCGACCTCACCACGCTGTTGGGGATCCAGAACCTGCACACGTGGGACCCGGTCCGCGAGTGGGAGCGCGAGCGCCCCGAGAGCCGCCTGCGGGTGCCCATCGGCATCTCGGCATCGGGCACGCCCCTGGAACTGGATCTGAAGGAGTCCGCGCTGGGCGGGATGGGCCCGCACGGGATGCTCATCGGCGCCACCGGTTCGGGAAAGAGCGAACTGCTGCGAACGCTGGTGCTGTCCCTCGCCCTCACCCACTCCTCCGAGACGCTCAACTTCGTACTGGTGGACTTCAAGGGCGGCGCCACGTTCATCGGCCTGGACGGGTTGAACCACACCTCGGCTCTGATCACGAATCTCGCCGACGAAACGATTCTGGTGGAGCGCATGCAGGACGCGCTGCACGGCGAACTGGTACGCAGACAGGAACTGCTGCGCGCCGCGGGCAACTTCAGCTCCATCCACGAATACGAGAAGGCGCGCAGAAACAATCCGGACATGGAGCCGCTCCCCACCCTCCTGGTGGTCGTGGACGAGTTCAGTGAGCTCCTGGCCACCCATCGCGACTTCATGACGTTGTTCGTGATGATCGGACGCCTGGGACGCAGTCTGGGGGTGCATCTGCTCCTGGCCTCACAACGCCTGGACGAGGGCCGTATGCACCAGTTGGAGAGCCATTTGTCCTACCGGATCGCACTGCGTACGTTCTCGGCGATGGAGAGTCGCGGCGTACTCGGGGTGGCCGACGCCCATCAGCTCCCGCCCGCCCCCGGTTCGGGTTACCTCAGGTCCGACACCGAGGAACTGGTGCGGTTCAAGGCCGCCTACGTCTCGGGCCCCTACCGGGCCAAGCGCCGCGCCGCACACGCTTCGACCGCCGCGCGCGAGATCGCCCCCTTCCTGGCCGGACACGTGGCCGGACCGGTCACCGTCTCCTCCGAGCCCGAACCCGAACCGGAGGAGGAACCCACCGAGACCTTGTTGGAGACCGCGCTGGAGGCGATGCGTACGTCCGGTCCCCCTGCCCGGCAGGTGTGGCTGCCTCCTCTGGGTGAGGCCCCCTCCGTCGCCGGACTGCTGCGGGAGGCCGGCGCGGAGGGTCTGCCCGCCTGGAGCAGCGATCCGGTCCTGTCCGTTCCGATCGGGCTGGTGGACCGTCCGTTCGAGCAGCTGCGCACACCTCTGACGGCCGATCTGCGCGGTGCCGGCGGGCACACGGCGGTCATCGGAGGCCCCCAGAGCGGCAAGAGCACCATGCTGGTCTCGCTGATCACGGCGCTCGCGCTCACCAACACCCCCGAGCAGGTGCAGTTCTACCTCCTGGACTTCGGAGGCGGCACACTGCGCGGCGTGGCGGACCTGCCGCACGTCGGCGGCATCTGCGGGCGCGTCGACACCGAACGCATCACCCGGACCGTGGCGGAGATCACCGCGCTCCTCGACCGGCGCGAGCGGTTCTTCGCCGACCACGGCATCGACTCGATCGGCGCCTACCGGCGTCGGCGGGCCGCCGGCGAGTTCCCCGACGAGCCCTACGGAGACGTGTTCCTGGTCATCGACGGCTGGGCCACCGTGCGCGCGGACATGCTCGACCTCGTCAACGACATCGTGCAGATCGCCCAGCGCGGCCTCAACTACGGCATCCACCTGATGGTGGCCTCTCCGCGCTGGGCGGACGTGCAGTCGAGCCTTCGCGACCTGCTGGTCACCCGGTTCGAACTGCGCCTGGGAGACGCCGTGGACTCCACGATCAACATGCGTCAGGCCGAGAAGGTCCCGAGGGTCCCGGGCCGCGGTCTGACCTCCGAGTACAAACACTTCCTCTCCGCCCTGCCACACGTCGAGGAGGGCCCCGGCGCCTCGGTGGCCGGGGTGGTGGAGGCCGTCGACCGGGCGTGGGACGGACCTCCGGCCCCACCGGTACGGTTGCTCCCGCTCTCGCTGCCGGCCGCGGACCTCCCGCCCGCGGAGGAGGGGCCCAAGATCGCCCTGGGCCTGGAGGAACGGCGGCTGGAACCGCTGTGGCACGACTTCTCGGTCCTGCCCCACATGCTCGTGGTGGGCGACACCGAGAGCGGCAAGACCAACCTGTTGCGGAGGATCACCCGTACCATCCGGGAGCGCTACAGCTCCTCGGAAGCGCGTGTGGTCGTGGTGGACCCCCGGCGCGGACTGTTCAACGCGATCCCCGAGGAGCAGCGCCTCGGGTACGCGGTGACCGGGGAGAGCGCCCGCGAGATGATGCAGGCGGCGGCCCAGGCCCTCAAGCCCCGGCTCCCCGGCCCGGAGGTCACCCCGGAGGAGTTGCGTGACCGCTCGTGGTGGAGCGGTCCCGAGCTGTTCGTGATCATCGACGACTACGACCTGTTGAGCACAGGAAGCAGCGGCGGGCCCCTGGCACCGTTGGCGGAGATGCTCACCCAGGGCACCGACATCGGGTTCCACCTCGTGCTGGCGCGGGGGGCGGGCGGCTTCAGCCGCGCCATGGGCGAACCGGTCCTGCGGAAGCTCATCGACGCCAACACCCCGAGCATGGTGCTGTCCTGCCCGCCCTCGGAAGGTGTGCTGTTCGGCTCCCTGCGTCCGCAACGGCTGCCTCCGGGCCGAGCCCTGCGCTTCGACCGCCGCGATCCGGTGAAGGTGCAGTTGGCCCTCGATCCGGAGACCGAGGAAGCCGAGGACCGTACGTGAGGAACCGAGCGGTCCGAGGGGCGGACGGCCCGGAAACAGGGGTCGCGGTCTCGTTCGACAGGAAACGGGGCCGGCTGCGGGCCGGGGCGTCGGTGTGTGCCCTCACCCTGTTCCTGGTCCCGGGGGCTCCCGCCTCGGCGGACGGGGGAGCGCCCCCGGCACTTCCCCAGGTCGTGCCCGAGCTCTCCTCCGACACGTGCGTGCCCGCTTCGGAGGAGGTGATCGACCAGGAGGTCTGGACCGAGAGCGCTCTCGGCCTCCCGGATGCGCGCACCACCTCTTCGGGGGAGGGAACGGACGTCGCCGTCCTCGGCAGCGGCGTCGACGACACGCCTGCGGCCCTGGCGGGCGCGGTGGCCGGAGGCGGTGAGGACTGCACCGGTTTCGGTACCTTCCTGGCCGGGGTCGTCGCCGCACGCCCGCAGTCGGACAGCGGTCTGGTCGGGGTGGCTCCCGAGGCACGGGTGACGGCGGTCCCGGTGACGGATGACCGTGGCCGGAGCGACGCGGACGCCTTGGCCGAAGGCCTGGCCGAGGCCGTCTCCGGGGGCGCCGACATCGTCCTCGTGGGCGTCGCGCTCCCGCTCGGCAGCCCCGAACTCGAATCCGCGGTCGACACCGCTGTCGGTGAGGACGTGTTGGTGGTCGCTCCCTCCACGGCACAGGTCCAGAACGAGGTGCACGCCGCCGTGCCCGCCACCCGCTCCGAGGTTCTGGGGGTGGTGGCCAACGGCACCGACGGCACGACGTTCGGGGAGGCACCGGCGGAAAGCGGCGAGAACCCCGCGGCGCCCGACGTCTCGGCCCCGGGCGAGGCCGTGCTGGGCCTCGCCCCCGGCGGTGACGGGCACGCCGTCGCCGAGGGAGACCCGGTCGCCGCCGCGTTCGTGGCCGGTACCGCGGCCCTGGTCCGTTCCGAGTACCCCGATCTCAGCGCGGCACAGACGGCGATGCGCCTCACGTCCTCGGCCTATCCGCACACCGGTGGGGGGTTCGGCGCCGCATCAGTCGACCCGGTGGGGGCGCTGTCCCGCACTTCGGGCCCCCGTTCCGGTGAGGGGATTCCGGAGGAGACCTTGGCACTGGACCGGCCGGTGGAGCCGACGAAGGGCCGTGTTCTCGCCCTGCTCGGAGGTACGGTCCTGCTCGTGACCATGGCCGGGGTGGGGGCCGCCGCGGCCCGCCGCCGAAAGACCCGTGCCGGAGCCGGGCAGGGCTGAGGGGCTCGCTCAGCCCCTGGAGGCGGTCCGCCCGGCGCTTCCGCGCCCACCTCACCAGGGCATTCCAGTTCCGCGGTAGCAGGAGAGGGTCGGTCAGCGGCTCCGCGGTCGCGGGACCACCACTCGGCCGATCGCCCAGCCGGGGTCCTTCATGCGTTCTTCCAGCTCCTCGGGGGTGCGCTCCACCAACGTCGGTGGCGGCCCCGCTTTGCGTGGGTTGGCCATCCACCAGTTCGGGGTCCGCCAGATACGCCAGTCCTGGCCGTAGGCGCACTGGAGGCGGTCCAGATCCGGGTCGCCGGTCATCGGGGTATCGCCTCCGCGTACTCGATCGCCGCCCACAGACCGGCGGCGGTGTGCGCGCTCAGCCCCTGGAGGCTGGGACGGGGATCGTGGCGCACCGCGTGACAGGCGCCGAGGGCGCCACCGTGGTCGATGCGGCGGGTGATGGTCCACCGGTCACCGAACTGGGCATTGAGGACAGCGAGCTCGGGGTCGACGGCGGCAGGAGCAAGGGGCATGGGCGCGGGCATTCACATCGCCCTCCGCAGCATCAGCCAGGATCGCACCACGGCCGCCAAGGGCGCGAGGTCGTCGGGGCGGTGGACGTAGGCCCGCACGCGGCGGGCCCGGTTCGATCGGTAGCGCGGCATCGCGCACCTCCCGTGAGAGTGCCGCTGGATGAGAGCGGCGTGTGGATGAGCACCTCTTCATGATGGACTCGAAATTTTTAATTCGCAAGCTCTCAATCGAGATCCATTAACTAGAATGATTGCACTGAGTAGTTGCGAAATGTCCGGTTCCAGTCCTGCGGCGGTACCATCATTGACGCCACTGGAGGAGGTCGAAGTGAGTAGCCCACCCGTCGCTAGACGCCAGCTATCAGCACAAATGAAAGCGAAGCGTCTCGAAGCGGCTCTAACTGCGGAACAGGCCGCCGCCGAGCTCGAATGGTCCACGACCAAGGTCTCGAACATCGAAACGGGTCGGTCGAAACACCCCGCAGTGAGCGACATCCGTCTGCTTCTCGACGTCTACAAGGTCACCGACACCCGCGAACGCGACACGCTCCTCGAGCTCACCAGGGAGTCCAGAAAGCGGGGGTGGTGGAGTCGATACGACGACGTACTCACCAGCGACTACACAAGCCTGGAGGCGGGGGTCACCGGGCTCCGCGTGTTCGAGCTCCAGTACATCCCCGGGCTGCTCCAGCTCCCCGAGTACGCAGCGGCGATCACCCATGCAACGCTCATACGCGAGCCGGCGGAGGTCGAGCGTGTTGTGGAAGCGCGCATGCAACGCCAGGAAGTCCTCCTGCACCGTGAGGACCCCGTCGATCTCTGGGCGATCATCGATGAGCGTGCTTTGGACCTACTCGCTGTATCAGACCCCGAGCTGCACCGCCGCCAGGTGGAACACCTCGCCGCCACAGCAGAGCAACCGAACTCCGTAACCCTCCAAGTTCTGGAGCCGGGTGTGGGACTGCACCCGGGTATGGGTGGGCCGTTCACGATACTGAAATACCTGGACCCCGACATGGATGCGGTCTTCGTCGAAGCGGACGAAGACGGCCTGTACCTCGACAAACGGCCTCAGGTGGACCGCTACCGCCGGATCTTCGATCTGCTCGTGTCGAAGTCCATGGACCCGGACGCTGTAGCCACCTACCTACGGTCCCGAATCAGCTAGGAAACCCGACCCATGTACCTCTCCACCGACAGCGCCGAGCTCAACTTCCGCAAGTCGAGCTACAGCAACCCGAACAACTGCGTCGAGGTCGCCGACGTTCCAGGCGGCGACGCTGCGGTTCGTGACTCGATGAACCCCTTGGAGGGACACCTCATCGTATCCGGGCAGGAGTGGGGCGCTCTTCTCAACGCGGTACGTCGACGATAGGCATGCCAGGCAGCAGAGAGGCCCCGGCGGGAGTCCCACCGGGGCCTTCCATGCACTCGTCCGGGAGGCGGAGGCCCCCGTATGAGTTCTTGGCGAAAGCCCGTGCGTGCCGCCTCCCTGCCGCCGCGAGATCCGCTCCTGACGGGGTCTGCTCCGCGCCGTCACCGCACGCGGAAGGGGTCGGCCTCCTCACGCAAGCTCAGGCCGCGCCCGGGGGAACCGGTCACACACGGCCGCAGGGACACGTCGGATTCCCGTTCGACGCGACCACTTCAGGCTTCGTGCAGCCGACCCACCCGTACTCAACCGACGTAACGACGGGCACGTGACCTCTTCCGCGGCCCGGCGAGCAGCCGCAGGCCTTCCTCCACGTGCGGCGGGACGGTCCTGCGCGCCCTGAGCACCCACGGCAGCCCCCTCACGGCCTCCGCCACGGCCGCGGCGCTCGTGCGGTCCTTGGGCGCCGACCCCAGTACCTCCCGGGTGTGGCCGAGGGCGCCCCGCCACGGGCGGCGCAGCCATGCGGTCCACAGGGTGTTGCGGATCCCCTGCTGTCGGCGCCGGCGCGGATCGCGCACCTGCGAGGCGTGGTGATGGGCCACGGTCCGCTCGTCCCAGCACAGCCACCAGCCCGCCGAGGCCAGGTCGAGTGCGAGAAGTTCCTCCTCTCCGCCCAACCACAGGCGCTCGGAGAAACCTCCCGCCCCGCGGAAGGCCTCGGTCCTCAGGACACTCACCCCCGCGAGGATGCCCAGGATCGCGGGGCCCGGGAGCCACTCGGGGCCCGGGACGGGCGAGTTCCGCAGTTCCGGGGTGAGCGGGTCCTCCTCTCCGGAGGGTTCGACGAGCAGGCGCGCGGTGATCGCCCCCAGACGCGGGTGGGTGTCCAACAGATCCGCCGCGCGCTCCAGTGCCCCGGGTTCCCACCACGAGTCGTCGTCACAGAAGGCGACGTAGGGCGTGGCCAACGCGTCGGTGCCGACGTTGCGGCCCACCGCGCCCAGGTTCGTCCCCGCCCGGATGAGTCCCACCTCCGGGTGCCGGCGGGCGACCTCGTCGGCCGTGCCGTCGCCCGAGGCGTTGTCGACCACCACGACGGGAGGGCGTTCCGGAAGCTCCGCCAGCCGCGAGAGCGTCCGCATCAGCTCCCGGCGCCGGTCCTTGGTGATGACCACGACGCCGACCCGCGCCCTCACGCGCGCTCCAGGAGTTCGAGGTCGTGTTCGACCGAGGCCGGGACCCTGCGGCGCGCCGTCCACGCCTCGGGCGTCAACACGACCGCACCCCACAAGGCCTTGCGGGAACACGGGTCCCACAGCGCCCGCCCGAGTGCCCGTGCCGTGTGCGCGAGCGCGGTCCTCGGTCCCCGACGCAGCCAGGAGGTGAGCAGAGCGTTGCGTTCCTCCAGGGTGCGGCGCCATGCGGAGGGCGGGCGGGCCTCGGACGGGTGATGGTGGGCGTGGATCCGGGGCAGGTGGCACAGGCCCCAGCCCCGGGCCGCCAGATCCTGCGCCAGGAGCGCCTCCTCACCGCCGAAGAACAGCAGTGGTTCGAAACCTCCCGTGTCCTCGAAGGCGACCCGCCGGACGACACAGGCGCAGGCGAGGAACCCCAACACCCTGGGTCCCGGAAGATCCTCGTCCGGCTTCAGGGGACTGTCGAGCAGCTGGTCGTTGACCGGGTCCGCGCGTTCTCCACCCCCGACGAGGACGGCGGCGGCGACCAGCCCGAGGCGAGGATGCGTGTCGAAGGCGTCGGCGGCCGCCTCCAGCGAGTCCCCGGTCCACCACGAGTCGTCGTCGCAGAAAGCGACGTAGGGCGTGGAGGTGTGGCCGACGCCGAGGTTGCGCGCCGCGCACCCGGTGTTGCGCTCGTTGCGGACCAGTGTCACCTCGGGATAGTTCGCACGGACCACTTCGGCGGTTCCGTCCCGCGAGGCGTTGTCGACCACCACGACCGAGGGCCTCGGTTCCAAAAGCCGCAGATTCGCCAACGTACGGCAGAGTTCGGTGACCCGGTCACGCGTGATCACCACGACCGAGACCCGGGACGACTCCGTGTTCGGCATGGTTCGGCCTCCCGTTCCGCCCCCGAGGGCGGCTCGTCTCCGGAACCGGAAGCACCTCGCGCTCCAGCACGTGCGCGAGGGTGCGCCGCAGCCCTTCGTCCAGGTGGACGACCGGTTTCCAACCGAGGAGCCTCATGGCCTTGCTGATGTCCGGTCTCCGGTAGTGCGGGTCGTCCTCGGGCCGGTCGATGAAGGTGAGCTCGGACCGGGACCCCGAGAGCACACGGATGTGGTCGGCCAGGTTCAGCACGCTCACCTCGTCCTCGCTCCCGATGTTGACCGGATCCGTCGTGTCACCGTCGGCCAGGGCCAGCAGCCCCTCGACGGTGTCGTCCACGTAGCAGATCGAGCGTGTCTGGTGGCCGCTGCCGGTGACGGTGATCGGTTCCCCCGCCAGTGCCTGTCGGAGGAAGGTGGGGATCATACGGCCGTCGTCCAGACGCATCTTGGGCCCGTAGGTGTTGAAGACCCGGGCGATCCCCACGTCCGTGTCCCGGGTCCGGTGATGGGCCATGGTGAGCGACTCGGCGTACCGTTTGGCCTCGTCGTACACGCTCCGGGGGCCGACCGGGTTGACGTGGCCCCAGTAGGTCTCCCGTTGCGGGTGCTCCTTCGGGTCCCCGTACACCTCGCTCGTCGAGGCGAGCACGAACCTGGCCCCGTGCGCCTCGGCGCAGGCGAGCGCGTTGCGTGTCCCGGCGCTCCCGGCCTCCAGGGTCTCCAGGGGCATGCGGAGATAGTCCCGGGGCGAGGCGGCCGAGGCGAGGTGGAAGACGGTCTCCAGCGGTTCGTCGATCTCCCACTGCTCCGTCACGTCGGCCAGGAGCAGGGCGAACCCCGGATGGTCCAACAGGTGCCGCACGTTCTCGGTGCGTCCAGTGACGAGGTTGTCCAGACAGATCACTCTCTGTCCCCGCCCGATCAGCCGTCGGCACAGGTGCGAGCCCACGAAGCCCGTTCCACCGGTGACCAGTACGGCACCCCTTCTCGGATGGTGCATCGTTCGGTCCTTTCTTCCGCGACGTCGCCACTCGTGCCACGGGACCGCCGTGAGCGCCTACGGCCAGGAGGTCTCGCCCGAGTGGCACACGACCATCTCCCGTACCTCGCATCCGTGCGGCTGGCGCAGGGCGAAGAGCACGGCCGAGGCCACGTCGTCCGGGTCGTTGAGCTGCGCGTCGGGGCCGGGACGGTACTGTTCCGGCCGGTCGTCGAAGAAGGCGGTGCGCATCCCTCCAGGGACGAGGAGCGTGACCCCCACGGACCCGGCGAGTTCGGCGGCCAGGGACCGGGTGAACCCGACGACCCCGAACTTGGAGGCGCAGTAGGCGCTGGCGTCGCTCAGCGCGCGCAGGCCGAGCGTGGACGCGCAGTTGACCACGCTCCCCCTGGTCTCCTTCAGGTGAGGCAGGACCACCCGGGTCACGGCCACGGTGCCCAGCAGATTCACGGCGATCACGTGTTCCCAGTCCTCGGCGGACACGTCGGACAGCTGACCGCACACGTCGATGCCGGCGGCGTTGACGACCGCGGAGGGCCGACCGTGCTTCTCCACCACCTGGGAGATCGCCTGTTCGATCGCGTGCCGGTCGGCGAGGTCGACCTCTTCGAAGGGCAGGTCCGTCTCGGGGTGTTTGCGGTCCAGCACCACGGGGCGCCCGCCCTGCTCGGCGATCTCCCGAGCCGTGGCGGCACCGAGCCCGGATGCTCCTCCGGTGACGACGGTCAGTCCGAGTTCACGCATCTTCTCTCCTTCACGCACGGTGTCTCAGGTCGCGGGGAGGCCGTCCTGGCCCCGCAGATGATCGATGAGGCCGGTCGTGGACCGGCCCGGCAGCAGCGGCAGTGTGACGACCTCGCCGCCGGCGGCCCGCACGATCGACGCCTCGGGCAGGTCGTCCGCGTCGTGATCGCCGCCCTTGATCCACACGTCCGGCCTGATCCGCCGGAGCATGCTCATCGGGGTGCTCTCACCGAAGAGGACGACGGTGTCCACGCAGGAGAGCGCGCCCACCAGGCGTGCCCGGTCGTGTTCGGGCACCACCGGGCGCTCCTCGCCCTTGAGGCCGCGCACCGACGAGTCGTCGTTGACCAGGACGACGAGGTGGTCTCCGAGGGCCCGGGCCCGGCGCAGCAGGTCGACGTGGCCGGCGTGCAGCAGATCGAAGCAGCCCCCGGTGGCCACGATGCGTTTGCCGTCGCGTCGGGCCCCCTCCACCTCGGGTGGCGGGTTGAGCATGCTCACGGCCGGTCCACGCTCGCGCCGCGGTTCCGCGTACGCGGCGGCGGCGCCGGATGCGACGAAGCGTCCGGCCGCACAGGTGCCGGCCTCGACGGCGCTCCCGACGCCGAACCCCCGGGTCAGGAACACGGTGCACGCGGCCGCGAAGGCGTCCCCGGCACCGCAGGTGTCTTCCGGTTCCGGTACCCGTTCGGCCCGGACCTCGCCGCCGTTGCCCGACCGGTCGGCCCAGACCCCGCCCCCCTCGCCCAAGGTGACGGTGACCGCCTCGGCCTGCCACTGGTCCGCCAGCCGGCGTGCTCTGCGCAGGGTGTGCGCGGTGTCCGCCCCCGCGGGAACCAGGCTCTCGGCCGCGTTGGGTGTGACCAGGAGGGCCCCTGACACCGGCGGTGCCCCGCGCGGATGCGGGTCCCACACGACCGGTGTGTGCGCGGCGAACCCGGTCAACACCTCGCGTACGGCCCTGCTGTGGGTCAGGCCGAGTCCGTAGTCGGAGACCAACACGGCATCGGCCCCGTGCAGGGCGCGGCGCACCTCATCGGCCGAGACTTCCGGCACGACCTGTTCACAGCCTTCGTCGAGCCGTGCGACGGTGGCTCCGCCGTCCTGCACCCGGATCTTGGTGGGGGTGCGTCTGCGCAGCGGGAGTCCGTCGAGCACCACGCCCGTACCGAGGCTGCGGGCGAGTTCGACCGCACCCTCGTCCCGGCCGACGGCCGTCACCAGGCCCACGTACCCGCCGCTGTACTCGCGCAGGAGCCCCGCGGCCAGGCCGGCCCCGCCGGGGCGGTGCCATCGACCCGGTTCGTCCAGGACGGGTGCCGGGGCGTCGGGGCACCGCCGACGGGACTGCCCTCTCAGGTCGACGTCCAGGATGCTGTCACCGAGAACGACCAGACGCCCGCCACTCATGTCCTCCCCCTCTGTTCTGGAACGGCCCGAGCCGTGCCCGACCGTTCCGACCAGCGGTCCACCCCCGCGCAGAAGACGTGGACCAGCGCCAGGTGGACCTCCTGGACGGTCGAGGTGGACCCGGCCGGCACGGCGACCGTGTCGTCACTCAGCGATTCCAGGGAGCAGGGCCCGGGTCCGGTCAGGGACCAGGACAGGACACCCAGTTCGCGGGCGGCCTTGGCAGCCTCCACGACGTTCTCGCTGTTGCCGCTGGTGGACATGCACACCAGAAGGTCTCCGTGGCGGGCATGCGCCCGGAGCTGCCGGGCGTAGACCTGTTGGTAGCCGTAGTCGTTGGCGATGGCGGTCACGCTCGAGCTGTCGGCGTGCAGTGCCAACGCCGACATCGGTGGCCGTTCGGTCTCGAACCGTCCCGTCAGCTCGGCGGTCAGGTGCTGGACCTCGGCGGCGCTGCCACCGTTGCCGCACGCGAAGAGCCGGTGCCCGGCCGCCAGGGCCGGGCCGGCGATCCGGGCCCAGCGTTCGACCCGGTCGACGTCGGTTCCGTGCAACGCCTCGTCCAGTTCACGCAGGTGGGTGTGCATCAGCTCTCTTCCCCTCCGACCGTGGTCGCGGCCGTCTGCTCCGTGAAGCGCTCGTGCTCCGGGTCGCGGGGAAGTACGGCCCACCGGGCCTGCGACCGGTAACACTGTTCGGTGGCCCGGGCCACCTCCGACCACGAGTACCGGCCCCGGACCCGCCTCTCGGAGGCCTCGGAGTAGAACCTGCGTGTGTCGGGTTCTGCCAGCAGCCGGCGGATCTTCTCGGCGAGCCGGCCGGGACTGCGCGCGGGAACGAGCAGCCCCGTCTCCCCGTGCACCACGGTGTCGCGGTGGCCGCCCACCCGGGAGGCGATCACCGGTACCCCGCAGGCCATCGACTCGACCGTGGAGATACCGAACGGCTCGTACCAGGGCACGTTGACCGACAGGTCCGCGGAGCGGACGAGTGCCGGCACCTCCTCACGGTCCACGCATCCGAAGAAACGCACTCGGTCGGCCACGCCCAGGTGCCGGGCGATCGTGCGCAGCCGTAGGACCTCGGGGTCGTCGGTCATCTCGTCGGGGCACGGACCACCGACCACGAACAATTCCGCGTCGGGCACCGCGGCCAGGGCCCGGATCACCGTGTCGACCCCCTTGCGGGGAACGAGCCGCCCCAGGCTGAGCAGACGCGGCCGCCCGTTCCTGCGTGCGCCGGGGCCTGAGCGGGTGAAACGCTCGGTGTCCACACCGCAGGGCACGACGGCGATCCGTTCCGGTTCCACACCCCAGGTGAGGAGTTCGTTCCTCTCCTCCTCGGAGGTCGCCACGACCGTGTCACAGGCCCGTGCCACGGCCGGTTCGATCCGGTCCCTCCCCGGAGGGCTCGTATCGGCGATGCCCTGGAAACGCTGCTTGACCGCCCCCAGCGCGTGGAAGGTCTGGAACACGGGGATCCCGAGCGCGGATCCGGCCCCGGTCGCGGCCATCCCGCTCATCCAGAAGTGTGCGTGCACGACGTCGGGCCGCTCGTGCGCGAGCGCCTCGGTGAGCTCGCGCTCGAACTCGCCCATGTGGGGTAACAGCAGGTCCTTGGCGAGCGGCGCCGCCGGCCCGGCTCTCAGGTGCCGGACCCGGACACCGTCCCGGAAGAGCACGGTGTCGGGTGCGGTCGGATCGGTGCGCCTCGTGTGGACGACGACGTCGTGTCCGCGTCGGGCCAGCGCGGTGGCCAGTTCCGCCACGTGGACGTTCTGGCCGCCGGCGTCCTCCCCGGTGATGAGCGCCAGTGGACTGGCATGCTCCGACACCATCGCGATCCTCATCGTGTCACCTCCTCCAGCACTCGGTCCCAGTCGTCGAGGAACCTCGGGAGCCCGTACCGGGCCAGCGCGGCCTCGCGCGCGGCGGCACCGGTACGGGCCGCGTGGTCGGGGTCCTCCAGGAAGGTGCGCAGCTCCTCCGCGAGCACAGCGGGGTTCGTGGAGACCACACCGGCGCCCGGCGGGACGGCCTCGTAGGCCTCGGTCGCGCCGACGGCGGCCACGGGCAGGCCCATCATCATCGCCTCGATGAGGGAGAGTCCGAGTGAGGTCCAGCGCAGCGGGTGGACGTAGGCCCTTCGACGCGCCAGTTCGGTGTGCATGGCGTGCTGGGGCAGGTCCTCGTGGGCGCGCAGCTGTGCCTCGGGGATCCCCAGCCGACGCGGGACCGCCTCGACACCCATGCCGAACAGGTCCAGGGAGACCTCGTCGGCCAACCCCGGCAGCAGGTCCGTTCCGGTGAAACGCCGACGGCGCAGGGGTTCGTTCAGTACCACTCCGACCCGTGCCACGTCCCCGGTGTACAGGGGGCCCGGGTCCGGGACGCCGTGTTCGACGACGTGGACGGGGGCCCGGCCGCAGTCCCAGAAGAGGGCGTTGAAGTGTGTCACGTGCACGACCGGGACGTCCGAGCGTTCGGCGAGTGGGTGCGGGGTCTCGGGTACACCGCCGCGCGGGGTGTTGTGTTCGACGTAGACCGCGGGCACGTCCCGTCCGGGGACCGCACCGAGGAGGTGTTCGGCGAGCCCGATCTCGTGGGGGCGCTGCAACAGCACCAGGTCGATCCCGGCCCCGCGTACCTGATCCCAAGGGAGTTCCACGGCGTTGGGCGGCCAGTCCCAGGTGTCGGCCCGCCCGCGCCCGTCGGGCCCCCGGTCGGGTGTCACCGGGAGCACGCAGGTGTGGCCCGAGTGCAGGAACGAGGTCGTCCACGACCCGTGGACGTGCCACATGAGCACGCGGCGGGGGCGGACGGGCGCTCTCGTGTGCGCTTCGGTCCGCGCGGACGCGGCGGTGGCCCGGCCCGTGTCCACGGTCATGACGCCTCCCCCAGTTCGTCGATGGCGGCCAGGACCTGCCCGGCGGTCACGTCGTTGAGGCAGGGATGGCCCGGAACCGGGCACCGGCGCGCCCGTGTGCCGGCGCACGGGGCGTCCTGGGCGCCCAGAAGCCGGTGGGCGACCCCGTAGGGGGCCCAGGCCGAGGCCGGAACGACGGGGGAGAAGAGCGACACGACCGGGGTGCCCACGGCGGCGGCCAGGTGTGCCGGTCCGGTGTTGCCGGCGGTGACCACACGGGCCCTGCGGAGCACGTCGGCGAGTTCGGCCGTGGTGGTGCGGCCGGCCAGATTGAGGCCGTGCTCGCCCCCGACCTCCCCTGCCTTGGCGCGGTCGGTGCCGGTCACGACGACGCGGTGCCCCCGGGCGCCGAGCTCGGCGACCACGTCGGTGCCCAGGGCGTCGGGGAGTTCGCGGGCGGGAGCATCGGCGCCGACGTGGACGACGGTGTAGGTGCCGGTTCCCACCAGGGCCCGGGTGTCGGGCAGGGGGCGCCGCAGGTCCAGGCGTCCGGTGTCCTCGGGGCCGGGCGGGAATCCGGCGGCCCCGGCGAGCGAGAGGGCGCGCTCGGCCTCGGGCATCCCTCGGGGGACCCGGTGGCGCACGTCCAACAGGCTTCCCGGGTAGTCGTCGCTGATCGCCGAGATCCGTCCCACGCCCGCCATCCTGAGCAGCAGGGCCAGCGGGAGCGGCGACTGGTGGAAGGAGGTGAGGACGACGGCCTCGTCCGCGCCCGTCGCGGTGATCGCCGCCATCAGCTCCTCGACGTCCTCGCGCTCGACCCGGGGCGGTTGCGGGGAGATCCACGGCGCGCACCAGGTGAGGACACCGTCCACTCCGGGGAGCAGGCGCGCCGCCGCCTCGCCCTGGGGCCCGGCCAGCACGACCACACGGTCGGCACTGCGGGCGACCGCCCGCACGGCAGGGCCGGACAGCAGGACGTCGCCCATGCTGTCCATGCGTGCCACCAGGACCGTGCGTGTGGTCATGCCCCTTCACCTCCCACGATCCTGCGCACCGCGGAGGGCAGGTCGTGCTCGACCTCCGGGGCCCGGCGCAGTTCTTCGTCGAGGGTCACCGGTGTGGGCACGAGGATTCCCCGTGCTCCTGCGGCGGCCGCGGAGTCGGTGTCGGGCCCGATGTCGCCGATCACCGCGCACTCGGAGGGGTGTACTCCGAGCCCCTCGGCGGCACTGAGCACCAGCCCCGGCAGTGGTTTGCGGCAGGTGCAGTCCTCCTCCGGGGCGTGCGGGCAGATCCGCCACAGGTCGAAGGGGCCGAGCAGCTCCTCGACCCGCCGGTTGACCTCGGTCACCTCCCGTTCGGTGAGGGTGCCGCGGCCGATCCCGGACTGGTTGGTCACCATCCCGGCCCGGAGCCCGTGTTCGCGGGCGAGGGCGACGGCTTCGGCCGCGCCGGGGCGCGCGACGACCTTGTCGGGGTCTCCGTTGTAGGGCACGTCCTCCACGAGCGTGCCGTCCCGGTCGAAGAGCACCGCGCGCACGCCCGGCGCGGGCCGGGCGCCGGTGTGCCGGAGCTCGCCGCGCAACCGGTGCAGGCATGCCAGGGGCGGAATGAGCACACTCGTGAGCGCCATGTCGGCCCATTCGGCGGGCTCGGCCGGACCGGAACGCATACGTGCCAGCGCGAACCGGGCGGTCGACAGCGCCCACACGGCGGCTGACACGGCGGCCGTCCCACGCCGCCCGGTGGCCGCCGCGAGCACGGCGGTGGCGGCCGCTGCGGTCGTGAACAGGTGTGAGCGCAGACTGCCGGGCGGTTCGGCGACCCGTTCGCGCCAGGAGCGTCCGTGCAACCGCCGCATGAGGGCGTTGTCCGCGTTGCCGCGCTGGGCCCGCAGGCTCGCGCGGCGCCCGCCGTCCCTCAGGGGATGGACGCACACCCGGTCTCCCCTGTGCAGCGAGAGGCCGGCGTCCTCCATCCGCAGGGCGAGATCGGTGTCCTCCCGGTAGGCCCGGGGGAAGCGGGTGTCGAACCCGCCGACCCGTTCCAGGGCCCGCCTGCGCACCGCCAGGTCGGCGGTGATCCACAGGGCGCCCTCCAGGGCGATCGTGGCCCGTTCGGCGTCCGTGGGGCGGCGTCCGTGCGGACGCGGTACGACGATCCGGCCCTGGCTGCCCGCGGCCTCCTCGGGAAGGGCCGCCAGGTCCGCGCACAGCCGCTCGGGCCAGTCAGCGGGCGGCCGCACGTCGTCGTCCAGGAAGACGATCCACGGCGCAGCACAGGAGTGCCACCCGGCCTGCCGCGCGGTCGCGGGCCCTCTGCCGCCCGTATACAGGATCCGCACGCCGAGCCGGTCACCGAGCCCGGGCAGTGGTGTGTCCCGTTCTCCGAGGGGCCGGTCGTCGACCACGACGATCTCGGCGGGGGGGGGGGGGGGGNCTGCTCATGTCCGCCCCTTCTCGGAACGCCGCACGAGATAGGGGCCCAGGGCCAGGACGTCCACCGGTGCGGAACCGAAGCACTCCAACGCGTCCCTCGGTGAGTCCACCATGGGCCGACCGGCCGTGTTGAGGCTGGTGTTGATCAGGACGGGCACACCGGTCAGCGTTTCGAACTCCGACAGCAGGCGGGCTGTGAGCGGGTCGTTCTCGGGGTCGACGGTCTGCACTCGCGCGGTGCCGTCCACGTGGACCACGGCGGGGATCCGGTCCCGCCATTGCGGAGCGACGTCGTGGACGAACAGCATGTAGGGACTGGGCAGGGGCCCGCCGGAGAAGAGCTCTGCGGCCCGTTCGGCCGGAACCATCGGGGCCACGGGACGGAACTGTTCACGGCCCTTGACCCGGTTGAGCCGTTCGAGGTTGTCGGCGTCGGACGGGTCGGCGAGCAAGGAACGGTGGCCCAGCGCCCGGGGCCCGAACTCGGACCGTCCCTGGAACCACGCCACGAGAGCGTTCTCCCGGAGCGCCCGGGCGACCTCCGCGGCGAGGTCGACGGGGCGCTCGTACTCCACCTCCGCGTCGGCGAGGATCGCGGCCAGTTCCTCGTCCGACCAACCGCGCCCCAGGTCGGCGCCGGACATGGGCTCGACCTTGTCACCGAGGTCGGCCGCCGTCTGCAGCGCACCGCCCAGGGCCGTGCCCGCGTCCCCGGCGGCGGGCTGGACCCACACGTCCTCGAACGGGCTCTCCCGGACGATCCGGCTGTTGGCGACGCAGTTCAGGGCGATACCTCCCGCCATCGCCAGGCTGCGTTGCCCGGTCCGTTCGTGGAGCCAGCCCAGGAGGTCGAGAAGGACCTCCTCCAACCGTTGCTGCACGCTCGCCGCGAGGTCGGCGTGCAGGCGCGTGGGCTCGGTACCGGGTTCCCTGGCCGGGGCGAGGGCCGCCCAGTCGACCTGCGAGGCCACGATCAGTCCGTCTCCGCGGTGGGCGATCCTGTCGCTCAGCCGGTCGACCATCGTCGGTTCCCCGTAGGAGGCCAGCGCCATGACCTTGTACTCGTCGCTCGAGCGCCGGAAGCCGAGGTGTTCGGTGAGTTCTTCGTAGACCAGGCCCAGCGATTCGGGGAGTCCTTGGCGTGCGAGGACCTCCAGCTGCCCGTCCTCCGAGTAGGAACCCGCCAGGTGCGAGGTGTTCTCGCCGCGGCCGTCGGCGGCGAGAACGGCGCGTCCGCCCTCGGCCCCCGGTGCCGCCAGCGCCGCGGATGCGGCGTGTGCGACGTGGTGCGGCATGTGCAGGACCCGCTCCGGGTCCAGGCCGGGCAGAGCGGTGGCGAGGAAGTGCGGGGCCCGCTCGACGTAGGTCTTCCGCAGCCCCTCCCAGGCCGGGTCGAGTCCGGGCCCCCGTTCCACGGCCAGCGCGGGATCGTAGGAGTAGGTGACCGCGTCGAGCTCGGAGGGGCCGATCCCTGCCTCGCTCAGGCACCAGCGCATCGCCTCGACCGGCAGTTCCCACGTGGAGAAGGGCACCGGTTCCTTACCGTGCTTGCGTCGGGAGAAGCGTTCCTCCTCCGCGGCGGCCACGGTCCGGCCGTCGACCACCAGAGCGGCGGCAGGATCGTGGAAGACCGCGTTGACACCGAGCACCCTCATGGAACCTCCTCCGGACGAAGGCGTCGATTCGGAGCACGTCCAGTCGACTACCAGGCGTCAGGTGGGATAAACGTCGCCTCTGACCTGCCTGCTCTCGTCTGCGTCCCCGGACGGTTCCCGCACCCGATCCATGTTTGGCTCAGAAGGCCGGCGGTCAGAGGCCTTCCACGAGCGACCGCTGCAGCCGAGGAGGAACCATGTCTGCGGTGACCCGCTCCCCGCGTCTTCTGGCGGTACGCGCACTGGGGCTGGGGGACTTCGTCACTGCGGTTCCCGCCCTGCGGGCCTTGGAGCGCGCCCTGCCCGATCACGTGCGTGTGCTGGCCGGGCCGGCCTGGTATCGGGACCTGGTGCGATCAGCCGGATTGGGATGGCGGGTCCTGCCCACCGAAGCACTGCGTACACCCGAGTGGGAGGGACCTGCCCCGGAGCTCGCGGTGAACCTGCACGGCCGGGGACCGCAGAGCACGGCCGCGGTGGAGGCACTCGGCCCCGGGCAGCTGTGGAGCTACGCACACCCGGACGCACCCGGGGCCCAGGGGCCGCCGTGGCCCGGAGCGGTCCACGATTGCGAGCTCTGGTGCGCACTGCTGGAGTACTACGGGGTTCCCGCCGACGCCGAGGACGTGCGCTGGACCCGGCCGGCCGGCGTCGGCGACCGGGACGACACGGTGATCGTGCATCCCGGTGCCGCCTCGGGGTCACGGCGGTGGCCGGCCGAGCGGTTCGCCCAAGTGGCCCGCCGTCTCCAGAACCGGGGGTTCAGGGTCCTGGTGACCGGTTCTTCCGGGGAACGTGCTCTGGCCGAGCGGGTCGCCACGGAGGCCGGCCTGTGGTCCGGTTCGGTCGTGGCGGGCCGCACCGGCCTGCGCCTGCTGCTCCACCTGGTCTCCCGTGCCCGTCTCCTCGTGTGCGGAGACACCGGTGTGGCGCATGTGGCAACCGCCTACGTCACCCCGTCGGTCCGCCTCTACGGGCCGGTCTCCCCGGCCCTGTGGGGGCCGCTCGTGGACACCGATGTCCATGCCTGCCTGTGGTCGGGGCGCCGGGGTGAGCCTCATGCCGAACACTTGGACCCGGGTCTGGCCGAGCTGACGGTGGACGCGGTGTGGCAGCGGTGCGAGCGCCTACTGGGAAGAGGACAATCTCTGACAAAAACCCATCAAGACTGAACCACGGAGCTTTTCGGCGTCACAGTGGAGGGCAGCTCCCTACGCAGGCACGTCTTCGTGGAGAGCACTTCCCCCGCGCGGAACCATGGGCCGAAACACACCGACCACGGCCTCGGTCCCCGTGTGCAAGGACGCTCTCCCGTGCCCGACGGTGAGGAGGCTCCTCTTGACTGTGCACACCACATCCGATGTCCGAGACACGTCCGTGGAGGCCCGGTCCTCGGAACCTTCGCGGGAGACCACGCTCATCCCCCGACAGGCACGCGAACCCGCGGCGGAGACCGTCGACGACCCGCCCTCGGCACGGGAGCCCTCGGCGGATTCCTCCGCCGAGGAACTGCTGAGAGCACTGAAGGGACTGGAGCCGGACGACCCCTTGGGGGAACGGCTCCGCGAACGGGTCATGCAGCACTACCGGCCGGTCCTGCACCGGATCGCCCGCCACTACAGCGGCCGCGGAGAGCCGGAGGAGGATCTGCGGCAGACAGCACACGTGGGGCTGGCGAAGGCGATCCGCGGTTACGTCCCCGAGAGGGGCAAGGCCTTCATCAGTTATCTCCTGCCCACCGTCACGGGCGAGATCAAACGGCACTTCCGTGACCACACGTGGGCGGTGCACATCCCGCGGGAGATCCAGTCGCGCCGCCCCAGGATGAACCAGGTCCGGCAGGAGCTCGAGCAACAGCTGGCACGCAGCCCGAGTATCCACGAGATCGCGCAGTCCATGGAGCTCTCGGACAAAGAGGTGGAGAGGATCCTGCTGGCCTCGGAGGCCTACAACACCTTCTCCTTCGGTTCCTACAACGAGGACTCCCCCTCCCCGATGGAGGAGCGCATCGGGAGCGAGGACCACGACCTCCACATGGTCGTGGACCGGGAATCGCTGCGTACGGCGTGCGCGTTGCTCGCGCCCCGGGAACGGCTGATCCTCAAACGCCGGTTCTTCGACGAGTGGACCCAGGGACAGATCGCCGAGGAGGTGGGGTGCTCACAGATGCACGTCTCCCGCCTGCTCGTGTCCACGCTCCGCACCCTCCGAACGGAGATGGTCGCGCTGTCGTGAACGGGTGGCATGCCAAGGCCCGGCGGACACGGAACCGCCGGGCCTTCGCCTGTCAGTGGGGCACGCGCTCACGCATGGCCAGACCTTCCGCGGCACGCCGAGCGGGTGGAGGTCGGCCAGGCCCCGGGCATGCCGGAGCCGAAAGCCTGCCGGCGCATCTCCCTTCGGCAGGGCACGGTACAGGGCCGTGGCGCCGTCCCCGCGTGTCCGCAATCGGACACACGCACGCCGAGGAACTCGAAGAAGCTGAACGACTGCGGGGGATCTGCCCTGCCCTCCTCGCCGACCACCACCCGAAACCAGGAAACCTGAACTTTTCCTTCCTTTATTCATGCTTTATTCGCCATGATAGCAAATCAACTCCCCCCAGGCCACCCTCGACCTTGCCCACCGAAATATTTCCTACTCTCCCGGGCCGGCGGCTGCTAGCATCTTCTTGGTGGTTCCAAAGACAGAAATTCTGGCACTCACATGGGCTGGTTCAGCGAATGGAAGCCAATGAACTCACCGCAAACGGGCCACCGCATACAGCGACTTACACTGAGAGACAGAACTGCGCTCTGGCGCTGTATGTCTTCATCGGACCCGACCACCAGGCCCGGAAACTTCACCCCGTGGTGCCGTGATTTCTGGAGGACTTCGGTGGCCGACAAACTCCCCTCCGGGGAGATCAGATCTTTCATTCTCGGCCACCCCTCCCCCGTATACGGGGACCTGTGCATCGTGGACCGGTTCCTCCCGGCTCAGGAGATCGACGTCTCGGTCGGGCTGCTCGAGCGGTTCTCCGAGATCATGGCCGAATCGGGCTTCCGACACGTCGAAGCACCCGCGGATCCCCCTGGAAGAACAGCCCTGCACGCCTACCGGACCTTCGCCGGAGCACACGGGCTCCCACTGCTCGTGACCGACGTACCAGCAGAGGCTTCCGATCTGCCCTGGACACCCTCGACCGAAGGTCCGAGGTTCCTTCGGATCGATCTCGGACAGCGAACCTGACCCGACGGGAAGAATTATTTCCCACACCTCTCGGCAACACAGGAACAACAAAAGGACAATTTCGTGCAGATACACGATGTATTAGGAATCGGGCTCGGCCCCGGAAACTTATCTCTGGCCATCGCCCTCGCCGAGCAGCCCCCTGAAACAACCATGAAATTCCTGGAAGCCAAGGAAAGCAATTCTTGGCAATCGGGAATGCTGCTGGATGGCTCTGATATCCAGAACAACCCGATCCGAGACCTCGTTTCCCTGCGGAACCCCAGGAGTAGATTCTCTTTCGTCAACTATCCCTTCGAAGTCGACGGCCTCGTTGAATTCCTCAACCTTCCCGGAAGGTACCCTCTGAGGAAAGAGTACGCCAAATACATATCCTGGGTCGCGCAGCATTTCGACCACGTGGTCGACTACGGAACGTACTGCACCCGGGTGTCGACCACCGCTGTGGACGGCGCCCTCGTGTACGAGGTCGAGACCTCCGATGGAGGGCGTCACCGTGCGCGCGCGCTCGTTCTGGGCACGGGCCGGACCCCCCACGTTCCCGCCCCCTTCTCCGAAGCGGTCGATCGCAGGGTCTTCCACCTCAACGACTACCTGCCCCGAGTGGCAGAGCTGTCGGAAACGGGCCCGCCCGCGTCCGTGGCCGTCATCGGTGGCAGCCAGAGCGCCGCCGAACTCACACTCGATCTCACCAAGCGTTTTCCGGGCGCCCGTGTCCGGAACCTCGTCCGTTCCTACAGCCTACGGTTGAAGGACACCAGCCCGTTCAGCGACGAGGGGTACTTCCCCGCGTTCACGCGCTACTACAACGAGGCCTCCCCCACGGCACGCCGGCAGTTGGACACCTACATGCGTGCTACCAACTACTCCTCGGTGGACGAGGACGTCCTGGACGAGCTGTACATGCTCATCCACGAGCAGCGGCTCGACGGGGAGCAGCGGACCTTCGTCGACGGCAACCGTGTCGTGGACACGCTGAAGGAGGGCGAGGACCGTATCTCCCTCGGCATCCGAGAGGTGGTGACGGGAGAGACCGAGACCGACGAGTTCGACATGGTCGTGGTCGCCACCGGTTTTCGCGACTTGGGGCCCGGCTCCCAGCAGGAGCCCTTCCCTCCCCTGCTCGCAGAGATCACCGACCGGCTCGAGTTCGACAGCCACGAGCTCCTCCAGGTCGGCCCCGACTACGCGGTGGAGCGCCGGGACACCGACCTCCCTCCCTTGTTCCTCAACGGCTTGTGCGAGTACACGCACGGCATCGGGGACGCCGGTTCGTTCAGCCTGCTCTCCCTGCGTTCACAAACGATCCTCACCGCTCTCACCAAAGCCCTGCGCTCCGATATGACCGCCACCACCTGAGAGGAACGAGCCACAGTGAGTAGCCCTTCCCAGGGCAGGAACATCATCCTGGCCATCGGTGTCGGCAGCCAGAAGGACAGAGACAGCCGACCGTACCGCGAGCCCCTCCTCGCGGCCGCCGCCGAGCGCTTCCCGGTCTGGCTGTTCGACTCCTACGAGCCGACGTGGCAAGAGCAGTACACGGTCGGGTCCACGGTCGTGGATTGCCAGTCTCCCGAAGCCCTGATCACGGAGGCGAACCGGCTCTCGGCCTCCTACACGATCGTAGGGGTCCTGTGTCCTGACGAAGGGAGCTTGGAAGCGGCGGCGCGGGTCACCGACGCCCTGGGTGCCCTGGGCCTTTCCGCGGACTCGGCACGCAATTGCCGTGACAAGAAGCTCTCCCGTGCCCTCCTCACCGCAGAAGGGATCGCCCAACCCGGATTCACCACCGCACGCACTTGGCAGGAGGCCTTGTCCGCGGCAGAACGATTCGGTTTTCCGGTCGTGCTCAAGCCGCGCACTCTCGGGGCGAGCCAAGGGGTGGTCCTCGTCCGGGAACCTTCCGAGATGGAACAGGCCTTCGAAGCTTCGTCGCGGGCGGGATACCCGGGGGTGGAGGTACCCGACGACTACATGGTCGAAGAGTACTTGTCCGGGCCGGAAGTGAGTATCGACGGCGTCGTGTTCGAGGGCGAGTACATCCCGCTCTTCGTAGCGCACAAGAAGGTCGGACCCGAACCGTTCTTCACCGAAGTGGGACATGTCGTGACCGCGGACGACCCGCTCGTGTCGAACGAGACGATCCGCTCGATGCTCGAGAAGGCCCACGGCGCACTCGGCATCTCTCATGGGGCGACGCACTCCGAGATCAAACTGACGCCGAACGGTCCGGTCATCGTCGAGATCAACGGCCGCCCCGGGGGCGACCTGCTCCCTTACGTGTGCAGACTCGCGACCGGCGTCGACGCCTGCCTGGCAGCCGTCGACGTGGTGACGGGCCGGGCCCCGACCGTACGCAGGACCCTGTCGAGAACCATGGGCATCCGCTTCTACGCCCCGACCGAACCGAGTCTGGTCCGAGAGGTGAGGATCGCGGACCGGAGCGATTTCCCGGGTGTGGTCGAAGCAGCACCCCTGGCCGCCCCGGGGGCTGAGCTCTTCTGTCCCCCCGAGGACACCGTCGCCCGATACGGATACGCGATCGTCGAAGGTGCTTCGCCCGGGGAATGCACTGAACGTCTGGAACTCGTCGAAGGCCTCGTCACGCTCGACCACGTCCCCCTGAAGGCCGCGACATGAGAAATACCGACCCAAGACAACCGTCCGGGACGGGGGCGGGGCGATCCGGGCTCAAGGGGTTCCTTCCCCTCCCCCTCCCCGTCGTCGTCGTGACGTTCAGTGTCTTCCTGAACCGTGTCGGTGGATTCTTCGCGATCTTTCTGACGCTGGTTCTGGCCGATCGGGGCTACGACGCCAACGAGATCACCTTCGGTCTGGCCGTGGTCGCCGTCTGCGGCGCGGCGGGAGCCGGGGTGTCGGGCATCCTCGCCGACCGGTTCGGAGCCAAGGGCACGGTCGCGGCCGCCACGGCGCTCTCGGCCGTACTCTCGCTGTCCCTGGTGAACGTTCAGGAGTACGTGACAACTCTCGTCCTGGCCGGTGCGATGAACGCCTCGTTGCAGGCGTACACTCCAGTCGCCCAGGCGATCGTCGGTGAGGCATCCCCTCCTGAGTGCAGGGTCCCGAACTTCGCCTTGTACCGGGTGGCCCTCAACATCGGGGTGGCGGGCGGGTCCCTGCTCGGAGGCCTGTGGGCGGCCGAGCACATGAGCACCCTGCTCATCGGCAACGCGGTGGTCTCGGCCCTGTCCTCGCTCCTGTTGTTCTCGATGCTCCCGAAGTCCACCGGGAGCTCGGTGCCCCCCGCCGCTGCCAGGTCGACGCACGGCCGTCGGAGCCAGGGGCCCGGGCTCCTGGCGAACCCGTATTTCGTGGTGGTGTGCGTGTTGTTCGGCGTGACGTCGCTCGTCTACGCCCAGCACACGGGACCGTTCCCGTTGGCGATCACCGACGCCGGCTTCAGCACCAGTGTGTTCGGGGCACTGCTGTCGTTGAACGCCGTGTTCGTCATCGTGTTCGAGGTTCCGATCGCCATGGGCGTGCAGCGACTGCCCGTGCGGGTGCCCATTGTTGCCGGAGCAGTTTGCGTCTTCGGCGGCTTCTTGATCAACGCCCTCGGCCTCGGTTGGGCCGTGCTCATCATCGGTGTCCTCTTCTGGACCCTGGGCGAGATCCTGATTTCCCCCGTGGCCGCCGCCACAGCCAGCAACGCGGCACCGGCCGGCGCCGGTGCCCGTTACCAAGCTTTCCTGGGCTTCTGCCAGATGACGGGGATGTCAGCCGGCCCCGCGCTCGGGGTCTTCCTGTACGGGCTGGGACCACAGGTCCCCTGGCTGGTCAGCGGCGTCCTGGGATGTCTGGTCGCGGCCCTCTTCTTCTGGTTGCTGCCACTCGCCGTCGACCGCGGGACGGCCCTGTCACACCCGGAATCCGACCCGATGCCCCAGAACGGAGAACACAAGTGACCACATCCTTCCGCCTGGCCTTCACCACCTTCGCGGTCATGAAGGAACCCTACGGTTCCGCTGTCACCAAGGGGTTCGAGGACCTGACCGGCCCCACCTTCGAGGAGGCCGAGCGCCACCCCGGTTTCCTCTCCCGGGCCATCAGCCCGAACGACGACGATCAGAACACGAACTTCGGCAAGGACTACGGTCCTTGGGGAGAGTTCGACGTGCCCCGGTTCTACGTGTGGGGGCGCACGGAGGAGACCGACCGCCGCGCCTCGACCCTCTCGCTCTGGAAGGACCTGGAGTCCGTGCACGCCTTCGTCTACACCGCTCCCCTGCACAAGTCGGCGCTTCGCCAACGGCACGACTGGTTCGTCCGTCCCGAATGGCCCTCTTACGCCCTCTGGTGGGTCGCTGAGGAGGAGACCCCCACGTGGAAGGACGCCTCCGTGCGGCTGGAGCTACTGCACGACAACGGTCCCACGCACCGAGCTTTCGACTTTCGCCACCCTTTTTCACCGCAGGGCGAGCCGATGGAAACGGTCAAGAAGAGCCGGGCACGTCCGTGAACCGACGGCACTCGTCTCACACCCGCATCACCTCCCATCTCCTCTCTCGAGCACGGAGTTTTCGGATGATCACGCGCAGGTTCGACCGGGATTCGATGACCTGGTCCTACGAGATGTACCTTCAGCCGATGCTGGATTCTGAGACCGTTCACGGGCTCCCCTTCGGATCCGTGTTCGGCAGTGTGCCGGCACACACGGTCTCCAAGCGCCACGCCCACCAGGACGACGAGATCTTCCTCGTCCTGCAAGGAGGGGCCATCGTCTGCCTGGACGGGGAGGAGCGCCTGACCAGAGCGGGGGACGTGGTGCACCTCGAACCGTTCGGTTTCCACGAGATTCGCAACGAGTCCGATGAGTCGTACGACATCGTCTCGATCTTCTGGGAGAACGCCTCGTCCGTGGCGAAGGCGCTCGAGACCAACAAGGTCCGGGCCAAACTCCCTGAACGGGCCTTGGTGTGCTGCCCTCCCGTCACCCCGAACGGAGGTCTCCACCTCGGGCACCTGTCCGGTCCGTACGTACGCGCCGACATGTACGCGCGTGCGCTTCGGTCCATGGAACGGCATGCCCGCTACCTGACCGGTACGGACGACCACCAGTCCCATGTCGCCCGCAACGCGGAGAAGGAGAGGATCGAGCCCGCCGACCTGGCGGCCGCTTGGCGGACGAGGATCATCAAGACCCTGAGCGGAGCGGAGATCAGCCCCGACCGCTTCACCGCCCCGGTGGCCGATGCGGTCCGGACGGAGCGGGTGCGGAAACTGTTCCACCGCGTTCTCGAGTCCCCTTCCGTGACGTGGTGTGAGCGTGAGTCGGCGTACTGCCCTGCTTGCGAAGTCTCACTGCATCAGGCGTTCATCTCGGGCGAGTGCCCGACGTGCCGTGCCCCGGGCAGCGGCGAGATCTGCGAGGCGTGCGGCCGACCCAACGAGGCCAGGGAACTGGTCGAGGCCCACTGCGAGTCCTGCGGTGGCGCGGCCTCGGTCCGTCAGGAGCGGGCAGCATGGCTGGACCCGAGCTGCCACACCGACGCTCTGCGCGCCTACCTCGAGGAGGCGGGTGTCCCGCCCGACACACGTGCCCTCCTGGACGACCTGCTGGACGGGCCCGAGGGGTTGGCCCCCTACCGGCTGACGCGTGACGGCGACTGGGGGACGGATGTGGGGGAGAACCAGCGCATGGACGCCTGGGTCGATCTCTCGCTGACCTACCTGGACGCGGTACGCGAAGAGCGTGACGAGCACGGTCCAGCCGAGGTCACACTCTTCCTGGGCTATGACAACTCTTACTACTACGCGGTTCTGCTTCCTGCCTTGGCGCTGGCCCTCGGTGAAGCCGAGCTCCTGCCCTCCGACCTGGTCACCAACCAGTTCCTCCATCTGGACGGGGAGAAGTTCTCGACCAGTCGAGAGCACGCGGTGTGGGGGACGATGCCCTCGCCTCCGCCGGCAGCGACGCCGTCCGCCTGGGGCTCCTGCGCCGCGCCCCTGAAGCCAGGGTCACGGACCTCCCCTCCGAGGATGCCGGCCTCTTGGGAGAGGATCCCCTCCTCCGGACGGCGGGCACCTGGTTGCGCGGCTTCGGAGAGCTGGTCGACGAATTCAGCGGCAAGGTGCCGGGCACCGGTGCGTGGACGGACACACACCGCGAGTTCTACCGGTATCTGGACTCCGTGACCGAACAACAGGACGGGACACTGATCCCGGCGTCCTTCAGTGCACGGGCCTACATCGGGCTCCTCGACTCGTTCCTGGCCCGGGCCCAGGAATTCCGGGGTGCGGAGCGGGCTCTGCGCCGTGTGCCTTCGCAGCAGGAGGAAGCACGCACGAGTGCGGCCCTGGAATACCTGGCGGCCAAGGTCTTCGCCTCGCTCGCCTGGCCCGTCGTCCCCTCCCTCGCAGAGGGCGTCTGGGAGTGGTTGGGGGGATCGGGCCACCCGGTGCGCGAACAGGTCTGGTCCTTCCTCCCGACCGGAACCACGTGCCGACGGCCGGACGAGTGGTTCGGACCGGCCCTGTGACCCGGAACGCACATCTGCCCACCACCGCGGACGTCGTGGTGGTGGGCACCGGGATCATCGGCGCATCCATCGGCCACCACCTCGCCCTCGAAGGGGCAGATGTCGCCTTCGTGGACCAGGCGGGCAGCGTCGCCGCCGGTTCCACGCACGCCTCGGGCGGCATGGTCCGCGCCTATGATCCGGATCCTGTCGTCGCCGGGCTCGCCTCGGCCGGCCTGGCTACCTACGCGGACCCCGACGCCTGGCCCACGGGCAGGGCTCCGTTGGTCAGGGCGGGCGCGTTGTCCGTCGCCCGGACCGAATCCGCGCCGGATCTGCGGGAGACCGTATGCCGGATGCCTGGCACGCAGACACTCCTGCTGGAGGCCGAGACGGAGTACATGGGCGTCCGCCTGGCCGGCGACGTGGCCGTGGCCGAGCCGGGAGCGGGGTACGTCTGCCCTCCGCGAGTGGCGGGGGGAGGNAGCCTTCGGCACGGGATCGAGCTGAACACCGACGCGGGCACCGTCTCGGCGGGCGCGGTGGTGACGGCGACCGGCGGCTGGGCCCCCGGCTGGGCCGACACCCATCGGTCGCTCCGCACCCGCTCCATCCAGGTGAGCCTGGTCAGGCGTCCCGACGGGACCGGTTCCCACGCCACGTTCGTCGACCTGGCCACGGGGACCTACGCCAAACCCCTTCCGGGCGGGGTGTCGCTCATCGGGATGCCACACCCGGTGTGGGACGTACCGCCGACCCGTCGGACGGAACCCGACGCCGAGCACTCCGGTGCGACCCTCGAAGCGTTGACCCACCGTCTGCCCTGGTTGGAAGGCGCTGTGACGATCGATGTGGTCCGTTCCTACGACGGCTACACGGCCGACGGCGAACTCGTCCGGCGTTCCCGGGACGATCGGCTCTGGACCGTGCGCCCCTGGAACGGAACGGGGGTCAAGGTCGCCCCCGAAGTGGGGCGGATCGTCTCCGAGGACCTGCTCTGCCGTATGTGAACCGCTGACAAGAAGAAGAGGCCGTGATGACGTACCGCATCGAACGAGTGACCGCGACGACCCTGGAAGACGTCCTTCCCCTGATCGCTGACTACCAGGTCTTCTACGAGTGCGGGGTGGACGAAGAACGCAACCGCCGGTTCTTCGGCGAACTGGTGGACAATGACGGCCTCGGCGTCCAGCTGGCGGCCTGGGACGGAAGCGGAGTACTCGGGTTCACGACCCTGTACTGGGTCCGCACCTCCACCCTGGCCACGACCGTGGCCCTGCTCAACGACCTGTACGTGCTGCCCAGCCACCGCGGCGGGCGGGACAAGGGTGTGGGGGCCGAGCTGATGCGAGCGGCGGCCGCCGAGGCCGCCGAACGGGGGTACCCGTCGATGAGTTGGGAGACCGCACCCGACAACACGTCGGGACAGGCCCTCTACGACCGTTTCCTCCCCGAGGCGCCCGCCCCGGGGAGCAAGACCCGGTGGCTCCATTACAGCTACCCGCTCACGGCACGATGACGGTCGAAGAGGCCGGCCCTTCCGGCGGCTCACCGTCCGTGCCGAGGACCAACGGCACACACGGTGTGTGGACGGTGGCCGTGTCCCTGTCGGGGAGCGTGTTGGGGGCAGGCATGCTCCTCATGCCGTCGGTGGTGTGGGGGAACACGGGGCCCGCCTCCTTCTGGGCTTGGGGCACCCATCTGGTGTTGGGCACCTGGATCGCGCTGCTCTTGGCGGTGGTCGTGATCGACAGACCGCCGGATCGGCTGTCCGGGACGGTCTCCGGGCTCCTTCACCCGTCGGCGGGGCGCTTGGTCGACACCGTGTACGCGGCGGCTTTCACGTTCGGCCAGGCCGCGATCGCCTGGTTCGCCGCGTTGTGCGTACTGCCCGTGCTCGTGCCCTTTCGTGCCTCGCACGCCGCCCTGGGAGCGACGTTGGCCTGCGGCGTTCTCGTGGCCGCGTCGCTGCTCGCCGTACGGGGTCCGGCATTCGGGTCCCGTGCGGCGAGGGCACGGCGTTGGTTGACCGGGCTCGTGGCGCTGGGGTGCGCGTTCGCCCTCGTACCGGCCGCCGAGGACCCGGATGTACTGACGGCGGACGTATCGGCGTCCTCCGGCTTCTGGTTGACGTTGGCGGCGCTCTTCTTCGCCGGGGTCGGTTGGGAATCGGTCACCGTGAGTGTCCCGGAACAGGCGCGCCGTGGACGACGCGCCGTCGCGGGGGTGCTCCTGGGGTCCGTGATCGTGGCGTCCGTCTACTCGGGACTGGCCGCCGTCCACCACTACGCAGCGGACACGTCGCCGTTCGGCGGTGTACCGGACGCGGTCCGGTACACGCTCGCCGTCCTGGTCCTCCTTCTGTCGATCTCCTACTGTGCGACGAACATCCGGACCGCCGCGGCCATCGCCTCCAGGGCGTTGTCCACGGAGCGTGCCCCTGCGTCCGTTCCGGTCTGGCTCGTGGGGCTGGTGTGTCTGCTCTGGGTCTGGCCCGCCGCACGTGAAGGAGGTGTCGTTTTCCTCCTGCTCGGCCCGGCTGCCGGGGCTTGGACGGCGTACACGGTCGCTGCGGTCGCCATCGCACGCGGGGGAACCGCCCGGTACCGGTTCCTGGGCAGTGGCTTGGTCGTCGTGCTCCTGGTGATCATGGCCGGAACCCTCCACGCCCTGTCCCCGTTCTGAGGAAGGGACGCGAGGGCCACGGCCGTGCGCTCGTGCCGACCCGTCCTGCGGCGGCGCCCGGACCCGGTCAACTCCGGGTGCCGCCCCCGAGCGCGGCCGCCAGGCGGGCCGCAGAGGTGCCGAGCCCGGACGGGCGCCAGGCGTGGTCGGCCGGGACGCCCTCCCCCAGGGGTCCGGGGGTGCGCAGCCGGCGCTGCTCCTTCTCGGTGTAGCGCACACACTTGCGGTGCCACTCCAGGATCCCCGCCATCCACTCCTTCATGCCTTCGGCGTCGCGGGTCAGCGCGTCGCGGGCGTCACCGTCGAGCGCGAAGTCCTCGAAGAGCCTCGGCAGGTCCTGGGCGAGGATGTGCTCGAACTGCTCCATGCGGGCGTGCATGAGGTCGACGACGACGTCCCGGGCGGTGAACCGGTCGAGGCCGAGGAAGTTCTCCACGACCAGGACGAGGTTGTGCACCTCCCCCTCGAACTCGATCTCCTTCTGGTACGAGAACAGGTCGTTGAGGAAACACGCGTAGTCCTGCGCCGAGGTCTCCAGCTCCCGCATGGTCCGGGTCCGGAAGATCTCCTCGGGCACGTCGGCCGAGCGGGTGAGTTTGGCCAGGCTCCGGGTCATGTCGGAGCCGAAGGTCTGCCGGCGCATCTCCAGGTAGTCCACCGGGTCGGGCACCCGGTGGTGGGCCTGGTTGTCGAGCTCCCACAGCCAGCTCGTGGTCATGTCCTCGACCGCCGTGCGGAACTCGGCCCGTGCCGCGGGGGCCATGGGTGCGGCGGTGCGCCGCCACAGGTCGGCGAGGCTGCGTTCGAGCGGGTTGGCCGGCTCCGGGGTCGGCCCGAGGTCCAACGGCATGAAGGCCGGGAGCCGCTCGTTGCAGAGCTTGGCCGCGGCGGCGTTGCGTGTGGCCCCGAAGACCGCGGGGAAGAAGTCGTCCCCGTAGGTGCCCCAGGCCAGCCAGTCCGAGGAGATGCACAGCTCGTCGAAACCGGCGTCGGCGTGGATCATGGCGGCGCAGTGGGGCAGGTCGAGACCGATGAACTGGCTCTCGTTCCACACCCCGCCGGCCTCCACCCCGGGAAGCGAGTCGAAGAAACCCATCCGCCGCGCCCAGTCCACGGCGTAACGGCGGGCCGCGTCGATCTGCGGGTTGGTGCGGAACGTGAACGGCATGTACAGGTCGGGCAGGTCCAGGTGTCCCACGGGCCGGAGGGTCGGTTGGGTGCGTTGGCGGGCGCGCCGCCGTACCCCGGGCGCGAGCGAGGAGAAGGCCGGGCGCGCGGACGCGGTTCCCAGGCCGGTGGGCCCGGCGAGCTCCCCGGCCGGCCGGGCGGCCGCCCCTTGGTTCATGTACCGGTCGGAGCGTGCGTGCCATTCGTGCCCGCCGGCCTGCCAGTCCTGGAGGCCCTTGACGTAGGCGGCCACCCCGGCCTGTTCGCCGGGGGCCACGGAACGTTCGGCCAGCAGCTCGGGTACCTCGCCCAGCGCCGTGTCCTCGAACTGCACGAGCCGGGAGGTCAGCAGGTCGTTGACGAGTTCGGCGGCCTCCTGGGTGGGCCGGTCGAGGAAGCGCTCGAAGACGAGTACCGCGTTGGAGTTCTCCCCCTCCTCCTGGACCTCGCGCTGGTAGGAGAACAGGTCGTTGCGCAGGTGCACGGCGTCGGAGAACGTGTCGGCCAGGACCCGCAGGGGCCGTTCCTCCGCCAGGCCCTCGGGCAGTTCGGCGCCGACGGCGACCTCGACGAGGTTGGCCGACCAGGGAGCGCCGCCCACCCGGCGCCGCATCTGGATGTACTCGATCGGGTTGGCCACCCGGTCGCGTTCGATGTTGTCCAGCTCCCACATCGACTCGACCATGAGGTTGTGGGTGCTGGTGGTGAAGCGCCGCCGCCAGTCGGCCGACATGGACGGGACGGTGCGCTGCCACAGATCGGCCAGCCCCGCCTCCGCCGGGTTCTCGGGTTCGCGCGGGCGGGCGCCGTCCTCGGTCATGAACTCCTCGAGGCGGTCGAGGAAGGTCTGTGCGCCGGCGAAGTCCCGGGAGTACTTGTACTGCTCCAGGAAGTGGTCGTCGAAGAAGAACACCCACACGTACCAGTCGGTGACGAGGTCGAGCGTGGGTCCGTCGCAGTCGGGGGGGGTGTAGGCGCACATGANCATGCGGCGGGCCCAGCCGGTGCTGTGCCCGCGGGTGCGCTCCAGGTGCGGGTTGAGCCTGGCCGGATGCGGCAGGTAGAAGACGGGCAGGGTGAACGCTTCCATGAGGGCGCCTGTTCTGGTCGGGCGGTGGTCTCGGGTCTCCTGGATCAGTGGGTGCGGTCGACCGCGAACCGGGCCAGCCCCGCGAGTTCCTCGGCCGGGCGCGGGGCCAGGTCTGCGGAGCGCAGG
This sequence comes from Nocardiopsis xinjiangensis YIM 90004, assembly GCF_000341145.1. Taxonomy (GTDB): domain Bacteria; phylum Actinomycetota; class Actinomycetes; order Streptosporangiales; family Streptosporangiaceae; genus Nocardiopsis; species Nocardiopsis xinjiangensis. The sequence continues at coordinate 40,460 of NZ_ANBE01000002.1, forward strand.
GCGCTCAGGGCCCGGTCGAGCAGGGTGTCGGCCTGTTCCCGGCTCCACCGGCGTCCCCCGGCCGCCTCGATCAGGTCCGCGGCGCGGGCGATCTCGGTGGCGGAGAGTTCTCGGTCGTCCAGATAGAAGTCGGCCAGTTCCCGCCCTGCGGGGGTGCCGGATCTCAGGGCGGCCACCACCGGCAAGGTCTTCTTGCGGCTGCGCAGGTCGGAGTGGGCCGGTTTGCCGGTGGTGTCGGGGTGGCCCCAGATCCCGAGGAGGTCGTCTGCGTGTTGGAAGGCGGTCCCGAAGGAACGGCCGAACTCGCGCAACGCCTCCACGCGTTCGCCCCCACCGCCGAACGCGGCGCCCATCGCACACGCGCTCCCGAGCAGCGCGCTGGTCTTGCCTTCGGCCATGCGCACGCACTCCTCCAGGCCGACGTCGCGGCGTTCCTCGAAGTCGAGGTCGGCGCTCTGGCCGTTGATGAGGGCGAGCACCGCGGCGCTGAGCATCCGCAACCCGTCCTGGGCGGCGTCGCCCCGGCTGGAGGCGAGCACGTCCAGGGCCAGGGTGAGCAGGGCGTCGCCGGCGAGGATCGCGGTGTTGGTCCCGAACACCGTCCACGCGGTGGGTCGGTGGCGCCGTGTGGTGTCGCCGTCCATGACGTCGTCGTGCAGCAGGGAGAAATTGTGCACCAGCTCGACGGCGACCGCGGCGGGCACGGCCGAGGCGGGATCGCTGCCCACCGCTTCCGCGGACAGCAACGCCAGCGTGGGCCGGATCGCCTTGCCGGAGTCGGCCCGCGCGGGGTTCCCGTTCTCGTCGCACCAGCCGAAGTGGTAGGCGGCGACGGGCCGCACGGCGGGTGAGAGGCTGTCGACCGCGGCGCGGACGGCGGGTTCGAAGAGCGTGCGGCCCCGGTCCAGGACCGCGTCGGGCCGTCGGTCGTGTTCGGTGTCCTCGGTGACGGACATGGGTCTCCTCCTCAGCGGGTGATTTCGACGTTCTCGAGGACCCCCAGCGCGTCGGGTACGAGGACGGCGGCGGAGTAGTAGGTGCTGACCAGGTAGGAGGTGACGGCCCGGGCGCTGGTGCCCATGAAGCGGACGTTGAGGCCGGGCTCGTACTCGTCGGGGATCCCGGTCTGGTGCAGGCCGACCACACCGTGGGCCTCCTCGCCGGTACGCAGGGCGAGGACGGACGAGGTGCGGGCCGGGGTGATCGGGATCTTGTCGCAGGGCAGGAGCGGTACGCCCCGCCACGCCGTGACCGGACGTCCTTCGACCTCGACGGGTTCGGGGTACAGGCCGCGGCGGTTGCACTCGCGTCCGAAGGCGGCGATGGTGCGCGGGTGGGCGAGGAGGAGCTGGGTCCTGCGGCGGCGTGCGAGGAGTTCGTCGAGGTCGTCGGGGGCGGGTGGCCCGGCGCGGCCGTGGATGCGCTGGCTCAGGTCGGCGTTGTGGAGCAGGCCGAAGTCGCGGTTGTTGACCATCTCGTGCTCCTGGCGCTCGCGCAGGGCCTCGACGGTGAGACGGAGCTGCTGCTCCACCTGGTCCATGGGTTCGTTGTAGAGGTCGGCCACCCGTGTGCGTACCCGCAGCACGGTCTGGGCCACACTCAGCTCGTACTCGCGGGGTGAGCGCTCGTAGTCGACGAACGTGCCCCCGAGCGCCGGTTCACCGGTGTGGCCCGAGGCCAGGCCGATGTCGGCCTCGCCGTGTTTGTTGTGGGGGCCGGGGTCGGCGAGCCGGTCACGGACGTGGGCGCGCAGCCCGGGCGAGTCGCGGACGGCGCGCTCGGCCGTTTCCCGCGGCAGGGTCATGACGATGCACGGGGTGCGGGCCCGGAGGGTGCTCTGCCAGGCCCCGGGGGCCTCGGCGAAGATCTCGGAGCCGACGAACTGCCCGTCGGCCAGGACGTCGAGGACGACGGGGTCGCCGTACTTGCCCCGGCCGATCCGGTCGGCCTTGCCGTGCGCGAGGACGTGCACGCCGTCCTGGTCGTGTCCGGCTTCCACGATGGTCTCGCCGGGCTCGAACTCGCGCTGCTCGAACCGGGAGGCCAGTCCCTCCAGCACGGAGTCGTCACCGAAGCCCCGGAGGGCCGGGAGTTCGTGCAGCTCGGCCGGCACCACACTCACGTCGGCACCGGTGTTCACACAGGTCACACGGCCGTCGCCGATCGTGCAGACCAGGCGGCGGTTCACCCTGTAGGTGCCGCCCCGCGTCTCGGCCCACGGCAGCATCCGCAGCAGCCACCGCGGGCTGATCGCCTGCATCTGCGGCGCGGACTTCGTCGTCGTTGCCAGGTTCCGGGCCGCCGGTGTCCCCAGGCTGAGCGGGGCGGGCGGGGTCCTGTGGTCCTCTGGGGCCTCGGGCGTCTCGGTTTCGGTCACTGTCATGGAAGAGTCACCAATCCTGCTGGGCGCTGCGGGGCCGAGGGGCTGTCCCGAGCCGCCCGGCCCCGGTGTCGGAGCCGGTCCGCCTCGGCGTCCCCGGCCCCATCGGTCGTCCGACGGTCCTACTCAGTCCTCTCGGCCGAGCTCGACGTCCTCCAGGACCCCGAGTGCATCGGGGACGAGGACGGCGGCGGAGTAGTAGGTACTGACCAGGTAGGAGATGATCGCCTGCTCGTTGATCCCCATGAACCGCACGGAGAGGCCCGGCTGGTACTCGTCGGGGATGCCGGTCTGGTGCAGGCCGATGACACCGCGGTTCTGCTCGCCGGTGCGCATGAGCAGGATCGAGCTGGTGCGGTCCTTGGTGACGGGGATCTTGTTGCAGGGAAGCATCGGCACACCGCGCCAGGAGGGGACCTGGTGCCCGGACATGTCGACGCTCTGCGGGTAGATGCCGCGGCGGCTGCACTCACGTCCGAAGGCGGCGATGGTGCGCGGGTGGGCCAGCATGAACCCGGGCTCCTTCCACACCGTGGCCAGGAGCTGGTCGAGGTCGTCCGGGCCGGGAGGACCGCTGCGGGGCTGAATGCGCTGGCTCAGGTCGGCGTTGTGGAGGAGCCCGAACTCGCGGTTGTTGACCATCTCGTGCTCCTGGCGCTCGCGCAGGGCCTCGATGGTCAACCGGAGCTGCTGCTCCACCTGGTTCATGGGTTCGTTGTAGAGGTCGGCCACGCGGCTGTGCACCCGCAGCACCGTCTGGGCCACACTCAGCTCGTACTCGCGGGGTGAGCGCTCGTAGTCGACGAAGGTGCCGGGGAGGGTGGGTTCACCCGCGTGGCCGGAGGAGAGGTCGATGGCGGACTCGCCGTGCCCGCCGTCCGGGTCGTGGAGCCGGTCTCGGACATTCCGGGCGTGCTCGCGCAGGGTCTCGGCCTGCCCGTTGAGTTCGCCCAGTGCCCGGTGCGGGAGGGTGAGCACCGTGCACCGGGTCACCGCCTTGGCGGTGAAGTCCCAGGGTTCCTCCGAACCCGACAGGACGTCCTCGCCGAAGTGGGCTCCGCCGGCGAGGACGTCGAGGACGACGGGGTCGCCGTACTTGCCCTGCCCGATGCGGTTGACCTTGCCGTGCGCGAGGATGTACACGCCGTCGCGGGCGCGGCCGGCCTCCACGATGGTCTCGCCGGGCTCGAACTCGCGCTGCTCGAACCGGGAGGCCAGCGCCTCCAGTACCGAGTCGTCACCGAAGTGGCGCAGGGTGGGGAGTTCACGCAGTTCGGCCGGCACCACGCTCACGTCGGCGCCGGTGTTCACACAGGTCACACGGCCATCGCCCACCGTGTACACCAGGCGACGGTTCACCCGGTAGGCACCGCCCCGCGCCTGGACCCACGGCAGCATGCGCAGCAGCCACCTCGACGTGATCCCCTGCATCTGCGGGGACGACTTCGTCGTCGTCGTCAGATTCCGTGCTGCCGAGGTCCCCAGGCTCATCGGCTGTTGTCCGTCCTGCTGCGCAGGGTTCGACCCGACCGTTTCCGTCACCGAAAACACCACCATTTTCGAACGCAGTCAATGCATGTGTGCAGCGGAACCGGAACGAGAAGAAAGCCCCTGAAGAACCCCCGCTCTCCGGCCCCGAACAAAGAGACCACACGGCTCCGGCGCTCGCAACGAGAATGGGGTTTCTCGGAATACGGCAGGGTTCGTGATATTCGCGCTGTCCTACCCTGCTCGCCACCTGCCCACACGACCGGAACCCCGAGACGGACACGCACGACAGGTCGGTCGAGTCGACCGAACCATGACAAAGTCGGACGATCGACCGGCTCCTTTCTCGATCCAACTGAGGAAATGGGGGCGAGTGTCGGATTCGAGAACTTCGATGTTGGTTTCTCCGGGTACTCGATCCCCTATTTGCGGACCCACCAGAAGAACCGTCGCGCCCGGCCTGCAAACCCGGAACGGAACCGGGACGGACCACGGTGCCACGCCGGCCCGATCGGGGGTTCGGCCACCGGGCCCTTCGAGGGCGGGCTACTGTGCCCCCATGGTCATGTGGGCATCGGATTCCAGGGGCGCGCGGGTGCGCGAGGGTCTGACCTTGCTGCTGAGTCAGGAGGTCATCGACGACTTCGAGATCCGCCACGAGGACGAACTCCCCTACAGGGTGACCCTGCCCGCAGGCGTGGTCTCCCTGGACGAGCACCAGGCCGCACACTTCGTCCTGGGCGCGGTCGTGGCCCGCTTCGGCCCCCTGAGCCGCGACGGACGGGAGGTCTGAGGTTCCTTCCGCGTACGGCGTCCCACCCCGGGCGGCGCCGTGTCGTGATGACAACTCCCCCGACTGCGCAGGATCATGGGAAAGCGCAGGTCAAGAACTATGGGGGAGAACCATGGCGGAGGAGAACCGATCCGGGGAGCACACGGACCCCGGCAGTCGCGGACGTTCGAAGGGCGGCGCGTCGCCATCGGCCATCGCCGGTGCGCTGCACCGCACACCGCACCCCGGACCGCAGCACTGGGGCGGGCCCCGTCCCCGGAAAACGGACCCCGACCCGTTCTTCTCCGGCTTCACCAGCAAACTGACACCGCCTCCGGGTGCCCGCAGGCCCAAGCTCGACCCGGACCGCTGAGGGGAGGGAAGAGGCCAGACACGAGCCCCGTTCCAAGGGGGTCGCTCCACCACACGAAGGGCTCAACCCCAAGGCACCTGCGCTGGGGCTCTGCCCCTCACGTGGCTGAGCATCCAGATTTCTTGCGGCTCAGGAGAATCTGCACCGTGCACCGTGCACCGTGCGCTGAGGCTGAACGGGCTCAGAGGATCCCCCGCCACGGGGCGAGGACGATCTCGCTGAACTTGGCGGCGACCGGCCGGCCCTGCCATTCGTGCTCGGTGAGTTCGCGCGCGTTGGAGAGGTCGTTGTCGAAGACCTTCTCCAGGTGCTCGGCCACACCCTCGTCGAAGATCTCGGCGTTGATCTCGTAGTTGCCGGTCAGGCTGAGCCGGTCCATGTTCGCGGTCCCGATCGTGCTCCAGCGCCCGTCGACGGTCGCGGTCTTGGCGTGCACCATGGCGTCCTGGTAAAGCCACAGCCGCACACCGCCCTGCAGGAGGTACGAGTACTGTCCGCGGGCCAGCCAGTCGGCGATGATGTGGTTGGAACGTTCGGGCACCAGCACGTTGACGTCCACGCCCTGTCGGGCTGCGGTGATAAGCGCGTTGACGAGCTCCCGGTCGGGGATGAAGTAGGCCTGCGTGATGCAGATACTTTCCTTGGCGCGGTCGATCGCCTCCAGGAACATCGCCCGGATCGGATAGATGATGAGCTCGGGCACGTTGCGGTGCACCCGGAACCGGGCGTCCCACTCCGCGTCGCCGATGTTGTCGATCTCGGGCCGCCCGGCCGCGCGATTCATGTTCCAGAAGTCGACGAAGGCGTTCTCCAGTTCCCACACGGCGGGTCCGGAGACCTTGAGGTGGGTGTCGCGCCACTCGGTCGCGTACATGAGGCCGATGTTGTACCCGCCGACGAAGCCGACCTCCCCGTCGACCGTGAGGATCTTGCGGTGGTCGCGCCCGGACTTGCGGATGTTGAACAGCAGCACCCCGGGCCGGAACGCGGGATAGCGCAGCACGTGCACGCTGTCGGGAAAGTCGAAGAAGGAACGGGGAACGACCAGGTTCGCGAACCCGTCGTAGACGACGTAGACCTCGACCCCGCGTTCGGCGGCGTCGATGAGGGCGCGTTTGAACTGGTGGCCGACCCGGTCGTCCTTGACGATGTAGGACTCGAAGAGCACCCGTTTCCGGGCGCCCCGGATCGCCGTGAGCATGTCGTCGTAGAGATCGACGCCGTAGGTGTAGACCATGGCTTCGTTGTCGCCGACCGTCAGCTTTTCGGGGGGTGTGCGCGGAAAGACACTCCGGCTCGGGCGTACGCGTCGGCGCCAGCGGTTGATGCCGGTGAGCGCGGCGGCCACGGCCACCTGGGTGGCCAGCACACCGGCCAGCCCCCACTTGGTGGCCCTGACGATGGTGGAGCGTCGCAAAGTCCCCTCCAGACGTGCGCCGTTCCGGAAGGGGCAGGTCCCCACAATCCTGGCTTCCGGGGCAGCTCGAACGACAACCGTACCGTGACGGCGGCCGCCGCCCTGCGTATTTGCCTCCCGTTGCCCGAGTGAGGATACGGGTGCGGCAGAGGCCTCAGGCGCGCAGTCGGCAGGTGAGGAGCTCAGTGGTGAGGCTCTCTCGCGCGCCGGGCCCGTGTTTCTCCCGCGTCCCGGTTCACCTGCGGGCCACCACGTACTCCACCAGACCGAAGCCGACCCGCCCGTGCTCCAGGACCGTGAAACCCACCTCCTCGGCCACGGCCCGGGGCAGTCGGCGGGGCCGGGGCTTGCGCGACTCCCGCCCCCGGAAGGGCCGACGGGTGTACTCGATGTGGTCGACGAGCAGGAGCGACCCGCCCTCGCGCAGCACTCGCCGCATCTCCGTGAGCGCTCGGCGCTGGCCGGGGATGACACAGAGTGACATGGCGCACACCACCGTGTCGAAGGCGGCATCGGCGAACCCCAGTGCCTGGGCGTCACCCTCGACCAGGTCCACGCGGAGCCCGAGCCGGGACGCACGTTCCCGGGCCCGGCCGAGCATGCCCGCGCTCAGGTCGACACCGGTCAGCTCCACCCCGTCCGGATAATAGGCAAGGTTGTGCCCGGTGCCCACGGCCACCTCCAGCACCGAGCCCCGTGCCCGGGCGCTCAACCGGGCGCGGGTCCGTCCGAGGAGGAGGCGTTGCAGCCGTTCCTGCCGGTCGTAGAAGGCCGCCGCGCGGTCCCACTCACCGCGCACACGATCGGTCCGTTCGTCCATGCCGGCTCCCAACCCTTGACATCGTTGCCAGTCTCGAACTTCATGTGGACATGAGGTCAAGAGCGGAGCAGCGCGGCGAACTGTCCATCGGAGATCTGGCCGCCGAGTACGGCCTCGCAACACACGTGTTGCGGCACTGGGAGGACGTCGGAGTACTCGTCCCCGCGCGCCGACGGGGCGGGCAACGCCGTTACACGCAGGAGCAACGGCACCGTGTCGCGGTGGTCCTGCTGGCCCAGCGTGCCGGGATGCGCCTGCAGCAGATCCGCGAGGTCATGGACAGCCCGCGGGTGGAGGAGCGTCGGGCTCTCCTCACCTCCCACCTCGCGGAACTGGAGGAACGCATGGCCCGGTTGCGGGAGGCCCGGCAGATCGTCGAGGAAGGCATGGTCTGCCCGCACGAGCGCCGCTGGGAACAGCCCTGCGGTGCCGAAGCGGACCCGTCGCCGCCCCCGGCGCACCGGCAGGCGCTCCCCTCGGACTGAGGGAGGGCCGGGCCCTCGGCCTCGACCGCGCCCGGGCCGCGGGAGGCCCTCCCTTCCCCCATGACGGCCGCGAGGACATAATCCGACACATGCCTCTTCCCCGTGTCATCGCCACCGACCTGGACGGCACCCTCCTCGACGCCGAAGGCCGTATCAGCCCCCGCAACCGCCAGGCCCTGCACTCCGCCGCTCGCGCGGGCGTGCGTGTAGTCGTGGTGACCGCGCGCCCGCTGCGTACCGCGGCCGCCTACGCCGAACAGTTCCCCTGCTCGGCCGTCGTGTGCGGCAACGGCGCCGTCGCACACGTCGACGGCCGCCCCGATCCCCTGGTGCGCGCCATGGACCGCGCCACCGGGACCGAGGTCGTGGAGCGGTTGCGGGCCTCCATCCCCGAGGTCGGGTTCGCCGTGGAGACCGGCACCCATTTCTTCCACGAGCGCTCCTACGAGCTGGAGCCCTGGCTGAGCCCCGCGTACGTCCAGGGGGTCCTGGACACCCCCGATGCCCTGCTCGCCCACGCGGCGCCCGTGACCCAGTTGGTGGCGCGTTCGACGACGGTGCCGGTCGAGGAGATGCACCGCGCGGCCGTGGATGCGGCCGCTTCACTCGCCGAGATCACTTTCGCGGGCCGGGCCGGGCTGCTGGACATGAGCGCCGCGGGTGTGAACAAGGGCAGCACCCTGGCGTTGCTGTGCGGGGAATGGGACGTGGCCGCCGAGGACGTGGTCGCCTTCGGGGACATGCCCAACGATCTGTCGTCGCTGACCTGGGCGGGGGCGGGGTACGCGATGGCCAATGGCCACCCGGCCCTGACCGACCCGGCCGCGGGGCTGCTGAGCGCCCCGTCGCACGCCGAGGACGGTGTGGCCCGGATGGTCGAGGAGATCCTCGACCGCGCGTGAACAGAGCACCGATCGTGTCGGCCGGAGGGGCAGGCGGGGCGGAAAGGCCCATGTCAAGATAGCGTTGGACCCGAGAACAGAGCACTTCGGGCACAGGACGGTGGTGTCGGTGGGACGGGTCACGGCGCGGCAGAAGGTCCTGCGGATCAGGGACGGCGTGGTCGACGAACGCCCTGACACCCTCGCGGTGGAGGAACCGCTGGAGATCCGGCTGGACGGTTCTCCCCTGACGGTCACCATGCGTACGCCGGGCCACGACTTCGACATGGCCGCCGGGTTCCTGGTCAGCGAGGGCGTGATCACCGAGACCGAGGACGTGCTGTCCACGCGGTACTGCGCCGGCACCGACGAGGAGGGCCGCAACACCTTCAACGTCGTGGACGTGTCCCTGGCCGCGCACGTGCCGCCCCCGGACACCTCGCTGGAGCGCAACTTCTACACCACGTCCTCGTGCGGCCTGTGCGGGAAGGCGAGCCTGGACGCGGTACGCACCCGGGCCCGGTGGACGGTGGCCGACGACCCGCTGCGTGTGGACACCTCACTGCTGTCCTCCCTGCCGGACCGGCTGCGCGAGTCCCAGCGGGTCTTCGACCGCACCGGCGGGCTGCACGCGGCCGGGCTCTTCGACCCCTCGGGCCGGGCGCTGGTGGTGCGCGAGGACGTCGGACGGCACAACGCCGTCGACAAGGTGCTCGGGTGGGCCCAGCGCACGGGCGCGCTTCCGTTGCGCGGCACCGTGCTGGCGCTGTCGGGGCGGGCCTCCTTCGAGCTGGTGCAGAAGGCGTGGATGGCGGGGATCCCGGTGGTGACCGCGGTCTCGGCGCCCTCGTCCCTGGCGGCGGAGCTGGCGCAGGAGGCCGGTGTCACGTTGGTGGGTTTCCTGCGCGGGGCGTCGATGAACGTCTACTCGGTCGCGGAACGGGTGGAACTCCCCGCGGGCAGCCTCGCCCCCAGGCCTTGAGGCGTCCGCGCCCGAGACGATCAGCAGCGGGCCCAGAGCCCCGGACCCGCTGAGCCCCTCGCCGAGAAAGACCGTGCCGGCGAGGGCGGTGCCGTTGACGCCCTCCAGGACCGAACGGCGTACCCGCGCCGAGCGGAACCGCACGGCCCCTGCCGAACGGGACGACGTACCGCCTGCCCAACGGGCCTGTACGCCCCGTGCCGAACGGTCCGGCGCGTCCCCTGCCGAACGGGACGGAGCGACCCCGACCATCGGGCGTCCGTTCGTCGTGTGAGAGGACCGTTCACCGCACGGTGAGCGTCCGTTCGCCGCTTCCCTCCAGCGTTCGGCGCGCGTGGATGCGCCACCCCTGCCTGTGGGGAGTGTCGCTCCTTACAGTTCCGAGTAACGCATCTCACATGACGGGCCCCGCCCTGCCCGGCCCCCGTAGGGCGTGCCCCAGCGGCCATGTCCCGTCCCGTCCATCCCCCGGAGGAATCACCATGCCAGAGGACAGCTCCGCCGGCGGCGGATCCGGTGCACCACCGGACCCCGCGAACGAGGGAGGCCGGCAGGCCCCGGACTCGGCCTACGTCGCCATGCACGGCGACCCGCGGTTCGTCGAACTGAAGAGGCGGCTCTTCGCGTTCATCGTGCCGATGAGCATCGCCTTCATGGCCTGGTACGTGCTGTACGTCTTCATGTCCGCCTTCGGCCGCGACATCATGGGCACGGTGCTGTTCGGCAACATCAACGTCGCCCTGGTGTTCGGCCTCCTCCAGTTCGTCTCCACGTTCGGGATCGCGATCCTCTACACGCGCTACGCACGCAAGAAGCTCGACGGGAACGCCGTCGCACTGCGTGAGGAACTGCAGAACGGCAACGGCGGAGGTGACCGATGATCCTCGCACAGGAAGCGGTCAACGAGAGCAGCCGTTTCGTCACCATCGCGCTGTTCGTCCTCATGGTCGCCGCGACACTGGGCATCACCGTCTGGGCGAGCCGCAACACCCACTCCGCCACCGACTTCCACTCCGGCGGACGCAGCTTCTCCCCCATGCAGAACGGGCTGGCGATCGGCAGTGACTACATGTCCGCCGCGTCCTTCCTGGGGATCGCCGGGACCATCGCCCTGTTCGGCTACGACGGGTTCCTCTATTCCATCGGCTTCCTCGTGGCCTGGCTGGTCGCACTCATGCTCGTCGCCGAGCTCCTGAGGAACTCGGGCCGCTACACGATGGGCGACGTCCTCTCCTACCGGATGAACCAGCGCCCGGTACGGACGGCCGCCGCGGTCTCCACGGTCGTGGTCTCGATCTTCTACCTGCTGGCGCAGATGGTCGGCGCCGGCGCCCTCATCGCCTTGCTCCTCGGTATCCAACCCGGGGAGACCTTCCTGGGCATGGACGCCGACACGGCCAAGATCGTCGGCATCGTGGTCATCGGCCTCCTCATGACGGTCTACGTCGCCTTCGGCGGCATGAAGGGCACCACCTGGGTCCAGATCGTCAAGGCCTCCATCCTCCTCGGCGGCGCCGCGCTGCTCACCGTTCTGACCCTGTCCATCTACGGGTTCAACTTCGGTGCCCTCATGGAGGACGCCGCCCAGGCGAGCGGGGAAGGCAGGGCCTTCCTGGAGCCCGGCCTGAACTACGGTGTCGAGGTGGCCGGCGATCCCCTCCAGACGCTGTGGAACAAGCTGGACCTCATCAGCCTGGGCATGGCGCTCGTGCTGGGTACCGCGGGCCTGCCGCACATCCTGATCCGCTTCTACACCGTCCCGGACTCCCAGAGCGCACGGAAGTCCGTCAACTGGGGCATCGGCCTCATCGGCGTCTTCTACCTGCTGACCCTGGTCCTGGGCTTCGGTGCCGCTGCTCTGGTGGGGCACGAAGCGATCACGAACCAGGACGCGGCGGGCAACACCGCGGCGCCGCAACTGGCACAGACCGTCGGCACGAGCATCGGCGGTGAGATGGCCGGCGCGGTCCTGCTCGCCGTCATCGCCTCCGCCGCCTTCGCGGCGATCCTGTCCACGGTCGCGGGTCTGGTCATCGCCTCGTCCTCGTCCCTGGCCCACGACTTCTACAACTCGGTGCTGCGCCGGGGGAAGGCCACCGGAACCGAAGAGGTCCGGTTCGCCAAGTTCGCCGCTTTCGGGGTCGGCATCGTCGCGATCGTCCTCGCGGTCTTCGCCCAGAACCTCAACGTGGCCTTCCTGGTCTCGTTGGCGTTCGCCATGGCTGCGTCCGCGAACCTGCCTACCCTGCTGCTCAGCCTCTTCTGGAAGAGGTTCAACACGGCCGGTGCGCTCGCGGGTATCTACGGCGGTCTGGTCAGCGCCGTGGTCCTGGTGCTCTTCTCCCCGGTGGTCTCGGGTTCGGAGACGGCCCTGTTCCCGAACGCGGACTTCTCCTGGTTCCCGCTGCCGAACCCGGCCCTGGTGTCGGTTCCGCTGGGTCTGCTCTGCGCGATCGTCGGTACCTACGCGTCCAAGGAGCGCGACTTCGAGAAGTTCGCGATGCTCCAGGTCCGTGCCCTCACCGGCGCGGGCGCGGAGACGGCGGCCAAGCACTAGGGCCTGTTCGGTGCGCGCCCGCCGGCGATGGTCCCCGTCCGTCCACCGCCGGCGGCCCGCACCGCGACCGGGCCCGTCCTCCCTGCCGCTGGGGAGGGCGGGCCCGGCCCGTGTCCGCCCCGCAAAGAGGGCGGCGGAGTGTCCGGAAGCCCGTTTCCGGTCCGAACCGAAAGGTGATCCACGCGTGATCGGCGACACACCCAGCTGGGATAGTGTCGTTTCGTGTCGAATCGGTGGCTGTCGTGGATCCTCCCCACCCGGCGCCCGGGCTCTTGCGACCATCGGGCGAGCGCCGAGTTGATGCGCCAGGTGCACGCGCTCGGGCTCGACCTCCGCGACGGTCTGCACGGCCGGACCGTACGGACCGCGGCCAAACGCCTGCGCCGGATGCTCGGCGTGGACGGGGTCGTGCTCGCCGACCTCGACGGCTGTGTGGCCTCCCACGGGCGCAGACCCACCGCCGAGGAGGTCGGGACGGTGCTCTCCCAGGTCTTCGAGTACGGCGCCTGCTCCCGCACCCGGCTCCCGGACGGCGCCGAGGTCTACGCCTGCCCCCTGACCGTGGCCGACGAACTCTCCGGCGCGCTGATCGCCATCGGCGACCCCGCCGAGGCCGACGTGGAGGCCTCGGCGTCGCTGGTCTCGGACTGCCTCGACCACGCCACCCTGCGCCGGGCGCGCGCCCGGATCGCCTCCGCCGACCTGCGGACCCTGCGCGCACAGATCTCCCCCCACTTCGTGCACAACGCGCTCGCGGTCATCTCCGCCCTGGTGCGCACCGACCCCGACCGGGCCCGCCACCTGCTGTCGGACTTCGCCGACTACCTGCGTTACGGGTTCTCCGAGAAGGGCGACTACGCCACGGTCGCCGACGAGCTGGAGGCCGTGCAGACCTACCTGGAGCTGCAGCGCGCCCGTTTCCACGACCGCCTCGACATCACCGTGCAGATGGCGCCGGAGGTGCTTCCGGTGGCGGTCCCGTTCCTGGTCGTGCAACCCCTCGTGGAGAACGCGGTCCGGCACGGGCTGGAGCGCAAGGAAGGGCAGGGCCACATCGGGGTGTCCGGGTACGGCGAGGGCCCGCTGTGTGTCATCGAGGTCGAGGACGACGGGGTCGGTATGCATCCCGATCTGGCGCGGTCTCTGCTGGCCGGGACCGGGCCCGAGGCCCGGGGTGTGGGGCTGGCCAACGTGGACCAGCGTCTCCGTGCCGTGTACGGGCCCGAGTACGGTCTGGTGATCGAGACGGGCCTCGGTGAGGGCACCAAGGTGACCGTACGGATTCCCAGATTCATGAGGGGGGTGGTGGCCCAGTGAGCGGTGATCTCCGAGTCCTGGTCGTGGAGGACGAGTCGTCGACCCGCGAGGAGATGGCGGCGCTGCTGTCGGACATGCCCGAGGTCGCCGAGGTGCACTCGGCCGACAACGGGGCCGAAGCGGTGCGGCTCCTCGGTACGACCACCATCGACGCGGCCTTCCTCGACATCCTCATGCCCGGGCTGGACGGCATGGACGTGGCCCGGGTGCTGAGTGTGTTGTCGGAGCCGCCCTCGATCGTGTTCGTGACCGCCTCCGAGGCGCACGCGGTGGAGGCCTTCGGGATCGGTGCCGTCGACTACCTGCTCAAACCCATCCGGCCCGAACGCCTGTCGGACTCGGTGGGACGCATCGCGCAACTGCGGCGCCCGGAGAACGGCGGGTCGCCGGCCGAGGACCTGCACGTGGTGCAGATCGACACCGGGCGGCGCACCGTGTTCGTCAAACGCGACGAGGTGCAGTTCGTGGAGGCCCAGGGCGACTACGTGCGCCTGCACACTGCCGAGGGCGGCCACCTGATCCGGCTGCCGCTGTCCTACTTGGAGGAGGTATGGGCCTCGGCCGGGTTCGTGCGTGCGCACCGGGGTTTCCTCGTCGCCATCCCCTGGGTGCGGGACCTGCGGGTGACCTCCTCCTCCGGGCTGGTCGCCGGCACCCCGGCCGGTGACGTCCCGGTGAGCCGCCGCCACGGCCGCCACCTGCGCCAACAGCTCCTGGAGGCGGCCAAACGCGACCAGCTGGGGCGTGCGGCCCGGCCCAGGGACGGAGAGCACGATCCGCGGCAGGCCTCATGAGCCCGCGCCGCGAGAAACTCACCAGCCCCCAGACCCGGGTCGCCCTGGCACGCGGCAACCGGCCCGCCCAACACCTGTTGCCGATCCCCGGCCCCGTCGACACCGAGGCGGCACGGCGGGTGTTCCGTGCACAGCGGTGGAGGGCGCTGCGCACGATCGTGCTGCTGTCGCTGCTGCTGTTCGGGGTGAGCGGAGCCTTCGTGGCCTTCCCGCAGCTGGGTGAAGTACGGGTGGCCGGGGTCCCGCTGTCGTGGCTGCTGCTGACGGCGGCGCTCTACCCGTTGCTGTTCGGTCTCGCGCTCTGGCACATGCGCTCGGCCGAGCGGGTGGAGGAGCGTGCCGAGCGGGAGCGGGGCTCGAAGCCGGTGAAGGAGCGCTCCGGGGTGTCCGGCGACCCGGGACAGGAACGGGACGTGGGGCCGTGACCTCGGTCGCGGCCATCGGGCTGCTCCTGGTCATCAGCCTCCTCATCGGTGTCTACGGTGTGCGCGCGGCGCGTTCGGCCTCCGACTTCCTGGTGGCCTCCCGCCGGGTCTCCCCCAACTGGAACGCCCTGGCGATCGCCGGTGAGTACCTGTCGGCCGCATCGGTGTTGGGCCTGGCCGGGCTGCTGCTCAAGAACGGTCTGGGCACCATCTGGTACGCGGTCGGGTTCACCGCGGGATACGTGGCCGTCGTCGCGCTCGTGGCCGGTCCGATGCGGCGTTCGGGCGCCTACACCGTCCCCGATTTCGCCGAGTACCGGTTGGGCGCGCCCCGCCTGCGCAAACTGTGCGGCTGTGTGGTGCTGCTGATCATGCTGCTGTACCTGGTGCCCCAGTTCAAGGGCGCCGGTGTGGTGCTGAGCCTGGTCAGCGGAACCCCGTACTGGGTGGGGGTCGTGCTGGCCGGCCTCGTGGTCAGCGGGTCCATCGCGGCCGGCGGGATGCGCTCGGCCACCTACGTCCAGGCCTTCCACTACGTGGTGAAGCTGGTGTTCCTGGCGGTACCGGCGATCTACCTGGTCGTACACGCGGGCGCCGACACCCGCGCCGAGGTCCTGCACCCGGAGTGGGGCACACACTTCCCGGACACGGTCCCGGTGGAGTTCGCCGTCGACACCCGCTTCACCCTGGAGGAGCCCGTCACGGTCACCGACACCTCCGGGGAGGAGGTCGTTCTGGGCGAGGGGTCGCACACCGTCACCGAGGGCACCGAGTACGTGTTCCCCGAGGGAGCGTCGGTGCCCCGGCCGGAGGGCCTTCCCGAGCTGGGCGGGGAACGGTGGGGCACACCCCTGCTGAACCAGGGCGGGTACCCGTTGTTCGAGACGTGGTCGACGCTGCTGGCCCTGACGTTCGGGTGTATGGGGCTGCCGCACGTCATCATGCGGTTCCACACCAGCCCGACGGCGCGGGTGGCACGCCGGGTGGCGGTGGTGGTGATCGCGCTCCTGGGCATGTTCTACCTGTTCCCGACGGTCTACGGATTGCTCGGCCGGGTGCTGACGCCCCAACTGGTGCTGTTGCAGGGCACCGACACCGTCGCGGTGGTGCTCCCCGACCACGCGGTGTCGGGGTCGGTCGGGACCTTCCTGACCGCGTTGGTGGCGGCCGGCGCCTTCGGTGCGTTCCTGTCGACCTCCTCGGGGCTGCTGCTGGCCCTGGCCGGGGGCCTCTCGCACGACCTGTTCCAGAGCAATGTGCCCCGGCTGCGCCTGGGTGTGGCGGTGGGCGCGTGTGTGGCGGTGCTGCTCGCGTTGCCCGCGCAGATGACCGACATCAACGTGCTTGTGGTGTGGGCCTTCACCGTGGCGGCCTCGACGTTCTGCCCGCTGCTGGTGCTCGGCATCTGGTGGCGGCGCCTGACCCTGCCCGGTGCGGCCACCGGCCTGGTCGTGGGCGCCGTGACCGCGACCGGCGCGGTGGGCTGGTCGGTGCTGCTGCCCACCCCCGGCGGCCTGATCGACGTGCTGCTCGCCCAGCCCGCCGCGTGGACGATCCCGCTGGCGTTCACCACGATGATGGTCATTTCCCGGTTCACCCGGCCGCCCGAGTGGGCCGAGCACGCCGTGCTGCGCCTGCATTCGCCGTAAGTCGGCCCCGATTCAGCCGTAGACGTCCGAACGGTGTCCCACGTGGACGACCCAGATGATCATCCGCCCCTGTTCCACCGTGTAGATCACCCGGTAGTCGAGCACACGCAAGCGTCGCACCGCGGGGTTTCCCACCAGAACCGTGACACCGAACGCCCAGGGATCGTTCTCCGACTCGGTCAGCTTCATGACCACGTTCCGGGGAAGTCTGCGGATCTCGGCCCTGGCTTCCGGACGGAAAACGGTGCGGTAGCTCACCCGCCCTCCGCCAGGACCTCGGCCATGACGTCCTCCATCGGGATGCCGGGCGCCTTGCTCGACATCCGCTCCTCGACCAGAGCGAGGATCTCCTGTTCTTCGAGGCGCTTGTCATGGCGGAGCATCTCGATCGGCACGACCGCCACGACCTCTTTCCCCTTCCGTGTGATGACGGTGGGCTCGTCCTCTCTGTCCGCACGGTCCACCACATCGGCGCTGTGGTCCCTGACCTGGCGAATGGACTCCGTCTGCATGTCACCCATGTACTGAAGGTGCACATGGCACCGGATGTACACATGCCCGATGCCGGGTAGCGGGCACCGAGATGCCCCTCCCCTTCAAGGGGGCCGGCCCGACACCTGCAGGGAGGCGCTGATCCTGCCGGCAACGGCCCAACGGCAGGGCCGCCTGCCCGGGAACGGGCGGCGTACGGTCGACGTGGCCGTGCGGGCATCGCCGACCACCACCGCGAACCCGACACCGGGATCCGGGACACCGACGCCCCCTCTGAGCACACATCCGGCCCATCTGCGCCGCGGGCCTGCGCGCGAACGCCCGCGCCGCGTCCGTCAGTCCTGGCCGGACAGGGGTTCGCCGACGGTGCCATCCACGAACCCGCGCTCACCCGGCCACACACCCTCGGTGCCCCGGTCCTGACCGAACACGGTCATCCGCCGCTGGACCACCTCACCAACGTGCGCATCCACCGCGATCTGCCCGGTGTTGTGCTGATCGGAGAACACCCAGGACAACGCCCCGCCGTTCTCACGCACCGCCACCGTCTCACCCGCGTGAGCAAGTCAACCAAACTAAGAATGCAAGAAGAAAATAGCCCAAAAAGAATATATCAAAACAAAAAGCAAAGCATATGCAACAGGGCCGATAAGCTTGAAGCTTCCCTTTCCCTCCACCCCCCCAAGAAAAGCTCTTGCATACTCAAAAACTTCAATAAAAGTAATCGCCATAAAGGGAGTCATGCCAATGAAAACAGAGAGGTCCGCCAGCACATTACTGTCATAAAGGGAGAAATAATCCACTAGCAAAATATGGGATATCAACAAAATTAAACCAATGACAGTGCCATAGACAGCTGAAAAAGCCCCCTCAGCCTGGCAAACCATGCGCGCCTCCTCATGGCTGATGCCATCCCCCCTTCCCTCTAATCTAATACCTTCAATATATGAAAAGAAGTCACGCGTAGAAGGAAACAACAAGGCGAGCAGAGTAGGAATTACCCGCTTCACTCCAATCCACTGGCACAAGGGAATGCCTGACTTACTTTTCCTGTTCATCACTTTCCCGAAAACCGAAATACGCCTGCTTCATTATAGGCTACGCCACCGATACTAATATGGGCGCCCGCATGCCCCAAAGCCGATGAAGCACTGCTTGCTGAAGTAGCGATCGCAGCTTCATTTGCAGCCAAACGGGACTCAGCTCTTCGAACTCTCTCTTGCGGTTACGGATAACCCCATTATTGGTAGTGATATGCGACCACCATCGTCCTTGCGCCTGGGACCCTCGAATGACAGAAACACTACGCACACCTACACCTCCGAGGAGAGGGACTCCTGCAAGTAGACCCCACGCAGCTGACCCAGAATTACCCTGACTCACATGCCAGGCTCCGCTTCCCATAGAAAGACTGGCCCCGATTGCTCCAGCAGCCCCGCACACGGGGCAAGCGAACATTCCAGCAATCCCAAGAGCGAGTCCTGCGTCACCAAGGATGTTTCCCCAGTTCCATCCTTCATCGGTGGTGTAACGGTCACTCACCCAGTTACCAGCGCTTTCCCAGAAAGAAGTGCTTTCTTCTTCCTGGTGTGCAGATTCGTTGAGAGCGCTCTCCTGCGGAGACACCGTGTGGGAGGTATACCGCCGCGTATGCGAGCTTTTCGGCGTGTCAATCGATGAGTTGAACGCCCGCTGCACGTTCGGGGTGGGAGGCGCGAAACCCCGAGCCGGATGCGGCGAGGGCAGACTCCCGTAATTCGGCATGGGGGCATACCCACGGGCCGGGTGGGGCGAGGGCAGACTCCCGTAGTCCGGCATGGGGGCATACCCACGGGCCGGATGCCAGGACAACCCGGTGGGATCACCGAACGTGGCCGGGCTGTTGTTGGAGTAGGCATACCCGTTCATCGTCTGCGCCTCCGCCAGGTCCATCAACGGGTCCACCGAGACGAACCGGCCCAGGTCCGCGTCATAGGCACGCTCACCCAACTGGGTCAACCCGGTGGATTCATCGACGGTTCCGTCCACGAAACCCCGCTCACCCGGCCACACACCCTCGATGCCCCGGTCCTGACCGAACACGCTCATCCGCCGCTGGACCACCTCACCAACCTGCGCATCCACCGCGACCTGCCCGGTGTTGTGCTGATCGGAGAACACCCAAGACAACACCCCGTCATTCTCACGCACCGCCACCGTCTCGTCCGCATGCTGGAAGTAACGGGTGGCTTCCTCAGTGCCCTCGGCCGGGTCCCAGGTGACTTCCATCCCCGGAAGGTAGAGCGTGGTGGCCCCGTTGGCCCGGCGCAACAGCCGCTCGCCCTCGGCGTCATAGACGTACTCGGTCGACTCCAGCCCGTCCGTGACCCGAGCCAGCTTGCCCTCGGGCCCCCACTCCAGCTCCTGGTCGTGTTCCCCGGTGGAGCGGGAGACCATGTTCCCGGCCGCGTCGTAGTCGTAGGAGTGCGTGGACTGTCCGGACACACCGTCCTGGGAGACCTCGGAGACCGCGTGTGCCGGCCCCTCGCCCTCCTCGGGGGAGGAGTAGGAGCGTGTGATGTCACCGGAGGGTCCGCGCTGGACCTCCTCGACCCGGTTGCCGGCCTCGTCGTAGGCGAACGAGTGCCAGTACGGCGCCGCACCACCCAGCTCCTGGGCGTCCGGGTCTGCGGCGCAGGCCTCCTCACCGGTGGCATCGGGGGTCCATGCCTGGGTCATACGGCGCAGATGGTCGTACTCGAAGCACTGGACGTCGTCGGCCCGTTCCTCAGCGGTGGGTTCGTCGTTGATCCGTAGGAGGTTGCCGCGGTCGTCGTAGTCGTAGTGCTGCGTGGACAGCGACCCGTCCCCCACCTCGTGGACGACACTGGCCATGTCCAGCCGGTTGGTCTTCTCGTCGAAGTCGAAGGTCTGCCACGTGTCGGAGGAACCCAGCGCGCCCCGGGAGAACTCACGCTGGACCAGGTTGCCGATCTTGGAGTAGTCCGCATCGGTGATGATGCGGTCGTTGCCCGCCAGCTCCGTCAGGTTGCCCAGGTCGTCGTAGCTGTTCACCACGACCTCGGTGGGCAGTGCCCCCGCCCCGGGCATCGTCGTGGCCCGCACGCTCCCATCCGGGTTGAAGGTCGTACGGAACCGGTATGAACCCGCCAGTTCCCCTTCGGAGTCCGGGACGTGGAACGCACGGTTGACCGGGCGCGAGAGGTCGTCGTAGGTGAGGACCTCCGTGGTGTACTCCTCACCGCCCTCGTGACGGGTGGAGGAGGTCACCTCGCCCACGGCGACGGTGTCGTACTCCCACGAGGCACGCAGATCACCCTCGGCGTCGCCCTGGCGCAGCTCGACCCTCCTGCCCAGGTCGTCGTAGACCGTGTACAAGGACTCGCCTCGGGCGTCGGTCACCTGGACCGGGCGGTCGAGGGCGTCGTAGACCGTCCTCGTGGTCCCGGTGTCGGGGTCCTCCTCCGTGGTCTGCCGGCCCAGCAGGTCGTAGGTGTAGGACCAGGTGTTGCCGCCCGGGTCGGTGACCGTCTCCAGTTCGTCGCGGGGGGTGTAGGTGTAGAGCGTGGAGTCGTAGTCGCCCTCGGGCTCCTCACCGTGGTGTTTGCGCAGCTCGACAGTGTTGCCGCGTACGTCGGTGATGGCGGTCGTACCGGTACCGCTCTCGGGCTCGGTCATCAGGATCCGGTCCCCCAGGTGCTCGGTGCTGGTACGCCACTGCTCCACACCACGGGACATGGCGATCTCGTCCGTGGCGCGACCGGCGCCGTCGTGGACGGTGCGGGTCCAGCGTGGGACCTCGTCGTGGTTGTCGACCACGAACAGTTCCCCGCTCGGTTCTTCCTCGTTGAAGTAGGGCTCGCGTTCGATGACGGTGTTGCCACGGCTGTCATGGAAGACATCGGTCAGCACCCGGCCGCCGCCCGGGGCGGCTTCCTGGGTCTGGCGCTCGCGCAGGAACCCGTCCAAGAGCTGATAGCTCGTGGTGTAGTCACCGGACGCGTTGAGGGTGTGGGTGGTGACCGTGGTGGGCTCGTCCTTGCTGAACTCGTACTCGAACCGCTTCGAGGGGCTCATGTCCACGTCCCGGTTGCGATCTGCCAACCACACCTCGGTCAGCCGGCCCAGGGGGTCGTAGGCCAGTTCCGTCCGGTTACCGTCGGCGTCGACCTCGGCGACCGGCTGGGATCGGGCGTCGAACTCCTCGATGGTGGTGTGCCCCAAGGGGTTGGTGGTCTCGACCTTCACGTCGTGTCCGCCGGGATGGGCGGCGGTGTGCTCGGTGGTGGTCGTGTTGCCCTCAGCGTCGGTGACGGAGACGGCGCGCCCGTAGTCGTCGAACTCCGATTCGGTCGCCGTCCGGTAGCTGGGTGTGTCCCCGTCGAAGTCCACGGCCCGCTGGGTCCGGGTGGGCCGCCCGTGGGCGGGCTCATCACCGAAGTCCCCTCCGTCGTAGAGGGTGCGCTCATCACTGATGACATCGTCGGGATAGGAGGGCTCGTCCCCACAGGGCGAGGCCAGCTCCCGGGTCCGGGAGACCCGGTCCAGCAGATGGTCATCGGTGTTGCGGGCGTAGGTGGTGAGGGTGCACCGCTCGTCACCGTCCTCGTCCACGTCGCCGTGATCGTGCACGGATTCGATCATCCCGTAGTCGTCGAAGGTGTTGACGGTGCGGGTCCGGCGGAACTCGCCGTCGTCGAGCGCGGTGTAGGTGTCGGTCTCTTCGGTCCCGGTCATGTGCGCGACCAGGTCCCAGTCATGGGAGGTCTGAGTCGTCTCGTTCTTCCACGGGGTGGTGATGGTCTTGGAGACCACCTCCCCGTCCACGCCGTCACGGACGATCTCCTCGCGGGGTTGCCCGTTGAAGACCTCGTGATCCTCGACGGAGTTGCCTTCCGAGTCGGTGACCTCCACCGACCGAGTGCCGTCCGGCAGATGATCACCGTCCATGCCTTGGAAGAACAGGTGCTCGGTCTCGGTCCGGACCTCGTCCTCGTGTCCGGTGCGCACGATCACCCGGTCGAAGCCCCGCCACTGCGACCAGGTCAACTGGTCCTGGTCGGTGAACCCGTCCTCGTCCATGTACCGCCACGCAGGCTCGCCCACGTAGTCGTAGCTGGTGATCTGGTCGGGCTGGCCGCCCACCAGGTCGACCTCGACCAGCTCGGTGACGGGGTACTTGGCGAACCAGTCGGTGATTTCGTCCGCGCCCGGGTTGTGGGTGCGGACCACCGGATAACAGAGCTGGGTGTTCTCGTGCGCCTCGGGCAGGTCGTCGGGGTCACAGTCGGGTTCTTCGTAGTTGACGTCGACCTGGCCACCGGACTCGGTGTAGACGGCGGTGATACGCCACTTGTTCATCGGCGCCAGGCCGTCGGTGGTGGAATCGATGCGGTTGGGCATCGGCGTGCCGCCGAAGGTGATCGCCGGTTTGCTTTCGGTGTCGCCCCCGGTGTGGCCGGTGTGGGTGATCGATTCCAGCCACAGGGCCGGGTCGGTACCGTCCCCGGGTTCGGGGAAGGCGTGCTCCAACTCCCAGGAGTCCACGGTGGTGTACTCGTCACCGTCGTGAACCCGGGTGGTGATCTGTTCCAGCCGCTTGGTGGACCAGAACGTCGGCACGTGCTGCCCCGCGCAGTCGTCCGCACAGGCCTGGTCCAGCGGGGTATCGGGCCAGTGCTCGGCGTTGTCTTCGTCCCGGTCCTCTGTCTCGGGTGCCGTCCGGGAAGGTGAAGGGGCCGGAAGCAGAGGACGGACGCGGCGGGGCCGGCCACCGGGTGGGGCCNCACCTGGTCGGTCTGGACGAGGAAACCGTCGTGGCCGTGCGGTGACACGATGACCCGCGCCCGCCCGGGAACGGGCAGGTGGGCGGCGATCTCCTCCTGTTGCGCCAACGGGTAGAGATGGTCGCTGCTCACCCCCGCGACCATGGTCCGTTCGGGCAGCCGTTTCAGGGCTTGGGCCATGCCGCCCCGGCCCCGCCCCACGTCGTGGCCGTTCATCGCCTCGGTCAGCAGGACGTAGCTGGCCGGGTCGAAGCGGCGGGAGAGCTTGCGCGCATGGTGGTCGAGGTAGGACTCCACCGCGTACCGGCCACCGGACCTGGGGTCCTCCCCCTCCTGGGGAAGACGGCCGAAACGCTCGTCGAACTCGTCGGCGCCCCGGTAGGTGATGTGCGCGATCCGTCGTGCCACCCCCAGCCCGGCGTCCGGGGAACGACCGGTGCCGTGGTAGTCGCCACCGCACCAGTCCGGATCGTCGCGGATGGCGTGCAACTGGGGCGCGGCCCAGGCGATCTGCCAGGCGGACGTGGCCGTCGGGCAGGCCAGGGCCAGGAGCCGGCGCACACGCTCGGGGAAGGTCGCCGCCCACTCCAAGGCACGCATGCCGCCCATGGAACCGCCGACCACCGCCGCCCAGGAATCGATCCCCAAGGCGTCGGCCAGCGCCTCCTCGGCACGCACCGTGTCACGGATGGTGATGCGCGGGAACCGGCTCCCCCAGGCCTTCCCGTCCTGCGCGGGGCTCGAGGGGCCGGTCGTTCCCTGGCAGCCGCCCAGCACGTTGGGCGCCACCACGAAGTACTTGTCGGTGTCCAGGGCCAGCCCCGGACCGACCAGCCCCTCCCACCAGCCGGGGCTGGGGTGCCCGGGGCCCTCCGGGCCGGTGATGTGGGAGTCGCCGGTGAGGGCGTGCAGTACGAGAACCCCGTTGGTGCCGTGCGCGTCGGGCTCGCCCCAGGTCTGGTAGGCGATACGCACGTCGGGCAGGACCTCGCCCGACTCCAGTTCCAGGGGCGTGTCCAGTTCGATCCAGAGCCGCTCGCCCACGGGGTCGCCGTCCCGCCACCCACCGGCGACGGGACGGCTGGGAGTCTCGCTCACTGGTGCGCCTTCGCAGCCTGGAAGCCCAGTTCCAGGTCGGCCTTGAGGTCCTCCAGGTTCTCCAACCCGACGGCCAGCCGGACCAGGCCCGGGGTCACACCGGCTGCTTCCAGTTCCTCGGGGCCCATCTGGCTGTGCGTGGTGCTGGCCGGGTGGACGATGAGGCTGCGCACGTCGCCGATGTTGACCAGCTGGCTGAACAGTTCGGTCCCGTCCACGAAGGCCCGTCCGGCCTCGGTCCCGCCACGCAGGTCGAAGGAGACGACGGCGCCCGTGCCCTTCGGCAGGTACGTGCGCGCCTGCTCGTTGAAGGGGCTGGACTCCAGGCCCGCGTAGTAGACCTTCTCCACCTCCTCCCGCGACTCCAACCACTCGGCGAGCGCCTGGGTGTTGGTGACGTGGCGCTCCATCCGCAGGGACAGCGTCTCGATGCCCTGGAGGATGAGGAAGCTGTTGAACGGGGCGATGGCCGCACCGGTGTCACGCAGCAGCTGCACACGGAGCTTCGTGGCGTAGGCGCCCGGGCCCAGCGCCTCCCAGTACTTGAGGCCGTGGTAGCTGGGGTCCGGCTCGACGAGGCCGGGGAACCGGTCGCCCTGGGCACCGAAGTCGAAGGTGCCCCCGTCCACGACCACACCGGCGACGGTGGTGCCGTGGCCGCCCAGGTACTTGGTGGCCGAGTGCACGACGATGTCGGCGCCGTGCTCGATGGGCCGCAGCAGGTAGGGGGTGGGCACGGTGTTGTCGACGATGAGCGGCACGCCCTCGGCGTGCGCGGTGTCGGCGACGGCACGCACGTCCAGGACGTTGCCGCCGGGGTTGGCCAGCGATTCGGCGAAGTACATCTTCGTCTCGGGGCGGGTGGCCGCACGCCAGGACTCGGGGTCTGCCTGGTCCTCGACGAAACTGACCTCGATACCGAGCTTGGGCAGCGTGTAGCGGAACAGGTTGTAGGTGCCGCCGTAGAGGAGGGGGCTGGCCACCACGTGATCGCCCGCTCCGGCCAGGTTGAGGACGGCGGCGGTGGTGGAGGCCGAGCCGGAGGCGAAGGCCACCGCCGCGACACCGCCCTCCAGAGCGGCCACACGCTGTTCCAGGACGTCCTGGGTGGGGTTCATGATCCGCGTGTAGATGTTGCCCGGTTCAGCGAGACTGAACAGGTCAGCGCCGTGCTGGGTGTCGCGGAAGACGTAGGAGGTCGTCTGGTAGATGGGAGTGGCACGGGCGTTGGTGGCCGGGTCCGGCTGGGCCCCTGCGTGGATCTGCTGGGTCTCGAAGGACCAGGGCTGCTCGGGTGTGGCATCAGCGGTCATGACTCAACCTCTGTCTGGGTTTCAGATCGGAAAAACAGGGATTCGGGCGGGCGGCCCCTGCCGCCCGGTGTTTCATCAGGACCCGCAGAACATGACGGCCGCCCGCGGATGGTCACCGGGTGGCCGTCGGAAGAGCGCGATCATGGGCCGAGATTAACACCCGGTATCAACACGTGACCAGCGCTTCTCACATGTTGGGCATTCCGGTCGCGGCGACCGGCGCCGCCACATCCGGCGCCACGTGCCGGGCGTACGAGAAGAAGGGGGCGCGGGCACCTCGGTGCCCGCGCCCCCTTCATGGCCGGCCCTTCGCGCGGAGAAGGGTGGATCGGCCTGTGGCCCTACTGTCCGAGTCGGTCCAGCAGGGCGTGGTACTCGTCCCAGAGCTCGTTCGGGAACTGGTCACCGAAGGTCGCGAAGAACTCGGGGACCAGGGCGGCCTCCTGCTTCCAGACCTCGGGATCCACGTCGAGGACGAACTCCATGTCGTCCTCGGACAGGTCCAGGCCCTCGGTGTCGATGCCGTCCGCGACCGGGACACGGCCGATCGGGGTCTCGACGGCCTCCGCGCGGCCCTCGAGGCGCTCGACGATCCACTTGAGGACACGGCCGTTCTCCCCGAAGCCGGGCCAGACGATGCGGCCGTCGTCGTCCTTCTTGAACCAGTTGACGTAGAAGATCGTCGGCAGCTTCGCGGCGTCGGCCTCGCGCCCGACCTTGAGCCAGTGGGCGAAGTAGTCGCCCATGTTGTAGCCGCAGAAGGGCAGCATCGCGAAGGGGTCGCGGCGCAGCTCGCCGACGGAACCCTCCTGGGCCGCGGTCTTCTCGGAGGAGACGTTGGCACCCAGGTAGACACCCTGCTGCCAGCTGAAGGACTCGGTCACCAGCGGCACGGCGGTCGCCCGGCGGCCGCCGAAGAGGATCGCCGAGATCGGCACACCCGCGGGGTCCTCCCACTCGGGGGCGATCGTCGGCGCTTGTCCGGCCGGTGTGGTGAAGCGGGAGTTGGGGTGGGCGGCGGGCTCACCGGAACCCGGCGTCCAGGGGCGGCCCTTCCAGTCGGTGAGGCCGGCCGGCGGCTCCTCGGTGAGGCCCTCCCACCACACGTCGCCGTCGTCGGTGAGGGCGACGTTGGTGAAGATGCTGTTGCCCCAGAGGGCCTCGACCGCGTTGGCGTTGGTCTTGGCGCCGGTGCCGGGCGCGACACCGAAGAAGCCCGCCTCCGGGTTGATGGCGCGGAGCCGGCCCTGCTCGTCGAAACGCATCCAGGCGATGTCGTCACCGACGGTCTCCACCTTCCAACCCGGGAGGGTGGGCTGGAGCATGGCGAGGTTGGTCTTGCCGCATGCGCTCGGGAAGGCGGCGGCGACGTAGTGCGACTCGCCCTCGGGCGAGGTGACCTTGAGGATCAGCATGTGCTCGGCGAGCCAGCCCTCGTCACGGGCCATCACCGAGGCGATGCGCAGTGCGTAGCACTTCTTGCCGAGCAGGGCGTTGCCGCCGTAACCGGAGCCGTAGGACCAGATCTCGCGGGTCTCGGGGAAGTGCGAGATGTACTTGGTGGAGTTGCAGGGCCAGGGCACGTCCTGTTGGCCGGGCTCGAGCGGGGCGCCCACGGAGTGCACGGCCTTGACGAAGTCGCCGCGCTCCTCGATGAGCCGCAGGGCCTCCGAACCCATGCGTGCCATGATGCGCATCGAGACCACGACGTAGGGGGAGTCGGTGATCTCCACGCCGAGCTGGGAGATGTCGCCGCCCAGGGGTCCCATGCAGAACGGGACGACGTACATCGTGCGTCCGCGCATGGCGCCCTTGAAGACCTCGCCGAAGGTGGCGCGCATCTCGTCCGGGGCGACCCAGTTGTTCGTGGGCCCCGCGTCCTCCTTCCGCTCGGAGCAGATGAAGGTGCGGTCCTCCACGCGGGCGACGTCGCTCGGGTCGGATGCGGCGTAGAAGCTGTTGGGGCGCTTTTCCGGGTTCAGGCGTTTGAAGGTGCCCTGCTCGACCAGCAGGTCGGTGAGCCGGGTCCATTCCTCTTCGGAGCCGTCACACCACACGACCTCGTCGGGCTGGGTGAGTTCGGCGATCTCCCGAACCCACGTAACGAGTTCCTCGTGTTCGGTCGGGGCGGCCCCCACGTCGGTCCCCACGTCAGCAGTCACAGCGGCTCCTCTTTGAATGACGAGATCTCTCGCATCATGAACGACGATCCGGCACAGTGACCAATTGGTATAGTCCAGTGGTCTAAAACAGTCCAGGCGGCACGCCGGAACCCGCACTACAGCAGGGGGTTCGGAGTATCGGGTGGGAACCGGGCACACGTTTTCACAGACCACGCCCCGGCGCTGCTCGGAGCCGCTTTCCCCTGCATCACGGGAAAGTGCCCCACCAGCACCGATCGACCGTGCTGTTGGTCACACAACGATGACGGGCGGCCGGACAGGCGGACTAGACCTCTGTCCGCTACCCGCCCGAACGCCCTGGAACGACGCGCGCGCGGCCCTTCCGGTCAGCGCAGGATCGCCACCGGGCCACGGGCGCCGTGCAGGACCGAGTGGCTCACCGATCCCAGCAGGAGCCCGCGGAATCCCCCGCGCCCCCGGGATCCGACCACCACGAGGTCGGCCGGCGTGGCCTCCTCCAGCAGTGCCACGACCGGATGTGAACGCACCACACGCCGTGAGACCGCCACAGCGGGGTGGGCCCGGGACGGTTCGTGGAGCTCCTCCTCCAGGGCCTGACGGGCCGCCTCGGCCGCCGTGGCGTCGTCGAAGAGTTCCGGTGGGATCGGACCCGTGGCCGCAGCGAAAGCCACCAACGGCTGCCACGCGCTCACCGCGACCAGTTCCGCGCCGGCGAACTCGGCCTGGCGGAAGGCGAAGGAGAGCGCACGGCGGCTGGGTTCGGAACCGTCCACGCCCACGATCACGCGGCTGCGGACCCCGTGCGCGGCGGCGTGTTCGTGCGGCAGGACCACCACCGGGATGGGCGAACGCGCCGCGAGTTCGAGCCCCACCGACCCCACGAAAGCCGCCACGACCGCGCTCAGCCCGCGCGAACCGATGACGACCACGGCCGCGCCCTCCACCTCCGTCTCGGCGAGCAGGGCATCGGTCGGGCGTTCGTGCGACAGGGTCGTGCGGATCTCCAGTTCGGGGAAGAGGCGGCCCACCCAGTCGGCCGCGTAGGCCAGGAGCCGGTCGGCGCCGCCCGCTTCCTCCTCGCTCGCGGCCCAGGGTTCGGCCCGGGTGTTGCGGCCGAAGACCCCGACCGGCGCCAGGGGGCCGGACCCCGCCACGATGCGTACCCCCAGCCCTCGCAACGAGGCCTGATGGGCCGACCACTCCAGGGCATGACGACTGGAGTCGCTGCCGTCCACCCCCACGATCACCCAGCGCGTCGGGGTTGCGCCGTCCATCGTGTGCGCCTTTCTGGTTCGTCCTCACGTACCCCGGAGTCCACCGGTCCTCCCACGATCATCCCGCGAGAACACACACCCGTGGATAACAGCCCCGGCGCGAGTCGGGGTACACGGGCCCGGCCGCACAGGTCGGGTTCCGGCCCGCGTGCGTCCGGTTGATCTCCGGTGAGCTGGTGTAGGACGGACGAGGGGCCTTCGGGCCCGTGGAGGACACGCCAGGACGGGAACCAGACGGCCTTCGTCGCCGTCCTAATTCCCATGAGGGAACCGTGGACACTGGGGGCGGGAATGCCGAACACGGGACAGCTGCACTGGGATCACCGGGACGGGCGGGTCGCCGCCGTGGCCGCGGCCATCGCCTACAGCTTCTGGGCCTTGGAGGTCGTCCTGCCGGGCGCGGCCGACACGCAGGGTGCGTTGGTCGCCCCCGGGTCCACCCTCGGGATCATTCTGGAGAGCGCGCACCGCGCCGCCGCGATCCTGGTGCTGGTCGCCGCGGTTCTGGGGTTGATGCTCGGGCGCAAGCGCGGACCGGCCCTGACCGTGTCCTGGGTGTCGACGGCCGTGTTCGGAGCGGCCTCGCTGACCACGACTCTGTTCTCCGGGCCGTGTGTGATCTCCACGGACGTCTCCTGTGCGAGCGAGGCGCTGGCCGAGGGTGTGGCGGGCGCGGGCGTGGCACAGGCGCTGACGGCGGTGGTCGCCGTGCTCGCGGCGTTGGCCGCGGTGATCGCCCTGGCGGTGGACCGGTGGTCGGCCGGCGACCGGGCGCGCATGGTCGTGGTGGCCGTCGCGGTCCTGCAGGCGGTCGCCGCGGCGTCGGTGTTGGTCACCGCGTTCGTCGTGTACTCCGCTTCCGGCGACGGTTCGTCCGGGGTGGCGCTGGGCCTGTCGGAGCGGTTCCACCTGGCCACGCTCGCCCTGTGGCTGGTGGCCGCGGGTGTGCTGCCCGGCCCGTGGAAGGACGCCCCGGTGCGCGCCTCGACCACCGTCCGCTGACGCGGGGCACCGCCCGCCGGTGCCCCGCGCGGAGCGGATCAGGCGAGGGCCTCGGGCAGGGGACGGGCGTGGACCACGTGCAGGGTGCTGACGGCGCGGGTCAGAACCACGTACAGGCGGTTGTGTCCGCGGGCCTCGGCGTCGACGATCGCCGCGGGTTCTGCGACCACCACCGCGTCGAACTCCAGGCCCTTGGCCAGGCTCGCGGGCACGCCCACCAGGCGCGCCGAGTCGAGCTCCGTCCCGTCGTCACCGAGAACCGGGGCCTTGAGGCCGCTCCCGGCAAGGGCCGTGCACAGGCCGGGAAGTTCCGTGTCGGCGGCGATGAGACCGACCGACCCCTGGCCCCTCAGGGCGGTGCGGCACGCGTCGGCGACAGCGTCGGTGAGGCCCTCGGAGGCCGGTGTGATCCGCAGTGCCCCGGAAGCGCGGCGCACCGCCACCGGAGCGCCCAGCCCCGGGGCGATCGTGGGGAGCAGACGTGCCGCGAAGTCGATGATCTGCGCGGGCACGCGGTAACCCCGGTCGAGCACGCTCAGGTGTCCGGTGGGCCTGCCCAGGTGCTCCAGGAGCGTGGACCAGTTCCGTGTGGCACCGGGCGAGGTACCCTGCGCGACGTCGCCCAGAACGGTGAAGGACCCGCCGGCGCCCCGTCGTCCCACGGCCCGGCACTGCATGGGGCTCAGGTCCTGGGCCTCGTCCACGACGATGTGCCCGAGACCGCCTCCGCGCTCGACCAGCGCGGAGGCCTCGTCCACGAGTACCAGGTCCTCGCGGGACCACCGCGCCGACTTGGGCCCGCGCGGCCGCCCGGGCAGGAGCAGCAACGCCTGCTCGTCGGGGGTGAGGATCCCGTCGGCGGCACGGGCCAAGCGCTCGGGGTCGCCGAGCAGCTCCAGGACGAGCTTGAGCGGGTCGGCCTTGGGCCACATCGCGGTGACGGCCCGGCGCACGGCCGGATCTCGGCGTACCCGCTCGTGGGTGCGGTCGTCGCAGGTGTGGCCCTCGCTCTCCATCAGGGTCAGGATCGCGTGTGCGACGCGGTGGGAGAGCAGGTCGCGCCCGGACCCGTAGGTGACGCCGCGCCCGGCGAGCTCGTCCGCCAACGGGCGCAGGTCCTCGGGATACAGCCGCCATCGCCGTGACCCCTCACGCACCATGACGGCTTCCTCGGGGGTGCGCAGGCGCGACCACAGGTCCCGGCGCAGCACCTCGGCCATGCGCGCGTCCCCCTTGATCCGGGCGGCCTCGGGCGTCTCCGTGCGGCGCACCCAGCCGGCGTTCGGACGGGAGCGTTCGGGCAGCCCGGCCTCGAGCATCTCCTCGACAGTGGTCTGGCCGACGTCGACCTCACCGAGTGCGGGCAGCACGTTGCGGATGTAGGACAGGAACGACCGGTTGGGCCCCACGATCGACACACCGGTGCGCGACAGGCGCGCGCGTTCGGAGTACAGCAGGTAGGCCACGCGGTGCAGCCCCACGGCGGTCTTGCCGGTGCCGGGTGCTCCCTGCACGCACAGAGTCGTGGACAGCGGGGCCCGCACGAGGTCGTCCTGTTCGGGCTGGATGGTGGCGACGATGTCGCGCATGGGCCCGGACCGGGGCCGTTCGATCTCGGTGGCGAGCAGGCCGTCGGTGCGTTCCCGTGCCTCGGCCTCGCCTGCGGTCAGGGGTTCGTCCTCGTAGGCGGTGAGCACGGCCTCGGAGGTGTCCGGCTCGGTCGGCACGGTCGTGAAGCCGTACCGCCGCCGTGAGAGCACCCGCATCCGATCGCTCGCGGTGGCCCGGTAGTAGGCGACGCTGATGGGGGCGCGCCAGTCCAGGACCATGGGGCGCCCGTCGGCGTCGTGGACGTGGCGGCGCCCGATGTGTACCCGGTCGGGCCCGTCGGAGCGCTCCCGGGTCTCCTCGCCGCCGTCCTCCTCGTCGAGGAAGACGGTGCCGGGGTCGAAGTCCAGGCGTCCGAAGAACAGGGGCGCGTCGGGGATGTCGGAGAGGTCGGCCAGGCGGCGCAGCCGGTTCCGGAAGACCGCCTCGTCGTTGAACTCGTCCTTGGCGTCGCCGCTCATCATCAGCGTCGTGGCGGCGACGTCGTCGTGCATCGTACGGAGCGCGTCGCGGGCGGCGGCCAGGTGCTCGCGTTCGGCGAGGACCTCGGGGTCGGGGGAGGGCCCCCCGACCCCGGGCGCGGCGGTGCGGGCGGGATCGGTCGTACTCATGGCGGCCTCGGAAGGTCGGCGGGACGGTGGAAGCGCCGGCTCGCGCGCGGGTCCCGCCCCGGTCGCCGCAAGGGCCCGGTTCGTTCCGATCGTCAGAGCGCACAGCACCCGTCGGGGGGTGGCCGGAGAAGAGCCACCCAGCCTACCCGGCCGCGCCCCGCGCAAGGACCCGTTCGTGGAAGAGGGTCCCGGGGCCGGGTGCCGGCCCCGCC
>NZ_ANBE01000003.1 GCF_000341145.1 Nocardiopsis xinjiangensis YIM 90004
TGGCCCTGCCGCGGGTGGGTTGGATGTTCTCGACCAGGTTGACCTCGTTGATGGTGCGCCAGGTGTTCGCGGCGAACTCCAGCGCCTCGTCCTCAGGGGTGGTCGTGGCCATGTGGTGGAAGTAGGACCGCGGGTCGGAGAAGGCGGTGCGGCGCAGCTCCAGGAACCGGTCGAGGTACCAGTCGCGGATGTTGCCGACCTTGGCGTCGACGTAGATGGAGAAGTCGAAGAAGTCGGCCACGGCCAGGCGCCCGGCGGTGGCGGGCTGGAGGACGTTGATGCCCTCGACGATGAGTATGTCGGGCCTGTGGACCGTCTGCCGCTCCTCCGGGATCACGTCGTAGTGCAGGTGGGAGTAGACGGGGATGTCGAGGCGTTCGGCGCCGGCCTTCATCTCCGAGACGAAGCGGACGAGGGAACGCCGGTCGTAGCTCTCCGGGAACCCTTTGCGGCGCATGAGGCCGCGTGCCTGCAGCACGGAGTTGGGGTGCAGGAAGTTGTCGGTGCTGACCAGCTCGACGTGGGGATGGTTGGGCCACTGCGCGAGCAGCGAGCGCAACAGCCGGGCCGTGGTGGACTTGCCGACGGCGACGCTGCCGGCCACGCCGATGACGAACGGCGCCGGGCGGTCGGCCTCACCCAGGAAGTCACGCACGGCGGCGTGTCGTTGCTGGGTGGCGCCGACGTAGAGGTTGAGCAGGCGCGACAGCGGTAGGTAGATGTCGCGCACGTCCTCCAGTGACGTGGGGTCGGTCGTCCCGCGCAGTTCTGCGAGGTCGGCCTCGGTCAGGGACAGCGGCGTGGAGGCACGGAGGGCCGCCCAGGCCTCCCGGTCCAGTTCCACGTACGGCGAGGAGAAGCCGTTCTTCGTCGCGTGAGACACGGTTGCCAACCTTAGGGTCTGTCCGGAAGGGGCCCGGCGCCCGACCCCCCGGAACGACCACGACAACAGGCAAACGTGTCCGAAACCACACGTTCAGCGGGGGCTCGGGGAAAGTTTTTCCGGGTTCGCCCGAGGGGCGCGGAACGCACGCACTCGATCGTTCCGCACGCGCCCCATCTGCGCGGTCTACCTGCCATACACCGAATGGTCTATACCGCTACCAGCCAAAACGGCAACTGGTCTGGACTGCTGGTTGGTCGATCCGGCGCCCTTGCTCACTTACGCTGACCCCCATGTGTGGAATCGTTGGCTACGTCGGGCCGCAACCGGCGCTCGAAGTCGTCGTGGACGGCCTCGCCAGGTTGGAGTACCGCGGATACGACTCCGCGGGTGTGGCTGTGCTGGACGACGGCACGCTGCGTACCGAGAAACGGGCCGGAAAGCTCGCCAATCTGCGCCAGGCCCTGGAAGATCATCCCATCGGGGGCGAGGGCGCAGGTATCGGTCACACGCGTTGGGCCACCCACGGTGCCCCCAACGACGTCAACGCCCATCCCCACGTCGACGACGAGCGTCGCGTCGCGGTGGTCCACAACGGCATCATCGAGAACTTCTCCGCCCTCCGCCGGGAGCTGGAGGAGCAGGGCTGCAAGTTCCTCTCCGAGACCGACACCGAGATCACCTCGCACCTGCTGAACAAGGTGCTCGAGGAGCGCGGCGACGGCGACCTCTCCGGCGCCATGCGCCAGGCCTGCAAGCGCCTGGAGGGCGCCTTCACCCTGGTCGCGGTCTCCGTCGACGACCCCGGTCTCGTCGTGGCCGCGCGCCGCAACTCGCCGCTGGTCGTGGGCCGCGGCCAGGGCGAGAACTTCCTCGCCAGTGATGTCGCCGCCTTCATCGCCCACACCCGCGACGCCGTCGAGCTGGGCCAGGACCAGGTCGTGGAACTGCGCGCCGACTCGGTCACGGTCACCGACTACGACGGCAACCCGGCCGAGGTCAACGAGTACCACGTCGACTGGGACGCCTCGGCCGCCGAGAAGGACGGCTACGACTACTTCATGCTCAAGGAGATCGTCGAGCAGCCCCGCGCGGTCGCCGACACGCTCCTGGGCCGGGTGACCACCGACGGAGAGCTGCACCTCGACGAGATGCGGCTGACCCCGGAGCAGCTGCGCACCGTCGAGAAGATCGTCATCATCGCGTGCGGGACCTCCTACCACGCGGGTCTCATCGCCAAGTACGCGATCGAGCACTGGTGCCGTGTGCCCTGCGAGGTCGAGGTCGCCAGCGAGTTCCGCTACCGGGACCCGATCCTGGACCAGCAGACCCTGGTCATCGCCATCTCCCAGTCCGGCGAGAGCATGGACACCCTCATGGCGGTGCGCTACGCCCGTGAGCAGCGCGCCCAGGTCCTGGCGATCTGCAACGTCAACGGCTCCACGATCCCGCGCGAGGCCGACGGCGTGCTGTACACACACGCGGGCCCCGAGGTCGGCGTGGCCGCGACGAAGACCTTCCTGACACAGCTGGCCGCCTGTTACCTCATCGGTCTGTACCTGGCCCAGGTGCGCGGCCTGAAGTACGGGGACGAGATCAACGCGCTCATCGGGCAGCTCGCGACGATGCCCGAGCAGGTCGAGCAGGTCCTGGACACCGTCGAGCCGGTCCGGGAGCTGGCGCACTCGCTGGCCGAGGAGAGCACCGTGCTGTTCCTGGGCCGCCACGTGGGTTACCCGGTGGCCCTGGAGGGCGCGCTCAAGCTCAAGGAGCTGGCGTACATGCACGCCGAGGCCTTCGCGGCCGGCGAGCTCAAGCACGGCCCGATCGCGCTGATCGAGGAGGGGCTGCCCGTCGTCGTGGTGGTTCCCTCCCCCGAGGGCCGGAGCGTGCTGCACGACAAGATCGTCTCGAACATCCAGGAGGTGCGTGCCCGCGGGGCCCGCACCATCGTGATCGCCGAGAAGGGTGATGAGGCGGTGCGCCCGTACGCGGACGTGCTCATCGAGATCCCCGCGGTGCCCACTCTGCTGCAGCCGATCGTCTCGACGATCCCGATGCAGGTGTTCGCGTGCGAGCTGGCTCTGGCCAAGGGCAACGACGTCGACCAGCCCCGCAACCTCGCCAAGAGCGTGACCGTGGAGTAGGGCCCGGCCGGCATCAGGGGGACGGGGCGCGCCCGCGGGCGTGCCCCGTCCTTCGTGTGCGGGCGCCCCGTCAGGGCCTCTGGCAGGGTCAGACCTTCTGACGGGGCACACGTCCGCGGCTGCGCCCGCAGCAGGTGTGCGCTGCCACCGCGGAGTCGGTATCGGGGTGGGTGGGCATCACCGAATGCAGGGAGAGCACGTCGAGGATGCGGGAGAGCTGTCGGGGCGGGGCGGCCAGGCAGAGATGTCTGCTCCCACGTGCGGCCTCGCGCATGGCGCCGACGAGCGCGTTGACCCCGGAGGCGTCGATGAAGGCCACCTCGCCGAGGTCGGCGACCACGCAGCCGTGGGCGAGCTTCTCGGTCAGGCGCGTGTGCACTGCACGCGCGGTGGCGATGTCGATCTCGCCTTCGATTCCCACGACGGAGATGCCGTCGCAGACGAACTGTTCATGTTCCGTGTCCAGCACGGCCACGCCTCACTCCCGGGTCGAGCCCAGGATCCCGTTGTCGGGACCCGCTCGGTCAAATACCGACATGACTCGACAGCCTACTCGGCCCGGACCACGCCTCACGGACGCGTGGTCCCACCTGTGGAGGACGTTCGTACCTTGTGGGAGGCACCGGAAGTCGGGGCGGGGGTCAGACCGGTTCCGGGCCTCCGCAGATCACCCAGACGACCTTGCCGCCGCCGCGGACCGGGCTCCAGCCCCATTCCGTACCGAACGCCGCGACGAGACCGAGACCGCGGCCGCACTCTGCGAACTGGTGGGCGTCGACGGGGGTGGGGGCGGAATCGGAGCTGTCGGCGACCATGCACACCACGGCGCCCTGGCCTCTGAGCAGGCGCAACTGCAGGACGAGGGGGGAACGGGCCGGGTCCGCGCCGGTGGGGACGGCGTGGCGGCAGGCGTTGCCGACGAGCTCGGAGACGATGAGGCGCAGGTCCTCCTCGAGGGCGGCCATCCCCCATCCGCGTGCGGCGTCGGCCGCGAACTCGCGGGCGTGGCCGACCGAACGGGCCGTGGAGTCGAGGGAACGCGCCGCCAGATCCTGTGTTCGTGTCCTACCGCCGATGTCGAGTCGGCCGGAGGGTGGATCCCACCAGCCGGAGAGGCGGCGGTCGGGGACCCTCACAGCGGAGGGTCGGCTCGGGGATGCCTCGGGAGCGGTCGCCGAAGGCATCAGCTCTGCGTTCATCACGTTCCTCACGATGTGATGTCGGGTCGCTCGGCCTGTCCTGACGGGGGAGCGTGGCTTACATCTGTAAGACACGTCTGCACGTGCAGCATGATGTCCG
The DNA here is from genome assembly GCF_000341145.1 of Nocardiopsis xinjiangensis YIM 90004. GTDB lineage: Bacteria > Actinomycetota > Actinomycetes > Streptosporangiales > Streptosporangiaceae > Nocardiopsis > Nocardiopsis xinjiangensis. Next base: position 4,330 of record NZ_ANBE01000003.1, read on the forward strand.
GGTAAGACTATAGGACGAACTGCCCGCATTGGTAGACCTGAGAGCGAGAATTCGTGTACCGGTACCAGCAATGACACGCGCATCAGAGCAGGACAGACAGCGCGAAAGCCTCGTACAGCACGCTCTGTCCACAATGGAAACTCATCGTTATACTGGGCGATCGCTCGCTCAGAAGCCGCCACAGGGAGGGCTCCTTGACCACCGACCAGGCCCAGGATTTGCAGGTCAACGAGGATTTCCTGGCCAATTCCAGCGGCGGCCCGACCGTGCTGCGCATTCTTCTCGGCACCCAGCTGCGACGCTTGCGCAAGAACAAGGGAATTTCTCGCCACGACGCCGGGTACGCCATCCGGGCCTCACACGCCAAGATCAGCAGGATGGAGCTCGGCCAGGTGAGTTTCAAACGGCGGGATGTCGATGACCTGCTGAAGCTCTACGGGATCGAGGACTCCGAGCAGCGCGAGGCGCTCCTGGGACTGATCTCCAGTGCCAACGCCCAGGGGTGGTGGCACAAGTACGGCGACGTACTCCCCCAGTGGTTCGGTGTGTACGTGGGCCTGGAGGAAGCCGCGTCGATGATCCGCACCTTCGAGGTGCAGTTCGTCCCGGGCCTGCTGCAGACCGAGGAGTACGCACGCGCGGTGATCAACCTGTCGGGCACCACCCGCTCGGACGACGACGTCACCGATCGGGTGGACATGCGGATGCACAGGCAAACACGTTTGCACGATCCGGACGCACCACACCTGTGGGCCGTCGTCGACGAGGGCGTCCTGCACCGCCCCTACGGTGACCGCGCGACGATGCGTGGACAGGTCGAGCACCTCATCGAGATGAACCGCCGCCCCAACGTCACGGTGCAGATCGCCACTTTCGACATCGGCGGGCACCCGGCGGCCGGCGGCCCCTTCAGCATCCTGCGCTTTCCCACGCCGCAGCTGCCGGACGTGGTCTACCTGGAGCAGCTGAGCAGCGCGTTGTACTTCGACAAGTACGACGACACCCACCGGTACGCACAAACGATGGACCATCTGGCCACACAGGCGCCGACGCCGGACCGTACCGAGAAGATCCTCCAGCCGTTCCTGGACCGCTATTCCTCCTGAGCCCCTGTCCCACGGGCTCCCATCCCGATCGACCGCCCCCGAACCGCTCCATCCGAGCCCCCGGGCGCCCGGCGCTCCCTCCGACCCGCCGCCCAGCGCTTTCACCCGCCACGCGCCACTACTCTCCGCAGTCGGTCCATCACTTCGGGCAGAAGCGAAGTCTCCGAAATGTCCACCTTCGGCCACGGGTGAGAAACAATTCTGGAACCCGGCACCAAACACGTCGCGTATGCGTCGGCTGTGACATGGGGATCCGCAATCACATGACCCGGGGTCCACGTGTATGTGCTTACAGAAGTAATCACGGATGCACGTGCATCGACTACGCTGTGGCAAACGCCGTGGTCGATGAAACCCCGACCGGACGCGCTCCGTGACCCCCCGGGCCGCCTCGGACGATCCCGGGGGCCGGACTACGGGCGCGGCGGGTCCCTGCCGCGGGTGGACACCCCGCTCACCAGTCCACAGATGTTCCAGGAGGTTGAGATGCAGGTCTACAACGGCGTTCCGGCAGACAGTCTGCCGATGGTCACCTGGACCAAGAGCAGTTGGAGCAACCCCGACGGGAACTGCGTCGAGGTCGCGACTCTGCCCGGCGGCGACATCGCCGTCCGCAACTCCCGTGACCCGGAGGGGCCTGCCCTGGTCTACACCCCCGACGAGATCAGAGCCTTCGTGCGCGGCGCCAAGACCGGCGACTTCGACGCACTGTTGAACTGACACCCGGCCGCACCGCGGCCTTCCCGGACCATCCCGGAAAACAGTGTCCGCCGATGGCCCCCGCGCCCGCCCACGGCCGCGGAGCAGGCCAATTCCGTCCTCGGCCGGACACACGACGGAGCCCGGCGCCTTCGCAGGCGCCGGGCTCCGCTGTCTTCTCGGCGCCGCCTCGACGGCGCGCCCGTCCCCCGTGGCCCCGGGCGGTCGCCCGGGGCCACGGTCGCCGCTACAGGCGGGGCAGGTCGATCAACCCGTCGGAACCGCCCTCGGGAACCATCTCCCACGGGAAATGGGTGGCGCCCAGAGCGGGTTTGAGGTCGAACAGCCAGGCGGCCTTCTCGTCGTACTCGGCGAAGAAGGGCCGACCGACCAACTCGGGATCGCGGGCCTGGATGAAGTGCAGCACGAACACCTTCTGCCCCGCGACCTCGGTGACACCGTCGATGCACACCTTGCCGGGTGTGGCCGACATCGAGGGCCCGCGCACGGTCCGGGCCAGGCCCGAGACGCGCTGGTAAGCGTTGCGGAAGATGTCGTAGGCCTCCGCGAGAGGCACCGCGAAGTAGTCCTGCGGGCCGGTGTCGCGCTCGATGAACATGTAGTACGGCACCATGCCGTGGCGCACGTGGGTACGCCACATGGTCTCCCAGGTGCCCGGGTCGTCGTTGATCGTGCGGATCAACGGTGCCTGGGTACGGATGACCGCGCCGGTGTTGCGGACACGGCGGACCGCTTCCTGGACCAGGTCCGGCGCCATCTCGTTCGGGTGCGAGAAGTGGGCCATGAACGCGAGGTTCTTGCCCGACTCCACGACCTTCTCGAACAGGCGCAGGGTGTCGTCGGCGTCCGGGTCGGTCACGAAACGCTGCGGCCAATAGCCCAGCGCCTTCGTCCCGATCCGGATGGCCTCCAGGTGCTCGATCTCCAGCAGCGGCTCGATGTACCTGGAGATCACACCCTCGCCCATGATCATGGGGTCGCCACCGGTGAAGAGCACACTGGTGACCTCGGGGTGCGAACGCACGTACTCGACCATCTGGTCGATCTCACTGGAGGCGAACTTCAGGTCGGCGTCGCCCACGAACTGCGCCCAGCGGAAGCAGTAGGTGCAGTACGCGTGGCACGTCTGTCCCTGCTTCGGGAAGAAGAGCACCGTCTCGTTGTACTTGTGCTGGATCCCGGGGATCGGTTCTTCGTTCCCCAACGTCGGCACGTTGAGGTCCATCTGGCCCGCCGGGTGCGGGTTCAGCTGGGCACGGACCTCGTTGGCGGCCTCGTTGAGCTCTTTGCGCTTGGCCCCGGCGCTCAGCAGGTCGGCGATCCGGGACACGTCCTCCTTCGGCAGCATGTCGGCCTGTGGGAAGACGAGTCGGTAGATCGGATCGTCGGGCGCGGCATCCCAGTCGATCAGCTCGTCGACGACGTAGCTGTTGACCCGGAACGGCAGCACAGTGGCCACCGCCTGCACCGCGAGCCGCTCGTCTGCTGCGAGGCCGGCTCCCCCCCGCGNGAGCTCGTCAAGGTGTTTCGTCGTGTAGGCACGAAACCGACGTCCGGCGGACGGGGACTGTGCCGCGTCTGGCGTAACGCTCACGCCTCTCCTCTCCTGGCGAATAGGGCAGGGCTCCCCGCGAGGGTTGAATCGGGCAGCCCAGACCCGGTGATCGCGTCACGGTACGGGCCCGCGCGAACCACCGGGTGCGGTTCATTCGGTTGTCGTGTGGCCTCGGGGGTCTTCGCGTCCCTCGACACCAACGGGCGGGCATACCCCAGATAGAGGCTTTGTACCCACTTACACGGAAAAGCAGATCCTAACGGGACATACCGGAAGTATCTTCGCAGAAGCCCCTAGGTGCGGGGCACACTGGTGCCCAGGAGCCACACGCGCACCACCTCCCACCGCCGGATACCGTGGCTGCGCGGCACAGGAGACGAGGCACCGGCGACGAGCCCGACCCGTGGAGGACACACCCCGTTGAGCGGTACACCCGAACTCGAGCCGGCCGAGCACGACGGCGCCCCGCCGATCGTCGCCGTCGACGCCATGGGTGGGGACCACGGGCCGGAGGAGGCCGTCCTGGGCGCCGTCACCGCCGCACGCGAACTCGGGCTGCGGGTCCTGCTCGTGGGACGGCGCACCGAGATCGCTTCCCTGCTGGCCGAGCACGACGCCCTGAGAGAGGTTCCCGTCGTGCACGCGGAGGATGTGCTGGAGATGCACGAGGGCGCCCTGGCCAGCTGGCGCCGCCCGCGCTCCAGCGTCGCCGTCGCCTGCCACCTGATCCGCCGCGGCATCGCCCACGCTCTGGTCTCGGCCGGCTCCACCGGCGGGATCGTTGCTACCTCGACGGTGCGGCTGCGCACCCAGACCGGGGTCGTGCGCCCGGCCCTGGCGGTACCGCTGCCGACCGGCGAGAAACCCACGGTCCTGCTGGACGCCGGGGCCACCGCCGACGCCAAACCCGAGATGCTGGTGCAGTTCGCCCACCTCGGCAGCGCCTACGCCCAGACCGCGTTCGGCGTGCACCGGCCCACCGTCGGACTGTTGACCATCGGTTCGGAACCGGGCAAGGGCAACAAGCTGGCCCGCAAGGCCGGGGAGCTGCTCACCTCGGCCGGGGAGACCGGGGCCCTGGACTTCCACGGCAACATCGAGGGACACGACCTGCTGACCCGCACGGTCGACGTCGTGGTCGCCGACGGCCATTGCGGCAACATCGCCCTGAAGACCGTCGAGGGCACTGCGGCGTTCGCGATGTCGGCGGTCCGCGAGGCCCTGACCGCCACCCCGCTGGCCAAGGCGGGGGCGTTCTTCCAACGGCGCTCCCTGCGCGAGCTGCGCGACCGCCTCGACAGCGAGACCTACGGCGGTGCGGCCCTGCTCGGCCTCAACGGGACCGTCGTCATCGCACACGGGTCCAGCCGCGCCCCGGGGATCGCCCACGCCTGCCGCCTGGCCCACGACCTGGCTGCCGGGCGCATGGACGAACAGGTCCGGCGACGCGTACAGCACCGTCAGACCAACTGGTTCAACCGCTTCGCCCAGCACGAGGACCGGTGAACCCGGGCCCGCCGTCCGCTCCGGGACCGGGCCCGCGACCCGCGTTGTGGACCGTCCCACATCCGTCGGAAAGGCCCGGTCCGGTCGGTACTCTGGAAAGCATGGCCGACCCGCAGGAAGTACTCTCGCGACGGGTCCAGTCCGCGCTCGGCGCCGCCTTCGGCCCCGAGTTCGCCGGCACCGACCCCGTCATCCGTCCGTCCCAGTTCGCCGACTACCAGGCGAACGCCGCTCTCGCACTCGCCAAGCGCCTGGGCCGAAAGCCGCGTGAGGTGTCCGCGGCGGTCATGGAGCACCTGGACGTCTCCGATTTGTGCCGAGAGGTCGAGGTCAGCGGGCCGGGCTTCATCAACCTGACCCTGCGCGAGGACTGGATCGCCGCGCAGGTGCAGTCCCTGCTCGACGACCCGCGTTTGGGCGTGCCCGAGCAGGCCCCCGACAACATCCCGCTCGACTACTCCGCGCCCAACGTCGCCAAGGAGATGCACGTCGGGCACCTGCGCACGACCGTCGTCGGCGACTCCCTGGCCCGCACCCTGGAGTTCCTGGGCCACGACGTCGTGCGCCAGAACCACATCGGCGACTGGGGCACACCCTTCGGCATGCTCATCGAGCACCTGCTCGAGGTGGGCGAGGACTCCGAGGACGCCCAGCTGCTCACCACCGACCCCAACGCCTTCTACCAGGCGGCCCGTACGAAGTTCGACGAGTCCGGCACCGGCTCCGGTGATTTCTCCGCCCGGGCCCGCGGGCGTGTGGTGCAGCTGCAGAGCGGCGACGAGGAGACCCTGCGCCTGTGGCGCAAACTCGTCGGCTTCTCCCGGACCTACTTCAACAAGGTCTACGGCAAGCTCGGCGTCACCCTCACCGACGAGGACCTGGCCGGCGAGAGCACCTACAACGACATGCTGGACGCGGTCTGCGAGGACCTCGAGGGCAAGGGCATCGCCACCATGAGCGACGGCGCCCTGTGCGTGTTCCTCGAGGGCTACACCGGACGCGAGGACAAACCGGTGCCGCTGATCGTGCGCAAGAGCGACGGCGGCTACGGTTACGCCACCACCGACCTGGCGACCGTCCGGTACCGGGTGGACACCCTCAAGGCCGACCGCATCCTCTACGTGGTGGGCGCCCCGCAGGCCATGCACTTCAAGATGGTCTGGGCGACCGCCCGCAAGGCCGGGTGGCTGCCGGAGGACGTCGAGACCACACACGTGCAGATCGGCAACGTGCTCGGCAGCGACGGCAAGATCCTGCGCACCCGCAGCGGAGAGCCGGTGCGGTTGGTGCAGCTCCTGGACGAGGCGGTCGAGCGTGCGGCCTCGGTGGTCGCAGAGAACCGCCCCGACCTGGGCGAGGAGGACCGCGCGGAGATCGCCCGCAAGGTGGGCATCGGTGCGGTCAAGTACGCCGACCTGTCGGTGGCGCACGACACCGAGTACACCTTCGACTTCGACCGGATGCTGGCGCTGACCGGCAACACCGGCCCCTACCTGCAGTACGCGCAGGCCCGGATCCGCTCCATCTTCCGCAAGGGCGGGGTGGAGCCGGAGCAGGCCCGCGGTGAGATCTCGGTGGCCGAGGGGGCCGAGCGCGCCCTGGCCCTGAAACTGCTCGGGTTCGGCCCGGTGGTGGCCCAGGTGGGCGACCTGCTGCAGCCGCACCGGCTCTCGACCTACCTGTTCGAGCTGGCGCAGTCGCTGACGACCTTCTACGAGTACTGCCCGGTGCTGACCGCCGCTTCCGACGCCGAGCGCGAGTCGCGTCTGGCGCTGGTCTCGGTGGCGCTGCAGGTGCTGGTCCAGGGCCTGGACCTGCTCGGAGTGGAGTCGCCCGAGTACATGTGAGTGCGTGTTCCCGCAAGGCCCTCGGACCGGTGTCCGGGGGCCTTGCGCACGCTCGGGGCCGGGCTCCCTGCACGCCCGTGGCCTGCGAAATCGAGTCGAACATCTCGCTCCGATCACAGCGTTGAGCGCCCTGCGGCCCCTGAAGCCGAATTATCGTATGGACAAACCCCACAATCCAGACATATGGGAGTACTGTCCATGTCGTCCACGCTCGAACGTGTCGGCCCCGAACCGGGGACCTGGTATCTCGACCCGCTGCACTCCAGCCTGATCTTCGTGGCCCGCTACCTCAGCTTCGGCCGCGTGCAGGGCACCTTCGGCCAGGCCCGCGGCATCGTCCAGGTCGCCGAGGAGCCCGCCGAGTCCACCGTGGCCGTGACCATGGACGCCGGCAGCATCAACACCGGTGTGGCCGCACGCGACGCCCACCTGCGTTCCTCGGACTTCCTGGACAGCGACACCTACCCGGAACTGCACTTTCGTTCCGTCTCGGTGGTGCCCCGACGCCGCAAGCAGAACGGCTTCACGCTGAACGGCGAACTGACCGTGCACGGAAAGACCAACCCGGTGTCCATGCCGGCGCAGTGGGTGGGCGAGGCGCCCGACCTGTCCGACCCCGAGGGCATCTACGGCCACTTCTTCTCCGCCAACACCCAGATCTCGCTTTCGGACTTCGGTGTCGGCGACGGCGGCCCGCTTGCCTGGGGCGGACGCCTGGTCGGCGACACCATCGACGTGGTCCTCGAAGTACGCCTGCAGGACGCCGACCCGACCGCCTTCCTGCGCCGGATCGGTCACATCGACTGAGGGGCCGACCGCGTCGGCCGACCCCTGGCCAGGGCTCCGTCAGTTCAGGAGGAGGGCCTCGACCTCGTCCCGGCCGGCCATCGACGAACTCGCCCCGTGGCGCTGCACCGACAGCGCGGAAGCGGCGGCAGCGAACCGCATCGCCTCCTCGGGCGTACGCCCCTCGGCCCGGGCGACCCCGAAGGAACCGCAGAACGTGTCGCCGGCGGCCGTGGTGTCCACCGCCGTGACCGGACGGGCCGGCACCCGCACCGGATCGCCCCCGCGTGCACCGTACAGCGAGCCCTCCGATCCCAGGGTGATGAGCACCTCCGGAACCTGCTCCAACAGCGCCGCCAGTGCCTTGCCGGGGTCCACCTCACCCGTGAGGGCCGCGGCCTCGTGCTCGTTGGGCACCAGCACATCCACGTTCTCCAGGAGCTCCTGGGGGAGCTCGCGCGCGGGCGCGGGCGTGAGATGGACCGGCACACCCAGCGCCCGGCCGGTACGCGCGGCGGACACGACCGCCGACATCGGCAGCTCCAACTGGAGCAGGAGCGCGTCGGCGCCCTCGATCAGTTCGGCCTCTGCCTCACTCGCGCGCTCCACCGTGCCGTTGGCGCCCGGTACGACGATGATGGAGTTGGCGCCCTTGCCGTCGACGACGATGTGCGCGATCCCCGAGACCCCGGGCACCGTGCGCACTCCCCGTACGTCGATCCCGGCCCCGACCAGGCTCTGCCGCAGCTGTTGCCCGAAGGGGTCGTCACCGACCGCGCCGAGGAAGGTCGTGCGCGCGCCCGCACGTGCGGCCGCCACCGCCTGATTGGCGCCCTTGCCGCCGGGGACCTGGCGGAATTCGGTCCCGGTAACGGTCTCGCCGGAGCCGGGCGCCTGGTCCACGTAGGCGACCAGGTCCATGTTGACGCTGCCCAGGACAGCGATGCGCGGGGTGCTCACTTGCCGGACTCCTTCGGTTTCGCGACGGGCTCGCCGGTGGCACCGTCCAGCCCGACGATGACGGGGGCGTGGTCGGAGGCGCCCTTGCCCTTGCGTTCCTCACGGTCGATGCCGGCGCCGCTCACGCGGTCGCGCAGTGCCGGCGAGGCCAGGACGAAGTCGATACGCATCCCCCTGCGTTTGGGGAAGGCCAGGCCCTTGTAGTCCCAGTAGGTGTAGACGCCGGGCCCGGGAGTGTGCGGGCGCGCGACATCGGTGAAGCCGGCCTCGACCAGTTCGGTGAAGGCGGCGCGTTCGGGCGGTGTCACGTGGGTGAGGCCCTCGAAGGCGTCCATGTCCCACACGTCTTCGTCCTGGGGGGCGATGTTGAAGTCGCCGACGTAGGCGATCTGGGCGTCGGGGTCCTCGGACAGGCGTGCGGTTCCGGCCTCGCGCAGGGCCTGCAACCACCGGAGTTTGTAGGCGTAGTGGGGGTGGGCGACCTCGCGGCCGTTGGGCACGTACAGGCTCCACACCTGGACGCCCCCGCAGGTGGCACCGATGGCGCGGGCCTCGGCCTCCTCCGGTTCACCGAAGCCGGGCTGGCCGGGGAAACCGATCCGGACGTCCTCGAGCCCGACGCGGGAGGCGATCGCGACCCCGTTCCACTGGGAGAGGCCGTGGTGGGCCACCTCGTACCCGCGGTCGGTGAAGACGGACGCGGGGAACTGGTGGTCCCGGGCCTTGGTCTCCTGGATGGCGAGGACGTCGACGTCGCTCCGGTCGAGCCAGGCGCCGATGCGTTCTGCCCGGGCCCTGGCACTGTTCACATTCCATGTCGCGATACGCACAGCAAAAGGCTAGAGCACGCAGTCGACAAGATGGTTCCGCCCCGAGGCGGGGCCGGACACGTGTGCGCCCCGGTGCGGCCGTCCTCCGCACCGGGGCGTCGCGACTCCCGACATGTACTCGGTGGTGTGTGTCGCACGGGGTTGGACGGCCGACCCCCGTTCCGGGTTCGCATCGGGTCAAAGGTTTTTCCGGGGGACCCGTGGGGCCGGCCACCGAACGTGAGGGCCGTAGGCGGCGGTACCGGCCGGACCCTGCGCCGGCGTGGGTCAACGGAGACACCGCAGGGTAGGGGATGTGAGTCAGGACACACCCCTTCTCCCGACGAGGTGAGCGCCATGGCCGAACCACGGGCCGCCGACCACGGATCCCGGGTCGACGAGAAACAGGCGCGGGCCGTCGCCGAACAGGCCCGCGAGAGCGGGTGGGAGCTCCCGAGTTTCGCCAAGGAGCTGTATCTGGGCCGGCTGCGTCTGGACCTGATCCACCCCTTCCCCGAACCCGGCGACGAGGACCGGCGGCACGGGGAGGCGTTCTTGGCGGAGCTGCGCGCGTTCTGCTCCGAGATCGATGCCGCCCGTATCGAGCGCGAGGAGTACATCCCCGACGAGGTCATCGACGGCCTGCGCCGGATCGGGGCCTTCGGCATGAAGATCCCGGCCGAGTACGGCGGGCTCGGGCTGGGCCAGGTGTACTACAACCGGGCGCTCACCCTCGTGGGGTCGGCGTGCCCGGCCATCGGCGCGATGCTGTCGGCGCACCAGTCCATCGGTGTACCGCAGCCGGTGCGGATGTTCGGAAGCGAGGACCAGAAGCTGAGCTTCTTGCCCCGGTGCGCCCGCGGCGACATCAGCGCGTTCCTGCTCACCGAACCCGACGTCGGCAGCGACCCGGCCCGCCTGCACGCGACCGCCGTGCCCACCGAGGACGGCTCGGCCTACCTCCTGGACGGTGTGAAGCTGTGGACGACCAACGGTGTGGTCGCCGACCTGCTCGTGGTCATGGCGCGGGTGCCCGAGGGGCCGGGTCACCGCGGCGGGGTCAGCGCCTTCGTCGTGGAGGCCGACAGTCCCGGCATCACCGTGGAACGCCGCAACCGGTTCATGGGCCTGCGCGGGATCGAGAACGGCCTCACCCGCCTGCACCAGGTGCGGGTGCCGGCGGAGAACCGGCTCCGCCAGGGGGGGNGAGGGGCACGGGCTGCGCATCGCCCTGTCCACGCTCAACACCGGCCGCCTGTCCCTGCCCGCACTGTGCGTGGGCGCCGGGAAGTGGTCGACCAAGATCGCCCGCGAGTGGGCCCGCGAGCGGGTGCAGTGGGGTCGCCCCGTCGGCAGGCACGAGGAGGTCGCCAAGAAGATCTCCTACATCGCCGCGACCACCTACGCGATGGAGGCGATGCTGGAGCTGTCCGGGCAGCTGGCGGACGAGGGCCGCAACGACATCCGGATCGAGGCGGCCCTCGCCAAACTGTGGGCCTCCGAGCACGCCTGGACCATCGCCGACGAACTCGTGCAGATCCGGGGCGGGCGCGGATACGAGACCGCCGAGTCCCTGGCCGCGCGGGGTGAGCGGGGCGTTCCCGCGGAGCAGCTTCTGAGGGACCTGCGCATCAACCGGATCTTCGAGGGCGCCACCGAGATCATGCACCTGCTCATCGCCCGCGAGGCGGTGGATGCGCACCTGTCGGTGGCAGGCGACCTCATCGACCCCGGCGCCGACACCTCCGACAAGGTCCGTGCGGCGGCCCGGGCGAGCGGGTTCTACGCCAAGTGGTTGCCCACGCTGGCCCTCGGCCAGGGGCAGAGGCCCTCGGCCTTCGCGGAGTTCGGCCCGCTCGCCCCGCACCTGCGGTACGTGGAGCGCACCGGTCGCAAGCTCGCCCGGTCCACGTTCTACGGCATGTCGGTCTGGCAGGGGAGGATGGAGGTCAAACAGGCCTTCCTCGCCAGGCTCGTGGACATCGGCGCCGAACTCTTCGCGATGAGCGCGGTGGTGGTGCGTGCCCGCCACGACGTCGACCACCACCCCGAACGCGGGTCGGAGCCTCTCGAGCTCGCCGACGTGTTCTGCCGGCAGGCCCGCCTGCGGATCGCGTCGCTGTTCGAGGCGCTGTGGTCCAACACCGACGACGTGGACGGCAAACTCTCCCGGCGGGTCCTCGGTGACTCCTACACCTGGGTGGAGGAAGGCGTGGTCGACCCCTCGCTACCGGGCCCGCTCATCGGCGGTTCCGAACCGGGCCCCTCGTTGGAGGAGAACCAGCACCGCCGGATGGGCGGCTCCTGAACCGGCTCCCTTCGGCCCGCGGGAAATGTCGGTGCCCGGCATTACGGTGACGGCATGGTCGACCGACACCCCCGCCGCGATTCCGTGCTCTCCCTCTCCCAGGCCCGCCGGACCGCGGTCGCCGCGCAAGGACTCGCCGACCCGCACCCGTCGGGCACACCCACCCTCGCTCACCTGGGGCGGGTGGCGGGCCGAACGGGTCTGCTCCAGATCGACAGCGTGAACGTCCTGTCGCGCAGCCAGTACCTGCCCGTGTTCGCGCGCATGGGCTCCTACGACCCGGAGTTGCTGGACCGGGCCACCACCACCGCCGCGGGGTCGGGCCGGGCCCGCCTCGTCGAGACCTGGGCGCACGAGGCGAGCCTGGTGCCGCCCGCCACCCGGCAGCTGCTGCGCTACCGCATGGACGCCAACCGCGAGAAGCACGGTACGTGGATCTCCGGTGTCCTCGACACACGCCCGGGCCTGGTCGGAGCGGTGGCCGACGAGGTCGCACGCCTCGGCCCGTCCACCGCCCGGGAGGTGGAGAGGGCACTCGCGCAGGACGCACCCCGCACCAAGGAGCACTGGGGCTGGAACTGGTCCGACGTCAAGCGTGCCCTGGAGTACGGGTTCTGGGTCGGCGACCTGTCCTCGAACGGGCGCAACACCCGGTTCGAGCGCCGTTACGACCTGACCGAGCGGGTCCTGCCCGCCGAGCACCTCGACGCCCCGCAGCTGGGTCCCGAGGATGCCGCGCGCGAGCTCGTCGCGATCGCCGCCCGCGCCCACGGGGTGGCGACCGAACCGTGCCTGCGCGACTACTTCCGGTTGCCCACCCGTCTGTCCCGGCCGGCCGTGGCCGACCTCGTCGGTTCCGGCGAGCTCCTCCCGGTCACGGTCCAGGGCTGGGAACGCCCGGCCTACCTGCACCGGGACGCCCGGGTTCCGCGTTCGGTCGACACCCGCGCCCTGCTGAGCCCGTTCGACTCGTTGGTGTGGACCCGCGGGCGTGCCGAGGAACTCTTCGGGTTCCGGTTCCGGCTGGAGATCTACGTACCGGCGGCCAAGCGCGTGCACGGGTACTACGTGTTGCCGTTCCTGCTCGGCGAGGACCTCGTGGCCCGGGTCGACCTCAAGGCCGACCGGAAGGCGGGGACCCTGCTGGCCCGACGTGTCACGCTCGAGCCCGGCGCCCCCGACGAGACCCTGCCCCAACTGCGGGAGCAGCTGGAAGAGATGGCCGCCTGGCTGGGCCTGGAGCACGGTGTCTGCGGCCCGGGCCTGCGCTCCCCCGTCACCGGTTCGTGAGTTCCCCGGCCATCCGCAACACGATGGGAGTGCCGCCCGGCTCACCGACGGCACGCATCGCCCCGGGGCACGTCGTCCGATCTCCACGCCATACATGCGCCTGGAAGCGAACGACAGCTTCGGGCCTGGAACGCAGAAGGGGCCGTGCCTCGCGGCGGAGGCACGGCCCTGTGAACGTGGGGGATCAGACGCGCTCGACGATGGTGACGTTGGCCTGGCCGCCGCCCTCGCACATGGTCTGCAGGCCGTACCTGCCACCGGAGCGCTGCAACTCGCCGACCAGCTTGGTCATCAGGACCGCACCGGTGGCGCCCAGGGGGTGGCCCAGAGCGATGGCGCCGCCGTTGGGGTTGACCTTGGCCGGGTCGGCACCCAGCTCCTCGGTCCAGGACATCGGCACGGGCGCGAAGGCCTCGTTGATCTCGGTGACGTCGATGTCGTCGATGCTCAGGCCGGCCTTCTCCAGCGCGATACGGGTCGCGGGGATCGGCGCGGTGAGCATGTAGACCGGGTCGTCGCCCACGAGGGACAGCTGGACGACGCGGGCCACCGGCGTGAGGCCGTACTTCTCGACCGCGGCCTCGGAGGCGATGAGCACGGCGCCGGCGCCGACGGAGATCTGGCTGGCCACGGCCGGGGTGAGGTCCCACCCCTCACGCAGCGGCTTGAGCCCGGCCATCTTCTCCGTGGTCGTGTCGGCGCGCACGCCCTCGTCCTGGCTCACACCGGCGATCGGGGCGATCTGGGCGTCGAAGCGGCCGCTCTCGAGCGCCTTGCCGGCGCGCTGGTGGCTCTCCAGGGCGAACTCCTCGAGCTGCTCGCGCTTGTAACCCCACTTCTCGCACATGAGCTGGGCGCCGCGGAACTGGGAGATCTCCTGCATGCCGTAGCGCTCGCCCCAGCCGTCGCCGTACAGGCCGAGGCCGTTGTCGATGGCGAACTGGACATTGGCGCCCATGGGGACCATGCCCATGTTCTCGACGCCGGAGGCGACGACGAGGTCCTGGGTACCGGACATGACGCCCTGAGCAGCGAAGTGCAGAGCCTGCTGGGAGGACCCGCACTGGCGGTCGATGGTGACGCCGGGGACGTTCTCGGGCAGACCGGCCGACAGCCAGGCCGTGCGGGCCAGGTCCAGGGCCTGCGGGCCGACCTGGCTCACGCAGCCCATGATGACGTCCTCCACGGCTTCGGCGTCGACGCCGGTGCGTTCGACGAGTTCCTTGAGCACGTGCGCCCCCAGGTCCGCCGGGTGCACGCCGGCGAGGGCGCCCTTCTTCGTGCCGACGGGGGTGCGTACGGCGTCGACGATGTAGGCCTCGGCCACGGGGTCCTCCAAGGGGCGCAGGATGACGGTTCTGAACCGAACTGTATTCGGTTTGACCGCCGTGGCAAGTCCCGCCCCCGTGAATACGGCTCCGAGCACCCCGGACTCCGCGCCCCGCCCCGACCCGCCCCTTCTTTACCGAATCAGATTCGGTTACCGTGTGGCCACACCAGAACGTGACCCCCGACACCCCGGAGCAGCTCATGAAGCGGGACCTGTTCGACTCCGACCACGAACTCTTCCGCGAGTCGGTCGTGGAGTTCCTCGAACGCGAGGTCGCCCCCTTCCACACCGATTGGGAGAAGGAGGGGATCGTCCCCCGCGAGGTGTGGACCAAGGCCGGCCGGGTGGGCCTGCTCGGCCACGGCGTGCCCGAGGAGTACGGCGGTACCGGCCTCCACGACTACCGGTACAACACGATCGTCAACGAGGAGGTCTGCAAGGCCCACGCCAGCGGGTTCGGTGTCACGCTCCAGAACGACGTCATGGCCCCCTACCTGGTCGGGCTCACCAACGACGAGCAGAAACAGCGGTGGCTCCCCGGCTTCGCGAGCGGCGAGCTGATCACCGCGATCGCCATGACCGAGCCCGGGACCGGCAGCGACCTGCAGGGCATCAAGACCAGCGCGGTCCGCGACGGCGACGACCTCATCGTCAACGGGCAGAAGACCTTCATCACCAACGGCATCAACGCCGACCTGGTCGTGGTGGTCTGCCGGACCGACCCGGACGCGGGGGCCCAGGGCTTCTCCCTCGTCGTCGTCGAGCGCGGCATGCCCGGGTTCGAGCGCGGCCGCAACCTCGACAAGATCGGGATGAAGGCCCAGGACACCGCCGAACTGTTCTTCGACGACGTGCGTGTACCGGTCGCGAACATGATCGGCACGGAGGGCCTCGGCTTCATCCACCTGATGGAGAACCTGCCCCAGGAGCGGTTGTCCATCGCCACCTGCGCGGTGGCCTCGGCCGACTTCATGCTCCAGCACACCATCGAGTACTGCCGCGAGCGCACCGCCTTCGGCCGGTCTATCGGTCGGTTCCAGAACACCCGTTTCACCCTGGCCGAGTTGGCGACCGAGGTGGACCTGGCCCGCACCTACGTGGACCGGGCCGTCGAGCTCCTGAACAGGGGCGAACTCACCGTCGAGGACGCCGCGAAGGCCAAGTGGTGGACCACCGAGATGTGCAACCGGGTCATGGACCGTTGCCTCCAACTTCACGGCGGGTACGGCTACATGATGGAATACCCCGTGGCTCGGGCCTGGCAGGACTCGCGTATCCAGACGATCTTCGGCGGCACGACCGAGATCATGAAGGAGATCGTCGGACGCGGACTGGGCCTGTAGCGCCAAACCCCGGGAGAAGGGTCGGAGCGGTCATGACCGGTGCGTGGGACGGCCTCATCGTGATGGGCCTGCTGGTGGTCCTGCTCGTGATCGGTGTGCGTTGGCTCCGGCCCAAGGTCCACGTCCCTTGGAGCACCAAGGCGATCGTGGTCTTCTTCGTCTTCCTGTGCCTGCTGCTGTGGGCGTGGTCCTGGCGCTGAGGGGCCGTCAGCGGCCGACAGCCGGACGCCGAAGGCCCCGGGCCTCTCCGGGCCGGGCACCGGAACCCGGCTCCTCAGCTCTCCTCGGAGCCGTCCTCACCGAACATCGGCATCTCGAACCACACGGCCTTGCCGTCCGGTGTGGGCCGCGAACCCCAACGGGTCGCCAGCTGCTCCACCAGATACAGCCCCCGGCCGCCCTCGTCGTCGGCGGCGGCACTGCGGATCCGCGGCAGACGCAGATCGTTGTCGAAGACCTCCACCCACACGGTGTCGGCACCGCGGCGCAACCGCAACAGGAACTCCTTGTCGGCGGGGTCCTCCACCGCCTCGTCCTCCTCGGCCGCCGCCTCCAGCAGGTCGGTCCAGTCCTCGTCGAACTCGTCCGCACCGGGCTCGTTTCCCGGGCTCTCCGAGTCGAGGATCCCGCCGCCGCTGAACGCACGGTGCACCGGGCGCGGTGTGGCGTGGATGACGACGTTGGTCACGATCTCCGACACCAGCAGACAGGCCAGCTCCGCCTGGTCGCGGTCCATGCCCCATTCCTTGAAGGTCTGGGCGGCCAGGTGGCGGGACTCCCCCACGGTGGAGGCATCGGAACGGAACCAGCCCTCACTGACGGCGAGCTGGTCGGAGTTGGTGCGTACCACCAGCAGCGCGGTGTCGTCGTCGAGCTCACCCGGAACACTGTTGACCGCGGCCTCGGCGATCTGCTCGACGTCCTTGTCGGCGACCTCGGCGACCCGCTCCGTCATCCGCGCCAACGCGCGCTCGGGATCGGGGCGGCCGCCGACGGGATGGCGGTCCACGAGCCCGTCGGTGTACATGACCAGGGTCGCGCCGGTGGGCAGGCGCAGATTCGCCTGGTGGTAGACGATGTCCTCACCCGATCCGCTCTTGGCGCGCACGCCGAGCATGCGGTCGGGCAGCGCCAGTTCCAGGGGCTGGACCGAGTCGGAGGTGACCAGCAGCGGCGGTGCGTGGCCGGCGTTGGCGTAGGACAGCTCCCGCGACCAAGCGTCGTAGACCATGTACAGGCAGCTGACGCTGGGGATCCAGGTGCCGCCGTTGCCGTCGGGCTGTCCGAGCTGGCGCACCCACTCGTCGAGCTCGCGGAGGATGTCGGCGGGTTCGCGGTCGGCCTGCGCGAAGGCACGCAGGGCGGCGCGCAGCTGTCCCATGACGGCGGCGGCCTGCGGACTGCGGCCCTCGACGTCGCCGATGACCAGCCCCACGCGTCCGGCCGACAACGGGATCGCGTCGTAGAAGTCGCCGCCGACCTGGGTCTGGATCCCGTGCCCGTGCGCCTTCAGCGGTCCGGCCGGCAGGTACCGGTGGGCCACGGTGAGGCCGTCGAGCGGGGGGAAGCTCCGCGGCAGGAGGCTGCGCTGGAAGGCCAGCGCAGTACTGCGCTCCTCCTCGAAGAGGCGCGCGTTGTCGATGGTCAGGGCCACCCGGGAGGCGATCGCACCGACCAGGTCGCGGTCGAACCCGCCGTAGGTGTTCTTCTGACGCGGCGAGAGCCCCGACAGGGCCAGGGTGAGCACACCCAGTACCTCACCGCGTGCCCGCAGCGGGGCGGCGATCACGGAGCTGACACCGACCTGGCGGGAGACCCGGTCGGAGCGGTCGTTGGGCGAGCTCGCGAAGAGGTGGTCGCTGCTGACCACGGTCTCCAGCCGGCGTAGCGCCCGGGTCACGAAATGGCGTTCGGGGTAACGGACCTCCTCGCCGATCTCGACCCAGGTGCGCGGCGGGGGCGTCCATCCCTCGGAATGCACCGACACGTGTCTGATGAGACGGTCGTCCTCGTAGAGGTCGATGAAGCAGTGGTCGGCGAACTGCGGAACGAGGATCCCGGCCACACCCTTGACCGTGGAGTCGAGCTCCAAGGACCCGGCGAGGCGGCTGCCGATGCGTTCCAGCAGGCCGTACTGCTCCTCCACACGGCCGCCGCGCAGTGCCTCACGGGCGATGAGGGTGATGCCGTCGATCTCGCCGGTCTCGTCGTCGCGCACGGGCACGGCCTGGGCGCGCACGTGGATCCACGTGGAGTCACCGCGCAGGACCGCGAACGTGCCCTCCCAGGGCTCGCCGCGCAGCACGCGGCGGGCGAGCTGGCCGGCGTGCTCGCGGTCGGAGTCGTGGATGCCGATGTCGAGCAGGGAGAGCCCGACGTGGTCCCGGCCGTCGACGAAACCGAAGAGCTCGCGGGCGAAGGGGTTCCAGTACCGAAGATAGCTGTGCCGGTCGATGACGACGATGGCGATCTGTGCCTGTTCGACCACGGCGGCCGTGGTGAGAGCGTCGCTCTCCCGGGAGGGCTCACCCCACCGTGTCATCTAGCCGCCACCTCGCCGTCATGAGCTGCACACATGCCCGCTCCGGGTACCCCGAACGACCGCACCTACGGCTGAGCGTAGCAACACCGTCAACGCTTGCGCAGGCATTGTCACAATCCTGATGAGCAGTCACCGTTCCTGGTGGAGTCTCAAGGTTTGGCGACGAAGATGTGCCCGGCCACGTCGCCGGGCAGAACCGAGTCACCGTCCTTGCCGATGATCCGGACTCCGCCGTCGGACGCACGCATCACGACGTCCTGTTCCGGTCGTACCCCGGCCAAGCGCAGTGTGCGCATGATGCCGGCGTCCGATTGGATCTGTTCACTGATGCGCCGCACCGTGACCGTGGCGTCGCTGCCACCGGCCACATCGATCATGGGGACGATGGAGTCGTCGGTGAAGGGTTCCGGCGAGTAGTCGGCCAGGCCCAGCTCGTCCAGCCCTGGGATGGGGTTGCCGTGCGGGCACACCGAAGGCGCGTTCATCAGGGAGACGAGGCGCTCCTCGACCGCTTCGGAGATCACGTGCTCCCAGCGGCAGGCCTCGATGTGCACGTCCTCCCACGGCAGCCCGATGACGTCGACGAGCAGGCGCTCGGCGAGCCGGTGCTTGCGCATGACATGAGTGGCGAGACGGCGGCCCTCGCCGGTCATCACCAGATGGCGGTCGTTCTCGACCCGCAGCAGGCCGTCGCGCTCCATGCGGGCCACGGTCTGACTCACCGTAGGTCCGCTCTGGTGCAGGCGCTCGGCGATGCGCGCACGAAGCGGGACGATGCCCTCTTCCTCAAGCTCGAAGACCGTACGGAGATACATCTCCGTCGTGTCGATCAGCCCGTGTGCGGTCACGTCTCCCCTCCCAAGGCTCAGTGCCCGGCGCGCATTGACGGCGGACACGGCAGATCTCTCACAACACAGGCCGGGACGGCGTGATTCCCAGTGACTGGCGGGGAACGGGGCGTCCACAGAGCCGCAGGAGCGACCACCGTTCGATCCAGCATATCGCGACGCGACCGTCGTGCATCTCGAGCGGACTCACGATGCGGACACGGCCAGAGCCGCAACCCCCACGGTACAAGGGTCCTGAGGCCTCTTCCGACCGGACCCCGGGAACGAGGGGGAGGTACCCGACGGCCCGCACCCCGCAAAGACCCCGGGGACACCCCGAACATGCGTACGAAGCGAGGAACATCACGGCCGACTCAAGGGGCCAAGCGCTCGATCGTCCAGGAATCGTCGCCGTCGGGGTCCCGCAGGTACCGGAACCGGTCGTGCATCCGGTCGGCCCCTCCCTGCCAGAACTCGACCTCCTCGGGCACGAGTCGGAAACCGCCCCAGTAGTCCGGTCGTGGGATCTCGCGGCCCGGTTCCCACACGCCGTCGAACCCCTCGTAGAGCTCCTCGAGCTCGGCACGGCCGGCGACCGGTGCGGACTGCCTCTCGCTGGCCCAGGCTCCGATGCGCGAGCCCCGCGGACGAGAGGCGAAATAGCGGTCGTTCTCCTCCTCGTCCAGGCGTTCCACCCGCCCTGCCATGAGGACCTGGCGGCGGATCGGGTGCCAGGGGAAGACGACGCAGGCGCGGGGGTCGGCCTCCAGGGCGCGGCCCTTGCGGGAGGTGTAGTTGGTGAAGAAACGGATGCCGGTGCCGTCGTAGCCCTTCATGAGCACGGTGCGTCCGCGCGGCAGTCCGGACGGCTCGACCGAGGCCAGCACCATGGCGTTGGGCTCGGGCAGGCCGATGTCGTAGGCCTCCTCGAACCAGAGGTGGAACTGGGACATGGGATGAGCGGCCAGCGCGGACCGGCGCAGGGGGTGGCCGTGGTAGGTCCTTCGCAGGCCGGCGGGGTTCGGATGCTCCACGCGCTCATCCTCTCGCGCGGAGCACCCGCAGCGTCAACGGGCCCCACGGGGCACGGGCACGGATGCCCGCTCAGGGGCTGCTCTGCGACCAACGCAACGGCGATGCGGGGCCGGCAGTCGCCATGGTCGCTCCAAGTAAGAGGGTTGGAATTTCTTACAACCTGATGGACGATGGAGAGGGAGAAGAGGAAGGAGGGGACATGACCGAGAAGGAGAAGACCGGACGCCTGGCTGAGGAGAGCAATTGCGAGGTGGAGCGCAAGCTCCCCGCCAAGGTGCGCATGCGGCCCAAGAACCAGATCACGGTGCCCAGCGGTGTGGCACGGACGCTGCAGGTGCACGAGGGAGACGAGCTGGAGTTCACGGTCAACGACCGGGGAGAGATGGTCGTGCGCGGCTTCACCTCGGTACCCACTGACCAGGCCTGGTTCTTCACTCCCGAGTGGTCGGCGGGTGAGCGGGAGGCCAGCGAGCAGATCGCGGCCGGACAGACCGACTTCTACGAGGACGTGGACGCTCTGTTCGCGGGCCTGGCCGAGGACGACGAGGACACAGGCGAGGACGGAGAACGCTAGGTGCCGACCTTCGACGTCACCCCCCGGTTCCGGTCCGACCGCAAGAAGCTGGCCAAGAGCGCCCCCGAGAAGCTCGCCCGCTTCGAGAAGGTCGTGCGCGAAGCGTTCGTACCCGACCTGGAGACAGGCCGGTTCCGGCCGAGTCTGCGTGTGAAGGGCCTTCAGGGCCACCCGGGCATCTACGAAATGACCTGGGCCCCCGACGGGCGGGCCACGTGGGAGTACGGGCAGGAGCAGATCCCGGGCAAGACCCACGTGATCTGGCGGCGGGTGGGCACCCACGCCGTCTTCGACCCCGGACCGCCCTGAGCGCTCCTGACGTGCGAAAACCTCGACCGGCGTGGTGAAGACTACGCGGATCGGCGCGACAACCAACGCTGAACAGTTCCTGTCACTCCGCGCCACACCCGGGTGGAGGTCCCTTCCCTCCCGTCCTCCGCCGGCGCGCTCCCGCGCAGCACACCGGCATCGGGGGTGCCACCGAGCGCAGCGAGGCTAGGCCTGGGAGCGCCGATGGGTGGGGGCGGATCCCTCCTGACCTCAGCCGCAGCAGAACGCACCGGGAACAGGCAGGATCCCGCCCCCTCCCCTCACATCGTTTCACCCTTGTTCACAATGTTTCACGTGTCCGAATGCCGCCCCCTGAGCCCTCCGGCGAGCAGCGCCGCCACTACGCTGGTGGACGTGACCGACGAGATTGAGATCCCCGCGAACCTGTTGCCCGCCGACGGCCGATTCGGAAGCGGCCCCTCCAAAGTCCGTACCGCCCAGCTCGACGCGCTGGCCTCCTCCGGTCCGGCCTACATGGGCACCTCTCACCGCAAGAAGCCGGTGAAGTCCCTCGTGGGCCGCGTGCGCGAGGGCGTGCGCGACCTCTTCTCCCTGCCCGAGGGCTACGAGGTCGTGCTCGGCAACGGCGGCACGACCGCGTTCTGGGACATCGCCGCGCACGGTCTGGTGCGCCAGAAGTCCCAGCACCTGTCCTTCGGCGAGTTCTCCAGCAAGTTCGCCAAGGTCGTCCAGGGCGCCCCGTGGCTGTCCGAGCCCACCGTCATCGCCACCGACCCCGGCACCCATGGCGAGCTCGTCGCCGAGGCCGGCGTGGACGCCTACGCGCTCACCCACAACGAGACCTCCACCGGTGTGGCCGCGCCCATCACCCGTGTGGCCGGCGCCGACGAGGGCTCGCTCGTGCTCGTGGACGCCACCAGCGGCGCCGGCGGCCTGCCGGTCGACATCGCCGAGACTGACGTCTACTACTTCGCGCCGCAGAAGAGCTTCGCCTCCGACGGCGGCCTGTGGATCGCGGTCATGTCGCCCCGCGCGATCGCACGCGCCGAGGAGATCGCGGCCTCCGGCCGCTACGTCCCGGAGTTCTTCTCGCTGACCACCGCGATCACGAACTCGCGCAAGGACCAGACCTACAACACCCCGGCCGTGGCCACGCTCCTGCTCCTGGCCGAGCAGCTCGAGTGGCTCAACGGCAACGGCGGCCTGAAGTGGGCCGTGGACCGCACCCACGAGTCCTCGTCGATCCTCTACAACTGGGCCGACCGCACCGAGTTCACGTCGCCGTTCGTCACCGACCCGGCCCAGCGTTCCCAGGTCGTGGGCACCATCGACTTCGACGACTCCGTCGACGCCGAGGCCGTGGCCCGGGTGCTGCGCGCCAACAACGTGGTGGACACCGAGCCCTACCGCAAGCTCGGCCGCAACCAGCTCCGCGTCGCTACCTTCCCCGCTGTGGAGCCCAGTGACGTGGACGCCCTCACCCAGTGCATCGACTTCGTGGCGGGCAAGCTGTCCTGATCCCGACCGTCCCGGGCGGGCGGCCCCGAGGCCGCTCAAGGCGTTGCACAATGGTGGCCGGTCCCTCGCGGGGCCGGCCACTCCCCTTTTCCAGGCTCGTTTTTCGCAGGCCCTCTTCTCGCAGGCCCTGCCCGACCCAGGACGGTCCGACTGTGCGCAGGAACAAGAAGGAACCCCCGATCAAGATCATCTCCCACCGGGGCGCCTCGGGTCACCGGCCCGAGCACACCCTCGCCTCCTACGAACTGGGGGCCCGCCACGGGGGCGACTTCATCGAGATGGACCTGGTCTCCACCAGTGACGGCGCGCTGATCTGCCGCCACGAACAGGAGATCGGCGGGGGCACNACCGTCGACGGGCGCGAGGCGGAGGGATTCTTCGCCCAGGACTTCACGCTGGCCGAGATCAAGACCCTGCGTGCGGTGGAGCGCATGCCGAAGGTACGCCCCGACAACGCGGTCATGGACGGCACCTACGAGATCCCCACCCTGGGTGAGGTCATCGAGCTCGCGAAGTCGTTGACCAAGGATCTGGGCCGCCCGGTCGGCATCTACCCGGAGACCAAGCACCCCGCCCACCATGTCGAGCAGGGCCTGGAGCTGGAGCCGACGCTCATCGCCGAGCTGCGGGAAGCGGGGCTGCACGGGGACGAGCCCGCGGTCCCGGTGTTCCTGCAGTCCTTCGAGCCCGAGAGCCTGCGCAAGCTCACCGACACGGGCCTGCCGCTGGTCCTGCTCATGGGCACCGAGGAGCACTGGCGGCACTACACGACACCGGACGGCCTGGCCGAGGTCGCCTCGTTCGCGCACGCCATCGGCCCGCACAAGAGCCTGATCGTCCCGACCGACGACGAGGGGAACCTGGGCACGCCCACCGAGCTGGTCGAACACGCGCACGAGGCCGGGCTGCTGGTGCACCCGTTCACGTTCCGCAGTGAGAACCACTTCCTGCCCGCGAACCTGCGCTCGGAGGGTGTGTCCACCGAGTACGGAGGTTTCGCGGCCGAGTACGAGGTCTTCTTCGAGGTCGGCGTGGACGGGGTCTTCAGCGACTTCTCCCGCCACGCGTTCCTGGCCCGGGAGTTCTTCCTCGACCCGCAGTGATCGGCGCGGGCGCCGTACCGAAGGGGGCGGCGCCCGGGAGATGGCCCTGGACTCCGTCCCTGCGCCAGGTGTGCGGACGGAAGAACATCAGGTCGACTTTGCACGAGGGAACGGGTGTTTCATCCCGGGTGGCCAGGCCCCCTGATCGATGACCGGTACCGGGGCGTTATCGGTTCGCATTCTCCAAGGAGCCCGTGACATTGCCACCCGGCGCGTGCGCAACACAATAAAGCGATCGGTCACCCTGTTCCTCCCACAGCGTGGCACTGGGGATGCTCACCGAGGCGTACAGCTCAGAACGGTGATATTCGATGCCCACGAAATCCTCGAAGATCCCGCCTTCGCAGGTCTGCGCAGCCGTGTTCATGAGTTCTCTCGTCCCGGGGTACTCGCCACTCGGAAGCGTTTCGACGTGGAAGACCTCGGTCCCGTGCTCCTGCGAGCAATCGACTGCCTCCGAGGCCAGCGCCTCACGATCTGCCATCATCGCGAACGCAGTACCGTCATACGGCAGGCAGTCGCCCACCGAAAGCTCGCCTTCCCCGAACACAGCGGACAAGCCCCAGACGCATCCGAAAAGGGCGACCACACTCCCAGAGGCCAGGATAAGCCGCCCCCCGGCCCTCTTCCTCACATCATATCGAGATTTCATCCGTCTCCTGCTCGAGGTCCATCCCCACGAAAAAATCCTCCATGTAAGGGACCCTGGCCTCCCCGCTATCCATCTTCACCAAGAGCTCACAGATACTTCCTTCGAACTGCCACCACTCGCCCCCGATGTCATGAACGATAGTCCACCCTCCGATCACTTCATCAAAGAAAAGCAACAAGTCCCGACCATCGACCTCACCAATAGCGAAAACATTATAAGGGTCTCGACTCAGAATAACCGAGGCATCCACCCACCTCCCAAAATCCTCTCCAATATAGATCCCATAAAAAGGTTCAATGACTTCATATGTATCCTCGTTGCGCCTTTCAATAAACTCCCCAACACCCATTTGTACCCGAGGGGTAGCATTCACCCTGATAACAGCTTCGTCACCACCCCACCCAATAATAGAACCGTATGATTTCATCAAGAAAACAAAATCATCAGGAAGGGCCCTCCCCAGGCACTCCTCCACCGGCGCACGATCGAACAACGGGACCGAACTCGGCTCCCCGAGTGTTTCAGAAAATCGGTCAAAAAATGCCTGATACATCCTACCCGCCCCCTACACACGGCACTCCATGAAGCGCAACAGGTTCATATTCATTTGAAATGCAAGAATCAATCCGAAGGCCATCTTCCCCTATAGCCTGCACATGAATAAAAGATGGGGTATTGGAGCCACCTCCATAAACTGGACGAACTGAATATATAACATCCTCTCCCGAATTAACGGAATCCCTCACTCTGCGCTCATAGCGTTCCATGACAGGGAAATTGGCTCTACGGTGAAGGTTGACAAGGTTTCTCGCATCTGAGCCGCTCCCTCCGAGCTGCCGACCAAGAAGATGCCCCTTGTTATAGGCGTAACCCTTTTTTTCAGGCATTTTCGGATGGTGTTTTGGAGTTGTAGGGTAACCAGGAATGACGCCCGCAGCTGAACTGGGCTTACTTCCCCCCTTCAGGTCCTCAGGGGAGCAGAACTGTTTGACGACTCCGCTGCGCCGGTCCTCGGTGTCGATATAACCGTAGTTCGTGTACGGCACACATTCGTCGTTCGCTTCGTCAACTCTCCCGGGAAGCGGCTCCCGCCTGCTCACCGGGCGCACCCCTGCAGGACTGATGTTGAACTCGAACTCCTCGTAGAGGTCATCCATCGTGGTCGTCCGATGGATCTTCGCGCCTCGCTCGGCTTCGAGCCGCTGCGCATCGACCTCCTCCTGAGTGACCAACGACTTGATCGGGGGCCGGGGTTGCGGTGTGCTCAGGATCCGGTCGAGAGTCTTTCTGCGCGGGTCGACCATCGGGACGAAAGTGCTCTGGCTTCCGCCTCCCGACACATACATGCCATATCGTCCACCACTGAATCCCGGTGTCCGAACGACAGGAGGAACAGTGACGCCACGAGCGCTTGAGTAGGCCCAAGAGGAGCCACTGCCGTAACGATGACCT
This sequence comes from Nocardiopsis xinjiangensis YIM 90004, assembly GCF_000341145.1. Taxonomy (GTDB): domain Bacteria; phylum Actinomycetota; class Actinomycetes; order Streptosporangiales; family Streptosporangiaceae; genus Nocardiopsis; species Nocardiopsis xinjiangensis. Next base: position 29,884 of record NZ_ANBE01000003.1, read on the forward strand.
CCCCAAGAGTACGAGGGGCCACTGTATCCACCATTCCAGTTAGGAATGTTGAAACGCGGAACCCTGGAATACCTGGGACGCTTCGGCTTCTTGAACTCCGGAAGCATCCTGTACAGGTCCGGGACAGACGGGGTCGAAATATTGATACGTCCGCCTGCTGCGGTATAGGCACCCACCGATGAGATCGCCACCGCTGCGCTCAGCGCGGCACCGATGCCCACCAAGGCCTTGAAGCTGAAGCCGATCGCGATCGGTACGAAGTGTCCGCTCGGGTCGGTGTTGCCCACCGGGTCGGCGTTGGCGTAGGTGTACCGGTTACTCTGCACCGATGGGGTCGGGGCCAGGGTCAACGTGTCCCGGGAGGCGAACCTACCGCTCCCGGGCTGGTACCAGCGGGCGTGCATGTTCACATCGCCCGTCTCGGGATCCGTCCACTCCCCCTGATAACCCAAGGATGCAGCGCTCGAATCCGACCTCTGTTCCCCGAACGGGTCGAAGTCCGCTGTGGAGAGGACCGAACCCGCAGCCGTGTGCGTTGCGACGAGGTCACCGTGAGAGTTGCTGTAGGTCAGACCCGGCGCGTCTTGGCCGTCCTGGACACTCATGAGCTGCCCTTCGCTGTCACGCCCGTACTGCGCGACAGGGGTCTGCGTGCCGTCCAGGATGCCGACGGGGTTGTTCGACAGGTTCGGGTAGACGAACGTGTGGGTCTCCGAGCCGGAGCCGTCTCTTTCGGCGATGCGCCCGAGCGCGTCATAGGCGTAGGTGCCCGAGCCGTTCCCGGCATCGACCATGCGGCCGAACCCGTCGAAGCCCGGTGTGCGCAACTCGCCGTCGACGAAGGCCGAACTGAGCGTGCCGCCCGGCGCATAACTCCAGGTGTTCCCCTCGCTGGAGGCGGTCAGCCTGTTGCGCTCGTCGTACTCGAGTTCCTCTGAGCCGGCGGAGACACGGTTGCCCGCGTCGTCCCAGCCGTACTCGGTCTTCCCATCCGAGGGCGAGGTCCACGAGGTCAATCTGGAAGCTTGGTCGTAGGTGTAACTGTGCGTTCCCGGGTCCGTACCTCCCTGCACGGACCGTTCGGTGATACGACCGGCCGCATCGTAGTCGTAAGAGGTGGTGTATCCGGTCTCTTCCTCCGTGGAGACGAGCGTGTCCTCTGTCAGTTGGGACAAGGCGTCGTAATCGAACGCCCGCACAGCACCCTCGTCCGTAGTTGTGGAGGAAAGGCGACCGGCCTCGTCGTAGTCGATCACCAGCTCGGTGTCGGTCACGGGATCGTAGTGCTCGGTCACCCGTCCGGAAGCGTCGTACGCGAACGTCGTTGTGCCTGTCATGTCCGTACGAGTACCGACACGGCCGGCGCCGTCGTAACTGACCGTGGTCCCCGGCGCGATGCCGTCGTAGGAAACAGCGCCGGGGCCGAGGAACTGCACCCGGTTGCCCCGGTCGTCGTGGACGATGTCGATGTCCCCCGAGGGTGTACCGACCGACTCCGGACGCCCCGCGAGGTCGTAGCCGAACACCCGGTCCTCGGTCTCGGCCTCTGCTCCCTGTGCGGTTTCCCTGGTCAAGTTCCCGAAGGCGTCGAAGGTACGTTTCCGGACGATCCCACCCGGCACATGTTGACGTACAGGGTTCAGCCCGACGTCGTAGGCCGTGGTCCAGGTGCGGTCGACGGCCTCCGAATCACTGTCCGTCGCAGGCTCGACAAGGTCCTCGACCTGTCCGGACGGTGTGTATGTGGTCCAGGTGCTGTTGCCTCGCCCATCGGTGATCCGGGTCCTGCGGCCCGAGGCGTCGTAGCCGAAGGTGGTCGTGATGGAATCGCTCTCGCTGACTGGCTCGACCTGGCTGACCAGTCGACCCAGGGCGTCGTACTCGAACTCGGTCGTGTGGCCGAGCGCATCGGTGCGCTCGACCGGCTCACCGGCGGCATCATAGCGAGTCGACTCCGTGCGGAGCGCTTCCCCATCGGCGTCGAGGACGCTCTGCCGCACCAGCCGTCCCGCCGGGTCGTACTCGGAAACGGACTCGTTGCCGACCGGGTCGACGGTCTTCGTGGGCCGACCGGCCGAGTCGTGTTCGAACCGGGTCGTCTCCCCGGTCGGTGCGGTGCTCCGTTCGAGTTCGCCAGCCGGGTTGTAGGCGTAGGCTGTTTCGTTCCCCAACGGATCGGTCACGGACAGGGGGTTGCCTGACACGTCGTAGGTGTACTGCGTTGTGTAGGCGGCCGCCGCAGGGACGCGTTCCACCTCGGTCTCGGTGACCTGCCGCCCGAGGTCGTCATAGGTCGCTTCGGTCCGGGCCCCGAGAGGATCGACCACCGTGAGCAGCTCACCAACGGGGTTGTAGGAATAGCTCCACTGTCCCGGTTCGGTTCCCTCCTCCTGCGGCGGGTCCATGCTACCCGTGAGATTGCCGAGCTGATCCCACGTGTAGGTCCGGCTATTGCCGAGCGGGTCCGTGTGTGAGACGACCCGCCCCAGAGCGTCGTACTCACTGATTGCTTCGGGGCTCACTTCGACACCTTCGGCTCCGATGAAGGAAGGGCCCTGCCTACTGGTCTTCTGCCCGACGAGGTCGTATCCGGAGACCGTGGTGTGCCCCTCGGCATCCTCCTCGTGGGTCAGGTCGCCGACCAGGTTGTAGCCGTAGCGAAGCGTGGGTCGCTCATCAGTGGTAGTCGCCCCGTAGTGCTCGACCGTGACTTCGGGCATCCGTTCCTCGACCGGCCTGCCGAGCTCGTCGTAGCGCGTGTGGATGGTGAAGTCAGAGGGCTCGGCTCCGTCCTCGTTCCCACGTGGGTCCGTCACAGCGGTGACGAGGCCGCGTTCGCTGACCTCATAGGTGGTCACGAGTGCACCGTCATCGGTGGCGACGGCCTCTTCGACCAGGTGCCCGGCGGCATCATAGGTGTTATTGGTCCGCTCCGTCCGTCCCGAAGGGTCGGTCAGGATGGATTGGATCGTGTTCCCGCGACCGTCATAGGAGTAGGTGGTCGTGCGGGCCAGCCCTTCCGGGTCGAGAGTCTGCTCGACGAGCTGGGAATCAGCGCTCCACACCCGGTCGACGCGGGTTTCTCCCCCGTCGCTCACCGAACGGACCAGGTTCCCGGCCGGGTCGTAGGAGTTGTCTTCCAGAACGACGTCCTGCGGCTCGTCCTCGTGGTTGAGCATCATCTGGGCGGCAGTAGTACGCGCGAGCAGGCCGTCTGCGTAGTAGACGAAGGATGTTGTGCGGCCCGCCGGGTCCGTCGTGGAGGCGAGATTGCCGTCCGGGTCGTAGGAGCGCGACTCCAGGACGAGGTTCGAGGGCTCGGCCACATCATCGGGGTGGCCGGTCCAGCCTTCGACCGAGCGCTCGGCGACGTGCCCCCGTTCGGTGTAGGTGGTACGGAACATCGTCCCCGCCGCATCTTGGAAATGGGTCCGGGATCCGGTCAGGTCGTAGCCGTAGTGCTCGGTACGGCCCTGCGCGTCCGTCTGGGCGACCAGGTGACCGTACTGGTTGTAGGCCCACGTGGTCACGCGGTCCGGGTCTCCACCGACCAGGTCACTGATGGTGCTGCGGACGGGGTTGCCGTCACCGTCGTAGCGCAGGGTAGTGCGGTGTCGGTGCTCGTCACCGGTGATCTCGTTGGCGACCGGCGGTCCGGTCCGGGTAAGCATGCGGCCCGCACCGTCGTAGGTGAGGGAGGTAGTGACACCTTCAGGAAACTCGTCGGAGACCACGGTGGTCTCAACGAGGCGGCCCAGGCCATTATAGGTATTCTCGGTCACCGCCCCGGAGGGCTCGACGACGCGAGTGGTGTCACCGTGTGAGTTGTAGGCGTACTCCGTCACCCCGCCTTCGGCATCCACACTCTCGGCAGGCATGCCGGCCGGTACTGTGCCGCCGTCCACCGCCTTTTCGGTCCCGTCGGTGTAGAGATAGCGGGTGCTGTGCCCGTCGGGCGCGTCCTCCGTCCCGGGCGAGGTCTCCGAGATCTGGTCACCGTACTCGTTGTAGGCCCACCAGGTCCGATACGTGGTGTCGAGGTAGTCTTCCGACCGCGGGTCCAGGTAACTGAGGAGCTGGTCGTTGCGCGGGTCGAAGGGGTCGTCCGGGTTGTGGTGGTATGAATACCACTCCCAAGAGCACTCCGCGGCTGACGTGTCCCGGCACTCCATCTTGCCCAGGCGGTTGCCGCGCTCGTCGTTGGCGAACTCGGTACGCGTGCCAGTAGGGCTGGTGGTGGCCGCCATGAAGCCACCGGTGTCGTAGGAGTAGGTCGTCTCGTAGCCCAACTGGTCGATGTCGGTCACACGTTGATGGCCGTTGAGCGCGTCGTACCGGGCGGAAGTGGTTTCCGCCCTGGGGTCGGCCACGGTGACCTCTGCGAGGACCTCCGGTTCCTCGTCGTCGAGGGAACCGCTGTAGTCGGGTTCGGAGTAGACCCACTTACCGCCGTTGCGGTCAGTGTGGATACGCACCCGGGAGGTACTCTCGTCGAACTCAAGACGAGTTGAGGTCTTGCCTTCCGGCGTCACGGACTCACTGAGGCGGTCCGCGGCATCGACCCCCGACGTGTGGTGCAAAGCGACCGTGTCCGGATGCAGCGGCCGTTGATAGAGGGCGACCTCGTCGATGATCCCATTGAAAGAGAAATCACCCGCGCTGCTCAGCGTGGCCGGCCACTCAGGGCCAGCCACTCCGTGGCCGGCGTACACGAACTTGGTGTTGCGGTGATCGACCTGTCCTTCCTTGGTCCCCACCTGCGCTCCGTCCAGGTACAGCACCTGTGACGTTCCGTCGGAGGTCAGGGCCGCATGGTGCCACTCGCCGTCGTTGACTGCACTGTCGGTGACGATCGGGGCCACATCGGCGTCGGTAGTCAGGAACTGCGCACGGAGCTTGCCGTCAGTTCCCACGTAAACGATCTGGTTGCTCTCGGACGGCGAGTCCGTTCGGTCCACGGCACCGATGACAGTGCCGTGCTCGGTGGTGGAGAACCAGGCTTCCGCAGTGATCCGCGTGCCGATCCTGTGGAGGGCCGCTTCCGGGAGCTGGGCGTAGGAGTCCGCGCCGGTGGCGAGGGCCCCGGAGTCCACACCGGTCAGTGCCCCCTCAACGCCCAGGCCCGATCCGACGATCGTAGCGGGTTCCCCTCCAAGCGCTTCAGGCACCTCGTCGGCAGCGGTGTCGCCTCTGTCCTCCTCGAAGCGCCAGAACCCGTACGGGTTGGCGTCCATCACAGCTGCTCGGTAGTGCGATCCCTCTTCATAGGTGTAGGAGGTGCATGCGCCCTCCGGGTCACACGCCTCCGCCAGTCTTTGCTCGTCATAGGCGTAGGTCCACTCGGCCGAATCCTCGCCACCCGCGGCCATGACGGAGACGACGCGCCCGTCCTTCCACCCGAATTCGAGGGAACGGCCGGCGTCCGAGACGACCTCGGCGATCAGACCCGACGCATCGTATTCGATGGTCTGCGAGCGGCCGCGGTGGTCGGTGACCTCCGACAACCGACCCGAGTCGTCGAAGACGTAGGAAGTGGAGGCTTTGTCCATGAGCCGCCAACCGGTTTCGGTCCGGGCCAGAGTCGCATGCATACCGCTCGGCGGGGCGTATCCGCCCCCGGCCTCGTGCGCGAAGCGGTGTTGGCGGCCGTCCGGGTAGGTCACCACGACGTTGCCCGTACCGTCCACGTCGGCGACAAGGTCCATGTCGAAACGCGTCGACCAGCCGGCACCGAAGATGCCGTTCTGCCTGGGATCGGAGGAGTTGTATGTCCGTGTCACATCCAGTTCGGGCCCTGACACGGGAAGTGCTGCGTCCGTGACGGTCTCGGTGTAATTGCCGATCAGATCGTCCACAGCCCCGGAGGCGTCATCGCTGCCTGCGCCGGCGAGGTTGGAATTGACCGCTGGTTGGTCGGCTTCGGCGACCAACCGCAGCCAGCCACTCTCCGTCGTCTGGCTTCCGTCCCGCACAAAGACGTTCCACCAGTACTGGTTTCCCCACTCCATCAGGTCGGAAGGCAATTCCCAGGAGGTGTCCTCCTGCCAACCGGAGTCGATGCATTCCCACTCCGGCCATTCTCCATCACAGAAGTTGAACCAGAACTCCATGTCGTCGGTGGGCCAAGCATCGTTGTTACTGCCGGATGCGGTGAATTCCGGGGTGAGGGTTGCGACCCGGGCTCCGTCACGGGGGCTGTAGTCCAGCAGTTGTGGTGGAAGGTCGGGAACTTCGACCTCCATCTGCGCCATCATGGGCACACCCCAGGCCGCAAAGGACTGCGCCTCGTGTGTCATGTCGAACTTGATGGTCCATGTCCCCGGCGGCAGCGGGTCGATTTCGGCATTGATGTTCACGCTCTCCCCGGTTGCCACGTTGCTCGGCACCGGTGTCGTGGGAGCGACGTGGTAGATACGGTCACCGTCCTCGTCGAAGACCTGGTAACTGAGTTCGTAACCGTTGTCCGGGGTCCACGTCTCCTCGCCTCGGTTGGTGACACCGACCTCGACGCTGGTCCCCCGGTTGGGGTGCGGCGCCGGGTCGAGTTCCGGGGGCTCCTGCGCAAAGGAGTAGTCGGCCCGATAAGGGCTGTAGGTGACCGTCATGTACGGCGCGCCCCAGGATTCCCGGCTTCCGAACTTCTTCCAGCCCGAACTGCTGGTCTCGGAGGCACGCACGGTCAGGCCATGGTTGGCCTTGTCGCCGTCGACCCAGGCTTGCACCAGGTCTCGACCGCGTGAACCGAGGTCGATGCCTTCATAGCGGGCCGGGCAGGAGCTGCTGGATGCTCCCACAGGCATCCACCCGCGGGCAAAGCTGTTCTGCCCCAGGGCGGTTGAGTTGTAGCTGGGGCCCGGAAAGTCGGAAACTGACCTGTGGTTCCAGGACTGCGTCACCTCGTGGACGTGAACCGGGGACGGCGTACACGAGTACGACCAGTGGTTGAACAGGTAAAGTTGGGCGCCGTAGATCTTGTGGTGGCGCAGCTCGTTCACCAGGGAGCTGAACTTCAAGTAGGAGGCGGCTCGGTTGGAACCGTTGTCGTAGGTACCGGCCTTGAGTTCAGTCTCGGTGTGCCGCGGGGTGTTGAACCCACTCTGGACGTAGGTGTCTTGGGAGACGTTGTAGTTCCACGATGCTGTGGGGTCCACCCCGACCGGATAGACGCGGGCATCGTCGGTCAACCAATCATGGTCGGCGGTGACTTCCAGTACCCACTGCCCGTCCTCCTCGGACAAGGCGAACTCGACCGCTTCGGACCACGCTCCATCACCGGACCTGGGGTCGATGTCGGAGTCCTCCATGTAGCCGGCCGGAATGTGGCCGACACTCTCACCTTCTGAATCGGCCAGGTCGATGCTGCCGTCGTCGAGGAGCTCCGGGGTGAGACCCTCCAGTTCCAAGGGAAAACGCCACGTGGCGTCTTCAGAACTCTTTGGGGCCTCGTTGAGCCAGATGGTCTCCTTCACGGTCCCCCCGACCAGGGACTCCAGTTCGATGTCGGCCCCGGGCAGGGCGTCTTCGTAAAGGATGCTGTCTTCGTCCCCGTCGAGGACCTCACCCTCGACGCCCGCAGCATCTTCCAGAGAGAAAACCAGGCTGTGGTGTTCGTCCAGTTCCATCCGGGCCAACTCACCGCTGTCCGCGTGTGAGGCGAAGGCGAGGTCCCGCGAGTCCGCGGAGTTGGCCCAGGTCGCGGTATTCTCCGGAACCAGACTGGTGTCAATCCTCTCCCAGGAACCGTTCGCGCCCTCGAAGTGGAAAGGCTGCAGCGAGAAATCGGTGGACAGGGTGCCGTCCTCGTTCTCGAAGGTACGGGAGAACTCTTCGCGTTCGTCGACGGCCTCCTCGCTGGTGTCCTCGTCGAAGCCGGAGACGTCCGGCTCGTCCTCCTCGGGCTGTGCGGGAGCTTCTGTTCCCTCCAGACCCGGGGGACGCATCGGATCAGCGTCCTCGGGCAGATCGGGCCACTCGCGGGGCAGCGCCTCGTCCGGTACATCGGCATCCGAGGACGAGCCGTCGGGATCACCTTCGACCACGGCGCTTTCGGATCGGTGTGTCCGATCGGACGCGGACCCGTCCTGCTGTTCAGGCGTATCGACGTCAGCCGCCGAGGCCGGCGTGAGCCGCGGCATGGTCAGGTGCGGGGGCAATGATGACAGGGAGTCCGTCGCCAGTAGCGCCAACGCCATCCCCACTGCCGTGAGCTTCAAGCAGGAACTTCGCACGCCGCCATGAGCAGCATCCGCCCCCGATCGCCCGCCAACACCCCCGAGGTCGGCTTGCTTTCCGGTCGTCACCACCGGTCACCTCCCGATTCCATGGCGGGCCACCCACGGAATCGGACACACTTCTCCTGCCTTTCCACACTTCCCTCTGAAGCCCGTGAATTTGGCATGCCGCACTGAACGAACAAACCGCACATAAAAGTAGCATTAAGTGAAGGTGCGGCCGCAAGTTTCATGACCTCCGCGCGCACCACTGTTTCCGGAACGAGACTTATCCTCACCCCGCACGCATCTCTCCGTTGCCCTCTGCAACAAGAACCAACGCGTTGCCGGCCTGATACCGAAATCACGAATCCGCACACCACAAGAGCCCTGGACCGTGTACCCGACCGTCGTGCGCACCCGCACCACTTCCGAGACGCCCCGTAAACGGCAGCCCTGCCTCTGGCAGCCCCGCAACGGTCCGTGTTCGACTACGGCGACATGACGCGGGCAGAACCGCAGCCCACGTAGGGCCCACTCTGGTCTCGACGACCGCTCAGCTGCAGCGGGCGAGCCAGAGGACCGCGGCGATGAGGACACCGGCGACGACGGCACCCCCGGCGATGAGGCCCAGGGCCGAGTCGTCGTCCCCGTCGCCGCTCTCGGCCTCCTCCGGGGAGGCACCGGTCTCCTCGCCGTCACCGGCGGCGAGTTCGGCGTCCTCCTCGCTCAGGAACTCATCGGCCAGAGGGACCCGCCACACCGGTGCGTGTTCTCCCTCGGTGCCGGCCATGAGCGCGGTGCCGTCGGGGGTGAAGGCGATCGACTCGCCCTGGTCCATCTCCGGCAGGTCGAAGGAGCCGATCGCGTCGCCGGGCACTCCGTCGGTGGAGTCGTACACCGTGGCGCCCCAGTAGGTGCGGATCACGTACCGGGTGCCGTCGGGGTGGAAGGCGGCGTCGGTGGCGAACAGAGGCGCCGATTCGATGCGCTCCAGGACGTTCTCGCCCTCGGGGTCGAGCTCCTCGGGTGCGGCGTACAGACCGCCGGAGAACTCCTTGGAGGCGAGGTAGAGGCGACCGTCGCGCGGGTCGATCATCATCGACTCGGCGTCGCGTCCGCCGTCCTCGTAGGTCAGGGTCAGGGTGGTGGGGTCGATGGCGGCGTCGGCAAGGGTCTCGGGTTCGGGGAACCGGTACACCCGGATGTCGGGCCACCCGCCGCCGAAGTTGTCGCCGATGTCGCCGACGTGGATCTGCGGCTGCCCGTCGGGCCCCTCGGCGACGGTCACGGCCTCCCAGTCGCGCAGTTCCACGTTCAGGGTGAGGATCGCGAGGGTCTCGCCGTCCTCGTCGACCGCGTACACGCTGGGTTCGTGCAGGCCGCTGTCGTTGTGGGTCCACCACACGCCCTCGTGCCGCAGCGAGGGCGCGATCCCGCTGGACTCGGAGACGAGCGGGTCCTGGAACTCGAAGGCCGTCTCCGAGCCCTCGGGCGGTTCGCCACCGCGCGGATAGTTGGGGCCCTCCCCCGGCTCCCCCGGTTCCCCGGTCCCGTCGGGCACGTCGGTGTCGGCCCAGGCCGGGAGGGCCGGACCGGGCGCGAGGACGACGGCTGCGGCGAGCGCGAGGAGTCTTCTCATGTCCGACATCCTGCCAGGACGGTGCGGGCGGGGGTGGCTTGCGTGTGCGTGCGAGCGGGCACATTCGGCGTACGGACACGCTGAGGAGAGCCCCATGAGGATCGTCGCCTGTCTCAACGGGGACCGCCGTCCCGGTTCCCACCCCGCCCTTCCGGTCTCGCTCGACCAGATGGTGGAGGACGCCCACTCCGCGGTCGACGCGGGGGCCACCGACCTCCACGTGCACCCGCGCGGGCCGGGCGGCGCGGAGTCGCTGGACCCGCAGGTGGTGGGGGCGCTCATGGAGCGCCTGCGCAACGACGGGCCCCAGGTTCCGGTGTCGTTGACCACGGCGCTCTCCGCCGAGTCCGACCCGGTGCGCCGCTACGACCTGGTGCAGCGGTGGGCGTCGCCGATGCTGCCGGACTCGGTGACGGTCAACCTGCACGAGGCCGGCTCGGTCGACCTGGTACGCCTGTTGAACGACCGCCGCGTGGACGTGGAGGCCGGGTTGTGGACGGTCGACGCCGCACGCATCCTGATCGCGACGGGGATCACGGTCTCGGCCGTGCTCGTCGAACCCACGCAGGTGGATACCGGGGACGCGCGGCACAACGCCGACACGATCGTGGCGCTGCTCGACAAGGCCAAGGACCGGCGTCCGCGGTTGCTGCACGGCGCCGACGCGACGGCGTGGCCGATGTTGGAGGCGGCACTGTCGGCGGGGATGGACGTACGTACCGGTCTGGAGGACACCCTGCGGCTGCCGGACGGCACGGAGGCCGAGAACAACGCCGACCTGGTCGCCCGGGCCGCGGAGCTGGCCTCCTCCACCGCAGCTTGAGCGCGGTCGGCGGGTCGGACCTCACACGGCGTGCGTACGCAGGTGGTGTTCGATGCGGTCGCGCGTGCGGGTCAGTGTGTCGATGCGTTCCTGCACCGACCGCAACCGGCGCTCGTAGAGGACGCGGGCGTCGGCGCACTCGGGTTCGGTGGACAGGTCACGCGCCAGGCAACCGCGGATCGCACGGATGTCGTCGGAGCTCAGACCGGAGTCGAGGAGCAACCGGATGCCCTTGACCGTGGCCACGGCCTCCTCCGGGTAGTCGCGGTATCCGTTCTCCGAACGCTCCGATCCCAACAGCCCGCGCTGCTCGTAGTAACGCAGCGCGCGCGTACTGGCCCCCGTCAGTTCGGCGAGTTCACCGATGCGCATGCGGGTCCTCCTTCTCCTCCGCCATCTCCACAGTAGAACCGGGGGCAACACCCCCGGCCGCGGGGAACGCGCGCACCGAGACCGCCATGAGGACCAGGGCGGCCAGGCCGATCCCCGTCGCGGCGAGCGCCGCACCGGTTCCCCCGTGTCCGGCCACAGCTGCGCCGCCGACCGCACCGGCGACGGTGACCCCGACGTAGAGGGCCCCGGTGTTGAGCGCGACCGCCTCGGTGCCGGACTCACCCGCCAGAGCGAGGACGCGTGCGCTCATAGGGGCGGCGAACCCCCAGGCGGAGAAGCCCCACAAGGCGAAGACGGCCACGAGCACCCAGACGGGCAGCGACCCTTCGCCGAACAGGCCGAGGACGGCCAACAGGGCGCAGGCGGCGACGAGTCCGGCGAAGGTGGCGATGAGGCTCCGATCGGTGCCCCAGGCGTCGGTGAGGCGGCCGCACACGACGGTGCCGAGGACGCCCGCCGCCCCCGCGACTGCGATGAGGGCCGCGAGGGTGAGCCCTCCGGCACCGGTCAGGTCCCTGGTCACCGGCGCCACGTACGTGTACACGAGGTAACCGCAGCTCGCGCCGCCGACGGTGCCCAGTACACAGAGCAGCACGGCCGGCCGGGCGAGGGGGCGCAACTGCGCGGACACGCGTGTGGCGGGCGATCCGGGCAGGGCGGGGAGGGCGACGGCGGAGGCCGCGAGAACGGCCAGGGAGAGCGCGGCCACGAACACGAACGCCCAGCGCCAGTCGGCCAGCGTCCCGATCGAGGTACCGAGGGGCACCCCCAGGAAGAGGGCGACGGTGAGGCCGGCGGCGACGCCGCCCAGGGCGCTCCCCTCGCGTCCGGGCCGGGCCATCTGGGCGGCCATCGCGAACGCCGTGGGGGTCAGTGCGGCCGCCAGTGCGGCGGCGACCACCCTCAGCACCAGCAGGGCCGCGTAGCTCGGGGCCAGCGCGGTGACGAGGTTGACCAGCGCGAACAGGGAGAGTCCGCCGAGGAAGAGCGGCCGTCGGGGCCACCGGGCGGTGAGCACGGCCAGCGGCGGGGCGGAGACCGCATAGGTGAGTGAGAAGACGGTGATGAGCTGGCCGGCCGCGGGCACGCCCACGCCGAGGTCGGCGGCGATCCGAGGGAGCAGTCCGGCGATCACCAGGTCGTCGGTGCCGATGGCGAAAGCGGCCAGGACCAGGCAGGCCGTCGCGAGTCGGCCGGTGCCGACGGAAGGGTTCTGTGTCGTCATGGCGGCAACCTAGAACCCTGACACCGGCGTCAAGGTCAAGCCGCGGGGGCGGGAGCCGGAGGGACGGACCCGCGGGGACGCGGGCCCGGGGCTCAGTCGAGCAGGGCGCCCAGGATCACCAGGAGCATGATGGAACCCAGCACCACGGGCAGCAGCCAACGCTGCTTGTGGTTGTTGGTGAGCATGCTCATGACGTGCCCCGCTCTGCTGTCCGGCCGGTATCCGTACCCCAGAGTAAGGGGCGCGTGAGAGCGGTCCGATAGCGGGTCCCCGGGCACGGAACGCTCTTCCGGCCGTCTCTGAAGAGGCGCCGACCACCGCAAGAGGGCAGCTCTCCATGACATCTCCGGGACCACTGATTGCTGGCCCCCTGGCCGGTCCGTCTCTGCGCGAGGTGAGCAAGCACACGATGCAGGGGAGCCCGGCCCCTCCCTTCAGGTTCCGGGCCCTGCTCTGGCTGCTGCCTACCGCATCATGCCCGCGCGGTCACGAACGCCACTGCTCGGGCAACGGCGCACCCGCGCGCAGCGCGCCATCCAGAGCCGCCCACCGCGCACACGCCACGCGGAGCGCACTGAGGCACGCGGCCGGCCTCCTGTCTCGCGGAGAGCTTCCGAGACGTCCTCACACAGGTCGGTGCTGTACTGGCGTTCGTTCTTGTCCCCGGGGGCGACCACACGCCAGTACCCAGGGAGTGGGGCATGACTACGAGGCAGAGCGTCCAAGATCCCGAAGGCCACGTCGGCGCGGCGGAGAGTCGCGGTGCTGCGTGCCGGCAGGCCAGGGGCCGCGAGAAGGCGCGATACCTGCAACGCCATGGTGGACGTGGGAAGCGTGATCGCCCACGTGCGACCGTCCGGATCCATGTGTTCCCCCTCGTGGGGATCGCGCAGGGTGCATTCGTGTTCGGGGCACGGCTTCACCGGGCGGGTGTTCGCAGTCATCACGCAACGGTCCTCTCGGTGATGTCGCAGAGCACTGCGGTCCCGGTACGGTTCCTGTCCGCGCGGTGGAGCGCTTCACGCCTTTCATGAGCCACGTAGTAACCACGCACCAGCGCGGGGGGAGCCTCGACCTCGCGGGGCTCGACCACGGGCACAACAGAGGAGAGAGCCGTACGGGGGCGGTTGTCGGCAGGCTTACGCGGGGCGGGCACCAGCGGGGCAGGGGCCTCGCTCGTGTGCCCTTCGACGACGTAGCGCCGGACACGGCCGGAGCGACGACGGCGAAGCTCTGCGGAGAGTTCTCGAAGGTAGCCGAACGGGGTCACGTGAACCCCGCACGTAAGACGGGACAGCCGCACGAGCACGGCGAAAAGGGCGATAGCGTAGCCCACGGCGAACACCTCATCTGTTCGTCCGGGCCCGGGGTGTTGCTAGCACCGCCGGGCCGCTCTGTTCGGTTGTGGAGCCCTCACCTTACTTGCTATAGGACGCGGTGTATAGCAAAGGGACGCGTCCCTTACATTTATGCAGCGCAGGACCGGTTTATCGTGCATCCATGAGCAGTCCCGAAGACTTCCAGCCATCGAACGCGGCTTACCTGTATCTGGAACTTGCCGACTTCGTGGCAGGGCAGATACAGCGCGAGGACCTGAAGCCCGGTGCCCGGCTTCCCCCCGAACGGGAGTTCGCAGAGGAGTACGGCGTTTCGATCGGCACGGCGCGGAGGGCGACCCGAGAGCTTCGGGAACGGGGGCTCGTGATCACGCTCCCGATCAAGGGAACGTTCGTGGTGGACCGGTCAGAGGGCGTATCCGGCTCCTGACCGCATTCGGGCCCGCTCACTCTCCGCTCCGGTCGGCGCAGCCCCGGAGCAAGGGGCACGTGAGAGCGGTCCGATAGCGGGCCCCCTGTCCTGGAATGCTTTCCACGAGGGCGACCCGGGTGGCACGCCATCGCAGTTGGGGCGGGTTCCCGAGCGATGCGACAGTGGCTTCCAGGTCGCGCGGGGGACGACTACGGGCGATCGTGATGTGCGGTACGTAGGGACGCGCGCCGGTCTCCACTCCGGCCTCCTCCACGGCCGCCCGCAGATCCTCGACCAGTGCGGCCAGCGCGCGCGTGTGTCCGCCCACCCCGGCCCACAGGACGGAAGCGCGCCGGGCCTGCGGAGGGAAGGTGCCCCAGCCGTCGAGAGTGAGGTCGAGCGGCGGGTGCGCCGCGGCGGCCCGTTCGAGCCCCGGCTCCAGGGCGGGCAGGCGTTCGGGGGCGACCTCCCCCAGGAACACCAGGGTCAGGTGCCAGTGCTCGGGGGCGATCCAACGCAGCCGTGGCTCGTGGCGGCGGCCGCGCCGGACCGCGCCACGGAGGGCGTCGGTGACCCGGCGCGGCGGATCGAGTGCGGTGAACAGGCGCATGGGTGCGGCCTTCCCTCTGGCGGGTTGTCCGAGTACCGCGCGGGCGGTACTCTCCCTGCGGCCGGCCGCAGAACCCGCGCTGAGCTGGATTTTCCCCGTCCCCTGACCGGAGTCTCCTTCTGTGCTCGAGCTCGCCGCCGTCTTCGCCGCCCTGGCCGTGGCCTCCCTGGTGCGGATCGCGGCCGGTTTCGGCTACTCGCTGGTGTCGGTGCCGCTGATGGCTCTGCTGATCGACCCGGTGGCGGCGGTGGTGATCGCGGCGGTCACGGCGGTCCCGCTCAACCTGTGGGTGGCCGTGCGCGACCGGGCGCATGCGCACCCGAAGCTCTCCCCGCTCCTGTTGCTGTCGGCCTTGGCCGGGGTCCCGTTCGGGTTGTGGGTGATCAACGTGGTCGACGAGCGCACCCTGTTGATCCTGATCGCGACGGTGATCGTGGTGAGCACGGTACTGATCTGGTTCCGAACACCGATCCCGGGCGGCACGCCGTCCGTGGCGGGGATGAGTCTGCTGTCGGGGGCCTCGTTCTCCGCGACCGCGATCGACGGCCCGCTGCTGGTGGCGGGGATCCAGGGTTCGAAGTACGGCGGCCTGTCGCCCCGGACCCAGCGCGCGACCCTGAGCACGACCTTCTCCGCGACGAGTGTGGGGACGCTGATCGGATTCGGGCTGACCGGTCAGCTCACCGCCCAGGTCGGGGTGGCGGTGCTGGTCGGAGTGCCCGCGATGGTGCTGGGCACCGTCGCGGGCGAACGGGTCTTCCGCCGGATGGACGCCGGGTGGTTCCGCCGCGCCGTGCTGGCGTTGATGGTGGTCAGCTCGGTGTCGATCATGACCCGTGTGGTCACGGCCTGACCGGCACCGTCGCCTCCGGTCCTCTCAGCGTCGGGCGCTCTCGGTCCCCTCGGACGCAGCGGCCGGTGACCCGCCGTCCTTCTCGGCGGCGCCCTCGGTCCCGGCGGGCTCCTCGACCGCCTCGGCCGGTTCCGGCGGCCGTCCGTCGTCGATGCGGGCGGTGGTGAACAGTTCCCGCAGGCTGACGCCCTTGGCCCAGCGCAGCACCAGCGTGAGCACCACGACGACGGCGACCGTGACCGTTCCGCCGATGAACATGCTCGTCCCGGGCCCCCAGGTGTCGGCGAGGAACCCGACCACCGGTGCCCCGATCGGTGCCACGCCCATGAACACCAGCAGGAACATGCTCATCACCCGTCCGCGCATCTGCGGGGCGACGCTGAGCTGGAACGTGGCGTTGAGCGTGGTCACGAAGGTCATGAACGCAACACCCATGGGCACCAGCACCACGACGAAGGCCAGGTAGGACGGCATGGTCCCGGCCACGGCCTGCAGCAGTCCGAAGGTGAGGGCACCGAGCAGCACCAGACGCATGTGGGGGCGCTCGCGCCGCGCGGCGAGCAGGGCACCGGCGAGCGAACCCACGGCCAGACAGGCCGCGGCCCACCCGAAGGCGTCCGCGCCCGTCTCGAAGACGTTGTTGACCATGAGCGCGAGCTGGTTCTGGACGTTGGCACCGAAGAACTGGGTGCAGGCGGCCAGGGCGAGCAGCACGATGAGGTCGTGGCGGGAGGCGATGTAGGCCAGGCCCTCACGGATCCGTCCCTTGCCGCCGGCCGCGTCACGGTCGGTGCGGTTGAGCTCGGAGGGGCGGATCATCATCAGCGCGAGGATGGTGAACCCGAACGAGGCACCGTTGAGGAGGAAGACGGGCCCGCTGCCGACCCAGGCGATGAGCAGTCCGGCGACTGCGGGTCCGGTGACACGGCCGAGCTGGAAACTGGCGCTGTTGAGCGCGATCGCGTTGGTCAGGTGGTCACGGCCGACCATCTCGGGCACGAAGGACTGCCGTCCGGGGTTGTCGACGACGGTGACCATGCCGAGCCCCAGGGCGAACAGGTACACGTGCCAGACCTCGGCGGCGCCGGCCGTGGCCAGGAGACCCAGCCCGACGGCGAGCACGGCCATGACGCTCTGGGTACAGATGAGCAGTCGGCGTTTGTCGATCCGGTCGACGAGCGCGCCGCCCAGGAGACCGAAGAGGAGCATCGGCAGGAACTGCAGGGCGGTGGTGAGGCCGAGGGCGATGCCGCTGCCGCCGCTGAGTTGGAGGACGAGCCAGTCCTGGGCGATGCGTTGCATCCAGGTGCCCGGGTTGGACAGCAGCTGGCCCGCCGCGTACAGGCGGTAGTTGCGCACGCCCAGGGAACGGAACATGGAAGCACGCTTCAACGGTTCCTCCCCACCTCTCTGCCGTGGTGGGGAGGAACCGTCGTGCATGGGGTCCCGGGACGGGGACCAACGTGGAGTAAACGGCGTTGACACATCTCTGGGAACAACGCCGTTCACCCGCCCCGGCATTCCCTGTGGCCGGAAACCACGGGGAGACCGGGAAAGACCGACCTGGTCAGCCGATGAGGGCGTAGATCGGTGCTTCCGCGAAGTGGATCAGGAAGACCAGGGAGACGAGCCACATGAGCGGGTGGACCTGGCGCCCCCGGCCCGTCACCAGGCTGATGAAGGTGTAGGCCATCAGGCCGAAACCGATGCCGTTGGCGATGGAGTAGGTGAACGGCATCATGATGATCGCCATGAACGAGCCCATACCGATGGCCGGGTCGCTGAAGTCGACGTTGACCACCTGGGACATCATCATGAACCCGACGATGACCAACACCGGGGTGGCGGCCTCGAAGGGGATGAGCTCGATCAGCGGGGTGAACAGCGTCGCGAGCATGAACATGGCGCCGGTGACGATCGACGCGATGCCGGTGCGGGCGCCCTCACCCACACCCGCCGCGGACTCCGCGTAGAGCGTGGCGACCGATGCCGAACCCAGACCGCCGAGGATCGTGCCGGCGGAGTCGGCGAGGAGCACCTCGCGGGTGCCCTCGATGTTGCCGTCCTCGTCGGCGAGGCCGCCCTGGTGGGCGACGCCGACCATGGTGCCCATGGTGTCGAAGAAGTCGGCGAGCAACAGGGTGAAGATCAGCATGAGGACGGTGGCCAGGCCCACGTCCGACCACCGCGCGGCGATGTTGAGGCCGCCGTCGGCGAACAGGCCGATGAGGCCGAAGTCGGGGACCGCGACGAACTCACCGAGGCTCGTGGGCAGGGTGGGGGACTCGCCAAGGCTCCAACCGAGCCCGCCGGCACCGTCACCGATCAGCGTCTCCACCGCGATCGCGACGGTGGTTGCCACCCCGATGGCGATGAGCAGGGCGCCCTTGAGGTTGCGCATGTAGAGCGCGATGCCCACGAGCAGACCGAGAACGAAGATCACGATCGGCCAGCCGCTGAGGCTGCCGTCCGAGCCGAGCTGGACGGGGGGGTCCTCGGCACCGGTGATGAAGCCGGCGTTGGAGAGTCCGACGAAAGTCAGGAAGAGGCCGACACCGACCGCGATGCCGACCTTGAGGCCGGGGGGCACGGCAGCGAAGACCGCGGTACGGAACCCGGTGAGCACCAGGATCAGCAGTACGATGCCCTCGATGATCACCAGCAGGAAGACGTCCGCCCAGGGCAGGAGCGGTGCGATCCCGTAGGCGACGACCGCGTTCAGGCCCATGCCTGCGGCGATCGCGAAGGGATAGCGGCTGACCACGCCCATGAGCACGCAGGAGAGCGCGCCGATCAGGGCGGTCATGGCCGCGACCTCGGGGATGCCGAGGGTCTCGCCGTTGACGTCCTCCGCCGTCCCGATGATGAGGGGGTTGAGGACCACGATGTAGGCCATGGCGAAGAAGGTCGCCAGGCCGCCGCGGATCTCCCTGCCGAGGGAGGATCCGCGTTCGGTGATGTGGAAGTAGCGGTCGAGCGCTCCGCGTGGAGCGTCGGAAGTCTGGGAGGGGGGTGGGGTTGCTGCGTTCACGTCTTCACTCTGACCTGGTCGCGTTGGCGGGCATCACGGACACTCAGCAAGATTAGTTGCACTTTCGCACAACAGCAGACACATGTTGCGCAGAGGTTTCATGCAAATCACTGAATAGTTGGGGTGTGAGGACGAACGGTGTGATGTAGGCATCAAACGGACACGCGCCCCGGAAAAACGCGCCCGCGAGAGTCCGCGGGCCACCTCTCGTCCGCGTTCGCGCCCGGGCGATACCCTGGACCCGTGCGCAAACCTCGCCAGCCGGATCCGGACGTCCACGAGAGCGACTACCGCGTGCCCGCCGCCATCGGCACGCTCGCCTGGACCGCCGCCCTGGTCCTCCTGCTCGCCATGGACGAGGGTCTCCCCGAGTCCGAGCAGTGGTGGATCGGCGTGTGTCTGACCGGCATCGCCCTGGGGGTCTTCGGGTTCCTCTACATCCCGCGCCTGCTCCGCAGCCGCGGAGAGGGCCCGGAGCAGACCGGGGACACGGAGGGCACCGGGGCCGGAACGGGCGGGGCCGCCCACCGTGCCCCGCGGGACACCACGGCCGGGACCGGGGAAGACACCGCGCCCGGACGCCCCTGAGACCGTCCGGCAGTCGGTTCCGGTCCCCCACCTGGCCGATAATGGACGAGTGTCTGAGACAGAATTCCCGCGCGGACTCGCCGACCGGCTGCGTGGCATCCTGATCGACGCCGATTACACGGTGTCCGGGGTGCGCGACCGTCTCGGCGACGCCGCCGCCCGCGCCCTGGCCCGCGAGGAACTGGTGCCCGCAATGCGCGCCACCGGCGGGGACGAACGGCTCGGACTGCTGCTGCGTCTGTGGTGGCTGCAGTCACCCATCCCCGAGCGTGCGGC
Organism: Nocardiopsis xinjiangensis YIM 90004; assembly: GCF_000341145.1. Lineage (GTDB taxonomy): Bacteria > Actinomycetota > Actinomycetes > Streptosporangiales > Streptosporangiaceae > Nocardiopsis > Nocardiopsis xinjiangensis. The sequence goes on from NZ_ANBE01000003.1 coordinate 49,284, forward strand.
CCGCAAGATCCTGCCCGTCGAGGAGCTGGCCGAGACCGGCCTGGTCACCCTCGAGGAGGGCGAGCGCGGACGTGTCGTGCGCGCCCTCGTCCATCTGGGCCCGTGGGAGCTCGAGGAAGGCCGTCCCGGCTTCGTCATCTCCGACCCCAAGGTGCGCCCGGGCAGCGGCGCCGTGCCCCGCCCCGACCACGTCGTGGGCGCCGGGAACGCTTCCTCGACGTTGTCCCAACTCATCGTGGACGGCCCCTTCGACCGCGCCCTGGACCTGGGCACCGGCTGCGGCGTGCAGGCGCTGCACCTGGGCTCGCGGGCCCGCGAGGTGGTCGCGACCGACCTCAACCCGCGTGCCGTGCGCCTGGCCGGCATCAGCCTCGCGCTGTCGGGGCGATCCGACGCACACCTGCTGGAGGGCTCGCTCTACGAACCGGTGGCCGACGACCGTTTCGACCTCATCGTGTCCAACCCGCCCTTCGTGATCACACCCGAGGCCTCGCGGTACACCTACCGCGAGTCCGATCTGCCCGGGGACAGCGTCTGCGCCGAACTGGTGCGCGGGGCCCCGGCCCATCTGACCGACGGCGGATGGTGCCAGATCCTCGCGAACTGGGTGCACGCCGACGGCGACGACTGGGAGGACCGTGTCGGCGGCTGGATCGCCGGGACGGGGTGCTCGGGCTGGGTGGTCCAGCGCGATGTGCAGGACCCCGCGGAGTACGTGGAACTGTGGCTGCGCGACTCGTGCGAGCACGGGACCCCCGAGTACACGCGGCGCTACGACGCCTGGCTGGACTACTTCGAGCGCGAAGGCATCAAGGGCATCGGTTTCGGCTGGATCAGCCTGCGCAAGGACGCCGCCCAGGACGCGACCGTGCGCGTGGAGGAGCTGCGGCACGGGATCGAGCAACCGGTCGGCCCCTACCTGTCCGAGGTCGTCAACGGCGCGATGACCGCGCACCGGCTGACCGACGCGGCCCTGCTGTCGGCGCACGTGGCGTTGGCACCCGGTGTGGTCGAGGAGCGGGTGAGCAGGCCCGGGGCACCCGATCCGGAGAAGATCCTGCTGCGCCAGCGCGACGGGCTGCACCGCGTCGCACGTGTGGGAACGGTCGAGGCCGCGCTGGCGAGCGTGTGCGACGGGACGATGCCGGTGGGGCCCCTGTTGGACGCGATCGCCGAGCTCATGGGCGAGGACCCGGCGGTGGTCCGTGAACGGACCCCGGACGCGTTGCGCACGCTCATCTCGGAGGGTTTCTTCCGCGTCGCGCGGTAAGGCATCCGGGCGCGCGCCCCTGGAGACCCGGGCCCGCGGGAACGCTGGGTGCTCGGGCCCCGGCCGGGAACGAAGGACCTCAGAGTTCCCGGCCGGTGTAGAAGGCCACGGTCCGCGCGGCCGAGGCCTCGGCCGCGGTGGGTTCGCCGCCCGCGGCGACATGGGCCTCGCCCCAACGCTGCCCGGAGAGCATGACGAAGTCGCGGTAGGCGGCCGACTCCTCCCATCGGGTGTCCCCGTCGGGGTTGGGGTCGCCGGTCCCCAGGTACCGGTCCAGACCGAGCAGCGCCTGCTCCCAGCCGATCCCGGTGGCCGCGGGACCGTACTTCTCCCAGTGCTCGTCGACGGGCGCGGCGTGTGCGACACGCAGGCGGCCACGCGTGTCGGAGAGCGCGGTGCAATGTACCTCGAGCTCGCTGTATCCGCTGAACTCCCACGTCACACGGAAGGAACGCGGTGGGTCACAGGCCAGGATCCGGCCGGCGGTGTTGTCCTGCACCTGGTAGGTCCCCTCCTCCTCCAGTTCCCCGGTGACGGGTACGAACCACCGGGCGAGGCGTTCGCGGTCCGTGCAGAGCCGCCACAGTTCTTCGGCCGCGGCACCGAAGTCACGGGTGAGCACGACCGCGCACTCCTCACCGTCAGCCGTGGGTTCGACCTCGACCGTGCGGTCGACCGCTCCCACCTGGTTGTTCAGGTCCATCGCTGTCCCCTTCCCTCCTCCCTGCCCGTCATTCCCCACAGGGTCGTCACCGAACGTCAGACGCCGCTGAGCACCACTCGGCCGCGTGCGGTCCCGGTGTCCTCCCCGCCCACGACCACGTGCGGTGCCAGGGCCGAGGTCTCGACCTCGCGGTCGCGCTCCAGCGCCACCAGCCGGGTCTCACCGGTACCGATCTCGGCCAGACCCTCCGGCAACACCACCGTGCACTCCGCGGACTGTTCCAGGTGGGAGAAGGGACACCTCCGCCTCGCTCCCGGACGGGAACGGTTCGGCGGGGTGCAGGCGAGGGGCCCGAACAGGACTGCCGCGGGGGCCAGGACGCGGAGAGGGGAAGGGGCCGACCGGTGCATGGGGAATCCAGTCATCGACGAGGGGAGAGGGAACATACCCGCAACGGCGTCCGCTCTCTCCCCCTGTACGCCCGCTCCTCAGTCCAGGTCGGCCTCGGCCAGCAGCCGGGCGACCGCCGACGGGTCGCGCAGCGCCGCCGCGAGCAGATGGCGGCGGGACCAGGCTCCGGCCCGCCAGCACAGGGCGCGGGCGAGCCCGTCGGTATTGGCCGCGTGCACGGCGTCGTCGCCGACGTACCAGTCGAGTCGGGTGCCGTCCACCGTCAGGGACTGGTGGTGCAGGTAGGTGCGGTCGGCCGGGTCCAGGAACAGCTCCGCCTCGTCCGGGACCGGCCGGATCCGGCCCGCCGAGCCCACCCGCCCGGTCACGGTCTCGCTCGCCAGGTCGAGGTCGAGCACGTCGGCCAGGCGCTCCGCGAGGGCGGCGGAGGCGATGACCAGGGGCCCGTCCAGGAGCGGCAGCAGGTCGGGGGAGTCCACGACGACGGTGTCCTCGGCGTCGGCGACCACGATGGAGCCCTCCCGTAGCGCGCGCACGCGGGTGGGCGGGGAGACCGTGTCGGGGTCGACCTCGGCCATCGCCGTCCACAGGCTGTGGAGGGTGCCGCGCCCCACGTGCCGTTCGGGGTCGGCCAGGCGGCTGAGCAGGTCGTCGGGCCCGCCGGGGTCGGTGAGCAGGTCGGCGACGGTGGTCCGCACACCCAGGGCCCGCGCGAATTCGCGGTCCACGGTGGCGGGCGCCTCGTCGTAGAGACCGGCCAGGGCGGCTTCGGCGTCACCGGCACGCAGTTCGACGGGGGCACGGCCGCCGAGGCGGGCCCGGGAACGCAGCCACCAGGCCGTGTAGGAAGGCACGTCCTGGACCCGGCCGTCGGGCAGGAGCACACGGGTGGGCGCGGTCACCGCCTCACGCAACGGTCCTTCGGCGAGCATGGCGAGCGCCTGCGGCCACCGGTCCTCGGCCACGCAGTCGAGGTCGGCGACACAGACCAGCTCGGGCACGACCGGGGGCAGCTCGGGATCGCCGGCACGCTCGATCACGTCCTCGGCCCAGTCCTCGATCCCGTCGCCGTCGAAGTCGTCGGTGATGTCCTCGCCGAGCGCGACCTCCTCGGCGCGCACGAGGGTGAACTCCCACAACGCGCCGACCGCCCGCAGCACGTCGGTTCCGTGGCGGTCGACGAGGTCCTGGTGCACGGTCCCGAAAGGTGCGTCGGCGGCCAGCAGGTCGGCCAGGGGTGCTCCGGGCACGAGGAGTTCCCCGGCCACGGAGTAGCCGTCCTCGTCGTCGCGCAAGGCCAGTTCCGAGAGCCACGGCAGGTCGTCGGTACTGCTCCCGGAGGCGGAGGCCAGTGCCAGGACGGCATCGGCGACCGGGTCGGGGTCCTCGGCGTCGAGGGAGTCGCGCACGGCCGCCTCGGTACGCGGGTCGGCGAGAACGGTCGCGGCGGTGGCCTCGACGGCACCCAGGCGCAGCAGGAGCGCGTGGGCGGCCTCGGGGTGGACCACACGCACACCGAGCGCCTCGGAGTCCGTGGGCCGCCAGTCCCCGGTGGGCATGAGCAGGGAACGCGGCCCGCGCACGAGCCGGCCGTCGACCAGCGGCACGGGAAGAGCGCCCAGGTCGGTGGTGTCGGCGGTGGACAGGGTCGCGTACAGGTCGGACCACCAGCTCGGGGGCCGGTCGGTGTCGGAGAGCAGGTCGGCGAGTTCGGCCAGGCCCAGACGCCGCACCTTGAGCGCGGTGAACGCCGGGTGGCGGGGGTTCCACGCCCCGGGCAGGACCTGCGGGATCAGCTCGGCCAACTTCTCGGCCGCCCCTTCGGCTCCCCCGCCGGTGTCGAGGAGTACGGCATCGCGCGGGGCGGCGGGCATGCCCGCCTCGGTGACCAGGAACGGGGTGTCCTGCAGCGGTTCGGCGACCCGGGTCCGAAACACCGCGTCGACGGCGCCCCCGGCCACCTTGGCCCCGGGCACCAGATCCAGGGCGGACCGGGCGTCGAAGCGGCGCAGGAGCGCGCAGTAGGCGTTGGCGGCCTCCATGAGCAGGAGGTCGGTGACGGTGCCGGCCTGGACACCGCGGCGGTCGGTGCTGAGCGGGAACGTGCCGATCAGGACCGCGGGCAGGTCGAGGGCGGTGTCGGTGGGGGTCGGGGCGTGCACGACCGGTTCGACGTCGGAGGGCATCGGCGCGACCCGGCCCTCGGCGTCGACGGGGACCGCCCAGGTGAGCTGCCACGCGCTGCGTTCGCGTTCCTCGGCCGGACGGTCGGAGAGGGCCTCCGAGGAGAAGCGGCCCGAGCGGGAGAGCAGGCGCCAGGCGGTGGTGCGTTCGCCGTACGCGCTGCGGTTGGTGGTCCTCAGGTCGGCCGCGCCGCCCTCGTCCCGGGTGAGGACGTGCTCGGCACCGTCCACACGCACACGGACCTCGGCGAGGCCGTCGAGCGCGAGCAGCAGCGCCTCGCCGGTGCGGTCGAGGAGTTCGCGCACGCGCTGGGCGGAGTCCTCGTCGCGCAGCACGAGGGTGACCGCGGTGTCATAGCCCTCGGGGACGCTCGTGTTCTCGGCGGGGAAGGGCAGGCGCAGCATGGGTACGTGCCCGGAGCGGCGTTCCACCTCCAGGGCGAGTTCCTCGTGGGTTCCGTCGGCGGCGAGCAGGTCGGCCACGGCCCCGCCCGCGCTCGCTCCGGAGAAGCGCACCGCACCGGTGGAGGAGGCCACGGTGACGTCGTCGCTCAGGGCGGCCACGGCGGAGAACCCTNGTCGACAGGGACTCCACGCCGTCGGCGGTGATCGGGGAACCGGTGTTCGCGGCGGTGAGGCGGTCCTCGCTCAGTTCCAGGAACAGGTGGCCGGGCCGACCGGACCGGAGGGCGGCGTCGGCGGCGTTCTGTGCCAGTTCCACGACGACACGGTCGCGGTAACCGCCGAGCGCGAAGTCCTCCTCGGCGTTGGCGTCCTCCCGGAACCGGGCAGGGGCGTCCGCCCAGGCCGCGAGCACACGCCGACGCAGTTCGGCGGTGTGGAAGGGGTCGGTCGCCGCAGCGACCGCGGACTCGGCCATAGTGGACTCCTCGCGCGCTGGGGACACAGGGACCGTCCGCGGCGGGGCGCACGCGGTAGAACGAGCCTAAGACATGCCCGGAGCGGGTGTGCCGCGCCACGCGCCCGCCTCTGCGGCCCCGGGGCCGCTGGTTGTCCCCGGACATGACGACGCCCCGGCGTGCGCCGCACGCCGGGGCGTCGGTCGGTCAGGAGTCGGCGGAAACCAGCTCCAGCTCGGTGGTGTCGTCGAAGATGATGTGGTCGTACCCCATCTCGTCGATGACCGGCGCTACCGGCTCGTTCTGCGACTCGGGTGCGCGCACCTCCGAGTGTGCTCCGCAACCGTGGTCGAGGGACACGACCCGGCCGTCGTCGGGCGCGTACTCGTTCGTGCACACACCGAACATCTTGCGCAGCTCACCAGCGAGCGGGGTGAGGAAACCACAGGTCGCGCACGGGGCCGGGGCCTGGTCGGCGACCGGGGTGCGCGGGCCTGCATCACCCTCGTACCACCGCTGGGCGGCCCGCTCGCGGCCGAGCTCCGAGAGGACGTGGCTGCGCCCCAGACCCAGCTCCCAGATCATCTGCTGGTCCACACCCTCGGCCTCGAGATCGGTCTCGGGGACCTGGGCGTAGCCGGGCATCAGGCGCATGTCGCCTTCCTCCGTGGGCAACAGGTCGCCGGCCCCGACGTCGCCGGGGCGCAGGCGGTCCTTCCACGGGACCCACTCGGGCGCGGTCAGAGCACCCTTGCCCGGCAGGAGGACCACCTCGTTGACCGTGACCCTCTTCGCGCGCGCGGCGCGGACCACGGTGACGGCGTAGTTCCACCCCGGGTATGCGGGGTCCAGGCACGTGAAGTAGTGCGTGACCAGGCGCGTGTCCTCGACCTGGGGGGTGAGAAGCTCACCCACCCACTCGGGTCGCCCGATCTCGGCGGCCACCGAGCGGGCGAGATCCACCGCCTCGATACATGCCTTGTCCGGTACAGGAGAACGTCGAGAAGGGCTCACGTTTTCCATTCTCACTGATGGTGAGCACCGATCTGACCAATTCGGCGGTCCGAATCAGTCAGTTCCGGGTCACGGGTCGGGCACGAACGGCGTGTCGTACCCGACCCCGCGGCCTCAGACGTCGAGCTCGTCGGCGACCACACGCAGCACGGACGCGACCTTGGCCGCCTCCCGGCGATCGGGTCGGCGCCCCTTGCGGTAGCCGCTGGAGAGGCCCTCCAGGAGCTTGATGAGATCCTCGGTGATGACGACCATCTCATCGGGTTTCTTCCGACGGGCCTCGACCACCGAGTGTTGGGAGTCCAGCAGCTTCACCTGGAGCGCCTGGGCGCCCTTGCGTCCCTCGGCCACGCCGAACTCCACACGCTGTCCCGTGCGCAGCGCGGTGGTTCCGGCGGGCAGGGAGGAGGAATGCACGAACACCTCACCGCCGTCGTCGCGCGTGAGGAAACCGAAACCCTTGTCTCCGTCGTACCACTTGACCTTGCCGGTGGGCACTGGGTGACCTCATGCTTTCAATATCGGGAACCTCAGGACCGAAACCCGGGGCGCCCGACCGCGGCGTTCCCGTTCGTTCCCTGGGCGGTCCCTCTGGTTTCCGTGAGTACTCTCCCAGGCTACCGGCAGGGGGTATCCGGGCGCGAGAACATAATTCCTCTGTGGACGCCCCTGGGCATGGGAACGAGGCCCGGATGCGGATCATCCGGGCCTCGGGTCGACGACGGCCCCGCTCACCGCTGGGTGCGGAGTAATGGGACGGGACTCGGCGGAAACCGGGGTCCGTCTCGACGCGGTCGGCGCCCATGCTGGCGGGCTGGGGCACCGTTACCGCCGCGGCCCAACGAAAAAGGCCGTGTACTGACATGGGTACCCGAAACAGCGTCCCCGGACGCGTCGTAACGGCCTGGCCGGAAAAGGTTATTCCGAGCATTTGCCAACCGGTGACCCAGCGAGCCCCGGACGATCACACGGTTCGGACCACTGCCTCCTTCCGTCGGGCCGCACGAAGTACCCGCGGGAAGAGGTAGAGCACACAGACGAGGTTGGCCAGCCCCAGACCGACCACGCCCGTGGCGGTCAGCGATTCCAGGACGTACTCGTCGATGTAACGGGCATCGCCGGTCCACAGGGCCATCCCGAACACACAGGCGAGCAGCGGGAGACCGATACCGATCCACGTGTCGCGCCCGTTCCACACCTGGCTCAGGGCGACGAGCACGGCGGCCAGGACCCACACGAAGGCCAGGTCCATCCACCAGGGGACGGTCAGCAGCATCAGCCCCAGTGCCGCGGCCTCGGCCGGGTGGGTGCGCACGACCAGAGCTATCCCCCGCAGGGTTCCGGTGCTCTTGGTCCTCGCCTTTCGGCGCACGTCCGTGTCGGTCTGGCCGGGTCCCTCCAGCAGACCCATCAGGCCCATGCTCGGCCCGCCCCGCCAGGGCGGCGGCGGCCGGTTCGCGTGCTGGGGACGATCGGGGATGAGTTCGTTGTCCTCCAGGTCGAGGTTGCGTCCGCCGCACTCGCGCTCCACCACGTCCTCGGCGCTGCCGAACCCGCGCAGGATCCCGCGTACCGTGTCCACGTGGTCGTCCGGGGCCGCCCTGCGCCGCTCGTCGATCTTCGATCGCAGCTCTGCCAGGAAGGCCGTGCGTTCCTTCGCGGTCAAGTGTCCGTACGACGCCAGCCCGACCTCGGACAAGTAGTCGAGTACCAATTGTTCCGAGCGCTGGTTCATGGGCCCATGGTGGCCGAGAACCATCCGGCTTTTAACCCCTCCTTGCGGATTTCGGCCACCGTTGAGGCGGCACCCCTCCCCGAGCCGGACCACCAGGGAGCATGCGGTGTATGCCTTCCGTCACGCCGACCGGTACCGCACCAACAGGTGTCCGTGAGCGAACGGGGCCGCGCAGAAGGCGTTCCCGGCGGGCGGTGACGGCCGACGGGGTGGAGGAGAACCCACCGAACAGGCCATAGCGTGGGAACGATGACCGAGAACCCGACCGCCGAGGGATCCGCCCCCGAGCCGTCCGCCGACCGCTCGGATGCGCCCCGGCGCAGGCCGCCGACGTTCACGGGCTGGTTGCGCAGCCGCTCCGACGAGGAACTCACCGCGTTGCTGAGCGCGCGCCCGGACCTGACCCGCCCGGTGCCCTCCGACATCGGCGCCCTCGCCGGCCGCGCCACCACCCGCAACGCCGTCCTGCGGGTGCTGGAACGCCTGGACCGGTTCACCCTGGCCGTCCTGGAGGCCGTCGTGGCCCTGGGTGACGACCGGATGTCCGAACCCGTGGGTGTGACCGCCGCCGAGCTCGCCGGAGCTCTGCGCCTGACCCCGGCGGCCGGCCCCGGACCGGGCCCGGCCGCCGCCCGTCACCCGTCCTCCGGGGACACCTCCGGCGGAACGGGCGGCTTGGACCGCGCCCTCGGGGAACTGCTCCGCCTCGCCCTGGTCTGGCCGGACCGCGACCGTATACGTCCCGTCCAGGTGCTCCGCGAACTCCTCCCCCACCCCGCACAGCTCGGCCCGCCCTCGCGTCCTCTGCTGGCGGCCCTGCCACACGCCTCCGTCCAGCGCCTGACCGACGAACTCGCGCCCGGCAGCACCGCGTCCACCCCGGTGGAGAGCCTCGCCATGCTGCTGTCGGACCCCGCACGGGTCGCGGAACTCCTCGACCAGGTGGGTGAACGCGCACACCGCCTGCTGGAGGGGATGGCCTGGGGCCCGCCCAACGGCACCGTCACCGACGCCCGCCGCGCAGTCGATCTGGCCACCGCGGGTTCGCCCGTGGAGAGCCTCATGGCGCGGGCGCTGCTGCTCCCCACCGGCGACGACACCCTCACCCTGCCGCGCGAGGTCGGTCTGCACCTGCGGGAGGGCGCACTCTTCCGGGAGCTCTCGGCCGAACCGCCGGCGTTCGAGGGCCGGGAGCGCTCCGCCGGAACGGTCTCGCGTACCGCCGCCGGGCAAGCCTTCACGGCGCTGCGGGCGGTCGAGGAACTGCTGGAGCACTGGGCCCAGGACCCGCCCGGTGTGCTGCGCAACGGCGGCCTGGGCGTACGCGACCTGCGGCGGGCCGCACAGACGATGGAGGTCGACGAGTCCGAGGCCGCGCTCCTGGTGGAGACCGCGCAAGCCGCCGGCCTGGTGGGCACCGACGACCGCCTGGCCGGGGAGTGGCTGCCCACCCGCGAGTACGACCTGTGGCGGCAGAGCCCCCCGGAGAAGCGGTGGCTGCGGCTGGCCCTGGCCTGGATCGGCACCGACCGGGTGGCTTCCCTGACCGGGTCCAGGGACTCCGGCGGAAGGGTCCGGAACGCGCTGGGCCCGGGGATGGCCCGGCCGGGTGCGCCCCAGGCCCGCCGGGACCTGCTCAACACGCTGGCCGAGGCCGAGCCCGGATTGGTTCCCTCCGACGTGTCCCTGGCCGAACGGATGGCCTGGCGCCACCCGCGCCGGGAGTCGTCGGTGCACACCGAGCTCGTGGAGGCCGCACGGACCGAGGCCTCGGTGCTCGGCCTGACCGCGTTCGGGGCCTTGGCCGGGCACACCCGTCCGCTGCTGGCCGGAGACCCCGACGGTGCGGCCCGAGAGCTCGCCGGGGAGCTGCCCCAACCCCTGGACCACATCCTCGTGCAGGGCGACATGACCGCCGTGGCCCCCGGGCCGCTCGTAGCCGGCCTCGCCCGTGAACTCGCCCTGGTCGCCGAGGTGGAGTCCACCGGCGGAGCCACCGTCTACCGGTTCACCGAGGACTCGATCCGCCGGGGGCTGGACGCCGGACGGGGCGTCGCCGACATCACCGACCTGCTGGAACGCCACTCACGGACCCCGCTGCCCCAGGCCCTGCGGTACTTGGTCTCGGACGTGGGACGGCGGCACGGCCGGCTTCGGGCCGGGACCGCGTCCAGTTACCTGCGCTGCGACGAGCCCTCCCTGTTGGAGGAGCTGCTCAACGACCGGCGCGCGGACGGGCTCGGGCTGATCCGGCTCGCACCCACCGTCGTGGCGAGCCGGGAGAACCGGGCGACGCTGGTGGAACGGTTGCGGCAGCTGGGGTACCACCCGGTCCCGGAGAGTGGTGACGGGGCGATGAACCTGGACCGTCCGGAGGTGCGGCGGGCGGACCCGGTGGAGTTCCCCGAGGCACCCGACCGGGAGGCCTCCGCGGAGGCGATCCACGCGACCGTGCGAGCGCTGCGGGCCGGGGACGAGGCGTCCACGATCGCGCGCCGTCCGGTGCCGTTGCCCACGGACGGGCCTCCGGGCTCACGGGCCGCCGCGGTCATGGCGGCGCTCTCGGACGCGGCACGGGACGAGCGCCGGGTCTGGATCGGATACACGGACACCGACGGGCGCCAGGTGAGCCGGATCGTGCACCCGACGTCGGTCGACGGCGGGTTCGTCACCGCCTACGACGCGACGCGGGGCGCCGTGCACCGGTTCGCGGTGCACCGGATCTCGGCGGTGGCGGAGCTCGCCGACCCCGGCACCTGACCCGCTGCCGGGGTGCCTGAGATGCCCGTGTGGCCGGGTTCCCACGGTTGGCACGCCGTACAGTGACTCACGCGTGCTCCTCTCCGGCGGGGCACGCCAGGTCGAGCCTCACCGTGCGAGAGAGACCCCGATGAGCAACCCACCGCTGCCCCCAGGGGCATCGTCCCCCCGCGACCCCGGCGACGACCGGGACCGAGGTCCCCGTCCTGCGCCCGGCGGAGCACCGCCCCCGGAACGTACCGGTGCCCCCGCGCCCGGGCCACGACCCGAGCAACCCCGGGAAACCCCTCAGGCAGCGCAACGTGACCGGGTCCGGGAAGATCCTTCCGAGCCACGGCAGGGACCCCGGCACGAGCCGCGGCGCGAGCAGCGCCAGGAACCCCGGCGTGCGCCCGAACGCGAACCGGAGCAGCAGGAGCAGGACCGCGACCGCGGGTCCGACCGCGATTCCTCGAGCAGCTCCGGTGCGCCCCTGGCCGGGGGCGGGGCCAGCAGCGCCACCACCGCGATGATCCTGCACGCCATCACGGTCCTGTGCTGTTTCAACTGGCTGTTCGGCGTCGCCGGCATCGTCTTCGCGGTCCGGGCCGGTCATGCGCGTGACCGCAGCATGCCGGTCAAGGCCGAGACCCTGACCCGCTACTCCTGGTACTGCCTGGGTGCGGCAGGGGTCATGGTCTTCGTGATGTTCGTGCTGACGTTCGTGGCCTTCACCCAGACGGGTTCCTGGCTCCAGGAGATCACCGGCCTCGTACCGTACTGATCCGGGCCGACCGGCGCGCCCGGGTCACGAACCCTTGCCGTCGCACCTGCGTCCCACCATGGAGAATGGGTATCGCGACAGTACGTGACAAAGAGGAGGAAGCGGATACCGGTGAACAGCAGAGGCCCACGGGATTTCTGGGAGCGGGACCCCAACCCGGTCCTGCGCCCGTCCGAAGGCCTGCACGAGACCGGACCGCCGTCCCCGCAGAGCTTCCAGGACCCTTCACCGGCCCCGGGTCCCTCCAGCGGCCCGGGCCCTCACGGTGGAGCGCCTCCCACTCCGGGGTCCTCCGCGAGCGCACACATGGCCCCGGCCGCGCCCCACGCTGCACACCCGGCCCCGGGTGCCACGGAACTCCCACCGGGCAGCCCTCCGCCGTCAGGCCCGCCGCCACGGGTGGGCGGTGCGGTCGCGGCACTGGTCGTGGCCTTTTTGACCTGGACGGTCCCGTTGCTCGGCCTCACCATGGGACTCTGGTTCTACGTACTGGTGGCCAACGTTCCCGGTGTCGCCTTCGCAGTGACCGCGCTGACGAAGATCCCGAACACCTCCGAGGTCGAGCGGTTCATCCGCTACACCTGGGCGTGCAACTTCGCCTACATCGCGCTGTCGGTGATCTTCGCCGTCCCACTCGCCGTGCTGTTCATCATGATGATGCTGTTCGGCGGCTGAATCCGCCTGTGCACGGCGCCGTCCCCCGACCGTTCCATGGAGCCCCGATGTCCGACCCCCATCCCCACTACGGCGCCCAGCAGCCTCCGTACGGACCTCCTCCGGGCGGGGTCCCGCCCTACGGTCCGCAGCCGCCCCACGGCGGCGCGTACTACCCGGGCCACGGCCCGCCGCCGACTCCATACCCCTATACCTACGTTCGGCCCGAGCACCAGCCGCCGGCGGGCAGCACGATCACCGCGCTGGTCATCAGCGTCCTGCTGGTCCCCATGTGCATGGGCAACATCACCCCGCTCATCGGCACGGTCATGGCAGGGATCGCCCTGTCGGAGCGCAGCCGCGACCCGGATCGGCACGGCAAGTTCCGCCGCTACGCCTGGATCTCCAACGGGATCCACCTCGGCATCTTCGCCGTCCTCGCCGGGCTCATCACCACCGCGATCGTCCTCGACGTCTGACGGCCGGGCCCGCCGTGCACGGCACAGGAGTGTGCCCCACCGCTCCCGGCCGGCGGGCATGATCGGAGCAGCACAGGTGTTGCACGTGGGGTCCTCCCCACATGCCGTCGACGAGAGTGAAGGTCCCGTGTGTCCTGCCTGATCGTCCAGTCCGACAAAACCCTCCTCCTCGAGGTCGACCACGAGTCGGCCGCCGAATGCCGCCGCGCCATCGCTCCCTTCGCCGAGCTCGAGCGTGCACCCGAACACGTGCACACCTACCGGATCACCCCGTTGGCCCTGTGGAACGCGCGCGCCGCCGGGCACGACGCGGAGCAGGCCGTGGACGCGCTCATGGGCTTCTCGCGGTTCCCGGTGCCCCAGGGCCTCCTGGTGGACATCTCCGAGACCATGGACCGCTACGGCCGCCTCACCCTCGACGGCGACCCCGCCCACGGCCTGGTACTGCGCTCCAGCGACCGGGCCGTCCTGGAAGAGGTCGTGCGCGCCAAGAAGCTCAGGGGCATGCTGGGCGAGCGCATCGACGACGACACCGTCGCCGTGCACCCCAGTGAGCGCGGAAACCTCAAGCAGGCCCTGCTCAAGATCGGTTGGCCGGCCGAGGACCTCGCCGGGTACGTCGACGGCGAGGCCCACGAGATCGACCTGGCCGAGGACGGCTGGGAGCTGCGCCCCTACCAGCGCGAGGCCGCCGAGAGCTTCCAGGCCGGGGGCTCGGGGGTGGTCGTGCTGCCGTGCGGCGCGGGCAAGACCATCGTGGGCGCCGCAGCGATGGCGATGACCGGGGCCACGACGCTGATCCTGGTCACCAACACCATCTCGGTGCACCAGTGGAAGGCCGAGCTGTTGCGCCGCACCTCCCTCACCGAGGACGAGATCGGCGAGTACTCGGGCAGCCGCAAGGAGATCCGCCCCGTCACCATCGCCACGTACCAGGTCATGGCGGCCCGCAAGAAGGGTGTCCACACGCACCTGGAGCTGTTCGAGGCACGGGACTGGGGCCTGGTCGTCTACGACGAGGTGCACCTGCTGCCCGCCCCGATCTTCCGGATGACTGCGGACCTGCAGGCACGCCGGCGGCTCGGGCTGACCGCCACCCTGGTGCGCGAGGACGGCCGCGAGGGTGACGTGTTCTCCCTCATCGGCCCCAAGCGCTTCGACGCCCCGTGGAAGGACATGGAGAACCAGGGGTGGATCGCCCCGGCCGACTGTGTCGAGGTGCGGGTCGACCTGTCCGACGCCGAGCGCATGGCCTACGCGACCGCCGAACCCGAGGACCGCTACCGGTTCTGTGCCTCCACCGACGCCAAGAACCGGGTCGTGGACGCCCTCGTGGAACGCCATGCGGAGGAGCAGGTCCTGGTCATCGGTTCCTTCATCGACCAGTTGGACGAGCTCGGTGAGACCCTGGGCGCGCCGGTGATCAAGGGCGATACGCGCAACAAGGAACGGGAACGGCTCTACGACGCGTTCCGGTCCGGTGAGCTGCGGACCCTCGTGGTGTCCAAGGTCGCGAACTTCTCCATCGACCTCCCCGAGGCCGGGGTGGCGGTACAGGTGTCGGGCTCGTTCGGGTCGCGCCAGGAGGAGGCCCAGCGCTTGGGCCGGGTGCTGCGCCCGAAGGCCGACGGAGGCAGCGCGCGGTTCTACGCCGTCGTCGCCCGCGACACCCTGGACCAGGACTACGCGGCCCACCGGCAGCGGTTCCTGGCCGAGCAGGGGTACGCGTACCAGATCACGGACGCGGCCGAGCTGCTGGCCTGAGCGGGTTCCGGTTCCCCTCGAAGCGGCCGAACCCCTGTGACAGCGGGGTTCGGGGTTGTGGCGAGGGTTCGCGAGGCAGGACAATGCCAGCCATCGAGAACCCGCCCCGCGTCTGAGAGGACCCATGCCGGACACCCCCATCGACACGTCCGTCGCTCACACCGCCCGGGTCTGGAACTACTGGCTCGGAGGTAAAGACAATTATCCGCCCGACCGCGAGGTGGGCGACCGGCTCCGGGAACTGTTCCCCCAGGTCGTCGAAGCCGCCCTCGGTGACCGGGCGTTCCTGCGCCGCAGCGTCACGCACCTGGTGGAGCAGGAGGGCGTACGCCAGTTCCTGGACATCGGTGCAGGCCTGCCCACCGCCGACAACACCCACGAAGTGGCCCAAGGATTGGCCCGGGACAGCCGTGTGGTCTACGTCGACAACGACCCGCTGGTGCTGGCGCACGCGCGTGCGCTGCTGACCGGGACCGGTGAAGGACGCACCGCGTTCGTCGATTCCGACCTGCGCGACACCGAGTCGGTCCTGGCGGAGGCGCGCGGGGTCCTGGACTTCCAGCAGCCGGTCGCGCTGATGCTCATGGGCATCATGGGGCACTTCCCCGACCTGGAGGAGGCGCTGGGACTGGTGCACGCCTACGTGGACGCGCTGCCGGCGGGGAGTTTCGTCGGGGTGTGCGACGGGGTGCTGTCGGACGCGGCGGAACTGGACCCCGAGGAGATCGCGGAGTTCACGAAGATCTGGGAGGACGGGGTGACCCTGCCCTACGTGCCGCGTTCGGTGGAGGACTTCACGCGGTTCTTCGAAGGCCTGGAGCTGATCGACCCGGGTGTGGTCTCGGTGACCAAGTGGCGTCCGGAAGCGGTGGAGGTCGGCGAGGTACGCGATCTGCCCCAGTACTGCGGGCTGGCGCGCAAGCGGTGAGCCGTGCCGGGCCGGCCCCGGACCGGTGTCCGGGGTGGGTGCCGGAGGTTTTCGGGGTCAGACCGACGGCAGGACACCCACGACGTAGGTTCCCGCCGCGATGCCCCACGCGATGAGCGAGTAGGTGAGCGTGCGGGAGCGCAGGAGCCGGTCGCCGCGGACCGAAGGGGCTGTGAAGGCGGTCACCAGGAGGGCGAGGCCGAGCAGCGCGGGAATCACCGAGGCCAGCGCGAAGATCTGGGTCTGGGCGGCGCACGAGGCGTAACCGGAGCTCCCGGGATCACCACAGAACACGTCGTCCCCCGATCGGTTCGTTCGGCGTGGAGTGTACTCCCCGACCGTACCTTTTCGGCGAGGCTCCATCGTCGGCGGAGACGGCCGTATCCCGCTTGTCCGAGTTCCTCCCCGACAGATCTTTACACATGTGCCGCTCGTGTCCAAGCATGAGGGTCGGTTCACCTGCCCCCGGAGGCCTTCCCATGGTCGGCACCCGGCAACGCACCCGTTTCCACTCGCTGCGAGAGGGCGGCCTGAACTGGGAAACCCCGCCGCTACGGCTCTTCACCAAGGGCGACAAGCGCGGACGGGACCCCGCCGGCATCGACCCGGCCCAGGACGCCGAGGCCTGGCACGGACTCGACGAGGAGTCGCGCACACGCGTCCTGCGGCTGTGTTCCCTGTTCGTCGCCGGGGAAGAGGCCGTGGCCGAGCAGGACCGCGCCCACTGCGGCGACGGTCATGAGGGTGCCGACACCGATCCTGCCCCGGGCCGGGCGCCGCAGGGTGGAGGGGACGAAGGTCCACCCGGCCACGGCCAACGCGCCGGTCTGCCCGAGCAGCACACCCCACTCGGGGCCGCCGGCCCAGCCGGTCCCGTACCCGGCGGCCCAGAGCACGGCCGCGACAGCTGCGAACCGGATCTCGCCCACGTGCCACAGGCGGGCGGGTCCGCTCTCCTCCTCAGTGCGGTCGTCGGTGCCGTCCCCGCACCCGCAGGCCTCACTCACCGTCGCCTCCCGTCGCCGGCCGCCCCGGAGTCGATCCCGTAGTTGGGGCAGGGCTGCACGGCCTGCCCGGTGACCTCCAGGAGGGTCTCGACGCCCCTCCGGCATGCCGAAGGCACCGTCCGCTAGACGGAGTCGGGCACCCGCTCCCGCCAGTTCCCATCCCGACGGGACAGCAGGATCGCCACGAGCACCCCGAACACGAACGGGCCCGCCAGAGCGAGCACGAATCCGCCCTCGTCCCCTCGCACCTGGAACAACTGACCGCCGAGCACCGCTTGTGCGGTCACCTGGAACACCACGTGGAAACCGATGCAGGTCCACACGTTGCCGGTGACCACACGCAGGCACCCGATGACGATCCCTATGGAGAAGAACAGGACGACCCGTTCACCGAGGACCTCCCACCCGGTGGAGAGCACCCAGAGGGTGGCCCCGAACAGTGCGAACAGCGCCGCCTGCGCCACCACCGCGAGCCAGGCCGCCATGGCGGTGTTGAGGTTGCGGAACAAGTAGCCGCGGAAGATCAGCTCCTCCGGCAACGCCTCGTACAACAGCACCAGCACGGCCAGCAGCACCAGGTGTCCCGCCAGTTCCGGGACGGCCGCGCGCGGTACGAGTTCGACCCAGCCGAGCGCGAGCGCGGCCCCGAGCCCCGCGAACCCCGGGATCCCCCACGAGAGTGCCCCCACCAGGAAGGGCCACCACCCCTCACGGAACCCGGTCAGGCGCAACCCGTCCCACGGCCTCCGGTCCAGGTACCGGCGGACCGCCCAGAGCACCGGGACCACCGCCGCCGTCACGAACACGGCGGTGGCCCAACGGGCGGCGCCGAACTGCGAGTCCTCGGGGAACGGTTCACGGACCAGGGGCAGGAGGGCGTACCAGATCACCATGGCAGCGGCCATCACGACGACCACTCGCCAGAGCAGGCCGACACGGGGCTCTTCGATCGGACCGGGGGGCACATCCGCGCCGCGGACGGGGTCATCGCTCATACCGGCATTCTCATCGCCGGGCACGCTCCCCACCATGGGGAATCACCCTGGTTCCGTCCCGGTGCGGCCCCTGAGACGGCGGGACCGGAGCCCCTCCGAGGGGCGCATCGCCCTGCGGCAAAAACCGGTGGCCGGTCGGGGCGGCCCACGGCTAATGTCCGGTGACTGTGCGCCGACTACCCGAACCGGTGGGGACCCCGCCGGACACCCGTTCCCCCGACCGTTTCCTCCTCTGGGGCGCCGGCCGGCAGTGGACCACCCTCCTGAGCACCTCCACCGTCAACGGCCTCTACACCCTGTGCGGGGTCCTGAGCGCCACCGCGCTCGGCGCCGCCCTCGACTCCGGTCTCGCCGGCGGTGACACGGGGGCGCTGCTGCTGTGGTCCGGTGTGCTCGCCGCGTGCGCCCTCGCCTCGGCAGTCATCGTGTTCGCCGCCGAACGCACCGCGACCTACAGCTGGGTCCGCGGCGCCTACCGCACCATCGCCGTGGTCATCGACCGCTCCGTCGACCTCGGCCCGACCCTGACCCGGCGATTGCCCGGCGGTGAGGTCGTGGCGATCGGCACCGACGACATCAACCGCATCGGCGACCTGTACGAGAACGCGTCACTGCTACCCGGAGCGCTCGTGTCGATCGGCGCGATCGCCGGTCTGACCCTGTACACACACCCGGCCTTCGGAACGGTGCTGATCGTCGGGGTCCCGCTCATCGTCCTCGCGGTCGCGCCGATGCTGCGTCCGCTCTCCCGCCGCCAGGACCACCAGCGCGACCGGCAGGCCGAGCTCGCCACCCGGGCCAACGACCTGGTCGCCGGGCTGCGTGTGCTGCGGGGCGTGGGCGGCGAGGACACCATCGGCGCCCGGTACCGCCAGGAATCGGGCCGGGTGCGCGACGCCGGGATGCGGGTGGGGTGGATGGACGCCGCGCTCCGCGCCGCCCAGGCCCTCTACCCGGGCCTGCTGCTCGTGGGCATCGTCTGGTACGGGGCGCGCTTGGCCCTGAACGGCGAACTCACCGCCGGGCAACTCGTCGCCTTCTACGGGTACACGGGGCTGCTGGGGCAGCAGGTGCGCTGGTTGACCGCCGTGGCCACCCTCTACATCGGTGCGCGGGTGGCCGCCTCCCGGGTGGTGCGGGTGCTGAACCTGTCCCACGACCATCCCGACCCCGAACACCCGGCCGTACCCCCGGAAGGCCCGCTCGGCCTGCACGACCGGCTCACCGGTGTCACCGCCCACGCCGGGCAGATCACCGGCATCGTGTGCCCCGACCCCGCCGAGGCCACCGCGCTCGCCGAACGCCTCGGGCGCTACCGCGACGGCACCCCTGCGGAGACCGCGGAACTGGTCGAGCACCACACCGGGCGAACCGTGCCCCTCACCGATCTCCCGTTGCGGGACTTGCGGGGCAAGGTCCTGGTCTCCGACAACGACGCCTACCTGTTCTCCGGGCGTCTGCGCGACGAACTCTCACCCGAGGGCGGCCTGCCCGAGGAGGAACTGGCCGAGGCGGTGCGGGTCGCCCACGCCGACGACGTCGTCGGCCGGTCCGCGTCAGGACTGGACACGGTGCTCACCGCCCGCGCCCGCGAGTACTCCGGCGGCCAGCAGCAGCGCCTGCGCCTGGCCCGCGCGCTGGCCGCCGGCCCCGAGGTGCTGGTCCTGGTGGAACCGGCCTCGGCGGTGGACGCACACTCCGAGGCCGCCGTCGCCCACAGGTTGCCGGCCGCCCGTAGCGGCCGCACCACCGTCCTGGTCACGACGAGCCCGCTGCTGCTGGGCCGCACCGACCGTGTCCACCTGGTCTCCGGCGAGCGGGTGGTCGCCGAGGGCACACACCAGGACCTGTTGGCGACCGTCCCCGACTACACCCGCACCGTCCTGCGCACCGCGAGCGAGGAACCATGACCCACGCCGACCTGCCCGCCACGGATCGCGCGACCGGCCTGCCGAAACCGGACCCCGCGGCTCTGCCGGTCTCCTCCACTCGGGAGGTGTGGACACGCCTGGCCCGGGCCGGACGGGAGTACCGCGGCATCCTGGTGTGGGTCGTGGTGCTGCACGCCCTGGCCGCGCTGAGCGCGCTCGCCGCCCCGTGGACGCTCGGCTTCATCGTCGATGCCGTGCGGGAGGGGCGCGGCGCCGGCAGCGTCGACACCATGGCCGCACTCGTCGTGGCGGCGTTCCTGGCCAACGCGGCCCTGACGCTGGTGTCGGTGGCCCTGTCGATCCGGTTCGGCGAAGGGGTGCTGGCGCAGCTGCGGGAGGAGTTCATCGGTGCGGTGTTGCGTCTGCCGTTGGGGACGGTGGAACGGGCCGGCTCCGGTGACCTGCTCTCGCGCACCGGCCGCGACATCGGCAACCTCAACCACATGGTGCGCTTCTCCCTGCCGCACATGGTCGTGAGCGCGGTGACGGTCGCAGTGATCCTGGCGGCGCTGGCGGTACTGCACCCTGCGCTGCTGGCGGCGTGGGTACCGGGTCTCGTGCTGCTGTCGGTGTCGGCCCGCTGGTACGCCCGGCGTGCCCCGGACGGTTACATCCGCGAGCTGGCCACCTACTCGGACCTGACCCAGGGTGTGGCCGACACCGTCGAGGGCGCGCACACCGTGGAGGCGTTGGGCCGCCAGGACCGGCGGCGCGCGGAGAACGGCCGGCAGGTGCACCGGGCCTTCCTCGCCGAGCGGTACACGCTGTGGCTGCGGACGGTGTGGTTCCCGCAGCTGGAGGTCGTCTACCAGCTGCCCACGGCGACGACCTTCCTCGCGGCCGGGCTGCTGTACACGAACGACGCGCTCACCCTCGGCCAGGTCGCGACGGCGACGTTCTTCTCCGTGCAGTTGGCGCGCCCCGTCGAGCAGCTCGTGGACCAGATCGACAACATGATGGTCGGTTTCGTGAGCATGCGGCGCCTGTTGGGTGTGGGGCACGCCCAGGAGGACGTGCGGGGCACGGGGGCCCGGCCGGTGTCCGGCGGCCGGGGCGTGGAGTTGTCGGACGTGCGTTTCGGCTACACCGGCACCGAGGTCCTGCACGGCGTGGACCTGGCGGTGCGTCCCGGTGAACGCCTGGCGATGGTGGGCCCCAGCGGATCGGGCAAATCGACGTTGGGCAAGCTCGTCGCCGGGATCCACGTGCCCTCCTCGGGCCGGGTCCGTGTGGACGGCGCGGACCTGGCGTCGTTGTCACCGCAGCAGCGGCGTGCGCACGTGATCCTGTTGAGCCAGGAGAGCCATCTGTTCCGCGGCACGATCGCGGAGAACCTGACCCTGGCCGCGGAGACCGGGGACGAGGCCGACCTGTGGAACGCGCTGGAGGCGGTCGGCGCGGCGGACTGGGTGCGTTCCCTGCCCGAGGGCCTGCTCACCCCGGTGGGCTCGGGGCACGCGACCCCCGACCCTGCGCGTGTGCAGCAACTCGCGCTGGCGCGGGTGGTGCTGGCCGACCCCGCGGTGCTGGTGTTGGACGAGGCGACGTCGTCGATGGACCCGCGCTCCGCCCGCCACCTGGAACGTTCCCTGTCGGGGGTACTGGCCGGGCGTACGGTCCTGATGATCGCGCACCGGCTGCACACGGCGCACGACGCCGACCGGGTCGCGGTGGTCGAGGGCGGCATGGTCCGCGAGCTCGGTACCCACGGGGAGTTGTTGTCCCGCGGCGGCTCCTACGCCGACCTGTGGCACGCCTGGCACGGCGACTGAGGCCGCTGCCGGACGCACGAAACCGGGCGGCCCCGTGAGGGACCCGCCCGGTCGTCGGCGCTGCTCCCCGACAGGCTCAGGCCGAGGGCCACTGGTCGGGCCTGGGAAAACGCGAGGTGTCGAGGTCCACGTCGAACGGCTCGGGGAGAGTGATCTTCTCACCGAAGGAGACCGTGGTGGCCTGGTTGTAACGCCCGTTGCCCGGCTGTTCGTGGAGGGTCACCGAGGGCCCGGTCTCGTCCCATGCGTCGATGATCAGGTAGAGCGGGACGGGAGCATGGGCATAACCCCACAGTTTCTTCTTTCGGTCGGTGTCCTTGCTGCTGCGGGAAACGATCTCGACGGCGAGTTCGGCCTCGTCCCCGGGGCACGGAGTTCTGTGGGGGTCCAGCACCACCGCTTCCGGCATGACCACCAGGTCGGGCATGTAGAGCCGCTCGATCTTGGGCACCTGGATCCCGAGCGTCTGGTACACGTCCCAGTCCTCTGGAAGGACCTTGTTCAAGGTGCGTGTCACACGCACCGCGATGTAGTTGTGCGGGTCAGAGGGGGGCGCCACCAGTACGACTCCGTCATCGTCCACGATCTCGGCCCGCCAACCGTCGGGCACGTCCAGCTCTCGCCAGGTGCCGAGAAGGTGGTCCCACCGCGACATCCCCGCTGTTGGGGCGGTTTCCGTCATCACCAGACTCATCTCGCCTCGCACCTCCGGACGGAAGCGTAGCGCTGTCCGCATCCGCCCACCCGACACTTCGCAGAATAACTCCGGAGTTCTGTTACGGACAGCGCCGCGCACCGCTCCGCCCCGGACACACGAAACCGGGCGGCCCCGTGAGGGACCGCCCGGTCGTCGCGGGCGAGGTCGCGTATCCGACCCCGGTCCGGTGGACTAGAAGTCCATGCCGCCCATACCACCGGTCGGGTCGCCGGCCGGGGCCGCCGCCTTCTCCGGCTTCTCGGCGATGACGGCCTCGGTCGTCAGGAACAGACCGGCGATGGAGGCCGCGTTCTGCAGAGCGGAACGGGTGACCTTGGTCGGGTCGATGACGCCGTCCTTGAACAGGTCGGTGTACTCACCGGTGGCGGCGTTCAGGCCGATGCCCGGCTCGAGGTTCTTGACCTTGTCGACCACGACGCCGCCCTCGAGACCGGCGTTGAACGCGATCTGCTTGAGGGGCTCGGCGATGGCGCGGCGGACGATGTCGGCGCCGACCGCGTCGTCGCCCTCGGCCTCGAGCTTCTCGAAGGCGGGAACGCTGGCCTGCAGCAGCGCGACGCCACCGCCGGGCAGGATGCCCTCCTCGACCGCGGCCTTGGCGTTGCGAACGGCGTCCTCGATGCGGTGCTTGCGCTCCTTGAGCTCCACCTCGGTGGCGGCACCGGCCTTGATGACGGCCACACCGCCGGCCAGACGGGCGAGACGCTCCTGGAGCTTCTCGCGGTCGTAGTCGGAGTCGGTGCGCTCGATCTCGCTGCGGATCTCGTTGACGCGACCGGCGATGCTGGTGGCGTCACCGCTGCCGTCGACGATGGTGGTCTCGTCCTTGGTGACGACGACCTTGCGGGCGCGGCCCAGCATGTCGAGCTCGGTGTTCTCGAGCTTGAGGCCGACCTCCTCGGTGATGACCTGGCCGCCGGTCAGGACGGCGATGTCGCCGAGCTGGGCCTTGCGGCGGTCACCGAAGCCCGGTGCCTTGACGGCGACGGACTTGAAGGTGCCGCGGATCTTGTTGACGACCAGGGTCTGCAGCGCGCCCTGCTCGACGTCCTCGGCGATGACCATCAGCGGACGGCCGGCCTGCAGGACCTTCTCCACAACGGGGAGGAACTCGTTGTTGTTGGAGATCTTGGAGTTGACGATGAGGATGTAGGGGTCCTCGAGGACCGTCTCCATCCGCTCCAGGTCGGTGGCGAAGTAGGGCGAGATGTAGCCCTTGTCGAAGCGCATGCCCTCGGCGAGCTCCAGCTCGAGCCCGAAGGTCTGGCCCTCCTCGACGGTGATGACGCCTTCCTTGCCGACCTTGTCCATGGCCTCGGCGATGGCCTCGCCGATCTGGTCGTCGCCGGCGGAGATGGAGGCGGTGGAGGCGATCTGCTCCTTGGTCTCGACCTCCTGGGAGAGGTTGCCGAGCTCCTCGTTGATGCGCGCGACGGCGGACTCGATGCCGCGCTTGAGGCCGACCGGGTTGGCGCCGGCGACGACGTTGCGCAGGCCCTCGCGGACGAGTGCCTGGGCGAGCACGGTGGCGGTGGTCGTACCGTCACCGGCGACGTCGTCCGTCTTCTTGGCGACCTCCTTGACCAGCTCGGCCCCGATCTTCTCCCAGGGGTCCTCGAGCTCGATCTCCTTGGCGATGGAGACGCCGTCGTTGGTGATGGTGGGTGCGCCCCACTTCTTCTCCAGCACGACGTTGCGGCCCTTGGGGCCCAGCGTGACCTTGACGGCCTCGGCAAGCTGGTTCATGCCGCTCTCGAGGCCGCGACGGGCCTCCTCGTCGAACGCGATCAGTTTGGCTGCCATTGAGTTCTTGTCCTCCCGTGACCGGGCTGATACGCGAAGGGACGAGGTCTGCGCCCGCGACGGACGACCGCGATCGTGCCGACAACCCTGCTGTCGGCGACCACGGCCTCGCAGCCTCGCTCCGACTTAGCACTCATGCTCACCGAGTGCTAAGTACTCCTATTTTTAGCACTCGCCCATGGCGAGTGCAAACGATGTGGTCACGATTTGCCACCCGTTGACCTCTACCCTTTCCACCTGCGCGAACACCTGCGCCCCAGGGGTTTTGACGCGCGGGCGCCCAGGACGGGACGCGGCGCATCACCCGCGCCGAGGACCCTCGTCACTGGGACCAGACCCCCGACGAGCCGCGGCGGTGCGACCCGAGCAGGTGGGTGTCGACGATGCCGATCGCCTCCATGAGCGCGTACAGGGTGGTGGGACCGACGAACGTGAACCCCTCCTTGCGCAGGGCCTTGGACAGGGCCAGCGACTCGGGTGACTTCGTGGGAACATCCGCGACGGTGCGCGGGGCCGGGGTCCGGTCGGGCCGGAAGGACCAAACGAAGTCGACCAGGCCGCCTTTGTCCCGCAATCGGAGGGTGGCTTGCGCGTTGGTGACGGCGGCGAGGATCTTGGCCCGGTTGCGCACGATCCCTCCGTCCGCCATCAACCGTTCCACGTCGCGATCGTCGTACTCGGCCACCGCTTCGGGGACGAAATCGTCGAACGCGGCCCGGAACGCGGGGCGTTTGCGCAGAATCGTCGCCCACGACAGTCCGGCCTGGAACGCCTCCAGACTGATGCGCTCGTACATCCCGCGCTCGTCGCGCACCGGCATGCCCCACTCGGTGTCGTAGTACTCGCGCAACAGCGGATCCACCGACGCCCACGCGGGTCGGGCCAGCCCGTCCTGGCCGATCACCGTCCCCGGGTCGGCGGAGTCGACAGCCGGCGCATCGTCGGCAGGGGTGGATTCGGTCATCGGGAACGGGCTCCTTCACGCTGCGGTCATCGCAATGGTGGCACGGGGCAGGCCCGGGCGACTCGTCCATCGAAACGGTCGCCCCGTACCGTTGAACGGTCTGCTCGAACGGTTCTTGCATCGTCATCGCCCGGTGGACGCGGCGGCCCGGCCGGACGGGGGACCAGAATGCCCCCTCGGCAGAAGCGAGCCTCACCCCGGGACGACGGCGAACCCGACCCCGACAACGGTCTACTCCGCGCGCAGCAGGAGCAGGGGCACCAGCTGCTCGGCCTCGGTCCAGGAACCGTGGTGGCCGATCATCGCGGACTCGGTCGGCTCGGCCCGGGTACGCACCAGCGTCCAGGTGTCGCGGGCGGCGGCGATGACGTCGCCCATACGCGCACGGACCAGATCGGGCACGTTCGGCCCGTACCAGCCCTCCGCGATCGCCCGGTCGCGTTCGACCACGTGGGCCCGCTCCCCCAACACCTCGCGCCAGGAGGCGAGCACATCGGCCGCGGAACCGGGTTCGGTGTGCACGTGGCGCACCCGTGCCTCGCCGCCCAGGCGGTCCACGCCCCGCAGCAGTTCCGGCGTGTGGTCGATATCCACTCGGTGGTCGCCGGTGTCGATCATCCCGTGATCGGCGACCACCGCCAGCACCGTGTCCGGGGGCAGGTCCGAGGCGAGGTCGGACACCAGCGCCTCCACCCGTTCGAGCTCCTCGATCCAACGTCCGGAACCGGGCCCGTGGTCGTGGCCGGCCCGGTCGAGATCGCCGTGGTAGCCGTAGACCAACGCCCGCCCGGAACCGCGCAGCGCTTCCAGCATCCCGGGCACGAGCTCCTCGGGCCGGGACACGTCGTGGAACTGGCCGGGACCCCGCAGGACCGCGCGGGTCAGACCGGAACCGTGGTGGAAACCGGGCACCAGCCGGGACACCTCCACCCCGTCCCCCGCGGCACGTTCGAACACCGTGCTGTGCGGCTGGACCGACTCCGGCGGAAAGTCCTCCCGAAGGTCGGCGGAGCCCGGGACGGCGTGCGCACACCAGCCCAGCGCGTTCATCACCGGACCCTGCGGGATGCCTCCGG
This sequence comes from Nocardiopsis xinjiangensis YIM 90004, assembly GCF_000341145.1. GTDB lineage: Bacteria > Actinomycetota > Actinomycetes > Streptosporangiales > Streptosporangiaceae > Nocardiopsis > Nocardiopsis xinjiangensis. The sequence goes on from NZ_ANBE01000003.1 coordinate 75,035, forward strand.
GACCCTCGAGCGCGAAGCTGTACCCGATGACGCCGTGTCCGCCGGAGGGCAGCCCCGTCCCGAGCGAGGCCAGGCTCGTCGCGGTCGTCGCCGGGAACCCGGCCCGGAGCACGGAACCGCCGCGCGCGAGGGCGGCCAGGGTCGGCGCGTGGTCGGCGTACCGGTCGAGCAGCTGCGCGCCCAACCCGTCCACCAGCAGGAACGCGGCCGCCCGGACCCGCCCTGTTCCCAACAGGTCGTCGTGTCCGGGCACCCCGAGGGCCGCGGCCATCGAGGGGGTGACCGCGGAGAGGGTGTCGTTCACGTACGCCGGGATGTCGGCCTCCGGGTACGTGGTGCGGTCCGTCCGAGGTGTTTCCACTGGTCTCCTTCCGGGCCGGCAGCCGCCGGCGCGTGTGATCACCGGTGCCAGGAACCGTCGTGGCACCGCATCGGCTCCAGGTACAGGGCGGTCCACAGTTCCAGCCGCGCCCGGGCCTCCCTCAGATCACGGTTGAGGACCCGCTCCGCGGTACGCAGGCGTCCACGCAAGGTGTTGCGGTGGACCCCGAGTTCACGGGCGGTCGCCTCGATGTGGGCACCGTTGTCGAGGAAGTGGCGCAGCGTGTGGGCGAGGTCGGTGGAGTTGCGTACGTCGTGCTCGTGCAGCGGCCCCAGGACGGCCCGGCCGAACGCGCGTGCCCCCTCCGGGGACAGGTTGTCGCGCAGCAGTGACCAGGCGTCGGAGTCGTCGGCGTGCCGGTAGCCCTCCGTGGCGGCCTGGCGGGCCCGGTCCACCGCAGCGGGGAGCTCGGCCGGGCTCCGCGCGCCGCAGGCGCCGGCGGCGGTCGGCCCGTCGGGAAGGTCCCCCAGGACTTCCAGGAGCCGCTGCCCCGTACGGGGGTGTCCGGTGACAGGGAGCACGGCGACCAGGGCGTCGCCGAAGGTGCACAGGCCGACGCGTTCGGAGGCCCGGGTCGGCCCCAGGAGGTCGGGGAGTGCGTCGGCGGCCCGGACCAGGGCGGCCTCCGGGGACGGGCACGGGTAGTGGACCACCTCCCACGGGGGCTCGGGCAATGGCGGAAGGATCCGGCCCCCGCCGTCCTCGAGGGCGGCACGCAGGTGGGGTGCCCGCTCGCGGAACAGCGATCGGCGAGCCTCCCGGGAGTACATCAGGTCCACCGCCAGCAGGGAGGCGGCGTGGTTGGCGAGCATGCGGACGTGCGGCGAGGCGGGCTCGGGATGGCGCACCGCCAGCCATCCCAGCGTGCGTCCCGTGGTGCCCAGGCTCTGCAGGAGGACGGAGGCGTCCCCGTCGGCGAGCACCGTCATGCCCCGTGTCCGTTGGCCCCGGGCAGCGGTGCGCACGAGGGCGTGCCACTCCGGCTCGCCCTCGGGCGCGGCGAGACGGGTCAGGCCGTTGGGGTCCAGCAGCAGGCAGGCGCCGGCGGTCGACGAGGCCAGCTCGCCCATCACTCCGGGAGGCCCCGAGCGCAGCACGGCCCGGGCCATCGAGTCCTGGGCCCCGAGCACACGTGACTGCTCTCGGGCGCGCTCGTTCGCGTGGTGGTCGGCGACGGTCTCCACGACGGCGATGAAGGGGGTCCCGCCCTCCACCCTCAGGATGGGCAGGTCCAGGCGGTCGCCCTCGGCGAGGATCTCCTCGGGGATCTGTTCCATCCACACGTCGATCGCGAAGGCCAGGCCGACGCAGCCGGCGTCGTGGACTCGGCGCACGTAGGCGGCCCGGCCCTCGGAACCGACGCCCATGCCGGCGCTCAGGACGAGTTCGCCGCCGCGCATCCAGGGCGCGGGGTCGGGCAGCTCCGTCACGTGCGCCCACCGGATCGGCCGGTCCAGTCCCCCGCGCCCGGCGACGGCGTGTACTTCGAGGCCGGGGTCGGCGGTGATGTCCCGAACGGTGATGTCCATCGCGTGGCCCTCCTGGGTTGTGTGCGACGTGCACTTTTGTCACAACCCGACACGTGCAGAATATCCCTCCGAAATCGGACATCAGTGTCTAGGGTCACAGCCAGTTCCTGGACGAACGTCCTGTCCGCTGCCCACCGGAGTACCTCATGTCTGCACAAAAGGCTCCATCGTCACCTCACCCCATGCGTGCGGCCCTCGCAGCCTTCGTGGGGACCACCATCGAGTGGTTCGACTTCTACATCTACGCCACCGCCGCCGGACTGGTCTTCGCCCAGTTGTTCTTCCCTCCCGACGCGGACCCGATGATCGGCCTGATGGCCTCGTTCGCCACCTTCTCGGTCGGGTTCTTCGCCCGCCCCCTGGGAGGCATCCTCTTCGGCCACTTCGGTGACCGGCTCGGCCGAAAGTCCGCCCTGGTCACGACCTTGTTGATGATGGGCGTGGCCACCTTCTCCGTGGGGCTGTTGCCCACCTACGAAGAGGTCGGTTTCCTCGCGCCGCTGCTGTTGGTGCTCCTGCGACTGGTACAGGGCATCGCCGTGGGCGGTGAGTGGGGCGGCGCCGTCCTCATGGCGGTCGAGCACGCTCCCGCCCACCGCAAGACCTTCTACGGCGCATTCGCCCAGCTCGGCAACCCCGCGGGGGCCCTGCTGGCCACCGGCGCCTTCGGGATCATCGCCTCCTGGGGCTCGGACATCCTCTACGACTGGGGCTGGCGCCTGCCGTTCCTCGCATCGATCCTGCTGGTCCTGGTGGGCCTGTTCATCCGCATGCGGGTCGAGGAGTCCCCCGTCTTCGCCGCGGCCCAGGAGAGCTCCGAGCACGAACCCGAGAGCCTGCCGCTGCGGGACGCGGTGCGCTCCTCCTGGCGCTCGCTGCTGCTGGGCGTGGGCGTCCTGCCGGTGGCCGTGGGCGGCTACTACATCGTGACCACGTTCCTGCAGGCCTACAGCGTGACCGAGATCGGCCTCAGCGAACAGCTCATCCTGAACGCACTGACCGCGGCCGCGCTCCTGGAACTGCTCGTGACCCTGGGCGTGTCCCTGCTGGGCGACCGTTACGGCACCGTCCGGATGGTCCTCATCGGCCTGGCGGGTGTGGCCGTGCTGGCCCTGCCGCAGTTCCTGATCCTGGAGACCGGCAGCACCGTCCTGATCGTGCTGATGCTGTGCCTGATGCGCCTGGCGATGTCCGCTGTGTACGGGCCCACCGCGCGGGTGCTGTCGCAGATGTTCCCGCCCCGCAACCGGTACACGAGCATCTCGCTCTCCTACCAGGTCGCCGGCGCGATCTTCGGCGGACTCTCCCCGCTGGCCTGCACCGCCCTGCTCGCCGTGACCGGCAGCATCCTGCCCGTCGTCGGCCTACTGATCCTCATGGCGGCGCTGAGCGCCTTCTGCCTGATCCGCGCCCCCCGCTACCAGGACGAAGAGATGCTCGCCCAGGTCTGACCCCCGGGACCGCCCGCACAGAACCGACCCCGCCGTGGACCCCCTCCCCACGGCCCCGTTCCCGGAGGAACACCTCACCGTGACCGCTCTGCTCATCCACAATGCCCGCGTCCTGACCATGGACGAGACCAACCCCGAGGCCGATGCCGTGGCCGTGCGCGACGGCCGGGTCGTACTGGCCGGGACCGCCGAACGGGCCCGGGCCGCCGCGGGCCCGGAGGCAGCCGAGGTCGACGCGGGCGGACGCACGCTCGTGCCCGGATTCATCGACCCGCACAACCACCTGTTGTCCACCGCCGAGTCGCTGGCGGCCGTCGACGCCCGCTACCCGCGGGTCTCCAGCGTCGCCGACCTCGCCGAGGTGATCGCCGCCGAGGCCGAACGGACCCCGGCCGGGCAATGGATCCGGGCCTTCTCCATGGACGACGCCAAGTACCCCGAGGGCCGCCCCACCCGGCGCGCCCTGGACGAGGCCACCTCCGAACACCCGGTGATCGTCTACCACGTCTCCGGCCACCAGGCCGTCGTCAACTCGATGAGCCTGGCCTGGAGCGGGGTCGGCGAGGACGTCACCGACCCCGAGGGCGGGTCCTTCGTACGGGACGAGGGGGGCCGCCTGACGGGCATGGTCCTGGACTCGGCCATGGAGCTGCTGCTGCCGCTGGCCGTGGACATCGGATGCCACGGACCCAACTTCCACACGGCCCTGCCCGCCGAACAGTTGCTGGGATGGCTGGCCGACGCCGCGGACCCTTACCTGTCGGCCGGGGTGACGACGGTGTGCGACCCGCAGGTCTCCGCGCGGGAACTGCGGGTCTACCGGGCCGCCCGCACGGCCGGGAGCCTGCCCCTGCGCACCTTCGGCATGCCTCTGTCACACCAGTTGGACGCACTGACCCAGGCCGGGCTGGCCAGTCCCTTCGGTGACGACTGGCTGCGGCTGACCGGGATGAAGTTCTACGCCGACGGCAGCCTCCTGGGCGGGACCGCCAAGTTCAGCACGCCCTACGGTGAGCGCGGAGAGCTCGCCGGAAGTCTGTACCATCACCCCGACCAGCTCACCGACCTGGTCACACGCGCCGCCGGCGAGGGCTGGCAGGTGGCCATCCACACCCAGGGCGACGCGGCGATGGAGCACAGCCTGGCCGCGATCGCGTCGGCGTCCCGCGTGAGCGGTCCGGACGCGCGCCCACGGTTGGAGCACTGCGGCTATCCCACCCCCGAACAGGCCAAGCGCTTCACCGACTTCGGGGTGATCCCCGTCAACCAGCCCAACTTCCTGTACGACAGCGGGGGCGACTTCCTCCGCAGGCTGGGCGGGCGCGCGCACCGCCTCCAACCCATGCGCGAGGAGCTGGACCTGGGTCTGCGGCCGGTGCTCTCCAGCGACTCCTTCGTCTCCAGCCTGCGTCCCATGGACACCATCGCCAACGCGGTGGGGCGCACCACGCGCGAGGGGGAGGAGATCGGTACGGACCAAGCGGTGACCCTGCACGAGGCCCTTCGTGCGCACACGTTGGACGCCGCGCACGCGCTCGGTGTCGAGGACCGGTTGGGTTCCGTGCGCCCCGGCCACCTGGCCGACCTGGTGGTGCTGGACGCGGACGTGCGCACGCTCGCCCCGGACCGGTTGCGGCACGTGAACGCATGGCTGACCGTGCTCGACGGCCGGGTCGTGCACAGGGCCGCCTGAGCCGCGACCGGAGCGGGCCCTGGTGCTCGGAGACCGGCGGCGGCCCGAAGGCCCTCGGGCCGCCGCCGGCCCTCCAGGGGAGGAACGCGGACGGGCGGGACGGATCAGAGCGCGCGAAAGTAACGCACTACCGGAAGGGCCGTGTACCCGGCGTTCTCGTAGAGGGCCCGCGCGGGTCGGTGGCCCTCGTCGCCACCGGTCTCGACCATCGCCGTCGTCATGCCCTGCTCTGCGATCCACACGGTGGCGTGGTCGATGAGCGCACGCCCCACACCCCGGCCCTGGTGGTCCGGGTCGACGGCCACCAGGTGGACCTCGCCGGCCTTGTCGTCGGGTTTGAGGTGGACGGCCGCGAACCCGGCTACGGTGTCCTCCCGGACGGCCACCCACACGTGGGAGCTGTCGGAGTCCAGGTCTTCTGTGACGGTCGCGCGTTGGCTCTCCCTCCAGTCCGGGATCAACCTCCGACAGAGCATCTCGCCCAGGACCCGCCGCATCGAGGCGTGCACGGGCTCCCAAGCACGCAGGGCCAGTTCGACGACGGCCTCACGGTCACTGTTCGCGTAGGAACGGATCTCGGTCATGGCCGCAGCCTAGGAGCGCGGGTCCGCAGTTCACCACGGGTTTTCCGCGCCCCCGGACACAGAGCGGCCCCGGACGCGGATGTAGGTCCGGGGCGCGGACGCCCGCGACGGCGCAGCACCTGTCAGCACGCCGGCCGGCCCGTCCCCCTTCAGAGAGGCCCCTCGGGGAGGAATCGGCGCTCACGGATCCCGGTCTTGGCGACGATCCACTCGTCACTGGTGTCGAGGTTCCGGGAGAGCTCTTCGTTGCCGATCACCTTCGCGGGCGCGTACGAGACCACTCCCCTGATCCCGACGGGGACCCTGTTGGACTGAGAGTCTCCGGCGGTGGACTGGACGGATGGGGGTGCCCGACGCAATCTCATGGTTCGTCCTTCGGACTGGGGGAAAATTCGCCGGAGGCTTGCTGCTCCGGTCCTGCGGAGATCTGGGAGAGCAAGACAAGATGCCGGGTGCTCGGCAAAGGGGAACCTCTCCCGCTCTCCGAGACATCAGCACGGAGATGACGGTGGAGAACACGAGGGTGATCCCGATGATCCATGCGAGTACGGTCGTGGGAACCGTGTAGGTCACACCGGGCAGATCCACCCGCAACGAGTCGATCAGCCCCGGGGAGACGATGAAGGCCAGTCCGAACCCCAGGACGATCCCGCTGACCGTGACCAGGAGCGACTCGATGAGGAAGAGTCGGCGGACACCGCTGCGCTGCATACCGATGGCCCGCAGGACACCGATCTGGTTGCGTCGTTCGGCGATCGACCTGATGGTGACCACACCGAGCGCGGCGCAACCGACGACGAGCCCGAAGCCCATGAAGGCCATGAGCAGCCACTGCACGGCCCCGTTGGACTCGGCGCTGAGTTCGACCTCCCCCTTCAAGGGCGTGGTCGTGACCGCGTGGTCCATCAGAGCACGCTGGGCGGCGATCTCCAGCTCGCCCGCTTCGTCCCGGTCGTCGGCGGTGAGGAACCACGCCGTGGGCCGGGCGTCCTCGTCGTCGGTGACCCTGGCCAGTCCGTCGGTGGAGGTGACCACGTCGCCGAGGTACTCGGCGCTGCGGTCCACGACCCCGATCACGCGCAACGTGGTGGTCCCACCATCCGGGTCGTTCACCCTCAGGCGCAGGTCGGAGGGTAGGTACTCGTCCTCGACGCCGACACCTTCGAGCTCCAGGTCGCTGCCGCCGCCTCCGACGAAGGCTGCGGAGTCACTGGGGATCATGCTGCCCGAAACCACGGCGGTGTTGGAGGTGCGCCGCAATTCGTCCCAGACCTTCTCCGAGCTCTCGAGCCCGGGGCCCTCAGCGGGACCGAGTAACGGTTGTTGAGCAAGTAGTCCTCGTCCGCCCCCCGGATCTGGACGTCCTCACTGCCGGTGTCGGCGTCGATCTGCCGAGCCTGCGCGGTGGTCTCGGCGTATCCCCCGATCCGGGCGACCTCCGAGGTGTCGATACGCGGACTCTCGTCGAAGACCTCCCGCAGGTCGGGCGGATCGCCCTCGGGGGCGGCCCAGGTGGCCCGCATGTCGAAACCGCCGGTGACGGCACGGTGGTCGGAGTAGATCTCGTTGACGGCCGCGGTGACGAACCCGCTGAGGGTGATCGTGAGGACGACGATGCTCAGCATTGCCACGGTCGTCCCGGACCGGACGCGGTTGCGCATGGAGTAGGCGACGGAGATGGGCACGACCGAGGCCATCGCGGGCAGAGGCGTCAGGAGCCGCCGCATCAACCGCTGCATCAGGCCGCTGTTGGAGACGAACAGCCACACGCCGGCGGCGACCAGGGCGATCCCGGCGAGGAAGAAGAGGGTGATCCCCGACCCCGCGTCGCCGAACAGCTCACCCGGGAGCGACCACAGGACGATGATGGCCAGGGCGCAGACGGAGTGGGCCAGGCGTGAGGGCACGCGCAGGAGCGGAAGGAGTCCGCCCAGGGCACCGAGGACCAGGGTGAGTCCGGTCAGGGTCTCTGCAGCGGTACCCTCCTGCAACCCCAGGGCCGCAGAGGCCGCACCGAGCAGCAGGATCAGCGTCGCGAACACGGGCATCGCCCAGCGCCGGCGCTTCGGGGGCCCTCCGAGCCGCGCAACGCCGAGACCGTGTGGACCTTTGAAGCGCGCACGGATGCGAGGACGAAGACCAGCATGGTCACGGACACGCCGAGGAGGTAGGCAGTACCCGTGGTCACCGGGTCGAAGCCGAACTCCAGCGGGGCCGACGGCATGGCGGGGTCGGCCACGCGTTCACTCAGGATCCAGGACGCACCGGCCCCGGCGAACCAGCCCAGCACGGTCCCGATCACCGAGGACAGGACCGCATATCCCAGCCCTTCCACGCTCAGGATGAGCGCGATCCGACCGCGGCTCAAGCCCATCGCCCGCAGGACCCCGAACTCCTGGCGCCGTTCGGCGGCCAGCATCGTCACGACGAGGACGATGAGGAGCACGCCCGCCACCATCGACAACTGGCTGAAGAGCAGGAACAGCGCGGCGAGCTCCTCGGTGAGCTGGTCGGCGCTCTCGTGGGCCGAGGCCCGCAGGGCATCGGCCCCCAGCCCTGGTCCTGGACCAGGGAGACCAGCTCCTCGTTGACGGATCCTCGTCCTCACTCCACGTCACCTCGTCCTCGTAGGTGAGCGTGAGGAGGTTGACCTCGCCGTCCGAGTCGACGGTGCTCTGGAGCGCGCCGAGCGGGACGACGGCGGAGGCCGGCGGAGCCGTGGGGGCACCCGAGTCGTACACCCCGACGACCCGTACCTCGCGGTCGGCGACGGTGAGAAGGTCCCCCGCTCGGCGCGCATTTCGTCGGCGGCCGTCCGGCTCAGCAGGATGTCGTCCCTGCGCAGGTCGTCGGCGGCCACGGGTTCGCCTTCGGCGTCGAGGAGCTGGACCTCGTCGTCGACGCCGAGCACTGTGAGCCCGGGGTCGCCGCGGTCGGCGCGTTCGTGGTCGACGGGGAGGTTGAGCCGTAGGACGGAGGAGACTGTGGCCTCGGTCTCCTCCAGGGCGTTCTCGATGGAGCACGCGTCGCCGCGCTCCATCATGGAAGGCCCGTCGTCATCCCCCTCGTCCCGGTCGTCCCCGTTCCGGGAGTTCTTGCCCAGCGACGAACGCAGACTCGCCCAGTCACGCATCTGGGTGGCCTTCTACGCCCGCGCTGCTGTGGATCCCGGTTTCACCGACGTACTCTCGGAGCTGACGGAACAGACCCGCACGAACCTGGTCCGCCTGTTGGAGTACGCCCGAGCCAGAGGCGAGCTGGCACTCGGCGCCACCCCGAAGGCGTCGCCGAACTCCTGATCGTCACCATCGACGGCATCTGGACGGGTTGCGCGAGATTGCCACTGGGCAGCTCTCTGGACGGTCACAGGGCGGCGATCGAGTCCGTGGTCTCTCTGGTGGGCCACCAGGACCACCCGCCTCGGTGAATTCGGCCCCGGTTCCACCGGGCGAACCCTCGTGTGTGGTCGGGACGCCTCCCACCGTGATCTTCCTCCGACACTGCCGTCCCGGACACAGAGCGGCCCCGGACGCGGGACGTAGGTCCGGGGCCGCTCATCACACTCGCTCCGGGGTCAGCAACCCCCGGCGACGGCCGGGATGATCGAGACCTGCGCCCCGTCGGAGATCTCGGTATCGAGACCCTTCTCGAAACGCACGTCCTCGTCACCGACGTAGACGTTGATGAAGCGGCGCACCTTGCCGCTGTCGTCGAGGATGCGGGCGCGGATGCCCGGATGGTTGGCCTCGAGGTCGTCGAAGACCTCCTGGAGGGTGTTGCCCCGGGCCGCCACCTCCCGGGCGTCGTCGGTGTAGCCGCGCAGGATGGTGGGCACGCGAACGCTGGCGCTCATGGCGAAGGTCCTGTTCTGTCTCAGGCGTGGGTGGTGGATCCGTGGAGGGGTCAGGCGAGGCCTGCAGCGGTGAAGGCCTCCACCGAGGGCTTGACCGTGGCGGTCACACCAGCGTCGACGGCGTTGAGGGTCTTGAGACCGTCACCGGTGTTGAGCACGACCGTCTCGGCGTCGGGGTCGATACGGCCCTCCCGCACGAGCTTGCGCAGCACACCGGTGGTCACCCCGCCTGCGGTCTCGGCGAAGATGCCCTCGGTGCGGGCGAGCAGGTTGATGCCCTCGCGGATCTCGGTGTCGTCGACGTGCTCGACCGAGCCGCCCGTGCGCTGGGCGACGTCGAGCACGTAGGGGCCGTCGGCGGGGTTGCCGATCGCCAACGACTTGGCGATGGTGTCAGGCTTGACCGGCTGGATCACGTCGTGGCCGGCCTCCCACGCACGGGCGACCGGCGAGCACCCGGTGGCCTGGGCACCGAAGATCTTGTAGGGGCGGTCCTCGACCAGGCCGGCCTGGATGAGCTCCTTGAAGCCCTTGTCGATCTTGGTGAGCTGGGATCCGGAAGCGATCGGGACGACGATCTGCTCGGGCAGGCGCCAACCGAGCTGCTCGGCGATCTCGTAGGCCAGGGTCTTGGAACCCTCGGCATAGTAGGGCCGCAGGTTGACGTTGACGAACCCCCAGTCCTCGCCGACGGGGTCACCGATGAGCTCGGAGCAGAAACGGTTCACGTCGTCGTAGTTGCCGTCGATCGCCACGACCTTGCCGCCGTAGACCGCGGCCATGACGATCTTGGCCTCCTCCAGCCCGGCGGGGACGAACACGCAGGACTCGAAGCCGGCTCGCGCCGCGGCAGCACCGACCGCACCTGCGAGGTTTCCGGTGGAGGAGCAGGAGAGCGTCGTGAAACCGAACGTGCGGGCGGCCTCGACGGCCATGGCCACCACGCGGTCCTTGAAGGAGTGGGTGGGGTTGCCGGAGTCGTCCTTGACGTGGAGGGAGCGCAGGCCCAGCTCGCCGGCGAGGCGGTCGGCGCGCACCAGCGGGGTGAGGCCGGGGTTCATGTTCGGCAGCTCCGCCACGTTCGCGGGGACGGGCAGCAGCGAACGGTAGCGCCAGATGTTGGCGGGGCCGCTCTCGATGTCGGCCCGGGTCACACCGGAGAGGTCGTAGGCGATCTCCAGAGGCCCGAAACAGAACTCGCAGGCGAAGCGCGGGGTGAGGTCGTACTGTTCACCGCATTCGCGGCAGGAGAGCGCGGTCCCCGGGCCGAAGGCGCGGGCGGAGGTTTTTTCTGCGGCGGCGATTGCCATGGCGAGGCTTCTCCCCTCATCTTTCCTGGCTGGCCACTTTGACCCCAGGCCGGAGTTGGCACCTGCCTCAGCCGCCTCGCAAGTCGCGAGTGTCACATGCTGAGATGGTTGCCGGGGCTTCGCAGGGCCGGTCCCTCCACCCCTCTGGATGAGCAATATGAAATTTTCTGCTGGTCCTTACCGGAACCGCATCAGCACTGTAACGGAGCCCCCGGCGACTTTTCCATGGCGGGTGACGCGTATTACACACAACCGCTCACATCGTGAGATGCCACACCAGACGCGTTGTGGCCGTGCGTGCGCCCCTTTGCAACCGGATGACGTGCTCCTGGACCACGTTTGGGAACCGGGAACAGGGGCGAGACATACGGTGCGCCCGCGCGATAATCCATGCCTGCGAGAGGAAAGATCCGTGGACAAGGCCCAGACCCTCATCGCCGCCAACCGGGGGCCGATCTCCTTCCGTACCAGGGAGGACGGTTCCCTGGAGCACCGCAGGGGCGGCGGCGGCCTCGTCTCGGGTATGACCTCGGTGGCCGCGGAGGTCGACAGCATCTGGGTGTGCGCGGCGCTCTCCGGCGACGACCGGCGCGCGGCCGCCGAGGCCCCCGGGGCCCGGCTCGACCGCGTCCACGACCTCGGCGGGATGCGGGTGCACATGCTCGACATCCCCGAACGGACCTTCGCGGGCGCCTACACCGGCATCGCCAACTCGACGCTGTGGTTCCTGCAGCACATGCTCTACGACCTCCCGAACAAGCCGACGTTCGGTTCGGAGTTCGCACGGTTGTGGGAGGACTACGCCGCCTACAACAACGCCTTCGCCGAGGCCCTGGTCACCGGGGCCGCCGAGGGAGCACGTGTGGCGGTACAGGACTACCATCTGGCGCTGGTTCCGCGGATCCTGCGCTCCCGCCGCCCCGACCTGCGCATCGCACACTTCTCGCACACCCCGTGGGCCCCGCCGGAGTACATGCGGATGCTGCCGGATCGGATCGTGCGCGAGCTGTTGGAGGGCATGCTCGGCGCCGACCGGCTCGGCTTCCACAGCCCGCGGTGGGCCGAGGCGTTCCTGCGGTGCTGCGCGCAGACCCTCGGCGCCGACGTCGACATCGACCGCCGCACCGTCGAGTACGGGGGCCGCGTCGTGACCGTGGGGGTGCACGCGCTGGGCGCCGACGAGGAAGGTCTGCGCAACAGCGCCGCCGAACCGGAAGTGGCCCAGCGGCACGGGACACTGACGGAGATCGTGGGCGACACACGGCTGATCGTGCGTGTGGACCGCACCGAGCTGTCCAAGAACATCGTGCGGGGACTGGAGTCCTACCGCGAGCTGCTCACGCTCCACCCCGAGTGGCGTGGGCGCGTCACCCACCTGGCCTTCGCCTACCCCAGCCGCGGGGACGTCCCCGAGTACCGCGAGTACACCGAGACCGTGCTGCGGATGGCCGAGGAGATCAACGAGGAGTTCTCGACCCCCGAGTGGACACCGCTCGTGCTGGAGGTCGACGACGACTACCCGCGGTCGTTGGCCTCCTTCCAGCTCGCGGACGTACTGCTGGTCAACCCGGTCCGCGACGGCATGAACCTGGTCGCCAAGGAAGGCCCGCTGTTGTCGGAACGCGACTCGGTGCTGGTGCTCTCACGGGAGGCCGGGGCCGCCGACGAACTCGGTGAGGACGCGCTGCTGGTGAACCCGTTCGACACCGTGGAGACCGCCGAGGCGTTGCACCAGGCATTGTCGATGCCTGCGGAGGAACGGCGCGAGCGCCGCAAACGGCTGGCCGAAGCGGCGGTGGCGTTGCCGCCCCGACGGTGGTTCCAGGAACAGATCCGGTCGCTGGGTTGAGCGGGGCTCAGGCCGGCGGCTGTCCGGCGGCCTCGGTGAGCAGTTCCTCGACCACCTCGGATTTGGCGTCGGCGTAGTCCTGGATGCTGTCCCAGACACGCTCGGCGAGTTCCTTCTTGACGGCGGCGTAGCGGGCACGGGCGCCCGCGTCGGCGCGCAGGTGGTCGCGCAGGCGCAGCATCCGTTCGGCCTCCTCGCACCCGTGCGCGAACACGTGGAGGTCGAGATTGATCTCCGCGCCCTTGAGGACCCGGTGCTCGTACCATTCCGGGTCACGGATGACCACGGTGTACCCGGCGGCCTCGAGGCCCGGCACGTAGGCGCTCTCGTCGGCGGGGTCCGCCACGCAGAGGAGCAGGTCGACGCAGGGTTTGGCGAGGAGCCCGGGCACGGAGGTCGATCCCGCGTGTTCCAGCAGCAGGACACGGTCCCCGAGCGCCTCGCGGATGCGGCGGTCCTCACGTTCGAAGAAGTAGGGCCACTTCGGGTCGGACTCGACCAGGCGAACGCGCCCGTCGACGAGGTTCTCCGAGAGGACTGCGGTTTCCTGCCGGTCCTGCCCGCGTGTGGGCAGTTCAGAGGGCTGGGAGAATGCCATGTGACCAGCTTTGTCGGTCGCATCCGGAGCGTCAAGAGTATTCGGACGTGCTTTACAGATGCACGTGCACAACACGGGAGGGCCGAAGTTCCCACCGGTCCGGCGCCCTCCCGCGCCACGGGCCGGATCAATCGGGGACCGCGACCACCGCCACCAGCGACCCGTGCAGCTCGGGGGTCCTGCGCAGATGCCCGTGGCGGCGGTCCCAGGTGCCGTCGCCGAGGTCGCGCGAGAGGTCGTCGGTGAAGCGCCGCACGACGTCGTCGCCGACAAAGCTCCAGGACGAGCACGAGGCGCGGGCACTCGTGTCCAGGAGGCCCTCGGGGCGGCCGTAATAGGCCTCGTTGAACCCGTCGGAACAATCCAGGGGGACCGGGACGGCGACGGACTCCACACGCCCGCCCAGACCGGCGGCGAGCACGTCCGGTGCGGGGTATCGGGAGGCCTCGGTCGCCAGGACCTCAGGGGCGTACTCGTCGAGCCAGAAACCCCGGACCAGGGCGGGATCACAGGTCAACAGCACCACAGGGCCACGGGTGACCCGGCGGACCTCCGCCAGCCCGCCGTCGAGGTCCTGCCACTGGTGCACGGTGAAGGCGGCCATGGCCGCGTCGAAGGTGTCGTCGCCGAAGGGCAGGTCCTCCGCGGCGGCGTCCACGGCCTCGGCGAGGTGGCCGGGGCGCCGGGCCCGCATGCTCGCAGAGGGTTCCACCGGTGTGACGTCGCGGTCGCCGGGTTCGTAGGAGCCCGCACCCGCGCCGACGTTGAGTACGGTGCGGGCGCTGCCGAGGGCCGCGTGGACGGCGCGGGCGATGCGGGGGTCGGGGACACGGTGGTCGGTGTAGTCACGGGCGATGACGCCGTAATCGGCGTCGCCCGCGCTGCCGTCCGCTGTGCGTGGCATGGGCGCGCTCCGTTCGCTGGGGGTGCAGGTATGGACCAGCCTAGACAGCGCCTCCGTACGGCCGCGTGCCCGGCAACCCGCACAACACCTCCAGGAACGGCAACGGCCCGCTCGGGCGGACCGAGCGGGCCGGGCGGCGGGGTCAGCTCTTGCGGGGTTTGCGGCGCCGGCCGCCCTTCTGGCGGCGCGCGGGCTGCTCCTCGGCAGCACGGTCGGCGGCGAGCCGCTCATCCTCCTCGCGGCGTTCGGCCTCGACCCCGTAGGGGTCGCGGGAGGAACGGCGTACCCACAGGGCCACAGCGAGGATCCCGAACACCAGGACGGCGCCGACGACCGCGAACCACGCCCAGACCGGGACGGCCGGTTCCTCGCCGGCCTCCAGAGCGAGGTCCTCGTCGATGATCCCGTCGCCCCCGGTCACCTGAGCGGCCTGTTCGTGCGCGGTGGGCAGGTCGAGCGCGGGAAGACCGCCCGGGCCCTCCTGCGCCCCTTGGACGACGACCTCGCGCACCTGCTCGGGCGAGAGCTGCGGGTACTCCGCACGCAGCAGGGCGATCCCGCCGGCGGCGAGGGCGGCGGCGTACGGGGCACCGCTGACCTGGGTCTCGCCCAAGTCCGGGCCGGCGGTGTAGAGCTGGTCGCCGGGCGCGGTCAGCTCGATCTGCGCCGCACCGGGGGAACCGGAGACCAGTTGCCCGTCCTGGTCGGTGCCGGCGACCGAGATGACGTTGGGGTCGTCGCCACCTGCGGGCCCGACCACGACCACACCGTCCGCCACCGCAGCACGGGTCTCCTCGACCAGGTCGGCGTCTGTGGAGGGCAGGAGAATGACCTGCGAGTCCTGGGACGCGGTACGGATGGCCGCACCCATCTCGTCCTCGGTGGGCAGGGCCAGAAGCCCGGCTTCGGGGGCCACGCCCAGCACACCGCCGTCGGCGTCCATACCGTGGCCGTGGCCGACGACCAGGCCGCCGAGTTCCGTGCCGAGGTCCATCTCCTCGGTGTTCTCACCGTGGTCGGTGTTGACGGTGACGTTGTCCCTGAGGTCAGGGTGGTCCTCCATGACCGAGGGCCCCGGGATCGCCACCGTGGTCCCGTGCCCCTGGGTCTGCTCCCACAACTCCGCGGCACCGATCGCGCTCTGGCCCCACTGGTCGGGCCGGAAGTCGGGGGGACCCTCGACCTGGGCGGCGGCCGGCACAGATGTGACTCCGAGCACCGTGACGATCGCACACGAGGCGGCGACCCCCCTGATCCCCCGTCGTGTGTGCGTCTTGTTACGGCTGTTTCCCCCGAGCACGTCAGGCTCCCTCGAACGATACGGTCGACGTTCCACGCGGCCCTCCCGGGACCTCCGCAATTCTGTCACGAGCACAGGATCACAGCGTGGGCAAGTGGCCCGAGGGGTAGGGAACGCAACTGTATCCCGGCTGCCATTCATGGGTTTTCCACCCTCCACGCGGCATGTCGAGTCGCTAACATGAGTCGCGCCGATCCGGACAAACCAATTTCCCGTCCAGGGGGTGTCCCATGCCGATTATCGGTCCGTCCGGCGACGGCCAGTCGGCCCTCGCCGAGCGCGAAGAGCGCATCCTCGCCTTCGAACGCCAGTGGTGGAAGTTCGAGGGCTCCAAGGAACAGGCGATCCGCGACGAGTTCGGCTTCTCGCCGACCCGTTACTACCAGCTCCTCAACGGTCTGGTGGAGCGTCCCGAGGCGCTCGCCTTCGACCCATTGACCGTCAAACGGCTGCGCCGTCTGCGCGCGGACCGCCGCCGTCAGCGCAACGCCCGCCAACTGGGTATCCGGCTCTGAGCACTGCCGCGACCACCCTGGAGAGACCGCATGGCCCTGCCCTCACCGCGTACCGACGCCGGACACCACGGCCTGGACACGTTCCGCTCCTCCCCCGACCGGGCCCTGGCCGCCTTCGATTTCGACGGCACACTCGCCCCGATCGTCGATGACCCCCGCACCTCGGCCCCTCACCCCGGGATCGTTCCGGCTCTGACCGCTCTCGCCGCCCATGTCGGGGCCGTCGCGGTCGTCACCGGCCGCCCCGCGGAAACCGCCGTGCTCCTGGGAGGCCTGGCCGAGGTGCCCGGCATCGTCGTGCTCGGCCACTACGGGGCCGAGCGGTGGGCCGAGGGCCGGGTGATCGCCGCGGACCCGCCACCGGGGGTGAACCTGGTGCGCGAGCAACTACCCGCGCTGGTGGACTCCGCGGGCGCTCCCGAGGGCACGTGGATCGAGGACAAGGGCCGGTCGCTGGCGGTACACACCCGCCGGGCCACCGACCCCGACACTGCGCTCGAACTGCTGCGCCCGCACCTGGAGCGTCTCGCCGAGCGCGCCGGGCTGGTCACCGAACCCGGGCGCATGGTGATCGAACTCCGCCCACAGGGCGTGGACAAGGGCGCGGCCCTGACCTCACTGGCCCACGGGACCGCCGCGCGCTCGGTGCTCTACGCCGGAGACGACCTCGGTGACCTACCCGCCTTCGGCGCCGTGGCCGCGCTCCGAGAGGAAGGAGTGCCCGGTGTGACGGTATGTTCGGCCTCCGAGGAGGTCCCGGAGGTCGCTTCCCGGGCCGATCTCGTCGTTCCGGGCCCGGAAGGGCTCGCCGAACTCCTGGGGGATCTGCTCGCCGCCCTGCGCACCCCCGCCCCCTGAGTCCCCGGGCGAGGATGCACACGTCCCCTGCTTCCCAGCACTCAGGTCTGTGAGTCGTGGGACTGCGGCACCAGCGCCGCACGTGCGGCCGCCCGCAGGTCGGTCAACCCCGTGCGGTCGCGGCCGTAGTGCACCGCGTTGGTCAGCACCCCCACGTAACGGCCGCTGCGGGGATGCATGAACAGGCCCGTCCCGGTGAACCCGTTGTGGTAGACGATCCCCTCGGGCGTGACCAGCCACCCCAACCCGCGCGAGATCCGGTGCCCCGCGTCCACGTGCGGCTGCCAACTGGCACGCACGAACGGTTTCGGCACCGGACCGCGGCCGCCCTCGTGCACCCGCAACATCTCCCGCGCGAACGCCCCCAGGTCGATCGCGGTGGTGAACGCCCCCGCGTGACCGGCGACCCCTCCCATGAGCGCGGCCGCCTCGTCGTGCACCACACCCCAATCGGGCGCGGCACCGACCAAGCGGCGCTCGGTGGGGGCCACGGAGGGTGAACGTCCCAACGGCCCGTAGGAGGTCGAGCGCATGCCCATCTCCTCCCACAGGTCCTCGGCCAGTCGTTCCAACCCCGTGCCGTACAGGTTCTCCAGCACGAGCCCGAGGAGGATGAACCCCTGGTCGATGTACTGGTAGCCGGGTTCCTCCAAGGGGTCGGACAGGATCGCCTCCGCCAGATGCTGCCCCGTGCCCACGTGCCGCTCCAACCACGTGACCTGGTTGAGGCGGCTGGTGTGGGNGGTATTCGGACACGGGTGTGTCCAGGTCGAGCAGTCCCTCGGCCACCGCCTGACCCACCAGTGGCCACGTCGCCATGACCTTGGTCAGACTCGCGACGTCGTAGGAGACGTCGGGAGCGGTCTCATGCGCGTCGGAGGTCCGCCCCACCGCGACGAACTCCCACATACCTCCCGTGCCGATGACTGCGGTACCGCCGGGCAGCCACCCGGCATCCACCATGACCTTCAAGACGCCTCGGAGCCGCGCCCCGGTTTCCGTGAGCCAGTCACCATCGCGCACCACACGCCTCCCCCCGGTGTTCGTGTTCTTACGCCGAATACCCCGTAACCACGCCGATGTCACACAGGCGCCGTCCATGAACGGTACGAAACCCTTGCAGGTCGGGACCGTAATCGCGCACGTGTGTCCCCAGTAAGCTGGCCGCTGCACCGGGGACGGCACCCCACCGGCAGAGGCCCCGGGAGACGAGGAGTGACGATGAGCGAGCAGACCCCCGTACCGGCCGGATTCCGCGGGCTGGCCGGAAACATCGGCATCAAGGACCCCCACGACGACTTCTTCGTGGTGGCCTCCGAGGTACCCGCGCACGTGTCGGCGGTGTTCACACGGTCGCGGTTCGCCGGCCCGAGCGTGGTGCTGAGCCGGAGCGCGGCCGCCGACGGCAACGTACGGGGTGTGGTGACCCTCGCCCGGAACGCGAACGTGGCCACCGGCGCCGAAGGTGAGGCCCACGCCCGCGAGGTCCAGGAGCTCGCCGCCGCGGCCGCCGGGGTTCCGGCCGACGAAATGATCGTGGCCTCCACCGGCGTCATCGGCCGCCCCTACCCCATGGACAAGATCCGCTCCACCTTCGACGGTCTCTCCTCGCCCCTGCCCGCAGCCGACCTGGACCGCTCGGCGGCGGCGATGATGACGACCGACACCCGGCCCAAGACCGCGAGCGCACGCGTGGGCGAGGCGACCGTCACCGGCATCGCCAAGGGTGTGGGGATGATCGAACCGGACATGGCCACGATGCTCGCCTGGTTCTTCACCGACGCCGAAATCGATCGGTCCACGCTGGACGCCGTCTTCCGGCGGGTCGTGGACCGCACGTTCAACGCCCTGAGCATCGACAGCGACACCTCCACGAGCGATTCCGCGGCGGTCCTCGCCAACGGGCTGGCCGGCCCGGTCGGGACCGAGGCGTTCGAGGAGGCCCTGTACGGGGTCGCGCTGCAGCTCGTGCGCATGATCGCTTCCGACGGCGAGGGCGCGGGCAAACTCATCGAGGTCCGCATGAGCGGCGCACGCGACGACGCCCAGGCCAAACGTGTGGCCAAGGCCGTGGTCAACTCACCCCTGGTCAAGACCGCCGTGCACGGGGCCGACCCGAACTGGGGCCGAGTGGCGATGGCGGTCGGCAAGTGCTCCGACGAGACCGACATCCACCGGGAGAACGTCCGTATCTTCTTCGGCGACGTGGAGACCTACCCGGCACCCTCGGACGAGGAGACGCTCCGCCGCGCCTCGGAACACCTGTCCGGCGACGAGGTCCTCATCGGTGTGGACCTGGGTATCGCCGACGGTTCCTTCACCGTCTACGGCTGCGACCTGACCGAGGACTACATCCGTATCAACGCCGACTACACCACCTGAACGCGGCCCGCTCCGAGCCCGCCCGGCCCGTCGGCCGTTCGGGGGTTGGGCGGGGCCGCGCGTGGGAAAGGAACCCCGGAACACGCCGGGGTTCCCGGCGCGCCCCGCCCTCACGTACTTGCGAACCCGAGGACCGACATGCCCCAGCGCACCATCGCCGTCGCCGCCCTCCTGGGGCTGCACGCACGCCCCGCCACCCTCTTCGTCCAGGCGGCCAAGGACACCGGATTGCCCGTGACCATCGCCCGTGAGGGCCACGATCCGGTGGCGGCCACGAGCGTGCTCGCGGTGATGGCGCTCGGTGTCGAGCACGGTCAGCCGGTCACCATCGCCTGCCCTGACGGGGACGGGGCCGAGGCGGCCCTCGACGGACTGTGCGAGGTGCTCGCCACCGACCCCGACGCGGTGAGCGGCTGACCCGGCCGGGTCAGGCCCCCTCGATCAGCTCGACCGCACGTTCGCGCATCTCGATCTTGCGGACCTTCCCGGTGACGGTCATGGGGAACTCGTCGACCACGTGCACGTACCGGGGCACCTTGTAGTGGGCCACCCGTGTGCGGCAGAAGTCGCGCAGGGCGTCCAGGGTGATGGCTTCCACGCCCTCGCGCATGCGCACCCACGCCATGAGTTCCTCGCCGTACTTGTCGTCGGGCACGCCGATGACCTGTGCGTCGAGGATGTCGGGATGGGTGTGCAGGACCTCCTCGACCTCGCGCGGGTAGATGTTCTCGCCGCCGCGGATCACCATGTCCTTGATGCGGCCGGTGATGGCGAGGTAGCCGTCCTCGTCCATGACGGCGATGTCGCCGGTGTGCATCCAGCGGGCCGAGTCGATGGACTCCGCGGTCTTCTCGGGCATGTTCCAGTACCCGAGCATCACCGAGTACCCGCGGGTGCACAGTTCCCCGGCCTCGCCGCGCGGCACGGTCACGCCGGTGGCGGGGTCGAGGACCTTGACCTCCAGGTGGGGGCCGACCCGTCCGACGGTGGACACGCGCCGTTCGAGCGGATCCTCGCGCCGGGTCTGGAGGGAGACCGGGGACGTCTCGGTCATGCCGTAACAGATGGAGACCTCGCCCATGCCCATCCGGTCGATGACCTGGCGCATGATCTCCTGCGGGCACGGCGAGCCGGCCATGATGCCGGTGCGCAGGCTGGACAGGTCGTAGTCCTCGAAATCGGGCAGGGACAGCTCGGCGATGAACATGGCCGGTACCCCGTACAGAGAGGTGCAGCGTTCGGCCTGGACCGCTTCGAGCGCGGCCGCCGGTTCGAACCCGGGCCCCGGGAGCACCATGCAGGAGCCGTGCGTAGTGGCGGCCAGATTACCCATGACCATGCCGAAGCAATGGTAGAAGGGCACGGGAATACAGATGCGGTCCTGTTCGGTGTAGCCGAGGAGCTCACCGACGGAGAACCCGTTGTTGAGGATGTTGTGGTGCGAGAGCGTCGCGCCCTTGGGGAAACCCGTGGTGCCCGAGGTGTACTGGAGGTTGATCGGGTCGTCCGGGGACAGTTCCCGCTCGATCTCGGCCAAGCGCGACCGGCCGGCCCGGCGCCCCGCGGCGCGCAGCTCCTCCCAGTCCGGTCCGCCGAGGAAGACCGTCTCACGCAGCTCGGGGCAGTTCGCGCGCACCTGCCCGACCATCTCCACGTAGTCGGAGGACTTGAACGAGGGCGCCGAGACCAGTACCGACACCCCCGCCTGCTCGAGCACGTACTCGAGCTCATGGGTGCGGTATGCGGGGTTGATGTTGACCAGGACGGCACCGATGCGGGCGGTCGCGTACTGGGTGAGGACCCACTCCGAGCAGTTGGGCGCCCAGATCCCGACACGGTCACCGACGGCGACCCCCAGCTCCAGCAGGCCCGACGCGACCTCGTCCACGGCGTCGGAGAGGTCCTGATAGGTCAGGCGCACGCCCTGGGCGATGTCGACGAGCGCGTCCCGGTCGGGATGGGCCGCGACCGTCCGGGCGAGGTTGGTGCCGATGGTGTCACCGAGCAACGGGGTGGTCGAGGTGCCGGAGGCATAGCTGGGGCGGGAAGCGATCGTGCTCAAGTCCGGGGTCTCCTAGCCGTGCGGGAGGCATGAGCGAAACGGCCGGACGGGGACGGATCACCCCATGTCCGGAGCGTAAGTCACGTCACATTTACCACGTGACTCACGTCTCCGGGAAGCGGTGGGGGCCACGCGACCAGGAGCCGCCTCACGTCGTGAAGCGCAGGGACGCGGCTGAGTCTTCGCTCCAGGGCGGGTGTCCGCCCGCTAGCGGATCGGGGCGGCGGGGCTGTGGCTGCCGAGCCGGCGGCCGATCTCTCCGGCCCCTGCGCGGCAGAGTCCGGCGATGGTCCCCACTTCCTCCTCGGAGACACGGAAGAAGGGCGCAGCGACCAGGAGCGCTGCCACCACCTCGCCTCTGTGGTCACAGACCGGGGCAGCCACACCCACCTCGTCCGGGGACGTCTCACCGTAATTGACCCCGTATCCGAGCTCGCCGACCTTCCACAACCTCCGCCGGTACGACTCCGAACTCTCCCCGGACGGGAGCTCGATCCGCCCCGAACCGAGGAGTTCGTCGGCCCTCTCCGCGTGCGCGGCCAAGAACACCTGCACCGTCGCGCTGCCGCCCGTGCTGTATCGGCTCCCCAGGGCCGATGTGTGTTTCACCGGCCGGGAGCTCGGTATCTGCTCCACCGTGACGGCTTCGTGCCCGTCCCACACGCTCAGCGCAACGGTCTCCCCGGAGTTCTCGGCCACAGTTCGCATGGCCTCCAGCGCCACGTGCCGCACATCGAGATTGGCCAGGAGCGGGCCGGCGATCGCGATGAGTCCCAACCCCAACCGGTACTTCCGGGACGTCGGATCACGTTCGACCACATGTTCCTGTTCCAGCGTCGAAAGAATTCTGGAGACACTGGACTTGTGCAGTCCCACCTGAGTAGCGATCCCCGTGACGCTTTGCAAGGGTTCGCCCGCGGTGAAGCAACGGAGAACATCCATGACATTGACGATGACCGATGTCCCGCGTGTGTGCGCCTTTTCGCCTTCCATGGCAAAATATTACCCCCTCCGGAGTTCCTCCGCCACCAACCCAAGGGGGACGAAAAATGATCGGTGGAAGCGGCATCAGATCCGCTTCCACCGAAATTATGCGTGCTTGGTCACCGGACGATGTTGTGCTCGGGCCCGAAGCCGAACTTCGTGATGTTCTCGGCCCCCTCCTCCCCGACCACGAGGATGTCGTGTTCGCGGTACCCGCCGGCTCCGGGCTCGCCCTCCGGGACCGTGATCATCGGCTCCATGGAGACCACCATCCCCGGTTCCAGGACGGTGTCGACGTCCTCCCGCAGTTCCAGGCCGGCCTCACGGCCGTAGTAATGGGAGAGGACACCGAACGAGTGGCCGTAGCCGAAGGTCCTGTTCGCCAGAAGGCCGTTCTGAATGTAGATCTCATTCAATTCGGCTGCAATGTCCTTGCACACCGCACCCGGTTTGATCAGTTCCAGTCCACGGCGGTGAACTTCCACGTTCACGTTCCACAGTTCCAGGCTGCGTTTGTCGGGCTCCCCGAGGAAAAGTGTCCGCTCGAGCGCTGTGTAGTACCCCGATGTCATCGGGAAGCAGTTCAAGGAGAGGATGTCTCCACGCCGCAGTTCACGGGTCGTGGACCAGTTGTGTGCGCCGTCGGTGTTGATCCCCGACTGGAACCACACCCACGTGTCCCGAACTTCCCGGCCGGGGAATGTACGGGCGATTTCATGCACCATCGCCTCTGTACCGATGAGCGACACTTCATATTCCATCATGCCCTCACGGAGGGCATCACGAATCGCTTCACCACCCAGATCACCGATCCGTGCGCCTTCTTTGATCAGTTCGATCTCTTCCGCCGACTTGATCATCCTCTGGCGCATCGTGTCCTGTGAGACATCAACGAGCTGAGCCGAATCGAACGCACCCTGGATCCGCTCACGCAGAATCACGGACAAGGTGTCGTCCTCCACCCCGAGGCGCCGCGGGTCGACTCCCTGCCGGCGCAGAACCTCCTTCAATGCATAATAAAAGTTGTCACGTTTCCAGTCCGTGTAGACCAGGTTGTCGCCATAGCTGGTGCGCCACGGCATACCTGCATCGATATTGGCAGTGACGGTGACCGAGTCCTGCTGGGTCACCACCAGAGCATAGGAACGCCCGAACTGGGTGAACAGGAAGTCGGAGTAGTACTTGATGTTCTGGTAACTGGTGAGAACGACGGCGTCGACGTCCTTGCGCACCATGATCGAGCGGAGTCCCGCAAGACGGTTTTCGAATTCCTCTGCCGAGAACGTCAGTTGTGCCTTCGACCCGTTATGGAGAACCTTGGTGCGCTCCAGATCCGCAACGGATCCCATGTTTTCCTGACCCATAGACTTTTCCTTCCTTCCTGGACTTCCCGCCCACGCACTCATAGTTCAATTTCCGACGACATGTCTGCCGACAACTCTTCCACGACTTGACCGAAGAGGAGTTCTCCCTTTTTGGCGTCCGCCCCCGCCGGGGAGGACAGGCAACCGCTGGCCGGCGTACGGTCGGCCGCCACAGGAAGGCGATCGAACCGGGGAAATTCGGCTGCGGGGTGGTTCTGGGCCCGCTCCATCTGCACGAGATCGGGACGGAGGTGGAGCATCAGAGAAGTCTCGAGAACCCCTCCGTGCTCTACTTCCCAACCGGGGAATCCATCTGGGTAGACCTTTGACAACGTCTCCTCCGAGACATAATCCCAATAGGAAAGCAGGAGAACAGCGCGATCACCGCTCTTCTGCAACCCCAGGTCGGCCAACGCCAGGTCCACTCCTTCGTAAAGGAACTGGTAATTCTCATAATGGCCGTTGACAAGGACTACGTTCTGCACTCCCTGGTCCAGAAGTTCACCGACGACGGTGCGCGTCAATTTGATGAGGGCTTCCGCATCCAGGCTGACCGTCCCGGGAAGGTGGTCTCCGCCACCTGATCTCTGCTGCGACTTGTAACCGTATGCGAAGGCCGGTGCCACCTTGGCATGCATATCTGCTGCGACGGACTCGGATATTATCGTGGAAAGCAGGGCATCCGTACCCATGGGCAGGTGCGGCCCGTGCTGTTCGTGAGCACCCACAGGGATGAAGACACATGTTTTTTCTGTACGCACCCATTCCTGGTATGAATGAGCGTCCATCTCCCCGAGGCGCACCCCGGAGCTGTGGTCCTGATGTGGTGACACTGTCCTGCGCTCCTATGGAGATCAACCGTCTCCGGTTTCCCGAATTTGTTGCGGTCCGCTACTTGCCGGTGTCGCCTTCCATTCCCCTGTTCTGCACCTCGTCATCGGTCCGGTGGTCGGGCACGTTGACCTCTTCCTCGAGACGCTCGATGCTCTCGTCCCGCCCGCGGAGCCTTCTGATCAAATTGGCCACCATCAGAAGGATGATGAAGGAGAACGGGAACGCGCCGATGATCGTCCCCGTCTGCACCGTGTCCACGACGGCCTCTCCACCGATGGACAAAAGCAGCACCGCCACCGTGGCGATACTGACGACCAGCACCACCCTGAAGAAGGGGCCCGGCCCACGGGGAGCAGAAACGAATTCCGCGAGCGCGTAGGTACCGGAATCCAAACTGGTCACGTAATACGTGGCGACAAGCAGGGTTGCGATGACCAACAGCGGCCAGCCGATCATGGGGATCATGTCGAGCATCGAGAAGAGGCCTTGAGCGTTGTCGGTCTCGACGTCGTCGGAGATACTCCGGCCGCTGGCGTCGTCGTAGTGGATCCCTGCCGAACCGATGACCCCGACCCACACCATGACGATGAGTGACGGGACGACGGTCACACCGAGAACGAACTCACGGATCGTACGCCCTCGGGAGACCCGCGCGATGAACCCGGCGACGAAGGGAGAGAAGGCGATCACCCAGCACCAGATGAAGACCGTCCACCAGCCGCTCCAGCTGTCCTGCCAGGAGTCGAGCGGGACCCCGGCCATCTGGGACTCGGCCCAGAAGCTCATCGAGAGGAAGTTCTGGAAGTACGCTCCGAACGTCTGCGACATGTTGGCGATGATGTAGAGGGTGGGACCGAAGAGGAATACGGCCGCAACCAGAACGATGCTCAGGATCGAATTGATTTGGCTGATCCGCTTCATCCCCCGGGAAACTCCGAGGAAGACCGAGATCGCGGTCAACGTGGCGAACGTGGCGATGACGGCGATCCAGACCGCCGGCACCGACTCCAGTCCGGTGAATGACTCGATCCCCGAAGAGACTTGCAGTGCCGCGAACCCGAAGGAGGTTGCCAGGCCCAGAACCGTCGCGATGATCGTGAGAAGTTCGATGGCCACGCCTGCGGGTCTGCGCGATTTCCTCGGCAAGATGTCCACAGTGGCTTCTCGGAAAGTCAGCGTCTTTCCGAGATTGTGGTGCGAATAAGCGAGGCAGATGGCCACCACGCAGTACATCGCCCAGGCCGTGAGTCCCCAGTGGAAATAGGTCCAGACGATCCCACCCTCTCCGGAGCTTTCGCTCCGAGGGATCACGGGCGTCTCGTCCCGGAGCATGATCGGCTCTGCGATACCCCAGAAGATCAGTCCGATCCCCTGTCCACAAGCGAAGAGCATGGAGTACCAGGAGAACAGGCCGTACTCGGGTTTCGCGTCGGGCCCACCGATCTTCACCTTGTGCACTCGGCTCACGCAGAGCCAGGTGCACACTGTCACCGCTACCAGGGAGTAGATGACGAAGTACCAGGTGAACCCTGATGTCACCCACGTGCGCATCTGGCCGATGACCCGGGCTGTGCTGTCCGGGTGCGCGATGGCGACGGTGATCAACGCGAGGATCAGCAGCGAAGGCACCGTCATGATGATGGAACGGTCGCTCCGCGGAACACGCGCGCCCCGGAATCGAGGCACTCCGGGAGGGCGAGGGGCGGTCGGGTGGGCCCGCCCGCCCCCACGCTCGGTCGGGTGTGCCGCTGAAGGTGCTTCTGGGGGCCCCGAAGTTCTGTTGTCCGGGGGCTCGGGGACGGGGGAGCAGTCGGTGGACATACGAGGTCCTCATCGGTGGTCTGCGCAATCCGCTCGACAGGGCATGATCCGCGCCTGACGGGTGTTGCAATCTCCGCAACCTCGTTGCAATAGTGAGGCGGGGGGAGATCAGAGTCAACCCACCGAGCGCGCTTCACGGGGAGAGCAGATCGAACAGTCGGCGCCACCACCCCCGGGGCAGAACGGAAAACCGATGGTCATCGCGAGTGCGCGGACCCGGACGGCGAACCGGCCGCACACACCAGGACGGGACGCCGTCGCTCGACGGCGCCCCGTCCTGCCTTCCGTTCCCCCGTGGAGGTCCTCACCGGGCCTCGGCGGCCCGGGTGCTCATCACGTCGCGAAGCGCAGGACCGCTGCGATCCCGTCCTCCGGGGCGAGCCTCTGCCCCGGAACGCGGAGGAAACCGGCGCCGGTCAGGGACACCGAACGCACCAGCGCGGGCCCGGCCTCCTCCTCGACCGGATCGCTCACCCCCATGTCGCGCAGTTCCTGGGCGTTCAGCGCGATCTGTTCGCCGGACGGGCCGATCCACAGCTTCCGCTCGGAGCCGGGGAAACCCTCCGACCACAGGAGCGTCTCCACCTGGCCGCGCTGCAACGCGTGCACGACGGAGTCGAGGCCCTCGGCGGAGGCCCCGTCGGGGCCCCCGCGATCGAACGCCTCGACCGCGTCCCGAACGTGCTCGTCGGCCTGCCGGTCCAGGTGCTCCTCCAGTTCCTCCTCCAGCGGGGAGGCCTCGGAACCGGACGCGCGGGAACCGGACTCCAGCTCGACCGCGCGTTCTCGCACCCGCTCGGGCAGGCGTTGCACGAGGTCCCCGCGGACGGAGGTCTCTCCGGCGACGGCGACGACCTCGGCCTTGCTGCGGTCGGCGAGTTCGGCGAAGGCCTCGGCGACCCCGTCGAGGTTGTGGCCGACCTGTTCGTCGACCGCGCGCTGCATCTGCTTGTGGTGGTAACCGCCTTCACGGACCTTGTGGGTGGGCTTGTCCTCACCCTCGATCCGGCGGGTCACCGTGCGCCCGTCGGCGTACTCGGCGATGAGGTCGGCGCCGATGCTGTCGAGGACCGCGAGCACGTGCGGGACGTGGCTTCCCTCTGCTGCCAGGGCCGGCAAGGGATCCGGCAGGGTGCCGACTCGCACGAAATGGTCCTGGGGTGGTTCGGAGACCGTGGAGTCGAGCAGCACCTTCCCCCCGGCCGCGTACACGACCTGCCCGTGCGGTCCAGGTACGCCTTCGGTGACACCGACGACCCTGTCCATCGCCTCGAGAGTGGCCTCGTCGAGCCCCCGTTCCCGCAGTTCGTCCCTGGCCTTGTCCCATCGGACACGGACCGCGTGGTCGGTGTCCTCCGCATCACGGGACGTGTTGATGTACAGCGACCCAACGGGCGTGGACGTCTCGTACAGCGGCTGAAGGAAAGTCAGGTCCATGGTGCGCCCTCCATTCATTCGCTATCGGCGTTCGGAACATCTGGAGACCGCCTCACACGTGGCCGTGCCCGACACACGAACGGTCAATCATCGGCCCGGGTGATCGATCACGGTGTGATGAACCACCCGAATTTTGCCCGCAGACGGTGAATAGGACACGAATAGCATGGAAGGCCTCGGGGGGAGAGCAATTCAAACAATCGGGACCACAAGGGGGTACCCATGAGCCAGGAAGGAAAGTCCCAAGGCAAGGTCGAGCAGGCCAAGGGCAAGCTCAAGGAAATGGCCGGCAAAGTGACCGGCAACGACAAGGTCGAGGGCGAGGGCCGGGCCGAACAGTTCAAGGGCCGCGCACGTGAGGGCGTGGAGAGCGCCAAGGACTCCGTGCACGGGGCCGTGGCAGGTCTGCAGGGCGACGACGAGGAGCAGAAGGGTGAGCGTGGGAAGAAGAACGAGGACGGCGGCGGGAAGGCCTGATCCGTCCCACGGGGGCGTCGCCGCCCCCTTCCTCTTCCTCCTCGCTAACCCTGCGTGTCGTCGGAGATGCGGTGCACCCGGTGCTGGGCGGCCTGCGCACGGGGGCGCACCACGAGCAGGTCGATGTTGACGTGCGGAGGCCGAGTGAGGGCCCACACCACGGTCTCGGCCACGTCCTCGGCCGTGAGGGGGTCGGGGACCCCCGCGTAGACGGCCTCGGCGGCCTCGGAGCCGCCGCGCAGCCGGTTGAGGGAGAACTCCTCGGTCTCGACCATGCCGGGTGCGATCTCCAGTACACGCACCGGTTTGCCCACCAACTCCAGGCGCAGTGTGGCGGCGAGGGTATGGGCCCCGTGTTCCGCGGCCGCGTAACCTGCCCCGCCCTCGTAGACGACGTGCCCGGCCACGGAGGTGAGCACCAGGACGGTGCCGTCCCCGCTCTCCTCCAGCCGGGGCAGCAACGCCTGCGTCATATTGAGCACTCCGAGCACGTTGACCGCCTACATCGTGCGCCAGTCCTGCGGGTCGCCGGTGGCGACCGGTTCGGTGCCGATGGCGCCGCCGGCGTTGTTGACCAGGACCCCGCAACCGTCGAGTTCCGCGGCGAAGGCGTCGACGGCGGTCACGCTCATGTCTGTCTCCTCTGGTGGTCGGTATCGCGCCGAACGTACCGACGGCCGCTCACACGGCCCGGGCCGGGCGCCGTTCGACCGGGATCGGAGCTTCCGTCCGGCCTGTCACCGCGTGCCGGGCGAAAACCCCACATCCCAGCGTGCTTCCATGAGTGTCACGTCGAACGCGGAAGGTGGAAGCGTGCAGGGCATCGAGATCCGGGAACTGGAGTGCTTCCTCCTGGTTGCGGAGGAACTGCACTTCGGCCGGGTGGCCATGCGCCTGGGCCTGCCCGTGAATCGAACGCGGGAACTCGTGGAGCGGTTGGAGCACAGGATCGGCACCCCGTTGCTGGACAACTCCGCTGAGCGCCTGCGGCTGAGCCCTTTCGGGGAGGAGTTCCTGTCCTCCCTGCGGCCGGCCTACGGGGCGCTGGTCTCGGTACTGGAGGACGCGCGTGACCGGGCTTCCAGCGGTCAACGCATGGTGCGGTTGGGTTTTCCGGGACAGATGCGGGAACCGGTGGACCGCGCCGTCAAGGTTTTCGAGAAACGTTCACCCGAGGCGCGGGTGGAGGTCGTGGAGAACCCGCTGGAGGATCCGTTCGGGCCGTTGCGCGACGGTCGGGTGGACGCAGCGGTGGTGCTGCTTCCGGTGCGCGAGCGCGACCTCGTGATCGGACCGGTCTTCGACCGCCAACCGCAGCGGCTGGCGGTCTCCGCGGAGCATCCGTTGGCGGACCGCGACTCGGTGGGGGTAGAGGACATGGCGCAGGTCCCCCTCATCCCGGTCCGGCGGTCCCGGGACCACTGGTTGCGGGTTCACGCTCCCACGCTCACCCCTCTGGGCAAGAGGATCCATCACCACGAGGGGGCGGAGGACCTGCAGGACGGTCTGCGCCAGGTCGCGTTGAAGCGGGGTGCGATGCTGCTGTGCGGTTCGGTCGACGGGTACGAGGAAACCGACGAGATCGCGTTGGTGCCGGTGGTCGGTCTGCCCGAGTCCTCCTTCGGCCTCGTGTGGCCGCGTGGCGGACGCAACCCCGGTGTGCCGGCTCTGGCGGCCGCGTTCTTCGAAGTCCTCGTCTAGAGTACCGGCGGTTTTCGGCGAGAAACCGTATCCTCCTGTCATGGACCGGGGCCGGCCGAATTCACGGAGATGGCACCGGACGGGGATAAACCATCCCGTGAATTCCCATATGAATGAGAAACGAGGGAGCGGCACCCCGCCCTACCGGCGAAACAAAGTCGACTGTTAATATTTCCGCACACAATCGGTGGGAGTGGTAAAAATGGCCACGGCAGGACTTCTGAACGTACGCCCGATCGTCCAGGCACCCATGGCGGGCGGTGTCTCCTCGCCCGCCCTCGTCACGGCCGTACACAAGGCCGGGGCCACCGGTTCGCTGGCCGCGGGGTACTTGAGCGCCNATGGTGAACCTGTTCGCGCCCTCGGAGGCAGAGGGTGATCCCGACCGGCTGTACGAGTACCGCAAGGAGCTCTCCACCGAGGCCGAGCGCCAGGGGGTCCCCGTCGGTGAACCCGAGCACGACGACGATGACTGGGCGGCCAAACTGGACCTGCTCGTCCGTGACCCGGTACCGATGGTGAGCTTCACCTTCGGTTGCCCGGAACCGGCGGTCCTGTCGCGGTTGCGTGAGGCAGGGTCGGCGACGGTGGTGACGGTGACGACCGTGGCGGAAGCCTGCATCGCCGTCGGCCGCGGCGCCGACGCCCTGTGCGTACAGGGTGTGGAGGCCGGCGGGCACCGGGCCACGTTCGACCCCCTGCGCGGCCACGATCGCCCTCTGTTGGAGCTGCTGCCGGAGGTGATCGCGACCGTGGGCGTGCCGGTGATCGGTTCGGGCGGGGTGATGAACGGCCGGGACGTGGCCGCGGTGCTGGACACGGGTGCGGTGGCGGCGCAATTGGGAACGGCGTTCGTGCGCTGCCCGGAGAGCGGTGCCCAGCCGGCCCACAAGCTCGCCCTGGGCAACCCGGACTTCACCGAGACGGCGTTGACCTGGGCTTTCACCGGGCGACCGGCCCGGGGGCTGGTCAACCGGTTCATCGGCGAGCACCTGGGCGCGCCCTTCGCATACCCGGAGATCCACCACATGACCAAGCCGTTGCGTGCGGCCGCCGCGAAGGCGGAGGACAGCGGGGGTATGGCGTTGTGGGCCGGACGCGGGTGGCGCAAGTCCCGGGACCTGCCCGCGGCCGATCTCGTGGAGCGGTTGCGCGTGGAGGCCTCCGAGGCGGGGGTGCGGGTCTGAGTCGGCGCGAGGCGGGGAGACGGCCCGTTCGGAGGCCGCCGGTCGACGGAACCGGGCACTTACTTCTTGGTGGCACCGTCCACCTACTGCTTGGTAACAAATAGGGATCGAGGCAGACACTGCCATGGCATGTGTGACCCAAGGCACCTTAAAGTTCCGCCATGGGTGTTCTGCGCAAGACTGTCCTTTTTCGCGTGCTTTTGGGTCTCCTCGCCACGGTCATCGTTCTGGCCCTGATCGCCGCACTCCTGAGCGTGTGGGCGGTGCGCCGCCCGTTCCCACAGACCTCCGGCGAGATCGATCTGCCCGGCCTGCACTCCCAGGTCGACGTCGTACGCGACGAGCACGGCGTCACGAACCTGTACGCCGACCACGCCCACGACCTGTTCATGGCTCAAGGGTTCACCCACGCGCAGGACCGGTTCTGGGAGATGGACTTCCGCCGCCACGTCACGGCCGGACGCGTGTCCGAGCTGTTCGGACCCGAGCAGGCCGAGACCGACGTGTTCCTGCGGACCATGGGCTGGCGCCACGTCGCCGAGCAGGAGTACGAGCTGCTCGACGAGGACAGCCGCGCCCACCTGGACGCCTACGCCGACGGGGTCAACGCCTGGCTGGAGCAGAACGGTGGCGCCTCGGCCTCCCTCGAGCACAGCCTCCTGACCGTCATGAACGGCGGACACGAGATCGAACCCTGGCAGCCCGCCGACAGTCTCGCCTGGCTCAAGGCCATGGCCTGGGACCTCAGCGGCAACATGAGCGAGGAGACCGAGCGCGGGCGCCTGCTCGCCGCCGGCTTCGACGAGGAGCAGATCGACGAGCTCTACCCGCCTTACCCCTTCGAGGAACACACCCCCACGACCGTGACCGAGGAGCACACGGCCCCCGAGACCGACCCCTCGCCCGAGGAGGACGCCCGCCGCGCACCCGGTCCAGGCGACGGGGAGGACGCCCTGGAACGGGTCTCGGACTCCGTCGGCGCGGTCCCCGACCTCCTCGGCCCCAGCAGCAGCGCCGACCTGGGTTCCAACGCCTGGGCCGTCTCGGGTGAACACACCGAGTCCGGTGAGCCCCTGCTCGCCAACGACCCCCACCTGGGCGCTTCGATGCCCTCGACCTGGTACCAGATGGGGCTGCACTGCACGGAACTGACCGAGGAATGCCCCTACGACGTGTCCGGGTTCGGTTTCTCCGGGCTGCCCGGCGTGGTCATCGGCCAGAACGAGTCCATCGCCTGGGGCTTCACCAACCTCTACCCCGACGTCATGGACCTGTACGTGGAGGACGTCGACGGCGACACCCACCGCTACGGGGACGAGTGGCTACCCGTCGAGACCCGGGAGGAGACGGTGCGGGTCCAGGGCGGCGAGGACATCGACTTCACCGTCCGCAGCACGGTCAACGGCCCGATCGTCTCCGACGCACAGGCCGGCGCCGGCCAGCGCGAGGCCGGACAGGGACAGGACGGCGGCTCCGGCGACGTCTCCCTGCGGTGGACGGCCCTGGAACCCGGCGGCACCGCCGACGCGATCTTCGCCATGAACCGGGCCCGCGGCTGGGACGACTTCCGCGACGCGGCGCGTTCCTTCGAGGTGCCCTCGCAGAACCTCGTCTACGCCGACGGGGAAGGCAACATCGGCTACCAGGCGCCCGGCAACGTCCCGGTACGCGGCGAGGGCGACGGGCGTTTCCCCGCTCCCGGCTGGGACCCCGACCACGCCTGGGAGGAATACCTGCCCTTCGAGGAACTGCCGAGTGTGCTCAACCCCGGATCGGGGCTGGTGATCACCGCGAACCAGGCCTCTGTGGACGACGAGTACGCGCACATGCTCACCGACGACTGGGACTACGGATACCGGGGCCAGCGCATCAACGACCTGGCCGAGGAGGCCATCGCCGACGGGCCGGTCGGGGTGCAGGACATGGAGCGCATGCACATGGACTCCTACCACCTGGCCGCCGAGCCCCTCGTCCCGCACCTGCTGGACGCCGACGTCGACGGGGTCACGGCGCAGGCCCAGGAGCAGCTCGCCGGCTGGGACCTGTACACCGAAGCCGACTCCGCCGGCGCCGCGTTCTACCAAGCCACGTGGCGCCACCTGCTGCCGACGCTGTTCGACGAGCTCGACCCGGTCGGCATGAGCGACAGCTCACGCGGCATGTACGTGGTCAACAGCCTGCTCGAGGACCCCGACTCCCCCTGGTGGGAGGGCGAGGACGCCGACGGGCGCGAAGAGGTCCTGGCCGCATCGATGGACGCGGCCGCCGACGAACTCGTGGAACTGCTCGGCGACGACCCGTCCGCATGGCGCTGGGGCGACCTGCACACCCTCACCGCCACCCACGAGTCCTTCGGCACCTCGGGGATCCCGGCCGTGGAGCGCCTGTTCAACCGCGGCCCGGTGGAGAGTTCGGGCGGGGGGAGCATCGTCAACGCCACCGGGTGGGACGCCTCGGAGGGGTTCGGCATCGTGAGCGTGCCGTCGATGCGCATGGTCGTGGACCTGTCGGACCGGGACGCCTCCACCTGGGTGAACCTGACCGGCAATTCCGGGCACGCCTTCCACGGCAACTACGACGACCAGCTCGACCTCTGGAGCGCGGGCGAGACCCTGCCGTGGGCGGTCTCGGAGGAGGCCGTGCGCGAGTCCGTCGACGACGAACTGGCCCTGGTGCCGTGAACGTGCGGGGCGGGGCCCTGCCCCCCGCAGGGCCCCGCCCCGCACCTCACCAGCGGTTCGCGGCGGCCGACCTCAGAGCGGGAAGGAAGCCCCCGTCAGTTCCTCCGACAGCTCCCAGAGGCGTTCGGCCGCCACGGGGTCCTTCGCGGCGGCGCTGCGCTCGGAGTAGGTGGGCGCGCCCCGCATCCCGAAGAGGCCGCCCGGTCCGGCGTACCCGGCTCCGTCCATCTCCTGGGTGGCGGCGAAGACCGTGGGCAACGCACCGGCCCAGGCGCTCTGGGCGATGAGGCCGTTACCGAGCATCGCCATCTTGCGCGAGAAGGGGTCGGCGCCGTGGCTCTGCAGGTTCGTGGCGGCGTAACCCGGGTGGGCGGCGACCGACAGCACAGATGATCCGGCCGCCTCCAGCCGACGCTGCAGTTCCAGGGTGAACAACAGGTTGGCCAGCTTGGACTGCCCGTAGGCCCGGTAAGGGGAGTAGCCCTGCTCGAGATGGACGTCATCGAAGTCGATGCCCGCCGCCGTGCGGTGCAGGCCCGAGGACAGAGTGACCACGCGCCCGGTCACGTGCTCCAACAGCAGATTGGTGAGGGCGAAGTGGCCCAGGTGGTTGACGCCGAACTGGATCTCGAACCCGTCGGCGGTACGTCCCTCGGCCACCGCCATGACACCCGCGTTGTTGATGAGCAGTTCGATGTCGCCCGTCCACGCCTCGGCGAAGGCACGCACGGACTTCAGGTCGCCGAGGTCGAGACGGCGCACCTCGGGGTCGCCGGGGATCTGCCGGGCCGCCTCCCGGCCCTTGTCCTCATTGCGCACGGCGAGCACGACGCGTGCGCCCCGGGCTCCGAGCATGCGGGCGGTCTCCAGACCGAGGCCGCTGTTGGCGCCGGTGATCACGACCGTGCGGCCGGTCAGGTCGGGGAGGGAAACGGCTGTGGTCTGCATGCCCACAACGTAGGCACGGCCCGGAGAAGTTGTCAATGACAACAATGATGGCAGCGTATACATCGGGCTATGCTGGGGCCATGTCCCACCGCCCCTACCACCACGGAGACCTGCGCGCCGCCCTGCTCGACGGCGCCGAGCGAGCCCTCGCCGAGCAGGGACCCGACGCGCTGTCCCTGCGTGAGCTCGCCCGACGGGCGGGGGTGAGCCACGCGGCCCCGGGACGCCACTTCCGCGGCAAGAACCATCTCCTGGACACCTTGGCCCTGACCGGGTTCGAGCGCCTGGACACCCGGCTCGGCGAGGCCGTCGAGGAACCCGGCGACCCACGGTCCCGCCTCCTCGCCCTCGCCCGGGTCTACGTCGGCTTCGCCCTCGACCACCCCGCGCTGCTGGAACTGATGTACGCGCGCAAACACGCCCCCTCACGCCCCGACGAGCTCACCACCGCCGTCGGGCGCCTGGTGGAGACGGTGCTGCACCCCGTCACCGAGGGCCAGGAGGAGGGTTCGATCGCACCCGGCGACCCGGGCACGATCGCGCTCACCGTCGCCGCGACCCTGCACGGGCTCACGTCCTACGCCGACGCCGACTCGCTCCGGGAACTGGAAGGCCATCTCCCCGCCGTCGTCGACCTCCTCATGACCGGCCTGCTCCCCCGCTGAGATCTCTCATGCCCTCCTTCTGCTCGGTCAGAGGAGCTCTCGCGCCCGCACAGGGCCCGTTTCGGCGCGCGGGATCTCCGGGTAGATCCCGGTTGCCACCGACAGGTCCGTTTCGAACGGGGGAACCATGCGCGCACACGTCGGCGATCTCGTGCACATGCACGGCGCCAGCAGCAGCGACGGCCAGCGGACAGGAGAGATCGTGGAGGTGCGGGGCGCCCACGACGGCCCTCCGTACCTGGTGCGATTCCCCGACGGCGAGGAGATGGTGACCTACCCGGGACCCGAGACCGTGGTGGAGTCCCGGTCCTCCGCGGAGTGACCCGCGCACGACGAGGGGGTGACGGATCGGACGTCACCCCCTCCTTGTGTGCGGACCGGCCTCAGCCGATGGTCAGCACCAACTTCCCGGTGGTCCGGCCGCGCTCGCCGACCTCGTGCGCACGCGCGGCCTGCGCGAGCGGGAAGGTCTCGGCGATGGCGGGCCGCAGCGCGCCCCGCGCCACGAGGGCGGCGATGGAGCGCATGCCCTGGTGGTCGTGTTCCACCAGCATGTTCACCACCCGCGAGCCCTGCGCCTCGGCCCGGGCGACCGCGTCCGGGGCCTCGAGGGGCAGCAGGCTCACGACGGTGCCGCCGGGGCGCAGCGCGCGTACCGACGTCTCGATCTGCTCGGCCCCGCCGACGGTGTCCAGCACCACGTCGACGCCCTGGGCGGCCTCACCGACGTCGGTGGCCCGGTAGTCGATCACCTCGTCGGCGCCGAGGGAACGCACGAACTCGTGCTTGGGCTCGCTGGCCGTGCCGATGACGTGGGCACCGCGGGCCTTGGCGAGTTGCACGGCCAGGTGGCCCACACCGCCGGCGGCCGCGTGCACCAGGACCCGGTCCCCGTCCCCGACCCCGGCGGTGTCGACCAGGGCCTGCCAGGCGGTCAGCGCCGCGAGCGGCACCGCACCGGCCGTGACGTGGTCGACCTCGGAGGGTTTGAACGCGAAGGCACGCGTGGGCCCCACGACGTACTCGGCGTGGGTTCCGGCCCCGAAGGGGTAGGGCACCATCCCGAAGACCTCGTCGCCGCGCTGGAAGAGGGTCGTGCCGAACCCGACCTCGTCGACCACGCCGGAGACGTCCCAGCCCAGCACGAACGGCGGCTCCCCGAGGAACAGGCCGGACTCGCGGTGCTTCCAGTCGGTGGGGTTGACGCCCGCGGCGTGGGCGCGCACCCGGATCTGGCCCGGGCCCGGCTTCGGCACGGGCAGTTCCTGCTCCTTCAGGACCTCCGGGGTCCCGAGGGTCTCCTGCCTGATGGCTCTCATGGTGTGGCTCGTCATGCCCCCAGTCTCACACCCGGAACGGCCGATACGCGTGTTTCCCCCGGGACACGAGCGCTTCGAGGGAAAAGCCAACGGGCCGTCGCAGGTCATGAGAGCGACACGCACATCCTCGCGTCAACACGTCTCGTCACCGACGGATCGCCCATTGTAGGGTTCCTCCGTCCGCGTCCCTCCGATCCGCTCCTCCCCCGATGCAAGGACGCAGTATGCGCAGACGCAGCATCACAGCCCTGGTCTCGGCCACGATCATCGGTGTGCCCCTGGCCGGGGCCGGCGCCACCGCCGCCGAACGCGACGAACTCCACCTGCCCGGCCTGAACGGCGAGGCGACCATCGCCGTCGACTCCGCCGGGATCCCGCACATCACCGCCGACGACAACGAGGACCTCTTCTACGCCCAGGGGGTCAACGCCGCCCGCGACCGGCTCTTCCAGATCGACCTGCACCGCCGTCAAGGGCTGGGCGAGCTCTCCGAGGTCCTGGGCCCGGACTTCGTGGAACGCGACCGTGCCGCGCGCCTGTTCTCGTACCGGGGCGACATGGACGAGGAGTGGGACAGCTACGGACCCGAGTCCCGCACCGCCGCCACACGCTTCGCCGAGGGCATCAACGCCTACGTCGACTGGTTGGCGGAGCACCCCGAGCACAGGCCTCCCGAGTTCGACGAGCTCGGCTACGACCCGGCCCGCTGGGAGCCCGAGGACGTCGTCCGCATCCGCACGCACACCCTCAGCGGGAACCTCGCGAGTGAACTCACCCGCACCCGGGTGGCCTGCGACGACGAGCTCGGCAACGCCGACCTGCTGCTGGGCATGGAACCCGAGCACACGACCTCCCTGCCCGAGGGCCTGGACCCGTGTTCGGTGCCCGGCGACGTCCTGGACACCTACAGGCTCGCCACCGGCGACGTGACCTTCGACGACGAGGAGCAGGCGCGCCTGCCCATGGCCGCCGAGGAGGAGGTCCCCCTGACCACCAACGGGGACGAGGGCAGCAACAGCTGGACCCTCTCCCCCGACCTCACCGACACCGACCGGCCGATCCTGGCCGGCGACCCGCACCGGCCCGTGACGGCGCCCTCCCTGCGCTACGTCGTCCACCTGTTCTCACCGGAGGTCGACGTGGTCGGCGCGGGTGAGCCGTTCCTGCCGGGTGTGGCGATGGGGCACAACGGGACGGCCGCGTACGGGCTCACGTTCCTGTCCGCCGACCAACAGGACCTGGTCTTCTACGACGTGGATCCCGACGACCCCACCCGCTACCGCCACGACGGCGCGTGGGAGGAGATGGAGGTGGTCACCGAGGAGGTGGCCCTGCCCGACGGTTCGACCGAGGAGGTGGAGCTGCGCTTCACCCGCCACGGTCCCGTCGTCGCCCAGGACGAGGAGAGCGACACCGCCTACGCCGTGCGCACCACCTGGACCGAACCCGGAACGACCGCCTACTTCAACAGCCTGGAACTGATGTACGCCGAGGACTTCGACGAGTTCCGTTCGGTCCTGGAGGGGTGGGGCGGCCCGCCCATGAACTACACCTACGCCGACGTCAACGGCGACATCGGGTGGGCCGCGGCCGGCCTGGTCCCCGAACGCGGCGAGGGCGACGGTCTGCTGCCCGTACCCGGGGACGGCACCCACGAGTGGGACGGGTTCATGGAGGACCTGCCGTCCGTGCACAACCCCGACGAGGGGTTCTTCTCCACCGCCAACGAGTACAACCTGCCCGAGGACCTGGGCCTGGGCTACGAGTGGGCCCCGGGTTACCGCCAGGACCGCATCACCGAAGTGCTGGACAGCGATGGGCCCGCCACCATGGAGGGTTCCGCGGAGCTGCAGAACGACGTCGTGGACCTGACCGTCCGCGAGGCGCTGCCCCTGCTCGAGGGCCTGGACGCCGAAGGACCGGCCCGCGAGGCGGCCGAGCTCCTGGAGGGCTGGGACGGCGACCACCCGGTGGATTCCGCGCAGGCGGCCCTGTACCAGACCTGGTTCCACCGCCACCTGGGTCCGGCGTTCTACGAGGCGGTCTCGCCCGAGCTGGCCTCCTTCACCGAACACACCCAGGACGCTGGCGCGCTCCTGGACGCGCTGCACCACCCCGGCGAGTGGATCGGCGGCGACGCCGAGGCGGTGCGGGACCAGGTCCTCACCGATTCCCTGGCCGCGGCGTTCGAGGACGTGTCCGGGTCTTTGGGCACCGACCCGTCGCAGTGGCGGTGGGGCGACCTGCAGCACACCGTGTTCGAGAGCCCGGTCGGTGATGACCTGGGGCCGTTCGAGCGCCAGGGGTCCACACACACGGTGAACCGTTCCGGGATGGACCCGGCCGAGTACCGGCACAACGCCGGGGCGTCCTTCCGGATGGTCCTCGACGTCGGGGAATGGGACTCCTCCCTGGCGGTCAACGCACCCGGGCAATCCGGCGACCCGGACAGCCCGCACTACGGCGACCACGTCGACCCGTGGCGCGAGGGCGATTACGTCCCGCTCCTGTACAGCGAGGACGCGGTCGAGGCCGACACCCAGCACACGGTCGCCCTGATCCCGCAGGGCTGACCCGGCGGCGGGGCCGCGGCGCGCGCGGCCCCGCCCCGGTTCGGTCTTCAGGACATCCGGGTCACACGAAAGGGACGGGCGCCAGACTCACCAACCCGCACCCGTAGGCCTTCGCACGCCCGATCCCCATCCGGACCGCCTCGGCGAAGGCCTCTGCGTCGGTCACCACCAAGCGTCCGTCGAACTGCGCGGGCGAGACGGTGATCTTGTTCCGCCGCGAGGACGAACCCTTGTAGCCGATCGCGGGCGGCAGGGGGACCACGTCGACCGCCATGGCACTGCCACCGGCAATCAGCGCGAGGTTCGGTCAGAGGTCGAGAACCCACCCACGGCACTCGACCTCATGCACAGAACTTAATTCTGGTCATTTGCATAGAAGTGGATTTCAGAGGGCTGCCGCTTCCCATCCGGGAGGACAGTGACAGTTATTACGTGCATACGGCCATGCTCCCTTGGGCACGTCATGCGCCAACCTCTTGCCTCGAATGGAGGGAGTTGGGTTTTATTGTCATTGAGAGTGACAGGTTCCTGACGGTCACCCCATGGAAAAAATCCGGACCTACAGGACGCATCGACCCTTAAATCAACTTCCTCCCCCACCTGATTGTTGACCACCAACTCCCATGAATAAAGATTGCCATTAGACTCAATCGGGCCATATTCAAGGACCCTGAGCGTGAAATCACCTGCATCATGAGAGCGATTAATCGGAACTATGGAGTCAGATCGACAAAAAATAAACAGCACGAGCATCAACAAAAGGGCGAGGAGAACTATGACAGATTTTCTCACCCGAATCGATCCTGCGCATCAGGGGTTATGCCCATACAGGCGCTGACCTCTTTCAGTGGAGAGCGGAAAGCATGTTCGGGTGCATCCCTGAACTTTTCGCCATCGAATTCAGTCGACCCTCTACAGGTCCTGGACTTCTCAAGATGCACTCCTGCCCTACTGGCCGGTGGCCGAGCGGAGCAGGGCTGTCCACTCCAGGGGTGGAAAGCTGAGGGGCCCAAGTTCCCGATTCTGAGTGTCACGCACAGCAGCTCCGGTCGCAAATTCCGCGAACTCGACGCAGTCCTGCCCCTTGGCGC
This sequence comes from Nocardiopsis xinjiangensis YIM 90004, assembly GCF_000341145.1. Taxonomy (GTDB): domain Bacteria; phylum Actinomycetota; class Actinomycetes; order Streptosporangiales; family Streptosporangiaceae; genus Nocardiopsis; species Nocardiopsis xinjiangensis. Next base: position 115,387 of record NZ_ANBE01000003.1, read on the forward strand.
TGGAGTAACTGCTCTTGTGGAAGTTGACGTGGGATTCGCTGGTGAGCATCATGCCCCCTGATCGATCTGGTCGAGCCGCCCCGTCAACCATGCCAGTGACTGTTCGACACTCAGCGCCGAGGTCCGGACCTGATCGAGGACAGTCTCGTAAGTCCTGAGCTGCTCCGCATCTTCGATGAGTAGGCCATCTCCGCCGGCCTGCTCGACTTACACCGCTGAGGGATCGGAGGCGAAATCCAGGATCACGAAGGAATCGTCCATCCCTGCGTGCGGCCCCGCCTCTTCTGGAAGGACCTGCACCCGCAGCGTCGCGACCCTTCCACGAGGGAGCTTCGGACAGGTAAGCTCCTCCTGGGATGCTTAGGTAAGCACAGTGAAGGCCTCCGGTTCTGGACCGGAGGCCTTCACTGTTGCGGGTTACTTGCGGCTGGCCGCGCCGAGCAACGCGTGCCACTCTGCGGTCGGGAAGGCCAGGTGCCCCAGCTCCCGGTGCTGGGTGTCTCGGACAGCCGCACCCTCGAAGAACTCAGCGACCTCGACGCACTCCTGCGCCGTGGTGCTGTAACTGCTCTTGTGGAAGTTCAGGTGGGTGTGGGTTCGGTGCACGTCAGGGTGCTCCTAGTCAATGAGTCGGTCCAAGTGTGCTGCGGACTCCGCCGGTGACAGAGCCGTGTCCTGAAGATGGCCCAAGACATCGCGGTAATCTGCAATCTGTTCCGGTGTCTCCAGGTAGAGCCCTTGGTGTCTGGTCTCGAGATAGACGACGGGCCGGTCTATGGGATCGGGGAAGTCGAGAAGCACGAAGGGGCCACCGGTTCCGGCGTGCAGGCCGGTGGAGAACGGGAGGACCTGCACAGCGATGTTCGGCCGCTCAGCGGCCTCGACCAGATGCCGGATCTGCTTGCGCATCACCTCTGGCTCGGCCGCTGTGGCCGGCCGGGCGAGGGCCGCCTCGTCAATGATGGCCCACAGGCGCGGTGGCTTCTTTTGGTCGAGGATGCGCTGACGCCGTTTTCGGGCGTCCACGACGCGTTCGATGTCGTTCGTCGGTGTGAGTGATGCCTGTGAGGACGCGACCGCGTAATCGGAGGTCTGCAGCAACCCGGGGATGGCTCCCACTTGATAGGTCGCAATGGATGACGCCTCAGCCTCGAAGCCGAAGTAGGCCCCCGCGAAGTCGCTGTACCGCGTCCACCAACCCTTGACACGCGACTGCCTCGTCAGCTCGAACAGGGCCTCCCGTCGCTCGGGGTCAGTCACTCCGTAGATGTCGAGCAGGAGACCGATGTCGGTGACGTAGGGACGAAGCCGCTTTCCGGTCTCGATGTTGGCGATTTTGGCCCTGCTCCATTCGAGCTTCTTCGCCGCTTGCTCCAGCGTGAGGCCGGCTGTGGAGCGGAGTTGTTTCAGCTCCTCAGAGAGCCTGCGGCGCCGGATGGTCGGGCTGAAGTCACCAGTGGGATCGGGCATGCGTCGATCGTATGACCGCGGACGTCTTGGGACCAATGTCCGTTTCACTTTCCCGCCTTCACGTTGACCGATTCACAACCCAGACTTGAAAAACGGTGAATCACAGTTTTAGATGGAGCGTACCTAGTCCATCCGGGGTCACTCACCCGGACCTGACCCAGGAGGTGTGCGCCCATGGCGCCTCGCTACCTGTCCTTGTCCGAGCTCGAGCACGTGCGCCGACGTGCAGAGGCGAACCTCCGCGAGCGCCGCTCTCCCCACAAGCGCCGCCCGCGCCGTGCGAACCGGGTGCGCACCTACGTGTCCGACCCCGCCGGGGACCTCGCCCCGCTGGCCCTGGCGGTGCGCCGCTACCTCGCACAGGGGGCCGCATGAAGTGGCGCGACCTGTCCGAATGCGGCGCCCGCACGACCCTGGAGGGCGATGCCCGCCTGTGCGTGCGCATCACCCGCCACGAGGGCCTGCACCAGGACCTGACCGGACAGGCCTGGGAGACCGAACACGAGACCCTGGACCGCCTGCGCACCAGGTGGGGACACCGGTGGCACATCGTCTACACCGGCCGCACCTGGATCGCCACCACCTACCGCCGACCCGGCCACCGCACCCAGGTCGAGAGCGCCCCCACACCGGACCGACTCGAGGAGCAGCTCACTCAGGCACCCGAACCGAGGACACCGGCACCGAGGGCGCCCATCGTGCCCGCGCCGAGGAACGAGACCAGGTGAACGCGATGCAACGCCCGCAGAAGGAGAACCCGCGCACGGCGAAGAACTACGACGAGACCGACCCCGAGAACCGGCCGCTCAACCGCGAAGAACGCCGCGCGCTACGGGAACAGGACCGCCTCATGGAGAAGCGTCGCCAGGCCCGCCAAGCCCGGGAGGGCCGCCGATCCGACCAAGCCCAGGAGCAGGAAACCGCGACCGACGCGTCAGGCCCGTGAAAACTCCGGGGTCAGAGGCCGAAGGAACCGCCCTGGACCCGCGCGAGGGCACTGTCGAGGAGATCGGGGAAGTCCGCGGGTTCGCCCTCGCCCTCCTCGGCGACGGCGAGCGAGACCGACAGCAGCGCCCCGATGCACGCGCCCGCCCACGCCCGCACGTCGAGGTCCGTGGCCGAACGCCCGGTGCGTTCGGCGGCGGCCTCGGCGAGCTCACCGATCCCGGTGGCATGCCGTTCGATCAGGGACGACCGGAGCTCGGGCACGGTGAACATGAGCCGGCGCCGTTGCAGGTCCTCGTCCCGGTCGGCGCCGCTCATCTCCGCGTAAGCACGACGCAACCCCGCCCGCAAGGCGTCGGTGAGGGGCACGCTCTCGGGTTCGTCGAGGAAGTGGCCGTGAACACGGGCGAGCACGTCATCGGTGCGGACGGCCTCCTCCTTCGTGGGGAAGTACCGGAAGAAGGTGCTCTCCGAGACGTCCGCGGCCGCGGCGATCTGTCCGGTGGTGGTCGCCTCGTATCCCTGCTCACGGATGAGTTCCAGAGCCTGGTGCCGGATCGCGGCACGGGTGGCCGCCTTCTTCCGCTCTCGCAAACCCATGCGCACATCATGGCGCACGGGCGGGTGCCCGGGGAATCGGTGGGACAGAACCGGTCATGACGGATCTGCGGGGCACGCGGTGCGAGTGCGCATCGACGTGCGGCGAGCGGGCACCGGGGTTCGTCCGCGCACGGGTCAGTCGCGGTCGAAGAACCGGAAGATCTGGAGCACGAGCCCGGCGGCGAGAGCGGCCAGCAGGACCGAGGAGACGAAGGAAGCGATCCAGAGCGCCAGGCCTTCCAGGGCCACCCAGGAGGCCAGGAAGGTCCGCGTGAAATCGCGGGTGGCGACGAAGGCGATGACGAAGACGAGGAAGGACACGATGGTGGCGGCGTTCCTCACCGGAGGCCACCCCGCTTCCCGAGCGCGAGATCAGACATGCCGTCCAGCCTATGGCGGGTGGGGCCCTCCCCGGCCCCGGCCTCGGCTCCGCGGTCCTCAGAACGGGCGGGCCACGGTGAGGGGCGGCGGATGGCCGCCCCGCCGCCCCTCACCGTGGTCACGTGGGTGTGCTGCTGTCCGCCCCCGCCGCCACGAGGTCGAGGAAGCCCTCCTCCAGGTCGCCGCCGTTGGCCAGGCCCTCCAGCGGCCCCTCGTAGTGGGTGGTACCGGCGACCAGGACACCGACGCGGTCGCAGATCCGGGCGATCTGGTCCAACTGGTGGCTGGAGACGAAGACGGTCGTCCCCTCCCCGGCGAGCCGGCGCAGAAGCTCGCGCATGTCCCGCATACCGAGCGGGTCCAGGCCGTTGGTGGGTTCGTCCAGCACCAGCAACTGCGGTCTGCTGACCAGGGCCAACGCGATTCCCAGGCGCCACCGCATACCCAGGGAGCAGGCGGAGACCCGGCGGTCGGCGAGGTCGGCCATGCCGACGGTGCTCAACGCCTCGTGTCCCCATTCCTCGGGCACGCCCCGGAGCCTGGTGTGCACACGGACGTGCTCGGCCGCGTTCATCCGGGGCCACAGTCCCGGACCGTCGATCAGGGTCCCCAGTCCGCGGCGGGTATCCCTCGACAGCGGCCGGTCGAACACGGAAATCCGTCCCGAGTCCAACCGCAACAGACCCGCGATCGTCTTCATCAACGTGGTCTTGCCCGCACCGTTCGGTCCGAGCAGCCCGTAGACCTCGCCGGTCCGCACGGTCAGATCCACGCCCCGCAACGCGGGATGCCGCCTTCCCAAGGTCTTCTCCACACCCGACACTCGCAGCGCCTCGGCCATCACAGTTCCTTCCGGTTCACGTAACGGGCACCGACGGCGAGCAGGACCGCGGCGAGGGCGAGGGACAGGCCCGCCCCGGCCGGGAGGACCGTCAGGTCGTGCAGGGGATGCTCGTCGGGCAGCGGGACACCGGAGGCCTCGATCCCGGCGAGGGGAACGACCATGCGCATGGGCCAGGCAAGCGGGATCACCCACCACACCACCTTGTCCGCGAGCAGCGCGCCGAACATCATCCCGGCCACACCGGTGCACATCGTGGCCGTGAAGCCCCAGACGTTGGCGATGAGCAGGCACAGGGCGAGTGATCCGAGGAAGGCCGCCCACGGCAGCAGTGCGCCCGCCACGATCGTCGGGAGGTCCTGCATCCTTCCGAAGCCCGCACCCATCAGGGTGAGCAGGAGGACGAGCAGGATCGAGGACGCCAGGCTCAGTGCGGTCAGCGCCAGGAACTTGCCGATGAGCAGACGGCCCCGGGAGAAGGCGTAGGTGTACAGCAGGCGGCGCGCGTCGTCGTCCTGGCGCTCGGCGACCCCGGCGTAGAGGGCGGCGCTCATCGGCAGGAGTACACCCCAGAACATGAGCACGACCTGGAGCCAGGTCTGCCAGGCCCTCCCCGCCTGCGCTTCCGGGGAGAACACGGTGATGATCCCCAGGGGCAGGATCAGGGCCGCGGGCATGAGGATGCTGTACCAGAACGGGAACCCCCGGCGGAGCCTCAGGAGTTCGGTGCCGAACACCGTGGTCCACGAGGGTGCGTCCACGGCACCTGGCACCGCCTCCTCCGCACGGTCGGCCGTACCCGGTGGCTGCCTCGTCATCGCCCCTCCTCGCATCGGTGTCCACCGGGTCTCCGGTGGCTCTTCGCGTAGTACGTAGCGCCGAGGGGGCGAAGCGGTTCACGGTTCGGGACGCGAATTTTGATCCGGGGCGGGTGCGTGGCCCAGCAGCGCGGCGTATCCCTGTTCGAGGTCCTGCCCGTCCGGCGCCGCCCGCGCGAGCTGGGCCGCGGTCCCGGTGAAGGCCACTGTTCCTGCGTCGAGCAGGCCGACCCGGTCGCAGACACGGGCGACGTCGTCCAGGACATGGGTGGACAGCACCACGGTGGTGTCCCGGGCGAGGTCGCGGAGGAGTTCCCGGAACCGGTGCCGGTGGACCGGGTCCAGCGCCGAGGTCGGTTCGTCCAGTACGAGCAGCGGCGGCCCGCCGATCAGCGCCTGCGCGAGACCGGCACGCTGCCGCCCACCGACGGAGAGTTCCCCGGCCCGGGTCCGGGCGTGCGCGGTCAGATCCAGCCGGTCCATCACCTGCCCCGCCCGCCTGTTCCGGGAACGCGCGTGGGGATCGCCCTTCAGCAGGGCGGCGTGATCCAGGTTCTTCCGTACGGTGAGGTGCGCGTACAGGCCCGGGTCCTCCGGAAGGTAACCGACCAGGCGACGCACGGCCCGCCGACCGCCGATGGTGCCCATGTCGTGTCCGCCGACGAGGAGGGGGCCGCCGCGCGGGCGCAGGAGACCCGTGATGAGCCGGAGGAGTGTGGTCTTCCCGGCGCCGTTGGGTCCGAGGAGGCCGAACACGCCGCCGTGGACGTGGAGGTCGACGCCCGCCAACGCGGTCGTGCCCCGGTAGCGGTACCGGACCTCTCTCGCGGTGATACGCATGCTCGGTCCCCTCAGCCCACGCTCCGGCCGGGGCGGGTGACCAGCCAGGCGGCACCGGCGAACACCAGGGCCGCGACGGTCACCGAGGCCGTGAGGTCGGCCCACAAGGGCGCGGCGACCGCCCCGAACACGCCCGTGGCCGTGTTCCACCGGAACACCGCCAGGGCCATCGCCCAAGACACTCCCCCGAGCACGAGTCCCACGGCCGGTGAACGCCACACGGTCCCGAAGACGGTCAGGGCCGCCCCGAGCAGGGACGGCGGGAGCCAGGAACCCACCAGCTCCGGGAACGGACGTCCTCCGGGCACCGCACCGGCCAGCGCCGAGACCGCGACGGCCAGCACGAGCACGGCCCCGAGGACCAGGACCAGGCGTGCGAACCACACCGCCAACGGGGGAACGAGCATGGCGTGGAACGCTTCCCGCCGGGGATCGCGCCGTGGGTCGCACGCCACCACGCCGGCGATCGTGACCAGTCCGACGGTGACGGCTTCGACGTAGGGTTCCGCAGGTCGGCTCGGGACCAGGGCGAGGGCGAGGGCCAGCACGGCGAAACCGGCGACGACGGCCGACGACAGCACGGGCGGGACCAGGCGGACCTGCCTCCAGGTCACCGCGAGGGCCAGGTGTGCCGCGCGGCCGGCCGTGACCCTGGGCGCGGGCACCGGAACGGGTTCCGGTTCCGGTGCAGGGGCCGGAGCGGGCTCGGGGGCCCGCTCCGGTGTCAGGTGCGGGGCGATGAACGTGTCGAAGGACGGGACGGCGGGGTCCGGCTCCTCCTCGCGCAGGACGGATGCGAGCCGTTCGGTGCCCAACACCCGCTGCTCGCAGAGGACACACGTGTCCAGGTGTGCCCGTGCCGCCTCGGGCAGGGCCGCCCGGCCCTCGTGCGTGCCGGCCCTGGTGACCGCCTCGTCGTCCAAGTGCTCCATGTCAGCTCACCCACTCCCCCGGAAGTTCCGCGGCCAGCACCCGTCGCGCCTTGGCCATGCGGCTCTTGACCGTTCCCACCGGAACCCCCACGACCTCGGCGATGTCGGCATAGGGGAGCTCCTCGACCAGGGCGAGCACGACGACGTCGCGGTGTGTCCGCGGGAGCCGTCCGATCGCCGCGACGATCTCATCCCGCCCGGCCGCGGCCAGGACCTCCCCCTCGACGTCGGCCGTCTCGTCCACGGGTTCGGGGGCCGCGTCGAACTCGACGGTCGAGGGGCGCTGTCGGCGCAGCCGGTTGTGTGCCTGACGCCGGGCGACCCCGAGGAGCCAGGCCCGCACCGAGGAGTCCCCCCGGAAACGGTACGCCGAAGTCCACACGGCGATCCAGGTCTCCTGCAGGATCTCCTCGGCCACCCCCGGGTCGGACGTCAGCCGCCGCAGCAGCCGCAGCACGGCCGCGGCGTGCCGTTCGTACAGGAGCCTCAGCCCATGTTCGTCCCCGGAGGCGGTGCGCGCGAGCAGCTCGCTGTCGCTCTCCATGTCCACCTCCCGTCGCCGGCCCCGATCCAGGGGATCCTACTCACCCGTGGCGCAGGGGTCGGATGCTCCGTGGTCCGGAACCGTGTGTTCCGAGGGACCGCGGCGGGCCAAGGGCGCTTGTCGAACCTTTGCCGGAGCGAACCCCGCAATGTCGGTGCCGGGAGCACACTCGTGTCCGACGCCGGAAGGAAGGAACACGATGCTCACCACGCACTACCTCGAGGGACCACCGAGCTGGGTCGCACTCAGCACCAGCGACGTCGACGCCGCCCTGGACTCCTACCACCGGGTGCTCGGGTGGGATCCGGGGTCCGCGGGCCCCGACCCCGGCGGGTACCGCATGTTGCGCTCGGACGGCGCTGTCATCGGCGGGGCCGGACCGCTCATGGCCGACGACCAGCCGGTGGCCTGGGAGATCTATTTCAACACCGGTGACGTCCGTGCGACGGTGCGCAGCGCGCAGGAACTCGGCGCCTCCGTCATGGTCGAGCCGATGGACGTCATGGGCCTGGGGCACATGGCCTACCTCGCCGACCCGCAGGGCGGCGGGTTCTCCCTGTGGCAGCCTGCGAGCTTCGCGGGGATGGAACGCACCGACGTACCCGGAACCCTCATGTGGACGGAGCTGTGGACCCCCTCCGCGCAGGGCGCGAAGGACTTCTACGGACGCTTGTTCGAGTGGGGGTTCAACGACATCCGTCTGGACGAGGACACCGTGTACACGACCGTGCGCCCGCACGAGGCCGGCGAGGACCGCTACTTCGGCGGGATCATGGGTGTGGACCCGGCGCACCTGCCCGCGACCGAGGGCGCCGCCGACTGGCACCCGGTCTTCCATGTCACCGACTGCGACCGGGCCTCTTCGGCGGTCACCGAGGCCGGCGGGCAGGTGTACGTGGGGCCGGAGAGCACACCCGGGGTGGGCCGGCTCGCGGTGTGCGCGGACCCCTTCTCCGCAGGGTTCGTGCTGCTCGCCCCGAGCCCGGAGTGAGTCCTCCCCGGGCTCACCGGGGCGCGCGGGCGTCCCAGGCCTCGGCGAGGAGTTCGGCGAGTTCGTCGCCGGCGACCCGGTGCAGGCGCACGAGGACGGAGGCGTGCTCCGCGTAGTGGCCGGTGGTGAATTGACGTCCTCCCTGTCGTGAACGACGGGGATTGCAACCCGCCCTTGAGGGGCGGGTGGCGCTACGCGCCTCGCGGCGCGACTTGAAGCGGGGCACACCCACTTTCGGCCCCTTGCGTTGACCGGTCTTGGAGTCCTCGTGCGCTTTCCAGGCCCGGTCCACATCCCGCAGCACCTGTTGGAGCGGGACCGCCGACACCTGTGAGAGCCAGGCCCGCTCGGGGGTCTTCTTCGCCCCGGTGATCAACGCCTTGGACAACTCGGCGCTCTTGGGCACCCGCACATAGGGGCCCTCGGCGATCCGGTGCTTGGGGCTCCCGAGCAGCTTGTTGGCGGCCTTGATCGGCCTGGTGCGTTCCAGCGCGTCGTTGTAGACCACCCGCACACACCCGAACAAGCGGGCCAGCGCGACGCGCTGACCCGGGTCCGGGTAGAGACGGTACTGGAAACGAAGCTGCATGCGAACAACCGTACGACCAGGGTCGATGTGCGCGCAGGAAAACCAGAAAAAAGCCCGGACCGGACAGTGGCAGACCGTCCCGGCCTGAAGACCGGAGCACTCTCGGACAAGACGGGTAGAACGCGGGCGTGCCGTAACAGGGTTTCTCGGTCACCTCGGGCAGGCGCATCGCGAGGCGCCGCACGTCATCCTCGGTACTCATGGGATCTCCTTCCTGCCCTGGCCCTACCCCGGTGCCGGGGCGCGTTCCCCGGCACCGGGCCGTTCACCTCCGACCGCCGACGGTCTGCCGGGCGGACGGCGCCGGGTCGAGCGCGAGCCGTTCCCAGTCGCCGGCGTCGCGCTGGAGCTGCCGGTCGTGGGTGGCCAGCACCACCGCCGCGCCGGTGGCCCGAAGCCCTTCGGTGAGCTCGTCGACCAAGGCGATCGACAGGTGGTTGGTGGGTTCGTCGAGCAGCAGCACGTGCGGGCGCGACGCGAGCGCGAGGGCCAGGTCGAGCCGGCGCTGCTGTCCCATCGAGAGCTCGCGCAGCGGTTTGTTCACGTCCGCCGGCGCCAACAGCCCGAGGGCACCCAGGGAGAGCTCGTCCCGCTCCCGCAACACCCCCTCGCCCACCATCCGCCCGACATGGGCCCGGAACACGTCCCGGGCACTGCGCGCCACGGCGTGCGGGGACTCCTGTGCCAGGAGCCGCACCCGGGCGGTGCGGGCGGTGTGCACGCGGCCGTCCGTGGGTGCGGTCTCCCGCGCGAGCAGCGACAGCAGCGTCGACTTTCCCGCACCGTTGGGCCCGGTGACGACGAGCCGCGCACCGGACTCCAGGGAGAGCGTGACCGGTCGCTCCAGCCGTCCCCCGACGGTGACCTCATCCGCGCGCAGCAGCCTCACCCCGGGGTGCGCGGGCAGATCCGGCATACGGAACTCCAGAGGTGGCGGCGGCATGTCGACCGCGTGCGCCTCCAGGTCCTCGCGCCGGCGGTGGACGGCACGCACCAGCCCGCCCGCGCGGGTGGCCCGCTGGTGCTTTCCGGTGCCCTTGCCCGGACGCCACCCGCTCACGAGCCGGTTCTGGGCGGCGGACAGGTCCTGGCTGAGCTTGGTGTGCTCGGCCTGCTGCTGCTCGTACTCGGCGGCCCAGCGTTCGCGTTCGGCCCGCCGCCCCTCCACGTATCCGGCGAACCCGCCGCCGTACACACCGGGCAGCCCGTCACGGCTCGGGTCGAGATCGAGGACGGTCGTGGCCACGTCCGACAGCAGGGCGCGGTCGTGGCTGACGAGGACCACCCCGCCCGTGCGCTCACGCAGGTGCCGGGTCAGGAAGTCCAGCCCGGCGGCGTCGAGGTGGTTGGTGGGTTCGTCCAGCAGCAGGAAGTCGTGCGCGGCGCCGAGCAGGCACGCGAGCCGGACCCGATAGCGCTGACCGACCGAGAGCTCGGCCAGGGGCCGGGACCGGTCGGTGACGGCCCCGAGATGGTCCAGGGCCAGGTCGACGCGCCGGTCGGCGTCCCAGGCGTCGATGGCTTCGGCGGTACTCAGGGCGGCCTCGTAACGTTCGACGGCCTCGGGACGGCCGGTGGCCAGACCCTCGGCGCTCGTGTCGAGATCGGCGAGGGCGTCTCGGGCATCGGCGAGTTCGATGTCGACGAGGTCACCGACGGTACGGCCCTCGACCACGTCGATCTCCTGCTCGGCGACGCCGAGGGTACCGATGCGCCGGACCGTTCCGGTGTCGGGTTCCAGCGCCCCCGCCAGGATGTGCAGGAGCGTGGATTTACCGCGTCCGTTCTCCCCGACGATCCCCCATCGGGAGCGCGGGGTGACGGACATGCTCACACCGGAGAGCACGGTGCGGCCTCCGCGGTCGATACCGATACCGTCCGCGGTGAGTTGGGCCCGCTCGCCTGCGGGCATGCTTGCTGATCTGTGCTTGAGGGTTGCCACGTTTCCTCCGAACGGAGCTCGCCCCGGAGTCGTCTCGACGGGGTGTGCACGAGCTCTTCGAGCCGACGGCCGGCCCCTGTACGGGGCCCGGACATGCGTCTGGCACCCGCGGCCACGTAGTGGGCGGGTGCTGAGGCTCGGATCAGAGGTAGAGAGGCAAATGCACGTCTGCATCGTATCCGACGAGGGGAGGCCAGGGCGGCCGCGACCGGGCTGTTTTCCGGCAGCCCGGTGGTCGTGCTTCCAGCAACACTGACAGCCGTCCTCTCAGCGGCGCTACCAACGGTCGGGCCGGTCCTGGCCGTCCCAGCGGCCCCGGACGCGGGTCAGCCGACAGTGCCCTCGACGTTCTTCACCCGCCCGTACTCGTCGAAGGACACCGTGAGGGCGAGGCCTTCCGCGGACAGGGTCAGCCGAGCGCCGTCGTCCGCGAACGCGGGGTCGAGGCCGCGCAGGTTGCCGTAGGTGTACACCGCACGCCGGTGGTCGGTCAGCGGTAGGCCGGAGACGGCCTGCTGCAACAGCCCAGCGGTCCGGGCGGGGTCGGGTGCGGGGAGCCGGAAGGCGGGGTGTTCCACCAGGAACGACGCCCGGGTCCCGCCGCCGACCTCGCCGTTGTAGGAGGTCCACCGGCCGGTGAGGACCTTGGCGGCCTCCGTCGGCGGGCCCACGGCGTTGTGCGGCATGTCCGGGGCGCCGGGCAGGTCGGCGAAGGGCACCTCGGCGGAGGTGAGCTCGGCGACCCCGTGGCGTTCGCCGAGGTCGCGCACGGAACCGGCCAGTTGGGTGAGGGCCTCGGGGAACCCCGACGGGTTGGCCCAGACCCACATCCATGAAGCGGGACCGGGGGCGGCGCTGCCCAGGAAGTGGAAGCTCTCGCAGGTCAGGCTCTCGCCCGAGGGGAACGTGAATTCGAAGACGGGTGCGTTCATGTCGACCCGCCAGTTGTGTTCGCCGAGCACGTCCTGCAGGTGGAACTGGTGTTCCAGGGACAGGATCGCGGCGTCGTCCATGAGGGTGCTGAGGGGCAGTTGTCCATTCACGTTCCGCACTCTAAACACTGTCCGCGACATTTCGGGGAAGAACACACGAATCCGCCATCGAAAGCAGGACCGGGGGCCGTCCGACCCGGCGCCGAAAGCGGGCGCATACTGGGACCCCCGTCACCCGACCGCCTGGGAGCACCATGCCCGGCATCAGTCGCCGCACACTCATGCGCGGAGGCGGGGTCCTGCTCGGCGGCGGGGCCCTCCTCCCGGCCGCGGCCTGCTCACGGCTGAGCGCACCGACATGGGACGTCGTGGTCATCGGCGCGGGCATCACCGGGCTCTCGGCCGCACGCAACCTCGTCGACCACGGGTGGTCCGTCGTGGTCCTGGAGGCACGCGACCGGATCGGTGGCCAGCTGCACACCGACCACTCCTTCACCTCGGTCCCCGTGGAACTGGGCGCCGGCCTCATCCACGGCCGCGACGCCTACACCTGGGAGCTCGTGGAGGAGAGCGGTGCCGACACCGCGCGTGTGCGGGGCGGTTCCGGCGGCGGTACACGCATCGACACCGACAGCCCTCCCCTGGACGTCGAGGACGCCGCCGCCTACCTGCGACGCACAGGCGTGCCCGAGTCCGACTGGCCTCCGGTCTCCATCGACAACGAACCCCTGGACCGGTGGAGCGCCACCTGGATGCACCGCCACGACCTCTTCGACTGGTGGGCGGCCTCGCGGGCCAACTACCGCGTGGTCGACGGCTACGACCGGGTCCTCGAGCCCCTCGCCGACGGGCTCGACCTACGTCTGTCCACCCCGGTGCGGGAGGTCCGCCGCATCCGGTCCGGGGTCGAGCTGGCCGCCGGCCCGGACGGCGAGGAGGTCTTCCGTGCCGACCACTGCGTCCTGGCCCTCCCGTTGGGGGTGCTCAAGGCCGAGGACGTGCGCTTCGACCCGCCGCTGCCCACCAGCCACCGGGACGCGATCCGGGCCCTGGACACCACCGACGCCCTCAAGCTGGTCTACGAGTTCGACCGCCCGGTCCTCCCCGACGGGCCGGACGCCCTCGGCTGGGAGCCGGGCGCCGACTTCGTGTTCTGGCGCCTCTCCTCGGGCGCGTCCGAGGTCGTCGTGGCCTGGGCTTCCGGCCCCAGCGCCCGCGACCTGCTGGCCCGCGAGGAGGACGAACGTTTCGCCATCGGCCTCGCCGCCCTCTCCGACGTGCTCGGTGAGGACCTGCCCGACCCGGTCGCCCGCACCACACACGACTGGGCCGCGGACCGCTACAGCCGCGGCGCGTACCTGTACGTGCCGCCGGGCGCCCACGACGCCCCGGCGGCGCTGGCCGCCCCCGTCGACGGGGTCCTGCATTTCGCGGGCGAGCCCACCACCGGCGAGAACACCGTCGAAGGGGGCTACGCCAACGGCTACGACCTGACCGACCAGCTCATCGCCGAACTCTGACCGTTCCGGTCACCCGTCGTTCAGGACCCTCCTGATGCCGTAGGCCCCCCAGTACCCTTCGGTGTACTCGGTGATCTCGACGTCCTTCCCGGTCTGGGGCGCATGGACCACCTTCCCGTCACCGATGTACATCCCGACGTGCCCGTCGTGCGGGAAGACCAGGTCGCCGGGCTGCACATCGCCGGGCGAAACCCCCTGGCCCACATTGATCTGGTCGAACGTGGTCCGGGGAAGGCTGACCCCGATCTTGTCGTAGGCCTGCTGCATGAGGCTCGAACAATCGCATTGGGTTCGCATGTCCTCGCTGGTCCATCCGCCCGCGGGGCTGCCTTGCGTGTTCTGTTTGGGGTCCATGCAGGCGCCCCCGTAGACGTACGGGGTCCCTACTTGTGCCACGGCCCACTGGATGGCCCCGGCCACGTCCCCGTCGGCGTCGATCTCGACCCCGGGGTCGGCGAGCCCCTCACCGCTTTTGTCGGTGAATTCCTCGGATTTGCCCAGGATGATGTCGATGTAGTTCTCGGTCTCCTCGTACGGGGGGATCCCGCCGTGTTCTTCCACGGCCCCCCAACCGGCGTTGTAGCCGGCCAGGGCCAGCGAGACCGGGTTCTCGTCGTACCCGCTGTCTGCGGCCTGCCCCATGAGGCTGCACATGAAGGCGCCCTGGGCCATGATGGCGTCGGGCGCGTCGAAGGGGGACGCCTCTCCGTTGTCGTCGGCGTCCACCGCCCAGGTCTCCCAGGTGTAGGGCATGAACTGTGCGATGCCCTCCGCGCGGTGGACGCCCCCGCGTTCCGAGACCGTCACGGGCGGCCCCACGGCGTCGGGGTCGAACCGGCTCTCCTGGTAGAGCTGCGCGGCCAACACGGGGGCCGACAATTGTTCGTGCTCACATTCGTCCGCTGCCCGCTCGATCCAGATGACGAACTCCTCGGGAACGGCCTCCGGATCCAACGAACCCCCGGTCGTCTCCCACTCGGCGTCGGTGTCGACAGTGACGAGCATCAGGATGAAGACGAGAAGGGAGAACATCGCGAACACGGGCGCCACCAAGCAGCCGCACGCGAGCAGCTTGGCACCGGAACTACCTTCCATGACGTGTCTCCAGTCGCGTTCGGACGGCTACTGCTGGACGAAGCGGTCGACACGCCAGTCGGGGTCGTCCTCACCGGTGTTGTTCAGGAGCATGGTCCGCGACGACTCACGCGGACCGATCTCTTCTCCGCCGTCGGCGTCGGTCAGGTTCCCCTCGACGGTCAGCACGATCTGGTGGTCGCCCTCCTGGGCCGGTTCGGGGACCTCGACGCTGTCGACCTCAGCGGTACGCAGACGCCCGCTCTCCCTGAAGGCCGTGAGGTTCTGCGGCGGCACGGGGATGCCCTCGGCCCCGTGCTCGTCGAAGAAGCGATCAGTGACGAGCGGTCGATAACGGTCGACGTAGGTCTCGTCGGTGTCGGCCTCGCCGTCGTAGGACTCCCAAGCGACCCAGAAGGAAGCGGCCACGGACTCCGGGTCGGTGAAGTCGGTCTCGGGCAACTCGACCCTCGATTCGTCCGAGACCGGGGGAGCAGCTGTTTCCAGAGGATTCCGGGACTCCTCCGCCGGCTCCGGCGACGGTGTCTCCTCCTGTGTTCCACAGCCCGCGAGCGCGAGTGAGGCCGCGAGCGCTGCGGCGAGTGCCCGATGTCGTACGCGGAAAACCCGTGCTGTGGTCCTGTGCACGCTTGTCTCCTGCTCCGGATCGTTGTTGTGAAGGCCGGTCATCGTCGGGCCCCCGCCGTTCTCCGCACCGCTGCATCCGCCTCGGGACCGTGGGCCCTCTGCCGTGACGTGTACGTACGTGCGCCGTTGCCGAGCCCCGCCTGAGGGGCGGCGCTCGCTTCGCCGCGGACGCTCCGCATCTGGGCGGGAGCGAGGTGGGAGGGCGCCGCGCGTTCATGGCTCGCGTGGGCGGCCTCCTCCTCGGGAGCACCCGAGTGGTCGGCAGGGCCGTCGGGTCTCGGAGCGGACTGCTGCTCCTCCAGCTCGGCCCTTCGCCCCTCGGGGTCGGGCGCCCTCTCGTCGGAGGGTTCCGCGGTGCCCTCCTCCCTCAGTTCCTCGCCCCGCCCTCCCCCGTACGGGGGCGTGTCCCGCCGTTCCTCGTGGCGGAGAAGGCCGCTTTCCGTGCCGGCCGTGTGTGTTTCGGCGCGCTCACGGTCCGGTCGCTCGCGCTCCCGCTCGTCGTGTTGCGCTCGTTCGCCGGCGACATGCTCTCTTTCGGCGCGTTCCCAGTCGGTACGGCGCCGTTCCTCCTCGGCCAGTGTGCGGTCGGCGTCCTCCTCGACCCGCGTAGGGGTGGCACGCCCGGTCCGAGAGGCCACACGCGCGTGCTCCAGCCACTCGGGCTCCGTGTGGGCACGCCCATGAGGCGTCCGCGAGGTCGGAACCGGTCTCATGTCTTTCGTCCTCCGTCCACGGGCCCGGTCGAGCCAGGTGCCTGCCGGCTGTTCGGAGCGGTCCCCTCCGGATGCTGCTCGTCCTCGTGGGGCGCCCGGCTCTCGGCCGCTTCGAGGAGCCAGCGCCCCGCATCGATCGTTCGTGTCACCTGCTCCTCCAAGGCCGTCTGGAGCGCGCGGACCCCACTGTCACCGAACACGGGACCTGTGCTCTCCGAAGCCGTGTCGGTCAGCAGACCGAGGAAGGCGTCGTCACGGCGCTCGTTCTCCTCGCCCTGACGCAGTTCTTCGTACGTGGTCGCCGCGGTGTGCGCTCTTCGCGCGTACTCGTCGAATCTCCGGATCCGCTCCTCCACGGCCTCCCTCGCGGCCTCGAGGGCTCTGCGCTGCGGATCGAGCGCTCGCGAGACCCGTTCGGTGACGGCCTCCCTCGACCTGCCGTGGAGGTCGAGGGCGAGTTCACTGCAGTGGGCCAAGGCAGAGGCGACCGACCACTCCTGCTCGGCGAGCCAGCGCTCCTCCCCACCAGGGCCGACGTCGTCGCCGAGTACGGCAGCGGCGCCGCGGAGCCGGTCCATCGCTCCTTGGAGACGCCTGAGCGCCTCCGAGTCGACCGGTTCGAAGTCCTCGGGCAGGAGGTAACGGCCGTGGTGCCGGACCCCGGCCGACGGTGTGACCTTGGTGGCCAGAGCCAGCGCGGCCACCGGTCCCGCCGCCCAGAAGAACGCCGCGCCGCCAGTCATGGCCGTCCCCGGAACAGCCCCCCAGACGAGGAAGAGCGGACCCCACGTGAGTAGGAGCGCCAACACCGCCCCGACACGGCCCGCTTGTCGCGCACCCCACACGACAAGGGCGAGCAGCCCGAGAGTGCTGAGCACACGGACGGCGAGGTCGGTGACGTCCGGAACCTCGGTCGCCAGGTGAGCCGCTCCCCACGAAGCCGCGACCACCCCCGCCGAGGCGAGATAACCGGCGTTCCTTCGGTGTCGGATCCGGCTGTCGGGCGGTCGTTTCTTCGGGAGTAGTTCGGCCGATCCGCGGCGCAACCGTTCGAGGGTCCGCGCGGACAGGTCGGGGTCGAAGACCGCCCTGGGACGGCCGGGGGGTACTCCGTCGGCCTGCACGAGTCCTCCTCCTGCTCGTTGTGGACGGCCTTCAGTTCTCAGGACCGCGCCGCGAGAAGAAGCGCCGGCCACGACCGGACAGCCCGGAACCGTTCCTGTGTTCCGGGATCGCGGTGGCCACACCCTGTGCTCCGACGGAAGAGTTGTGCTCGGCGATTGCCTCGCTCCACCATTGGGCCGCTCGGGCCCTGCTCTCGTCCGGACTTCCGATGGCGGTCGGGACCTGCCCGGTGGTGTCGCCGGGCTGATGCCGCGTCTGATCGCCGGGGCCGGGCGCCGGTGGGTGGGGGCGCGGGGGCACGGGCTCCGACGGGGCGGACGCATGGTGCCGGATTCGGGGATCCGTCGGTGCAGCGCTCGGTTCTTCGGATACCGCGGGCACCGGTTCGGGTCGGGGCCGGGACTCCGGCTCAGGATCGGGGACCTGCTCCGGCTCAGGGGCCCGGGCGAGGTGCTCGACGTGCTGTTCCGCTGCCTGCTCCTGCGCCGATGAGGCCACCTGCACCGGACCGTCCCCAGCAGGCACGGCCTTCGGCTTGCGTCCCTTGGCCTTGCGCGCCTTCTTCGGCGCGGGGGCGGAGGCGTCCTCCTCGACCGTGCCGTCGGGGTGGACGATGAGAGGCCACTCCCCGTCGACACCCGCGGTGGCGACCTTCACCGGGCGTCCGAGTTTCCCGGCGACGCCGGTGATGATCTCCGTGACGCGGGTCCTGACCTCCGACGCGGTCTCGGCCGAGACCGTCTGCGAACGTCCGCTGATCGACACGTCGCCGGTTCCGTCGCTGCGGGTGGTCACGGTGATCCTCGGGAACACCGGAACCTCGTCATGCTCCATGGCTGCCCGACCTCGTCTCTGTGGACCGTCGCGAGCAGCGCCTTCCCCGGGTGGAGCGAACGACGGTTCACGAGCCTACACCTCACTCCCTCCTTTCAACAGATCTGCATCACACTTTATGTGGAACTCAGTCCCGCCCAAAAAAACTTCAGAATCCTGTGAACCAGCGAACGAGAGGTCGCATCAGAGCCGGTGCGCCAAAAAGAAGAGGGTCCAGTAGAACCAGGAACAACCAATGCGAGAGCCCTCCCCCGGGATGACGACGGAACAGAGGACCGCTTCTCTTCTTGCGCACACGACAATGCCGGACAACCGATACGAGAAACAGCAGATGAACGGGCAGGAGCGGTGATGGGTGAGAACGTGAACCCCTGGGTCACGAGGCCTCCGCTCGAGGAGACCCCGGACCAGGACCACACCGTCCCGGACGACGCCCCGGCGGCCACAGGACCCCAGTCGCCCCAGGGAGGGGTCCCCTTCCCTGGCGACGACGACCGTCTCCCACGGCGCCGGGTCTCCGGAACCGCGCACGTCTGGTTCCTCGGTGTGCACGGCGGTGCGGGTGAGAGCACCCTCGCCGGGCTGGTGCCTGATGCCAGGCCCGCAGGGCACGCGTGGCCGGAAGTGGCCAACCCGCCCGGGCATGCTCCCGCCAGGGTCGTCCTGGTCGCACGCACCCACGCATCCGGGCTTCGTTCAGCACAACTGGCCGCCACGGAATGGGCATCCGGATCGGTCTCGGGGATCGAACTGATCGGGCTCGTGCTCGTGGCCGACGCACCGGGAAAACTCCCTCGCCCACTGAAAGACATGGCCAAGGTCATCAAAGGTGGCGTACCTCGGACATGGAGCATCCCGTGGATCGAGTCGTGGCGCCTGAACGAACCCGTGGACGTACAGAGAAGCCCGAAATCCGTGCGCTCCATGATCGCGGATCTGGACGCACTTTCACACTGAGAAACCTCCTTGTTCCGAGTTCAGAGAAAGGACTCCCATGCTCCTCGAAACCGCATCCGAGGTCACCGCCCACCTGGCCGCTGTTCCCGACCCCGGGTCGGGGGAAGCTCCCCCCGGCGCCGAGGGCTTCGTGTCGATCCTCGGGTGGGCCAAGTGGGTCGCCCTGGGGATCTGCGTCCTCGGTCTGATCATCGCCGGAGCGACCATGGCGATCCAGTCCCGCCGGGGGGAGGGCGGCGAACACATGGGCAAGATCGGCATGGTCCTCGCGGGGGTCATCCTCATCTCCGCCGCCACGTCCCTCGTCGGATTCCTCGTATAGACAACGACCCAGGGTTGCATCGCCATGACCAACTTCGGTGAACAGGTGGACGAGTCGCCCTTCGCGGCCAGAGGATTCATCTTCTCTGCGATGTTCCTCGGCGTCATCGCCCTCGTCGGCCTTCTCGTGATCTCGATCAGTTTTTTCGGCGGAGACGATGAGGGCGGAGAGGAAACCTCGCCCTCCGCACCGACGGCATCCCCCACGTCCGAGAACCCACCTCCAGCGGACGACGCGAGCGTATGCGGACTGACCGAGGTGGAGATGGCGAGTGGCTTGGACGAGCCTCCCGAGGGGACCGAGTGGGAGCTCGCGGGCACGATCGCCGCGCCGAGCGTCGAGGGCCAGGGCCCAGGCACGGTCGACGACGACGGTTACCGCTCCTGCTTTGCACGCACCCCTCTGGGGGCCGTCCTCGCCGCGGCGAACTGGACAGCGATGAGCTCGGACCCGGAACTCGCGGACGTGGTCATGGAACGTGCCCTCGCAGAGGGGCCCGGGCGTGAGGCGGCCCTGGCCGACGGCGGGACCTCCGCTGCGGCCTCCGGGGACGACGGAGCAAGCATCCAGGTCGCGGCCTTCCGGGTCATCTCCTACGACGGGGAGGAGGCCTCCGTCCAGATCGCCTACACCTCGTCGTACGGGCTCGACATGGTCTTTCCCCTCGACCTCCGCTGGGAGAACGGCGACTGGAAGAACGTCCTGGCAGACGACGGCGAACCCGCCACCCCTCCCTACCCGGTGGAGAGCCTCTCAGGGTTCGTCCGGTGGCAGGGCGCTTGATCGGACCTCTTTCGCGAGCGCACACAGAAGCGAATGGTGAAACACACGACCGCTAGGCGAGTACCCCCATGTGCGATTGGCACGATATCGGCTGTCACTTCCAAGAAGGCGCCAGAGCCTTCGCGGAAACTGCCTTCGACACCATCCTCGAATGGATGTCCGACGCCGTCGTCGAGGCGCTCGGTCAGATCATCGAGTCGCTGGGCACCTTGTGGGTGCATGTCAGCCCACCACCGCTGACCGGTGCCACCGGTGACTCCGCGTCCATCAGTGCCGGGGAGACCGGGGACACGTCCGGGAGTATCACACGCCTGCTGGAGTACGGGGTGTGGATCGCTCTCGGTGTCTGCGTCCTCTCCCTGATCGCCCTCGGCGCCCGCATGGCCATCGCTCGCAGGCAGGGCGAGGGAGGCGAACACCTGGGCAAGGTCGGCATGGTCCTGGCCGCCGTGGTACTCATCTCCGCCGCCTCCGGCATCATCATGGCGCTCATCCCCACGACCGCTGCTCCCAGTGGTTCGGGCCCCACGGTCTATCTCCAGAACAGCCTGTGGTGGTACACGGGTGCCGCGGCCGTCATGTCGGTGGTGGTCGCGGGGATGAAAATGGCCTGGGAACAGAGGGCCGAGCCGGGCAAGGACCTCATCAAGTCCCTGATCACCCTGGTGATCGTCTCCGCCGGCGGCGTAACGATGGCCAACCTGGCGATCACCGCCTCCGAGCAGTTCTCCACGTGGATCCTGGACAACGCGACAGACGGGACCGACTTCGCCGAGAACGTCTCCGTGATGCTCGTGATGAGCGGAGCCTCAGGGGTGATCTCACCCATCATTCCTCTCACGGTGATTCTCCTCGGCCTCTTCGCGATCATCGCGACGATGATGCAGATCGTCCTCATGGTGGTCCGCATCGGGATGCTCGTGATCCTGGCCGGGGTCCTTCCCCTGGCGGCGTCCTTCACCAACACGGAGATGGGCAAGTCCTGGTTCAAGAAGCTGGTCGGCTGGCTCGTCGCCTTCATCCTCTACAAGCCGGCTGCGGCCATCATCTACGCGGCGGCCTTCCAGCTGGTGGGGGCCGACCTCTTCGAGGACGACCACGGCCTCCTACAGGTCATCTCGGGCCTGACGCTCATGATCGTGGCGCTGATCGCCATGCCCGCCCTCATCCGCTTCGCCGTACCCATGGTCGGTGGGATGGCCGGCGGCGCCGCCGCGGGAGCCGCGGTCAGCGGGGCTGTGGCCGACCTGCCCTCCGGTGCCGCCAAGACCTCCGGCGGAGGTGGAGGCGGTGGAGGCGGCGGGGGCGGCGGTTCCGGCAGTGGCCCCTCCGGCTCCGCCAACACCAGTGGCGCGGCCCAGGGCGGGGCCCAGGGCGGCGGCCAGATGGCCGGCGGTGCCGCCAAGGGAGGCGCGGCCGCAGGTGCGGGCGCGGCCACCGCTGGTGTCGCCACCGCGGCGATGGCAGCGGCGGACGCCGCGAAGAAGGTCGGCGACACCGTCGCCCAGACCGCCAAGGACGCGACCGAGGGAAGCGAATCAGGAGAGGGGGGCGGCCCCAGTGGCAGTCGCTGATTCCGAGGTCCGCGGACCTCGCACCTATGGGAACTGGCGCAAACCGGCGACCGCGGGGCTCATGGGCCTGGGCTCTTTGGGCACCGGCCTCCTGCTCGGCGGACTCATCTTCGTGGTCTTCCTCGTGATGATCGGGGGGATGCTCGCCGGATTCGTCGGCGGAATCCTCGTCGGCGGGCTCCTGCTGGCGGTTCTCACCAAGGACAAACACGACCGCAACCTGATCACGAGGATGACCGTACGCATGGCCTGGTGGAACACACGATCGAAGAAAGCCCATCTGTACCGCTCGGGTCCGTTGGGGCGAACCCCGTGGGGCACCTTCCAACTCCCGGGTCTGGCAGCGCCCTCACGCCTGTCCGAACACACCGACTCCTACGGCCGCCCCTTCGCCCTTCTCTACGTGCCGGCCACCGGCCACTACACCGTGGTGATCGGGACCGAACCCGACGGCGCCGCGCTGGTGGACGAGGACCAGGTGGACGTGTGGGTGGCCGGTTGGGGCCACTGGCTGGCCAACCTCGGGGACGAGCCCGGGATCGAGGCGGCCTCGGTGACGGTCGAGACCGCTCCGGACACCGGCACCAGGCTGCGCCGGGAAGTCATGAGCAATATCGACCCGGACTCACCCGCCTTCGCACAGGCCATGCTGCACGAGGCCGTCGACCGCTACCCGACCGGCTCCTCCGTGGTGAAGGCCTACGTCGCCGTGACCTTCTCGGCCGCCTCCCGGACCGGCGGCAAGAAACGCAAGCCGGACGAAATGGGACCCGAGCTGGCAGCACGGGTTCCCAACCTGACCCAGCAACTGAGCGCGACCGGAGGCGGAGCTGCTCATCCGCTGTCCGCCCAAGAACTGTGCGAGACGATCCGGATCGCCTACGACCCCGCATCGGCGGTCCTCATCGACGAGGCACACGCCAACGGGGAGGACCCCGAACTCACCTGGCCGGACGTCGGACCCACCGCCCACCAGACGATGTGGGACTCCTACATCCACGACGGTGCCCTGTCGATGACCTGGTCCATGACCGCGGCTCCGCGGGGCAACGTCCAGTCCAACATCCTCTCGCGCCTCCTGGCCCCGCACTCCGACATCGCCCGCAAGCGGGTGACCCTGCTCTACCGCCCGTTGGACGCCGCCCGCGCCGCCACGGTGGTCGAGGCCGACCTACGGGCAGCGGAGTTCCGGCAGACCTCCTCCGACAAACCCTCCGCCCGCGACATGGTGGCCACCCGGGCGGCCCGCGCGACAGCGGCGGAGGAGGCCTCCGGCGCCGGCCTGGTCAACTTCGGCCTGGTCGTGACAGCAACCGTCACCGACCCGGCGCTCAAACCCGAGGCCATGGCGACCGTGGACAACCTGTCCGCGACCGCCCGCCTCCGATTGAGGTTGGTCCACGGCTCCCAGGACTCGGCGTTCGCCGGGGCCCTTCCACTCGGCCTGGTCCTGCCCAAACACCTGAAGGTCCCCGCTGAACTGAGGGAGCAGCTGTGATCGGCGGACACAAGCGCGCCAAGAGCACGAACATCAAGAAGCAGCGGCAAGCGCAGATCAGACGTCAGAAGCAGGCCGAGGAGGAGGTGCAGGCCCCTCGCAAGCGTCCCGGTATGCGCGGTTGGGTCGGTCCGGGCCGCGGCGAGGCGGGCGTCGTCCAGATGGCGGAGGAGTGGCGGGGCACGACCGTCCAGGCCTGCGGTCTGTGGCCGTTCTCCGTGGGCACGGGCACACCCATGGTCGGGGTCCCCCTGGGACGGAACCTGAGTTCGGGGGCGACCCTGTGCTGCGACCCGATCTCCTGGTTCCAGCGCGCCAAGTTGATCTCCAACCCATCGGCCTTCGTCCTGGGCAAGCCCGGGCTGGGGAAGAGCACCATCATCAGGCGTATGGCCACCGGGATCGCCGGCTACGGGGGTCAGCCCCTCGTCCTCGGGGACCTCAAACCGGACTACGTCGACCTCATCGAGGCCCTGGGCGGCCAGGTCATCACCCTGGGACGAGGGCGCGGGCACCTCAACATCCTCGACCCCGGCGAGTCCCGGGCCGCCGCCCGCCGGCTCACCGGCAAGGCCCGCAGCCGAGTCCTCGCGGACGCCCACGGCCGCCGACTCAACATGGTCTCGGCATTGTTGACCATCATGCGGTCGTCTCCTCCCACGGACCGGGAGGAGACGATCCTGGACCGTGCATTGAAGGTCCTGGACGACAGGCTCGACGGCACCCCGGTCCTTCCCGACCTGCTCAAGGTCGTTCAGGACGCCCCCGACGAGGTGCGCCAGGTCGCCCTGGACCGCGGTTCCATGGACCGGTACCGGGAGATCACCGACGGGTTGGAGGCCTCGCTCATCGGTCTCTGCGGCGGTGGGCGGCTGGGAGAGACCTTCTCGAAACCGACCACCAGCCCGATGGTGCGCGACCGTCCGGTGGTCTTCGACGTCTCTTCCATCGACGACTCCGAGATGGACCTGCAGGCCGCCGTGCTGCTGGCGTGCTGGTCCGCCGGATTCGGCACGGTCAACGTCGCGAACGCCCTGGCCGACGCCGGGCTCGAACCCCGGCGCCACTACTTCGTGATCCTCGACGAGCTGTGGCGTGCGCTCCGCGCGGGCCGCGGCATGGTCGACAGGGTCGACGCCCTCACCCGCCTCAACCGGCAGCGCGGCGTGGGCATGGCCATGTGCTCCCACACGATGAGCGACCTCATGTCCCTCGCCAACGAAGAGGACCGGATGAAGGCCCGCGGTTTCGTCGAGCGTTCGGGCATGGTCATCTGCGGCGGGCTCCCCGCAGCGGAAATGCCCATGCTCCAGTCGGCGATCCCGTTCTCCGAGGCAGAGCAGAACATGCTGAAGGGCTGGCAGGACCCGCCGGCCTGGGACCCGGCGACCAACAAGGAGGCCGAACCCCCCGGCCGCGGCAAGTTCCTCGTCAAGGTCGGCGGGAGGCCGGGCATCCCGGTGAACCTCCAGCTCACATCGGTGGAGTCGGGGATCCACGACACCAACAAACTGTGGCACCAGACCTCGCGGGTCGGCAGTGCCGAGCCCGCTGCCTCCGAGACCACGGAGGCCACCCCGGTCACCGAGCTCACCGAAGCCACCGCCACAACATCCGAGGAGACCGGGCAGGGCACCTCGGGCGACCGCACGTCCCACACGGACACCGACGTCTCCGCACACAGCTGAAGGAAGGTCCACACATGGGCAAGCAGCGGGGCGGCAGAGCGCCCGTCGACCCCTCCCAATTCTGGCTCATCGGCCTCATCATCGGTGGTTTCGCCCTCCTGGCCATCCTGTGGCTCGGCGGGACCATCGGCGCGTTCTTCGGCGGCGCCGGATGGAACCCGCCCGCTTTCGGGTTCGACACGTTCTTCGCCGTACTGAGCGGGGAACCGGTGTGGCAGGGTGCCTCGCTCACGGCGGTCGTGACGGGCATGGTCGCCACGGTCGGCTTCGTGGTCATCCTCGCCGTACTGGTGGTCCTGCTCATGAGCGGAGGGAACGACCGCGGCGGTCTGGCCACCGCCGAGCAGACCGGCGACCTCGCGCCGAAGGCAGCAGCGGAGAAGGCCAGGCGCCTGCGGCGCTCGCTCCGGGACCGCAAGAAGATCGACCCCGCCGATGCGGGTCTGCTCCTCGGCGACCTCCATCCGTCCGGCCCCGAGCTGCGTGCCTCGTGGGAGGACGTCGCGGTGGTCTTCATGGGGCCCAGATCCGGGAAGACCTCGGCGCTGGCGGTCCCGAACATCCTCCAGGCCCCCGGGCCCTGCGTCGTGACCTCCAACAAGGCCGACATCTATGCGATCACCTCCGGGGAACGCGCCCGCCGCGGAAGAGTGTGGTTGTTCGATCCCCAGTCGATCGCCCACGCCGACCGTGAGATGTGGTGGGACATGCTCTCCATGGCCCGCACCATCGAAGGGGCCGACCGGCTGGCCATGCACCTGGTCTCGGCCACCAGTGGAGCCGAGGAGGGTGAGGACTTCTGGGCCAAGGCCGGGCGCAACCTGCTGCGCATCGTCCTGCACGCCGCGTCCATCGACGGCAGGAACCTCAGGGAGGTCCTCGACTGGTTGGCCGATCCGGGCGACCAGGGTCCCCTCATCATCCTGCGCAATCACGGGCTGACCGCTCTCGCGGAGAACCTCGACGGGACCGTTCGGGGAGCTCCGGAAACGAGGGACGGCATCTACGAGCACGCCCGCCAGGCGGTCGCATGCCTCTTGGACCCGGAAGTCCTGGCCTGGGTGACCCCGAACGAGGACCTGCCGAAGTTCGAGCCCGGGGAGTTCGTGCGTTCCACCGACGCCCTCTATCTCCTGTCCAAGGACGGGGGCGGTGGCGCGGCCGGTGTGATCGCGGCACTGACCGACGCGTGCCTGCGCGCGGCCGTCGCTGTGGCCGAGGCCAGCCCGGGCGGCCGCCTGGATCCGCCGATGGAGGCGATCCTGGACGAGGCCTGCAACGTCTGCAAGATCCAGGACCTGCCGGACCTGTACTCGCACCTGGGTTCACGCGGAGTGCTCCCGGTGACGGTCATGCAGTCCTACGAGCAGGGCGTGCGTGTATGGGGCAAGAGCGGGATGGACTCCTTGTGGTCGGCCGCCACCGTCAAGCTCCTCGGCTCCGGCTTGGACGACCAGGCTTTCGCCGACCGGATCTCCTCTCTCGTCGGCGAGACCTACGTGGACGAATCGTCGGCGTCGGAGAGCAAGGACGGGCGCAGCCTCCAACGCTCACAACGCCGCGAGCGCATCCTCGACGTGTCCGACGTGCGTGAGATCGAGAAGGGAACCGCGCTGCTGCTCGCGACCTCCACCCGGCCGGCGCGCCTGCGTCTGAGGCCCTGGTTCCGGGAGAAGAGCGCCAAGACCGTCTCGGCGGACCAGGAAGCAGCCGAGAGCGCCATCGCCGGCCGAGCGGCCAAACGCCTCACCCTCTGACCCGATCCCGTCGAGTACAGCACTGGAGCGACCTTGAGCACTACCCAGGAAGGGGCCCAGCAGCCGCCCTTCATCTTTGCGCTCACCCCGGACGAGTACATGGTCGAACTCGCCCAACTGACGGCCTGGGTGAACGGCTTCCTCGTACCCGTCTACGTCACCTCCCGCATCCCGAGTTCCCGTGCTCCTTGGTGCGCGCGCTGGTGGGAGCATCCGGAGGCCATCGGTCGGCTCCACGCACTGTGGCTCGCCTACCAGGCGATGTCGGACACCGGCGGCGCCGGGATCACCGCACCGCACGAATGGCACAGGGACCATCTGGACCCTGCTCTGGCCTCCCTGCGCGCACCCGACGGACCCTTCTCCGGGTGTATGACCAAACCCCACCAGGACACACACAACCCCCCGCCCGAGGTAACGGTCGTCGACCACACTGGGCTCTGACCCGACCAGGAGGAGAGCAGCATGCCGTACTCGGAGGACGACGACCGGAGCATCGAACAGCTCCGCGCGGAACAGGAAGCCCTGATCGCCCTCGGCACAAGGGCTCCTGCCGAGAGCGCCCTGCGCCTGATCTCGGAGGAGACCGCGGCCGGGGGGCTGTGGCCCGAGAGCCCGAAGGGCACCCCGATCATCCTCGACACCGACATCGGGGGAGACCCCGACGACGCGATCGCCGTGGCCGCCGCGGGCCGTACCGTTCCGGAACTCGCCCTGGTACTGACCAACGACGAGACCGGGAACGGCCTCCCCCACGGTGAACGGGCGCGGTTGGCCCGGTATCTGCTGGACCTGTTGGACCGCGGCGACGTAGGGACCGTGGCCGGCCACAGTGCCGGCAGGACCAGGTACTTCTGTGCGCAGGGTCTGGTGCCCGAGGAGATCCCCGCCCAACCCTGCGACGTCACCGGCGCGGTACGTGACCTCCTGGAACGGACCGACGGGCCGATCCGCTGGGTCGGTATGGGAGCACTGAGCAATCTGGCCCGCGTCCTGACGGAGGTCCCGGAAGCTGCCGAGAGGCTCATCGTCACGCAGATGGGGGGAGCGCTCGAGTACCGCGACCCTTCCCGGGCCGAGCACAACATCCGGATGGACGTTCTGTCGGCCCACAGGGTGTTCGACGCGATCGAGTCGGGCCGGCTGGAGGACGTCCAATTGGTCACGTCCGAGATCACCTTCCGCCCCGAGATCGAGATCGTCCCGGGAGACGCGTTCCATCGGCGCTTCTCCGAGGCACCGGCCGGCGGCTGGCAGGAGCTGTTGCACCGCCACATCGAAGCGTGGTTCGCCGCTTTCCACCCCGGGAGCATGCAACACGACGCGCTCGCCCTCTCCGCCGCGCTCGGCAAGCCCTTCGTCAATCTCGGTCTGAGGAAGGTCTCCTTGGACCGGATCGGCCGCATGAGCCGTGACGATCGCGGTGCGGAGGTCTGGCTGAGTGTGGCCGCGAAATACGACCCGTTCAATATTTGGTTGAAGCAGACTCTGTTCGACTGAGTTCTCACCCCCCGGACCATGCATGGATCTTGAATACATCCAGAACGAATACGGGCTCACGCCGAACGAGCTCCGCACTGTCCAAGACGCCTACACGACCTTTCGCAACAACACCGCACCTTTCATGGTTTCCGTCGCTGCTGAGATCCTGGACGACCTGCAGGAGGACGTCCGGCTCAAAGGCGATGACCACAGAATCGCGTTCCTCGGACGCGACGGCACTTCTTTGCATCTCGCCGTACGCGAGCTCGACCCGGATTTCCACGCCCGGCACTGCGCCAATGTGACTCTGTCCAGGGCCGTTGCCGAAGCGGCCCTGCAGGACCGGGAGAAAAACGAGGGACGTTCCTTCCCGGACATCGAGACCTTCCGTGGAGCTCGGAACAAGGTGGATCCGGAAAGCGTCGACTTCTCCCATCAACGGGTTCAGAAGATGTTCCAACGCGCCGGGATCCCCATGGGGGAACCGGACAGTTCGGTGACGTTGGTGGACACCAGTTTCAAGGGGACCGTGCAAGAACTCCTCACCGAGGCCTACCCGGAGACGGAGCTCACCGGAAGGTACGCCTTCCTCAGCAAGACCCCGGACGATCCCCGCCCCGAGGCGAAGCTCGGGTACGTCTTTCACCAGGAAGCAGGAGAGAAATGGAGCGGTTTCCCAAGCCGGTCACTGTCCGAGGATCCAGCTGAGACCTTCGGAAACCAGGATGCGCTCGGCACCATCGAGGAGACCCTGCACGGCCCTCTCGACAGTCCGAAAGGGATCAGCCCGTCCGGCCCCGTTCAACGCCCCCAGCGTGAGCAGACCGACCCGACCGAGGGGATCAATCCCAACAGGGTCTCAGAGGAATACAGGTCCCCGAAGGTCAGAGAGGCCGTCAAGGTGGTGGCGCTCGATGCGGTCATCGACGCTGCCAGGGACAGCGCTCGGAAACGCGACGCGGGACAGGACTGGCGTGCGGAGCTCAAGGACGCACGCCGGTCCTACACCTCCGAGACACGCGCTTGGGTTGCGGGCCGTCCCACGCAAGACGCCCACCTCACTCCACTGTTCGACAGCTTCGTCCGCCGTGCGGACAAAGGACTGGTGAAGGACTTGTCCCGGTCCCTCGAGGGTCGCGAGTTGTCCCCCGAAGCCCTGCACCGCACGTGGGAGGCCTTCGGCCGTGCGGGCGACCTGGAATCCAAGAAGGCGTATACGGACAACGTCGGGGCCACGCTCGCGAAAAGCGGCGCGGGCCATCCGGCGCAAGGTTCCGGGACCGCTTCGGCCACCGGTAACGCCTCCTCCGACTCAGCGTCCCCAGCCGTACCGTCGTTCCTGCAGAGGAGCAAGACCAAGGGGGACGAGCACGGTCACGGTAGTGGCCCTTCGAAGAAATGACCCGGCTCCTGGGCCCCAACCGTCAGAGAAGCGACCCCCGAGGAAGACCTGTGAACGAGACCAAGCGGTACTCGGGCATTCCCGCCCACCTGTCCCTGGCCTGCCTGTTGGTACTGACCGGCTGCGGCAGCGACGACACTCCGACCGCGCAGGACGCCCCGAACGAGGAGACCCCGGAGGAGGCGGCCGAGATCCCTCCGGAAGACCTCTCGGGCCTACTCATCTTCAACTGGTCCAACGACGACACGTTCGTCACCTTCCACGACGTCGAGGACGGAAGCCTGAACATCCGTCTGAGTCTCCACGAGCTCAACGAGGCGGACGAGGAGCGCCATCAGACGGACTGGAGCCAGTTCGTGTTCTCGCCGGGTTTCCGGAACGCCGTCATCGAGACCGACCAGGGGTTGATCCTGGGATCGCTCGACGGCGAGACCCGCTCATACGTCCCCGGGCCGACGATCGCCCCCGAGGAGGAGGCGAGTTTCAGCGGCGGTGAGATCACCTACTCAGCACCCCAGTTCAGCCCGGACGGAACACAGATCTGGTTCGAGGAACGCAGCGAGCACGGTGAGGACGACTCCCGGATCCTCGCGGTCGACGTCGACGATCCCGAGTCCGAACCCGCACACGTCGGAGACGTTCCCCGCCTCACGCAGGCTCCGGATACCGTCGAGGAGGTCCAGGTGCACGGGCACGGGCTCGAGATCGGCCTGCCCGACACCGTCTACACGATTTCCGAGGACCTCGAGCCCGATGTCCTGGAGCTGGTGGAGAGCGGCCCACCGGGACAGGACAGTGCCCCCGGGGATTCCCTCGAATTCCTGATGAGCGAGGACGGAACGAACATCGTCCCGTCGAATTTCGTGCGCGGCCCCGAAGAGACGTTCATCGGCCCTCTCGAGAGCGCGCCCCAGGAGGACACGCACACCCAGCTGTCCCTCTTCTCCCTGGACGAGGAGGGCTCGGTCACCGATGACGACGTGCTCCTGGAGACCGAGGGCAACCCGATCAACCGGTACTGGTACGACCCCCAGGGCGACCGCCTCCTCCTTCAGACGAGCGACGCCTACTACCTCCACACGATCGGGGACGACGGCGAGCCCGAACGCGCCTTCGAGGCATTGGACTTCGGGGAGGACGGCGATGTGGCCGGGGAGTCCGACTCCCTGGGCATTTTCCCACCGCACGAGGACTGACCACGGGATGCGGCCGGGCCCGAGCCAGTGGTGATGCCGCAGGGAAGCCCCCGCAGCACGGCTCTCGGAACCCCGACCTGCACAACCGAAAGGGCCACAGTGCGAGCCGCTGAGGAACATGGACCCGTGAGATCTCTCCGAGGGACCATGGCCACAGGCGACCCACCTCCACTGACCGGCAGTGACCCGCGCTACAAGCGAGGGCCGGCTCGGGCATCCGGTCCGGGTGTTGTGATGCAATAAAGACGTGTTCGTGAACCCGTGGAGGGCTTCCGAGACCGGCAACAGCACCGAGATTCAGGAGGAGGTTGGCATTCCATGACCAACCGCGCATACGTGATCGCAGGGTCGGAGGCCACCGGCGGCGCCGGCATCCAGGCCGACCTCAAGGCCTTCCAGGAGCTCGGCGTCTACGGGATGGGCACGATCACCTGCATCGTCTCCTTCGACCCGAAGAACGACTGGGCACACCGCTTCGTCCCGATCGACCCGGGTGTCATCGCCGACCAGATCGAGGCGGCCACGAGCTGCCACGACGTCGACGTCGTCAAGATCGGCATGCTCGGAAGGCCCGAGACCATCGACGTGGTCGAAGAAGGCCTCAAGGGCCAGGAGTGGCGGCACGTCGTCCTGGACCCGGTCCTCATCTGCAAGGGCCAGGAGGCCGGGGCGGCCCTGGACACCGACAAGGCACTGACCGCGCAGATCCTGCCGCTGGCCACGGTCATCACGCCCAACCACTTCGAGGCGCGCACTCTGGCCGGCATGGAGAGCATCGACACGGTCGACGACCTGATCGAGGCCGCCCGCCGTATCCACGAGCTGGGCCCGCGCCACGTCATCGCCAAGGGCGGCACGGAGCTGCCCGGGCCCGACGCCGTGGACGTGCACTTCGACGGTGAGAACGCCACCGTCCTGAGCGCCCCGAAGATCGGCGAGGAGCGCGTCAGCGGCGCCGGCTGCACCTTCGCCGCCGCCATCACGGCCGAGCTCGCCAAGGGCGCGGACGTCGGCAGCGCCGCGGAGGTCGCCAAGGCCATGGTCCGTGAGGGCATCACGGGGCGCCTGGCCACCCACGCGCCCTTCTCGTCCGTGGTTCCGATCGCTCCGTGAGGATCTCGGCACGCGTGCGGCGCTGATCACGCCACACCGGCCCTGTCGCGCTCAGCGACGGGGCCGGTGGTGTGCGGGGCAGGGTCGGCCCGGTCCGGAACCGGCCACCGCCGGACGACGGCGAGCACCTCCGTGGTCCTCTCCTCGGCGCACGAGTGGGTGGACCGGGCCGTGTGGCGGGCTCCCGACGGGGTTCTTCCGATTCTGACGAGGCTCTTGCGACCGCTGGGGTGCAGGTGGCCGGAGGCGGCCACCGCTTGGGAGCGATTCCATGGACAATGGTTCCGGGACCACGAGGAAGGGTGGACAGGCATGAGCGTCAGGTTCGGACTATTGGGCACGGGGTTCTGGGCCAACGAGACACACGCGGCGGCCCTGGACGCCCACCCGGGCGCAGAGCTGGTCGGGGTCTGGGGACGGGATCCGGCCAAGGCGACGGCACTGGCCGAACGCTACGGGGCTCAGGCCCATGAGGACGTCGACGCGCTCCTGAAGGAGGTCGACGCGGTCGCGATCGCCCTGCCGCCCGATGTCCAGGCGGAACTGGCCCTGCGGGCGGCGCGGGCGGGGCGCCACCTGCTGCTGGACAAACCGGTCTCACTGTCGACCTCGATGGCCGACCAGCTCACGGTGGAGGCGGAGAGCCGGGAACTGGCGTCGGTCGTGTTCTTCACGGCGCGGTTCTCCGAGGAGGTCGAGCGTTTCCATTCCGAGGTGCGGGGCCAGGACTGGCACGGCGTGCGGGCGCACCTGTTCGCGTCGATCTTCGAACCCGGGAACCCGTTCGGCACCTCGCCGTGGCGGCGGGCCAAGGGCGGCCTGTGGGACCTGGGCCCGCACGCGCTCGCGCTGACGCTTCCGGTGCTGGGGCAGGTCCAGCGGGTCTCCGCGCTGGCCGGACCCAAGGAGACGGTGCACCTGTTGACCGAGCACGCCGGGGGTGCGGTGGGTTCGTTCGCGCTGACGTTGGACGCCCCGGCCGCGGCGCAGACCTTCGAGGTGGTTCTGCACGGCGAGCAGGGGTGGCGTCCGGTTCCGACCGGCTCCCGGGATCCGGTGTCGGCGTTCGGAAAGGCGATCGATCGGCTCACCGCGCAGATCTCCGGGGAGAAGGGGGATCCTTGCGGGGTGCGGTTCGGTCGTGACGTCGTGGCGGTGCTGGAGGCGGCGGAGTGGTCGCTGTCGTCGGGGCGTACCGAACGTGTGGCGCCGGCCCCCGGATGGTGACCGGAGGCCGGCGCGTGTGCTCGTGCTCGACGGCGCCTCAGGAGGCGTTCTTGGCGTAGAAACCGTCGGCGAGGTAGACGATCCCCGCGGCCACCAGTACCTGGACCAACAACACCCAGAGGAAGGCCGTGGCGAAAATGGCAGCGATCCAGCCTCCGACGACAGCGGCCACGATGCCCAGGACGAGTGTGAGCCAAATGGGCAGGTGTTGTTTGCCAGGAATGATGAGGCGTCCGAGCGCCCCGATGATCAACCCGACGATGATCGCGCTGAAGATTCCGGTGATCTCCACGGGTACCTCCTCTTGGTCGGCGCGTTGACGCGCCCTTTCCGTTCCCTCGCGGGCACGGAGGGACACAGGAAAATGCCTGCCCTGTATGAACCTTTTATGGGGTTTTTGCACCCCTGTACATTGCTGCACGTGCATAAGCATGTGCGTTGAGCAACATCGTGCTCCGCCCTCCGGATATGGAGCGTCCTCTGGGGTATGAGTCCTGAGTTCCTGTTGACCTCGAGAGACCCCCCATGCTCCCCCACGACAGCGACCGGAACCGTCTGACCTCCGATCAGGTGTCGGGGACCGTCGTGCAGATCGGCTCCGTCCGGGGCGATGTGCACACCGGTGCTGCCCCGCCCCCTCCCCCTCACCAACTCCCCGGCAGACCACGCTTCTTCGCCGACCGCGCCGACACGGTCCGCCACCTGCACGAGCTGCACGACGCCGCCGCACCTGCGGTCGTGCTGCACGGAACCGGAGGCGTGGGCAAGACCGCGCTCGCCACACACTTCCTCTCCTCCGTCTCCAGCACCTTCACCGACGGGATTCTCAACTGCGACCTGCACGGGTTCAGCGGCGACACCCCCGCCGACCCCGGAGACGTTCTCGACCGGTTCCTGCGCGACCTCGGTGTCTCACCGGAACACATCCCCCGCGACCTCGCCGGACGCGCGGCGGCCTTTCGCACCCGCACACACGGGCCGGCTCGGATTCCTCATCGACAACGCCGTCTCCGCAGCGCAGGTACGGCCCCTCCTGCCGGGCGAAGGCGAGCATCTGGTGCTCGTGACCACACGGCTGCACCTGAGCGGGTTGCGTCTGGACGGCGCCGAGTTCCTGGAGTTGGGCCCTCTCGACGATTCGGGGGCGGTCGAACTCGTCCAGCGCATCCTGGCCGACGACCGGCCCCGAGAGGAACCCGATGCTCTCCGTACGCTCACCGGCCTCTGCGGAGGGCTCCCCCTGGCGGTGTGCGCGGCGGTCAGCGGGCTCGCCGTCCGACGCCACCAACCGTTGAGCCGACTCGTCGAACGCCTGTCCCGGGCGCGCCACCGGCTGAGTGCGTTCGGCGCGGAAGCGGAGATGTCGGTGGAGGCCGTGCTCACTGATTCGTACCGGTGGCTGAGTCCGGGGGCGCAGCGTATGTACCGGCTCCTGGGGCTGAGTCCCGGGCGGGATCTGACCCCCGACGCCGCCGGTGCGCTCGCCGGGCTCTCCGAGGAAGAGACCGAGGAACTGCTCGCGGAGTTGCTCACCGTGAGCCTGTTGGAGGAGGGCACCGGAGGGCGGTTGCGCCAACACGACCTGACACGGCTGCACGCGTGTGCGCGCCGAGGAGGAGGGAACGGAACAGGAACGGGAGGAGGCCCTGGACCGGGTCCTGGAGCATTACCTGACCACGGCGGCCGCGGCCGCTCTCACCCTCAACCCGGGGCGATGGCATATCGCCCCGGTGTTCGGCCGGAACGACCTGCCGCGGTTCACGGACCGGAGCGCAGCTCTCAGCTGGCTGACGGAGGAGCTGGGCGCCCTCAGGTCGTGTGTGCGTACCGCCCGTCGGGCCGGACCAGGGCCGGCCCCAGGGCGAGAACCCGGACGGGGGCCGGAGCCGGGGCCCGCGACAAGCGGACCCCCGCCCGGGGCCGTCCTCGCCCCCGAAAATGGCCCCGGACGGGGGAACGATCCACCGAAGCCCGTTGGCAGTGCCCTTACAAGCACCAACACCGGCCTGTAGTGCTATCAGGAGCACTGGCAATGCTCGGTCGGGGCCCGAAGCCTTTCCGGAGGTCGCACACGCCGGCCTGCCCTGTCCTCAACGCCGTCACCGGGAGTGCCGGGGCCAGGCCTGTGCCTTACGCAGGAGCGAGCCACCGTGCCCACGCCTCGACCAGTGGTCGCAATGTGGCCACCACAGGGGGTTGGCTTTGGGCACCCCCGCTTCTTCGGCGGATGAGGGGACCGACCGGCAGGTGTTCGGCGGCGAGAGCGGTCGAGCCCGGCGTCAAGGGGTGGACCGCACACCCCGAGGCGCCCCGACCGACCACGCACAACGCCGCACCTTCTCCGCTTTCCGAGGGCGCGGGGTGGCGCCGAAGCGGGTTGCGGGAAGCCCCGGCCGGGCTAGGCTCGACGCTCCGACGAACACCACCCACACCAACCCCACGGCACCACCAGAAACCCCACTTCCCAGGCACCCCAGCTCCCCAGACACCCGAGACTCCCCCAGCGCAACAAGAAACCACACCACCCCCACCACACCAAGCACCCGATCCGAGAGTGGAAAACCCTCCCGAGACCCATCCGCCTGGGACAGAGCCTCCCACCGCAGCCGCTCCCTGGAGGCCCCACTCCCTCAGGCCTGCTGTGCCTCGAAGCACTCCGTGGCACGAGGGCTCTCCGTGGCACGGGGGTGCCCCGCCGACCCCAGGGCTTCTGCCGTCGGCAGAAGCAGGGCCGCTCCCCCTGCCGCCGACCCGTCCTGAGGCATAGGCTCGAAGAACGACGTCCGCGCCGCCACCGGGAGGAACCGATGTCCGACAGCGTTCTGCGCGATCTGGACGAGGCCCGTCGCGGCCCGTGCACCGAGCAGCCCGATGACCCGCTCATGCGCGACCTCATCGGTGAACTCCTGCGCCGTACCCGCAACGACCAGGGACGCACCTTGCGTGAGGTCGCCGAGGACGCCCAGGTGTCGCTGCCCTACCTCTCGGAGATCGAACGCGGCCGCAAGGAGGCTTCCTCCGAACTCCTCGCGGCGATCTACCGTTCTCTGGGGTTGTCGCTGACGGACGTGTTCGCCGAGCTGTACCGGCTTTCGGCCCCGGTGCAGATCATGCGCCCAGGCAGCTACCAGGTCGCGCCGATGCCGCAGACGCCCGCGCCGACCCAGCAGGCCAGAGTACTCACGCTCGCCGCCTGACCCGTCGAGCCCCGTCCGTCGGCCGCCCCTCCGACCGCCTCTATCCGTCTTCCGAGGTCCACACGGCCCCGGAAGACGGCACGTGCCCCGGGCACCAATCCACAACCCACGGAACACGTTCCGGAAATCGGGTGCGGCCCGGCCGGTCGGCCGGGCCGCACAGTGCCGTCGTGCTCCTCGGGTCAGGCCGCCTCCGGCACCGGGGTCTCCTCCCGGACCGTGACGATCCCGTCGATCAGTCCGTAGTCCTTCGCTTCCTCGGCGGTGAAGTACCGGTCCCGGTCGGTGTCGGCCCGCAGGCGTTCGAGTGTCCGGCCCGTGTGCCGCGCCAGGATCCCCTCGACCTGCGAACGGATGCGCAACACCTCCTCGGCCTGGATCTCCAGGTCGGCGGCCACGCCCTGGCCCTCCGTCGAAGGCTGGTGCAGCATCACCCTGGCGTGCTCCAGAGCCATCCGTTTGCCGGGGGCCCCGGCCGCGAGCAGCACCGCAGCAGCGGAAGCGGCCTGGCCCATGCAGACGGTCGAGACGTCGGCACGTACGAACCGCATGGTGTCGTAGATGGCGGTCAACGCGGTGTTCGAGCCTCCGGGCGAGTTGATGTAGAGCTGGATGTCGGTGTCGCTGCTCTCGTGGTCCAGGTGCAGCAGCTGCGCCATGACCACGTTGGAGACGTCGTCGTCGATGGGTGTTCCCAGGAAGATGATGCGCTCCGACAACAGCCGGCTGAAGACGTCGTAGGAACGCTCCCCCTTCGGGGTGCTCTCCACGACCGTCGGGATCGTGTAACGGCCGCTCATCGCGTCCCTCCTCGTCCGGTGCTGAACCCGGGCGCGTGCAGGCCCAGGCGCGGTCCGACCCCGCCGAGCTCGCCGACGCCGGTCACGACCTCGTCCACGAACCCGTAGTCGCGGGCCTCCTCGGCGGTGAACCAGGCGTCGCGCTGCTGGTCGGCGGCGACACGCTCCTCGGTCTGTCCTGTGTGCCGGGCGATCAGACGCACCATGGCCTGTTTGGTGTGGGCCAGGTTCTCGGCCTGGATGGCGATGTCGGCGGCGGTCCCGCTGATGCCGCCCGAGGGCTGGTGCATCATGACGCGTGCGTTGGGCAGTGCGAACCGTTTGCCGTGCGTGCCGGTGCAGGACAGGAACTGCCCCATGCTGGCGGCCACACCCATGACGACGGTCGAGACGTCGTTGGGCACGAAGTTCATCGTGTCGTGGATGGCCATGCCCGCGGTGATCACCCCGCCGGGGCTGTTGATCGCCAGGGTGATGTCCTTGTGCGGGTCCTCGTCGGCGAGCAGCATCAACTGTGCGCAGACACGGTTGGCGCTGGTCTCGTCGACCTGTGTTCCCAGGAACACGATGCGACTGCGCATGAGCCGCGTCGCGAGCTGATCGTCGAAAGGTCCGTCCGTCCCCTCGGCCGAGGCCACCGGGGCCGACATGGTGGTCATGGTCCTCTCCTTCCGCCGGCCGCGACGACCGGGCCGGTTCCTCTCCAGCCTGTGGTGAGCAGGGAGGCAGAAGCCACGGTTTCGGCCTTGGGCAGATCTGCCCAAGGCAGATCCGCAATACCGGCCCCTGGCCCCGGATCAGGCTGGCCCAGAGCCGGGAACCGGACGTGGGAAGAAAAGGGCAGCTGATGCAGTTGTCAATAGAGGTAAAACAAGAGCGCCGAACCGAGGGCTCGGCCGCTCAGGTCTCGTCCAGCGCCTCGCGCAGATCATGGAGGAGCGTGATGACCATCGGGCGCATGGCCGGTCTGATCGCTTCGAAGATTTTGTGCTGTTTACCCTCCATGCGCTCGCGCGTGAAGGCGAGGACCCGTTCCCCCTCTTCTGTGACGGTCACCACGGTGCTGCGTTCGTCGCGCTCCGACCTGCGGCGCGCCAGCAGTCCGCGGCGCTCGAGTTGTTGGATCATGCGCGTGGCGGACGGGGACGAGACCCCCACCACTTGGGCCACGGCGCCCACGTTGGGAGCATCCATCCCCCGGACCGCCTCCATGAGCAGGGCCTGAGTGAGTGTGAGCTCTTCACCCCCGCGGTGGCTGTGGCCGCTACGCGTCTGCGCGTGTATGGCTGCGTTGATCAGTTCGGTCCACGCACGTTGGAACTCCTCGAGTTCCCGATTGTGCAGCTCCGCACTGTATTCGTGGGCTTCATCGGGCACGGAACGGTCCTCGCAAGCTGAAGGTCCGGCGGACCCCCGGGTCCGCGCGGCGGTTTGACGCTTGTATAGTGTAGCTATCAAATAGCTTATGCACGCAAGTTCAGGAAGACACACGTCCCACAAGCCGCAGTAACAGCCCGTCCACCTCCCCAGCTGTGGGCGTAACGGACTGCTGTAGGGGCAGTGGACGTCCGCCCGGAACTCGGGTGGGCCCGGACCGGTCCGGGAGGGGCGCATTGACAACAGTGCTAATCGCGCATTTCATCGCTGCGGCGGTGGCTCCCTTACTGATACGCAGGTGGGGCCGTAACGCCTTCCTCGCGCTCGCCGTGGTCCCCGGCCTCTCCACGGTCTGGGCCTTCTTCCAGCTCCCCACCATCCTCGGCGGCGATGCGCTGTCCTCCTCCCACGCGTGGGCCCCGGAGTTCTCTCTCCGCCTGGGCCTGCACATGGACGCCCTCGGCCTGCTGATGACCCTCATCGCGGCCGGGGTGGGCACGCTCATCCTCATCTACTGCGCCCGTTACTTCAGCGAATCCGAGCCCGGGCTGGGCCGGTTCGCCGGAGTGTTCGTGGCGTTCGCCGGCGCGATGCTCGGGCTCGTCCTGGCCGACGACCTCATCCAGCTCTTCGTGTACTGGGAGCTGACCACGGTCTTCTCCTACCTGCTCGTGGGACACAACACCGAGCTGAAGGAGAGCCGCCGCGCCGCCATGACGGCGCTGACCGTCACCACACTCGGCGGCCTGGCGATGCTCGTCGGCATGGTCATGCTCGGCGAGACCGCCGGGACCTACGTGATCGCCGAGATCGTCCAGGCCCCACCCGAGGGGCCGCTCATCAACGCAGCGCTCGTGCTGATCATGATCGGCGCGATGTCGAAGTCGGCGCTGTTCCCGTTCAGCCTGTGGCTGCCCGCCGCCATGCGCGCTCCCACACCGGTCTCCGGTTACCTGCACGCCGCGGCGATGGTCAAAGCGGGTGTCTACCTGGTCGCCCGCCTCACCCCCGCGTTCGGGGACGTGGCCGTGTGGCAGACGATGGCAGTGTTCTTCGGGGCCCTGACCATGGTGCTGGCCGGTTGGAAGGCCCTGCGCCAGACCGACTTGAAGCTCGTCCTGGCCTCGGGCACCATCAGCCAGCTCGGCTTCCTCATCACCCTGCTCGGCACCGGGAACCAGTACGCCGCACTCGCCGGCATCTCCATGCTGTTGGCGCACACCCTCTTCAAGGCGCCGTTGTTCCTCGCGGTCGGCATCATCGACCACAGCACCGGGACCCGGGACATCCGCAAGCTCTCCGGGCTGCGCGGCTCCATGCCGGGCACGTTCTGGATCTCGGTCGTGGCGGCCGCATCCATGTCCGGTCTGCCACCCACCCTCGGCTTCGCCGCCAAGGAGCTGGCTTTCGGCGCCTACGTCGGCGGCGGGCTCCTCGACACCGTCGTCCTGACCGGGCTGGTCGTGGGTTCCGTCTTCACCGTGGCCTACAGCCTGCGGTTCCTGTGGGGGGCCTTCTCCACCAAGGAGGACGTGCCCGACACCCACGTGCACGCGCCCGGACCGCTCTTCCTGGCCCCGGCCGCGGTCCTGGCCGCGCTCAGCCTCCTCGGCGGCCTGTTCTCCTCCCGGTTGGAACCGCTGTTCGCCCTCTACGCCGACACCGTCGAGCCCCTCGGCCCCGGCGGACACGAGGCACACCTGGCGCTCTGGCACGGGTGGGAGCTGCCGCTGCTGCTGTCGGCGGTCTGTCTCGTCGGCGGTGCGCTCCTGTTCCGGTTCCGGGACGGGGTGGAACGCGTCAACCGCGCCATGGCCGTGGTCGACGCCGACCGCAACTACCGCCGTATGCTCACCGGGCTGGACAAACTCGCCCTGCAGGCCACCGGCGCCACCCAGCGCGGTTCACTGCCGGTCTACCTCGGGACGATCCTGGTCGTGCTGATCATCGGCGCTACCTGGCCGATCATCACCGGCCGCATCTGGGAACTGCCCACACCGGAAATGCGCCTGTGGGACACCCCGGTCCAGGTCATCCCGGCCGTCATCATGCTCGTGACCGCCCTGGCCGCGGTCTTCGTGCGACGCCGCCTGTACTCGGTGATCCTGATCGGCATCAGCGGTTACGGCTGCGCCGCCCTGTTCTACCTGCAGGCCGCACCCGACATCGCGCTCACCCAGTTCCTGGTGGAGACCGTCAGCCTGGTCGTGTTCGTGCTGGTGTTGCGGCGCCTGCCCACGAACTTCTCGGCGCCCGCCCTGCGCGGCCGCCGTGTGTGGAACCTGGCCATCGGTGCCGCCACCGGCCTGGTCGCCTCGTTCATGACCTACTACGCGCTGGCCGGCCGTCAGGAGGGGTCGATCGCCTCCCTGTACCCGGACGCCGCACGCGACGCCGGGGGCGAGAACATCATCTCGGTGCTGCTGCTCGATGTCCGTGCCTGGGACACCATGGGCGAGATCTCGGTACTGGCCGCCGCCGCTGCCGGCGTGGCCAGCCTGATGTTCCTGCGCCGCCGTCCCCAGTCCCGGAAGCTCCCCGGCCAGGCGATGGCTCTGTCCGTCACCTACCCGCCGAAGGAGCCCCACGGGCACGCCGAGGCGAGCCTGGGCAGGATCGCGTTCGCTCCGACATCCATGCACGTCAGGCCGCAGTGGAACCGCACGTGGCTGCCGGGCGCGGGCACCCAGCCCACCGAGCGCCGCTCGATCATCTTCGAGGTGATCTCACGGTTCCTCTTCCCGGTGATCATGGTGATCTCGTTGTACCTGCTCCTGACCGGCCACACGGCCGTCGGCGGCGGTTTCGCCGGCGGCATCGTGGCAGGCCTGGCCTTCATCGTGCGCTACCTGGCCGGGGGACGCTACGAGCTGTACTCCACCGCGTGGGTCCAACCCGGCTCGCTCATCGGTACGGGTCTGGCCGTGGCCACCGGTACCGGGCTCGCCGGTGCGTTCTTCGGCGACGCCGTCCTCGCCGGCGCCCACGGATACGTGGACTTCTGGATTCTGGGTGAGGCCCACCTGACCGTGTCCATGCTCTTCGACATCGGTGTCTACCTGCTGGTGATCGGCCTGATCCTGGACATCCTCAGGAGCCTGGGCGCCCGCATCGACGAGCAGATCGAGAGGGACGCCTCCGAGGCCGACGAAGAGTCGCGGGCCGAGGCCACCAAGCGAGTCGAGGAGGTCACCCCGTGAGCGATTCACCGAGTCTGACCCTCGTCATCGTCATCGGCGTCCTGGTCGCCGTGGGTGTGGTGCTGCTCCTCGAGCGCAGCCTCACCCGCGTCCTCCTCGGCTTCGTGGTGATGAGCAACGGGGTCAACCTGATGCTTCTGGCCGCCGGCGGCCAGAAGGGCGGTCCCCCCGTCCTCTGGTTCGGTGACGAGACCCGGATGACCGATCCCCTGCCTCAGGCGATGATCCTGACCGCGATCGTCATCACCCTGGGCCTGACCGCGTTCCTGTTGGCGATGGCCTACCGGAACTGGCAGCTCGAGGGCAACGACGAGGTCCAGGACGACGCCGAGGACCTGCGGATCGCGTACGGCGAGGGCCGGCGCGCGGTGCGGCGCCGCTTCCAGCAGGAGCGCCGCCGCCTGCGGGCCGACATCCGCCGCCAGCGGGCCGAACTCCAGGCCACCATCGCGGCCGCCGACGCCCAGGAGCTGGCCGAGCAGGCCCGCATCAAGGCGGAGATCGCGGCGGCCCAGGCCGAACTGGCACGCCACGAGGTCGAGGCCGAGGACGGTGAGGCCGACGAACGCTCGCAGGAGACCATGCGTCGTCTCAGTGAACGTTCGGAGACCATGACCGCCCAGGTCAACGAATTGCGCGGCCGTATCCGACTGGGGCGCCGGCGCCTGCGGGAGCACCGCAGGGCCGACCGTGCCGCCGAGCGTGAACTGTGGCGCGAACTGCGCCGCAGGATCCATGCCCAGCGGCGCGAGGCGAGCCGGTCGATGCGTGCCGAGCGTGAACGCCTCGCTCGTGCCGAGGACAGCGATCTGCAAAGGGGCGAGTGACCATGGGAGAGTCCTTCTTCGCCGACGTTCTCCATCTACTCGTTCCGCTGCCGGTGATCCTGCCGCTGTTCGCGGCGGGTGTGAAGTTCGCGCTCGGTAATCGCTGGCCCAGGCTCCAGCACTGGCTGAGCGTGGGCACGCTCGCCGCCGTGCTGGTCGTCGGTCTGCTGCTGATGTTCGGCGCACACGAACTCGGCCCGCAGGCCGTGCAGCTCGGTGGGTGGGAGGCGCCCATCGGCATCACGTTGGTCGCCGACCGGCTCGCCGCCCTGATGGTGACGGTGTCGGCCGCGATCACCCTGGCGGTGCTGATCTACTCGATCGGCCAGGGCATGGCCCCCAAGGCCGAGGTGGCGCCGTTGTCGGTGTACCAGCCGACCTACCTGATCCTGGTCGCGGGTGTCTCCAACGCCTTCCTCGCGGGTGACCTGTTCAACCTGTACGTGGGCTTCGAGATCCTGTTGACCGCCAGCTACGTGCTGCTGACCCTGGGCGGGACCCAGGCGCGGATGCGCGCGGGCGCCATCTACGTGGTGGTGTCGCTGGTGTCGTCGGTGCTGTTCCTGATGGCGATCGCGCTGATCTTCGCCGCGACCGGGACCGTGAACATGGCACAGCTGGGCGAGCGCATGCCCGAGATCAACAACGAACTCTGGCTGGTGCTGGAGGTCGTCCTGGTCATCGCGTTCGCCATCAAGGCGGCGGTGTTCCCGCTCGCGGCCTGGCTGCCGGACTCCTATCCGACCGCCCCGGTGCCGGTCACCGCGGTGTTCGCCGGCCTGCTGACCAAGGTCGGTGTGTACTCGATCATCCGCGTCGAGACGCTCATGTTCCCCGGTACACAGATCAACACCCTGCTGATGTGGGTGGCGCTGGCGACGATGATCATGGGCATCCTGGGCGCGGTCGCGCAGAACGACATCAAACGATTGTTGTCGTTCACCCTGGTCAGCCATATCGGCTACATGATCTTCGGTGTGGGGCTCGGCAGTGAGCTGGGGATGGCCGGCGCGGTCTTCTACATCGCGCACCACATCACCGTGCAGACCACGTTGTTCCTCATCACGGGTCTGATCGAGCGCAGGGGCGGGTCCACGTCGCTGGACCAGCTCGGGGGTCTGGTGCGCATCGCACCGATCCTGGCCCTCCTGTTCTTCGTCCCGGCGATGAACCTGGGCGGGATCCCGCCGCTGTCGGGCTTCCTCGGCAAGATCGGTCTGATGCAGGCCGGTATCGACGCCGGGACACCGCTGGCCTACACGCTGGTGGGTGCGTCGGTCCTGACGAGCCTGCTGACCCTGTACGTCATCGCGCGGGTGTGGAACTCCGCGTTCTGGCGCACACCCTCCGAGGGCATGGTCGCCGAGCCCGGCACCGTGTTGGAGGACACCGAGGCCGACTCCTCGTCGACGGCGGCACTGGGTCCGTCGGACGAGGCCGTGGGCCCCTCCTCCCGCATCGGCGACACCGACGTGTCCGCGCCGGTGGTCACCTCGGTGGTACTGCCCAAGAGCATGGTCGGCGCCACCATGGCGCTGGTCGCATTCAGCCTGGCGCTGACGGTCTTCGCCGGCCCGCTCATCGGCTATGCGTCCGACGCCGCCGTGGAGCTGATGGGCCAGACGTCCTACATCGACGCGGTCCTCGGAGGTACGCGATGATCGAACCGTCCCCGCCGAAGAGCATCCGTGCCATGGGTCTGCGGCGCCGACTCGGTAAGATCCAGATCTCCGTCGCGCTCGGCATGACGCTGGTGTGGATGCTGCTCTTCGACGCCTTCCAGCTGCGACCGGAGTCGCTGGGGCTGCTGCTTCTGGGATTCCTGGCGTCGGTGGCGATCATGCTGGTGTTCCCGCTGCCACCGATCAAACCCGGGTTCCGGTTCTGGCCGGTCCAAGGGGTGTGGATGATCGTCTACATCACCTGGAAGATGTTCGTGGCGAGTTTCCAGGTGACCGCGCAGATCTTCACCCCGGGTACGGTGCACAGTTCCGTGATCTCGGTGAAACAGCGCACGGGCTCCGACCTGATGCTGGTGTGCACCGCCATCGTCACGACGGTGATCCCGGGCAGTGTCATCGTCGAGGTGGGCCAGGCCGAGCGTGAGCTGTTCGTGCACGTGCTCGGCGCGGACACCGAGGAGAAGGTGCGCAACGCCGAGAAGGACGTGCGTGCTCTTGAAGAGCGCCTGGTGCGCGGTCTGGGCACCCGGGCCGACATCGCCGAGCTGGAGGAAGCCCTGGCTTCCGGAGAGGAGCGCGTGTGACCGCCCTCTGGACCGTGATCGCGGTGGCCCTTGCTCTCGCCGCGTTGCTGAGCACCGCCCGGCTGTTCCTGGGCCCCAGCATCCTGGACCGGGCACTTTCGGTGGATGTGCTGATCGCCTCGGCCATGACCGGCCTGAGCGCCTACGCGGCCTTCCATCAGGATCCGACGCTCATGCCGACGCTGCTGGTGCTGGCGCTGGTCGGTTTCACCTCGTCCGTCAGTATCTCGA
Source organism: Nocardiopsis xinjiangensis YIM 90004 (assembly GCF_000341145.1). GTDB lineage: Bacteria > Actinomycetota > Actinomycetes > Streptosporangiales > Streptosporangiaceae > Nocardiopsis > Nocardiopsis xinjiangensis. Next base: position 160,023 of record NZ_ANBE01000003.1, read on the forward strand.
AGTTCGTCGCCCGGCGTCCCGAGGAGTACGTCCCTCCCCAGGGAACGACCGATGAGACCGGCACGGGTTCGCAACAGAACACTCCGGACAAGGGAGGATCATGAGCGACACGTTCGTGCAGGCACTCGACTGGATCGCCGTTCTGTGCCTCCTGGCGGGGGCGCTGTTGACGCTCGTGGCCGGCATCGGCCTGGTCCGTTTCCCCGACCTTCTGTCGCGGATGCACACGGCGGCCAAGCCGCAGGTTCTGGGACTGCTGCTGGTGCTGGTGGGGCTCGCGATCCGGTTGATCCCCGTCGAGACCAATGTGTTCAACGTCGGGACCCTGGCACTGGTGGGCCTGTTCCAGATCGTGACGATCCCCGTGGCCGGGCACATCGCGGCGCGTGTGGGGTACCGGTCGGGGCGTATCCAGCATGACCTGTTGGTCGAGGACGCACTGGCCGACCGGATCGCGGAGAAGGAGCGGGCTCAGGAGGAGGCCGAACGCCAGGAGGAACGGGAGCAGGAGAGGGCCGAACGCACCGAGTGAGGTGCGCAGGCACAGGAACCGCGGGAGGGGTCGGCGCCGGTGCCGGCCCCTCTTTCATGTGTGGGCCCGGGGCCCGAGACGCTGCCTTGGGCCCCGTCTCGCCGTTCAGCGGTCAGGACGGGTGCCGTGTTCCCGCTCCGGTGGGCCCTGCCGGGGCTCCGCTCGGCTCACGGCGCGGTAGCGGGCGCGTATCCGGCGGTGGGTGGTTCCGGGATCGACCCCGTGCGGCAGGTTCTCGCGGCCGCCCTCCACGGTGGACTCTCCATCGCCGCCGAAGGTCGTCCGCACGTCCGGTACCCGGTGGAAGGTCACCTCGTCCGCGCTCGCCCGGGCGCTGATCTCCACGTCGGGCCTGTCACTCGGATCCTCCTCCCGAGACACCGGCCTCATCCCCCTTCACGCGCTGCGCGGACCACCCGTGAGGCCGCTCCGCCGACCTCCCGGCCGACCTGCTTGGCCCCCGCGCCCAGTCCTTTGAGCAACCTCTGGCCGACCGCGGAGAGCACCTGTTCGGCCTCGGCCCAGGTCCGGTCCCAGCTCCCGGCGTCGGGCTGCTCGTGGCCGGAGTCGTCCTCGAGACGCTCGTCCGCGGTCCTGTCCTCGGGACGCTCGATGGCGGCCTCGGGATCGGTCCCATCGGTCTCACGCTCGGCTTCGGAACGCTCACCGCCGTCCTGCCCGGTGTCGGGAGCGCCGTCGGACCGCCCGGGACCGGCGGCCTCCCCGGACAGCCCGGAGGCCGTTCCCTCCTGGCCGGCCTCCGGCTCCCCCGAGGTGGTGTCGGCGCCCTCCGTCTGCTCCTCCGCGGTTCTCGTCCCGGGGAGCTCGGCGCCGCCGGCGGCGTCCCGTGCCGCCTCGCTCGCGGTGCCCACGGCCCCCTCGGCCGTTCTTCCGACACCTTCGGCCGCGCCTCCGACGCTCTCGGCCGTCCTTCCGACGCCTTCGGCCGCCTTGCCCACCCCCTCGGTGGCCCCTACGGCCGTCCGGCCGAGGCTGTCGGCCACCCCTCCGGCCGTCTCGGCGACCTTACGGGCCGCCGCCTCGACGATCTGCGGGTTCTCGTCGATGGTCTGCAGGACCCGCTCGATGATCGACTCCACGTTGTCGAGCCGGACCTTCAGGAGGGCTTGGGCCTGGACCCCCTTGATGCCGAGCCGGACCCCGGCGAGGTCCACGTCGGCTCCCACGTCGAGTTGGAGGAGGTCCAGGACCCTGGCCTGGAGTGCGACCCGCGCCCGGAGCTTGTCCACCTCCAGGTCGATCTCGTCCACGTTCAGGTGGGGCACGTCCAGGAGGACGTCGGGTTCCTCTCCGTCCTTTCGTGGTCGGCCCTCGGCGGCCCCGGCCTCGGAGTCGTGTGTCCCGTCCGCGGTACGGTCCGCCGGGTCCACCGACTCCTCCGTCAGCCAGGACGTGTGGTGCTCTGTCTTGTCTGGCTCACCCATGTCTCCCCTCTCCGCGCCGTGCGCGTCGGAGAGCCGACCGGTACACCGCCCGTGCAGGCTCGGAAGGCGACCGGGCCCCGCGCCGCGCTCTTCTGCGAGAGCCCGACCCCGGGGCTCCTGACCTGGCATTTCAATGTTCGTCCTGTCAGGAAATCCCTGTCAAGCGGTTGACGCGCTGCGAGCGTCCTGCCGCTTTCCCGGCCACCCCTCTCGGATGCCGTCGACCTCTTCGGCCGGCGTCGACCGGGACCGGATGGGGAACCGGCGCCCGGTCGGTGCCTCGGTGTCGTGCCGCGCGGGGGAGGGTCGGCGGCCCCGAGCCGGTGGCCCACATGTCGGCCGGACGGGCAAGGGCGGCCNGCCCTGTGGGACCCTCAGACGGAGGCGCTCTCCTTCGCCGCGGCTGCGGCGTCCATCTTCCTGTGGCGCCGCCGGAGCACGACGAGGCCGAAGAAGAGGGCCGCGACCATGGTGGCCGCCATGAGCGCCAGGAAGCCCCAGGCCCCGACGAGCGGGCTGACGACCAGCGGGATGGCGGCGGCGGTGACCAGGCCACCACCGAAGAACGGCTCGAAGACGAGCTGCTTGTACCCGAACGCGGGGTAGGCGGGTGTCTTGACCTCGGGGTCGACGACGCGCATGAGGACCATACCGGTGGCCGTCACGCCCATGGACTGGCCGAACTCACCGATGCCGCGCTCGAACCAGTAGTTCGGCATCATGCGCGGGGCCAGGAACAGGAACGCGAACAGGCACCAGAGGATGCCGGAGATCGCCAGGATCGCGAAGACACCGATGTTGTCAGCGATGGCCTGCAGCGACAGTGTGGCCATGGCGGCGATGATGAGCACGTCCAGCGACAGGCCCTGGATGCGCTCGATGGAGCGCTCGTCCACGATGTGGTTCTTGTCGAACCGGTCGATGACGATCTGGACGATGATGCCGCCGATCATGGCGAGCGGGAACAGCGGCACGTACGCCATGACCTCGATGGTCTCCGCCCACAGGGCCTGTTCGACCCACTGGAGGCCGGACAGGATGAGCTGGCCGATGATGATGGCGACCGCGATGAGGCCGAAGTGCAGGGTGAGCGGGTCCATGGACGAGGGGTGGACCGTCATGGTCGAGCCGGCGGTGCGGTTCTCACGCTCGATGAGGCCGGCCTGTTCCCTGTCCGTGCCCTTCTTCTCGGCGTCGATCACCTGGGTCTTCTTGGTGCGGGCACCCCAGTTGATGAGGATGATGCCGATGACGACACCGGAGAGAAGACCGACCGTGGCCATGCCCAGGGCGAGGTCCTGGCCCTCGGCCCAGCCGACCTGCTCGAAGGTGTTGCCCAGGCCCGCGGCGGTGCCGTGGCCGCCGAGGAACCCGATCTCGATGAGGGTGCCGGAGAAGAGGGGTACGCCGAAGACCGGAGCGAGGATGAAGATGGCCAGGAGCAGGCCGATGACGTACTGGCCGCTGGCCACCGTCACGCCGAAGGCCAGGTTGGGTCCGGCCAGGTCGACGGTCTCCTTGAGCTTGGGCAGGCGCTTGCCGAGGAAGAGGCTCGCGAAGACCACGGAGATCAGCAGGCCGGGCAGGGTCGACCAGACCGACATGATGTCCTCACCGAAGAGGCCGCCCTCCTGGACGCGCTCGGCGAAGCCCTCGGCGATGCCCCGGTCTGCGAGCAGACCCGCGAACCATCCGAGGACGTCGGGGCCGAGAAGCAGCGCGATGCCGCCACCAATGATTGCGCTCGGCAGGTAGAGCTTCTGCGAGAGCTTCCACTTCACTCGGACGAGTTTGGAGAGCAGCAGCAGACCTCCCAACAGGAGGAGTGCGAGACCGACGGTTTCAGCCGACATTTCTACCTCTCAATGCGGTCCCGTAGCGGGTGGTTCAGGGCAACATTCAGCCCCTGAACACCCGCCCGGGGCGCGTCGGCTCAGAACGCGTCGGGCTCACGGATGCCGCAGGGGCGGTGGCTGGGAGGTAGCTCGCTCACTGGAGTGATCCACGTGACGCGATCGCTTGGGAAATCCTATACACGGCCATACGTGCTCCCCACATGTCGGAGAAAAGCTCCAGGACCAGGTGAGATCCGGATAAGCCGCACCGCAGCCCCTGGAAGGTTACCCACGGGTCACCCAGCCGCCAAAGTGACAAAGATCTCTACCCTGACCTGCGAAGATACCCGCTTTTGACCCCAAACGGGAATTCGGCGCGGCTGTCGCGCGCAGGGCCTTCCGCGATGAGCGACGACCATCACCCTCCCCGCGGCACACCGATGTCGCGGCGCCACCGGACCGTGATCGCACCGCAATACGAGCGGCCCCCTCACCCGGTTCGGCCGGTGGGACCCGGCCGGCCGGGTCCCCTGCCCGGCACGGCCCCGCCTCAAGGGCACGTCCTCAACCGGCCGGCCCCAGCGGCCCGGTCGGAGCGGGCGCGAAGAAGCGCTCCACGTCGGTCACGCCGGCCAGTGTCGGCGGGTCCCAGCGGGGATCACGATCCTTGTCCACGACCTGGGCGCGGATCCCTTCGGCGAGGTCGGGTTCGGCCAGGAAGGCGCAGGAGACCCGGTACTCCTGTTCCAGAACGGACGGCAGGTCGGGAAGGCCACGGGCACGGCGCAGGGCCTCCAGGGTGACCTTCACCGACGTCGGGGACTTGCTCAGGACGGTCTCGGCCGCCTTCTCGGCCTCGGATGTCCCACGGTCGCGCAGTCGCGCCACGATCTCCTCGGCCGTGCGCGCGGAGTAACAGGCGTCGATCCAGTCCCGCTCGGCCGACAGCGGGGCCTCGGGCGCGGGTTCGGCGAAACGTTCCACGACGGCGGTGACTTTGTCGGCGGAGGGGTCCGAGAACAGCGCCTCGGTCAGGCCCGGGAGGCGCTCGGAGGGCACGTAGTGGTCGGCCAGACCGAGGCGGATCGCATCGCCGGCGCCGACCGAACCCGCGGTCAGGGCCAGATGGGTACCGAGTTCACCGGGCGCACGCGAGAGGAGGAAGGTGCCGCCCACGTCGGGGGTGAACCCGATGGTGGTCTCGGGCATGCCGATCTTGGAGCGTTCGGTGACCACCCGCACGGACCCGTGCGCGGACACACCCACGCCGCCGCCCATGACGACCCCGTCCATGAGGGCGACATAGGGCTTGGGGTAGCGGGCGATGCGGGCGTTGAGCAGGTATTCGTCGCGCCAGAAGGCCGCCGCACCACTGCCGTCGCCCAGGGCGCTGTCCCGTATCAGACGGACGTCGCCGCCCGCGCAGAGGCCGCGCTCGCCGGCCCCGTCGATCACGACCGTGTCGATACGGTCGTCCTCCTCCCAGGCGGTCAGGGTCTCGTCGAGGCACTGGACCATGGGGTGGCCGAGGGCGTTGATCGCGCGGGGCCGGTTCAGGGTCAGGTGGCCCACGCGCCCGCGGACCTCGACCAGCACCTCTTGCTCGCTGCTCACGTGGTACCCCCGGCATCTGCGGCGGTGTCGTTCACGGAGTGGCTCATGGCGTTCGGTCCCCTTCCTCGGCACTGGTAAGGCCGGAACGATCCTCTCAACCGGGGGAGGCCGAGGTGGGGAGCGGGGCCGGGCCGGCCCCGGACCGCGGCCCCGGACGTGCTGTTCGACGAGGGCCCGGGGCGGGATCCGGGGTTTGCCGTGGTGGGGTTTGCCGTGGTGCCCGGGCGCGCTGGTTCCGGTCCGGAGGTCGACGGTACCGGTGCGCACGTACGGCGCGTGAGACGCCCGTACGCCCCCGGTACCCGGGCCCGTGCGGGGCCGACGCCCCGCGTCCGGGCCGGGTACCGGGACACGGTGCGACCCGGCATCAGCCGTTGAGGCCCTCGAGGATGCGGTGGGCCTCGTCGAGTCGTTCGGGATAGGCCTCCGGGGTCCGCGACAGACGCATCGCCGAGAGCTCGCACGCCATCGTCAGATATGCGGCCAGGACGGCGACGGACTCCTCGGCACCGGCCTCGGTGAGGGCGGAGGCCAGGTTCACGGAACGCTGCTGCCTGGTGAGCAGGTACCGCGACCGCAGCTCGTTGGACTCGCACAGCAGGCGGGCGAGGATCGCCGAGTGCGCGGGCGTGAGCGAGGGCTGCGCACTTGCGGTCTCCTGGGCGTCCCTGAGCACCTCGACACAGGCGCTCAGGTTTCCACCGAGAGGTCTGGGTGCTTTCTCGCGCACGTGGGCACACATGCGGTCGACTTCGGCACCGTCGTCCGCGAACAGCACCTGCTGTTTGTCGCCGAAGTAGCGGAAGAACGTGGTTCGTCCCACCTCGGCACGTTCGGCGATTGCGGTGACGGTGACGTTGTCGAAACCGTGTTCGGAGAAGAGTTGGAAGGCGGACGACACGATCGTGGCCCTGGCCTTGCGTCGCTTGCGAGCGTGAAGCGTGTCAGGGGGGTGGTGCATGAGCGACCCTATCGAGTGAGGACTCGGCTCTTCCTTCGGTGGGGGACGCATATGGACGGTAGTCCCGAATCGGGGAAGACGGCCGAGCTAGCGGGAAATCGACGTGGCCTGTCGGGTTCTGGTCGGCGCGACGGATGGGCACAGGCCGGGGTCCACACGCGCGCACCGTTGGCCCGGGATCCTATTGCACGGACCTTCTGCTCTGACAACCGCCTTCCCTTGCCGCCTTCTCCTGTCCGGCGAATAGGTTCCCTCTCAGAGGCATTATGCACGGACCTGGCCACACTTTTTTCACTCCCGGGAAATCGCACTCCGAGAAAGCAGTTCCGCGCGGGCCCGCTCCCGCGCGGAGACACACCCCTGCACACCTGTCTCTCGGACGGAACCGCTCTCCACTGCGGTGTTCACGTCCGGTGCACGCGCCGCAACGGAAGGGGGCGCATATGGATCAGGCTCCGCCACACCCATTCGAGGGGCCCGGTCCGGAAGGCCCTCTCCCACAGGTGCGCGAAGAGCAGCGCGGCGGCGAGGAAGGCGATGGCGATCCCGTACTGGCCGAGCATCGGGATCCGGGTCTCGAACGCACCCATCGTGAGGAGGAAGACCGCAGTGCTGGCCAGGTACACCGTCAGCGTGACGCGGCCGAGCGGGGCCAGGCCCGTCAGCACACGGGCAGCGCCCCGGTCACGGCGCAGCAGCCACCACGCCAGGCCGAGGAAGAACAGCGCACCGCCCAGGCCGGACAAGGTTCCGGAGAAGGAGACCAGCATCTGCGAACCGGCGGGGAGGACCGGTGTCCCGTCGGCGTCGAACTGCATCGGATGCAGCAGGCCGTCGAGGAGGAGGACGGCCGAGCCCAGGACCTGCGCGGCCAGACCGATCCACACGAAGGCCCCCGGAAGGCGTGTGGGCACGTCCTCAGAGCGCGGATCGAGCTCCGGACGGCGCGCCAACCACACACCCGCGCAGAAGAACCCGAGCGTCTGCGGGAGCGGACCGACCTGAACACTCCAGGCACCCAGGTCCACGAGGTACTCGACACCGGGCGCAAGGGCGAACAGGGCCGCGGCGCCCACGAGCGGGCGCTTGCGGGACCCGGTCAGCAGCAACGGCATCAGTGGGGTCAGTACCAGTGCGGTGAGGGCGTAGTGGGTGAGGATGTCCCCGCTGAAGACCGCGAAGTGGGGAAGGCCGAACAGCACCCCCAGGACGGTGTAGCGACGCACCATGACCGCCACCGGTCGCGTGCCCCGGTTGCGGGCCGAGTGCCAGGCCAGGACCGCTCCGGCGCCCAGCAGGACCATGAGCAGGGCACGGGCCTTGCCGGCCATCAGCAGGCTGGTCCCGCCGTCGACGAGCGAGGTCAGGGTGCCCATGGGCTCTTCCCCGGCGCTTTCGGCGGCCAGGACGACGGAGGTGGCGTTCATCATGATCACGCCGATCATCGCCAGCCCCCGGGCCGCGTCCAGCAAGGGGATCCGGCGGTCGGCGCCGGGCCTTCCTGTGTGCTGGGCGGACCGGGTCCGCGGTGCGCGTCCGGCGTCCGGGGCGGTCTCTGCGCCGACTGCCTGTCCGGCGTGCTCGGCGGTGTCGCGTTCGTGTCCGGCGCCGCTCGCGGGCGGCGCGGGTTCGGGGGTACGTTCCACGGTCACGGGGTCCTTCCGTCCTCGATTCGCTACCTCCGAGCCTGTCCCGCGCGCCCGCCCCGCCACATCGACCCGATGGCCGACCGGGCCGGTACCGGTGTTCGTTCTTTCGACCGATACCCCTCCCCCGGACACAGCCCTAACGTGGCTGCATGCCCCGCTTCTCGACCCTGACCGGGTACTTCACCGACCCGTCCGCCCGTCCCCGTGCCCTGGCCGTGTGCGCCGCCGCGGGGCTGGCGGTGGCCCTGGCGGCGTTGTGGGCCGCGGACCTGGGGCGTGCCCTGGCGATCCCGGGGTACCAGGACTGGGCGGGGCCACCGAGCTCTCCGATGGATTTCGCCCCTTCGGTCTCCGGCGCGGTCTGTGCGCTGCTGCTGATCCTGGTCGTGCGTCCGCGGGCCGGGGCGGGGGCGACCTTCGCGGCAGCGGTGGCGGCCCCCCTGGTGGTCACGGCGTGCTCGGTACTGCTGTGGCCGCTTCCGGGCGGCCTGTTCGGTTATCCCATCGCCGGTTCGGAGTTCATCGCGATCCTGTCGCTGCTGTCCCTGACGGCCCTGCGCTGCAACGTCCCCCGCATCGTGGCGGTGTCGTTCCTGGTGTTCCTGGCCGCCTACTCCGATTTCCTGCGCGAACCCTTCACACTCGATCCCTCCAACTCCCTGCTCGCGGTGGCGCTCGGCCTGGCCCCGGGGCTGTACCTGCGGTGGCGCGGGAGCGAACGGCGCGCGCACGAGGAACGGGCCCGCCAGGCCGAACGCCTGGCCATCGCCCGGGACCTGCACGACGTGGTGGCGCACGAGGTCACCGGGATCGTGGTGCAGGCACAGGCGTTGCGGCACGTGGCCGAACGCGACCCGTCGGCGGTGCGCGAGGCCCTGCCCCGGATCGAGGAGGCGGGCACACGTGCCCTGGAGTCCATGCGGGGGCTGGTCTCCGGGCTGCGCGAACAGGACTCGGCCCCGCTGGCCCCTCTCGCCGCGGAAGGGCTGCGCGAGCTCGCCGCCCCGGCCGCGCCCGGGCGTCCCGGTGTGGCGGTGGAACTGTCCGGTCCGGTCGAGGAACTCCCGGCGGACGTGGGCACGGCGATACTGCGTGTGGCCCAGGAGTCTGTGACCAACGCACTGCGGCACGCCCGCGGCGCAGGGCGGGTCCAGGTCCGGGTGACGGTCGGAGAGGGCGCGGTGGAGCTGGAGGTGGCCGACGACGGCCACGGCACCCCGCGGCGCGGGGGCGGCGGCCACGGCCTGGTCGGGATGGCCGAGCGGGTCCGTCTGCTGGGCGGGGAGCTGTCCGCGGGACCCTCCGAGACACGGCAGGGTTGGACGGTGCGGGCGCAGGTGCCCGTGTCGGAGCGAGAGGAGGGCGAGGCACGGTGACGATCCGGGTGCTGCTGGCCGACGACCAGCCGATGGTGCGGACGGGGTTCCGCTACATGCTGGACGCCGAGGACGGGATCGAGGTCGTCGGCGAGGCCGGGGACGGGCTCGAGGCGGTGCGGCTGGCCGAGGAGCTGCGCCCGGACGTGGTGCTCATGGACATACGCATGCCGGGCATCGACGGGCTGGAGGCCACACGCAGGTTGGCCGGCCCGCAGGTCGAGCAGCCGCTGCGGGTGGTCGTGGTGACCACCTTCGACCTGGACGAGTACGTGCACGCTGCGCTGACCGGCGGCGCGGTCGGGTTCCTGCTCAAGGACGCGGGCCCGGCGCTGCTGATGGAGGCGGTGCGGGCGGCCGACCGGGGCGACGCGCTGGTCTCTCCGCGCATCACCGTGCGCCTGCTCCGGCACTTCGCGACCGCGTACACACCCGAGCCGTTGCAGCCGGAGGGCGGGCTGACCGGACGTGAACGCGACATCGTGCGGTCGGTGGCGCGGGGGGCGACCAACACCGAGGTCGCGGAAGAGCTGTACGTGACCGTGAGCACGGTCAAGACGCACCTGGCACGGGTCCAGGAGAAACTCGGCGCCCGCAACCGGGTGGAGATCGCCGCGTGGGCGCACCGGAACGGTCTGGCCGGGTGAGCTCCGGCCTCGGGCGCGTCTCAGCGGCTCCGAGGGCTCCACGGAGCCGTGTTCACCACGGGCCGTGGCTGTAGTCCTTGAGGAAACAGCCGTAGAGGTCCTCGCCTGCCTCGCCGCGCACCACGGGATCGTAGACCCGGGCGGCACCGTCGGTGAGGTCGAGCGGGGCGTGGAAGCCGGCCTCGGCCAGGCGTTCCTTGTCGGGGTGGGGTCGCTCGTCGGTGATCCAGCCGGTGTCGACGCTGTTCATGAGGGTGCCGTCACGCTCGAACATCTCCTGGGCGCTGGTGCGGGTGAGCATGTTCAGCGCGGCCTTGGCCATGTTGGTGTGCGGGTGGCCCGAGCCCTTGTAGCCGCGGCCGAAGACACCCTCCATGGCGGAGACGTTGACGACGTGGGTGCGGCCCGCCGGTGAGGCGGCCAGGGCCGGGCGCAGGCGGTCGACCAGCATGAACGGTGCGCTGACGTTGCACAGCTGCACCTCGAGCATCTCCACGGGGTCGACCCCGCCCACGTTCTGGGTCCAACTGTTGACCGGGTCCAGGTCGGGGACGAGCCCTCCGGCGTCGATGGCGGTACCGGAACGTACCCGCTCCATGGAGGCCGATCCGGTGGTCAGGGCCAGGGAGGTGAGCATCTGCGGGGTGAAGGTGTGCCGGGCCGCGGTCAGGGCACTGCCGGACCCGCCTTCGGTGAGTTCCTGGACGCGGGGGCGCAGGCCGCCGAGCACCAGGGGCCGGGGCAGGCCGCGGCCGGTGACGGGTTCGGCCTCTGCCTCCAGGAGCGGTGCGTAGGAGGCCGGGGAGCGGCGCACGGTCTGGGCGGCGTTGTTGATGAGCACGTCCAGGTGCCCGTGGGCGGCGACGGTGTCGGAGAGCTCCACCACCTGGGAGGGGTCGCGCAGGTCGATACCGACGACCTCCAAGCGGTGCAGCCACTCGTGGCTGTCCTCCATCGCGGCGAAACGGCGCACGGCGTCGTTGGGGAAACGGGTGGTGATGGTGGTGTGGGCGCCGTCGCGCAGCAGCCGCAGGGCGATGTACATCCCGATCTTCGCGCGGCCGCCGGTGAGCAGGGCACGGCGTCCCGTCAGGTCGGTGCGTGCGTGGCGGCGCCGGCGGTTCTCGGCCGCGCAGCTCGGGCAGAGCTGGTGGTAGAACGCGTCGACCTCGCGGTACTTCTCCTTGCAGACGTAGCAGGGGCGGGCCTTGTGCACGACCCCGGCGAGGGGCCCGTCGCTGCCGCTGGTGAGGGCGCGCCCGCTGGTCTCGTCGTCGATACGGTCGGGGGCGGCGGTGGCCGTGGCCGCGAAGACGGCGGCATCGTGTTCCTTGACGCGGGCGCGGCGTTCCTGGCGCCGCCGTTCCTTGACCGCCTTGAACAGGCCGGCGGTGGCCCGTTGCACCGCGATGGAGTCGGGGTGGTCACTGGGCAGTTCCCCGACCTCGGCGATCACGTTCAGCGCCTCACCCAGCCGGTCGGGGTCGAGCCCTTCGGCCGTGCTCCGTTCCGTCGTGTCCGTCACTTCCACCACTGCTCTTCTTCGTTCCGCGCGGGCCCGGGAGGGCCGTTCGGAAGCTTATGCGGACCCGTGCACCGCCCTGGCGCCGCCGTCCGGTTACGGACCTCCGGCGGCGCGGTTCCGGGCCTGGTGACGGAAGCGATCGATCGAACGGGCCCCACGATCGGCCCGTCCGGGAGACCATGGAGCGGTACCAGGACCGCGGCCGGGGCCTTCCCCGGGCAGGAGGATCAAGTGGACGGATCGACGCGTGAACTCGTGGTGCTGCTCGACGAGGACCACCGTCACGTCGGGGTCGCCGACAAGGCCACGGTGCACACCGAGGAGACCCCGCTGCACCTGGCGTTCTCCTCCTACGTGCTGGACGCGCGTGGACGGGTGTTGATGACCCGGCGGGCGTTGGACAAGCTCACGTGGCCGGGGGTGTGGACCAACAGCTGTTGCGGCCACCCGGGCCCGGACGAATCCCCGGAGGCGGCGGTGCGGCGGCGTGCGCGCGAGGAGCTCGGCATGGAGCTGACCGACGTGTGGACGGCGTTGCCCGACTTCCGCTACCGGGCGGAGTCGGCCGAGGGGATCGTGGAGAACGAGGTCTGCCCGGTCTTCTGGGCACGAACCGAGGACGAGCCCTCCCCCGCTCCGGAGGAGGTCGCCGAGTACACGTGGGTGGAGTGGGAGGATCTGGTGGCGGCGGCCGAGCGCGCGCCGTGGGCGCTCAGCCCGTGGTCGGTACTGCAGATCCCCGCGATGCCGCGTCCGGACGGGGCTTAGGGGCTGTTCGGCAGACAAGGCATCTACCAGACAGACCCCGGCACGGCCGAGGGGCGGGGCCCNTCCGTGAGGGTCAACGCCCGGTGAGTTCCCTCGAGACCTCGGGGACCTCCCAGGAGGTGTCGTACTCGGAGTGGTTGGCGTAGACGGCCGCCAGGCACTTGACGGCCATACGCCAGGCGAACAGTTCGGACCAGGGGTCGCCGCCCCGGTCGGACGCCGACGGATCCACGGTGCGCATACTCGTCTCGTGCGCTTCCGCGTAGCCGCGCACGATCCTGCGTTTCGCCGCGACCTCGGCAAGCGCCCGTTCCCTGCCGCGGGATCCCTCGGGGACCGCTTTCGAGGCGCGTTCGTCCTCGTCCAACCGCGCGTTCAGGAACTCGGCGATGGTCAACGGACAGCTCCTCACCTGTACCTCGTTGCCCTACACAAGGGTCAGTATCCGTCATACGGCAGTTTCAGGCCACTCCGGCCGGAACCGGCCGCGGGGGTTGAGGACCCCTCAGCCACACGGGTTCCGCAGCCCCAGGTCAGTTGCACCCCTCGAACTGCGGGACGGTGCGGACGAGCTCCAGATCGGTACTGCCGAACCACTCCTCCAACAGTTCTCCGGCGGTCCCGTCCTGGTACATCCTGTTGATCGCCTTGTTCACGGCCTCACAGGCCTCCACGTCCCCGTACGGCAGCCCCACCCCGTACTTCTCGTCGGTGAAGGGGTAGTTCACGAACCGGTAGGCGGAAGGATCCTCGGCGAGGAACCCGGCCAGGATGAGGTTGTCGGTGGAGACGGCATCGGCGCGGCCGTCGCCGAGCCAGTCGATGCAGTGGCTGTAACTGGGGGCGTCGGACACGGTCGCGTCGATGCCCAGGCCGTCGGTGATGCGCGAGGCGGAGTTGGAGCCCTCCCCTTGGCACACGTCGAGCCCCTCCAGGTCTCGCACGGTCTCGGTGTCGGTGTCGTCGGCGCTCACGAGGATGTCCTGTTTTGCGACGTAGTAGGGGCCCCCGAAGGTCACCTCGGTCTTGCGCTCGGGGGTGATGGAGTAGGTCGCCACGACCATGTCCACCTCTCCCCCGATGATCTTGTCCTCGCGTTCGACGGAGGTCACCCCGGCCACTTCGACGTCTTCGCGGTCGAAACCCATCTCCCCGGCCAGGTAGTGGGCGACGTCCACGTCGAAGCCGGCGAACTCGCCGTCCTCGGCCAGGCCCAGTCCGGGCTGGTCGAACTTGACCCCGATGGTGATCGTGTCGCCTTCCAGGACCGAGGCTTCCTCCCCGGGGGCGGCACAGGCGGCCAGGGTCAGGACCCCCGCGGCGGCAGCCGCGAGGAGGGACGTGGTGGGGCGGTGCCGTTTTCCCACCCGCCCGGCGGATGCTCCGCGGAAGGTTTCCGGATCAGCGAACCGGGATGATTCGAAAAACACGACCTGGTCCTCGTCTCTGGGGGTCATCGGTACTCGGCCAGGCGCGGGCGCACCCCGGCGGCGAGGAGCACCAGCACGAGCAGGGTTGCGGTGGGCAGCAGCCACGTCCACACCGACAGGGCGCGCTCGCCGCTCTCGATGCCGGCCTCGAACTGCCGGCCGTGCAGGTCGATGAGGCGGTCGAGGGCTTCGGTGTAGTCGGTGAAGGCGCCGTCCTCGTGGTGGGCGATGTCCATACGGGCGCCGATGGCGCCGGACCGGTCGCCGCCCTCTGAGAGCTCACGCATGCGCCGGTCTTCCTCCTGGAGGGTGTCGTAGGCGGAGAGGACCTCGCCGAGGGCCCCGCGTTCCGCCGGCAGGAGGGAGTCGCGGGCGTCCTCCCCCAGGTAGCCGAGGGTGCCGGGGTCGGTGTCCTCCCCGTCCTCACCGGGTTGTTCCCCCTCACCCGGCAGATCGGGGTAGGTGTCGGCGACCTCCGCGACCTGCCCGTAGTACTCCTCCAGGTTCCCGGCAGGGCGGAACAGCACCGCCTGGGCGCGTTCGAGGTAGACCTGCTGGTGGTTGTCGGCCAGCTCGGGGTCGAGCAGGTAGCGGCTCTGGTCGGCCTGCATGTCGGTGGCCACGGCCCCGGCCCGGGACAGGGCCATGGCGGCGTCCAGCCCTTCCTCCTTGGCGCGGCTCTGGTCCCCGCCGGCCGCGTCGAGGGTCAGGACCACCCCCACGGTCAGTGCGGCGGTGACCGCTGTCGCCGTGAGCAGCGGGGCGTTGAGACGGCGGCGGAAGCGTCGGCGCAGGTAGAGCTGGAATCCCACCAGGACACCGATGGTGAGCACCCCGGTACCGCCCACTCGGAGCAGCCCCAGCGCGACCTCGTCCTGGCCCTCCTCGTGGTTGGCGCGCACGATCGCCGAGGAGCCGAGACCGAGGTTGAAGGCCTTGGGCATGAGGTCGGTGTGCATGAGGCGGCTGCCCTCGCGGTAGCGCCTCAGGGCGGTCTCGTCCACCTCACCGGAGGGCGCCTCGGCCTCGTCGTTGAGCAGCAGCGCCTCGCCGACCGTGCGTTCGTACTCGCCGAGCCCGTCCAGGACGGCCTGGACGTTGCGTTCCTCGATGCTGTCGCCCTCTGTGAGAGAGGCGGCCTGCAGCAGGGCCTCGTTGGCCCGTGTGCGGCTGGCCTCGTACTGTTCCTCGGCGACCTCACGCCCCGACCCGAGTCCGTGGCCGGTGCCCATGAGGAGCACGTCGGCCATGTGCGCATCCATGTCGGCCAGGGCCAGGTACAGCTCCGTGGTGGCCATGGCCTGGGGACCGGCGTCCTCCCCGAGCACCTCCACGCCGTCACGGGCCTGCCCGAGCGTGGAGCCCGCCGACACGAACAGGCCGGCCACCACGACGACCGAGGCCACGGCCAGCAGCCACAGCCGTGCAGGGGTCGTGCGCAAGCGCGCGCGAACGCCCGACGGGTTCCGGTCATCCCCGCTGGACGACGATGACGGTCCATGCGCCGACGTAGATGCGGTCGTTGTCATTGAGTGGAACCTCCACGTGGGGGGTGATGGGGTTCGCGGTCCCGTTGACCGTGGTGCCGTTGGTCGACCCGGGGTCCATGAGCGTCCACGTGTCCCCCTCCCGTGCCAGAAGGACCGCGTGGACGTGGGAGATCGCGGGGTCGCCGCCGGGTCCGCCCAGGTCGATCTCGGGGACGAGACGGCGGGAGGCGCTGCGTCGTCCGATGTGGACCCGGTCCCCGCTCAGGGTGAGGCGGCGGGGCCGGTGGTCGGCGGGGAAGACGATGCGGTCGGGGTCGAGCATGCCCTGGTCGACCATGTACTGGTAATACGCGGGGTCGGCGGCCACGACGGCGCGCCAGATCGTGCCGACGGGGTGTGCGCCGGGGTGCCGGAGCTGGTGGGCACCGGACTGTGAGGCGAAGTCGTAACCGCATTCCTCGCAGAACCGGCCGGCGCGGGAGGTCCCGCACTCGGGGCAGGGGCCGCCGCGGGGTTCGCCCACGGCCGGTCCGGGGGCGGGTCCGGGAGGGGCCGAGGGGGGCGCGTGGGTGCGGGGGTCGGGGGCGGCCGAGGGGAGGGGGGTCTGCAGGCGGAGGCCGCACACGTCGCAGAAGCCCTCGGCCGTGGAGTGGTGCCCGGACGGGCAACTCGGCATGCAGTCCTCCTACCCGGATCCGGAAGGTCCGCCCGGCCCCGGATCGGACGAGTACGGCATCGGCGCCCCCCGAGGACCGGGGACGGGGACGACGACCACGCTCACGTTGTCCTTGCCGCCCGCCCGGAGGGCGAGACCGACGTACTCGCGGGCGGCCCCCAAGGGGTCGGTTCCGGCTCCCGGTACGGCGGCGGCCATCTCCTCCGGTTCCTCGTAGTAGTTCCACAACCCGTCGCTGCACAGCACCACGGCGCCCGGACCGGTCGGCGTGACGGTGCAGACGTGGGCGTCGATCTCGCCGGAGTCGGCGCCCATCCAGGCGATGAGGGCGTGGGCGTGGGTCGAGCGCATGGCCTCGGCGCGGGTGAGGGCGCCGGCTTGGACCATCGCCTCGGCCCAGGAGTCGTCCCGGGTCAGCAGCGCGGGGGCGCTGGCGCCCCCGTCGTCGGAGACCCAGTAGGCACGGCTGTCACCGACCCAACCGACGGTCACCGACCCGGTCACCGACCCGGTCCCGGGGTCGACGACCGCCGACACGAACGTGCAGGCGGGTGCGGAACCGGGTGGCTCGGCGATGGCGGCGACGGCCTCGGCGGCCCGGGTCATGGCCGTCCCGGTCGCCTCCCGGGGCCCGGCTCCGCCACCGACCTGTTCGGTCAGGACCCCCGCACCGGTCTCGGCGGTGACACGGGAGGCCTCGTCCGAGCGGGGTGAGCTGGAGACGCCGTCGCACACGACCGCGCAGACCGTCCCGGCCCCGTGCTCGGCGTCTTCCGCCACGACCCGCACCGCCATGGCGTCCTCGTTCCGGCGGTGCCGGTGTCCGACGTCGCTGACACCCGAGGCGCGGGCGGTGCGCACGACCACGTGGTCGCGGCCGGTGGGTTGGAGGTGAAGGCACGCGTCGCAGTAGCCGTCGGTGACCCGCCCCGGGCACCAGGCACAGGTCTGCGGGTCGGCGAACCCGACCGCGGTCTCCTCCGCAGAGCGTGGCCACAGGGGGACGGCGTTCGCGGGCGGGGAGGCCTCCCCGCCCGTCTTCGCGGTGTCGCGGCGTACCGGTTGGGTGGCCAGCGCGTCTATCTGGTCCCACTCGGAGTCCACCGCCAGGCTGTCGGTCAGGGAGGCTCCCCCGCTGTGGACGTGTTCGCCGTGGTCGGAGAGCCGGTTCCAGCGGGCACCGCTCGGGGTGGTCCAGTCTCCGTCCTCGGGGCGCCCGCGGGTGCTCGGCACGGCCACGGACCCCTCCCCGCCTCCGTGGGCCGCACCGAGTGGGGCGACGCCGTGTCCGGCCTCCTCCGGCTCCGGAGGGGCCTGGCGTACCTCCTCCGGCAGAGTGCGGCCGCAGCTCTCGCAGAAAGCGTCCCCGGCAGTCACTCTGTCGGCGCATCCGGGGCAGGTCCGCACCTTGGTCATCGGCGTTCCTTCATTACTCACAGCAGCGTCTTGGGACGTAGGGAGTTGGCCTTGTCGACGAGCGCGTACCGGTCGGTGGCCGAGCGCGCCCAGTGCGCCAAGGACCGGTACCGCCGTTCCAGATTGGTGCGCACACCCTCCTCGGTGAGGGGCGCGCCGAGCAGGCGGGTCGACACGTCGGGGCGGCCCCCGCGCCGGAGCCAGTCCAGGGCGCTCTCCAGGACCCGGACGGCGAGTCGGTCGCCGCTCTCGCTGTCGAGACCGATGCGGCCGAGCCGATCGCCGGCCTGCAGGAAGTCGTCGGCGGTCCGGAGGTCCTCGCCGGTGAGGAGCAGGGCGATGAGCACGGTCTGGGCGTGCACGTGGAGGCTGGACAGTTCCGGGACGGTGTCCAGGACCTCGATGGCGCGGGCCCGCCGCCCCTGGGCGCGGCGGATCCGGGCCAGGCCGAAGGCAGCGCTGACGTAGGAGTGGTCGGTGGCCCAGACCGCCCGGTACAGCCCGGCGGCGGTCTCGTGTCCGCCTGTGTGCTCGGCTGCCATGGCCAGGCCGAGCTTGGGAGCGATTTCGCCGGGCAGATGGGAGTAGAGCTCGTCGAAGTGGGCGCGGGCGGCCTCGAACTCTCCGTCGCCCAGTTCCATGACGGCCATGTACCACATGGTCCGCCAGTCGCCCGGCATCGTCTGGCCGAAGGCGTGCAGGGCGTCCATGGCCTCGAGTTTGCGCCCCTCGGTGATGAGCGCGCGCACCAGCATGAGCCGGGTCTCGGGGGTGGGCGACGGTGCCGCCCGCAGTGTGGGCACGAGTTCGGCGGTCGAGAGGGAGGAGAACCCGCGCAGGAGCTGGGCGGCCGGGTCGGCGGGATCGATGAGCGGTGCCGGGAGCACACCCGCCGCCCGGGTGGGCGGCGGTGGCGACAACAGGCGGTCGGCGTCGTGCGCGCCCAGGTCGGCCGCGCTGAAACTCTCCGTGCCGAACAGGGACGAGGGCGCGGGGTGCGGGGACTCGTCCATGTCGGCGAGGACCTCGCGCAGCACCCCGGTCAACTGGTCGGCCATGTCGGCGGCGTCGTGGAAACGCCGTTCGGGTTCGTGGTGGGTCGCCCGCCGCAGCAGCCGGTCGTAGGACTCGTAGCGGCTCAGGACCGGCACCGTCTCGCGTGGTGGGAGGGTGTAGGGGTGACGGCGCCGGAAACTGAACCGGAAGCTGAGCACCGCCAGGGCCCGGCCGACCGCGTACAGATCGGAGCTGACCGAGGGGCCGGAACTGACGATCTCCTCCTCGGGCACCCGGTATCCGGGGGTGCTGTAGACCGCGCTCTCGGTGTCGTCCATGCGTCGCACCCCGCCCAGGTCGATGAGCTTGATCTGCTCCTCGCTCTGGATGACGTTGTCGGGTTTGAAGTCGCAGTAGAGCAGGCCTTTGGAGTGCAGGTACCCGAGAGCGCGCAGGCACTCCAGCCCGTAGGCGATGACCTGGTCCAGGGGCAGCGCCTCGTCCTGATCGGCGGATCCGCGCCGGTCCAGGAGCAGTTCCCGCAAGGACTTTCCGCCCACGTAATCCATGACTATGTGGCCGCCGGGGATACCGGTCTGCGGATCGGGGTGCTGGACGAAATTGATGATCTTGACGATGTTGGGGTGCTCGACCTGCGACAGGTACTCGCGTTCGGCCGAGGCGGCCTTGTGGGCCTCGGCGTCACCGGAGTTGAGGAGGCCCTTGAGCACGACCCACCGGTCGTTGACGTTGCGGTCGCGGGCGAGATAGATCCAGCCGAGGCCGCCGTGGGCCAGGCAGCCGAGCACCTCGTACTGGCCGCCGACCAAATCGCCCCCGACGAGTTTGGGCACGAAGGAGAACCGGGTGCCGCAGCGGCGGCAGAACCCCTGGGTGCGCCCGGGGAGCTCGCCCCGGCGGCGGCCGACCTTCTCGTTGCAGTTGCCGCAGTAACGGTTCTTCTCCGCGACGACCGGGTCGGTCATGACCGCTTCGGAGGGGTCGCGGTAGGGCACCACCGGGACCTGTACCAGCCCCATGCCGAGCATGCCGCGTGAACTGGGGCGACTGCTGCTGCGGCCGGAGGCGCCCCCGCTCAGCAGGGCGGCCGTGCTCCCGGCGCTGCTGTCGGGACCGCTCCGAGCCGGACCACTGTGGCCGGAGAGGCGCATGTGGCCGGAGCCGGAGCGGGAACCGGAATCGTCACCACTGCTGGGGTCGCTGTCCGGTGGCCCGGGCCGCTCCTCGGGTGCCGGGCCGTGGGTGGAGGGCCCCGGGAACGGCTCCGGCGGGGCCGGCGGAGCCGCGCGCCTCTGCGGTGGAACCGGCGGGTCGGCCCGGCCCCGCGGTGGAACCGGGGGACCGCCCTCCACGGGGGCGCCCGGCGCGGGCGTGCCGGGCCGGGAGCTCGCGGGGGGCGGGTTCGGGGGTCGGGGGGCTCGCACGTCTTGGGGGGCCAGGCCGCACACGCCGCAGAGTCCGTTCCTCATGCGGCCGTTGCAACCGGGAGCCGTGCAGTTGGTCATGTGTTGTGCACCACCATCACTCTCACCCCTCTGACGCGCCCGCGCCCGGTGTGGTTCTGTTCGATCCGCGGCCGGATCCGGTCCTCTGCCGGAGGGCGTCCCGGTAGGCGGAGAGTGCCGCGGTGGCTTCGCGCAGGTCGGCGGGGCCCTCCCACAGGGCCCGGTGCGCGCGACGGTGTTCGGCGAGGAGCCGTTCGTCCTCCGCCGGTCCGAGCCGCGCCGCTCGTGTGCGGTAGTCGTCCAGGCGCCCGCGCAACTCGGAACGGCGTTCCAGGAGCCCTTCGAGGTTCTCCGAACGTTCGGCGAGGTCGTCGACGGTCTCGTGCACGGCCCGCTGGAGCCGGCCGTGGAGCGTACCGAGCTCGCGCCAGCGTCCCTGGGCGCGCAGCTCGGCCATCTCGGCCACGTCCTCGCGCAGGGACGGCACCCTGTCGACGACCTCGATCGGTGCGGGCACCGCGACGGCTTCGGCGACGTGGCGCCTGAGCGCGGCCGTGCGGCCGACCTTCTCCTCGGCGTCGTCGATGGCCCAGAGGAGACGTTCGACGCTCTCGTCGTAGGAGTCGCACATACGCAGGGCGTCACGGAGTTCCCCAGCGGTGTGTTCGAGCCGTGTGCGGGCCCGTTCGAGGCCGGAGGTGTCGACGGTGCCGTCGGCGGTGACCAGGGCGAGGGGGTCACGGCGCACGGTATCGCCGAGGGAGGCCAGTTCGGTGCGCAGGTGGTCGTGCTCCTCCTCGTCGCCCCCGACCATCCCGGTCAGGGAACCGATCTCCTGCCACAGCGCCTCGAGTCCGCCGAGTTTGGGGTGGAGCACGGCCCAGGCGGCCTCGACCTCGGCGACCGTCCCGGCGGCCTCCTCCGAGTAGGCGGACATGCGGGCGGTCGCCTCGGCCAGGGAGAGGTGTTCGGTTCCTCCGTCGAGCGCGAAGGCGACCGAGGGACCGGTCAGCACGTGGGAGAGAGCCTCGCGGACGGAGATCTCGTCGCCACCGGATCCGTGGAGGAGGCTTGCCTGCTCGATGACTTCCTCGAAAGTGGCGTACAGCGTCCACAGCCTGTGGATGCCGCGTTCGGCTCGCTCCCACCGTTCCCGGGTACGGCCCACGGGTCCGGCGCCCTGGAGCATGCCTCGGGCGACGTTGCGCTCCAGATCGGCCAACCGGAGCGAGACACGTGCGCTCTCGCCCCGAGCACGGTTGAGTGCCTCCTCGATCCCCTCCCAGCTCATGGACGGGGTCCCGGCCCCCGGCGCGCTCGTCACCGTCCCAACCACTCCCCGCGTCCGGAGCCCACGCCTCGCGGAGCCGCCGGTGTCTCGATGCCGGAGCGCGCCGTCCGCCGCCCCACACACGAGTGTGGCTCCCTGTCGGCCCCATCACAAGGGAATCCGGGACTCGGGGCCCGTGCAGCACACGATCGTTCCCGAGGGTCAGGTCTGCTCAACCACGGATCCTGAGGGGCTCGGCCACATGAAGGGTTCTACCCCAGAGCACTCTTGACGGCGCCGGGGCTCCCCTCTCCCACAGGGGTCAGGTCTGCTCAGCATCACAATCCTCGCGCGGTGCGTCGCACCTGGACCGAAGGCCCCCTGCGCGTTCCGCGCGGTGGTCTCACCCACCACGTCCACGCGGTCTCTGGACGCCCGGAACCCATCAGCCATCGGCCACAGAAGCGCGTGAGCCCGCACGCCAGTATGAGCTCGACCGGGGGAAGGCCCCTCTCCACAGGGCAGGAAACAGGTGGAAGGGAAGGTCGGCCGCAGAGGGTTTTGACCTCAACCACGGGGCTCAGTGCCCCGCGTGGACTCGCTCGAGCACGAAGGCGGCACGTTCGGCGACCGGCGCCAGAGGAAGTTCCACGATCTTGTACCCGTACGCGGGATACGCCTCCACCATCGCGGCATGGGTACGCACGGCCTCGTCCCAGGACTGGTGGCGTTCGGGGTCGGCACCGAAGATCTCCGGCCACGGCGGGGCCACGAAGACCGTCCGGTGGTACCGGAACCGGCGTGCGGCCTCGGCCACGTGCTCGGGCACCTCCTCGCCCTGGAGCAGGTACCAGCCGACGAGGTCCGGGACCCCGCGGTCGCAGAAGACCGGGCCCGGCCGGTCCGCGGCCTCGCGGTGGGAGCGCAGTTCCCACTGGAGCATGAGCTCACCGAAGAGCCGGGCGTCCTTCCAGACCAGGCCGGTTCCGCCGATCTCCCGCTGGTCGCGGATGATCGCCCGCCCGGCCTCGGGGGTACGGGGGAAACCGAGCCCGGAGAGGTGATCCAGGAGGGTGGTCTTGCCCGACCCCGGACCGCCGGTGACAACGACGAGATGGTCCATGTACGTTCGTTCCTTCCTTCTCGTGGTTGAGTGGGCCACGCGGGCCTGGGGCAGGGGCGCCGGCCCCGGGCACCACGGATGGTGGTTCTCGTCCAGTGCTGTGTCAGTCAGGGTTTGCCCGCCAAGGAGCGGAGCTCAGGATGGTGCATCGCAAGGCGGCGGAGAGCCCGCACAGTGGTTCCTGTATGGGCTTTTCACCAACACAGCGAGGTGCCGTGCCGAACGTCGCGACGGGGCGAACCCCCTGGCTGATGCGGCGCTAGGCCCCTCGGGCTCGCCCGTGTAGTTTCCTAGCCCTTTTTCTGTGGGGAGGGGTCTCCCCCCGGTCGAGCTCATACTGGCGTGCGGGCTCCGCCCTTTGAGCCCAGACGGCTCAGGGGCTCCAGGCGTCCAAAGACCGCGTAAGGATGGCTCGGGAGACCACCGCGCGGCACGCGCCATGGGGGCCTTCGGCCATGGGGGCACGCGCCTCGCGTCGACGGTGGTTGAGCAGATCTGCCCCAACGGCGCGGGCGTCTCCGGAGGCGGGCTCGGGGCGGTCAGTCGCCGCGCTTGGGAGCGCGGTGGCGACCCCGGCGCGGACGCTCATCCGGCTCCTCGGAAACCGGGCGTCGGGCGTCTTCGCGTGCTTCGCCGGTACGGAAGGTCTGCTCGGCCCCGGGGACCTGGGGAGCTTCGTCACCCGTGCGTCGGGGGTTCTCGAAACCTTCGCCGGGTTCGAAGGCCTCGGCGGGCGCGGGCTCCTCGTCCTCGCGCCGGGCGAGCAGGTCCCCACCACCGTGCTCCGGTCCGCCATCGTAGGAGTAGGAGCCCGTCCCCGGGACGTACCCGGCTTCGCCCGCGGCTCCCTCGTCCTCGGAGTCCTCGCGGCCGCCGTCGGCACTGCGCAACCGGAACCCGGCCACGGCGAGCACCACACCGAAGACGATCGCGTAGGCACCGACGACGAACACGAGCGCCTGGGCGCCTTCCAGGGGCCAGAACCACAGCAGCAGACCGAAGATGACCGAGAGGGCACCGACGAAGATCAGCAGCCACTCCGAGCTGATCCGGGCACGCAACCGGACCGCGGTGACGATCTCGCCGATACCGGTGATGATCGCCCAGGCACCGACGACGAACACGAGCGCCACCACCGCGGCCAGCGGCCACAGCAGCGCGACGAGGCCGACGATCAGGGTCAGCACGGACTGCACGATCAAGGGGGCACGTGTGCCGCGTTCGGCCCGGAGCGCGGCGTAACCGACCGCGCCGGCGTCCACGAGCGCGTAGACACCGAAGACCACGGCCAGGGCGACCAGCGTGAGTCCGGGCCACAGCAGGGCCAGGAGCCCGAACAGTACGGCGGCGACCCCCCGCAGGACCACCAGCCACCAGTTGCGGCTCAGGTGCCCGAGCAGACCCCCGGGCAGCTCGTACCCGACCATCGCAGCCTCCCTCCGCGGCGAGGGGCCCCGCGTGGGCGGGGCCGCACTCTGGCACTTCCCGTATTGGCGCCCTCCGACGACTCCGGGTTCGCAAAATACCGGGAAAGCGGGCCCCTGACACACGGACGCCCGCCCTCGCCGAGGTCGGCCGTGGGGCCGGCCGGTGGCGCGGACGGGCGGTCGGTGTTCGGCCGGGTCGCTTACCCCTGGCCGGGGTAACGGCGCTCGGGCGAGCCGACGTAGTGCTGACGCGGGCGCGCGATCCGGAAGGCCGGGTCGCGCAGCTGCTCGCGGTAGTGCGCGATCCAACCGGGCAGGCGGCCCAGGGCGAACAGAACCGTGAACATGTTGGTCGGGAAGCCCATGGCCCGGTAGATGACGCCGGTGAAGAAGTCGACGTTCGGGTAGAGCTTGCGCTCGGTGAAGTAGGAGTCCTTCAGCGCGGCGGACTCGAGCTTGAGCGCGAGCTCGAAGAGCTCGTCCGGGTCGTCGTCCCGGTCGAGGATCTGAGTGGCAAGGTTCTTGATCTGCTTGCTGCGGGGGTCGAAGTTCTTGTAGACGCGGTGACCGAAGCCCATGAGGCGGACCTCGCGGTTCTTCACACGCTCCAGGAAGTCCTCGAGCTCGACGCCGGAGTCGCGGATCTCGTCCAGCATCTCCAGGACGGCCTGGTTGGCGCCACCGTGCGAGGGGCCGGACAGGGCGTTCACGCCGGAGGCGATGCTCGCGTAGATGTCGGCCTGCGAGGAGCCGACGACCCGCACGGTGGCGGTGGAGCAGTTGAGCTCGTGGTCGGCGTGCAGGAGCAGCAGCAGGTCGACGGCCTTGCCGAAGAGCTCGCCCAGCTCACCGTCGGGACGCCGGTCACCGAAGGTCATGCGGGTGAAGTTCTCGACGTAGCCGAGCGAGGGGTCCGGCGCGATCGGCTGCTCGCCGACGGAGTTGCGGTAGATGCGGGCCGCGATCGTCGGCAGCTTGGCCATCAGCCGGATCGTGGCGAGCTCGACCTGGTTCTCGTCGTCCGGGTCGACGCTGTCGTCGTAGTAGGCGGCCAGGGTGTTGACCGCGCTGGCCACCAGGGACATGGGGTGCCCGTTGCGGGGCATCGCGTCGATGAACGCGCCCATCTCTTCGGGGATGTCGGCGTTCTCACGCAGCTTGTCGGAGAACTCCTTGATCTGGCCGGGCTCGGGCAGCTCGCCGTAAATCACCAGGTAGGCGACCTCCAGGAAGCTGCTGCCCACGGCCAGGTCCTGGATGGGGTATCCGCGGTAGCGCAGGACCCCGGCGCCGCCGTCGATGTAGGTGATCTCCGAGCTGCAGGAGGCCGTGTTCCCGAACCCCGGGTCGAGGGTGGTCATGCCTGTGGACCCCAACAGGGTCTTCAGCTCGATGGTGCGCTCCCCCTCAGTGCCGGTGAACACCGGGAGTGTCAGCGTGCCCCCCTCGTAGTGGAGCTCAACCGTGCGCTCTTTCTCGTCATCGCTCATGCCCGAGGTCAACCTTTCCAGGCGGGGGATCCGTGAGGTACGTGGGACGCGGGGCGGTCAGCCTCCACGTTCTTTTGATTCACTCGTTATTATTCTGTTTTGTTAAACGATGGTTAAGCAAAATCATATAAGTTTCGCCGATTCATGGACAGGTGACATGCAACACACGTGCATGACAGCAAGAATTACCGGCCGGTGAAGATTTATGGATTTTGCCGCATCGTGTGAACTTTCATGCTCGCCCTGGGGCGCCACGCACGGCACCGGGGGTCGCCCGGCGTCGCCCTTATCTCCTGCTTCGGTCCCCTGAGCACCCCGTCACACAGTGCTCCGCGTGCGCTTCCCATGCCCCTTCACAGATAGGGACAAACCGGAAGGTTCATCCGGGTGACCGTGCTGCCGATGGCGCCCTGGCGGCCTCCGCACAGGTTACCTTCGCCCTGATCACGGGCGCTGAAGCGGGGTACTCCCCCGCCCGTGAGATTGACCTCTACGCACGCCACACCCCTCGGGGCGAACCGGCACACGGGCCCCAGGAGGGGGCTTCGGTGTATACACCGCGTACCTCGGGAACGAGAGTTCACACCGGTCTACGCCAATGCCGCCGGACACGACGCCGTGTCACCATCGTTGACCCGCAGTGAATATTTCCGCTCGAAGGAGAAAGACGTGCCTGCGTGCGGGAACGTGGGCCAGGGCTTCAGGCGTTCTCGTCGACGCCGCCGGCGAGCAACGCCTCCATGAACAACCCCGGATGATCACGCTCGATCACCCGCAAACGCCACTTGTTGTTCACCAACACCAGAAGCTCCCCATCGGAACGGCGACGCAACACCTCCGCACCCGAGAGCGCGTGCAACCCGGCCGCGGACCCCTCATCAGTACGGCGAGCCACGGAATACTCCAACGCAGAAGCATCGATCGGCGAACGGAACTCCTCAGCCATACGGTGCCGCACCACATCGAACTGCAAGGGACCCACCGCCGCCAACACCGGCGCCTGCTCCCCACGCACGTCCGAGGTCAACACCTGGACCACACCCTCAGCGTCCAACTGAGCGATACCGCGCTGGAACTGCTTGTACTTGCCGGCATCGACCGCACGCGCGACCACGAAGTGCTCCGGGGCGAAGCTCGGGATCGGCGGGAAGGAGACCTTGGGCCCGTCGTAGAGGGTGTCGCCCACCGACAACGCATGGGCATTGACCAGAGCGATCACATCACCCGGGAAAGCCTCACCGATCGTGGACCGGTCCGACCCGAAGACCGCCTGGGTGTACTTGGTCGCGAACGGACGCCCCGTCTCCGCGTGGGTGAGCACCATACCGCGCTCGAACCGGCCCGAACTGACCCGCACGAACGCCATACGGTCACGGTGGTTCTTGTCCATGTTCGCCTGCATCTTGAAGACCTGACCGGAGAAGGGCTCCTCCACCGGACGCGGCTCACCCCGCACGTCCTCCTTGGCCGCCGGCGCCGGCGCCAGATTCACGACCGCCTCCAGGAGCTGGCCGACACCGAAGTTGGACAGCGCCGCACCGAACAGCACCGGGGAGGACTCCCCCGCCAGGAAGGACTCGGTGTCGAAGTCGGCTCCGAGCGCCTCCAGCAGCTCGATCTCCTCCTGCGCCTGTGTCCAGGCGTCCTGCTCGATCCCGGCGGCCTCCTCGGCCGACATGGGCTCCTCCAGGGCCTTGCGCGCCCCGCCCGGGGTTCGGGTCAGCTTCGTGTACTGGCCCTCGGAGCGGCGGTCGATGAGCCCGCGGAAGTCGCCGGCGATGCCCACCGGCCAGTTGAGCGGGGTGGGACGCAGGCCGATGCGCTGCTCGATCTCGTCCAACAGCTCCAGCGGCTCGCGCCCGGGGCGGTCCCACTTGTTGACGAAGGTGATGACCGGCATCCTGCGGGCGCGGCACACCTCGAAGAGCTTGAGGGTCTGCGGCTCCAGGCCCTTGGCCGAGTCCAGCAGCATGATCGCGCAGTCCACCGCCGACAGCACCCGGTAGGTGTCCTCGGAGAAATCGGCGTGGCCCGGGGTGTCCAGAAGGTTGAGCACCCGGCCCTCGTAGTCGATGCGCAGGGCGGCCGAGGTGATGGAGATCCCGCGGTCCTGCTCCATCGCCATCCAGTCGGAGGTCACACCCCTGCGGTCGCCCTTGCCGTGTACGGCGCCGGCCGAGGAGATCGCCTCCGAGTGCAGCGCGAGCGCCTCGGTCAGAGTCGACTTACCGGCGTCGGGGTGGGAGATCACCGCAAACGTCCGCCGCTTGGCGGCCTCATGTGCCGCACCGGCACCCTGCCGTGCCGCGTCCGCCGTGTCCACGCTCATCACCGCTCGCCCTGTCCCGCTCGTGTCGCTGTCGGTCTTCGGCCCCGTCCAGCCTAAGTGCGACGGCTCCCCTTGCGGACCAACGGCCTCGGCGACGTGGACCGGGCCCGGGGCCCGTGACCTGCTGCCCGGGACTCAGAAGGCGTCGGGCTCCAGGGCGGAACCGATCCGGCGCAGCACCTCGTCGTTGTCGGCGTCGCTGGGGTAGAGGGCGACCAGGACCCGGCCCGGCCGCGCTCCGCTCCCCGGTTCCAGGAGCGGGCGTGCGGCGGTGCTGACGTAGGCCATCGCGTCGTCGAAACGCGCCCACACCGCTTCCTCTTCCTCGCCCGGGTCGCGCAGCCAGGAGCGCAGCACATGGTTGTGGGCCGCGATCACCGACGCGGCCACCACACCCGAGGCCAGGGAGAGTCCCGCGCCGGAGCGTTCGGTCAGGTAGTGGCTGAAGGCCGACTGGTACCGGGCCGTCATCGCCACCTCCCGGTCCCGCAGGCGCGGATGCGCCCGCACCAGGCGGTAACGGGGCAGGGTGATCTCGGGGTCGCGCAGGTATCCCTGGAAGACCATGCGCGCGGCCGAGTGCACCGCTGTGAGCGGGTCGTCCGGTGAAGCGTCGAGGTAGCGCGCCACCGTGGTGAAGAGTTCGTCGTGCTCGGAGAAGAGGATGTCCTCCTTCGAGCCGAAGCGCCGGAAGAGGCTGCGGCGGCTCACCCCCGTCGCGGTCGCGATCCCGTCCATCGTCGTGCGTTCGAACCCGTACTCGGTGAACAGGCCGACCGCCGCGAGGACGACCTCCCGCGTGCTCACCCGCGCCTGCGCCACGGCCACCTCCGTTCCACAGCCAAAGAGTATTACCGACCCGCCGGTGTACTTCACATCTTTCACCTCCTATCCTGGCACTGAATGCCATGATTCGGCACGCGGTGCCAGATGGAGGAGAAGACGATGAGCGACTTCGATCTGTTCAGTACGACGGAGGAACACGAAGAGCTGCGCGAGGCGGTGCGCGCGGTCTCCGAGGACAAGATCGCTCCGCACGCCGCTGACGTGGACGAGCGGAGCCGCTTCCCGCAGGAGGCCCTCGAGGCGCTCGTGTCCACCGACTTCCACGCCCCGCACATCGGGGAGCAGTACGAAGGCGTGGGTGCCGACGCGCTGGCCACCTGCATCGTCATCGAGGAGGTCGCCCGGGTCTGCGGTTCCTCCTCGCTCATCCCGGCCGTCAACAAACTCGGCACCATGCCGGTCATCCTGGGCGGTTCCGAGGAGATCAAGCAGCGCTACCTGCCCGAGGTCGCCAGTGGCGAGGCGATGTTCTCCTACGGGCTCTCCGAGCGCGAGGCCGGCTCCGACACCGCGAGCATGCGCTCCCAGGCCGCGCCCGACGGCGACGGCTGGATCCTCAACGGCCAGAAGTCGTGGATCACCAACGCCGGCGTGAGCGACTACTACACCGTGCTCGCCGTCACCGACCCCGACGGCAAGCGCGGCGGCAACATCTCCGCGTTCGTGCTGCACGCCGACGACGCCGGGTTCACCCTGGGCGAGCCCGAGCGCAAGCTGGGCATCAAGGGCTCCCCGACCCGCGAGCTGTTCTTCGACGACGTGCGTGTTCCCGGCGACCGCATCATCGGCGCGCCCGGCGAGGGCCTCAAGATCGCTCTGCGCACCCTCGACCACACCCGCGTCACCATCGGTGCGCAGGCGGTCGGTCTCGCCCAGGGCGCCCTCGACCAGGCCGTGGCCTACGTCAAGGAACGCAAGCAGTTCGGCAAGGCCGTCGCCGACTTCCAGGGTGTGCAGTTCATGCTCGCCGACATGGCGATGAAGCTCGAGACCGCCCGCCAGATGGTCTACACGGCCGCCGCCAAGTCCGAGCGGCACGACGACGACCTGCCCTTCTACGGTGCGGCCGCCAAGTGCTACGCCTCCGACGCGGCCATGGAGATCACCACCGACGCGGTGCAGCTGCTGGGCGGCGCCGGGTACGTGAAGGACTTCCCGGTCGAGCGCATGATGCGCGATGCCAAGATCACCCAGATCTACGAAGGTACGAACCAGGTCCAGCGCATGGTCATGGCGCGCCAGCTGCTCAAGTGAGCACGGGCCCTCCCGCCGGAAGGGGCCCGGGAAGGAGACCCCCGGAGGCCGGTCGCAGCCTCCAGGGGTCCTTTCTCATGCGGTCTCCTCGCGGATGAACTTGGCCACCGGTCCCGGGTCGCGGCCCAATGCTGCGCGCACGTCCTCGGTGACCTCGGCGGCGCGGCCCGCGACGGCGGCGGCGAACCGCTCGTTGAGGGTGTCGATGTAACGGTCGCCCCAGCCGCGGTTGCGGGCACGGAAGTAGAACCCGGCCTCGTCGACCTTCTTGAAGCGCCACACGGGACTGTCGGTGCCCTTGGTCATGCGCACGAACTGCTTGAACGTGACGGGTTCGGGCCCGGTCAGTGTGTACTCGCGGCCGGCGTGATCGCCGACGAGAGCGGCGACGGCGGTGTTGGCGACGTCGCGGGCGTCCACGAAGCTCACCGCGGTGTGCTTCTTGACGGGTAGTTCGAGCCGGCCGTTGCGCGAGCGGGCCAGGGCGGCGAACGTGCCCTCGGTGAAGTCCTGGTTGAGCCAGTTGGGGCGCAGGACGGTCCACTTGTCGAAGACCTTGCGGGCCCGTTCCTCGGCCACGCGCTGGTCGGAGTCGGAGGGCGCGTGCTCACTGCCCATGGACGACATCACGACCGCTTTCTCCACACCCTTCTCGGCGGCCTTCTCGATGAACCCGGCCACCCGGTTGCCGAGGGAGCGCCCGATGGGCGTGACCACGAAGATGCTCTCGACGCCGTCGAGGACCTTGTCCCAGTCGGAGGTGTCGGTCCAGTCCAGACGCACCTCCGACGTGCGTGAAGCACCCGCGGCGGTGATGCCGCGCCTGCGCAGTTCGGTCAGGACGCGTCGCCCGACCATTCCGGTGGGCCCGGTGACCAAGACACTCATGGGTTTCACGGTACCGACGCCACGGCCCGGCCCGGACGCGAACCGCCCGCGCGGGGCCGTTCCCCAGCACCTGGACCCGTCGCTCGCGGACGGAGGGACCAAGGCGGCGCCGTCCCCTGCTCCCGCACCGGTGGGGGCGGGGCGGGGTCCGGGTCAGGAGGCCGGGTCGAAGGACTCCGAGATGCGGTCGAGGAGCTGGTGGTTGACGCCCGGGTCCTCCGGGCTCACCAGGAAGAGCGCGTAGCCCTTCTCGTCGGTGTGGAAGCCCCGGTTGATGGCGTGCCTGTCACCGTCGGAGAAGGTGAACTCCCAGTCGGCGGCGCTGTTGTAGTCGTCGGTCCACTCGGCATCGACGTCCTCGATCCCGATGAGGGAGTACCCGTCGAAGTTGCCGCTCGCTGCGGGTTCGAGGTCGCGCCAGTCCTCGCCCGCGTCGTCGTTGGGGTCGTCGGTCTGGTCGACCATGAGGTAGCCGCCGTCGGGGTTGCGGAAGTAGACCATGTGGCCCTCGCGATCGAGCTCCCAGTCCTCGGGCACGTCGACGGAGAAGCCGCTGTCGTCCTCGTGGCGCTCGAGGAAGTCCCATTCCTCGTCGTCGGAACCGTCCTCCTCGCCGGCCTCGTCCTCCTCGGTGGCTTCGGCCTCGGGCTCGGACGCGCTCTCCTCGGCGTCCTCCTCGGGTTCGGTGGGTTCCTGGGCGGCCTCCCCGGCCGCGTCGGCCTGCTCGCTCTCACCGACGAGCTCTCCGGTGTCGTCGCGGTTCATGCTCATCAGGACGGAGATGGTGGCACCGGCGACGAGCACCACGGAGGCGACCGCGGCGATGACGAGGTTGCGGGTGCGGTCGGAGCCGCGCCCGCCGCCCGTGGCGCCCGCTGCGCCCGTACCCGCTGCGGGTACGGCAGGGGCCTTCCCCGCGTGTGCGGCGCTCTCGGCGGGGGCGGGTTCCGGGGCCGGTTCGGGGGCCGGCGCGGTGGCGGGGACCGGGGCGACGGCGGTCGCGGCCGCCGAACNCTCGATGGAAGGGCGGTCCTCCGGCTGCTTGGCGCACAGTTCGGCCAGCAACGGCGCGAGCGCCCCGGCGCGGGTCGGCTCCGGCAGGTCCTGGGTGACGATCGCCGTCAGTGTCGACATCGGGGTGGGCCGCTCGAAGGGCAGGGTGCCCTCCACCGCCTGGTACAGGGTCACCCCCAGGGCCCACACGTCGGAGGCTGCGGTGGCCGAGTGGCCGTGGGCGACCTCCGGGGCCAGGTAACTGGGCGAGCCCATGAGCAGACCCGTGCTGGTCAGATGCGTGGACCCGTCCAGATGGGCGATGCCGAAGTCGGTGAGGACGGCCCGGTCGTCGCCGGCGATGAGCACGTTCCCCGGCTTGATGTCGCGGTGCACGATGCCGCGCCGGTGGGCCTCGGCCAGCGCTGCGGCCATCTGCTCGCCGATCTCGGCGGCGCGGTGGACCGGCAGAGTCCCCTCCTCGCGCAGGAGCGTGCCCAGGGACGGGCCCTGCACGAGCTCCATGACGATCCAGGGGAGACCGTCCTCGTCCGCGACGTCGAAGACCGTGATGATCGAGGGGTGGCTGAGCTGGGCGGCGCTCCGGGCCTCCCGGATCATGCGGGTGCGCAGGACCTCGACCTCGTGGTCGGGCAGGCCCGGGGGCGTGGTGAGTTCCTTGACCGCGACGGGGCGGTCGAGGAGGGTGTCGGTCCCCCGCCATACACGGCCCATCCCTCCGGTGCCGATGACGTCGTCGAGACGGTAGCGGTTGACCAGGACACGGCCGGGGTCGGCTTCCGAACTGTTCATGCTCGCGTGGGATCCTCTGCGGGGGAGGGGTGGGTGAAGGGGTCGGGGGCGCCGCTCCGACCGAGCCTGGGCCGGACCGGTTTCCGCTCACACCCTAGGGCGCGTTCGGCGGACCCGGTATTCCTGCGCGACGGACGGCAGCCACCGAACACACCTTAGGATTCCTCGGCGGGCTCTCGGGTCGGCGACCCGGGATCGGTTTCTCGTCACACGGGGGTCGGATCAGGACCCTTCACCCATGACGTGCGAGGACCCCGCCGGGGCCGTCCCCGAGGACGGTTCGTACGACGGGGCCCGGCGCCGGGCGTTTCCTCACCCGGCACACGCGTCAGTCCACCCGCACCGGCAGCGCCTTCACCCCGGAGACGATGATCGACGGCATCGGTTCCAGGTCGGCGTCCTCCACCGCGATCCGGATCCTCGGGAAACGCTCGAACAGGCGCGGGACCAGCTCGTTGACCTCCATACGGGCCAGATTCGCCCCGAGGCAGTAGTGGCGTCCGTGGGAGAAGCTCAAGTGCGAGGTGTCCTCGCGTGTGATGTCGAAGACGTCGGCGGTCTCACCGTAGCGTTCCTTGTCACGGCCGGCCGATCCGTAGCCCATGAGCAGGGCCTCGCCCTGCGGGATCCGCACACCGGCCAGTTCCATGTCCTCGGTGGTGTAACGCATCGGGACGTACTCGCCCGGGGAATCCCAGCGCAACACCTCCTCGGTGGCGTCGGCCCACTCGGCCCGGCCGTCCAGGAGCAGCTGGAGCTGGTCGGGATGCTGGATGAGGGCGCGCACCACGTTCGGGATGAGGTTCATCGTGGTCTCGTAGCCCGCGCTGATGAACAGCACCAGCGCCCAGATCAACTCGTCCTCGGTGAGTTTGTCCTGGTCGTCACGGGAGGCGATGAGACCGCTGGTGAGGTCGTCGCCGGGCCGCTCCCGCTTCTCGGCCACCAGCCGGGTGAGGACCTCCCACAGGCGGGTGAAGGACTGCATCGCCTGCTCAGGGGTGGTGGACTGGTCGAAGAACGTACTGACCAGGTCGTGCATCTCGCCGCGGATCGCGACCTCGACCCCGAAGAGCTCGCTGATCACGGTCAGCGGCAGCGGCATCGCGACGATCTCCTTGAAGTCGACGGGGCCGCCCCCGCTCTCGGCCGCCTCCGCCTCCAGGTCGTTCAACAGGCGGTCGACGATGCCCACGATGTCGTCGCGCATGAGCTCGACCCGGCGCGGGGTGAAGGCCTTGGAGATCAGCTTGCGCAGCCGGGTGTGGATCTCCCCGTCCTGCGAGAGCATGTTCTCGTTGATGATCCAGGACATCAACGGCCAGTCCGGCGGCACCTCACCGGCGTTGAAGGCCTTCCAGTGCTTGCGGTTCTTCTGGATGCGGGGGTCGGCGAGGGCCTCGGTGACCCCGGCGTGGGTGGTCACGACCCACGCAGAAACTTCCCCAGGAAGGACGACAGGGACGACAGGGGAGACCTCCCGGAGGTGGGCCGCTTGGGCTCGGAGGTTTCCCGGGGCGATTCGGACGGGCTCCAATGGGTTCCTTCCACTGTTGCGCGGGACAGGGGGGTTTGTGGATCGAACGCCGTCGGAAGGCTGACCGGGACCCAGGAGAGCCCGGTCAGGTTCCACCGCAGTTCCTCGGGGGGAACAGCGAGGCGCAATGAGGGCAGGCGGTTCAGTACCGTGCGCACCGCCGCTGTGGCGATGGTGACGGCCTGGTCCCGGGCGGGGCAGCGGTGCGGGCCGGCTCCCCACGCGACGTGGGCACGGTTGGCCGATTCGGCGATGTGGTCGGCGTTCTCCTCGGCGAAGAAACGGTTGGCGGCCGCGAAACCGAGGAGGATCGGCGAGCCCGCCCCGATGGTGCGCCCGCCGCCGACGGGCACGTCCACACGCGGGTAGATCACCGGGTAGTTCGTGATCGGCGGGTCCTGCCACAGCACACGGTCCACGAGTGCGCTCAGCTCGCCGTCGGTACGGTACCGCGCGGGATCGCGGTCGGCCTCGGTGAGAGCAGCGCGCAACGTGGAGTTGATGAGGTTCGCGGTGGGTTCGTTGGCGGCGGTGACCATGAGGAGCATCTGCATGATGACCTCCTCGTCCGTCAACGCGGCCCGGTGCTGGACGAGACGGCTGGTGACGTCGTCGCCCGGAGCGCGGTGCTTGAGGCTCACCGTTTCCGAGAGGGCCCGTTCGGCCTCGGCGTTGGCGCGTTCGGCGTCCACGCCCGTCCACATGTCGCGGCTGGCGCGCGCGAAGCGCAGGGCACAGTCCTCGTCCATGCCGAACACCACGCTCATAACCAGCAGCGGCAGGAGACGCGCGAACTCGTTCAGGAGGTCGCCCTCGCCGCGTTCACAGAAGGTGTCGACGAGGGAGTCGGCGATCTCACGGGTGACCGAAGCCAGGTGCTGTTCGCTGACCACCCCGAAGCTGTCGGAGATGGCCCGCCGGTAGCGCTGGTGCTCGGCCCCGTCGGTGAACAAGGCGTTGGGGCGCGGCGCCATCATGGGCACGACGGCCGCGGAATCGTCGACACGGCCTTCAGCGTAGTCCTTCCACAGGCGCGGGTCGTGGGTGAAGGCGGTCGTGTCCCGGCACCAGCTGATGAGGGTGCTGTAGTCGGTGACCAACCAGCCGCGCACCCCGGGTTCCAGCTGCACGGGGACGACGGGGCCGTGCTCCTCCCGCATCTTCGCGTACACGGCGTAGGGATCGGGGTGCGGCTCTTCTTGATACAGCTTCGCGTAGGGACATCCAGATGACACGGTCGCCTTACCGGGGGGGTGGGGGGCAGGGGCGGGTCGCGGGTCCGTCCGTCGCCGGGCGGGATGTGATCCGCGCACACCCTAACGCCCTGTCCCCTCCCCGTCACCGTGGGGGGCTCGCGCTCCCCGCGTCCCCGCAGTTCACGACTGCACGCGATCTGCCGCGCACACGCGCGTGCCCGGGATGCCGGCTGCGCACCCCGGCAGGGTCAAGGTGTCCGTCCGGACTGCTCCAGCGGACGGAACCGGCGCAGCCGCTGGCTGTTGGTCACCACGAACACGCTCGAGAGCGCCATCGCCGCGCCCGCGAGCATCGGGTTGAGCAGTCCGGCGGCGGCGAGCGGGACGGCCGAGGCGTTGTAGGCGAAGGCCCAGAACAGGTTCCCCTTGATCGTGGACAACGTCCGGCGGGAGAGCTGCACGGCGTCCGCGGCGACGCGCAGGTCCCCGCGCACCAGGGTCAGGTCACCGGCCTCGATCGCCACGTCCGTCCCGGTGCCCATGGACAGCCCCAGATCGGCCTGGGCCAGGGCCGCGGCGTCGTTGACGCCGTCTCCGACCATCGCCACGGCACGTCCCTCGTCCTGCAGGCGCCGGACCACGTCGACCTTGTCCTCGGGCAGGACCTCGGCGACGACCTCCTCGATCCCGACCTCGTCGGCGACGGTGCGTGCGACCGCCTCGTTGTCGCCGGTGAGCAGGAGCGGCCTCAGGCCGAGTTCGCGGAACCGGCGCACGGCCTCGGCGCTGGTCGGCTTGACCGTGTCGGCGACCACGAGCACCCCGCGGGCCCGGCCGTCCCATCCGACGGCGACGGCGGTCCGGCCCTTGCGTTCGGCATCGGCCATCGCGGACTCGAGGTCGGACGGTAGGGGCTGCGACCACTGCTCCAGGAGCGCGCGGCGGCCGACGAGGACGGCGTGCCCGTCCACGGTCCCCCGCACCCCGAGGCCTTCGGCGTTGGCGAAGTCCCCGGGTGTGGGGAGGTCGCCGACACGCACGAGGGCACCGGAGGCGATGGCGCGGGCGATGGGGTGCTCGGAGGCGTTCTCCAGCGCCCCGGCCAGGCGCAGCAGTTCCTCCTCGCCGGTGCCCTGGGCCGTGACGACACCGTCCAGGGCCATCTTCCCGGTGGTGACCGTCCCGGTCTTGTCCAGGACGACGGTGTCCACGCGCCGGGTGTTCTCCAACACCTCGGGGCCCTTGATGAGGATGCCGAGCTGGGCACCGCGTCCGGTCCCGATCATGAGTGCCATCGGGGTTGCCAGGCCGAGCGCGCACGGGCAGGCGATGATGAGCACGGCGACGGCGGCGGTGAAGGCGGCCGTGACCGGGTCGCCGGTGCCCAACCAGAATCCGAGCGTACCGACGGCGACCATGATGGCCACGGGCACGAAGACCCCGGAGATGCGGTCGGCCAGGCGCTGCACGGCGGCCTTGCCGTTCTGGGCCTCCTCGACCAGGCGCGCCATCCGGGAGAGCTGGGTGTGCGAACCCACCCGGGTGGCTCGCACGACCAGGCGTCCGCCGGCGTTGACGGTCGCCCCGACCACGGCGCTGCCGGGATCGACCTCCACCGGCGCCGATTCGCCGGTGAGCATGCTCATGTCGACGGCGGAGCTGCCCTCCTCGACGGTTCCGTCGGTGGCGATCTTCTCGCCGGGCCGGACCACGAACCGGTCGTCGACGGCGAGCTCACCGACGGGGACGGGGACCTCGCGTCCCCCGCGCAGCACGGTGACCTCCTTGGCGCCGAGTTCCATGAGGGAGCGCAGCGCCGCACCGGCCTGCCGTTTGGACCGCGCCTCGAAGAACTTGCCGAGGAGGATGAACGCGGTGACCCCGGCGGCCACCTCCAGGTAGATGTTGGCGGCCCCGTCGGTGCGGGCGATGGTGAGTTCGAAGGGGTGTGTCATCCCCGGTTGCCCGGCCGTGCCGAGGAAGAGGGCGTAGAGCGACCACAGGAACGCGGCGCCCACGCCGAGGGAGACGAGCGTGTCCATGGTCGCGGTGCCGAGCTTCAGGTTCTTCCACGCCGAGACGTGGAAGGGCAGGGCTCCCCAGACCACCACGGGCGCGGTGAGGGTGAGTGAGGCCCACTGCCAGTGGGTGAACTGCAGAGCAGGAACCATGGCCATGACGATGACGGGGGCCGCGAGCAGCAGGGACACGACCGCGCGGGTCCGCAGCGCGCGCACGGGGTCCTCGGCCGCGGTCGCGGCCGGTTCGTCCTCCGGTTCGGGTGCGGGCGGGGCGGCGGTGTAGCCGGCTTTCTCGATCTGGGCGACGAGGTCGTCGACGGCGGCGGCCCCGTCCTCGACGGAGACCCGGGCCTTCTCGGTCGCGAAGTTGACGGTGGCGGTGACCCCGTCCATCTTGTTGAGGCGCTTCTCGACGCGGTTGGCGCAGGCAGCACAGGTCATCCCGCCGATGTCGAGCTCGACGGACGCAGGGACGCCCTGCACTGGCTGGGTGCTCACTGTGCTTCCTCTCCGTCGCCGTTTCCGCCGACGTCGTCGTGGCCCGTGTCGGCCGTACCGTCGTGGCCCTGTTCCAGCGAGTACTCCGGAGTGTTCTCCGGGAGCACGGGGCCGACCAGGGAGCCGACCCCGAACATCGCGCCGAACACGGCCACGAGGCCCAGGGTGTAGAGCCCGAGCTTCGTGGTCACCCCCATGTCAGTCCCTGACCTCGTATCCGGCCTCGTCGATGGCGGCGCGCACGGCGGCGTCGTCGACGGTGCCTTCGCTGGTGACCGTGACCTTCTTGCCTTCGAGGTCGACGGCGACGTCGGTCACCCCGGGAACCTCGGTGACTTCCTCGGTGACGGAGTCGACGCAGTGACCGCAGCTCATTCCGTCGACGGCGTAGACAGCGGTGGTCGTCGTGGCCATGTCATCTCCTGTGTGGCGTACGGCGGGTTTTCCCAACACCCGAACTATACCCCCGTAGGGTATGTACGAGTCAAGCTCCATGATCGCTTTTCGAACACCGAAGACCACGTCAGACTACCCCAGGGGGGTAAAAACACCCCACAGTGCTCCCCATATGCCGACCATCCGCGAGATCCGCCCGATCACACGAACGGGGCCGCGGGCCGCTTTCGCGGCCCACGGCCCCGAGGGGGATACCCTCCCCCCGTTCCGCGACGCCCCCGTCAGCCCTCCTTGAGGTTCAGCCGGGCCACCGTGCGTTCGCTCGCGTGATGCTGCGCCAGAGCGAACCCCGCCCGGCGGAACATCTCCACCGTTCCCGTGTAGACCTCGGCACTGGGCGCGCGCCCGCCCGCCGTGTCGACGGGATAGGCCTCCAGGACCCGCGCGCCCTCGGCACGGGCGTACTCGATCGCCCCGTCCAGCAGCCGGCTCCCCGCGCCCCGGCGCCGGCGCCGGGGCGGCAACCAGAAACACACCAGCGACCACACGCCGGGTTCGGCGGGGTCGGCCGGACGCAGGGAACGCGAGCGCGACAGGCGGATGTAGTCCTCGCGCGGAGCCACGGAGACCCATCCACAGGGACCGTCCTCGTCGTAGGCGAGCAGGCCGGGGACACGGCCCTCCAGAGTCACCCGGCGCAGCTCCGCCTTGTTGTCCACACCGCGCACCGACCGGTCGCAGGTGGTACTCGCCGTGTGGTCCTTGGCCCTCCTACGGAAGAACGTGCACCAGCAGTGCCCGTAGGCTCCGGTCGGTCCGAACAGGTTCTCCAGGTCTTGCCACCGCTCGGCGGTGGCGGGCTCGATCGAGACGATGGACATCTGGCTCCCTCACCGAGACGCACGACTGGCCGCCACAACTGTGACCCAGAACACTAGCGTTGATCCGCCGTGACCGAAAGAACACAGATGCCCCAAAGGTGACCTTCTGTTGACCTTTTTCGTTTCTACGACCCGAGCCGTCCAGGTTGGCCCCCGAAACAGAGACGGGCCGGCCCCGGGCACCACTCGTGCCGGGACCGGCCCCCACCTGCACGCGGGACACCGCGGGGAGATCAGCTCCTCGACCGCGCCTCCGCGCTCTCGCTCGGCGCCTTGGGCTCCCAGCACTCGATACCGCGCACGTCGGGCAGACGGTCACGGGTGAAGACGGGATCGAGGCCCTGACGCCGCTGGTCGTTGTAGTCCTTGAGCAGGCGGCAGGCGATCACCGTCAGCGGTGCGATCGCGATGAGGTTGACCATCGCCATCGTGCCCATCGTGGTGTCGGCCAAGGTCCAGATCAGCGAGATCTCGCCGAGCGCACCGAGGAAGGTCGCCACGAGGAACACGCACTTGTACACGAACAGCACCCGCTCGTTCGCGGACAGGTACTCGATGTTGGACTCGCCGTAGTAGTAGTTGCCGAGCACCGAGGTGAAGGCCACCAGGAGGACGATGAGCGTCATCAGGTGCAGCGCCCA
Organism: Nocardiopsis xinjiangensis YIM 90004; assembly: GCF_000341145.1. Classification (GTDB taxonomy): domain Bacteria; phylum Actinomycetota; class Actinomycetes; order Streptosporangiales; family Streptosporangiaceae; genus Nocardiopsis; species Nocardiopsis xinjiangensis. The sequence continues at coordinate 199,452 of NZ_ANBE01000003.1, forward strand.
CGGGCCCAGCTGAGCGGTGAGCGCGAACTGGGTCAGGTCGCTCTGCAGCTCACCGTTGAACTCCTGCTGCCCGAGCAGGATGATGAAGGCCGTGATCGAGCAGATGACGAGGGTGTCGAGGTAGACGCCCAGGGTCTGCACGAGTCCCTGCTTGGCGGGGTGCGTGACCGATGCGCTCGCGGCGGCGTTGGGCGCCGAGCCCAGGCCGGCCTCGTTGGAGAACATGCCGCGGCGCACGCCCTGGATGACGACGGCACCGAGCGCGGCGCCGGCGAACTCCTGGAACCCGAAGGCGTGCTCGAAGATGGTCGTGAACATGACCGGGATCTCGCGCCAGTTGATCACCATCAACATCAGGCCGATGAGGACGTACAGGCCCGCGAAGAACGGGATGAGCGCCTGGGCGGTGTTGGCGATGCGCCGCACGCCGCCGAAGATGACCAGGCCCGTCAGGACCACGATCACCACACCGACCGCCGCGGCGAACAGCATGCTGTCACCGGCCTGCATCCCGACCTGGTCGGCGGAGTTGGCGAGGGCACCGCTGATGGTGTTGCTCTGCACCGCGTTGAAGACCATCGGGAAGGTGATGATGAGGACCACCGCGAAGACCACGGCCAGCCAGCGCTGCCCGAGCCCCTTCTCGATGTAGTAGGCCGGGCCGCCGCGGTAACCGGCGGGGTCGCGGACCTTGTAGAGCTGGGCCAGTGTGGACTCCACGAAGCTGGCGCCGCAGACCACGAGCGCCATGGCCCACATCCAGAAGACGGCACCCGGGCCGCCCAAAGAAATCGCGATGGAGACACCGATGATGTTGCCGGTGCCGATCCGCGCGGCCGCCGAGATCATGAACGCCTGCAGTGAAGAGACGGCCTTCTTGCCGTCCGGCGCGATCTCCGGCTTGCTCCTGATGACCCGGAACATCTCCGGGAGCATCCGGAACTGTACGCCGCCCGTGCGGATCGTGATGTAGAGGCTGACGATCGCCAACAGGGGGATGATCAGCCACAGCCAGAAGTAGTCGTCGTTGAAGACACCGATGGCGTCGGTCAGTTGATCGACACCGGTGGTTGCCTCGGCCAGTAGCACGTGTGGCGCTCCTCGGTTCGGATGGACAATCGCTATCCCTTACCCATGAAGGGGAGCAAAACACGCCATTCGCGGGAACCTACCCCGTCCCGTGTGCCACCTGCGTCCGGACCGTTATCGACCGGCCCACCTGCAACGACGAAGCGTGTCGACCCGAGCGCCGACAGTGTCCCACCGGCCAGCCGCAGCCTCACCCTTGGTGCACGAGATCGCCGTAATCGGGGTTGCGTTCCACGAAGGCCTGCGCGAACGGGCAGATCGGCACGATCTTCAGTTCCCGGCGACGAACGTCGTCCAAGGACTCGCGCATGAGCGCGGAGGCCACGCCCTGCCCTTCGAAAGCCGGGTCCACCTCCACGTGCGGCAGCGCGAGGACCCCGTCCTCGATCAGGTGGTAGGCAGAGAAACCCACCGCTTTCCCGTCCACGCTGACCTCGTACCTCGACCGCTCGGGGACGTCCTCGACCTTCAGCTCCATGATTCTCCCAGTCACTGGTGTGCGCGGTGCGGTCCCTGGACACCACCGCATACGGACTGAGACCAGTATCCCCGCTCAGGACCGGGCCCCCAAGGGACCCCCGTCACGTCAATGGCCCGCCTTGTACGGGTCGGTGGCCCCACCCGGACAGGCGAGGGCGTCGATGTCCCACCCCGCGAGCCCCGCGCCGGCCCGGTAGGCGCTCTCGAAGAACTCCAGGACCGTGGCGCGCGGGTCCGGGGCGCGTCGGGCGTCGGCGTAGCGCAGCAGCGCCAGGTGACCGTGTCCGCTGCCGGCCCACTCCGCGGAGGCGGGTGCGAGCGGGCGTTCGGTGAGACCGTCCGGTTCCGGCACCGTGTACGAGTAGAAACAGGGCTCGGGGACGCTGTCGTCACCGAACCAGAACCCGAAACTCACCACCTCGCGCGAGTACGCCTCACGCACCAGTTCCCCCGCCTCACGCGGCTGATCGACCGCACGCGGGGAGAACCGGGTGAGGGCGATGTCGAAGGTGTGCCAGAAGTGGTGCACGGGGCTCGTCTTACCGGAGAAGTCCGCCGCGAACTCCTCCAGCACCAGGTTGACCTGGCTCAGTACCCGCCAGTACCGGTTGGCCTGCTCGGGCACGTAGGTGGTGTGCTCGTGGTCGTCGACGAACGGGCGGTCGGCGTCGGAGAGATCGAACGGGCTCGCACGGGAGATGCTGCTGTCCACTCCGAGGCCGTCCAGCGCCGATCGGAAACGCAGGTAGAACGAGGACACGCTGTGTCCCTGCAGCGGGAAGGAGACCGACTCCCCCGCCAGGTTCGAGGCCACCAGCCTGTGACGGACGAAATCGAGGTCGACGGTGAAGACCGGGTTGCCGTCCACCATCCCCATCGGCCGTGTCGTGATGCCGCTGCCCGTCAGGTGGAAAGGCACGTTCCACCAATGGTTGCGGCGCGGGCTGTGGTGCATACGGACCTTGCCGACGATCTGCTGGAACCGGTGGATCGTCTGTTTGGTCTCGTACCAGGAGTCCAGCGGGAAGTCCGGAAACAGCTCCATCGAGGTCTACTCCTTGTTCAGCGGGCGTCGCGGACGACTCGGAGCGGGGCGTTCAGGGGCGAGGGCTCGCACAGGGACGAAGAACACGGGAAACGTGCCCGGACGGTTCATCGCCCGCCCCAGTCGAGGTCCTGGCGGCGTTCCTGCTGGGATTCGCGCGGCGCAGGGATCCGGCCCTCGGACACCTCGGCCGCGGGCCGCACCGCGCTCTCACCGTTGCCCTCCGGGCCGCCTTTCTCGCCGAGCAGCCCCTGCACGGCCATGCGCCGGTCGGGCTCTCCGTCCTGGCCGCTCTGGGACGGAAGGGTCAGGGAGACCGCGTCCACGACCTGCGCGTACGGGGTGCCGTGCTCCCACAGGACCTCACCCAGCAGTTCCAGGCCGGGCCGGAACCGCAGCAACAGGTCGTCTCCGGCATCGGAGTCGCCCCGGGCCGCGAACTCGAGGAGCACCGCGAGGTGGTCGGGCAGCTCGCGGACGGGTACCCGCCAGCCCGCATCGGTGTAGACCCTTCTGACATCGGTCAGGGCGGGACCGCGGCCATCGGTGTAGTAGGTCATCCGCAGGGCATGGCGCCGGCGCGTGTCGAACACCTCGGTGTAGTGCCGGCACAATTCGAGCTCGGGAGTGCTGGAGGCGTGCTCGCAGAACCCCAGGAGTGCGGCGCGCACGGTTCCCCGCGGCAGTTCGGCGACGGCGCGGGCGACCAGCGGCAACCGTTCGAAGAACGTTTCGTCGGGGTAACCGAGCAGGACCGAGGCGGCCTGGCGGGTGACCGCCCTGCGGTGGGCGCTACGGGCGGCCCGACCTGCGCCGAGCCAGCCGGACCGTCCTTCGGAGTCGGTGGTGGTACTCACGTGGAACCCCCTCATGCGGTGCACGGGGGCCGTCCCCGGCACCGCTGTCGTCGGCGTCCTTCCTCTACCCGGCGGGAAGAGACCCTCGCAGACCTCACTGCGGGGCACCCGCCCCTGCCGTCCGTGCCTGGACGGCGTAGCGGGCGTCGTACTCGGTGAGGGTGCGGAGCCGATACCTCCCGATCAGCACACCGCGCGCGTACCGATGACGGTCACGCTCGAGAGAATGTGTACACCGATGTGGATTCCGGAAAACCACGGCGACGCACGGGAAATCATGTGCTTCATGCCCGAGGTGATCCGACCCGGAAAACGGATCACCGAACATCCGGGTTTCCCGAACCATGATTGCGTTTTTACCGGGAACGTTTCTGAAGCAGGAAGCCCTGGCCTGGGAGCGTCCCCCTTCCGAGGGCTCTGATCGGGTGACGTGGTTTCCCGCGGTCCGCAGTGTTCCGGAAGCGGCTCCGCCTTTACCACGGTCCACCATGACGAATACACCCCGTTTGCTCGCGCGTTGCCCGGCGCGCTCCCGCCGAAGTTCTTCCGCGACCACATACCGCCCATGAATATGCCTCGTACGGGGTGAAAATCACACACCCCACACCGCATTCGGGCACAATCGGCACAGTTCACCGGAACGGTAGGGGCGCGATACGAAGACCCTGTGGCCGCCGGCCCTCTTCCAGGTGCGGTGGATCAGGAGGCGACGTCGCGGGCGCGCACGAGGGCCCCGGAACGGGTCCCCACCTTGACGCGTTCCAGGGCGCGCACGCCTTCGGGAAGGCAGACACGGCGGGTCTTGGCGGTGATGACGACGACCGCGTGCCGGGGCAGGACACCACCCAAGGAACGCAGCATCGCGCCGACATGGTCCGCGTCCGGCGCCCGGCCGCCCCAGGTGGTCATCTCGCCGTAGGGGATGTCGGTGACCACCACGTCGGCGTCGACCGGGTCGGTGAGGGCGAACACATCGGCGGTGAAGGTCTCGTGGGGCAGGTCGCCGCCCTGAGAGGCGAGAACGGCCGCGAGTTCGCGGGCGGCCTCGGCGCGTTCGACGTACTCCACCCGGCCGAAGTCGCGGGCGGAGCGGCGCAGCTCCTCCTCACGTGCGGCCAGGCCCTCGGCGGTGAGGAGTTCGAGGTTGCGGGCGGCCAGCGCCACGGCCTCCCCGTCGACGTCGGAGACCCGGACATGGGAGAGGCGGTCGCGGTGCAGCAGCCCCAACACGGTCGCGAGATAACCACTGCCGCAACAAGGGTCCCAGAGCCGCACCGGGGTCTCACCCTGGTCCGTGGTGTGCGCGAGCGCGCGCTGCAGGAGCTCACTGGCGAGTCGGACCGGGAACCCCGGGAACCCGGGCGCCGAGCGCAGCACTTGCCCGCTCGCCAGAGCAGAGTGGTCGGTCCGCTCGGTGGCGTACCGGTATGCCACGACCAGTCCCCTCGTCCGATCCCCAGTCAAGCCGAAGGCCCGGCGCCTGTTGAGGACACCGGGCCTTCACTGTGCGGTCCTGACGGGATTTGAACCCGCGGCCTCCACCTTGACAGGGTGGCGAGCACTCCTAACTGCTCCACAGGACCTCGCTTGCTGCGGTTACTACTCTAACCCGTCTTCGGAGTACTTCGAACCATGTCCGGCCTAGAGTGGACACAGAGGCCACGAGAGACGAGGAGGACGCAGGCGTGAACGAGTCCCGGCCGGCCCTGCCGAACGGCCCCGACAGCACACGGATCGACCGTTGGCTGTGGGCCGTCCGTCTCACCAAGACCCGCTCCGACGCCGCTCAGGCCTGCCGTGGCGGGCACGTGCGCGTCAATGGGCGCCCCGCCAAACCGGCCACGGGGATCAAGGCCGGCGACGAGATCCGGGTCCGGCTGCACGGCACCACCCGACTCGTCGATGTGAGTCACGTCATCGTCAAACGTGTGGGGGCGCCCATCGCGGCGCGGTGCTACGTGGACCGCAGCCCGGTCCAGCCCGGACCGGAGGCGCGCGGACCCGTGCTCAAGCGCGACCGGGGCGCGGGACGGCCGACCAAGCGGGACCGGCGGCAGTTGGAGAAGCTGCGCGCGGAGCTGCCCACCGAGCTGTGAGCGGGCGGACCGGACACGGCCCGAACGGCCCCCGCGCACGCCTCGGGCGACCCCGCACGTGTTGGGGACGGCCCGCGCACGTGTGCGGCGCTAAGCCGGAAGCGGGTGCCGGGCGAGGAAGTCGAGCACGCCCTCGGTCGCCTTCGGGCGTCCCTCGTGCAGGTAACCGTGCCGCAGCCCGGGCAGGACCAGGAGTTCGGCACCGGGGACCCTGGCGGCCAGCAGCCCGGCGTTGCCGACGGGGGCGAGCTCGTCGTCCTCACCGTGCACGACCAGCGTGGGCGCTCCGATGTGCGGGAGCAGATCCCATCCATCGTGGCCGTTGCCGGCTTCGAAGTGCAGCCTCAGGCCACGCTTCGGTCCGCGCGGCAGGATGCGTGTCACCTGGTCGGGGTTCTCGGCCGCCCATTCCGGGGTGTAGAAGAGTTCCGCGATGAGGTCGCGTCCCTCCTCGGTGGCGGCCTTGCGCAGCGCGACCGTGGAAGAGTGCGCGCGCGGGACCTCGTTCTCCCCTCCGGGTGCGGTCGCGCCCAGCACGAGGGAGCCCACACGCTCGGGAGCGGCGTACGCGAGCGTCTGCGCGACCTTGCCACCCATCGAGAAGCCGTAGACGTGGGTGCGTGTGACGCCGAGCTCGTCGAGGACGGCGAGGGCGTCGCGCGCGAAGAGCTCCAACGTGTAGGGGCCCTCGAGCGGGAGGTCGCTGCCGCCGGTCCCGCGGAAGTCCATGCGGACGACGCGGTGGGCGCGGGCGAGTTCCTCGCGCACACCGTCCCACATCTGAAGGTCGAGGGCCTGCCCGTTGAACAGGAGCAGGGGTTCGCCCTCTCCGATGACGTCGTACCGGATCCGGGTGCCGTCGGCGGCGGTCGCATGGTTCACGGGTCCGGACACTACCGGAGGAACCGCCCATCCGCCGTGGTGTGCTGCACAAGCTGTCCGTGACGGCCACGGTGCCCGGGTGTCACTCCCAACCTCGGGGGGCGTCCCGCCACAACCGCTCCGCACGGGCCGCGGACGCCGCGATCAGCGCCACCCCCGCCAGCGCGCACCACGGGCCCGGCCCCGCCTCGACGGCTCCTTCGGTGTCGACGTGGGCGAGGGCCCATCCGAGCAGCCACAGCACCGGGAACGCAGCAGCCGCGCCCAGCACCGCACGGAAGGCCCATTGCCGCTGCGCCACGAGAGCGGTGGCCACCAGAGCCAGCAGCGCGAGCAGCCCGATCCCGGTGAAGACCGTCCCCGAGACCACTCCGGTGAACAGCATCTCCCAACCCGAGAGGGTCGACCTGCTCCAGGAGGTTTCTCCTGACGGCTCCCACACGAGGTACAGGGACTGGAACAGCACCGCGGCACCCGCGGAGAGACCGGCTGTCACAGCGCGGGAGGCCCGCTCGACCTCGTGGCGCAGGGCCAGTCGCGCCTCGATCCGGTTGATCCGGTAGCGCAGGGCGTCCAGGTCACGAGGGTGTACGGGATCGCGTTCGGGACTCATGGACACTCCAGAAGCAGGGGCGGGACACGACGGCACACGGCGCCGGACGCAGGGGACGGTCCTTCACAGTGTGAAGACGCCCGTGCGGCGCACCTGGTTCTACGGAGCCGCGGCACTCCCGCCTCCACGAACGAAAAGGGACGCCGTTGTCGGGCCTGCGCGGTACCGTGCCCACGAGACCCGACCCCGGCCGGCCCCGGCCGGGTCCCACAGGTCGGGACAGGAGAGAGAAGGACCCGGATGAGCGCTTCCTGGTACACCCGTCCCCTCGCCGCCTTCGATGTCGAGACCACCGGCCTGGACGTCACCGGCGACCGCATCGTCACCGCGGCGCTGTGGCACATCGACCCCGCGAGCGGCTCCAAGGAACCCCTGACGTGGATCATCGACCCGGGTGTACTGATCCCGCCCGAGGCGAGCGCCATTCACGGCTTCACCGACGAGCGGGTCCGTGCCGAGGGCGTGCCGGCGGCGGATGCGGTCCCGGCGATCGGTGCGGCCCTGGAGAAGGCAGCCACGGACGGACTTCCCCTCGTCGTCTACAACGCCCCCTACGACCTGGGCCTCCTGCACCACGAGCTCACCAGGCACGGCGTCGACGCCGCACCGCTGGCCACACTGCACGTGGTGGACCCGTTGGTGCTGGACAAGCAGATGGACCCGTTCCGCAAGGGCGGGCGCAAGCTCACGGACGTGTGCGCGCACCACGGGGTCCCGCTGGCGGCCGACGAGGCACACGGTGCGGCGGCCGACGCGCTCGCGGCGGGGCGGCTGGCCTGGCGCCTGGGGTCGAGCCATCCGGAGCTCGGGGAGCTCTCCCCCGCCGAGCTGCACGATTCCCAGGTGCGGTGGAAGGCCGACCAGGCGGCCTCGTTCCAGTCCTACCTGCGCCGGACCCGCGACCCGGAGGCGGTCATCGACGGAACCTGGCCCTACGCGGGCAGCTGAGCCGCGGAGCGGGGCCGGGCAGGACGTGCACGGGGTCGGAGCGGCCGAGCCCCTGGAGGGCTCCTCGGCGGGCCGCCCCTCAGGGACTTCTGAACGCGGCCGCGTATGGGCCGTAGATACCCACCGGAACCCGCGGCCGTCCACCGACAGCCACCGACGCAGAAAAAGGCCCCGGCACCTGTTTCCCAGGTGTCAGGGCCTTTTCGCGTGTCTGAGCGATGTGGCTGGGGGCGGGGTCGAACCGCCGACCTTCCGCTTTTCAGGCGGACGCTCGTACCAACTGAGCTACCCAGCCGGGCGACCGGTCTCCGGTGCCTGCGCGGTCCTGACGGGATTTGAACCCGCGGCCTCCACCTTGACAGGGTGGCGAGCACTCCTAACTGCTCCACAGGACCTTGTTCTGTTGTCGGCCCCGGGCCTGTGGCCCGGTGCCGCGCTGCGGTTCCCATTCTGCCAGATGTCCGGCAGTGGTCTGACCGCTTCGTACCCCCGACGGGATTCGAACCCGCGCTACCGCCTTGAAAGGGCGGCGTCCTAGGCCGCTAGACGACAGGGGCCCGCTCAGACAGACCAAGCATAGGGGAAATCGGCACCGAGCGCCAAAGTGGAATCTGCGAACGGGGCGAGCAGCACCGAACGGCCCGACTCCGGAGCCCCTCCTCAGCCGGGGGAACCCTCTTCCGCGGGCTCGTCGGTGGCGTCCTCGGATTCACCGACGGGCGCATCGGGCTCCGCTTCGATCTTGCGCTCGACCTGCGCCGACGTGAGACCGACCCCGCCGAGGTCGATGTCGTCGCGGGCCTGGAGACGCCCGCTCTCACCGTCGAAGTAGAGCACGGACGCCTGGTACGGGATCGGACGGTCGGAATCATGGTCCAGGCCGCTCAGCCCGGCGCCCCCGGTCGAACCCTGCACGAGGAAGCGGGTCCCCAGATCGGTGAGTTCGGTGGCCCGTGTGTGCTCGTCCCCGGTGAGCACGAGCGGCACGACCCCGTCGAAGGCCTCCGCCTGGGTACGGCTGTGCATCAACGTCACGTCGACGCCCTCGGACCCGTCGGCGACCCGCTCGGCCTCCTCCGCGCCCTGCGCGGCGATCTCGCTCTCACCGGGGTCCAGCCGGGTCTCGTCCGGGGTGTAGCGGGGATCACCCGACCCGTAGAAGGTGAGGCCCTCGACCTCCGCGGTGTCGCCGTCGAGCACGACCGCGTTGGGCTGCGACTCCACCGCGCGCTGGGTGCCCATGGAGTCGTGCCGGCCCTTCACCCACACGTAGGGCACATCGAGGTCGGCGATCTCGTCGGCGAAGGTGTCCTCAGCGGGGCTGCCTCGGTCTGTGAGGTCGCCGGAATCCACGATCGCGTCCACCCCGTACTGTTCCCGGAGGCTGGAGATGATGCTCCACGAGGCCGGGTTGAGCTGGATGTCGGACACGTGCAGCACGCGGACCACCGACTCGTCGTCCTCGTAGACGGGCAGTTCGGAGGTGGCCTCGTAGATCATCGAGACGTTGCCGACGAGCCCGGCCAGCTGCTCCTGGTACTGACCGAATCGGCCCACGACCTCCTCCGCGCCGCCCACGACCTGCGGGGCACCGGCGATGAGGCCGGCGTAGCGGGGCTCGGCGATGGCGCCGGGGTTGAAGGTGGCGGCGGCGACCGCCCCGGCGACGACGAGAGCGCCCAGGGAGACGGCGCCCCCGGCCAGGGCCCGGCGCAAACTCCGGAAGAGCACCAGGGCCACGAGGAAGGCACCGAGGACGGCGGTCAGCAGGGACCTGACCACCAAGGCGACGACACCGTCGCGCAGGTCCTGCCCGATCCCGGCGGCCATGCTGTTGATCGCCCCGGGATCGGTGAACATCTCCTGCGCGGCGGACAGGCGGATGTCGGTGATGGCCGCCTCGACGCGCAGCGGCGCGGCGTGGGTCTCGAAGGCGAGCTGTCCCAGCGGGGCGACGTCGACGACCGTCTCACCGTTGAGCTGCGGACTCAGGGAGAAAGTGACGTCGGCGGGGCCGATGGGGGTGACGACCTGCCCGGCCAGCGCCAGGCCCAGCCATCCGCCGAGCAACCCCGCGACCACGACACAGCCCCACCTCCATGCGCGCCCTTCACGGACGCGCGCGAAAGCCGCACGCGCACGTTGCAGGGTCTCGCGGAGATCGTGGCGGTTGATCGCTTCCCAAGAGAGCACTCCCCCATCATGCCGCCGTGCCGACGTGCGCCCAATGCTTTACGCCCGCTCCCGAGTGTTATGTCTCTTCCCACAGAAGTTGCCGGTCCGCGCGGGCCACCTGTGGTTCTTCCGCTCCCTTCCCGCACGGGCCCGCGGGGCGACACAATGGCGGGCGTGGTGGAACTGACACGCCGTGAATTCGAGGAACTGGTCGCCGATGCCCTGGACACGATCCCCGAACACCTGGCCCGGCTGATGGACAACGTGGTGATCACCGTCGAGGAGGAGTCACCCGAGGGCCTGCTGGGGGTGTACGAGGGGGTACCGCTCACCGAGCGCGGGGACACCTACTTCGGTGTGCTGCCGGACGTGATCCACATCTACCAGCGCAACATCTGCGCGATCTGTACGTCCCAGGAGCAAGTGGTCGAGGAGGTCCGGGTCACCGTCGTCCACGAGATCGCGCACCATTTCGGCATCGACGACGACCGCCTCACCGACCTGGGCTGGGGCTGAACCCGAGCGGTCGACCCGAAACCGAGCAACACCGGACAACCGGCGCCCCACAGGCATTCCCTCCCTACTGCATGCAGCAACGAATGAGCCACGAAATCTCCGGAACGGCTTGCGGGCCACAGCGCACTCCGGAACTGTTGGTCATTGGGACACGACACAGCGTGATCACGACCCAGTAACAGACAAGGGAGTGCCGGGTGAGCAATCCGCGCCTCGACCACGACCCCGACGACGAGGGCCACGACCCCTCCGGCCCCCGGGACGAAAGCCAGGGCACGACCTGGAAGAGCAGCTACCGCGACGTCATGCGGATCCGCGAGTTCCGGTACCTCTGGTTGGGCCACGCCCTGTCCATCATCGGGACCAACCTCCTCAACATCGCCGTGAGCGTCCTCGTCTACCGGGCGACGGACTCGGCCTTCGCCGCGGGTATCACCCTCGCGGTCACCTTCCTGCCCCCGATCATCGCCGGCCCCCTGCTCTCCGGGCTCGCGGACGTCTTCCCTCGCAAGCAGGCGATCATCGTCTGCGATCTGATACGCGCGGTTTTCATCCTGGCCGTGGGGATCCCCGGCATGCCCGTGTGGGCGATCTGGACCCTGCTGTTCCTGTCGTTCGTCCCCGCCGTGCCCTTCACCGCCGCGCGAGCCGCCCTGCTCGCCGAGATCATCCAGGGCGAGCGCTACGTCGCCAGCACCGCGATCATCCACCTGACCACCCAGTTGGGCATGCTCATCGGGCTCATCGCCGGCGGTGTGGTGGTCTCCATCATCGGACCGAACACCGCCGTCATGGCCAACGCCGCGATCTTCGTGCTGTCGGCCCTGCTGGTCACGGCCGGTGTGCGTGCCCGCCCCTCCCCCAACGCGGACCCCGACGGCAACCGCGCCCGGCCCGGTCTGATCGCCATGGCCACCCGCGGGACGAAGCTGGTGTTCACCGACCCGCGCCTGCGCACGCTCGCCCTCATGGCCTGGGTGGCGGGCCTCTACATGATCCCCTACGGGATCGCCAACCCCATGGCCGACGAGTTGGGCGCCGGGGCCGGCGCCGCGGGGCTCATCATGGCCGGGCCCTCCATCGGCACCCTCGTCGGCGGTTTCCTGCTCACCCGCTTCGTTCCGCCGCCCACACGCATGAGGTGGATGGGGCCGCTGACCGTGCTCGCGTCGGTTCCGCTGGTCCTGTGGCTGCTGCCGCTGCCGCTGTGGCTCGTGGTGACGGCGCTCGCGCTCAGTGGGGCGGCCGCCTCGTACCAGATCGTCGCCAACGCCGCGTTCGTGCTGTGCACACCGGAGCAGGGCCGCGGTCTGGCGTTCGGGCTGGTCGCGGCCGGGCTCCAGGCCGTGCAGGGTATCGGGATCCTCTTCGGATCGCTCTTCGTGGAGCTGTTCGGTACCGCGGCGGTCGTCTCCGGCGCCGGTGTGGTCGGGGTGATCCTGGGGGGCGTGCTCGGGGTCACGTGGTCACGCATGGCCGAGCACACCATCGAGAAGATGAACGAGTCGGAACAGCCCGTCTGAACGGACCCGTCCGGCACCCGGTGCCGCGTTCGGGCACCGCAGGGACGGCGAGGCCCGGCCCGCCTGAGCTCAGGCGGGCCGGGCCTCGGCCGGGACGTCGGAGGAGGGCTCCCGTGCCTCCTCCGACTCGTGGTCCTCACACCGGGCGCGGAGCTCGCGCCGCTGCCACCCGGGGTGGGCTCGAAGGGTCCACTGCATGGTCACTGGCTCGACTTTCCTTGGAAGTTGCGGATGATCTGTTCCAACAGGGAACGCTGCTCGCCCTGGGCCGGCATGATCAGCCAGGCCAGGACGTAGACGAAGACCCCGCTGAACCCCAGCGCCGTGAGCACGACGAACACGACGCGCACGATGGTGGAATCCCAGCCGAAGTACTCGGAGATACCGCCGCACACACCGGCCAGGAGCCGCTTTTCATTGCTGCGTTGGAAGCGTTTGTTGCTCATACCTACAGGCTGCCCGCTCCCTGAGACGTTTCCCATCGGGGAGGCCCCTGGCCCTTCCCTGACTTCTCCCGGGGTGCCCCGGGGAAGGCGACGGGAGGGCACCGCCGACCTCCTCCGACAGCTTCGACGCCGGGAACGGGGCACACGTTCCCGAGAGATGGGCCACAGGCACGGAGGAGAGGCAGAGGCGGGTGCGGGGGAAGGGCGCGGGACCACAGGAGAGCGGGTGCGGTTCCGGGTCAGGAACCGTACGGACGGAAGGTCTCACCCAGCCGGTCGAAGGCGCCCCGCATGGCCGCACGCAGACTGCCGACGGTCTCCTGTTGCTCCGCGGCGTCGGCCAGGGCGTAGCGCACCACCGTGCCCGCCACACCCGCGATGAGCTTCGGGGTCTCGTCATCGTCGGCGGCGCCGGTGCGTTCGGCCACCGCCTCGGCGATCCGGACCTCGACGTCGTGAAGGCGGGCGAGCATCCCCGGCAGGAGTTGGGGTTCGCGTTCGGTGAGCTGCCAATTGACGCGCGCTTCCTCCCGCCAGGAGGTCAGCTCATCGCTGTCGGTGAGGAAGCCGGTGAGGAGCTGGACGAGATCATCCGTGAACCCCCCGGTGGGACCGCCTGCGGCGAACGTGCGCACCGCCTCCTCGCCGGGCCCGTGGGAGACATCGCCCAGGAGCGCGTCCTCCTTGCTGCCGAAATAGTTGAAGAAGGTCCGGGTGGAGACCTCGCCCGCGGCGGCGATCTCCTCCACGGTCACGTTCTCGAGGCCGTGCTCCAGCACCAGGCGCACGGCGGCGTCCCTGAGCGCACGCCGCGTTGCCCGCTTCTTGCGTTCCCGAAGCCCCATGATCCTCTCCGTCACTGCGTGGGCGACCCGCCTCTGCCCTGAGGAGCGGCGGGGGGCCGGNAGCGTCCGACGAACCGGTCCGGCCGCACGTACACGATGACTCGGGTCTCCTCCGCGCTGTGCCCGGGGTAGTCCGTGCCCAGGTACTTCTGGGCCATGGCGTCGATGAAGGCCTTGTCCGGGTCGTCCTCGACACGGTCGACGGAGCCCCTGACCTCGACGTACATGTAGGGGTCGTCGGGGTCGGTCACCGAGACGGCCACCCGGCTGTCACGCTCCAGGTTCTTGAGCTTCTGGCGTGTGGTGGTCTGGCTGAACTTGAGGAACGCGCCGTCCCAGTCGATCCACACGGGGCTGGTCTGCGGATCGCCCGAGGGGCCGAGTGTGGCGACGTGCCCGAACGCGGGTTTGCGGAGGACGTCCTGCTGCTTCTCCGAGAAGGCCATGGTGCTCCTTGGTGTGGTTGGCTGCCCCGAGTACACCAACTCCCGTGCGCCTGGACCGGGGTGACGCGCCCGAAGAGCCTGCACACGTAGCGGTGCGGCCCGACGGTACCGGCCGCACGGCCCCGCGCCGGCGGTAGGTTCCGGCGCGGGCGGGAGGCAGGCGACCACGCGGGAGGCGCGGCCATGGACGGACACGGGCAGGGGGCCGGCGGGCACGGAAAGGCCCGGCGTTCGCAGCGGAACGGTCCCACACGCGGGTACGGGGGCCGCAGCCGCGCGGAGCTGGAGACCGCGCGGGACCGGACCCTGCCGCATGTGATGGCGAAGGGGCTCGGTGTGGTCTTCTGCGGCATGAACCCGGGGCTGACCACGGCGCTGGTGGGCCACCACTTCGCGTCCCCGGGGAACCGCTTCTGGCCCGCTCTGGCCCGGGCGGGGTTCACCCCCGGGACCCTGACCCCCGACCGGGAGCAGGAACTGCTGCCCCTGGGCCTGGGACTGACCAACCTCGTGGAGCGTGCGACCCGGGACGTGTCGGAGCTGTCCGGCGCGGAACTCGTGGCCGGAGGGGAGCGCCTGCGCGCGGAGATGGAGCGGTATCGGCCGACGTGGCTGGCGTTCCTCGGCATCACCGGATACCGGACGGCCTTCGGGCTCAGGGACGCACGTGTCGGCCCGCGGGAGGAGCACCTCGGGGGCACCCGGGTGTGGCTGCTGCCGAACCCGAGCGGACGCAACGCGCACTGGAAACCCGCGGAACTGGCCGAGGAGTACGCCCGTCTGCGTGAGGCCGCAGGGCTGCCCGACCGTTCACGCTGACCTGGGCCGGAGGGTGCGCAGTGTCAGATGGTGCAGACGCAGGGCGGTGAACCCGCCACGGTGAGCGCGGCCGCGCCCGACACCGCCGCGGGCGGCACGGCCAGCAGGACCACCGCGGCGAACGCGGCCGCCATGCGGGCGGAGCGCCCGGTCCGGGAGGCCGCTCCGGGCAGCAGGCGGCGGGCGCGTTGCACCGGGCAGGCGCCGGACGCGGCCAGGGACCTGCCGGAGGGGTCCGGTTCGGCCGGTGCCACCATGGCGCCGATGGCGTGCAGCAGAGGAGTGTGGCCCACCGTACGGGCCGCGTGGTCGTCGGCGGCCCACTCGGCCAGGACCGGCACCTCACCGGCCGCGGCTCGCAACAGCGGCACTCTCGGGAAGGCCGTGTCGAGCAGGCGGGAGGCGGCCACGAGTACGTGGTGGCGTCCGCGCAGGTGGGCGTCCTCGTGGGCGAGAACCGCCAGCAGCTCCCGGTGGGACAGGACGTCGAGGGCTCCTTGGGTGAGCACGACCCCGGACCGGCGGCCGGGCACACAGTAGGCGTCGGGGCGGCGGGCCTGCAGCAGCCACACGTCGCGCCCGCCGAGGCAGCGCTGCCGCGCTCCGGCGGTGAGCTCGCGGTGGTGTGCCCGTCGCCAGCGCACCGACCCGGCGTAACGGCGCACGAGTATCCAGCAGAGCCGGCCGGCGGCGAGGGCGGCGACCGGGGCGAGCACGGCCACGACCGTCCCGGCTCCGCTGCTGCTCACCGCTTGGATCAGGGTGATGCAGGCGGTCATGAACCCCTTCAGCCCGGGGCCCATGACCTCGGCCACGACGGTGAACACCAGGGTCGTCCAGCTCATGGTCCAGGCCAGGAGCGCGACCGTCCACAGTCCGAGCAGGTACCTCGGTGGCAGGTCGCCCGCGCGTGCGCACCACCGCACGAACGCGGGGCCGGCGAGGCTGAGCAGGGCCGCCGAGCCGGCGGCGGTCGCGATCAGGATCACGGTTCCTCCTCGCGCGGCACGTCCGAGAGCAGGCCGCGCAGGACCTCGACCTGGTCGGGCGGCATGTCGTCGACGAACCGCAGGAGAGTGGCTCGAGGGTCCCCGCTCTCGGCAAGCACCCCGGACATGCGCTGGGCGGCGTAGGTGGGGCGATCGCGCACGGGGTGGTAGAACCACAAACGGCCCACCCTGTCGCGTTCCACCCATCCCTTGCGGCGCAGGTTCTCCAGGACCGTGGAGATGGTGGTGTAGGCGGGGGTGCGGCCCGGGAGCGAGTCCACGACCGAGCGGACGCTCATCGGTTCTCCGGCGCTCCACATGACGTCGAGGACGGCCGATTCCAGCGGTCCCAGTCCCGGCAGCGGTTCGTCCATCGTCCTCACACTCTCGTGCACCATCGTCCGTCCCAGACTAATGATCCCGTTCCACTGTCCTCGGCCCGAGAACGGTTCGGCCGCCCCGCACCGGTTCATGCGCTGGGGGCGAAGGCCGCGAAGGCGTCCCCGAGCCCTTCCGATGCGACCGGGACCAGGGCCGTGCCGTCCGCGGCCGCAGCCACGGGAACCGCCCAGGGCCCTTCCCCCTCGCTCGCGCCCGAGCCGGCGTCCACCAGCCGTGTGAGGTCGCCGTCGGTGAGGTAGGCATGGTCGCCGACGACCGCGTCGAGCCGTGGACCGTCCGGAAGGCGGGTGCGCCACAGCTCCTCGGCCGGGGAGCCCTCCAGCCCGACGAGGAGCTGCCCGCCGTCCGGGTGGGGACCGCTGATCACGGTGAGACCCTCCTTGTCCCCGACGACGCGTGGTTCTTCCGGGCCGGGGAACGAGACGAGCCGGTCTCCCGTGCGCAGGTCGTGGACGGTGTGGGCGGCAGGCTCCCCGTCCGGACCGGCCCAGGACAGGACCACCGAGGCCGCGTAGCCGTTCTCCGGCGCGGGTCCGGGGGCGGGACCGACCGCGTCCGGTTCGGGTCCTGCGTGTTCGGGCGGGTCGAGGTCGTCGGAGGTCCAGAGCACGTCGCCGCTCCCGGATTCCGAGGAGCGCAGCTCGGTACCCTCCCTCGCGAGCAGGGTGCCTTGGTACTCGTGCAGGAGTTCCGTTCCGTCTTCCTCCTCGTCGGCGACGACCTCCCCGGTCGCCGGGGCCAGCGCCACCTTGGGCCCGGTGGAGGTACTCATCACCGACCCCTCGATCGCGGCCAGGAGCAGCCCGGGGCCGACCAGTGTTCCCGGAACGTCGGTGGGACCCCACACGAGCGTCCCGTCGAGGGGGTCGTAGGCGGCGGCCGTGGTCCTGGTCGCCAGGAGACCGCTCGCCGGCTCGGCGTCGCTGTCCAGGAGCACCACGAGGTCCTGGCCGTCGGTGTCCTTGGTCACGGCGAACGCCGTGCAACTCGGGTTGCGGGTCACGGACCACCGGGTGCTGCCCTCGGCGTCGATCCCGAGAAAGGTGAGGTCGCCCCCGCCCCGCTCGGGCATGGCCATGCCCACGAACCCGTCTCCGGCCGGCTGCGGTGGCGAGGAGTACGGCGCCGCCCACAGAGGTGCGCCGGCCAAGGTGGGCGCCGGTTCGGCCTCCGGTGCGGCCGTGGCCTGCACCGGAGGGTCCTCGCGGGGTTCGGCGTCCTCGGGCGCGGACACCTCTCGGGACGTGCAGGCCGCCAGGGCCTGGACGAGAGCGGCGCCGGCTGCCAGCGCGCGGAGAGGACGGCCCGGCCCTACGTGCACGGTCACGGGGCCCGGTCCTCCTGCTCTTGCGGGATCTCCTCGGCAGAGGAGCGTTGTCCCCCGCGCAGCCGGTACAGGCCCACGCCGAAGAGCACCAGCGCCGCCGCCGCGACGAGCAGGAGGTCGGCCACGCCTCCGAGCTGGGAGAGCTGGAGCTGGAGCCGGTGGGCGACCTCCTCCCCGGATCCCCCGAGGGCGGGCAGGGACGCGGTGCCGTCGTAGAGCAGGAACAGCGCACCGATGACGACGAACAACAGTCCCGAGACCAGGGACGTCGTGTGCAGGGTCAGCGGGCCGACGGTGAAGGACCGTCCGCGCAGCCAAGCACGCCGGCCCAGGTCGAACCGGTCCCAGAAGAGCGCCAGGACGAACAAGGGCAGGGCCATGCCCAGGGCGTAACAGGCCAGCAGGAGCCCGCCGCGGACCGTGCCGCCGGTCGCGGCGACGGTGAGGACGGCGCCCAGGATCGGGCCGGAGCAGAATCCGGCGAGCCCGTAGACCGCGCCGAGGCCGAAGACGGGCAGGGCCCCGGTACGCCCGGCCAGCCGCCCTTGGAGGCGGGCGAGGGGGCCGATGTTCACGCCCAGGCCGAGGATCTGCGCGAGCCCGAAGAGGATGAGGAGCCAGCCGGCGGCGGTGATGAGGAGGTCGCGGTTGCCGTGGAAGAAGCCGCTCACCATCGCCGACCCCGCGCCCAGGGGTACGAGGGTCGCGCACATGCCCGCGTAGAACACGGCGGTGCGGGTGAACAGGCCGGCCGTGTCCCGGAAGGCGTAGGCGAAGAAGGAGGGGAGCAGGAGTGCGCTGCAGGGGCTGAGCAGGGCGAGCAGGCCGCCGAGCAGTGCGGCCAGGTATCCGACGTCCACGGGTCAGCCCTCCTGTTCCAGGGCGGTGTCGATGGCGTCCGTGAAGACATCGAGGGGTTGTGCACCGAACACGGGTGTTCCGTTGATGATGAACGCCGGGGTGCCGCTGACGCCGAGCCGCTGCCCCTCGGCGAAGTCGCCGTCGACCGCGGCGTTCAGGTCGTCCTCGGCCAGGTCATCGGCGAAGCGCTCCGCGTCCAGGCCCTGGTCCTCGGCGACCCCCGTCAGCAGGTCGGCGAGGGTCTCGGGGTCCTCGTCCTTGAAGGTCTCCTGAGCGCCGTAGACGGCCTCGTGGTAGTCCCAGTAGGCGCCTTGCTCTCCGGCTGCGTGGGCGCCGACGGAGAGCATGTGGGAGGTCTCGCCCATGTAGGGGAACTCGCGCCACTCGATGCGCAGGTCGCCGGGTTCGACGTAGCGTTCGACCAGTTCGGGTTGGACCTCCTCGACCCAGCGTGCGCAGTACGGGCACTGGTAGTCGGAGTAGCCGATGAGCACGATGGGGGCGTCTTCCTCACCGAGTGCGGCCGGGTCCTCGCCGTCGCGGCGGGCGAGCGTCTCCCCGAAGGCGCGGGCCTCCTCGTAGGCCTCGTCCTGTTGGCCGGCGGCCGAGGTGTCGGTGGCCGTGCCGTCGTCGGATGTGTCCTCGCTGTCGGCGGCCCACGCGATCAGGCCCACGACCACGACCAGGACGAGCACCGCGCTCGCGAGGAGCGGCCACAGCGCCCCGGAGCTCTGTGTCCCGTCCTGCTTCTTCTGCTGCGGCATGCGCCGGACCTTCCATGACGGAACCCGGGAGGGGTCTTCTACCCTCCATAGAAACACCTCTATGCTACATAGAAGAACGACGCGTCGGACACCGGGACACACGGACCGCACACCGGTCCCGTGCACGGGCCCCGGGACCGGGCGACACGGCGAGGGAGAGGACCGGGCGACGATGCGACTGTGGACGGTACGGCAGTGGACGGCCGCGGCACTGGGAACGGTAGGGGCTCTGGTCCTGCTGGGGACCCCATCGGTGCTGCTGCCCAACGACTTGTTCGTCCGTGAGGTCGAGGCGGTTTGGTGGATGTACCCGGTATGGGTGGCCACCGCTGCCCTCGGCGGGCTGCTGCTGGCCACCTACACGCGTCCCCACGGCGGCCGGGCCCCGGAGCGCACGGAGGAGGACGAGGACCGTTCGACGCCGCGCCGGGGCCTGGTCGGCGGCCTGCTCGCCTGGTTCGCGATCGGCTGCCCCACCTGCAACACACTCGTGCTGATGGCCCTGGGCACCTCCGGGGCGTTGAGCTGGTTCGCACCCCTGCAGCCGCTGCTCGCCGTCGCCGGGCTCGCGCTCCTGGCCCTGGCGCTGCGCGCCCGCCTGCGCACCGCGGCCGCCTGCCGCGTCCGTACCGGCGCCCCTGCCGGGTGAGCCCGTGCCCACCCGCGCGGGATGGGCGCGGGCGGGCACGGTGTTGGACGACAGAGCTGACCGGAGAGGGAGGAGACACATGGGCGACCGGGAACGCAACGTCGACGTCGCGGTCGTGGGCGGCGGCCAGGCCGGACTGGCCGCCGGGTACTTCCTGCGGCGTGCCCGCGCCGACTTCGTGATCCTGGACGAGCGCGATCGTCCGGGTGGGGCCTGGGCCGAGTACTGGGACTCCCTGCGCCTGTTCTCCCCCGCCGGCCACAGCATGCTCCCCGGGTGGTGGATGCCCGCCGAAGAGGGCCACGAGTACCCCAGCGCCCAGCACGTGGTCCGGTACCTGACCGAGTACGAGCGCCGGTACGGGATGCCCGTGCGGCGGCCGGTCCGCGTGGACCGGGTCGAGCAGGAGGCGTCCGGCGCGCGCCTACGGGTGGTGACCGACCGTGGTGTCTGGCGGGCACGCCACGTGGTGAGCGCGACCGGGAGCTGGACCGCACCACACCTTCCGGGCCTTGCCCGGCGCGAGGTGTTCGCCGGGAGGCAGTTGCACACCGTCGACTACCGAAACCCGGACGAGTTCGCCGGGCAGCGGGTCGTGGTGGTCGGCGGCGGCAACTCAGCGGCGCAGATCATCGCCGAGCTCTCCCTGGTCGCCGACACGACGTGGGCCACCTCACGTCCGCCCCGGTTCATGCCCGACGACGTCGACGCCCGGGCCCTGTTCGACCTGGCGACCCGGCTCGGTCGGGGCGAGGACGGCTCTGAACTGGGCGATCTCGGCGACATCGTCATGGTCCCGAGTGTGCGGCAGGCACGCGACCGGGGCGTGCTCAAGGCCGAGCCGATGTTCGAACGCCTCACCACCGGCGGTGTCGCGTGGTCCGACGGGAGCTCCCTGGAGTGCGACGCGATCCTGTGGTGCACCGGGTTCCATTCTGCTCTCGACCACCTCGCCCCGCTGGGTGTGGTCGACGAACACGGGCGGGTACCCGTGGAGGGCAACCGTTCGGTGGCCGAACCGCGATTGTCCCTGGTCGGATACGGGGACTGGACGGGTTTCGCTTCGGCGACCCTCATCGGCGCCGGACGCACCGCCAAGGGCGCGGTCGCCGCGGTCACCGACGCTCTGGAACACGAGGACCGGATGTGAGCGCCGGGTGCGCTCCGATCGGCGGCCGGCGACTCAACAGCCGGTGCGTCGCTGGGGTAGAGTTGTCCCGGCCGACGCGCGACGTCGTCGATCGACGTGGGCCGTAGGCACGGGGCCTTAGCTCAATCGGCAGAGCAGCGGACTTTTAATCCGCGGGTTCGGGGTTCGATCCCCCGGGGCCCTACCAGGGAAAACCCCAGGTCAGAACGCGTTTCTATCAGTTCGGACCCGGGGTTTTCGTGCGTCCGGAGCCCTGGTTCGGCTCCGTGTGCGCTCGGCTGCCTCGCCGCTGCCCCAACCTCACTGAGGACCTCGCTCTGCAGGCCTCCAGACGGTTCCGGCTTCGAGCCCCCAGGGCCGGTGCTCCTCGATGACGAACTCGAAAAGGGCCGCAGGGCGAACCTCACGGCCCGAAGATGCCCCCGTCCTACTGAGCTGCGGGCTTGAGCATCGCGGCGGTCGCCTCGGCCGCCGCTTTCGCCACGTCGGGGAACACCGTCTGGTAGGTGCCCTGGGTGAAGTGGGTCGTGGCATGGCCGGGTTCAGCTGAGACCACCTTGACGTCCATCCCTGCGGCCAGGCCATCGACGCCGCACCGTGCCGCAACCCCTTGACCGCGATCAGGTGGAAGAGCGGGAACAACCACGTGTACTTGCGGGCGTGGCCCAGGAAGCGGATGGTCTGCTCAGGGGGTCAGATCATCACCTCCCCCGGAACCGTTCCGTCCTTCTCCCACTGGGCGACGCGGTCCGCTGTCCAGACCAGGGGTTTCCTCCTAGGTGTACTGACCTGAGAGGTTGGTGAGTCTGCGGGCTTTGGGGGTGCGGACACCGCGGCTTCCAGGGTTGACTGCTGGTGTTGCGGTCAGCTCTGGCACCGATCGCTCAACCGGGTGAACGTTTCCGGCCGCGGCACCAGCCAAGCGTGAGCCATGTGTCGGCAGGCAGGCCCCGACCCGGCCCGTAGCCGCCGGAAGGACGGGCGGGCGGGCCGTCCGGGATCTCCACTCCGTGCGGGATCAGGTGGACGCGCTCGGGCGGAACCCCCGCGGCCAGTGCCCTCTCGCGGTAGAACCGGCTCGGCGCGATCACCGCCTCGGGCCAGCCTGTTGAACGCGAGCCGGGTGCGGCCGTTCCCATAGGCCTCGGCCTGCGGGGCGTGCTCGTGGATCGTGCACACCAGTGGGACGCCGTGGTGGTCAGCGACGATACGGCCGAGGACGGCGGTCTCGATGCTGTTGGCGTGCACCAGATCGGGCGCCGCGGCGCCAGCCAGCGCCTCCTCCAGTTCGTCGAGCACGGCGAACTGCATGGAACGCCAGGCCACCCGCCGGGGTCGGCCAACTGGTCGACCTAGCGGGACAGCCGGTGCACTCCGGCCTGTTCCTCGGAGACGCACCGGAGTTCCGGGCCGCCCGGCCCTCGGTGGCCACCGAGGTGGCCCATCCGAAGTTCGGTGCGTGGGTGAACAGCCGCTGCGCGTATGTCTCGGCCCCATCGGGCGATGGTGGATACCACGGGGTCAGCAGCAGTGTGCGCGGCATCGGTCACTCCTCGGAGAAGGCGCGCAGCAGTGTGTCGCGGTGCGCGTCGAGATAGGCGATGTCGGTCTCGTAGAGGTCGATGTGACCGTCGGCGATGTGGGCCTGGAACGCGGCGCTTCCCTGCTCGGCCTGCTCGCGCATGTAGGCGATGAGCGCCTCCAGCCGCTCGGTCACCGCCTCCAGCAGTCGCGCGTCGGCCCGATGGCCGTAGGCGAAGCAGAAGGCGGCCGCACGCCGGCCCTGCTCGCGGGGGCCGCCGAAGCTGTCGGGGTTGGTTGGGGCATGCAGCGGGGCGAACCGGTAGGCGGCGTAGGCGAGGTCCCACACGCGCGGGCCCGGGTGGGCGGTGTCGAAGTCTATGAAGCCGACTGCGCGGCCGTCGCGCACCACACAGTTGTAGGGGGCTGTGTCGCCATGACACACGACCTCGGTCGGCGTGCGGGACGGCATCTGCCAACGGTCCTCGGGCGCAGCCGGGAACGTGGCGCCGGCGTCGTGCAAGCGGCGCAGCAGTTCGGCCGCCGACGTCAGCAGCTCCGGTGTGCGCAGGCCGGGGGCCAGCGACTCATGCACCTCACCGGGCAGGAAGCTGAGCACCTCCCTGCCCTCGGCATCGAAGCCCAGCGGTTGCGGCGCACCGTCGAAGCCCTGGTCGTACAGATGGCGGAGCAGGCGGTGGATCGTCGGTGCCGCCGCCGTGGCCGGGCGGTGGACGGCGTCGCCGCTGCGGTACACCACGTTCACACCGCCGCGGAGTTCGTTGCCTTCACTCATGTTCTGCCCTCGTCGTCGTTGTGGGTTGTCGGATACCGGAATCGTCGGACTCGGGCTACGCGGGCCGCTGCCTTCCGTTCTCACGGGTCCGGTGCCACCGACCGGGTGCTTGAAGCGGAGAAGGAGAACGGCAGTTCCTCAGCGCCGTGAGCGCTCATGGCCGCGCGGATAGCGGCCTGGTCGGCTGGAGAACAGGAGGAACGGGCGACGGCCACCGCGCACACCGCCAAGGCGAGCATAACCAGCACGGTATGGCGTCCGATCGCCCCGTACAGCCTGACCTGGGCCTG
This sequence comes from Nocardiopsis xinjiangensis YIM 90004, assembly GCF_000341145.1. Lineage (GTDB taxonomy): Bacteria > Actinomycetota > Actinomycetes > Streptosporangiales > Streptosporangiaceae > Nocardiopsis > Nocardiopsis xinjiangensis. Next base: position 222,981 of record NZ_ANBE01000003.1, read on the forward strand.
GTCCAGACCGAACAGGTCCTTACCGAACTCGAAATCCTCCTCGATGGGCCACCGCATCCCCGCCGCGTTCACCAGCCGCCGCAACGTCGCCGGCTGTCCTGGGGCCGCGAAGCACAGGTGGTAGGCCAACGCGCCTGTGGTCAGGTGTTTGCGCACCAAAAGCCAGTGCTGGGCCGAGTTGGTGCCCACCCAGGCCCAGGCGTAGTAGCGCTGGCCCTTGTCCCCTCCCCCGGCGGAGAGGATCTGCCACCGCTTCTTCTGCCTCAGGTGGGTGCGCACGATCTGCTTGCACGTGGTGCTGGTTCCCTCCCCCAGAACCACCGGGAAGTTGGCGGGCACGCGCAGCACGTAGCCCTGCTGCTCGCGCTCGCAGTAGCGGCGCAGGCCAGGGCTGTTGCCGTAGACCTCGTCACCGCACACGAAATCGAAGAGGACCCCCTCGGCCTGGGCCTGGGCCTGGGCCTGGGCCTGGGCCAGGATCCTGGTGGCCAGCTGCCCCTTGGTCGCAAACTCCAGGTCCTGTGGCAGCCCCATTCGGGCGGCCGTGGCCGCATCGTCGAGATGCTCGGCGGGGATCCACTGCTCGCATCCGATCAGGGAGTGTCCGACCCCGCCGCGCACATAGGACAGATGCACGGTATTGATCCCGTTGGCCACCCCATCCGCGCAGCCCATGTGCTGGCGTTTGACCCCTGCGGTGTGCTGGCCCTTCTTCTCTTGGCCGGTCTCGTCCAGCGCCCCGATCCTCATGCTGGAGGCTTGGGCCTGCGCATCCAGGCCCTGGACTACATGAGCGCGGACCGTTCGCATCACCTGGCCGCTGTCCCAGCAGGCCCGGTTCAGCAGTCGCTGAACCTTGTCGGGGGTCCGGTGGCCGATCCACTCCGCGATGGCCCACCCGTTGCGTTTGGGCACCTCAGACAGGACTGCCCGGACGTAGCCGAGGGCGGTCAGCCACGGCTGGAGGCGGGCGAAGCAGCCGCGTATGCCTTCCATGAGGGCGTTGAGGTCGTCTTCGGCTCGTTGGGGCCTCTAACATCAGGGCAGCGGCCGCCCGTGGTTTTTGTCTCTTCACACAGCAACGATCTTCGGGCGGCCGTTCTTGTGTCTGGCGAACCGATCACAACACCGTGTCGATCAGCGGTCTCTTCCCAGCTCACACCCCAAAGTGCGGCTGCCGTACTGGGCATGCTGGTACTCCAACTCCGAGGAAGCAGGACGAAAAATTCTTGGCCTACCTTGGCTAATCATTCATCCCTGCAAATGGTGCACGAGGACCCGCAACCACTACAGCAACACGAACAACAAAATCCTCCCACAAATAAACATGACCAAGTCCCTAGATTCCGACTGGAATCGACGGTACCCTACTAGCGCCCTGGACTGAGAACTAGACAGAAAGGAAAGCATCGATGACTATTGAAGAAATCAAGGATCTCGTCACTGACTCGATCGAGAACGACGAAAACGAAACCCTCTCTGAGTACGCCAAGAACTGCTGGGCGGACATCAAGTAGGGGGAGAGGGGGTCCGCAGCTCAAAAGTGGGGCGGCGGACCCCTATTATGGCATCAACAATGAACCCACCCGATCAACTCAATAAAACCGCAATAAAAGTTAGGGAAATTAATGAGAAGCATCACTTCGGAGTACTTGACGAAAGAAATAAAAGAACATTTGGAAGGTAGATTCCTGGAACGAAAAAGCGATGCTCTTTCAGTTCAGGCCGAGGAGTGCATGCGTTTCCTGTATCTTACCTCCAAAAATGGCGAGGGAAAGTTCATGCCTCTCACGCAAGAAGCCGACGATGTCTGGCATGAGCTGATCCTGCAAACCGTCTTCTATGCCGAACTCTGTGAACGGTTGCCAGGAAAGAAATTCTTGCACCACACGTCATTGCCGTTCAAGGACTACGCGAGTCAAAACGGAATCGGAAACTCGATAGATGAACTCGCGTCCTGGATACCTGACTATGTCCAGACTTTCGGAAACTTTACAGTGGAAGGGGCGCGCTGCTGGTCCTTCTGCCTCTACTTAATGAATGAAATGGGACTTGACCTTGAGACCATCAATGCGGCCGGAAAATAAAAGGTAAGCGGGAACTCGACCGACAGACTGGGAAACTAGTGAAAGGGAAGAATGTGAACGAGATTCCCCTTGAAATTCCTCCGCCGGGTGTCGATTTGACAGAAGCTAATCAGGATCCCCCTGCATGGTTCAAGTACCGCGTTCTCGAAACCGTGGGGAACACCCCCTGGCGTCGATATCCCAACCGAACCCAGCCAGGGCTGATCAAGTCCATTTCAGACTCATATGGGGTCGAGGAAGAAAACGTCCTCCTAGTCCGTGGGTGCACTGAGGGACTGCACCTGGCCTTCAGATTTGTGCAAAGCCAGGGCCTCGCTCTTAACATCCCTGATCCAAGCTATTTCGGATTCTCCATGATTGCTAAAGATCTTGGGATGGAATTATCATATTACCCTTCTGGTGATGAGCCGGCTTGCCACGGCTTCCCGGAAGCCTGGACCGTGGTGTGCTCGCCTGAGAACCCCACAGGTTTTGTTTACACGCGAGAGTCCATTTTCGATTCCTCAGAAGTATCCTCAGGGGTAGTGCTCGATCTGACTTATGATCTCTTCTCTGATTATCCACATACGGAGAGCATGAGGGAGCTGACAAAAACAAATACCATCTCCATCCTGAGTCTTTCGAAGGCATACGGTCTAGCCGGAATTCGCCTTGGCCTGATCTTCGCCAAATCCGAAATTATTCATCAGTTATCAAAAATGTCGCAAACATTCTCTATGGATTATCTTCAACTCGCCTCCCTCATGACCCTATTCTCGGATGACGGAGACTTTTGGAGGCGTGAAGCGGTAGAAGACGCGGTTGCTCTACGCCGCCGCGTTGAAGGCCTAATTCACCGTATCCTGCCGGGTTTAGAAATACCGAGATCACAGACAAATTTTGTTTCGATACCCACGAAAGGAATTCCTAGGAAAATACTGGAGGGTATAGTTGAATGCACTTCAAGCAAACTACACTCGAATATCGGACTCTTGCGAGTGACTGCTAATCAACGGACTCTAGACGGTCTAATTTCTTTAACAACAGAGAGAAATAACGATAGATGGTAAATGGCAAAAAAATACTTCGAGAGCGAGAGTTCAATCCTGTTTTGATTGTAGGCTCAGGGTTCGCTGGACTGTCCACCGCCTGTTTCCTCGCAAAGCAGAATATCAAGTCAACGGTGATCGAGAGGAGAGCATCAACGTCGGTACAACCGAAGGCCCGTGGAATCAGTGCGAGGACCATGGAACTCCTGGCACTTCTCGACCTGGAGGAGGGCATCCTAGCTCAAGACGAATCGCGTACACGGACTCGGCGTACAGCACTCATGGAGGATTTCACTCAGCAATTGCAAGACTTCGGAAAAACGCCACCTGACACCGCAAATATCAGTTCGAGTGCTTGGGGCATGATCTCCCAAGAGAACCTTGAACGCATGCTCGTGGCTCGAGCCCTTTCTCTAGGAGTTCGGGTGGACTTCGAAAGCAACCTCACGGAGATCTGGAAAGGCGACAACGGTATCACTGTGATGGTTGAAGACAGAAAAACAGGATTTTCAAGGCTTGTTGACAGTTCCTGGATCGTTGGAGCCGATGGACCACGCTCGTTCCTGAGAGAAAGCATGGACATCGCCACCGACGGTAGGGGAGACATATCCACGTATATCCGCATCGTTTTCTCTGCCGATCTCCTCGACACAATCGAGGCTGAAGAGGTTCTCTTCTTCATCCGTCATCCGAAGCGCGGGCTTGGTACGTTGCATTCAACAGATATCCGTGGCCGATATGTTCTTTCCATGGAAGTCCCTAAAGCGAGCGAACGCTATACCGAGGACAGGACGTTCGCTGAGGAACTCGTCCGCGAGGTCTCAGGGATCGACGACCTGGAGGTCGGCGTAGGTGAGGTGACCAGTTGGACCATGGCCGAACGTATACCGCGCTCCTTGCGTGACGGTAGACTCCTGCTCGCGGGAGACGCGGCACACATTATTCCGTCGGTCGGAGGTTTTGGAGGAAACTCCGCGATCCAGGACGGAGCCGAGTTGGCCTGGCGCCTAGCAGAGGTCGTCGAGGGAACAGATTCCGTGAAAGCTCTCGACCAATATTCAAACGAACGCCGATCTTTCGCCCGATTCGTCGCTCAACAGGCTTTCGGCTACTACGCCAACCGACAAGCCTGGCACCTCAAAGCCGAGATATGTGGAGAAACTGCACCGTACATCACCTCCGTTTTCGGATTCGGCATGAGAGGCAGTTCTCGTTGGTCGAACCAGGACGTTCAGGTCGAAGACGTTTGCTGGGAGGATCCAGGGGATCCGTCTGGTCAGGTCGGCTACCGGGCGCCGCACCGGCTCTTCCGTACGTCTCGTGGCACGCTGGGGACGTCTCAACTGGCCGGCTATCGCTACTTGGCCCTCCTTGGCCAGCATGCACACGGATGGCGAGAATTTCTGGAGAACCCACCGATGAAAGCACCGGGCATTCAGGTCCAACAGCTTGGTGTGGAAGTAACGGACGTCACTCATGGCGGGCCGGCTCCGGTCGTGAGTCGAACTGGTGCCCTTATCGTTCGCCCCGACGGTTATGTGGCTCTCAGATCTGAATCAGACATGGGCCGCCCTCCGGAGAAGATATTTGATTCCTTTGGTTCCTTTCTGCGATCAATGCAAGGAGGTTCGTGACTTCGCTTCGATATAGGACTTCGCATCGATGAATTTATCCATTGGAGGAGGTGCCGTGAAACCCCGGGAAGCATAGGTTTCTGGAACTTCCATTATCCAAATCGAAGGTTGGTAACATGGAAATTTTGTGGCCACACAAAAGGTCTTCGGTTCTTCCCACTCGGGTCTCCAGAGTAGCCCTGATCAACATGCCCTGGTCACGGGTAGATACTCCATCCATCCAGTGCGGACTCTTGAAGTCTGTGCTCGAAGCCGGCGGGCATGAGGTCGACGTCCACTACCTGAACATTGAACTCGCAGCAGACCTCGGAGTCGATGTTTACGAGGCTTTCAGTGACTTGAGTTCCGAACGTGTCACACTGCTTGGGGAGTGGCTTTTTAGCCGTGCCTCTTACATGTCTGACGCCGGAGGCACCAGGGATTATATTATAGATTTCCCCGAAGTGCTCGAAACTGCAAAGAATTTCGATATCGGCGAGGAGGGGCTTATTTCTCTTAGAGAGAAGCGTCTTCCGGCGTGGCTTGACGAAGTGTCCCAGAGAGACTGGATGAAATATGACCTGATTGGCTTCTCTTCGACATTCATGCAGAATGTTTCATCCTTGGCGCTCGCTAGGAGGATAAAAGAGAGATTTCCAGAGATTCCCATCACCTTTGGTGGTGCAAATTTTGATGGAGTTATGGGGCTAGAATTTTTTCGGGCGCACGATTTTATCGATTTTGCAGTGATCGGCGAAGGTGAGGCGGCTTTCCCTGAGCTCGTACGAAGAGTCTCCCTGGGTGAGACAGATATCAGGATACCGGGAGTTCTCTCTCGCCACACTTCGATCACTCCGTCCACGCAGGAGGTACGAGCACCTTCCATTGTGGATCTCGATCTTATACCCACTCCAGATTACACGGATTACTTTGAGACCTTGGGTAAATACGGTGGCGATAGCCTCCTTCGGGAGCGACGAGTAGAATTGCTCATTGAGTTCTCCCGTGGTTGTTGGTGGGGAGCCAAGCACCACTGCACCTTCTGTGGATTGAACGCGTTGGGCATGGATTACCGGGCGAAATCTCCAGAGCGGGCCTTCGCGGAGATGGAAGCACTTCTCCGAAATTACAAGATCTCCGCGATCGCTGCGGTAGACAATATCCTTGACATGAAATATCTGGGTGAGTTCTGTGGGAGTATGGCTGACAGTGACTGGACGCTTTCCCTATTCTTCGAAGTGAAGGCTAATTTAGATCGCGGTCAGGTTCATGCCCTCGCCAGTGCAGGTGTCACTGCTGTTCAGCCCGGAATCGAGAGCCTGAGTAGTAATGTCCTCAAGCTCATGAGGAAGGGCTCGGACTCAATTATCAACATCCGCCTCCTAAAGTGGGCGCTTCATTTCAATATATCCGTTCACTGGAACATACTCTCCGGTTTTCCAGGAGAGCGGGATGAGGATTACCGTCTCCAGGCCGACCTGATCCCACTGCTCCATCATTTGGAACCACCCAACGGTGTTAATCCCATTTGGCTGGAGCGCTTCAGTCCCTATTTTAATGGCCACAGTTCACATATCAAAAACATCAGACCAAGGCGCTCCTACTACCATGTGTACCCACAAAATCAGGTCAGAACTGAAGATGTTTCCTATTTTTTCGATGCCGATATCAATGAAGTTGCAAGTCCTTCAGTTCTGGGCGAACTCTCGGAAGCTGTGGAAAATTGGAAAGCGCTTTGGAGGAAGGGGAATCGGCCTACGATGTTTGCCCGGAGGGGGCCCGGTTGGCTGGAAATTTTGGATAGGAGAAATTCCCCAGCCCGCCGAATTTCCATGAACGGCTGGCAGGCGTATTCCTACAATGCCTGCATGGATAACTTCAAGAGTCGATCCCGTCTGGTGAAGGAGGTAGGACAGCTTCCCGAAAATCCGTCAGAAGATGAGATCAATTGCCACATCGACCGTTGCCTGGACGAAGGGCTTCTCATCGAGGATCAAGGCAGGATTTTCGCCTTGGCTTTGCCTTTCCAATACTGACCCGGGGTGCCATCTGGCGTTTCTGGCGCAAGCACGGAGGGGACTTTGAAGGGAAAACCGATTAAAATGCAGGCTGCGGCTATGGGAATAAAGGAAGGAAATTCACAAGGCATAAAAGTTTCTTCGCGTGCCTTCGATATCCTCAAAAAGGCCTTGCCTCTTTATTTCTCCATGGTCGCGTCATTTTCTGGTGCTCTGGTGTCTGCCGGAGTTCTCGGAAACTTGCTGACCGAAGCACTGGCTGCACACGCACTCGTGACCGCACTTCTTGCGCCAACCATCATGGTCGTTCAAGGAGCCCTACGAGGCTCAATGCCTTTTATCGCGGAGAACGAGGAGGATTCCGCTGCCCTGACTACGGTCATACGCGACAGTATATGGCTGGCTCTTCTCATGGGATTCACAGCTGGATTCTTCATCTTAGCCACTCCGTTGTTGGCGGCTGTGTTCGGAGTCACTGACGGCACACGCTCTGCACTGGGAGTCTACCCGCTTTTCATTGGCTGTCATGCGGTTATGGTCTCCTTGTCGGCATCAGCGACGGTTATATTGGTCGCTCTGGGCAGGAACCGAACCGTGTTTGTGCTTGGTCTGGTGCACACGCTCTTGTCATTTATCCTTGTGCCCACACTTGTCCTCGGTCCCGGTCCGTTTTTCGGGATGGGATTGGCTGGCGCAGGTCTGGCGACGCTCCTCGGTAGCACGATCACGCTGGCACTCACCTGGTTCACGGTACGCCGCATCCCAGTCCTTGAGAAACTTTCTGTACTGTCCGGATCTCCCAGTTTGACCGGGATGTGGAAGATCGCCAAGGTCGGGCTTCCCACCGGTTCCACACTTCTGATCAAATCCGTGTCATTGAGCGTTCTCATCGTGGCAGTGGCGCGGATCGGATCCGAGGCCGCAGCAGCACATCAGTTCCTGGTGCTCTTCGCAAATCTCCTGTTCTTCCCCTCTCTTTCTGTAGGCCAGTCCACGGTCCCCTACATCGCCAAGGCTGCGAAGCGGAGGGATCTGGCCGAAGTTCGAATAACAGTATTTTCGGGCTACTCGGTTTCTGTTCCTCTTACCCTGGCCAGTGCCGTGGCGCTCTGGTCCGTGGCCGATCCGGCACTCAGCGTTCTCACCCATGATCCTGAGGTGCGGGCCATGGTCGCCGCATTGCTACCACTCGTGTTTCTGGTCGCGCTGTTCGACAGTTTTCAAGTGGTTTCCGGGATGGGCTTGGTAGCCCTGAAGCGAACCATACCAGCCATGTACACATTCCTGTTCTGCTACGGCTTGCTAGTCCTGCTGACGTTCCCGCTGGTTTCCGTTGGGGGGCTCCCCCTGCTCTGGTCCGCTTACGCGGTCACCACGTTCGGCCTCCTGCTCGGGCAGGGAAGTTCTTTCCTGCGCACAAGCGCAAAAGTCTGATCCTTGCATATACTGCTCACACGGGTGACGTCGATCAGAGGCGGCTCTGGCGAACTCACCGAGCACGATGCCCGCTCGGTCTTCAACGCGAGTCCCTTCCTGACCGACGTCCCCAGAGTGTGCGACGATCTCCGTTCCCGAGGCGAGCACTCACTGGTTGCGGGCATGTCACCGGACTTCTACGCGCGCTTGCTACTCCGCCTCGCGACAAAGTATTCGCGTCGCGATTTTCTACGCTGCCTTTCGCCTCGCCCATCATCATCGAGAACATCCTGGTCCCGGAAGGCGAGGTCACCATCGTCAAGAATGAATGGAGCCGCCGAGGGGCGGAGCTGGATCGCTGCTTGGCCTACGGGGGACTCCTTTTCAGACGCACCGCTTTTCAAACACATGACCAACACTGTGGCGGTCAACGGTGACGAGACCATCGCGGAGTTGGCGACCGTCCATTACACCGGATCGCGCCTGTTGGAGGCTTACCTCATGGCTCGCGATCTCATCAAGCCTCGCTAGGAAGCCTGGCCCAGCTACTCAAAGACTCCTGGATCATTGTCTCGCGTGTACATTTCCCCCACTACGGTGACCGTTTCGCATGATCCGCACGTAGATGAGACGCCCAGAACCTCACACTGCACGAAACACCTCAGAACCTCGCGAGGTGGTGTCGGAAGTTCCAGCCGGCCGGTGTGTGCTCCGTTCGTGCTCCGCCGTCCCGTACTCACGCGACACCAGGCGGCATCGGGCGTCATCCGGCGACACCACGAATCGGATGGGGCGACACGATGTGGTACACGGCGACACGTTGCGGCACCTATCCAGGGAACTTTTAATCCGCGGGTTCGGGGTTCGATCCCCCGGGGCCCTACCAGGGAAAACCCCAGGTCAGAACGCGTTTTCATCAGTTCGGACCCGGGGTTTTCGTGCGTTCGGGGCCCTGGTTCGGCTCCGTGTGTTCCGTGCCTCGCCGGTGCAGCCACCTCGCCGAGGACCTCGCTCTGCAGGTCTCCAGACGGTTCCGGCTTCCAGACCCAGGGCCGGCACTCCTCGATGACGAGCTCAAAAAGGGTCGCAAGGCGAACCTCACGGCCCAAAGATGCCCCCTTCCTGCTGAGCTGCGGGCTTGAGCATCGCGGCGGTGGCCTCGGCCGCGGCTTTGGCCGCGTCGGGGAAGACCGTCTGGTAGGTGTCCTGGGTGAAGTGGGTCGTGGCGTGACCCAGTTCGGTGGAGACGACCTTGACATCGACCCCTGCGGCCAGGCTCATCGACGCCGCCCCATGCCGCAGCCGGTGCAACAGATGGACGGCAGACCAGCGGTACGAGCGATGCGGTGGAACCAGTCGGTGACCTGGGCCGGGCGCCAACCCCGACCGTCGCCCCGAGTGAACACCAAGCCCGTTTCCCACCACTCAACGCCCGAGGCCAACTTCGTTTCCACTTGGCGGCGCCGCCAAGTGCGCAGTACTCGCACGGTGTCCGCGTCCAGGGTGATGGCCCGCTCACCGAGACCACGGAGCTTGGCGTGCTCGGAGCCGACCTACTTCTGCCACTGCGGCTTACCCCGGCCCTTGAACGGCGGTCACAGTGGATCAGGCTCCGAGCATCTGGAAAACATCTGCCGCAGGGGTTTCGGGGACAGCGGTGTGGATGAGGATTCGTCGGCCGTCGCCGTCGGGAGCATGGAGAATCTGGTATTCGAGGTCGATGTCTCCGAACTCGGGGTGCATCAGGAGTTTGGATCCGCGGGTGCAGCGGCGCACCGGGTGCTCTGCCCAGAGGCGCGCGAACTCGCTACTGACAACGCTGAGCTCGCCGACCAGTTCACGCACCGCGGGGTCATGGGGATGGGAGGCGGCGTGGAAGCGCAGCGAGGCGACTGCCAGCGATGCTTCCTCGGACCAGTTGCGGTAGAGGTCTCTGGTGTAGGGGTCGGTGAACAGCAGCCGGTACGTGTTCCATGGTTCCTGGCCCGTCGGCAGGTGCTTGAAGAACAGCTCGTACGCCAGGGGCGTGTACGAGAGCACATCGTTGGTCTGCGAGAGGGTGACCGTGGCTGTCCCCGGCAGGTGGTCGACGATGCGGTCGAAGGCGAGCGTCGTCCCGGCCTCGGACTCGTCTGCGTCCTGTCTCGTGGCGTCAGGGTGCGAGGTGCCGGCGATGCTGTGCAGGTAGATGGTCGCGTCCTCATCCAGCCGGAGGGCACGAGCGAGGGCTCCGAGGATCGAGGCAGAGGGGTTCATCGCCTCGCCCTGTTCGAGCCGGGTGTAGTAGTTCGCCGAGACCCCGCCCAGCTGTGCCAGCTCTTCGCGGCGTAGTCCGGGTACACGACGAACACCGTAGGAGGCGATACCCGCTTCCTCGGGCGTGATGCGGGCCCGGTGGGCACGCAAGAAGTCGCCAAGCAGGTTCTCGGCCTCCCGTGCGCTGGCGCCGGCCTCGTTCACCGTCCTCTTCCGTGTGCTCATGACCTCCGATTCTCGCAGCGCAGCCCCCGCGACGACACCGGCCGGCCTGCCCCTGTCAGTGGTAGGGGCAAGAGAGGGATGGCTGTTTCTCCCGGGGCCCAACACGCTGGAGAACAAGCCCGGAAGACCCGTGTCCAGTGGGCCGCTACCGCTCAGTTCACCGAAGAGACAAGAAGTACCCGCGATGACTTCTCCCACCAAGACATCAACGACACCGGCACAGGCCGGCGACCAGTCGGCAATCAGCAGAGGCAAGATGCGCCTGGCGCTGCTCGCATTGAGCATCGGTGGGTTCGGCATCGGGTTGACCGAGTTCGTCATCGCCGGGCTGCTCACCGAGGTCGCCGGCGATCTGGGCGTCGGCATCAGCGTTGCCGGCCACCTCGTCGGCGCCTATGCCCTGGCCGTGGTACCCGGGGCCCTCATCATCACCCCGTTCCTGATGCAGCGGCCCCCGAAGTACGCGCTCGTGCTGCTGCTGGCGTTCTTCGTACTCGGCAACATCCTGTCCGCGTGGGCGCCGAACTACGAGATCATGTTCACCGGCCGCATCATCGCCGCCCTCGCCCACGGCGGCTACTTCGGCATCGGAGCCGTCCTCGCCTCCTCACTGGTCCCGAAGAACAAGCGGGCCTCCGCGGTCGCTGCGCTCTTCGCGGGCCTGACGATCGCGAACGTGCTCGGTGTGCCCGCCGGTGCCTTCGTCGGCCAGCAGCTGGGCTGGCGCATGGTGTTCTGGACCATCAGCGTGATCGGCGTCCTCGCACTGGCCGGGCTCATCGCCCTGGTGCCCAAGACACGGCCAGAACAGGATCAGCTTCCCATCGCCCAGCAGTTCCGCGCCCTCGGACGCCCCCAGGTGCTCGTCTCGTTGCTGACGACCGCGATGGTCTTCGGCGGCATGTTCGGCGTGTTCACCTACATCGAACCGCTGCTGCGCGACGTGACCGGCTACCCGGCGGGGGCGATCCCGTGGCTGCTGGTGCTCTTCGGTGCCGGTCTGTTCCTCGGCAACGTCGTCGGAGGCCGGGCCGCCGACAAGAACGCCGACAACGCGGTGCTGACGCTCTCGATCCTGCTTCCCATCGTGATCTCGATCCTCGGGGCCGTGGCCGGGATGCCGATCCCGATGGGCGTCATGCTCTTCCTCCTGGGCCTTGTCGGGTTCGCCACCGTGCCCGGCCTCCAAGCCCGCGTACTCCGTCATGCGAAGGGAGCGGCCACGCTCGCCTCGGCGACCAACATCGCCGCGTTCAACCTCGGCAACACCGTCGGCGTCAGCCTCGCCGGGGCCGCGATCGCCGCCGGGTACGGACTGCGCAGCCCGGCCATCACCGGCGCCGGGCTCACGGTCATCGGCCTGATCCTCATCGTCGCCGCGCGCATCGCGGCCGGCCGCAAGGACACGAAGGAGACCTGATGCAGCCGGCACTTTGCGCCCTCAGCCGATATGGGACGACGCTCAGTGTTCCGTGCCGGGTCCGGTGGGGGGCTCCCGAACCCTGCCCCGCTCCACCAAGTGTTCTTCGCCCTGCGCCGGTTCCACGAAGGGGCGGAGCGCTCATCCTGTGTTCAGGTCCTCGACGATCCGGTCGACGGCGGCCTCGGCGGTGTGGCCCGCGCCGAGCAGCGTGTCGGAGGCGGCCCCGGTCCAGTCGCCGTAGCCGAGCAGGTGCAGGTACGGCTCCCGGAGGCAGCGGTTCCCGTCGACGGGGATCCGGCCGTCGGAGTCGAACGGCTCCAGCGGGGCCAGGTGTTTCAGGGCCGGACGGAACCCCGTACACCACAGGACCGCGTCGGCCGCCCACTCATCGCCGTCGGCCCAGGCCACGCCGGTCCGAGTGAGCCGCTCGAACATCGGCCGCGCCTTGAGCGCGCCCCGGTCCCGCGCTCGGCGCACACTCGGCACCATGACGATGTCGTCCAGGGACCCGGCGCTCCCGTCCGTTCCCACGTCCTGGACGCGGCGGGTGGCCGTGTCGCGCAGCACGCGTCCGTACACGCCGTCAGCCATGAAGCGGGGAGGACGCCGGGTGACCCACGTGGTGTGCGCGACCTCCGAAAGCTCGGCCAGGAGCTGCGCCGCGGCGTTGCCGCCGCCCACGACCACCACCCGCTGCCCGGCGAACTCCTCCGGGCGGCGGTAGTCCACCGTGTGCAGCTGCCTACCCTCGAAGAGCTCACGGCCGGGGTGGTCGGGCGTGTAGGGACGCCGCCAGGTCCCGGTCGCGCTGACCACGTGCCGGGCCCGCCACGTCCCCGTGGAACCGACCACCTCCAAGAGCCCGTCGGCGCGGCGCACCTCGCTCACGGTCACCGGACGGCGCACGGGCAGATCGTGGCGGCGCTCGTACTCGGCCAGGTAGTCGGCGACGTGCCGTGCCGAAGGGTGGTCCTGTCCCGGCTCCTTCGGCATCGGCCAGCCCGGCAGAGAGCTGTGCTCGGCCGAGGAGATCAGCCGCAGGGAGTCCCAGTACTCGTTCCAGAAGCCGTTCCAGAACCCGCCCGGGTCCCCCTGCCCGTCGAGGATGACGCAGTCCGCCTTCGCCCGCCGGAGGAAGTACCCGGCTGCCAGCCCCGCCGGTCCACCGCCGATGACGGCGACGTCGACGGTGCGCACGGGCGTGTCCAAAATGTCCCCCTAAGGTCACCGGAGGCACAGTATCCCAAGCACATGACCGATTCTTGGCCCGGGGCCCACCCCTAGGACTCCAACGACAGGTGGTGGTCCGTGCGCTCGCTGCTGCCAGGTCACTGTTCAGGTGGCCCGGAGAGACTCAGACGGTTCCGGGCATCCAGCACTCGCCCTCGGCCAGGTGGACCAGGGCGTCGAACATGCCGATACCGTGCTTGGCCGCGGTCGCCACATGAGAGTGTTTTCGTCCCGGTCCCTCCCCCGGCCCCCACGAGGCCCGGTCTTCTCCCCGGACGGATGTGTGCGCCCGCCCGCAGGGGTCGACCTGCGGGCACCCGAACGGAACACGAGGGGGACGGTCCGATGGACCCGGCTGAGGTCGGCCAGGTGGTCGGCGAACTCTATTCGCTGGAAGGGCTCGAGCTCACCCCGATCGACGGCGGCGCCGACCTGGAGGCTTCCTCGTGGAAGGCGGTCGACGCCCGGGGACGGCGGTTCGCGGTCAAGTGGAGCACCGGCGGTTCACCCGCGGGGGCGGTGCTGCCGGCCGCGCTCGACGCGGCGCTCCCGGGGAGCGCGCCGGCCCCGGTGCCCGCACGCGACGGATCCCTGTGGACCGACATCGACGGCGCACGCCTGTCCGTCATGGAGTGGATCGACGGCACCAGCGGCTTCGACGCGCCTCTGGGCGAGCGTGGGTGGCGCGCGTTCGGGCAGCTCCTGGCGGCCCTGCACACACTTCCCGTCGAGGGTGAGGTGCGCAGCGTGGTGCCGCGGGAGGGCTTCGACCCGACCCGGTGGGCGGAATACTTCGAGCAGGTCGACGCCGAGATCGACGCCGCACCCTCCGGGGAGATCACCAAGCGCCTGGCCGAACTGTGGCATCCCCACCGCGCGGAACTCCGTGGGGTCCACCAGCACACGCACAGCCTCGCGGAGCGGCTGCGTTCCCGGAGCGACCTGCCCCGGTACGTCCCTTGCCACGGCGACCCGCACCTGGGCAACCTCGTGCTCACCGGCGTCGGACGCCCGGCCCTGCTCGACTTCGACGACGCCGTGCTCGCCCCGCCCGAACGCGACCTCATGTTCGTGCTCGGCGGCGGGGTGTTGGCCGACCCGGCCGCGAGCGGCGAGCAGCAACGCTGGTTCATGGAGGGCTACGGCCCACACACGGCCGACGCAGATCTGCTCACGTACTACCGGGGGCTGCGGCTCCTGGAGGACACCTCCGAACTCGCCTCGATCCTCCTCGCCCCTTCGAGCACCGGGAAGGACCGGGACGAAGCACTGGGCCACCTCACCGGCGTCTTCTCCCCCACCGGCTTGCTCGTCCAGGCACGGTCCGAGGCGCACCGCTCCTGAGGCCGGCCCGGCTCGTTCCTTTGTGGTTCGCAGTGTGCCCCCACGGCACGGCGTGCCCGCCGTTCAGGGTTTGCGGGCGACGATCACGTCGCGCATGATCGCCTGGTCCACGCGGTGCTCGAGGTCGAGGTAGGGGCCGGAGTCGCAGACCTCCAGCCCGGCGGCGGCCAGCGCCTCGGCCAGCTCGTCCCGGCCGGCGACCAGGTTGTTCCAGGAGATCCCGACGGCGCCGCCCGGCCGCAACAGCTCGGTCCACCCGGGCGCGGCGGCATGGATCAGCTCCTGGGGGCCTCGCTTGAGGCCTGCCTTGTCGGTACGGCTGCCGTGCTGGACCCCGTAGGGCGCGTCGGCGACGACGAGGTCGAAGCTGCGGGGGGCGTAGACGGCACGGGCCTCGGTGGTGTCCACGTTCGCGTACTCGAGGTGCTGGGTGCGACCGGCCTTGAAGTCCTCCTTGGTGGGCGCCAGGGTCGCTTCCAGCCGCTTGCCGAGCACCCGCTTGTCACGGCGCACCTGGGTCACATCGGCCTGGTGCTTGAGGCGCTTGCGCTTGAGGTAGGTGCGCACGAAGCCGGAGTAGGCCTCGAAGTCGCGTTTGTCGGTGTCGACCCCGGTGGCGTCGTAGCCGTACATGAGCGCCTGGTTCAGGGTCGTGCCGCGCCCGCACAGGGGATCGAACACGTGGAAGCGGCGGTCGAGCATCTCGGCGCCGCGCGCGGAGCTCCACAGGGTGACGTTGAGCAGGAGCTTGGTGAACTGCTCGTTGGTCTTGCCCTGGTACTTCTGGATCGTGATGAGGTCGTCGTCGTAGCGGTCGAGCCGGTGCAGTTCGACCGGCGCGAGCAGGTCCCCCTCGATCCGGAAGAGGCCGTAGACGGAGGAGAGGTTGGCGATCAGTCCGGTCTCGGCCCCGGAGAGCGCGTCCGTCTCGAAGGTCAGGTAGGGGATGCCTCCGATGGTGGTGCGCGTGAGGTCGCTGATACGTCCGCCGAGGACGGTCCGGTCGAGCACACCCAGCTCCGCTGCCATGAGGCGGGCGGCGGAATCGGTGTAGACACGGTTGGCCGCAGGGTGCAGGAGGAGCGCGTAGGTGGTCATCGGGTGTCCTTCGGTCGGTCCGGCCGTCGCCGTACGGGCGCGCCGAGCACACACGCGGCGGCGAGGGCGTGCTCGGAGGGGTTCCCATGTTCCCCGACTCGGCCCACCGGGGCGAACCGGACCGCGGCCGCAGGGGCCGGCGGGATGATCAACGTGCGTTGTCGGCGAAGGCCCGGATCACACCGCCGACCTCGTGGAGCCAGCCGGCGATGGTCTCCAGTTCCGCCTCGCTGTACCGGTCGTGGAGCTCCACCATGGGTTCGCCCAGTCCGGGCAGGACCCCGGTTCCCCCGACCGAGCCGCCCGTGAGGGGGGCGTCGACGGGGCGCACCACGATCCGGCGCCGGTCGTCCGGGTGCCGGTCGCGGTACACGAGTCCGTGGCGTTCGAGGCGGTCGACGACGCTGGTGACGGTTCCGGTGGCGAGCTTGAGGCGGGTGGCGATCTCCCCCGGGCTCAGGGGATCGCCCAGACGCAGCAGCACCAGGCACTGGAAGTCGGTGGGGTTGAGGGCCGAGGTCTCCGCCGCCGCATGCAGCAGTTGGATGAGTGAGGCCGCGAGCTGCCGGCCGTCGCCGCGGATCGCGTCGTAGAGCTCGGACCTGCGTCCACCGCGCCCGGTGGGCGCTCCCTGAGCATGACCCTCCGCGTCGTCCATAGGGTCCGATGGTATCGGCGCTCGGCCGTGGCTCACCCACCCGGGTTCAGCTGCCACAGCGAGAAGTTGAGGGCGGACGCGTACGCCACCCACACCCAGTACGGGGCCATCAACACGGCGGCGGTGCGGGAGATTCGGGCGAAGGCGGCGATCATCGCGGTGATCACGGCCAGCAGCACGATGATCTCGATGAAGGCCGCCAGGCGCATCTCGGCCGCGAAGAACAGGGGCGGCCACGCGGCGTTGAGCACGAGCTGCACCAGAAACAAGGTCATGGCGACACGAGCGCCGGACCACCCCGCTCGGCGCCAAACGAGCCACCCGGCCACCGCGATGAGCACGTAGAGCACGGTCCACACGGGGCTGAACAGCCAGGAGGGTGGCGCCCACCCGGGCTGTTCCAGCTGCCCGTAGACGTCGCCGGCGGTGCTGGAGGCCACTCCACCGATGGCCGCGGCAGCCGCGACAGCCAGGGCGAAACCCAGGAGGACGAGAAGCGATCTGGCGCCGGTGCGTGGTTCCTGCTGCGTGTCGGGCATGGTCTCTCCGAGGGCTCGGTCGGTGAGCGCACACCGATTCCTTCGCTCTTGCAATATCTTGCTTTCCTAAGCACATGGCTCGAATCATCCACCTGGGGGTCTCTTCGATGCGCCGCTTGGCGACCTGGACCGCGGGAGCTCTCGCTGTGTTGCTCGTTCTGGGGATCGGGGCGTTCGCGCTCTGGGTGAGCCGGCCGTACGAGGCCCGGCCCGGCTCACTGGAACGGGCCGGAGAGACCGCCGACGTCACCGTGGACGACGAAGGCGTGGTCCTGGAGCCGCCAGAAGGCGAGGTGGAGCGGGCCGTCGTCTTCTATCCCGGCGCACGGGTGGAGCCGGAGGCCTACGCCGCCACCTGGGCGCCGGTGGTCGCCGAGACCGGGGTGGGTGTGGTCATCGTGCGCATGCCGTTGAACCTGGCGGTCCTGGCGCCCGGCCGTGCCGAGGAGATGACGGACCGTCTCGAGGCCGACGAGTGGTACGTGGGAGGGCACTCGATGGGCGGGGCCATGGCCGCCGACGTCGCCGGGGGCGAGGATCTGTCCACGGAGGGCCTGATCCTGTGGGGTTCCTACGCAGTGGCCGGGGCCGACCTGGCCGAGCGCGAGGATCAGCGGGTGTTGTCGGTGTCGGCGTCGGAGGATCTGCTGGTCGACCCCGAGCAGGTTCGCGAACGGAGTGGTGATCTGCCCGAGAACGCCGTCACTGTGGAGATCGACGGGATGAACCACGCGCAGTTCGGCGACTACGGGCCGCAGGCCGCGGACGGCACGCCGCAGATCCAGAATGCCGAGGCGTGGGCACGGCTGGCCGAGGAGACGGCGGGGTTCCTCGACGGCCCCCGCTGAAGGCCGGACGGGCCCCCTCGGTCCGAAGGCATCCGCAGCAGCGCGCCCTCTCTGTAGACACTCAGTGCATTACTACACTTTGGCGTGTGGATGATGCGGAATTGACAAGCGGAACTTCTCTCCTGACTCACTCCGAACGAGAGGAGGTGGAGAAGCTCGGCCACGTGACCCGTTACCCCACGGGTTCCATCCTGTTCGGCGCCGGCGAGCTCACCGACTTCGTACTGCTCGTACGGCGCGGCCACGTCAAGATCACCACGCACTCCTCCGAGCACATCGTGGCCGTCCGCGGGCCCGGCGAGACCGTGGGCGAGATGGCGGCGATCGGCCGGGAACCCAGGTCGGCGAGCGTGTACGCGTTGAGCGAGGTCGAGGCGTTGTATGTGCCCGGCGAGGTGTGGCTGGACTTCCTGTACGAGCATCCACGTGTCATGCGGGCACTCCTGCGCCACCTGCACGCCCGGCTCAAGGAGGCCACCCGCAAGCAGGCGGAACACGGGATCATCGGCGCCGAGCAGCGCCTGGCGCGCGGACTCGTGGAACTGGCGTCCAAGATCGGCACCCCGGAGGAACGCGGCGTGTGCGTGGCCCTGAACCAGCGCGAGCTCGCAGGCCTGGTGGGGGTCTCACGCGAGTCCGTGTCCCAAGTGATCAAGAGGCTCCGGGCGATGGGCGCAGTGACGACGGGACGGCAGCGCATCATCGTCACCGATGAGGCGGTACTGGCGAGCGTCGCCGACGGCGATACAATTTCTTGACTTTCTTATGTGTAGTATTGCACATAACTTGGCCGAGGAGTACTCTTGGTAGCGTCGCTGTACCTCTCCGCTCAGGGAGAAGAACCGTGTCCCTCCGCGCTATCGGTGCCCTCGTCATCGTCGCCGCCCTGATCGGAGGTGGACTGGAGGTGGGCGACCTCGCCCTCCCTTACATGTCCACCTCCCGCCTCATCATCCTCGCCGTCGCGGGCGCCGCCCTGCTCGCGATCGGTGTGGCCGTGGAACGCCCGCCCCGGCGCTGCCCCGCCGACCACCACCACGGCAAGGTCTACATGAACGTCCGTCTCTCCTTGGACCCGAGAGATCACGTCCATCCTGGAAAGAGCAGAAGCGATGGTGAGGACCCCTGACCGCAACGCTGGTGAACACTCCCCCTCCTCGGGCGAGGAGGGGGAGTTCACTGCGCTGTTCGCGGACATGCGCGGATCGACGGGGATCGTGGAGTTCGTGGAAAGACACCACGGGCTCAACGCAGCGGCGGAACTCTTCCAGGTCTTTCTTTCCCAGTGCGTCCGCCTCGTCGAGGACATCGACGGAGCTGAGGTACACCTGCGCGGTGACGGCGTGCTCATCCTCTTCTCCGGGGCCGACCGCGTCCAGGACGCGGTGGAGTACACCCGGCGGCTGCGCCGCATGGTCGACGATCCACCACACGAGTTGGTCCGCCACCTGAGCTGCAGCTGTACGGCCTGTCCGGTCTGCGGGGAAGAGACATCGCTCTCCCTCCAGGTCCGTTGCGGGATCGACGCCGGCCCGGTCGCACGCTTCAAGGTGCAGACCCTGCGCGACACCGTCGAGGAACTCGTCGGCAGCTGCATCAGCGTGGCCGCCAAACTCAGCGGCGCGCTGGGTGAGGCCCACCGTGTGGGGATGTCGCGACGTGCGTGGCTCCGCCTGCACGAGGAGACCGGCTCCGACACCCGCCTCACCCGCGAGTGGACCCCCTCGGCCGGGCGGATCGGCCGGCGCAAGCGACGCTTCTTCGCCTCCTGAGCCCCGCCAGGCCGCCCTCACCCCTCACCCGTCGGCGGGGTGGAGCCTCACGGTGTCCTCAGGCTCACTGTCCCCCGTGTTCGAGGTGCTGCAGAGGTCCATGTGGACGATCCCCAGCCCGCCCGCACCCAGACGGCCGAGGAACTCGTGACCGCCCAGCTCGGTCGGGTCATGGTCACGCAGGGGGTGAGTGGACGCCAGGGACGGCGCGGCGGCAAGCACCTGCCGTGGCGGCCCCACTACGCTCCGACTGGACCTTCGGGTTCCCCGAGGTCCCCAACCGCCGGGCCCCCGACGACGTGGGTCCGGCGGTTGGGGATCCAGGCCCACGGGTAGTGCCCCCTGAGAAAGCGAAGCCACACCGGCCCCGCCCTACTCACCCCCCACGGGGCCTCGTTCCAAGGGGGAGACATGGGAGTCAAGCGCGGACTCGATGGACTTCGCGACATCCTCGGCGAGGTGGATTTCCCCGTCGACAAGGACACCGTCGTCCAGCACGCGCTCGATGCCGACGCGGACACCGAGATGGTCAGCGCACTCCGGGCCATGCCGCCGGCCGAGTACAACGAACCCAACGAGATCCTGCGTTCGGTGCCTCTGGAGGAGTCCGAGGAAGGCGCCCGGACCGAAGCCGCACGGGTCCGCCAGGCCCGCGAACGTACACAATCGGGGATGGCCGAGTCCGCGATGGAGAACCGGCCCGTGAACCCGATCGAGGAAGAGCTCGGTGAGAACCGCAAGGCCTGACGACCGCAGCTTCCACGCCGCCCCGCGCGGCCCGCACCGGCGGGGTGGCACCCTATGTGCGCGACGGTGATCGGCGGAACCGGTGTCGCCCTCCCCGCCCCCGTGATCGATCAGCAAGGTCTCTCGTCCCTGCTGCCCGAGGGGCACGAGGGCGCGAGGACACTGGACAAGATCGTCGCCGGGTCCGGGATCGACCAGCGCCGGCTCGCCGTCGACCCGCGGGTCGAGGACGTGGCCTCGTGGCCGACCTCCGAGCGGATGGAACGGTTCCAGCGCGAAGGGCTCCCGCTGGCACGCGCGGCGGTCTCCACGGCATTGCACGAGGCGCCCGTCGATCCGGAGGAGATCGGGCTGCTGTGCCTGGTCTCCTCCACCGGATACGGCACACCCGGGGTGGAAACGCGGCTCCTGCCGGAACTGGGGATGCGGCCCTCGACCCGTCGACTGCACGTGGGGCACATGGGCTGCTTCGCGGCGCTGCCGGGGCTCGCGGCGTGCGACGACCACGTGCGTGCCCACCGGACCCCGGCGGTACTGGTCAATTTGGAGCTGTCCTCGCTCCACCTGCAACCACCGCCCTGGAACATCGAGCAGCTGGTCATCAACTCCCTGTTCGGGGACGCGGCCGTGGCGATGGTGCTGCACGATCCCGAGCGCGGCGGCGGCCCCGGCGTGCTGGACCTGGCTTCACTCACCGACCACGAGCACGAGGACCACATGAGCTGGCACGTGGGCGACCACGGGTTCACCATGGGCCTGTCGTCGCAGGTGCCCGGCCTGATCGGTCAGGCGTTGCCGGACCTCATGGCGGAGCTGCTCTCACCGCACGGGTTGCGGACCGATGAGGTGGGCTGGTGGGCGATCCACCCCGGTGGGCGCCGCATCGTGGACGCCGTCGAACGTTCCCTGTCGCTGGATCCGGCACAGGTGGAGGGTTCGCGTGAGATCCTGCGCCTGCTGGGCAACTGTTCCTCGTCCGGTCTGCCCCTGGTCATGGACTCGATGCTGCGGTCCTCGCCCCTGGCACCGGGTGGGTACGGGGTAGCGATGACCTTCGGCCCGGGGCTGACGTTGAACGCCGCGCTCCTGCGGGGGCGGGAGGGAACGGACCGCGATGGCGGCGCCGGCGACCACCGCTGAGCAGGACCGCTCGTCGATCCTGGATCTGCTCGCCCGGTTCGTGCACTGCCTGGACCGGCGCGATTTCGACGGCTACGCGTCCCTGTTCACCGAGGACTGCCGGTTGAGTCTGCCGCACGCCACCCACCACGGCCGGGCCGGGTTGGCCGCGTTCGTCGCCGCCGACCTGGGCGGCCACGCCGAGACCCACCACTCCACCTCCGACCATCTGGTGCGTCTCGACGGGGACACCGCCGTGGTGCGGTCGCAGATGCGTGCGGTGCACCTGCGCACGCAAGGGGATCCGACGGACTGGTGGGCGGTGGGCGGCCGCTACGAACACGTGCTCCGGCGCGGACCGGACGGCTGGCTCATCCGCGCGGTGACCGTCACCCCGGTGTGGTTGGCCGAGGGCCCGTGACCTGTTCGGGTACGGCCTCGAGGACCCCGTAGCGGGCGTCGGCCTCCCGGAACGACTCCAGGCGCAGCCCGGCCCGGCCGAACAACGCGGCGTACTCGTCGCGGGTGCGTTCGCGTCCGCCGGAGAGCACGAGCATGGCCAGGTCCATGGCTCGGGAGGGGTGGGGGCCGTCCCCGTCGGGCACGACCGACTCGATCACGAGCAGGCGTGCGCCGGGGGCCATGGCACGGCGGCAGGAACGCAGGATCCGCAGCGCGTCCTCGTCGGGCCAGTTGTGCAGGACCCATTTGAGCAGGTAGATGTCGCCCTCTTCGGGCACATGGTCGAAGAAGTCGCCGGGCACGGCCCGGCAACGCCCGGACAGGCCCTGCTCCCGGAGCCGGATCCGCGCCGCCTCGGCCACCCGAGGGGTCTCCAGCAGTAGCCCCTCGGCCCCCGGGTGGGCCCACAGGATTTCGGCCAGCAGGGTCCCGTTGCCCCCGCCGACGTCGACGATCCGCTCCGTTCCGGACAGGCCGCTCACGGCCAGCAGTCCGGGGGCCACCACGCGGGTGAGGTCCTCCATCGCGCCGTCGAAGACCTCCCCCTGCTCTGGACGGGCGTCCAGGTGGTCGTAGAAGTCGCGGCCCATGACCTGCGGGAAGGCCGGTTCCCCCGTGGCGAGGGTGTGGCCAGTCGCGCCGATGACCAGCGGGGCGACCGCGCCGTCCATCGCCAGGACCGATCGCACCGAGGCCGGGTGGTTCGAGCGCAGGGGTCCCCCGGCGCGGGTGAGTGCGAAGCGGTCGCCGCCGGCGCGGGCGACGACACCGTCGCCGGCCAACAGGCCCAGGAGCCTGCGCAGCGCACCGGGTTCGCAGCCGGCGGCCTCGGCGAGCGCCCCGGCGGTGCGGGGTCCGTCGGCGAGCAGATCACCCAGACCCAGTTCCGCGGCGGCCTGCAGCGCCCGGGCGTGCACGATCAGCTCCCCCTTGGCGAGCAGGGCGTAGGCGTCATCGGTCTCTCCCGGGTCCATGGTCCTCCCTCGGGTCACGGCGGCGCCAACAGCCTCCACGACCACGGCGCCGGCGTCAGGGTCCCACGCCCGGCCGGCGGTCACCGGGCCGTGCTCTCCGGTGACCGTGGCTCTGTGACCTGTATCCCGAACCTCCCCCCGACTCGCGCCCCTCCACAGAGTTAGGTTAGGCTCCCTTTACCTCTTAATGTGAAGGAGTCCCCCGTGCTGTTCCCTGTTCGCCCTGTTCCGGCGCTCGCAATCATCCTGTCGTCGGCTCTCGTACTCGTCGGTTGTTCTTCCGGGCAGGAGGACGGTACCGCCCCCTCCGCGGCCGGCACCACGATCGAGATCGAGGACAACAACGGCACCCAGACGGTGAACGCTCCCCCGGAGTCGGTGGTCGCTCTCGACAACCGCACCTTCCAGACCCTCTCGGACTGGGGCGTGGAGCTGTCGGCCGGCGCGGTCTCGCTCATGCCGGAGACCATCGACTACACGCAGGACGAGTCGATCCTCGACGTCGGTTCGCACAACGAGCCCGACCTGGAGTCCGTCGTGGCCGCCGAGCCCGACCTCGTGGTCAACGGACAGCGTTTCTCGCAGTACCAGGACGACATCGCCGACCTGGTGCCCGAGACCCCGATCCTGGTGCTCGATCCCGAGGAGGGCGAGCCCTTCGACACCGAGCTCGAGCGACAGACCGAGGTGCTCGGCGAAGTCTTCGACAAGCAGGACGAGGCCGCTCAGCTCACCGATGAGTTCGACGCGGCCATCGAACGGGTCGGCGCCGCCTACGACGAGGGCGACACCGTCATGGCCGTGACCACCTCGGGCGGCGAGATCGGGTACCTGGCCCCCGGCGTGGGCCGCACCCTCGGACCGGTCTTCGACATCTTCGGCCTCACCCCGGCCCTGGAGGTCGATGACGCCAGCGACGACCACCAGGGCGACGACATCTCCGTCGAGGCGATCGCCGACTCCGACCCCGACTGGATCCTGGTGATGGACCGCGACGCCGCCGTGGCCGCCGACGAGGCCGAGTACGAACCGGCCGAGGACGTCCTCTCGGGTTCGGAGGCCCTCTCGAACGTGACGGCGGTCGAAGAGGAGCAGATCGTCCACATGCCCGCCGACACCTACACCAACGAGGGCATCCAGACCTACACCGAGTTCTTCGGCACCTTCGCCGACGCACTGGAGGAGCAGGATTGATCCCGCTCCTCCGGACGGCACATGCCGGTGACGGTGCCCCCCGCACCGTTGCCGGCACGTACCCGCATTCACGAAAGGGCCTGGCATGTCGGCGGTGACCCGGACCCCGAGGACACGGGACAGGGGAGCGCTCTTCGACCGCAAGCTCCTCGCCGGCATCGCCGTCGTGGGCGCGCTTCTGGTGCTCTCCCTGTTCATCGGGGTGTACGACGTCTTCGGTGCCGAGGACGGCGGCGAGATGTTCTCCATCACCCGCATCCCGCGCACCATCGCCCTGGTCCTGGCCGGGGCCGCGATGGCGATGTCGGGACTGGTGATGCAGTTGTTGACGCAGAACCGCTTCGTCGAGCCCACGACCACCGGCACCACCGAATGGGCCGGGCTCGGTCTGCTCACGGTGATGCTCCTGGTGCCCGGGGCGAGTATCGCCACCCGCATGGTCGGCGCGGTCGTGGCGGCGTTCATCGGCACGATGGTGTTCTTCCTGTTCCTGCGCCGGGTCACCCTGCGCTCCTCGCTCATCGTCCCGATCGTCGGCATCATGCTGGGCGCCGTCGTCAGTTCGGTCTCGACCTTCATCGCGTTGCAGACCGACATGTTGCAGAACCTCGGTGTGTGGTTCGCCGGCAGCTTCACCTCCGTACTGCGGGGCCAGTACGAAATGCTGTGGATCGTGGCGCTGGTGGCCGTCGCTGTGTTCCTCATCGCCGACCGGTTCACCGTCGCCGGGCTCGGTGAGGAGATCTCCACCAACGTCGGGCTGAACTACAACCGGATCATCCTGGTGGGAACCGGTCTGATCGCGGTAGCGACGGGCGTGGTGACCGTGGTCGTGGGCAACCTGCCCTTCCTCGGGCTCATCGTCCCCAACGTCGTCTCGATGTTCCGCGGCGACGACCTGCGCAGCAATCTGCCGTGGGTGTGCCTGCTCGGCATCGGCATCGTCACGGTCTGCGACCTCATCGGCCGGACCGTCATCATGCCCTTCGAGGTGCCCGTGTCCCTCATCCTCGGGGTCGTCGGGGCCGCCGTCTTCGTCCTTCTCCTGTTGAGGCAGCGTCGCCGTGGCTGAGACAACCACTCCTTCTCCCCGTCGGAGCGCACCGGCCACCGCACGGCCCGAGCGCTCGTCCCGCAGCCTGCCGACCAGGCGCAGCCGCATCCGCTACTGGACCATCGTCGGGGTGCTCTCCGCGCTCGCGGCCGGTTTCGGTTTCGGCCTCCTGACCTGGGACAACCCGATGCCGGTCGGTTCGGACGGTTTCTGGCGCATCGCCGAGATGCGCTCCACGAACCTGGTGGTCATAGCCGTGGTGGCGATCTGCCAGTCCATCGCCACGGTGAGTTTTCAGACCGTGACCGGCAACCGCATCATCACCCCGTCGATCATGGGGTTCGAGGCGCTCTACGTCGCGGTGCAGACCGCAGGGGTGTACTTCATCGGTGTCGCGGGGGTCGTGGCGCTCCAGGGGCTCCCGCAGTTCATGCTCCAGACCGCTGTCATGATCGGCTTCGCGATGGTGCTGTACGGCTGGCTCCTGTCCGGCAGGTACGCGAACCTGCAGGTCATGCTGTTGATCGGGATCGTCATCGGCGGCGGCCTCGCGTCGGTCTCCACTTTCATGCAGCGCTTGCTCACCCCGAGCGAGTTCGACGTGCTCGCGGCGCGGCTGTTCGGCAACATCGCCAACGCCGACGCTTCCTACCTGCCGGTCGCGATCCCGTTGTGCCTCGTAGCCGCAGGCCTGCTGCTGGTGAGTTCTCGGCGCCTCGACATCGTCGCGCTCGGACGCGACGCGAGCACGAGCCTGGGCATGAACCACCGCAAGGAGACCATCCGGGTGCTGTTCCTGGTCTCGATCCTCATGGCGGTCTCGACAGCGCTCGTCGGACCGATGACCTTCCTGGGCTTTCTCGTGGCGACCCTGGCCTACCAGTTCGCCGACACCCACGACCACCGTTACGTCCTTCCGCTCTCGGCACTGACCTGTTTCGTCGTGCTCAGCGGGGCGTACTTCGTCATGCGGAACATCTTCTACGCCCAGGGCGTGGTCTCGATCATCATCGAGCTGGTCGGGGGCGTGGTGTTCCTGTTCGTCATC
Organism: Nocardiopsis xinjiangensis YIM 90004; assembly: GCF_000341145.1. Classification (GTDB taxonomy): domain Bacteria; phylum Actinomycetota; class Actinomycetes; order Streptosporangiales; family Streptosporangiaceae; genus Nocardiopsis; species Nocardiopsis xinjiangensis. The sequence continues at coordinate 249,134 of NZ_ANBE01000003.1, forward strand.
CTCAGAAAGGGGCGGCTTTGATCACGCTCACGGGTGTGCGCAAGGACTACAACAGCGACGTCGTGATCGGTCCCGTCGACCTGACGATCCCCGAGGGCGGGGTGACCGCGCTGGTGGGGCCCAACGGTGCCGGGAAGTCGACCCTGCTGACCATGGCGGGCCGACTGCTCGGCCTCGACTCCGGGACGATCGAGATCGCCGGCTACGACGTGACGAGGACCGACTCCAAGGACCTGGCCAAGATCGTCTCGATCCTGCGCCAGGAGAACCACTTCATCACCAGGTTGACCGTGCGCCAGCTGGTCGCCTTCGGGCGCTTCCCCCACTCCAAGGGCAGGTTGACCACCACCGACGAGGAGGTCGTCAGCCAGGCGATCGACTTCCTGGGCCTGAGCGACCTCGAGGACCGCTACCTCGACCAACTCTCGGGCGGACAGCGCCAACGCGCCTACGTGGCGATGGTTCTGTCCCAGGACACCGAGTACATCCTGCTGGACGAGCCGCTCAACAACCTCGACATGCGCCATTCGGTGCAGATGATGCAGCACCTGCGCCGCGCCGCCGAGGAGCTGGAGCGCACCATCGTGATCGTGCTCCACGACATCAACTTCGCCGGCCACTACGCCGACCGGATCTGCGCGGTCAAGGACGGTGCCGTCGTCGAGTTCGGCACAGCGAGCGAGATCCTCACCGACGAGGTGCTCACCCGGGTCTTCGACACCCCGGTGACCGTCATCGAGGGGCCCAACGGGCCGCTCGCGGTCTACTACTGAGCGACCCGCCGGACGCACCCGGCGGGTCCTTGCTAATGGTCCAGGCGGCCGAGCAGCTCGGCGATGCGTTCGGGCTGCTCGTACGGGGCCAGATGTCCCGCACCCTCCAGTTCCACGACCTCGGCGTTCAACAGGCGAAGCGCAGGGCCGTACAGGCGGGAGGGCGAGTAGAGCACGTCCTCGGACCCGGTCGCCAGCACCGTGGGGGTGTCGTGCCACGGGCGCAGGGACTCCATCTCCAGGGGCGGCGGGGACAGCACGTAGCGGCAGTGGGTACCCACCAGCGTCCACCAGCGCGCCATCGGGTCGGAGGCGTCGACCTGGTAGTTCTCGCCGTGCAGCATGTTGAGTACACGGGCGCTCTTGCTGTCGCGCGGGCCGATCATCCACGGCAGCGTCACGCGCATGAGGTCACCCCCGGCGCCGGCGGCCGAGAGCCCGGCCGGGTCGACCAGCATCAGCCCCGAGACCAGGGGGGAAGGGGTGGAGTCCAGTGCCATCGCGGCGCCCAGGGCGTGGCCGAGCACGATCACCGGCCCGTCCACGAGCTGGGGCAGGAGCTCTCCGAACCATGCGCCGTAGGCCGCCGTCCGGTCACCACGGGGGCGCATGGGGCCGCTCAGACCCGGCTGCCCGGGCGGGTCCACGCTGATGACCGGCCGGTCCGCGGCCAGGACCCGCAGGATGTCGACGTTGGTGGCGGTGTTGAAGTTGGTCCCCGGAAGCATCACCACAGGGGTGCGCTCACCGCCGGGAGCAAGGAAAGCACGCGTAGTGCCCAAGGCGGTATCGACGGCAGGGAGACGTTCGAGCCCGGGCCAGGTGGCCAGGCGTTCCTCGCACCAGGTCCGGATCTTGTCCGCGCCGGAGGGCGTGCGGTAGATGTGCGTCCCTCGGGACACCCTCTCACTCATCACAATCGTCGATCATCCCATGGAGCCGGTTCCCCTGCCACCGGGGGTATGGCCTCCGCACCAGGTACGATGTCCGCTTCGTTCGGTCCCGCGTGGTTGGTAGAGTTCCGACGACGCATACGCGGCCTGGGAGAGGAGGAACCATGGTCGCCACACGCAGCCACGACAGGCACCGTGTGCCCGCCTCTTCCTACTCCCCGCGCGCCGCCGACACGACGCGGCGCTGCCGCTTCGCCGAGGCCGAGAAGTGCCCGGTCGGCCACTGCCTACCGCTCGGCACCAACGGTTACACGACGTCCTGGGGCACCAACGCACACGGCGAACTCGCCGCGTGCCCGCCCGGACTCCACTGACCGAAGGGGCCGCCCCGCCACACCCACACAGCACACCTGTGCCCGTGTACCGGTGAGCGCTGCGGCCCCGCGATCCCAGGCTCTCCTCGATCCTCTCTCCCGTATCCTCGCGTAACCACCGCCCGTGGGACCGCTGTGTCGGTTGGGGAGAGGACACAAATTGTGAAAGGACAGTGGCGTGGTGCTGCTGACTTCGATCCTGGTGCTCGCGGCGACGGTGCTGAGCATTCCACTGGTGGAACGTGTCCTCGGACGCAACACCGGCTGGTTCGCCGCGGCCGTGCTGGCCGCACTGACCGCTCTGATCGCCGCACAGGCGCCCCAGGTCCTCGGCTCCGATGAGGCCCTGACCTACTCCGTACCTTGGATGCCGCAAATCGGCGTGGAGTTCCATCTGCGCATGGACGCCCTGGGGTGGTTGTTCACCCTGCTGGTCACGGGCGTGGGCGCGCTGATCATGGCCTACTCCACCCGGTACTTCCCACCCGGTCGCCGGCTGGGTTTCTACTTCCTGATGACCCTGTTCGCGTTCTCGATGACGGGACTGGTGCTGGCCGACGACGTCGTGCTGCTCTACGTCTTCTGGGAACTCACGACCATCGCCTCCTTCTACCTCATCGGACTCTCGGGGCCGGGCGCGAGCCGGCCGGCCATCCGCACCTTCCTCATCACCGCGGTAGGCGGCCTGGCCCTGCTGGGCGCAGCGGTGCTCCTGGTGGTCCGCACCGGCACGACACAGCTCAGTGCGATCCTGGCCGACCAGACCTGGACCCAGGACAGCACGTTCACGGTGCTGGTCACGCTCCTGGTCGTGGTCGCGGTCTTCACCAAGTCCGCACAGTTCCCGTTCCACTACTGGCTGCCCGACGCCATGGCGGCCAGCACACCGGTCAGCGCCTATCTGCACGCCGCGGCCATGGTCAAGGCCGGCATCTACCTGGCCATGCGGTTCACGTCCGCCTTCGGTGAGGTGTTCCTGTGGAACGCCGCGCTCATCACGTTCGGTCTGATCACAGCCGTCATCGGCGCGGTCTTCGCACTGCAACAGCACGACCTCAAGCGCCTGGCCGCCTACTCGACCGTGAGCCAGCTCGGTTTCCTCATCGCCGTGATCGGCGTCGGGACCCCGGAGGCCCTGGTGGCGGCGGCCGCGCACACCGTGGCACACGCGCTGTTCAAGTCGGCACTGTTCATGGTGGTCGGTCTGGTCGACCACGAAGCCGGAACCCGTGACCTGCGCGACCTGGGCGGCCTGGCCCGTCGCATGCCCGTCACGGCGGCGATCGCGACCCTGGCCGCGCTGTCCATGGCAGGCATCCCGCCGCTGCTGGGCTTCGTCAGCAAGGAATACCTGTTCGCCGGGCTCCTGGGTGCCTCCGGCGGCCCGTGGGCGGGCATCCTCGCCGGAGCGGTGGCCGTGGGCGCGGCCGCGTTCACTTTCGCCTACTCCTTCCGATTCGTGCACAGCGCGTTCTTCGGCGAACCGCGTGGTGAGCGCCGGGCCGCGCAGGAGAACGTGCACGAGGCCCCCGCTGCCTTCTGGCTCCCGGCCGCCCTCTCCGCGCTCGGCGGTGTGGTCCTGGGCCTGGCCGTGCCGGTCCTGGACCCCCTCGTCAACGGGGTCGCGCAGGACACCACCGGCACCGCCGCCGACGCTCACCTGTTGCTGTGGCACGGGTTCAACCCCGAGCTGGCCATGTCGGCCGCGGCCATCGCACTGGGCGTGCTGCTGGTGTGGCGCACCGCCTCCGGCGAGTCCTACGCCGGGCGGTCGCTGCTGCCGGTCGACGGCCCCTCGGTCTTCGAGCGGATCCACGGTGCCACGATCCGCGCGGGACGCAGGGTCGGCGACCTGACCCGCACCGACGCGATCGCGTTCCACCTGGGCGCACCGATCGTCATGACCATCGTCCTGGCCGCTGCGGTTCTGTGGATCGGCATCGATCTTCCAGCCCCCGCCGGCCAGACCAGCCGCCCCTTGGACTGGCTCCTGGTCGGTCTCATGGGTGTGGCGGTCCTGGGCGCTGCGCTCACCCGTTCGCGCCTGGCCGCCCTCGCCCTGATCGGCGTGGCCGGGTTCACCACGGCTCTGTGGCTGTTCTTCCTGGGCGCGTTCGACGTCGCCCTGACCCAGTTGCTCGTCGAGGTGCTCACCGTGGTCGTGGCGGTGCTGGTGCTGCGGCGCCTGCCCCGGACCTTCCACCCGGTCACCCGCAAGAGGTCCGTTCTGACGGCCCTCATCGCGATCGCCTCCGGCTTGGTGGCCGGTACGGCCGCGTTCGCGTTCACCGGGCGGCGGGAACTCTCGTCGGCCGCGGACTACTTCCTCGGCAACGCGCCGGAGGACACAGGGGGCGACAACGTCGTCAACACGATCCTCGTCGACTACCGCGCCTTCGACACCCTGGGCGAACTCGTCGTCCTGGGCGTGGCCGGGCTCATCATCATCGCGGTGCTCAGGAACAGCGACCTGTTGCCCGTGCACAAGGCACGGAAACCGGAAGTACCTGTCACCAACCCGGTCTTCGAGTCGGCGCCGAACACCGTGCTCATGCGCACGGTCGCCAAGTTCCTGCTGCCCATTCTCGTCATCTGGTCGCTGTACCTCTTGGCTCGCGGCCACAACGAGCCCGGTGGCGGCTTCATCGGCGGTCTCGTCGGGGGGTCGGCGTTCGCGCTGACCTACCTCGCCGCGTCCAGTGACGCGGCCGCGCGCATCCGCCTGGCCTACCCGGCCATCATCGGAAGCGGCGTCCTCGTCGCCCTGGGATCGGGCCTGCTCGGTTTCTTCGAGGGTTCGTTCCTGCTGCCGCTGCACGCCGAGATCCCGCTGCCCGGAGGGGACTACTACCACTTCACCACCGCGCTGATCTTCGACGTCGGTGTCTACCTCGCCGTTGTGGGTGTGCTGCTGGCCGCCCTGAACGAGTTGGGACTGGAGAACGGCGGGACAGCCCGTCCGGCGACACCGCCGTCGCCTCCAGGTACGTCCGAGGGTGAGTTCCCGGACGACACGGCCCCCTCCCTCGAAGGCACTGGGGCCACGGCCGTCGGCGTGGACACGACCACCACCGGAGGTGCCCGATGACCCTCGCAGTCACCATCGCCATCATGGTCGCCGGAGGCGTCTACCTGATGCTCCAGCGCGGCATGGTCCGCATCGTGCTCGGGCTGCTGCTCCTCGGCCACGCCGTGAACCTGCTGATCATGTCGGCCGGCGGCACCTTCCGCCGTGACCAGCCCCTGCTCGGCATCAACCCGCCCGATTGGGCGGCCGACCCGTTGCCGCAGGCGTTCGTGCTCACTGCCATCGTGATCGCCTTCTCCATCGTGATCTACATGCTCACCCTCGCCGCCTCCGGTAGCGACGACGACACCGAGGACGCCTCATGAACCCCGCGCTCCTGCCTCTTTTCGTGGGGGTGCCACTGGCCGTGGCAGGGCTCATGGCCGTGTTCACCCCGCCGATGTGGGTGCGCAGCACCCTGATGATGGTGCCCAGCGGTCTGGGCCTGGCGGCCGCGTCCCTCCTGCTGTGGCAGACCCGGGACGGCCAGGTCCTCGCCCACAACGTCGGTCTGTGGCAGGACGGGATCTCCATCCCGTTCGTCGCCGACACCTTCACCGCCCTCATGCTGTGGACGACGTCCTTGCTGGTGCTGGTCTCTGCGGCCTTCGCCGCGGCGGTCCACGACGACCAACGCCCGTTCTTCCCGTCGCTGGTGCTGGTCCTGTACGCCGGGGTGTCCGGTGCACTGCTCACCGGGGACCTCTTCAACCTCTTCGTGTTCATCGAGGTCATGCTGCTGCCCTCCTACGGGCTGCTCGCGATGATCGGGGCGCTCGGGAGGCTCCGGGCGGGACGGATCTACGTCACCGTCAACCTGCTGACCTCGACGATCTTCCTCGCCGGTGTCGCGCTGGTCTACGGGGCCACCGGGACGGTGCACCTGGGTGAGCTGGCCGGGCAGGCCGCCGAGTCGCCCGTGGTCGCCGCCGGCATGGGTGTGGTGATCCTGGCGCTGAGCATCAAGGCCGCCGTCGTTCCCGTGCACGGTTGGCTGGCCCGCACCTACCCGCGGGCCTCCCCGGCGGTCACCGCGCTCTTCTCCGGCCTGCACACCAAGGTGGCCATCTACGCGATCTACCGCCTGTACGCGCTGGTCTTCGACGGCGACTCCACCTACTTGTGGATCGGCGTGCTGGTCTTCAGCGCCACGATGCTCATCGGCGTCATGGGTGCGGTGGGCGAGGACACCACCCGGTCGATCCTGGTCTTCCACATGATCAGCCAGATCGGCTACATCCTGCTGGGTGTCGCCCTGTTCACCGAGATCGGCCTCATGGCGGGCATCTTCTACCTCATCCACCACATGATCGTGAAGGCGTCGCTGTTCCTGTCCACGGGCGCCATCGAGCACACACACGGGACCGGGGCACTCGACCGGCTCGGCGGGATCGCCCGGCGCCAGCCCGTGCTGGGACTGGTCTTCATGGGCGCGGCGCTGTCCCTGGCCGGGCTGCCGCCCTTCTCCGGCTTCGTCGCCAAGCTGACCCTGGTCATCGGTGCGGTCGACGCCCAGCAGTGGGCGGCCGCGGCGATCATGATCGTGGTCAGCCTCATCACGCTCATGTCGATGCTCAAGATCTGGGGCGGTGTGTTCTGGGGCAAGGACCCCGCGCACGAGGCGGACCACGACGGGAGCGGGACCACGTCGGCCGAGGGCGGCACCACCACCGTGACCGCCGCCCGTGTGCGCCCGATGGTGCTCATGCCCGGCCTGATCCTGACCGCGACGACCCTGTGCATCGGGTTGGGCGCCCAGGTCCTGCTCACCCTGAGCGCCGAGGCCGCGCAGGGTCTTTTGGACACTTCCGGCTACCTCGAGGCGGTGCTCGGCGGATGATCTACGTGATGTGGGTGCTACGCACCCTCTGGTTCCCCTTCTACTTCGGCGCCGAGGTCGTCAAGACCTCGTCGGAGGTCCTGTGGGACGTCCTGACCCCCGGTAGTTCCTCCACCCCGGCCTTCGTGGAGGTCCCCACCCGCTGCCGGACCGATTTCGAGACGACGATGCTGGCCAACATGATTTCCCTGACGCCCGGAACGGTGACGGTGGCGGTCGGCGAGGACACTCCCGTCACCCTGTGGGTGCACGGTCTCTACATCGAGGACCGGGCCTCCTTCCACAGCGACATCCACGACATGGAGGACCGCCTGCTCGCCGTGACACGTCCCCGCGCCGGTGTGCCGACACGCCCTGCCACAGCGGAGAGCACAGAGCGAGGTGAATACTGATGCAGCCCATCGACATCGGGATCGTGGCCATCATCATCGGTATGGCCGTCGCCGCGTACAGGATCTTGATCGGTCCCTCCAGCGCCGACCGCGGGGCCGGGGCCGATGTGGCCTTCTACGGCTTCGTGAGCCTGGTCGCGCTGCTCGGTTTCCGTCTCCGCACCGACCTCGTCGTGGACATCGTGCTGGTGTGCGCGCTGGTCGGTTTCCTGACCGCCCTGTCCGTCGCCCGTCTGATCTCCGGAGGTAAACGATGACACCGTTGGAGATCGCCAGCATGGCGTGCATGATCGCCGGTTCCCTGGTGTTCGTGGTCGGGGCGTTCGGGCTGCTGCGGCTGCGCGACTTCTACGCACGGCTCAGTGGCGTCACGATCACTGCCGGTCTGGCGCCCGCACTCATCTTCTTGGGGCTTTTCCTGGACTACCCGACGCTGGAGAACGCCTGGAAGATCGCATTGGCTCTGCTGATCCAGCTCGCCACGGCTGCGATCGGTGGCAACGCCATGGCGCGGGCCGGATACCTGACCGGTACCCCGCCCACGGAGGCGACCGCCTTCGACGACCTCGAGGAGGCCGGCCGACAGCGCTCTGCGGAGCGTTCGGAGGACGCCCCGGACGAGAACGGAAAGGCCTAGGGAACCGGGCGCAGAGCCCGTGAACCAGAACCCCTTGTCACCCACCGACGGGTGGCAAGGGGTTTTTCACTACCGAATATGGCCGGACCAGACGCCTCATAAAGGGGTAGCGCGGTCCCCTGCCAAACCGCATCAGAGGCATAAATATCCGGTCAACCGTTGATACGGCCATTGACACATACGGGCGCATCCACCACCGCTCGCACCGGACTCCCCCGTCACCGCATCGAGCCCGAGCATCACGACTGTGTTCCCCCAGGTACGGACGCAGCCTGCGCGTCTGAGCGCTTTTCGACGGCGACGCTGCCACGAGCACCCGCCCAGCCCCTTCCGGCCGCCGGAATCACCCGCAGCTCCGGCCCGGGCCGGGACGAAGCACCACGTCCACCCTTCCTCCAGAATCGATCCACGACAAGAGCACACGACAAACCAAAAGGGTGAATGTCGACATGTACCCCAGGTCTCCTCTGCGCGCTGTGTCGCCTAGGTGGAAGCCCCTCATTATGAAATGACGGTGGCGTGGTACTGCTGATACTGCTTCTGGTCCTCGCCGCCGCCGTGATCGGCACGCCCTTGGCCGATCGCCTCCTCGGGCGCGACGCGGGATGGCTGCTCGCGGCCGTCCTGCTGGCTCTGGCAGGGGGCGTGCTGGCTCTGGCCCCGAGCGTGCTCGCCGACGGGCACACCCCCGAGTCCGTCCTGCCGTGGATGCCGCAGATCGGTGTCGGGCTGAGCCTGCGCATGGACGGCGTCGGTTGGTTGTTCACCTTGCTGATCACCGGTGTGGGCGGGCTGATCATGGCCTACTCCACCCGGTACTTCCCACCCGGTCGCCGACTGGGTTTCTACTTCCTGATGACCCTGTTCGCGTTCTCGATGACGGGACTGGTGCTGGCCGACGACGTCGTACTGCTCTACGTCTTCTGGGAACTCACGACCATCACGTCCTTCTACCTCATCGGACTCTCGGGGCCGGGTGCGAGCCGGCCGGCCATCCGCACCTTCCTCATCACCGCATTGGGGGGCCTCGCACTTCTGACCGCGGCCGTCCTCATGGCTCTGCGCGTGGGAACGACCCGGTTGAGCGAGATCCTCGCCGATCCGGTGTGGTCCCAGGACCCGGCCTTCGCCACGACCATCGCCCTGCTGATCGTCGTGGCCGCCTTCACCAAGTCCGCGCAGTTCCCGTTCCATTACTGGCTGCCCGACGCCATGGCGGCCGGCACACCGGTCAGCGCCTATCTGCACGCCGCGGCCATGGTCAAGGCCGGCATCTACCTCCTGATGCGTTTCACCCCGGCCTTCTCCGACCTTGCGGTGTGGAACGCGGCCCTGATCACCACCGGTCTGATCACAGCCGTCATCGGCGCGGTCTTCGCACTGCAACAGCACGACCTCAAACGCCTGGCCGCCTACTCGACCGTGAGCCAGCTCGGCCTGCTCGTCGCGGTGATCGGTGTGGGCAAAGAGGCCGCGCTCATCGCGGCGACCGTGCACACACTCGCGCACGCGCTCTTCAAGGCCGCGCTGTTCATGATGGCCGGCGTCATCGACCACGAGGCCGGCAGCCGCGACCTGCGCGAACTCGGCGGCCTGGCCCGCCTCATGCCGGTCTCGGCCGGAGTGACGGCCCTTGCGGCACTGTCCATGGCGGGCATCCCGCCGCTGCTGGGCTTCGTGACCAAGGAGAACATCTTCAAGGGGCTGTTGGAGGCACCCGGTCCGGTCTGGGCCGGGCCGGTGGCGGCCGCGGCGGCGGTCCTGGCGTCGGCCTTCACCTTCGCCTACTCGTTCCGGTTCGCGTACGGCACGTTCTGGGGCACGCCCCGGGGCAGTACCGACGTGCGCGAGGCCGACCCGGGCTTCCTCGCCGGCCCCGCGGTGGCCGGTGTCGCCGGGCTCGCCCTGGGGTTGGCCGTACCCATCCTGAACCAGCTCGGGGAACGTGGCGCCGTCGATACCACCGGCGCGTACTATCCGGCCGAACTGTCCCTGTGGCACGGGTTCTCGGTCGACCTGTTCATGTCGCTGGCCGCCATCGGGTTCGGTGCGCTCCTGATCCGGTGGACCGCCTCCGGTGAGCACCTGGCCGGACGCGCCCTGTTCCCGGCGAACGGTCCCACCGTCTTCGAGGCCCTCCACGACGGGGTGATCGGCCTCGGACGCCGCATCAGCGGCCTCACCCGCTCCGACTCGCCCACCCGCCACCTGGTCATGCCCCTCCTGGTACTGACCGCGTTGGCCGGGGTGGTCGCCGGGGCCGGTATCGAAGTGCCCGACCAGTACGGCGACACCACCCATCCGCTCGACTGGCCGCTCGTCGCGCTGGCCACCGTCGCCGTCATCGGCGCCGCCGTGACGGACTCTCGCATGGCCGGGCTCGTCATGGTGGGTGTCGCCGGGTTCACCACCGCGCTGTGGCTGTTCCTGCTCGGCGCCTACGACGTGGCCCTCACCCAGCTCGTCGTGGAGATCCTGACCGTGGTCATCGCGGCCCTGGTGCTGCGCCGGCTCCCCAGGCGGTTCCACCCGGTCCCGCGGACCCGCACGGCGCTGACCGCATTGATCGCGGCGGTCGCGGGTGTCTCGGCGGCGCTGGGGACCTACTTCCTGACCGGGCGCCGCGACATCTCCGACTCCGGCCGGTACTTCCTGAACCACTCCGAGGAGGACACCGGCGGCACCAACGTCGTCAACACGGTCCTCGTCGACTACCGCGCCTTCGACACCCTGGGCGAACTCGTCGTCCTGGGCGTGGCCGGGATCATCATCATCGCAGTGCTCAACTCCAGCGGCCTGCTGCCCTCGCACGGTTCCCGCTGGGTCGTGGTCAGCCGGCGCAGCGCCGCCTACGACGCGGACGACAACACGATGATCATGCGTGCGGTCGGCCACGTGCTGCTGCCACTGATCGTGGTCTGGTCGATCTACCTCATGGTGCGCGGCCACACCGACGTCGGCGGCGGCTTCGTCGGCGGCCTGGTCGCCGGTGCCGGGTTCGCCCTGGTCTACCTGGCCGCGCCCAGCGCCTCCGTGGCCCGGATCCAACTCGCCTACCCGATGTTCATCGGGGCCGGGATCCTCACCGCGATCTCCTCCGGGGTCCTCGGCTACGTCGACGGCTCCTTCCTCAAACCGCTGCACACCGAGCTCGCCCTTCCGTGGGGCGGCTCCCTGCACCTGACGACCGCGTTGGTCTTCGAGGCCGGTGTCTACCTGGCGGTGGTCGGTGTCGTCCTCACCGCCCTCAACCAGCTCGGGCTGGAGGAGTCCAGGCCCGGTGACTCGACGCTGGGCGTCATGGGGACCGCACCGGATCAACCCCCCGCGAGCACCCCCGAGAAGGACCCGGGCGATCACCCCGAGGACCCGCTCGACACCGTCCGGAACGGAGGCACACGTTGACTCTCGCCATCACGATCGGTGTCCTGACCTTCGGGGCGGTCTTCCTGATGCTCCAACGGGGCCTGGTCCGGATCATCCTGGGTTTCGTCATGTTGGGGCATTCGGTGAACCTGATGCTCATGTCGGCCGGGGGCATCTTCCGCAGGGCTCAACCCTTGATCGGTTACAACCCCGCCGATGTGGCCTCCGACCCTCTTCCGCAGGCCTTCGTCCTGACGGCGATCGTCATCACCTTCTCGATCACCGTCTACATGCTCACCCTTGCCGCCACCGGTAGGGACGACGACACCGGGGGCGCCCCGTGAGCGCAGCGCTCCTGCCCCTCGTGGTCGCCGCGCCGTCGACGGCCGCGCGGTTCCTGGCGCTGGTGCTGTCCGTGGGTGTGGCGGGCGCACTGATGACCGGTGACCTGTCCAACATGTTCGTGTTCATCGAGGTCATACTGGTCCCCGCGTACGGGATACCGGCCGTGCTCGGTACGCTGCGCCGTCTGCGGTCCGGCCGCATCTACGTGACGGTCGGCCTTCTGACCTCGACGGTCTTCCTCGCCGGTGTGGCGCTGGTCTACGGGGCCGCCGGCACGGTGAACCCGGGCCGGTTGGCCGGGGAGTGGATCATCGCGGTGATCGCGGTGGCCGTCGGCCTCATCACCCTGATGTCGATGCTCACGCTCTGGGGCAGCGTCTTCTGGAGCGAGGAACCCGAGGTCGAGCGTCCCGTGAACGAGTCGCACTGCGAGGAGGGCTCCACCGCGGTGCTTGTCCGCCCCAGGGTCCCCACGGCGATGCTGGTGCCCTGTGTGGTGTCGGCCGCCACGGCCCTGGGCATCGGCCTGGGCGCGGCCCTCCCACTGGACCTGAGTTCCACGGTGGCCGCGAACCTCCTGGAAACGTCCACCTACGTCGAGGCGGTGCTCGGATGACGGTCAAGAGCGTCCTGAACTGGATCCTGGGCATCCTCTGGATTCCCGTCTACCTGGCCTACGACCTGCTCACCGGGTCACTGCGCGTGGGGTGGGAGATCCTCACCCCCGGAAGCCGGATCTCGGCGGCCTTCGTGGAGGTGCCGCTGCGGTGCCGCACCGACTTCGAGGTCTCGACGCTGGCCAACCTGGTCTCGCTCACACCGGGCTCCCTGACCGTGGCGGCCCGGCAGGACCCGGCCACGGTGTGGGTGTACTCGATGTACACCCACAGCCACGGTTCGACCGTGCGTTACGTACACGCCATGGAGGACCGGCTGCTGCGGGCGACCCGGCCCGCGGGGAAGCCGCCCCGAGCGGAGGACCTGGAACGGGACGAAGGGGGACAACGCCTATGAGCATCATCGACATCGCCCTGGCGGCAGTGGTGGTCTCCATGATCATCGCGACCTTCCGGGTCCTGCGCGGCCCGACCGGGGCCGACAGGGGAACCGGCTCGGACATGGTCTTCTACGGGTTCGTGCTCCTGGTCGCGATCCTCGGTATCCGTCTGGAGACCGTACTGCTGGTGGACATCGTGGTGGTCTGCACCCTCGTGGGTTTCCTCGCCGCGATCTCCCTGGCCCGTCTGACCGCAGGAGGGAAACGATGACCCTCACCGAGATCATCGGCGACCTGCTCGTACTCGCCGGTGCCCTGGCCTTCCTGGTCGGCGCGATCGGATTGCTGCGGCTTCCGGACCTGTACTCGCGCCTGAACGGTGTGACGATCTCCGGTGCGTTCGGCCCGGCCCTGATCCTCATCGGGCTGCTGTTGCAGCAACCGTCGCTCGGCAACGCGCTCAAGGTCGGCCTGGCCCTGGTGATCCAGTTGGCCACGAGTGCCGTGGGCGGATCGGCCATGGCCCGCGCGGGGTACCTGACCGGAGCCCCGCAGGCGGAGGAGACCCGCTTCGACGACCTGGTCGTGGAGCTCGACGAACAGGCAGGGCAGGAGCACCCGGGCTACTCCCGGCCCGACGGCGACCTCTGAGGCGACGGGAACGCGGCGCCGCCGGACCCATCCGTCCGGCGGCGCCGCGTCGTGCTCGCGTGCCGTTCGTCAGAGGCTCACGCCGAGGGCCCAACCGACGAGACCGTACATGGTGCCCAGGATCAGGAACAGCGCGATCAGGTTGAGCCAGATACCGCCCTTGAGCATCTGTCCGATGTTGACGTACCCGGAGCCGAAGGCGATCGCGTTGGGCGGGGTGGCGACCGGGAGCATGAAGGCCATGGTGGCGGCCAGCACCGCGGGGAGGATGAGCACGAGGACGTCGACGTCCATACCGACGGCGACGCCGCCCAGGATGGGCAGGAACGTGGCCGCGGTGGCGGTATTGCTGGTGAGCTCGGTCAGGACCAGGACCAGCCCCGCGACGGCGAGGACGAGCACCCATGTGGGCACGCCGGCGAGCACGGAGACCTGGCCGCCGATCCACTCGCTCAGGCCGGTCTCGGTGAACTGGGCGGAGAGGGCCAGCCCACCGCCGAAGAGCAGGAGGATGCCCCAGGGCAGTTTGACGGCGGTGTCCCAGTCGAGGATCCGGGTGTGGCGGTCCACCGGGATGAGGAAGAGGGCCACGGCCACGTACATGGCCACGACGGCGTCCTCGATACCGGCCAGCCACGGCAGTGCGCCGCCGATCAGCTCGGTGTCGGCCAGCATCGGGATGAAGATCCAGGAGAAGGCCGCGACGGCGAACACCATCAGCACGAGCTTCTCGCCGCGCCCCATCCGGCCCATCTTCTGCAGTTCGCCGTGGATCAGTTCCTGTGCGCCCTCGACCTTCTTGACCTCGGGGCGGAAGCAGAACTTGACCAGAACGAACCAGGCGATGAACAGGAACACGGCCGCCAGCGGGGCGCCGACCAGCATCCACTGGCCGAACCCGATGGACATGCCGTGGACGTCGTTGAGATAACCCACCATGAGCACGTTCGGCGGGGTCCCGATGAGGGTGGCCACCGAGCCGATGGAAGCCGAATAGGCGATACCGAGCATCAGGGCGGTCGCGAATTTGACGTCGGTGCGGCCGTTGCGGAACTGCGCGATGACGGTGATCACCGACAGGCCGACGGGCAGCATCATCACGGCGGTCGCGGTGTTGCTGACCCACATCGAGATGAAACCGGTGGCGATCATGAAACCGCCGACCAGGCCCGCCGTGTTGGAACCGACCTTGGACACGATCGTCAGGGCGATGCGCTTGTGGAGGTTCCATTTCTGCATCGCGAGGGCGAGCATGAACCCGCCCATGAACAGGAAGATGGTGTCGGAGCCGTAGGAGGGTGCGACATCACCCACGGCAACACCGTCGAGCAGGACCGGGAAGAGCACCAACGGCAACAGCGAGGTCGCCGGGATCGGGATGGCTTCGGTGGCCCACCAGACCGCGATCCACGCCGTGACGGCCGCGACCGCCGAACCATTGGCGGAAAGAGTGGTCTCCCCGTCTCCGAGCTCCATGGGCATCTCGGGCAGAAGGGCGTACACGATCACGGCCAGCAGCGGCCCGAGAACGAGCCCGATCAGCTTCGACCGGGGCCAACCGCCGCTGCTCGGCTGCCCCTCCTGTGTGGACGATGATGCCTCCGGCACCTCGGCCCGGGTCTGGGTCGCCATGAAGCCTCCTGTCACGGGGGAGCTCGCGGGACTCCCCTGCTGCGGCCCGAGTGGAACCATCGGTTTCCCGGCGGTTTCCTTCGAGTTACCTCTTTCTGACCCTGTGATCCTGGTTACTGGGTGATGATGTGTGCAACGCAACTGCAGAAGACTTGGGATTCCCCTGACATAGCGCCACGCATGGTGAGTGATCTGGGACACCTCGTGACACCGGACGCACCGGTGAGCTGCCCCGGGGACCGTGCCTAAGCTGCAGCTATGCACCTGAGTGGACCGACCCGCCGTGACGCGCTCCTGACCCTCGCCGGTTGTGCCGCCGCCGTCGGGGTGAGCGGATGCACACGCGAGCCGGCCTCGGGTATCGACGAGTTGGTCGTGGCCACCGGCCCGCCCGGCGCGGTCTACCGGGAGATCGGGGCACGGATCGCGATGCTGCTCGACGACGAACTCGACGGAACCGAGGTCGTCCCGGTCGAGACCGGCGCCTCGCACGACAACCTGGTGCTGTTGGAGGACTCGGAGGCGCATCTGGGGCTGGCCAATATCGACTCGGTGCTCTCCACCGGGGTGGCCGAGGGCAACGGCATCAGCGCAGTCGGACGCCTCTACGACAGCTTCGTGCACTTGGTCGTCATGGGCGACTCCCCGGTGCGCTCCGTCGAGGACCTGTCGGGGCGGCCGGTCTCGATCGGCGAGATCAACTCCGGAACCGAGTTCACGGTCGGGCAGATCCTCGACGAGACCGGGATCGACGCCGACACCGTGCGGCTGGACCAGGCCTCCTCGGCCCAGGCGCTCGCCGCCGGTGAGATCGACGCGATGTTCTCCCTGACCGGACTGCCCACCCCCGCCATCGCGGGCCTCGCCGAGGACCACGAGGTGCGGTTGATCGACCTGTCCGGGACCGCCCGTCTCATGGCTGGGCTCTACCCGGACACCTACTTGCCCGCGAACATCCCCGCCACCACCTACGTCGGCCTCCCGGCCTGCCCCACGGTGTCCATCCCCAACCTGCTGCTGTGCCGCGCCGACCTGCCCGACCCGCTCGTCTCCCGGATCACCGATTCCTTGTACCGCGGCGCGGACGCGCTCGCCGAGCAGCGGCCCGAAGCCGCGCAGATCAACGTGCGCACAGGGATCTCCACCGGTGCCGTTCCCCTGCACCCCGGCGCGGCCGAGTGGTACCGCGAGGACAAACCGGCCTGAGACCGGCCGCGAACGGCCGGAAGGGCCGCCGTGGTCAGTACACCCAGGGCCGGCGCAGTCCGAGACGGCCTCGGGTGGCGAGGGCGAGCACCGCCCCGATGACGAGGACGAAGGTGACCTCGAGCGCTCCGGCCGGGTCTCCCACGACCGCCACCTTCAGCCCTGCCAGGACGTTGATCGCGGCGTGGGCGAGGACCGCGGCGAGGACACCGCCACGGGCGGAGTTGAAGACGTGCCCGAGGACGAAGGTGAGGCCGACGCAGAGCAGGGTGTAGGCGGGAAAGGACATCTCCGACTGCACGGTGCCGTCCAAGGCGAACAAGGGGGCGTGCCACACCGCCCAGACCATGCCGAGGACCAGGTTCGCCGCCAGCGGCGGGAGCGCGCCCTGGAGCCGGGGCTGCGCGAACCCACGCCATCCCAGTTCCTCATTGCCGCCACCGGCCAGTGCGATGGCCAGGAACTGGACGGGCACGGTCATCAGTGCCGCGTTCAGGACATCCCGGTCCGGCGTCACGTTGCCCGTGTACACGGGCAACGCCGCGGAGGCCGCGATGGCCAGGAGGGCGAGGGCCGCGATCAGGTAGGGCACGGGACCGCCACGGCGCCCGATCGAGTACCGCCGGAAGAGGGAACGGGTCCCGGCCCAGCCCTGCGTGGCGGCGGTGACCGCGATCGCGGCGGCCATCGGACCGAACCCGCCGAGGACGACGAACGGCATGGGGTCGTCCGCGGGGATCAGATGGGGGCCGGCCCACCACGCGGTCCAGGAGAAGGCGAAGGCGATCCCGAGGAACGCGGTGAGGCCGTGGGGGGCGGCGGCCGTCGTGCGCGAGGGGTCCGAAGCCGCCGGGAGGGAGGAGGTGTGCGGTTGTTCGGTGGAGGTTTCGTTGATCATGAGTATCAACATACACCGTTGGTGAGAATCCAACAACGTAGGACTACTTATGCTGTCTAGCATGACTGACCCGGGATCCGACCAGCAGTTCGACAGCGTCTTCCACCGGCCGGAGCGCCGCCGCTCCCAGCCCTCCCTCAGCCGCGAACTCATCGTCGAGGCGACGATCGCCCTGCTCGACCGGGACGGGGCCCGAGCACTGACGATGCGCAAGGTCGCGACCGAGCTCGGTGTGCACGCGACGAGCCTGTACTGGTACGTCAAGAGGCGGGAGGACCTCGTCGACCTGGCCGTGGACGAGATCCTGGCCGAGGCCGCAGCGGAGCTCCCGGCCCCGGACGCGCCCCCGGAGACCGCGATCAAGGAGACCGCCCGTCGCTACTACGCGGCGCTGACCGCCCACACCTGGGCGGCGGAGTTCGCCGGCTCCAGGCCACTGATCGGCCCGAACGCGGTCACTCTGGGCAGGCGGATCGTCGACGCGATCCACGGTCTCGGCGGAGACGAGGAACAGCAGGCCGTCGCGATCCGTGCGGTGTCGAACCAGATCATCGGCGCAGCCACGTCCACTGTCGCCATGCGGAACACGAAGACGCACGCCTCGCGCGAGCACGAGCGTGCGGTCGCCACCGCCGTCTCCGAACCGGACGCGCGTGCCATGAAGCACACCTACTTCGACCAGGTCCTCGATCTGGTCGTCGAGGGGATCGGCGCACGACACGCCACCCAGGAGGAGCGGCCACGGGGCTGAACGGGCCCACACCCGCACAGCGCTCTCCCTCAGGCGGGCGGGAGTTCGATGAGGACGCCGAGGCCGGGACGGTCGCCCTCGCCGATGCCGTCGGTGAGGGTGAGGCGACCGCCGCTGTCGCGCACGAGGTCGGCGACGATGGCCAGGCCCAGACCCGTGCCCTCGGTGTTCTGGTGGCGGGAGGAGCGCCAGAACCGGTGGAGTGCGGACTCGTGCTCGTCCTCGGGCAGGCCCTGGCCGTCGTCGAGCACCCACAGGTGCACAGGGTCGCCCTCGCGGGCGCGCACCACGATCCGGGTGCCGCCCGAAAGACGGGTCGCGTTGCTGACCAGCTCGTCGAGGATGCTGCCGAGGCCGCCCGCGGGCGCGAGCGCGCGGAGGCCGTCGGGGACGTCGGTGTCGACCTCGATGCCGCGCGAGTCGCCCAGCGCGCGCCAGCGTTCGACGCGGGTGCACAGGACCTCTGGCACGTCCACGGGTTCGGAACCGGTGATGCTCTCCAGCCGGGTCGCGGCCAGCAGCGAGTTGAGCATGCGGTGCATGGCGGTGGTCTCGTCCACGGCGATCGCGTGGGCCTCGCGGGCCTCCTCGGTGCGCAGGTGCGGTGCGAGGTTCTCCACCGCCAGGCGCAGGCTCGCCAGCGGGTTCCGCAGCTGGTGCGAGGCCTCGGAGACGAACGCGCGCTGGCGTTCGAGGGCACCCCGGACCACCGAGACCATCGTGTTGAAGGAGTAGGTGAGGTCGCGCAGCTCCGGTGGTCCGCGTTCGGCGTCCACGCTCACTTCCAGGTCGCCGGCGGAGACCGACTCGGTTGCCTCGTCCAGGCGCCGGATCGGTCGCAGCACCCAACGGGACAGCGGCAGTGCCGCGGCCACGAGCAGTGCCAGCGGTACCAGCGCGGTCAGGGCGGTCCAGACCCAGGCCTCGAGCACTTCCGAACCGAGGCGGTCGGTGGGCGAGACCAGGACGACGGCACCGGCGACCTCGCTGTCGCGGCCGACGGGTTCGACGACGACGAGGGGCTCATCGGTCCACGGCCACACGGTGTTCGGGGGTGAAGGCCGTTCGCCGGCCAGGGCGGTGCGCACCTGTCCGTCCAGGGGCAGGGAGTCGAGCAGGCCGGCGAGTCCGTCGGTGTCCCGGGACCCGGTGACGATCCCACCGTCGGGTGCGACCACGATCACGGGGGTCTCGTACAGGTCGTGGTAGCGCTCGAGCTCCTGGTCGAGGGCGGTCAGACGTTCGGCGTCCAGGGCGCTCTGGGCCAGGGAGGCGAACCGTCCGGCATCGCCGGTGCGGTCGACGTAGGACTCCTGGGTGTACTGCTGGGCGATCATCGTGCCCAACGGCACCAGGACCGCCATGACCAGGACGACGGCGGAGGGAACGAGGATGACGAGCAGGCGCCGCAGCACGGGTCAGGCCCCGTCGAGGACGTAACCGACGCCCCGCAGCGTGCGGATGCGCACCGAGTCGCCGAGTTTGCCGCGCAGCGACGCGACATGGGTGTCGAGGGTGCGCGAGGAGGCCTCCCATGCGGTGCCCCACACCTGGTCGAGAATCTGGTCGCGGGCCACGACCGAGGGTGAGCGTCCGGCGAGCAGGACCAGCAGGTCGAACTCCTTGCGGGTCAGGCGCACGGGCTCCCCGGCCACGGTCGCCTCCCGGGAATCGGGGTGCACGACCACTTCGCCCACACGCACCGGCGGCTCGGCCTCCTCGGGTTCGGCGCGGGCGGGGCGGGTGCGGCGCAGGACGGCTTCGACGCGGGCCAGGAGTTCGGCCACCCCGAAGGGTTTGACCACGTAGTCGTCGGCGCCGGCACGCAGCCCCCGTACCCGGTCCCGTTCCTCCCCGCGCGCGGTGACGGCGATGATCGCGGTCTGGGGGCGGTTGCGGAGCCGGCGCAGCAGATCGATGCCGTCGGCGTCGGGTAGCCCGAGGTCGAGCAGGACGACGTCGGCGGGCGGGGCGGTGAGGGCGCGTTCGGCGGTGGCCACCCGTTGAACGTCGAACGAGGCGGACCGCAGTGCGGTCACCAGCCCGCGTGCGACCCGGTCGTCGTCCTCCACCACGAGAATGCGCATGAGCAGCATGGTAGGCAGACTCGGCGACCTCCGGTGGACGCCGGAGGGGGTGGCGGGTGGTCTCAGGTGTCGGTCTCGTCCCGGCGGTCCCATTCCATCTGGACGCGCAGGTTGCCCTCGGCGGAGGAGCGGGCGATGATCGCGCCGGCCTCGGCCCTGAGTTTCACCCCGACGGTGACCCGGATCACGTCGGGGCCGAGTGAGGTACCGAGCTCGTCCAGCGTGGCGCCCACGGCGCGGCGCACGGAGGAGAGCCGTTCGGTGAGGGTGCCGAGCGCCTCCTCGACCCGGTCTCCTCCGGAGACGAGTTCGGTGCCGTCGGGATCGCCGTCGACCTCCACGTACACCTCGTCATCACCGGGTTCCTGGTCACCGATACGGAAACGTACGACTCGTGCCATCGGCCCGACTCCTTCCTGGCGTCATCCGCGCAGGGTGCGCGCGTACACGTCGACGGGTGCGCGGTAGCGGCGTGCGACGGCGCCGCTCTCGACCGCGGGCAGCATCGCCTCGACCCACACCCGCGCCCCCGACCCGGCCGCGGGGATGCCCACGTGCTCGCCGTCGAGCATGCGGGCGAGGTCGTCGAACCAGGGATCGCGGCCGTCCAGGACCCGCACGGCCAGGCGCAGCATCCGGCGGATCTCGGGCACCTGCCCACCCAGCGCAAGCAGCCTGGCCCGTACGCCGGAGCGGAAGTCCCACCGGACCTCTTCGAGCGGGTCCTCCTCCAGGACCCCTTCGGCCAGGCGCACCAGACCGCTGAAGAAGACCTCGGTGAGTTCGGAGGGCGAGGCACGGCCCAGCACGTCCCGGCACACCTCGGAGACCACGGCCGGGTGCAGCGGGACCGCCGCCAGGGCCACGGCCAGTTCGAAGGCCTCCGGGCTCGCGGTGCGCCGGAACCGCAGCACCGCCTCCTCCTCGGGCAGAACGCCCTCTTCGTTCTCGGGCGGGGAGGGGGTGGGGCGGGCCCCGGAATCGGGGTACTCGGCGGCGTGCACCCACAGGCGCGAGCGGTTCCGCACCATCGTGAAGGAAGCCCAGGCGTGCAGGGCGGCGGCGCGCATCGGCAGTACGGGGACGAGCGTGCCGCGGGGCCGTTCCTCCCCGCCCGTGTCCGAGCGGATGCGTTCGCGCACGTAGCCGGTGTTGGGCCCGGCCGGGCTCGCCGGCCAGGAGGCGCGGATACGGGTGGGCACCGTGCGGATCGACCCGCGCTGCCACAGTTGTGGACGCAGCAGGTGGAGCACGGCCACCGCCCCGCCCCGGGCGGCTCGGGCGATCCAGGACTGGAACCCGGTGTCCCCCCAGGCCGTGCCGAGCCCGTCGGTGACGATCAATGTGACGTGCGGGCCGTTGTGCCCGGCGGGCCGCAGGTGCCGGGGACGCCCGTCCGGGCCGACGAGCAGGGGCGCGCCCTGCCGGTGGGAGTCGAACCCGAGCAGGTCCACGGCGTGGAAGATGCCGCTGCGGCGCAGGAGCCGGGTGAGTTCGTCGGCCACACCCCGCTGGAAGAGCATGGACACGCCGGTGTCGACGACCAGGGTGAGGCGGACGGCCCGGTGGGCGCCGCGTCGAAGGGCGGGCAGGACCGGGACCCCGGCGGAGCGGCGCTCCCCGGCGCCCCAGTGGGCGGTGTCCAGGAGCGCGCGGGCGTAGTTGCGCGCGGTGTCGATGAGGTCGAGGTGATCGGCACGTCCCTGGGGGAGCTTGAGGTTGAAGAGGCTGAAGGCCGACAGGAGGGCGGAGCGGTCGTCGAGGTGGTGGACGGGGTCGTCGAGGGGGGCGACGGTGGCGGCCCGCAGCGGATCGGGCACCTCTTCGCGAGGGGATTCCTCCTGACGCTCGGGTTCCGTGTTCGCGTCGTGCTCCGGCTCGGGCCCCCGGTCCCCTGGATCGGTTGGCAGGGGCTCGGTGAAGGGCAGATGGGACAGGTGGCCGTAACTCAGCTGCGAGGTGCCGTCCGCGGCCTGTTTCATGACGGCGGCCAGATGGACGGCGTCGGCGAGGTCGGTGGCGTCCAGGCCGTACTCGGCCAACGAGGGGCCCTGCCGGCCGCCGCTCATCCGGGGGGTTCCGTGAGCCGGTGCCAGAGGAGTTCGGCCAGGCGGTCCACCTGCTCGGAGGTGGGACCGTCGCCGTGATCGAGCTGTCCGACCAGGTGCACGGCGTTGAGGAGCTGGTCGAGGGCCAGCTGGTCGCCGTGCACACCCGCGTCGAGGAACTTGGTGACCAGGTCCCGGGTACCGGTGGGGAGGTTGCCGTCGAAGTGTCCGGCGACCGCGGCCAGGAGTTCCTCCTCCCGGGGCAGGCCCATCCGCACGGGGATGCAGCGGCGCATGAACGCGGGCGGTAAGTCACGATCGTTGTTGCAGGTCAGCACCACGATGGGGAAAGCCGAGCACAGGACACGGCCGCGTTCGACGGAGACCGAACGCCCGGGATCGTCCGTGGCTACCACGATCCTCTCGGCCACCCCGGCCAACCGTGCCAGCTCCGGCACGTGGAACCCGCCGCTCTCGAACAGGTCGAGCAGGTCACCGGAGAGGTCGAAGTCGCCCAGGTCGAAGTCGTCGACGAGCAGCACCCGCGGCAGCCGGGCAGGCAGGAACGCCGTACCCAGGGGGCCGAGGGTGAGGTAACGGCCGATGGAACGGGCGCTGGTGCCGGGCCGCCCCTCGGCTCCCTCCTGGCTCCGCGAACCCCCTCGGTCCTCCGAACCCCCCGGGTCCTCGGCGCCGGTGATCCGGGCGCGGGCGTTCTCCAGGTTCAGGTCGTGGATCTGGGTGAGCGGGTCGTAGGAGTAGAGCCCGTCGCGGACCGTGGACCGGCTCGTCACGGGCCAACGCAACACACGCCCCAGCCGTAGTTCGCGGGAGATCTGATGGGCCAGACTGGACTTGCCGACCCCGGGCGGGCCCACCAACAGCAGGGGGCGCCGCAGGTGGATGGCGGCATTGACCTTGTCGAGCAGATCCTTGCGCTCGGGCCCCAAGGGGATGGCGAAACCCCGGGTACGCGCCGGCCCCAGGTAGCGTCCGCTGCTCTCGTCGTGGGGTGGTTCGCTGCGGTCGGGGCGCCCACCGAAAGTCCGCCACTGGGGCGGGGGCGGCAGCTGGGTGAGCAGGTCCAGGTACGGGCGGGGATGGCCCGTACCGTGGAAGATCCACCACTCCGGCACGTCCGGCACGGGATCGGTCGATCCTGGTTCGGCTGGTGTGGTCATGGAGGGTTGTCCTTCGAACCGCGCCCGACGCGGGCTACTGGATGCTTCGGTGGGACATCGGTGGGGGCGGAGGGGGCAGGACCGGCAGGGTGTCGTGGTAGATGACCGCGATCTCGGAGCTGCTCTCGATGTACCCGTAATCAGTGGGCGACACGCGCCCCGACCGGGAGCTCAGGAGGGCGGCGGGCAACTCGGTCATGTCATCGGAGGACACCGTCACCTCACGTTCCATCTGCACCGGACTCAGCCAGGAACCGACCGGTCGGGGACCGTCCCCGCAATGCCAGATGATCACCGGAACACCGCTTCTCACCGCCAGAGCCACGCTCAGAAAGGCCTCGCCGAGACCATGCGGAACGGATATCCCGATGACTGTGTCGTCATCGATTCTTTTGGCGATCAGTCTCTCATTCATGTCCGCCGTGTGGAAGAGGTCGAAAACGGAGGCACGACCCTCGCGAAAAAGCCCGGCCCACCTCTGTGAGAAACGTTTCTGCGCACTTCTGACCTCGGGGTCCCGCCTGTCGAGGAGGGCCTCGTCGCGGTAGACGACCTCGGCGCGTTCGCCCAGGGACTGCCCTTGGCGCGTGCGGCCGTTCTGCCAGCGTTCGGCGACGGCCTCGGCCATGAGGTCGAGGGAGGTCACGAGCTCCACGCGGGTGCTGCCGTGGTGGGCGGCGCGGGAATCGGCGAGCATGAGGTCGAGCCGGGAGCCGACGCGGACGCTGACCTCCTCTCCTGCCACGTCCCGGTCCATCCAGTGCTCGGTGAAGTCGGGCGGGCCGCCGCGGCCGTCGCTGAGCACCGACCAGCTCTCCAGGTCGTAGCTCTCCCGGCAGCTGCGGCTGACACGGACCACCAGGCGCGCGGGCAGGTCCTCGGGCGGGGGCGCGGGCACGGGGTCGACGGCGCCGGTGCCGCCCCACTGGCCGAGGAGGTCGGCGCAGGCCAGGGCGGGATAGGCCTGGGCGAGCCAGGCGCAGAAGCGGGCGGCCGGGGAAGGGTCGGCGAAAGCGGGCAGCAGGGCGAGGTTGACCAGCGCCTCCCAGGCGGTTTCCGGGGGCGGCAGTCCCCCGCCCTTGCCGACGTGATCGGCGCGGATCGACCGGTAACTGCCGCGCACACCGGGTTCGCAGGGCAGCCGGGTGAGTTCGGCTCGGACGGTGGTGAGGTCCCCGCCGACGGTGGCGGCCCCGGCGGTGGCGGTGTCGACGAGGACGGGCCCCAGCACGGTGTCCTCGGCCTCGCGGACGTAGGGGGCCGCCTCGGCCGCCAGGGCCTCGGCGGCGACACTGCGCGCGTCCTTGCGCAGGACCCAGCGCACCAGCGGCAGCAGGGCCCCCTGGGTCTCGCACGCGGCGATGAGGCGCAGGGCGAAGCGGTAGACCGGGCCGGTGCCGACCTCCCGGCGGATGCGCAGGGGCAGGCAGCTCAGCAGGTCGCTCTGGCCCTCCCGGTCCTGTACGTAGGCGACCTCGCAGAAGGCGTCGACAAGGCTCTCGCGGTCCTCAGGTGTCACCGCACCCCCTCAACAAGGGGGCGGCGGCCTCCTGGACACGCCGCATGGGTGCGCTGGCCTCCTCCCACGCGGCCAGTTGGTCCAGGACCTCGTCGAGGACCTCGTAGTCGCGGTGGGCCCGTAGGACCAGGTCGTGGGAGAAGACGGCCGGGACGGCCGCGGCGTCGATCCTGCGGCGCAGCCGGGGGTCGAGTGCGCTGACGAAGAGGGCGCGGACCTCGCGGGAGACGATGGTCTCCAGGTCGGAGACGGCCACGGCGAGTGCGTGCAGTTGTTCGTGGTCGAGCCCCGGCGCGGCTCTCGGTCCGGGCCTCAGCCCGGGGACGGCCGTCACCGGGACCATCCAGGCCAGCCGTCCCTCTGCGCCGGCTTCCCGCACGATACCGAGGAGAGTGCCGTCGTTGCTGCGCACACCGCTGCCGCTGAACCCGCGGGTGACGGCGACAGGGGCCGATGGGTCGACGTCGATCTGGACGTATTCGGGGCGTGCGCCGCCGGCGCCGCGCACGAGTCCGGTGAGCCAGCGGCCGGCGGGGGCGTGGGGGAATCCGAGGATGTGCACCGGGTGCCCGTGCGGGATGTGCGGGCCGGGTGTGCCGATCGGCGCGGGCACTGCCGGAGCAGGGCCGTCCAGGCGCAGGAGGGCGGCGTCCCACGCCGGCCCTTCGTCCCACCACCATCCGCCCTCGACGACCGCGGCCCGGGTGTGCCAGGTGTCGCTGTGCCGGGGCGCGTCGAGGCGTACTCGGGCCCCGGGACCGTCCTCTCCGGCCGCGGCGCGCACGACGTGGGCGCAGGTGAGAACGTGGTCGGGTGAGACCAGTACCGCGGCCCCGTGGAGGACTCCGCCGTCCCGGTCGGTGATCCTGAACTGCCAGTCGGGTGTGCTGTTGTGGTGGGCGGATGCGGACACGACGCTCCCGTTGTCGGAGGTTGGGCACCCGGGAAATGGGGGGACGGTCCCAGAACACCGGATCCAAACAACATGGCGTTTATTGGCTTCGACTCTACGTATTTACCCCCAAAATCCCCCGAGACCACCATCCGGAGTCGACAGAACGAGGATTTATCTCGCGAATTAATGGTGATACCTGTGGCCATTGTTTCTCATGGGGTGAAAGAAAAATAAGAGGCCGCGCACCGGGTTCGGTGCGCGGCTCTCGGAACATTCGGCTCCTGCTCGTTCACACGGAGAGGGAGTCCTTGGTTCCGCTTTCTTCGGCCGGGGTCCCGTCCTTCTGCGCACGGCGCTCGTTCCAAGGCAGCGGCAGCAGGCTGTCCAGCGCGAGACGACCGCCGGAGAACCCGAGGGCGAGGGCGGTCAGCCCCAGGACCATCGGGAGTTCGTAACCGCCGACGAGGGGGTCCCCCACGTGTGCGAAGGCGATGGCGGAGCCCATCATCGCGAGCAGGACGACGCCGGTGACCGGGAGCAGGAGGCCGATGATGAGCGCGGCACCGAAGCCCACCTCGATCACGGCGCCGACGAGCGCAGCGACCTCGGGTGCGGGGATGCCCATGGCCTCGAAGCCCGCGGCGGTACCGCCGGTGTCGGTGGCCTTGGGCAGACCGTGGGCGATGAGGACGACACCGACGACGGCGCGGGCGGCCAGAGCGGTGACGTCGTGGAGCTTGGACATGAGCGGACGTCGAGACATCGGTTCTCCTGCTTCGTGGTCGGGCTCTACCTGGGACGCCCCCCGAAGCTTGAGGGCGCAACCTTTTCCCAGGAAACTACATGCTACCGGGCGGCCCCGGCAGATCGGGGCACGTTCCGTAGTGGCGCACCACACCCAGTCAGCGTGTGTACCGGGGTTCGACGTCCTCGGGATCGAGGGCGGCCAGCAACGCCGCGCTGATCCCGTCGAGCTGACGCATCTGCTCAGAGGTCAGGGCGTCGAAGAGGACCCGGCGGACCTCCTCCACGTGCCCGGGGGCCGCGGCCCCGAGGGTCCCGAGCCCGTGATCGGTGAGCTGGACGACGGTGGTGCGGCGGTCACCCGAACGTTTGAAGCGGCGGACCAGGGCCTCGCGTTCCAGACCGGAGACCGAGTGCGACATCCGGCTCTGGGACGCGCGCAGATAGGCGGCCAGGGCGCTCATCGTCATCGCGTGCTCGGGCGCCTCCGACAGCGCCGCGAGCGTGGAGTAGGCCGAGTGCGAGAGCCCCGAGTCCCGGCGCAGCTGCCGATCCAGCTGGGCGTCCAACAGATGCGCCGCCGTCAGGAAGTTGCGCCAGCTCCACTGCTCACTCTCGTCGAGCCACCGAGTGTCGGACATCCGGACCGCTCCCTCACGTCCTGCTGTGCACGGCCCCCCCCCGGAACCCGGGCCCGGGCGCGATGCAACGCTACCGGCGGGCGNCCTACGGCACGGGCTTTTCGGGAGGGATCACGGTGGGCGTACGGGAAGCGGCCGGACGGGCCGCACGCACCACGTGGCGGCATTACCGGGCGCTGTTGACGGCCCTGCTCATGCCGCTGCTCCCCGCCTTGTTGCTGGGAGCGCTCACGGCCGCCGCCCTGAGCGCGCACGGCGCCATCACCAGCGGGCAGGCGGTCGTGTGGCCCTCGCTGCCGCTGCTCACCCGAGTGTTCGCCGGCGCCGGACTCGTGGCGGCACTGGTCGGGGCGCCGACCGCCGTGGGCTCCGCCGTGCGGGTGGCCGACGACGCCGCGCGTGGGCAGGGGCCCGACCTCGGCCGGGCCTGGCGCACCGGGTTCCGGCGTGCACCGCTGACCGCGTGTGTGCTCGCGGCCGTGGCCGCCCTGACCGCCCTGGGACTGTGGGCCGCCGCGAACCTGGCCGCGCCGTGGGTGACCGCCGTGTGGGCGGTGCTCGCCGTGGCTGCGGCCCTGCTGCTGCGGCCGCCCCGTGTTCCCGTGTTCCAGGGTGTGGGGCTCGCCCTGGCCGGTCTCGTGCCCCTGGTCCCGGCCGTGCCCGCGGCGCAGGCCGATCTCGGTCTCGGACTGCTGTGGGTTCTGGCGGTGGCCCCGTGGACGACGGTGGTGCTGCACACACCCTTGCCTCCCGTGCAGGCAGGTCCGACCCCGCGTGCGGCCCACCCGGTCCCGGCCCCGCTGCTGGCCGCGCTCCTGGCCACGACCCCGCTCATCACTCCGGGCCCGTCCTGGGCCGGCCCGGCCTCGGCCGAACCCGCAGTGGCCTCCGCACCCACGTCCGAGGAGCACGCTTCCCCGCCGCCGGAGGAACTGGGCGGGAGCTGGGTCCTAAGCATCGTCTGCCCGTCCTCTTGCAGCCTCCACCGCGGCTGACCCCGCGGATACGGTGGTACGGGGCGGGCCGCACCCCAGTCAGAGGCCCGCACGCAAAAGTGGAGGCCTCCGTTGAGCGAGACGACCCCGACCCGGGAACCCGGCGCCCCCGGACCGCGCAAGCGCGTCAACCGGCGCGAGCAGATCCTGTACACCGCAGCCGAGGCCTTCGCCGCGCAGGGGTTCCACAACACGTCCCTGGCCGACATCGCCGCGATGTTGGACATCACGCCTGCGGGGGTACTGCACCACTTCGGTTCCAAGACCGGTCTGCTCACCGCCGTGTTGGAGCTGCGCGACGCCAGGTCCCCCGCACCCGAGGGCGCGGGCCTGCTCCGCCACCTGGTCACCACCGCCGAACGCAACGCCGCCGCCCCTGGCACCACACAGCTCTACGCGGTGCTCTCCGCAGAGAGCGCGACCGACCGGCATCCGGCACAGGGGTGGTTCCGGAACCGGTACACGGTGCTGCGGCGCGAGATCGCCGCAGCCGTCCTGGAACGCCTCGAGCCCGAGCAGCGGGAGAAGGCATCGGTCCCCGGTCCGCACGGGCACACCCCGGCGCACGACGCGGCGGCCGCGGTCATCGCCGCCATGGACGGGCTCCAGGTGCAATGGCTGCTGGAGCCGGAAGCGGTGGACATGGCGGCCGTGACCAATCTGGTCGTCGACGCGGTCGTGGCCCGGCTGTCGACACGGGCCACACGCTCGGGCACGGAGGGCTGACCCCTCGGCTCAGGCCGTGCCGACCTGTTCGGCGACCGAACCGAACATGCGCACCAGACGCCCGCGGTCGGTCTCGCCGAGAGTGTCGAGCTGCTGCGTCTGTGCCTGTTCGACCTCGGCGGAGAGCTTCTCGCGCAGTTCGAGACCGCGTTCGGAACCTCGCAGGACCACACGCCGGCGGTCGGTGCCGTCGATGGAGCGGGACGCCAGTGCCTCGGCCACCAGCCGGTCGGCGACGCGGGTGGCGGTGGCCCCGGCCAGGCTCAGTTCCTCGCACAGAGCGGCCATCGGCAGGGGTCCGGCGTCGGCCACCAGGTCGAGCATCCGCCATTGGTCGACGGTGAGACCGTGTTCGCGTACGGCCGCGGCGACCCCGCGATCGAGGCGGGCGGCCATCCTGCGGAGGAAGAGCGCATCGAGGCCGCTCGTCATGGTGTGTCGACTCATTGTCCCCGTGTTTCGTCCCTTGCCCGGACCCTGACCATTCGGGAAGCTTTCGTTCGGAGGCGAATGTAGCATCCCCGGCGCCGGCGAGCGCACCGAGGTCACACAGTGCACGATCGGGGCCTGGGCCACCGCCCGAGTACGGGAGGACCGGTGTTCGAGGACCGGGGCCGGGCCACAGCCACGAACTGGCCCGGCCCCGGCCTGTTCGCCACTCCGGCGAACGCCGCGCACACGGCGGCGGGGGCCACGGAACCGAAGTTCTGTGGCCCCCGCCGGCGTCAGGGTCAGGGGTTCCTCAGAGGCCCTCGCCGTGGACCGGGCCGGGGGTGCCCGAACCATCGGTCACCTGCGGTTCCTCGGTCTCACTGGCCTCGAGCCATTCCTCCCACGACTTCTGCCAGTAACCCCAACCGTTGTTCCACTCGAACTCGCGTTCGGTACCTGTGGTGTCGAGGACGTCGCCCATCAGCGTGTTCTCGAAGAACCACCGGGCGTCGTCCATGCGCAGGTTGGTGCAGCCGTTGGAGGTGTTGGCCGAGCCGATGTTGCCGTTGGCGGACATCTCGTGGACGAACTCGCCGCTGTTGGAGGTGCGGACGGCGTACTGGACGTCGAGGCGGTAGTAGCCGGGGTCGCCCTTCTCGATGCCGAGGGTGGCGGAGTCCATCGTGAGGCTTTCGTGGCGCTCCATGAGGACGTGGGTCCCGCTGGTGGTGGTGTCGAAGTCGCGGTTGGCGGCGCCGTTGCTCACATCGATGGTGCGCTCGTGCTCGCCATCGACCTCGACCTCCATCTCGTGGTCGGGCACGTGCATCGTGGCGATGAGCTCACGGCCGACCTCGAAGTCGATCGCGTAGTTGCGGTGGCCGTAGACACCCTCGGAGGATTCGACACCGGCGAGGTTGAGGT
The DNA here is from genome assembly GCF_000341145.1 of Nocardiopsis xinjiangensis YIM 90004. GTDB lineage: Bacteria > Actinomycetota > Actinomycetes > Streptosporangiales > Streptosporangiaceae > Nocardiopsis > Nocardiopsis xinjiangensis. The sequence goes on from NZ_ANBE01000003.1 coordinate 279,148, forward strand.
CGACGCTCACCTGCTGGTGGGGCTCCCAGTACTCCTGGGGGCGGAAGACGGCCATCTGGTCGTCGACCCAGTTCCAGGCGCCCTCGATCTCCTCCTCGGACTGCACCTCCATGGAGTTCTCGACCTCGACCTTGTTGGTCACGGGACGGTCGAAGTTGATGACGACGGGCATGCCCACGCCGACGGTGTCACCGGAGTTCGGGAAGTTGGAGGCCAAGCCGAGGCGCTGGCCCTCAGGGGCGTCCTCGGTGGTGAACTCGTGGACGAGCTCGCTCTCCTCACCGGCCTCGTTCTCGGCGGTGGCGGTGACCAGGACCTCGGCGCCGGGACGCAGGTTCCAGTCGCTGACCCACTCGGTGTCGTCCTCGTTGAGAGTGCCGCTCATGTCGTAGAGGGAGTCCTCCTCCTCGCCCTCATCACCGACGGACTGCTCGAGCTGGACGCCGGTGATGGTGCCTCCGTCTGCGGCGACGGTGACCGGGGAGTTGGGCGGGAGGGTCTCCTCACCGTCACCGGGGGCGATGGCGAGCTCGGCGGGGGCGGCTTCCTCGGTGCTCTGTGTCTCGGCGTCTCCGGAAGTGCAGGCGGTGGCCATCAGCGCCAGCGATGCCAGCACGACACCGAACCGGCGCGGGCGGGCCGCGTAGGTCTTCCCCGTCACGTCTGGACCTCCATGAATTTCTCGACGCCGTGTCCCAGTGTTGGACGCACGAGAGCGGAAAAGGTTCGGACCTCATTCGTATCGGTATCGAGCAGTTACCGACGATCCTGCGGGTCCAGACCCCGGAACCGCTGACGATACACCCTGGGGGTACTGGGGGTACATGTCAGGATCCCAGGGTATGTGGCGGAAGTGACCCCGTTGCACGCGTTGTGTCCGCTCCCCTCCAGGTCGTAGAATATTGATCGTTTGAACAAGTTTTCCCAGAAAGCTGAGCGATCGCTCAGGATGTTTCGGAAGGAGCTCCTCGTGCAATGGATCTTCCTGGTGGGTGCGATCGCCGCAGAGGTGTTCGCCACCACCTCCCTCAAGTTCTCCGAGGGCTTCACCAAGCTGCTGCCCTCGATCTTCGTCGTCGCCGGATACGCCACCGCGTTCTTCCTCCTCTCCCAGTCGCTCGTCAGGGGCATGGACCTCGGTGTCGCCTACGGTTTGTGGGCGGCCCTGGGCGTGGCCCTCGTCGCCACCATCGGGGTCCTGTTCCTCGGCGAGTCGCTCACATGGGTGCAGACCGGCGGCATCGCCCTCGTCATCGCCGGGGTGATGGCCCTGGAAATGGGCGGACAGCACTGAGGCCCCGGAGAGGAGAAACACGTGGACACCGACCCCGAGCACATCCAGGACGGCCGCCGGCGCAAGGGCGAACAACGCCGCCGACTACTGGTGGAAGCGACCATGCGCGTCATCGAACGCGACGGGGCCGGCTCGGTGAGCCAACGCCGCGTCGCCGCCGAGGCCGGGGTCCCGCCCAGCTCGGTCACCTACTACTACGACTCCGTCGACGACCTGCTCGTGGCCACCCTGACCAGGGTCAACGACTCCTACGTCGAGTTGGTGGGCGGCCTGGGCACCGGTGACGAAGGGCTCGCCGCCCTGGCCCGCATCATCGCCCCCGCCGACGAGGAAGCCCGCGCCCACCTGGTCGCCGAGTGCGAGCTCTTCCTCATGGCCGCCCGACGCCCGGCCATGCGCCCGGAGATCGAACGCTGGTCAGCCACGCTCGACGCCTTCCTCGCCCCGTACACCACCGCCCCCGTCCGGCGCATCGGCGTCGCCAACGCCATCGAGGGGATGTTCCTGCGCGGGGCCTACTCGGGCGCGTACGCGCCCGGACCCGAGGAGGTCCACCGGGTGCTGCGACTCCTGCTCGACCGCCCCGACGAGTGACCTCGACGGTCGGCGTCACCGGTCCGCCACCGGGTCCCGTGCACGTCCGCCAGGATGCGGTGCGCGTGCCGCAGCACCGCGAGCTGCGCCGGGTTGTAGAGGTCCGACAGGGCCCGACCCACGGTGGCCATGGCATCCCGCTCCCCGCCGAGGGCGAAGGGGCCCGGGTCGCCGGCGGAAGGGTAGGCCTCGCGAATGGAGCGGAGGACGGGCGCGAGGCGCTCCGCGAGGTCGCACACGGTGACGTCGTCGGCATCCGGGGGAAGGCCGTTGAAGTCGGCATCGACCTCCTGATGGCTCGCGGACATGCCCCGCATGTCCTGGAGGACCTCGTCGCCGAAGAGCTGGGACGAGACCATGATCATCGCCCGATCAGCGTCGGACAGGCTCGGTGCCACGGCCTCGAACCCAGGCGGTACGTCCGCCGATGCGTGGTGGTGCAGGAGGTCCGCGAGCTCGGCACGGATGGCCTGCTGCCGCTCGATCGAGGCGGCCAGCTCCGAATCGAGTGCGCGCACCGTGTCGGCGAAACCGTCGCCCGATCCGTCCGTCGCGGCGATCTGCGCCAGCGACATACCGAGCTTCCGCAGTCGTCTGATCCGGAGGAGCCCCACGAGGTGGCGTGTGTCGTAGAGCTTGTAGCCGTTCGAGGCCCGTTCCGGCTCCTCGAGCAGGTCGATGGCGTGGTAGTGGCGGATGGCCTTGATGCTCGTGCCCGCGAGGTCGGCGAGTTCACGGGTACTCCAGGCCATCAGAGGAAGGCAGGTCTGCTCGGCATGGCCCCATTCTCCACGAGCCGGGTCGGAACGGGAACGGGGCGATCCGCCGACGCGGTCATGAGTCCGGCGTACGCGGTGCGGGTGGGAGCTTGACCGTGCCCCAAGGGCATCGTTTGGGATACCGGTGTCCGGGACGTGCTCAGAGCCACCGACCTCGTCGTGGCACTCACCGTCCTCCCCGACGCCCCGAAGGAGCATGCTCATGACCATCGCGGACCACGGATCCCGGCCCCGACGTATCGAGGCCGAGGAATTCTTCGCCGATCCCGCCTTCTCCAACCCGACGATCTCACCGGACGGGACGCGCGTGGCCTATCTCGCACCGGCGAACGGGCGGCGCAACATCTGGGTGCGCGGGCTCGACGAGGACCACGAGGAGGCCCGCTGCGTCACCCATGAGACCCGGCGAGGCATCACGACGTACTTCTGGGTCGACGACCCGCGATGGCTGGTGTACCTGCAGGACACCGACGGCAACGAGGAGTGGCATCTGTACCGGGTGGACCTCGAGGCCCCGAACGTTCCGGCCCTCGACCTCACCCCGCTGCCTCCGGGCTCCCGGGTGTTCGTCGCCGAGCCGCTCCCTTCCCATCCAGGGAACGTGCTCGTGACGATGAACGAACGGCCGATGGCTCTCGACGTGTTCCGGATCGACGTGGCCACGGGCGAGACGACGCTGCACCACGAGCAGTCGGAGCCCGCGGCGGGCGTGCTGCTGGACCACGACGGCGAACCGGCGTTCTCCTCCCGCCTCACCGGGGACGGCACGATCGAGTTCTCGGCCATCGATCCAGTGTCGGGAGAGCACAGGCTACTGACGCGGATGGGTGGAGCCGATTACCCGTTGGAGGTCCAACCGCAGTTGGTGACCCCGGACGGCACGGGACTCGTCGTCGGCGCCTACCTCGACTCGGACGACCTGCAGCTGGTACGCATCGATCGCGAGACCGGTTCGACGAGCGTCATCGCCGCGCAGGAGGGCCGGAGCCTTGACATCATAGGCTGTATGGTCCCGGGCGTGCTGCCGCCGACCGTGTTCACCCACCACCGCACCGGCGAGATCCTCGCCGCCCGGTTCGTGGGGCGGCGCCCGCACATCGAGGTGCTCGACGAGCACTTCGCCGAGGTCCACGCGGAGCTGTCGGCCCTTTCCGACGGGATCCTGGGCACGCTGTCGTCCGACGACTCGGGACAGCGGTGGATCGCCACCTTCGTCCATGACCGGGACCCCGCCGTCGCGTGGTTCTACGACCACGCCACCGGCCGGAGCCGTCGGCTGTTCCGGTCCTTGCCGCACCTGGACCCGGCGGATCTCGCGCCGATGGAGGCGGTCGAGTTCACAGCGCGCGACGGGCTGCCGCTGCACGGGTTCCTCACCCTTCCCGTCGGTATCGCCCCGAAGATGCTGCCGCTCGTGCTGGTCGTGCACGGCGGGCCGTGGATGCACGACACCTGGAACTACAGCCCGCAGGCGCAGTTCCTGGCCAACCGCGGCTACGCGGTGCTGCAGGTGAACTTCCGGGGCTCCACGGGGTATGGGCGCCGACACACCGTCGCCGGGATCGGCGAGTTCGCCGGCGCGATGCAGGACGACCTGCTCGACGCGGTCTCATGGGCGATCGATCAGGGCATCGCCGACCCGCACCGGATCGGCATCATGGGCGCCTCCTACGGGGGCTATGCGACCCTGGCCGGCGTCACGACCACACCGGACCGTTTCGCCGCCGCCGTCGACTTCGTCGGTATCGCGGATCTGGCGAGTTTCATGCGCCACCTGCCCCCGTTCAGCCGCCCGTACATGATGAACAACTGGTTCGCGTACGTGGGCGATCCCGAGGACCCCGCCCAAGAGGCCGACATGCTGGCGCGGTCGCCGATCTCCCGGGTCGACGACATCACCACGCCGTTGCTGATCGCCCATGGCGCCAACGACGCCCGCGTCATGCGTGCCGAGTCCGACCGCATCGTCGCCTCGCTGCGCGACCGCGGGGTCCCGGTCGAATACCTCGTCGCCGACGACGAGGGACACGGTTTCTCCAACCCTGAGAACGAGATCCGCCTCCAACGCGCGATCGAAAAGCACTTCGCCGAGCACCTGGGCGGCGCGGACGGGTCCGACACCAGCGGTCCGTGACCGTACCGGTCCCCTCAGCGTCTTCGATCGGTGTTGTCGCGGGCCACGCCCACCAACAACCGCAGCATCATCAGTCCCGCCGAACCCAACAGCACCCACGCGGCCACCTCCAACACCTGCGCCTGGATCGACATCTCCGCCCACGTGGTCTGTGTGCCGTCGGTGGCGATGAACAACCCCACCGACATCAGCCCGGTCACCACCGACAGCACCATGAGCACCATCCGGGTCACGATGTCGCGCATGGTCCGGCGGTCGTCGGGGTGCGCGAAGGGGCGCACCTGCACTGTGAACCGGCCCCGGTGGAGCTGGTCGGTGATGCGGTCGAGCCTGCGGGGCAGTCGGCGCAGCGTCGGCAGCATCGCCATGACCTCGCCCATCGCCTTGTCCCGTAGGTCCTTGGGGCTGACACGCTCGGCCACCCGCGCGCTCACGAACCGTTTCGCCTCCCCCACGGCGTCGAACCCCGGGGACAGGCGGACCAGGGTGCCCTCCACCGTCGCCAGGGCCCGAAAGACCGAAGCCAACTCCCCCGGCAGCGCCAGCCCGAACCGGGTGACGATCAGCAGCAGCTCGCTGAACATCCGCGCGTGGGCCGTGGTTCCGGTGTTGAGGTAGCGGACCATGAACTGGCCCAGGGAACGCCGCAACCGTCCGGAGTCGACCCCGTCGGCGTCGGTGGCCACATCCAGGAGGGTGTCGGTGAGCAGCACCGCGTCGGCCCGGTCGATGGCCATCATCATCAGCTGGAGCGCCTCCCGGGTGTGCCCGTCCAGGCGCCCCACCGACCCGTGGTCGAGCAGACCCACCTCGCCGCTGTCCAGCAGGAAGATGTTGCCCGGGTGGGGGTCGGCGTGGAAGATCCCCTTGATCAGGACCTGGTCGAGCAGGCACTGCAACAGCTCGTGGGCGATGCGGTCGCCATCCATGTCGGCCGGGTCGACCGCGCCGATGGGTGTGCCGTGGAACCGCTCCATGACCAGCACCCGCCGGCTCGTCCAGGCCTCGTGCACCCGCGGGATCCGCACCGGTGTGCCCACCGACGCCTCGGCCATCGCGGCGATGCTGGTGGCTTCCGCCTCGAAGTCGAGTTCCTCGCGCAGCGCCTCGGCGAACCCGTCGGCCAGGTCCACGACACCGATCGCCGGCCCCCAGTCGGTGTGCTCGTGGAAACGGCGGGCCAGGCGGCAGATGATGTCGAGGTCGCGGTGGACGACCGGGGCGATCCCGGGCCGCTGCACCTTGACCACGACCTCCTCCCCCGTGTGGAGGCGGGCCGCGTGCACCTGGCCGATGGAGGCCGCCGCCAGCGGGGTCGGGTCGAGCTCGGCGAAGAGTTCGTCCAGGGGGCGGCCGAGCTCGTCCTGGATCCGGGTGCGGACCGCGTCGAAGGAGACCGGCGCGACCTCGTTGTGCAGCCGCCCGAGCTCCTCCACGAAGACCGGCGGCAACAGGTCCCGGCGGGTGGCCAGCGCCTGGCCCAGCTTCACGAAGACCACCCCGGACTCCTCGAAGGAGCGCGCCAACGACCGGGCCAGGCGGCGCTGGGTGGAGGCGTCCTTCCCGCCGTCGCGGCGCCCGCCCACGTAGCCCCACAGGCCGTGCCGGGCCAGGATCCAGGTGATGGTGCGGTAGCGGCGCACGCGCCCCGCCCAGTCCTTGACGGCCAGGGCCATCGCCAGCGGCCGCACCCGGGTCCCGCGCGGCAGCACCAGCTCGGTGGCGACGAAGGCCAGCATCGCCAAGGCGGCCATGACCACGTACACCACGGCCACGAACCCGGGTTCGTAGATGTCTCCGCTCTCGCCGGCGGCCTCGAAGGAACCGTAGTAGAGCACCACCGCGGCGACGCTGCCCAGGAGCATGCCCACCATTCCGGAGAACAGGAGCCGGGGCAGGCTGAAGGGCACACCCATCATGCGGCTGGCCAACAGGCCGAGCAGGAGCAGGATCGGGACGAACACGAGGACGGACAGGAGCTGGCCGATCCACGCGCCGATGTCGAGCAGAGCCATACGCGCCTTCCGGGTGGTGACACGCCCCGGTCCGGGGCGCAGGAGGATGTGGCATGCGGTGCACACGGGTCCGGAGGGTCGACCGGGTCTCGGGCCCCGGCAGGGGCGGGCCCGGCTCGCGAGGGGTCGGTGTTTCCTCCGATTCCACCCTGCCAGCCTCGGGCGGGGAGCGACAGCCCTGGTGGGTGGGCTGTGGACAACTGCTCCCCGTGCCTTGGACACGCCGTCACCAGGCATGTTCCCCGCTCCATGGGAGCGCGCGGACACGGGCCGGGCCCCGGGACACTCGGTCACCGGGGCCCGGTCGGCGCGGGGCCCGCGTCAGCGCGGGCGTGCGGTCAGCAGGTGCCCGTCCAGGAGCACTCCGTCTCACCGCCGGAGGGTTCCCCTGCGCGCAGCGGGGAGGTACCGGCGCCGGCCTCGTGGCCCAGGTGCTCGGCCACGGCGATGCCGATGGCGTCCTGCACGTGGGTGGGGGCCCCGCCCTCGTACCCGTTGTTGACGACGCTGAAGACCAGCTCGCCGCCGTCGGGTGCGGGAACGTATCCGGACAGCGCGCTCACCCCGCTCAGGGTCCCGGTCTTGGCGGTCAGGACCCCTTCGGCTGCGCTGTCTCCCATGCGCCCGGACAGGGTGCCGCCCACGAACGGGTCCTGCGCACCGGCCACGGGCAGGGAGTCGCGGAAGTCGTCGGCCCAGTCGGTGTCCCGGACCCGGGTCAGCAGGTCGCCCACGGTCGCGGCGGTGACGAGGTTGCTCCGGGAGAGCCCCGACCCGTCGTCGAACACCAGGTCGGCGGTGTCCACCCCGATCCCGTCGAGGGCCTGCTCCACCTCGGCGAGCCCGTCCTCCCACGTGCCTTTCCCGGCGGCCTCCCGGCCGATCTCCTTGACGAGCATCTCGGCGTGGGCGTTGTTGCTGAACTTCATGAACGGGACGAGGATCTCGGCCAGCTCGGCAGAGGTGTGGCCGGCCAGTTCGCGCGGCTCGTCCCGGTCCCCGGGCAGTTGCCCGTACTCGAGGTCGCCGCGTACCTCGACCCCGTGCTCGTCCAGCGCCTCGGCGAAGAGGTGGCCAGCCAGGCCTGCGGGTTCGTCGACTGTGCGCAGTTCCTGGAGCGGGTCTGCGCCGGCGGGCAGGGAGCCGGTGACTTCGATGGTGTTGGTACCGGTGGGCCGGTCGATCTCGAGCGTGTGCCCGCTGCCGGGCGGTCCGGTCTCGGCGCTGTTGTCGAGCCCGGCGTATCCGTCGGCGGCGCCGAGGTCGACGGTGACGGGGTCGCCCTCGGCGGCGGGTTCGACCGTGACCTCGGTGACGCCGGTGTCGAAACGGTCCCCGTGGGCGACGGTGAGCGCGGAGATCTGCGCGGAGTAGGCGAAGGGTTCGTCCTCCTCCCACCAGTCGTCGACGAGGCGCTGTTCGTCGAACCGGCTGTCGTCGGCGAGCAGGTCGCCCTCGACCACCTCGACCCCGGAGGCGGCCACGTCGGCGGCGAGGGTGTCGAGGTCCTCGTCGGACAGGAGCGGGTCGCCGCCGCCGACCAGGTGCAGGTCTCCGACGGTCGTGGGGGCTCCCTCTCCGTCCTCGGCCACCACACGCGTCTCGAAGGTGTGGTCGGGGCCGAGGGACTCCAGCGCCGCGGCGGCGGTGAACATCTTCATGTTGGAGGCGGGCAGCAATTGTGTGCCGGTCCCGCCTTCGTAGAGGACCTCGCCGGTCCCGGGGTCCTGTACCAGGACACCCGAGGCGGCTCCTTCCAGCGCCGGGTCGTCGAGGATCGTGTCGATCCTCTCGGCCAGCTCGGTGTTCCCGGGTCCGGGGAACACGTCGGCGTGGGCCGCGGGTGCTCCGATCGGGGCCAGGGGGAGGAGGGGTACGGCGGCGACGGCGGCCGCCAACCAGGTGCGCTCACGTCGGGGGCGGGGGGTGCGGGACGGGGCGCGGCGTGCGCGGCCCGGTGACGGAACGTGGCTCATGTATCTCCTACGGGTCACCGACGAAGCCACGAAGGTACATCCGGATGCGTCCGGGCGCCACGCTTCCGCGCCGTTATGGACCGATATCGACCTCAATGTTCGGTCAGATCATCGGTTTTCGGCCCCGTGCAGAACGAGGGCCGGGACGGGGGAGAACCCCCGCCCCGGCCCCGGCGTCCACGCCGGCTCAGAGGAGCTCGACCACCTCCGAGTAGTGGCAGGCGTCGCGGTGGCCCGAACCGCGCTCCAGCAGTCCCGGCACCTCCTGCACGCACTTCTCGCGCTCGGGCTCCGAGAGGTCCCGCGCGAACTTCGGGCACCGGGTCCGGAAGCGGCACCCGGACGGCGGGTCGGCCGGGCTCGGCACGTCACCGGTGACCACGATCCGCTCGCGCGTACGCTCCTTGACCGGGTCCGGCAACGGGATCGCCGAGATGAGCGCCTGCGTGTACGGGTGCGCGGGCGCCTCGAAGAGCTGATCGGTCGTGGCCGTCTCCACGATCTTGCCGAGGTACATCACCGCGACCCGGTCGGCGATGTGTTTGACCACCGACAGGTCGTGCGAGACGAACAGGTACGACAGCCCCAGTTCCTCCTGGAGGTCCTCCAGCAGGTTGATCACACCCGCCTGGATCGACACGTCCAGGGCCGAGACCGGTTCGTCCAGCACCAGCACCTTCGGGTTGAGCGAGAGCGCACGGGCCACACCGATGCGTTGGCGCTGCCCGCCGGAGAACTCGTGCGGATACCGGGAACCGTGCTCGGGGTTGAGCCCGACCAGTTCCAGAAGCTCCTTCACCCGCTTCTTCGCGCCCCCGTTGCGGGTGCGGTGGATCAGCATCGGCTCGGCGATGATGTCGGCCACCGTCATCCGCGGGTCCAGGGAGGCGAACGGGTCCTGGAAGACGATCTGCAGGTCGCGGCGCAAGGGCCGCATCTGCTTGTCGGACAGCCCTTGCAGCGGTTTGCCCATGTAACTGACCCCGCCCGAGGTCAACCGCACGAGGTTGAGCAGCAGGCGCGCGGTCGTGGACTTGCCGCACCCGGACTCGCCCACCAGCGCGAGGGTCTCGCGCTCGCGCAGTTCCAGGGAGACCCCGGAGACCGCCTGGACGTCGCCGACCTTGCGCTTCAACAGGCCCTTGGACCGGATCGGGAAGTTCTTGACCAGGTCCTCGGCCTTCAACAGCACCTCGGGCTCGCCCACGGGCCCGCGCTCGGCCCGCTCAGAGCCCGCGGCCTCGGCAGCCGGGGCATCGGCCCCGGACGGCGCAGCCACCGGCCCCGCGTTCCCGGTGCCCGCGTCCGCGTCCGCGTCCCGGAACAGGTTCTCGGGCCGGATCCCTTCACTCAGCTCGTCACTGAAGTGGCAGGCCGCGACGTGGGCGATGGCGTCCCCCGGCTGAGGGGGGACCCGGTCGCCGTTGTCGAGGGTGCGCAGCAGCCCCGGTTCCTCCGTGTGGCAGAGGTCCCGGGCCATGGGGCAGCGGGGCGCGAACGCGCACCCTTGCGGCATGGCCATGAGGGAGGGCGGGGCACCCCGGATGGGGCTGAGACGCTCGGCGCGGTCCTCGTCCAGTCGGGGCAGCGAGCCCAGCAGGCCGAGGGCGTAGGGCATCCGCGGCCGGTAGAAGACCTCCTCCACCGGCCCGGACTCCACGATGCGCCCGCCGTACATGACGGCGACCCGTTCGACCTGGCCGGCGACCACACCCAGGTCGTGGGTGATGAGCACCAGCGCCGCACCGGTCTCCCTGCGGGCGGACTGCAGGGCCTCGAGCACCTGCGCCTGGACCGTCACGTCCAGGGCGGTGGTGGGCTCGTCGGCGATAATGACGTCCGGGTCGTTGGCCATCGCGATCGCGATCACCACACGCTGGCGCATACCGCCGGAGAGCTCGTGCGGGTACTGCCGCAGCCGCTGGTCGGGCGAGGGGATCCCCACGACCTCCAGCAGTTCCCGCGACCGTTCCCAAGCCTTCTTCTTGCCGACGTCGTTGTGCGCGAGCACCGCCTCGGAGATCTGGAACCCGATCGTGTAGACGGGGTTGAGGGAGGTCAGCGGATCCTGGAAGATCATCGCGACCTTCTTGCCGCGCACCTGGCTGATGGCCTTGTCCGGCAGGCCGAGGATCTCCTCGCCCATGAGCCGGACCGAGCCCTCGACCTGCGCGTTCTTGGGCAGCAGACCCATGATCGCCATCGAGGTGACCGACTTGCCCGAACCCGACTCCCCCACGATGCCCAGGGCCTCGCCCGGGCGCAGTGCGTAGGAGACCTCGCGGACCGCCGGCAGGGAACCGTCGTCGGAGGGGAAGGTGACGTCGAGCGCGTCGACCTCCAGGATCGCGTCGCCGTGGGCGGCCACGTCCGTCTCTGTGTTGCTCATGTTCTCAGTCGTCATCGCCGCACCATCGTCTGTTTCGGATCGAGCGCGTCCCGCAGGCCGTCACCGATGAAGTTGATCGTCAGGCAGATCAGCACCAGCAGCACACCCGGCGGATAGAAGGTCCACGGTCGTGTGGATACCGCCGTGCGGGCCTCGCCGATCATCTGGCCGAGCGAGATGTCGGGCAGCTGGATCCCGAACTGGAGGAAGGACAGGCCCGCCTCCATGAGGATCGCGATCGCCACGAGCAGGGTCGCCGCGACGATGATCGGCCCCGCCGCGTTGGGCAGCAGGTGGCGGATGATGATCCACGGGGCGGACGCACCGGAGGCCTTGGCCGCCTCGATGAATTCCTGTTCCCGCAGGGACAGCACCACACCGCGGACCACACGGGCGATCTGCGCCCATGAGAACAGGGCGATGATGATCGCGATGGTGGACCAGGTGGTGCCGCCCGCGGTGTTGCCCGACAGCGCCGCGACCGCGACCAGCGGCGGGACGATGAGGAACACGTCCACGACCCGCATCATCATCGCGTCGGTCCGGCCGCCGTAGTACCCGGCCGTGGCGCCCCACAGGGAGCCGAACGCGGTGGCGCACAGCGAGACGGTCAGCGCGACCTTGAGGGTCTGCTGGGCGCCCCGCATGAGCTGGCCGAGCACGTCGTGGCCGGCCGAGGAGGTGCCGAGCGGGTGCGCGGAGTCCGGGGGCTGGTTGCTGAGGATGTCGGAGGAGACCCTGTGGTCCCACGTCCAGAAGAAGGGGCCGAGGAAGGCGAAGCCGGCGATGACGAGCAGCACGAACAGGCTGATCATCGCCGGACGGTGCCGGACGAACCGCAGGACGATGGTCTGCAGCTGGGTGCGGTCGGCCGCCGACCGCTGCGCCTTGCTGCCGGCGCGGGCTGTGGTGGTGGGCGTGCCGTTACTCATAGCGGATCCTCGGGTCGAGCACGCCGTACAGCAGGTCGGCGATGAGGTTGGCCAGGATGACCATGACTCCGCTGAGAATCAGCCATCCCATCAGCGCGTAGGAGTCGTTGTTCTCCACGGCGGTGATGAAGAAGTCACCGAGACCCCGCCACTGGAAGACCGTCTCGGTGAGGATCGTGCCGTCGATGATGCCGGCGACACCCAGCGCGAACACGGTCGTCAACGGGATCAGGGCGGTGCGCAGCGCGTGGCGGCGGATCACCACCTTGTTGCGCAGCCCCTTGGCCCGGGCCAGGCGGACGTAGTCGCTGTTGAGGACCTCCAGCATCGACGTGCGCTGGTACCGGCTCCAGGAGGCGAAGCTGGTCAGCATCAGCACCAGGGTCGGCAGGGCCATGTGGGCGAACGCGTTGACGAACTGGGGCCAGGGGCCTTCCCCCTCAGCGCTGTAGCGTCCGTCGCCGATGGTGTTGAAGAGCTGCACGTCGAGGAGTTGGTTGAACTCCACACCGGAGGCCTGCACGATCCCGGCGAGCCAGAAGGTCGGCATCGCCAGGCACAGGAAGCCGACGAAGGTCAGTGTGTAGTCGAGCTTGGAGTACTGGCGCATGGCGCTGACGGCGCCGGCGATGATGGCCAGGCCCAGCGCGAGCATCATCGCGACGCCGACGAGGCGGAGTGTGGTCCACAGCCGCTCGGCGATGGCCGGCCCGATCTCGTACTGCTGCCCCTGGGTGGAGGGCCCGAACTCCCCCTGCAGCAGGCCGATGTTGCCGTCGCCACCGATCCCGGTGACCCAGAGCCAGTAGCGCTCGGGCATCGAGTGGTCCAGGTAGAGGCGTTCGGCCTCCTGCTGGATGACCTCTTCGGAGGGGGCCGGGGTCGCCATCCGCAACTCGGCGAGGGGGTCTCCGGAGACGTCGATCATGACGAACGTGAGGAGGGATGCGAGGACCAGGACGGGTATCGCGCCCACGAGCCGCCGCATCGTGTAAACGAGCATGGGTGTGATCCTTCGAGGATGACGAGGACCGGCCCGGCCCAGGCGGGGGTGTTCCTGGACCGGGCCGTGTGGAACCTGACGGACCGGTGGTCTACTGGTCGGCCAGGGTCCACTCACCGATGTTGTAGGTGGCGCGGTAGCTGGAGTTCAGGTTGTCGTGCACGTTCTCCAGCCGCTCGTCGGCGAAGAAGTAGTTCGGCTCCGCCATGATCGGCAGGACGTAGGCGTCCGGGACGAGGACCTCCATGGCCTGGTTGGCGTAGTCCGCGGCCTCGTCGATGTCGGAGGCGTTGGTGACGTTCTCGGTGAGCTCGTCGACCTCCTCGTTCTCGTAACCGCCGAAGTTGCTGCCGCTCTCGGAGTGCCAGAACTGTTCGGGGTTCGTAGCGAACCAGGGGGATCCGGACCAGCCGTACTGGACGATGTCGTAGTCGGCCTCGGCGGTCATGGCGCCCAGGTCGTCGGTCATGTCGATGTTGGCGGTGATGCCGATCTCGGCGAGCTGGTTCTGGATCAGCTGGACCGAGGTGTTGCGCACGTCGGAGTCGGTGCTGCGCAGGCTGAACGGGCCGACCTCCTCACCGTCCAGGGTGAGTTGGTCGCCCTCGAGCTCGTACCCGGCCTCCTCGAGGATCTCCTGGGCCTCCTCGATGTCGCCTGTGCCCTGGGGGCTACCCTCGTAGTGGTCGACGAAGTATTCGCTGTCGTTGCCGAAGACGTGGTTGTTCTTCAGCTCGTACTCGGGATAGCCGGCGCCGAAGTTGCGGTTGGCGATGTCGTCGCGGTCGATCGCGGTGAAGATCGCTCGGCGCAGTTCGACGTCATCGAAGGCCTCGACCCCCAGGTTGAAGTCGATGTGTTCCCAGACCTCGCCCTCGGCGATGTCGGTGACGGCATTGTCCACACCCTCGATCTGGGTGAAGACGTCCTCGTTGTAGTCGGCCGGGTTGGCACCGTCGATCTCACCGTTGACGAAGGCGTTGTAGAAGGTGCCCTCGTCGTCGTTGAACTGCATCGTGATGCGGTCCAGGCCGGGCTCGTCACCGAACCACTCGGGGTTGGGCTCCTTGATGACCTGGTTGTCCAGGTCGCCCTCCACGATCTGGTAAGGGCCGCCCGACCACTCGGGCATGGTGGCGTGCAACCACTCGTAGTACTCACCGAGCTCGTCGGGGTCGTCGATGTCCCAACCGTTCTCCTCGGCCAGGTGCGCAGGAAGGAAACCGCCGGCGGTGCTGTGGGCGTCGAAGGTCTCTTCCCATTCGGGGTTGGCCAACCCTTCCTTGAGACGGATGGTGGCGGTCTGGCCCTCGGTCTCGATCTCCTCGATCTTGTCGGCGCTCATGCCCCCGCGAGTGTCACAGCCGTTGCAGTGCTCCTCACCGGGGGAGGCCGACATCATCCAGGTGGCACGCAGGTCCTCACCGTTCATCGGGGTGCCGTCGCTCCACACGGCGTCATCGGCGAAGGTGAACTGCCATTCGAACGCGCCCTCGTCGGGGTCGTCGTTGATGAGTTCGGGTTCCTCGGCGAGCACGTCCATGTTGTGTTCGTACTCGCCCTCGGGGCTCCACTGTCCGGTGTAGGGCAGCACCCCGGACAGCATCTGGACGACGTAGACGCTGCCGCCGGCGAGACTGATGGCCTGCCATGCGCCCGGGAGGCTGTTGAGCACCCACGTGGCCTCGTCCGCGCCGCCGTCGTCGCCGCCGTCACCGGCGCAGCCGCCCGCGACCATCGCCACTGATGTCGCGGCCGCAGCCAACGCCAACGTTTTCCTGCGTTTGTGCATTGATGACACCTTTGATCCGGGAAACGAGCCGTGCTCGCGGCGAGGGCACACTCCTGCACACCCCGCCAAACTTAGGCGATTAGTCGCACACAACACCATTCAGCGAAATGTATGTATAGCCCCAATGCCGGATTCGTGACACATCCGCAACCCGTTCGCGCTCATCGGGGCTCCGGCATCGCCCCCAGGCACGACAGAGCAAAGAGAACGGTGTTTGCCCAGGCCAACGGTGCTACGGCCACAGCCGGAACCTGGATTCGGTCACCACAGAGAAATGCATCCAGCCACCCTTGCGTAAACAGTGCTTACCTTTATCCGCATGCATTTCTTCACGGAGAAAATCCGAATGGTGACACAGAGAGAAACGGACACAAGGGGCAAAGCGCACACAAGTTAACTTGAGTCACTTGCACACCGACCCACAGCAGGCCGAGCATGCCGCTGAGAGATCCGACCATTCAATCATCCCATCTATCCCCGAGTCGCCCGAAAATCAGACAAAGGGCATTCAGTACGCAAAAAAACTCACAGAGCATGTCCGCAATCGAGCTGCGAGGATGACCGAAACCAGGTATGTCGGCCGGCTCGAGCCGTTAGGATCGACGCGCAGGACCACCCCGCTGCCACCCCCGCTCAGCGCCCACCGAGAGAGGTTTGCGTCGTGCCCGAGACAGTCCGCATGGCCTGCCCTGTAGGCCGCAAACACGTGGAGCTGTGGTCCGGTTACACCGTGCTCGTACTCGCAGTGCTCACCGTCGCCCTCGACCCGACGCACTGGGCGAGCATCGTCCTCGGACTCCTGCTCGGCCTCCTCGGCGCCGTCCTGATCGTGCACGGCCACCGCATCCAATCGCCCGTCCTGGAGTTCGACGAGGACGAGTTCCGTTACACCCTCGGCCGCTACAGCGTCGGCGTGCCCCTCGAGGACATCGGTTCCTACCACGTGCTCCCCGGGCGTATCCGCTCCCTCGGCCTGTGCGACAACACCGGGCGCCCCATGCGTTTCCCCTCGCTGCGCAACCTGCGCACCGCACGTTCCTACCTGCCGCTGACCGGCATGACCGACCCGGGCCGCGTCGAGATGTTCATGGCCGCCGCCGGAATCCCCCCGCGGAACCGCTCCCTCACCCGGGACTGAAACACCCATATCGGGCTTTTCCTGCCACATTGGCCCATTGCGCCACACACACCACATGCGCATGCTCTACCGGAGTCGTGTGTTCTACCCTCGATGGCGTGAAGGAGTCCAGAATCACCGCCATCGTGACCGTGGCCGGCATGCTCGCCGCCATGTGGGTCTTCGAGCTGATCGACAGCTTCCTGATGTTCGGCCAACTCGACCGTGCCTTCGGCCTGCGTGCCTGGGACCTCGACTCGCCTTGGACCGTGCTCACCTCGCCGTTCATGCACGGCAACCTGGAGCACCTGCTCGGCAACTCGCTGCCGTTCCTGGTCCTGGGATCGCTCGTCGCCTTCAGCGGGCTGGGCCGTTTCCTGCTCACCTCACTCATCATCGCGCTGGTGAGCGGCGTGGGGGTGTGGCTGTTCAGCACCCCCCACAGCCTGACCGTCGGGGCCAGCGGCCTCGTCTTCGGCTACTTCGGCTACACGGTCCTGCGCGGCGTCATCGAACGCAAGACCGTCGACATCGTCATCATGATCTGCGTGATCCTCTTCTACGGGACGATGATCTGGGGTGTGCTGCCCCAGTACCCCGGCGTCTCCTGGCAGGCCCACCTGTTCGGGTTCATCGGCGGCCTGGGGGCGGCCTACGCCCTGCCCCGGCGCGACGCACGGCGCGCACAGATCGACCCCGGCCGGGAGGGCGGCGCCCAAGGGCGCTACTACGGCATCTGAACCGACCTGCCCCTGGCGCGACGGCGCGGGCCGCCTCCCGCCCGGGAAGCGGCCCGCGTCCGCGTGCGGGGCCGGGTCAGAACACCAGCCCTTCGGCGGCCGTGCCCAGGGTGCGCTGCACGAACCCGGGGTTGGCGCCCAACCAGACACGGGCTCCCGCCTGCGGGTCGTCCTCGTATTCCTCGAGGGCGAAGACCGCGAGTTCGGAGAGCTCCTCGTCGCTCATCCGCCAGTTCTCCATCCAGCCGGACAGGACCGGATACTCCTCGGAAAAACCGGAGCGGCCCACCGCGTGCAGGCTCTCGGGCTCACCCATGAGGCCTCGGGGATCCTCGAGGTCCCTCAGGTCGTGCTGGGCGTAGGCCGGGTGCGGACGCCACAGAGTCACCACGATCGGCTCCTGAGCGGCGATCGCGGCTCCCAGCTCGGCCTGCATCCCGGCATCGGAGGAAGTGATCAGATCGAACCGCTCGTCCAGGCCGTAGCCAGGCATGGCCTCTTCCTCGGTCACACGGGTCAGACCGGCGCCCGGATCGATACCGACGATGCGGTTGCCGAGCGCCCCGGCATGGTCGAGCAGGTCCGGGATCTCGTCGACTCCCTCCATGTACCCGGGGACCGTCAACGTCAGGACCGCGTTGTCGTACCAGACAGCGAGCTCCTCCAGGTCGTCCCCGTGGTCGTCCCAGAGCGCTCCGTGGGTGTTGGGGAGCCAGGTGTCCAGGTAGGCGTCCACGTCCCCGTTCTCCAAAGCCTGGAAGGTGGGGGCGGGCTCCATCTCGGTGACGTCGACGTCGTAACCCTTCTCCTCCAGGATCACCTCCCACATGGCGGTGACCGCGATGGCCTCTTCCCAGGCGACCACCGCGAGGTCGATCTCCTCAGGGTCCTCAACGGTCTCCTGGCTCTCGTCGGCGGTGTCCTGGCTGTTGCCGCCACACGCGGTGAGCAGGAGCAGGCCGCTCATACCTGCAGCTGCCAGCCCGATCATGCGTCCATGGCTGAACATGGTGAAGGTCCTTCTCATCGGAGGGTTCGGTGAGGGGGGTTCACTGACACACGTATTGCACAGGCGGGGGGGGGGNAACGAAGCGGGCCACGCCCGGTCGGGATCAGAACTCCAGACCCTCGGCGTCCTCGCCCATGGTGCGCTCCAGGAACTCCTGGTTGTCCTGCAGCCAGACGCGAGCGCCCTCCTGCGGGTCGTCCTCGTGCTCGTCCAGGGTGAGGACCTCGAGCGAGGAGAGCTCGTCGTCGCTCATCTCCCAGTTCTCCATCCAGCCGGTCAGGGCCGGGTATTCCTCGGAGAAACCGTCACGGCCCACGGAGTGAAGGGACTCGGTCTCACCCATGTGGCCCTCGGGGTCCTCGAGGTCCTTCAGGTCGTGCTCGGCGTAGGCCGGGTGCGGACGCCACAGGGTGACCACGATCGGCTCCTCCTCGGAGATCGCCGAGGCCAGCTCGGCCTGCATCGCCGCACCGGAGGAGGTGACCAGCTCGAAGTCCTCGTCCAGGCCGTAGCCCGGCATGGCCTCGTCCTCGGTCTGGGCGGTCAGACCGGCGCCCGGGTCGATACCGACGATGCGGTTGTCGAGCTCGTCGGCGTGATCGGTCAGGTCACCGATCTCGTTGACGTCCTCCATGTACTCGGGGACCGTCAACGTCAGCACCGCGTTGTCGTACCAGACGCCCAGGTCCTCGAGGTTCTCCCCGTAGTCGTTCCAGTACTCCTCGTGGGTCGTGGGAAGCCAGGTGTCGAGGAACAGGTCCACGTCGCCCTGGTCGATGGCCTGGAAAGCGGGGGCGACGTCCACCTCGGTGATGTTGACGTCGTAGCCCTTCTCCTCCAGGATCACCTCCCACATGGCGGTGGTAGCGATGGCTTCCTCCCAGGCGATCAGCGCGATGTTGATCTCCTTGGAGTCCTCCTCGGCGCCATCGTTGTCGCCGGTCAGGTCCTGTCCATCACCGCCACACGCGGTGAGCAGCAGAGCACCGCTCATACCGGCTGCGGCCAGCCCGGTCATTCGCTTACGGCTGTACATGTGGGTTCCTTCCCTCGGGGAATTCTGTGATTGTGCGGGATTGTGGCTTTGTGCGGCCGGGTCAGGCCGCGGACTTCGGTCCGTTCTTGGTGACGGCCACGGTCAGTCGGTCCAGGAAGATCGCCAGGATCACCACGGCGATACCCGCCTCGAAACCCAGGGCCCCGTCGTTGCGGGTGATGCCCTGGTAGACGTCGCTGCCCAGACCGCCGGCGCCGACCATGCCGGCGATGACGACCATGGACAGGCCGAGCATGATGACCTGGTTGACGCCGGCCATGATCGTCGGCAGGGCCAGCGGCAGCTGGATACCGGTGAGGATCTTGCGGCTGGAGGCACCGAAGGCCTCGCCCGCCTCGACCAGCTCCTTGTCGATCTGGCGGATGCCCAGTTCCGTGAGGCGCACACCGGGGGGCATCGCGAAGACGATGGTGGCGACGACGCCGGGGACCGCGCCGATGGAGAAGAAGAAGATCGCGGGGATCAGGTAGACGAACGCCGGCAGGGTCTGCATGAGGTCCAGGACCGGCTTCACGATCTTGCTGGCCGTGTCGTTGTAGGCCGTCAGCACACCGATGGGGATCGCGATGACGACGGCGATGGCGCTGGCCACCAGGACCAGGCCCAGGGTGTCCATCGCGTTGTCCCACTGGCCCACCGAGGCGATCAGGGTCAGCGTCAGGACCGCGAACAGACCCATACGCCAGCCGGCCACCACCAGGGCGAGCAGGCTCAGCAGCAGGATCATCAGCAGCGACATGGGGTCGGTGACGACCATGGGCAGGACGAGCCAGCCCAGGAGGACCGCGGCCAACCAGCCGCCGGAGATCACTGCCGTGCGGATCCGGCTGCTCTTGTGCAGCGCGCCGAGGACCGTCACCGCGACCAGGAAGAGAAGCGAGATACAGAAGTACGCGTCGACGAGCCCGGCGTCGAACAGGTTGACCGCCCACAGGAACAGGAAGGGCGGCATGCCGTTGATGATGGTGTTCCCGAGCTCGATCTGCGCGTGCAGGATGTAGAGCACCGAGACGACGCCGACGATGATCGCCAACGGCAACCGCTTGGCCGTGCGAACCAAGGGTGCGGCGATGAGCAACGCGGCGATGAAGGCCAGCTGGCCGGCGGCCGGCTCCATGAAGAAACCGGACAGTACTTCGACGGCCCATTTCACAAAAGCGCCGATGAGGTCGAAGACGAGGCCGAAGTTGGCCTTGAGCCACGCGTTGCCGGCTTCGAACCAGTCACCGATCGGGATCTCGGGCGGGAAAGCGACCTGACTCATCCCTGGTCCTCCTTCCCGGGTGCGAGGGCGGCAAGGACGGAACCACGGGACACCATGCCCAGGGCCTCGCCCTCCTCGGACACGACACGGAGCTGGTCGGCCGTGCTCATGTCGTCGTACAGTTCTGCGATCGGGGTGGCGGCACCGACCTGGCGCGCGTCGGGGTCGACGGCCATGCCGGCGTCGATGGCCGAAGCGGCGGTCAGCACACGGGTACGGTCCACGTCCTCGATGAAGCGGGTCACGTACTCGTTGGCCGGCTCGTTCAGGATCTCCTCGGCCGTTCCGATCTGGGAGACACGACCGTCCTTCAGCACACAGATCCGGTCGCCGAGGCGCATGGCCTCGTTCAGGTCGTGCGTGATGAAGATGATCGTCTTACCCAGCTGCTTCTGCAGCTCCAGGAGCTGGGTCTGCATGTCCCGGCGGATCAGCGGGTCGAGGGCGCTGAAGGCCTCGTCCATGAGGATGATGTCGGTGTCGGCGGCGAGGGCGCGGGCCAGACCCACGCGCTGTTGCATACCGCCGGACAGCTGGTGCGGGAGCTTGTGCTCCCAGCCTTCCAGGCCGACCATCTCGAGGTTGCGCATCGCCCTGGCCTCGCGCTCCTCCTTGAGGACGCCGCGCAGTTCCAGGCCGTAGGCGGCGTTCTCCAGCACTGTGCGGTGCGGGAGCAGGGCGAAGTGCTGGAAGACCATGCTGATCTTCTCGCCCCGCAGGTTCAACAGGTGCTTCTTGCTCAGGGCGGTGATGTCGACGCCGTCGACCTCCACGGCGCCCGCGGTGGGCTCCAGGAGGCCGTTGAGCATGCGGATCAGGGTTGATTTGCCCGACCCGGACAGGCCCATGACGACGAAGGTCTCGCCGGGTTCGACCTCGAAGGACACGTCGATGACGGCTGCGGTCACGTCGAGGTCTGTGATGGTGTCACGGTGACTGCCGTCGGAGAGTCGCTCGACGGCGGACCTCGACTGCTTTCCGAACACCTTGTACAAGTTGTCTGCGCGTACTGCTGGCACGGTCTCCTCTATGGGGCTGTCCCGACCGCGAGGCACGCACGGAGCCTGGAGGCACTCCCCACGTTCGACCCGCGGATACCGAGGGCAGCAGGCCCACGCAGAGCCCCCTGTGCACGCCAGTCAAGGCGGGGCCCGCTACCCGGTTCACGTCGGATCGTCACCTTACCGAGTTGCGAACGCACAGTTCAGGCGATATGTCACCAGGAAATAACATGTTTAATTTACATAAAAGCCATATACCGACCTACAACCGTGGTTGTGGATCCCACAAGGAGCCCTATTGTGATTTACGCCACTCATGGTTTTACGGTGACATGAGTAACGATCACGCATAGAGGGGACAGGGGCACGGTATGTGTTGACATATGACCGTACCGTAAACCTGAGGAACCGTGAAGGCCCGCTGATCAATCTTCGGGTTCGATACGGGTCCGGATAAAGTTCTGGTGTGCGCGCGAGGGCGTGGGCCCCCGTTGCCCTTGGTAACGAGACCCGTAGACCGCCGATCCGTAGGGGTACTCGGCCGACGACGACAGCTGGAACATGCACAACTGTCCGATCTTCATGCCCGGGTAGAGCTTGATCGGCAGCGTCGCCACGTTCGACAGCTCCAGCGTCACGTGGCCGGAGAAACCGGGGTCGATGAAACCGGCCGTGGAGTGCGTCAGCAGGCCCAGGCGCCCGAGGGAACTCTTGCCCTCCAAACGGCTGGCGATGTCGTCGGGCAACGACACCATCTCGTAGGTCGAAGCCAGCACGAACTCGCCCGGGTGGAGGATGAACGCCTCCTTCCCGTCCGTCTCCACCAACCGCGTCAGGTCCGGCTGTTCGGCCGCCGGGTCGATGTGGGGATACTTGTGGTTCTCGAAGACCCGGAAGAAGCGGTCCAGCCGGACGTCGATGCTGGAGGGTTGGACGAGGCCGGGGTCGAAGGGGTCGAGCTTGACCCGGCCGGAATCGATTTCGGACCTGAGATCACGATCGGAGAGGAGCACGCTCCGAATTTACCGCCTGCGCCGACACCCTGGACGACCTCGGGCGATGACCCGCCTGCCGCACCCGCATCCGGACGGGAGCCCGGCCGCGCGTGGGCGGGCCCGTGCGGCTCGACCGGGTCCCACACGACTCGGCCGGCGAACCGAGTTGCCGTGAGGGCCCGAACGTGGGCTAGAATGGGCTCCGTTGCCGACCGGGGCCACGCTCCCGGCACGACGACGCGGATGTAGTTCAATGGCAGAACTTCAGCTTCCCAAGCTGATAACGCGGGTTCGATCCCCGTCATCCGCTCCAGACACGCAAGAGGCCAGGTCGTTCGAGGTTCTTCGAACACCTGGCCGTTTGTGTTTCCGGGACCGTTCGCCGGACGCCGTGCCACGCACGTGCCACACAGGCGAACGCGAGTGAGCCTCAGGGGCGGTCGTCCATGGGCCTTGGATCATCCAGCCCGTTCGCCCCGTTGCGGTTGAGTTCCTCGGTGACCCTCTCCCCCAGCCGGTCCGCGATCTCGCGTTCACGTTCGTCACGCGCGTGGAGGTAGACCATCGCCGCCCGGGTGCTGGAGTGGCCCATCCGCCGCATCAGCTCACGCACGGACGCTCCGGCTTCGGCTGCGTAGGTGTTGCCGGTGTGCCGGAGGTCGTGGAGGTGGACGTCCTCCAGTCCCACGGTCGAGCAGGCGTCCGCCCAGTACTTCGAGAAGTTGCCGCGTCGGAGCTGATTGCCGCGCACGCCGACGAAGACGAACCCGTTCGGCCCCGGAGCCGCGTACTCGTCCAGGTGCCGGCGTAGGTCCGGGATGATCAGTTCGGGCAGGGATACGGTTCGGTGCCCCGCCTTGGACTTGGGGGCACCCTTGTACAGCCCGCCCACGTCAGAGACGGTTTCCCGTACGCGAACCGTCCGCGCTTCCAGGTCGAGGTGTCGGCGACGCAGACCCGCGAGTTCGCCCCATCGCAGACTGCCGAACGTCGCGAGCAGCACCAGCGCCCGGTAACGGGGTTTGAACGCATCGGCCAGCTCGAAGACCTCGGCCACCGACAGCACCGGGCGTTCCTCGGTGTCTTCCAGTCCCGCACCGTCGATCTGGCAGGGGTTCTCACGGATCAGCCGATCCTTGACAGCGGTGTTCAGCACCGCCCGCATGAGCCGGTAAGCCTTGGGGATTTGAGCGCGGCCGTTCTTCCGCCGAAGGCGGGAGGAGCGCCACCGGCGGATGTCAGCCTCCTTGATCTCGCTGAGGAGCACGTTGCCGAACGTCGGTTCCAGGTGGAGACGCAGCAGGTCCTCATAGGTGCGTCGTGTCTTACGCGTCAGATCCCGGTGTTCGATCCACTCGGCCGCGTACTCACCGAAGGGCACAGCACCGGCTTCGGGATCGAACCAGTCTCCTTGGGCGATCTCGGCCTCTTTGAGCGTGAGCCAGCGCTGCGCGGCCTTCTTGGTCGCGAACGTGGTCGGCGCCGGTCGCATACGTCCGTCCGGACTCCGGTAGCGGACCTGGAAGCGCCCCGAGCTCAGGGACCGGATGTTACCGAACGCCCTCTTCTTCTCGCGAGCCATCAGGCAGCCCTTTCCGTTGCCGAGGGGGCGGGGGTACGTGCGGCATCGAGTTGGGCACGGCGTTTGAGCGCTTCGCCGACGGCCCGGAGTAGGCGGTGTTCTCGGGGCGCCACGTCCGGATCGGTGGGAAGTGCCAGCTCCCAGGCGTAGTCACCGGAGTTGACCGAGGTCAGGACCGGGGGCCGTGTGTTGTGCTCGTCCCCCGGTTCCTCGTTCGCTGGATCGCTATTAACGCCGTTAATCCCGAGAGCTTCCAGAACCCAGGTGAGGCGGTCTGCCTTGTGGTCGGCCAGCGTCTTACCGGACCACTTGCGCGAGACCAAGACGCGACGTCCGGCGTAGCCCAGGTGTTCGCGACGGTGAGCCTTGGATCGGCAGAACCCGGGACGCAGGCCCGGCTTGGGATCCTGGGGTTGGACGCCGTAGCGCAACCAGCTCGAGCACCGAGGCGAGCAGGGTTCGAACCGCAGGGTTTCCATCAGACGGTCCACGTGCTGTTCCTGGCGGGTGGTCTCGACCGTGTGGCAGTCGGCGATGTCCTTGGTCAGGTACTTGGCGAGATAGCGCACACATCGCTGAGCGTCCTCCGAGCCCGCCACGACACCCTTGGCGTCCACCTGCTTGCCGAACCGCACGACATGGTGGGGTTCCGCACCGGGGTCGGCGTCCAACTCGTCCAGCGCTTCATCCCAGGTGGGCAACGCTTCCCCCGTGGCGGGGTCGAGGTAGGTGTCCTTCTCTTCGTCCCAGGCCGGGAGATGGTCGCCCTCGTAGACCACCGTGTCGGCATGCGGCCACCACACCTGGTGGTAGGTCGCGGCGGCGATCTGCCGGAGTTCGGCACGGGGCAGGGTGCCTCGTGTAGCCATGTGCAGGTGCGGAGCCAACCGCCGTTGCGGTTCGACGGAGGCGAAGTACTGCACGTCGAACCCGGCGACCCGGCGCAGGTTCTGCACGAATCGGTCGATGAGCTTGGAGAAATGCAGGGTGTCCCGAGCAGCCTGCCGATAGTCGTAGGTGGACGGATTCACCGGAGTCCCGTCAGAACGCACCCGCCCGTAGGAGTCGAGCGTGAGCGTCAGGAACAGGGAGGGACGGAACACCTTCCCCGAATCCGGATCGGTGAACGCCCGCCCGACCGTCTTCCTCGTCATGGGCCGCTTGGGCAGGTCGGGAACGTCTTGACGCCGCTTGGTCGAGCGCACCCGACGCGAGCCCGAGTCCGGGGAAGCGGAGCGGGTGACCGAGCCGCGCAGCCCGGAGGCGGTGATTTCCTCGTCCAGGTCCGCGATCGCGGCATCCAGAGCAGTGAGCTGTTCGGGATCGCAACCACTGGCGGCGAGCTTCTCCCGTTCAGCGGTGACCACAGCGCGCTGTTCCACCCAGTCCTGTTGCTGCTCTGTCGGAGGGTCGGGTTCCATGACTGGTTCCGAGGCCAGGTGCCAGCCTTCCGCGCACTGAGTGCGCCGTAGCGACCGTTTTCTTTTCGCACAGGACGGACAGCGCGATTCGAGGGTCGAGCCACAGGGGACGTCGATGATCTCCGTTTCGCCCGTGCCCATGGCGGTACGCCGGAGAGAGACCGGCCTGACGCACACCCCGTGGTCAGCGGCGACCTGTTCGGCCACCTCACGCGCGAGGGGTTGGGCGAGCCGCTCGGACCGGGTGCTCTTGCCGGTAGGCGTGGGCATCACGCACCCCCGTTCGCCATGGCCGTGATGTCGTCATCCGAGACGAACGCGGCCCGTACCCGGACCGGAGACGGGGAGGTCTCCAGTCGCACGTATGCCATCCCGGGGAGGGTGGGGTCGATCAGGTGTGCCTCAGCCCCGCGTTCGCGCGCACCTTCACCGAGGACCATGTCGACCTGCGATGCCTCGTCCAGTCGCAGGGCGATCTTGTCCGGGAAGAGGTTGCGCAGGTTCATGACCTCCTTGCGCGGGTCCTGCAACGCCGCGAGCACGCAGAAGCCGACCGAACGTCCCTGGGAGGTCAGAGTGGCGATCGCGTTCTCCGCCCGCTTACGGATGTCCCGGTCGGGGTGGTAGGCGGTCAGGAACGCGACCTCGTCCAGGGCCACGACCACGAACGGGTCATCCTTCGTCGGCGTGTGCGAGCGCTGCTTACCGGCGTAGCGTTCGGATCGTTCCTGCATCCGGGCCACAGCGCGTTCGAGCAGCGCCACCGCGGATTCCCCGTCGTCGGCGTAGCGGGCGAACAGAGAACGTCCGTAGGCCAGTTCCATGCGCTTGGGGTCGATGCCCCACACCTCGGCGGTTCCGTCCGAGATCGCGGGGAGCATCGCACGCACGGCCGACCAGACAACAGAGCCCTTCCCGGCCCCGGTCACTCCGACGATGAGTACGTGCGTGCCGTGCAGGCGCAGTTTCCATGCGGTGCCGTCCTCGCGCTTGCCGACCGGGAGCGCGGCCAGGTCCGAGGTCTGCGGGACCGGCAGGGCACCGAGGGGTTCGGCGAGGGTGTCGTGTCGGGGGAACTCCAAGGTGATGTCACGAGGACCGTTGGTCACCACACGGCAAGAAGGAGCGGCGAAGCCGTGCGCCAACTCGACCACCCGGTGTTCGAAGTCGGTCGGGGAGGTACCGGCGACGAGCGAGACCCGCACGTAGTCAGCCCGGTCGTTGCAGGTGACTCTTCGGATGCGCGGGAGGTAGCGCCGTTCCTGGTAGGACTCGGCCAGTCCGGAGATGACGAGCACGGGTTGCCAGTGCCGGTGGTAGACGCTCAGGTGGCGCCACCAGGCCAGCAGGCGCAAGGTCACGCAGTAACTGAAGGATTCTGGCCAACGCCGCCACCACACGAAGGCCGCCGTCGACAAGCCACCGGCGAAAGTGAGCAGCCCCGGCCAGGACCAGTGCCACCACACCCCAGTGCAGGCCACCGCCGAAGCGACCATGACGGGGAACCGGAACGGAAGCATCACCACCAACCTCACGAGGCGGTAGATCCAAGAGCCGAGCACGACGATGCCGGGTGTCTCCACGATCGGGGTCGTCCAGCGCACCCCGTGGGCCGGGGTCGGCAAGGTCGGCGAGGACTGGGCAGCCCCGACCTTGGGTTGGTTCATCATCAGTACTCACCCCCGTTCCGAAACCCGTTGTCGGCGATCTCCGCCCACAAGAACTCGGAGTCGGCCTTTGCACGCGCAGCGAACCGGGAGGCGCCGGCGTCACCCTCGCGCTCAGCGATGGCGGCGAACACGCGGGACTTGAACTCGAAGAACTCGGCCCGCTGCTGGGATGTCGAGCGGGGCTTGTCGTACTCGGCCAGGAACGCCCGAACCAGCTCGGGGCCGGTCAGGGCGGACAGGTCAGAGGGGTTGTCGGTCATACTGGGGGCACCTCTTCTGAGATTTCGCAGTCGCAGGAGGGTTCACAGGGGCGGCCGAGGTGTTGGAGCACCAGGCCGCCCCGTCCCATGTCGAATCAGTCAGCGTCCTTGGCCGGAGCAGCACGGCGACCACCGGATGCACCGGGAGCCTTCACACCGCGAGCCCGCAAGGAGTGGGCCACGCGAGGGCGGCGCCCGGAGTCGTCGACGTAGGGCATGACCGCCATCTGTTCGAACTCCACCGGCCGGAACGGCAACCCCGGCACCTCGTCCGGCAAGGTGGGGCACACGTCGGCGGCGACCTTGACCTTCACGCTCTTGGCCTTGCCCCGTGCTTCGGGGTCGGCGTCGATCACGTCCACCGCCCACAACGGGAGCCCGGTGTCCTTGTCGAGCTGGGGCCGCTTGGTCTCGAAGTCGTTGATCGCTTCCACCCCGAGCGCGTAAGCGCCGTGGGGGAAGACCGTGCCGAAGGACACCGGCAACGCACCCTTGATAGCCATCTGATCAGCCTTTTCTCATCGTTCATGCAGGTCATAGCTGATGTTCTGGACGAGAACTGCCCGCCGACCGAACATCGATACATGTATAGCATGTATCGAACTTGGCGACCAGCGTTCACCGGGCGCCGTGGTCTGCTGTTGTCGTCTCCGCCTTGCCGAGGCGGGTTCTCGGTACGGTTCCACTCTCGCCCGTGGACACGGGACGGGATCACTACATGGCTGGACGTGTTCGGGACGTCTCGATACTGTGAGCGCGTCCCCACACGTCCAGGCGAGCCCCGAGGTCCATGGCGAACGAGAGGTTGCGAGCAGCGCTGTTGCAGCGTGCTGCCACCCCGGCCGATCTCGCCGGACACATCGGCGTGGACGCCAAGAGCGTGGAGCGCTGGATCACCAAGGAACGCACCCCGTACCGCCGCCACCGGTTCGCGGCCGCCGCGTACCTGGGGGTGGAGGAGAACTACCTGTGGCCGGAAGCCTTGCCACCGGAGCAGCACAAGACGGCTTCACAGAGTGAGATCGTCGAGATCTACCCCCACCGGTGGAGCGTGCCGACCGACCTGTGGAAGCGCCTGTTCACCGAGGCGCAGCGGGAGATCTCGATCCTGGTGTTCAGCGGGTTCTTCCTGGCCGACGACCCGGGCATGCTCAAGCTGCTGGCCGACAAAGCTGAGGCCGGCGTCCGAGTGCGGATCCTGTTGGGCGACCCCGACAGCGAGGCAGTGGCCCAACGCGGACGTGACGAAGGCTTGGACGACCTGTTCGCCGCCAAGATCAAGAACGTGATCGTGCTCTACCAGGGGTTGCGCGAGATCGAGGGCATCGAGTTCCGGTTGCACGGGACGACCTTGTACAACTCGATCTACCAGGCCGATGAACAGATGATCGTCAACACCCACGTGTACGGGGCGATGGCGTCGCAAGCTCCCGTGTTCCACCTGCGCAAGATTCCCGGCGGGGACATGGTGAGCACCTACCTGGAGAGCTACGAGAAGGTCTGGCAACAGGCAAGCCCGCTCGACTGAGGAAAGCGCACGCATGGGCAAGCGGATTGACTACTACGACGACCCCCAGGCCCCGGACGCGAACAGCCTCGTCCCGTCCGTGAACGTGTTCGTGGTCAACGAGCGCGATGAGGTCCTGATGATCCGCCGCACCGACAACGACAACTGGGCAGCGCCCGGGGGCGCTGTGGACCTCGGAGAATCCGTGCCGCAGGCCGCCGTGCGCGAGACCGTGGAAGAGACCGGGGTCACCTGCGAGATCACCGGCATCGTGGGCATCTACAGCGACCCGAAGCACATCATCTACTACACCAGCGACGGCGAGGCCCGCCAGGAGTTCTCGATGGTGTTCACCGCACGTCCCGTCTCGGGTGAGCCCCGCACGAGCAACGAGTCCAAAGAGGTCGTGTGGGTCCCCAAGGCGGAGCTGTCCGGGTCCGGGTACCGGATGGATCGCTCCATGCGCCGGCGTGTGGACCAGTTCCTCGCTGAAGGCCCGACCCACATCGGCTAACGGACTCACATCACCGCAGCCAATCGCTGTTCCACCGACCGCACTGAAGCCGTCAACAGCGGTGAGGATCGCGAGATGGACCGGTGCACCAAGTCTTCGGGGGCGTAGCGCTCCAAGATCTCGGACAACCGCCGTTCCACCGGCAGGTGCGTTCCGTCGGGACCCGTGGTCATGTCCGAGTAGGTGAGCGCGTCCAACAACTCATCAGATGGAGCTGCGAACTCGTTCTTCAGCTCGGCCACCAGCCCGCGTTCCTCAGCTTCGACTACTGCGCACGAGTGGTAGGCGACCAGAGAGACGAGGGATTCATCGGCCCCTTGGACCGCCCGCAGGTAATGAGCCCCGTCGAGCGGATGGAAACCCGTGGTCGCCAGGTTCGGGGAGTATCCGATGTCGTGCAGCCAGGCGGAGGACTCCACGAGGTCAGCGTCATCACCGAGCATCGGGCGCAGGGACCGCGCCTGTTCGGCTACCCCCTGGGAGTGCGCCCAGCGACGGGGAAGCGGTCCTTCGAGCAGTTCGCGCGCGAGCTCCCGCGCCCAGTGAACATGTCCCACATGTGCCAGGCTAACGCGCGCCGTTTCCGCCCTCGGTGACGAACCTCCCCTTACCGTGCACGGCGATCACGAGCCCGGTCCCCTCAAGCTCGGAGAGGGCTTGTCGAGCGGTGCCCCGCGATACTCCGTACTGACGCACCAATGCCGCCTCACTCGGAAGGGCGGCACCGGGAGCCAAGTCGCCATCGGTGATCTGCTCGCGGAGCTCGGAGGCGATGCGCCGGTACTGGGACGGAGGGGACTCGTGCACGTCCGTTCGTTCTTCAGGGGCACAGACCACACGCCCCGTCCCCGGTAGAGCTTTGAGCAGGCGCTCCGCCTCCAGCTCGGCCAGAGCCCGGCGCACCGTGGTCCGGGAGACACCGAACTCCTGCCCCAGAGCCGATTCAGAAGGTAGAGCATCGCCGGGGGCAGGGGCGCCGGCATAGATGCGAGAGCGCAGAGCGTCCGCGATCTGGTGGTAGGTCCCCCACGGGGTACGCGGGTTCAAGCGGGTCCCTCCGGGTTCGGGTCGGTGGAGCTCCGTGAGTCACTCACGGACCTAGGACAAGTATGGGCCGCAAGCCCTACAGGTGATGTCCACAGCGCGTGCTCACTCTTCAGGGCAGGTGTCCTTGGCACACGAAGCGTTGAACCGCTTTTCAGTGAGCCGTTCGTTGACCAGGGCCGGGTGACCGATCCCAGCGGGAGGACATTCGAGCTGACGCACGAAGACGTCGATGTTCTCCTCGATCAGTGTGGGGGCGTGCGTGATCCTGTGGCTGGTTGCGGTCGCGATCCACAGGCGTCCGATACGCCGGATCGACCACTGCTGACCGAAGTTGCGACGCATCAGGTACAGCAGCGTCTTGGACACAGCATCGGGGTTCATGCCGGGACCGCCACCCTTCGCGAGAGCTGAAGGAGGAGTTCGAGACCGAGTTGGGAACGGTCACGGGTCACCGGACGCGGCCTCTGTTGCGTGACGTAGGGGCGCACCACAGGAACGAGCGGCTCGATCTCGCGTGCGGGTGGTGCAGGGGTGAAGGGCAGGGTCTTCGAAGACGCTCGGGCCGCCGGCCGCCGGGGTGGCGGCACAGGTGCCCGCAGGGATTGGAGGAGGTTTCGCATGCTTTCCCGCTTGGGTCGAGGGAGGCCCCAGCAGTTCGGAGCCTTCTTACAAGCGGAAACGATGCTCTGTGTGAGTGGACGTGTGTACCACGTATTGGACAACTTGGGGGACGTCTAGGGACGTCTTTGGTATCGTCGGGTTCCCGCACCCCCGGAGGGCACCGACGTGAACGCAGCACTGCGCAAGGCACTGGCCGCGTCCCGACTCACCGAGACCGACGTCGCCGCGCACATCGGCGTTGATCCCAAGACGGTCCGCCGCTGGCTGTCCGGCACACGCCCCTATCCCCGCCATAGGTGGGCCGTTGCCGATCTTCTACAGGTCGAGGAAGAGGCTCTTTGGCCGGAGAAGAGTCACCAGAGCAGAACGAACTCCCCGGCGCCCGAGCACACCCCACGTGTCTACGCCCACCGCTGGCAAGTGCCACGGGAAGTGTGGTGGAACCTGTTCAACTCAGCGGACCAAGAGATCGGCATCCTGGCTTACAGCGCCCTGTTCCTTGCCGACGACATGGGAATACTAGAACTCCTGACGTCCCAAGCAAGGAAGGGAGTAAGTGTTCGCATTATCCTCGGAGATCCTGAATCACACCCCGTAGAAAAAAGGGGAAGAGACGAAGGAATTGGGGAAATCCTACCCGCGAGGGCAAGAAACTCACTATTTCTGTTTCGTGAGTTCATGACTTCAAATAGGGTAGACGTTCGAACTCACTCTACTGCACTCTATTGCTCAATTTTCTTGACGGAGAAAACGATCCTGGCTAATCAGCACATCTACGGCCTGCCAGCAGCGAGAGCTCCTGTACTCGAAATCGAACGAGAGCCACTTTCAGAATTGAGTAAAATATACACCTCCAGCTTCGAGAAGGTTTGGAGCGACTCCAGGACACTAAACTGAACCTCTGTCGGACTCACTCTCGACCGAGGGACCTAGAAAAATTTTCCCATCAGAAATCCGATCGTGGCGCTCGCCATCGCCCAGAATGCACTCGCCTGCCAGTTTTTGAAGAGTTTTTCTCGGAGCAGATTCGACCTCCCTTTTCGATGATTAATGATGGCATTTCCTTTAATCCTCATCTTAGACAAGGCGAACATCAGAACTGGCATGTACAGAAAAGCGACGATCAGCCCAAGGAGCTCGCCTTCCACCAGAATCTCACGCGTTATCGGAATCCCAAGGAGCCCAAACAGGGCAATCAGGGGGCCCACAAGAAACCGTGCGGAAAACAGATAGACAGGAACCAATGTGCAGGATCCGAGTATGATCAAGGTGAACGTCCTGAGGTTATCCTCTCTTCTTTGGGATATTTCGAGAACTTTATCAGCCACTCCGGTCATAACAATGTCATCATCTTTTCTGAGCTCAATAACCTTTCCTGCTTCACGGCTTATGTCAACTACTACAGATGACCCCTCATACGAGGCTTCGTATCTGATTGATCGAAATTTTTGAGAGGTGATCTCTGGATTGTCAAAATCATCCATTTCATCTATCTCGTATTCATCACCATTGATCGAAACAACAACCGCCACTCCCCCATCATTACTCTTTCGATTCAAGGTTGAAAAAATTTCCTTTAGGTCTTCCTTGTAGAATATGGACCCTGGAAGAGGAAGTTCTCTTGCAGTGGGCCCCTTGTTGACTTTCAGGGACAAGGATCCTCCTACATTTCGCCAAATTGCCGAATTGGGCTGTATTGGATCAAGGCGACGGCGCAACCGCCGTCGCAGCGGCCTTTGGCCGCTGCTCGGGCTGCGGGCTGACGCCCGGTCCCGAGCTGCTGCCAAAGGAACCACATGCCATCTTGGAGCCGGTCGCTTACAAATCGCTACTACTCCAACGAAATTGGCTGATGACGTGCGAAGATCCCGAGTCACCCGGCAGCGGGCTACAACTGTCTTGGGTGGCTGACTCCAGCGCTACCGGGCACCTCGGACCAAAATCGTGGCGGGCGAGACCTAGTGAACCAGGGTCCAAAGCTAGGGTCTTGAGAATGTCGCCTCAACTGTCAGTCCGGACCGGTAACCCCACAGATGCAGACCAGCTCGTACCGCTCTTTGCAGCTCTGTCGCACCCCGCGACAGCCACGCAAGTTCGGAACCGCCTTGAACGGCTCGCTGGTGACCCCACCTATGAGCTCTGGGTCATCGAAGCTACAACCGGAGGGCTGATCGGCTTCGCTGCGGGTCATCTGCTGTTTCCCGTGGAGGAGGACGCCCCAGCCGCGCAACTCATCGCTCTGGTCAGTGCCGAGGAAGCACGAGGGCAAGGCGTCGGCACCGCTCTGTGCACCATGTTCGAGCAGTGGGCCATAGCGAAGGGGGCAGTCCGGGCTCAACTGAACTCCGGAGCCAAGCGAACTGAGGCGCATGCGTTCTACACACGTCGCGATTACACCGCATCAGGAACACGGTTCACAAAATCTCTGTAGTCACGAATGGACCAGGTGTAGCCAACCCCTGCTCACCGAGTGAGGGTGACTTCCAAGCCGCAGATTCCGTGCCACACACGTGCCACACGGGACGGTCAGCATCGGGGAACCACAGGGAGTCGCGGGGAGACGGGCGGCATCAGCGCAGGTAAGCGAAGTGGGAGGCCACCCGTCAGAGGCGTTCTCGGCTTCCCAAGCTGATAACGCGGGTTCGATCCCCGTCATCCGCTCCAGACACGCAAGAGGCCAGGTCGTTCGACCTGGCCTTTCGTCGTTCCGGGGCCGGCCACCGCACGCACCGACGTCCCGATATGTGGCCGGCACGGAACGCGGGCGCCCCGAGACCCGGGGCCGGGCCACGGATGGTGGCCACCGTGGCCCGGCCGAGGAACACGTGGCTCACCCGGTACCGGGAAGACCCGTGAGTCTCACTCGAGGACGTGACTTCCTAGCGGGTGAAGTCGTCCGGGCCACGGGCAGGACCGTGGTAGAACTCGCGCTCGGGCTCGTTCTCGGGCACGGACGGGTAGGTCGGGCGGTCCTCCGCCGGCACGCTGCGCTGACCGATGGGGAGACCGTAGGCCTCCATCGTCCCGGCGACTCTGTTGCGCAGGTCAGGGAGCATCCCGTAGAGCACGTCACCGGGGCATGCGGTGGCGTTGAAGTCCCGGTGGCCCACGATCGCGCTCTGCGGGTTCAGCCCGTAGGCCCCGCACAGCCACGCCAGGGTCTCCACCAGGGAGTCGGTCAGGGCCTGAGTCGGGCTCGCGGAAGTGTAGAGGCCCTCGTTCTCGATGCCGATGGCATTGCTGTTGTAGTTGGCCACATGGGCGCCCACGACGTGCTGACCCGCCGAGATGGCTTCACCCGTGCGGTCACGGCCCTCCATGACGTGGCCACCGCGGCTGATGGTCAACTGCTGGCCGGTGTCGATCCAGCCGTTGGTGTCCATGTGGAAGTTCTGGATCGACTGGGACAGGCGCAGGGCATGGTCGAGTGAGTAGTCGGTGCTGTTGGGCGTCGCGGTGTGGTGGACCACGATGTAGGTCGGCGCCGAAGCCAGCACCTGGATGGGGCTGCTCGGCGGACGCGCGTTCCATGCGCCCCGCCAGTACAGATACGGCTGGGCCGCCCGGACCGCCGAGCTCGTGCCGGATGTTTCGGCAAAGGCGCTCGTGGCGCCCATGGCGGTGAAGCCTCCGCCCAGGGCGATGGCACCCGAGGCGAGGGCCGCTCCGCGCAGGATGCTGCGCCTGTCGGGCCCCGGTTGGGGGATGTTGACCATGGGGGATTCCCTCTCGGTTCGATGGGACACTTGCCCATTCATGAAAAGGCATGGGGCATATGACACACAAAGGGTCGTATCGATATTTCCATGACCGCTTCCGGCCAGGGAAGGAAGACTT
Organism: Nocardiopsis xinjiangensis YIM 90004; assembly: GCF_000341145.1. Lineage (GTDB taxonomy): Bacteria > Actinomycetota > Actinomycetes > Streptosporangiales > Streptosporangiaceae > Nocardiopsis > Nocardiopsis xinjiangensis. Next base: position 313,698 of record NZ_ANBE01000003.1, read on the forward strand.
CACCCCGTAGGCAGACGGATCTTGATGCTGTAGGGACGCCAGAAAGAAAGAAGAAAACAGTTCTGACCGGACCCGCGGCCCTCCCGGAACACCGAACCGACCCATCACCCTGCTGCGCAGGCAGGACAGTGGACCGAACGAGGAGACCGAAAACGAGAAGAGCCTCCACAGAGCCGCTCTCGACCCACTGTAGGCACCTCCAGGTGAACAGAAAGCACCGACACGGAGGATGGGGCGGAATCGAAAAACAACTCTTCGGCGCACCCGGACCGCAACAGGACAGAGGCCACCCTTCTCGAATGACGAGAAGATGCCGACTCGTTCAGTACGCGCTTTATCGGGCTGCAGTTCCTTTTTCGACCCGGTTCCCGATTCGCCCGGAGACGCTCTCATGGCCGGACAGATCCGGGTTACGGCCGAGGGAGCTCACACGAGCCACCACGGCCCCACGAGGACTCCCGAGACCTGTCCGACCTGGTGTGTTTCAACCGGTCGGGTGCTGTGCAGAGGCCCGGTGAGCCCGCTCGGGTGACCGCGGAAGTCCACTCCCGCCGACCCACCCGAGCCCCCGAGGGACCGGCGGATGCCCCTCACGGGGCGGCCCGGTTTCGGGGGAAGCCGGGCCGAGTCCCTCACGGGGGGCGGTCCGGCTTCTGGAGGGGAGAGCCGGTCCGCCCCGACCCCCTCTCCACACGAAGCCGCGGACCGTGTTTCGTGCTCACCCCGCAGGGGCAGCGCAAGGTGACACCGCTGCTGCACGGGGGCGCACATGAGCACGGTCGGAACAGCACGAACACGCGCGCGGAACGCTGCGGACACCGGCTCTTCCGCTCACCGGCACGAGAACGGAGAGGGGTCGGCCCCGGCGACGCGGGCACTCCTGAGGGAGATCGAGAACGGGGGCCTCGATCTTCCGCTTCCAGGGAGCGGTGACACCTGGCTCAGGTGGCAGACCCTGGTCCGGCTGGGGGCCGAGGACCTGTCCTTGGCACGGTTGGCCGAGGGGCACGTCGATGCGCTGGCCGTCCTGGCCGAGCTCGAAGGTTCCCGGCCTGCCCGGAACACGGTCTGGGGCGTCTGGGCCGCGCACCCGCCCGGGTACCGGTTGCGGGCCCAGCCGCTCGACACGGGATGGGTCCTCGAGGGCAGCAAGCCCTTCTGTTCGGGGGCCCGTACCTGTACCCGGGCCCTGGTCACTGCCGAGCCCGACTCGGGCGAACGCCTCCTGTTCGCGATCGAGAACGAGCACACCGTCGCCGATCCCGACACCTGGGCGGCCGAAGGCATGTCGGACAGCGAGACCTTCACCCTGGACTTCAGGAACGTCCGTGCGGTCCCGGTCGGTGCACCGAACGCGTACACGGACCGTCCCGGTTTCCACCACGGCGGCGCGGGCGTGGCGGCCTGTTGGTACGGGGGAGCCCTCGCGGTGGCCGAACCCTTGGCGGCGAAGGCGCGCCGGCATGGTCCCGACCCGCACACACTGGCCCATTTCGGCGCGGTCGTCCGCGATCTGCGCTGCGCCGAGGACGTGCTGCGCCGGGCGGCACGGGAGATCGACGAGGACCCGGACGACAGCAAGGGCGGGGCCGCCGAACGCGCCCTCCTGGTCCGCTCTGCGGTGGGCGCGGCCTGCACCTCGGTGCTGGAGCACTGCGCCGAGGCCCTGGGCGCAGAGCCCCTCGCCTCCGACCCGGCCTACACCCGCGCCGCACAGGACCTGTCCGTTTACATCCGCCAACACCACGGGACCCGCGATCTCGCGCGCCTCGGTGCGTTGGCCGCACACGACCACGGGAGGGACCGGGCATGAAACCACCCCATCCGATCGATGGTCCGGGAACGGACGAGAGCCGGTGGCTGGATTGGGGGCGCGCGGCCCACCTCCCCCGGCTGGACCTCGACGGTGTGCGCTCCGTGGCGGTCGTGGCTCCGCACCCGGACGACGAGGTCCTCGGCTTCGGCGGTGCCCTCACGATGCTGGCGGAGCGCGGCGTCCACGTGCGTGTGATCGCCGTGACCGACGGCGAGGGCTCACATCCGCGCAGCCCCACGACCTCGCCCGAGGAACTCGCGCAGCGGCGCGTGGAGGAAAGGTCCGCGGCCCTGGCCGAACTCGGGGTGCCCGACACCGACGTGATCCGCCTGGGTGTGCCCGACGGTGAGGCCGGCGGCGCCGAGGCCGAGGTCTCCCTGCGGTTGAGCGGGCTCCTGTCGGGGTTCGACCTGTGCGTGAGCTCGTGGGAGGGAGACCTGCACCCGGACCACATGGCAGCCGGTACCGCCGCGGTCGATGCCGCACGCGCCTGCGGTGTGCAGCTGCTTCAGTATCCGGTGTGGATGTGGCACTGGGCCGAGCCCGGTGCCGCGGCGGTTCCGTGGAACCGGGCCCGCCGCGTGGAACTGTCGGATCGGGCCGTCTCCCGGAAGGCGGCCGCGATCGCGTGTTTCACCACGCAGATCGCGCCGTTGAGCGATCTGCGTGGTGACGAGGCCGTACTGGGCCCGGAGATGGTCGAGCACTTCGAGCGCGGTGAAGAGGTGGTGTTCGGGTGAGTGCGGATCCCGACCTCTTCACCAGGATGTACGAGCGTTCGCCCGACCCGTGGCACTTCCGGTCCCGCTGGTACGAGCGCCGCAAACGCGCTCTCACCCTGGCCGCGCTGCCCGAGGAGCGGTACGGTTCGGCCTTCGAGCCCGGGTGCTCGATCGGTCTGCTCACCCGGGACCTGGCCGATCGGTGTTCCCGGCTCCTGGCCATGGACTCCGCGCCCGGGGCGGTCGCGCAGGCGCGGCGTGAACTGTCCGGGGTCGGCCACGTGCGGGTGGTCCGGGGACGGGTGCCCGAGAGCTGGCCCGAGGGCTCCTTCGACCTGGTGGTGCTTTCCGAGGTGCTCTACTACTTCGGCGACACCGACCTGCAGGGAGTCCTGGACCGAACCCTGGCCTCCTCGCGGCGGGGAGCGACGGTGATCGCCGTGCACTGGCGGCATGCGGCCGACGAGCACGTCCGCACCGGCGACGACGTGCACCGGATCCTGGACGAGGCCCCGTGGCTGGCGCGCACCTGCCGCCACGTCGAGGACGACTTCGTCCTGGAGACCTTCGCTGTCGAGCAGCCGGGGGCCGCGCGCGGGGAGGGCCCGTGATCCGGAGGGTCGCGGTGATCGTCCCCGCCCATGACGAGAGTGCGTGTGTGGTGTCCTGCCTGTCGGCGGTGCACCGGGCTCTGGAACACGCCCCCGTGCCGCCGGAGCACTGCCACGTGGTGGTCGTGGCCGACGGTTGCCGGGACGGTACGGCGCCGGCGGCCCGTTCCATGGCGGCACACGTGGTCGAAGTGCCCCACCTCGGTGTGGGGGCGGCCCGGGCCGTGGGCGCGCGGCGTGCACTGGAGCTGGCGGGCGGGGCCCCGGCCGGCTCGGTCTGGTTGGCCTCGACCGACGCCGACACCCTCGTGCCCGCTCAGTGGATCTCCGATCAGCTCGTGCACGCGGACGCAGGACACGACGCCGTGGCCGGGTCCGTGGAGGTGGCCGATTGGTCGCTGCGGTCCGAAGGGCTGGACGTACGGTTCGGGCGGCGTTTCCCCGTGGCGGACGGGCACGGCCACGTGCACGGCGCCAACCTCGGGGTCCGGGGTTCCGCGTACGTCGATGCCGGCGGCTTCCCCGGGATCGGGTCGGGTGAGGACCACGCCTTGGTGGAGCGCCTCACCCGGCTGGGTCTTTCCGTGCTCAGTCCCGCAGATCTGCCCGTGCGGACCTCCGCCCGGCGTTCGTTCCGGGCCCCGGACGGTTTCGGCCGGTTGCTCGACGACCTGGAGCGGGGAGCGGTGTGAGCGACCCGGCCGGTCGGTGTCCCGGCTCCGGTCAGTCGGTGTCCCGGCCCGTGAGCACGTGGAGGGCGTGCGCCCGGTGGTCGGCGAACAGGCGGAGCGCGACGTCGGTGTCGCGCGTGCGCAGGGCGTCGACGAGGTCGCGGTGCTCACCGGGCACGGTCTCGAGGTATCCCTCGACGCTGACGCCGATGCGGCTGACGAGGAACAGGTGCACCTGGGAGCGGATCGTGTGCCAGGCCTCCTGTAGACGGCGGTGGCCGGTGGCGGCGTAGACGGCGTCGTGGAAGGCGATGTCGAGGGCGACGAGTTCGTGGGCGTCCTCGGCCCGGCGCATGCGGTCGGCGGCGCGGGCGAGGGTGTCGAGGTCCTCGCCGGAGGCACGTTCGGCGGCGAGCCGCACAGCGAGTTGTTCGAGGGTCCCGCGCAGGCTGTCGATCTCGGCGACGTCCTCGGCGGAGAGTTCGACGACGACGGCGCCGCGGTGCCATCCACTGCGCAGCAGCCCTTCGCCCTCCAAGCACATGAGGGCCTCGCGGACCGGACCGCGGCTGACCTCGAGCGCGGACGACAATTCGGTCTCGCGCAGTCGGCTGCCCGGCGGGTAGGTGCCGTCGAAGATCGCCGCGCGGACCCTGTCGGCGACCTCGTCGGCGAGTCCCCTGCGGCGGGCCGGGCCGACCTTGCCGGGCGCTCTGTTCTCTGGTGCCACTCTTGTCGAACCTCCTCGGAACACTCTAATGTCAACATTCAGACATTGAGGCCGACCGTCCTCGATCCTCCACAGGAAGGTACTGCTGACATGACCGTTCTGGACTCGCCCATTCCCCGCTTCCACCTGGCGGTTCCCGTCGACGACCTCGCGGCCGCCCGGCGCTTCTACGGCGAGGTGCTCGGCCTCTCCCAGGGACGAAGCTCCGACACCTGGGTGGACTGGAACCTGGAGGGCCACCAGTTCGTGACCCATCTGGCGCCCGAGGGGCAACGCCGCATCCACAACCCGGTGGACGGCCACGACGTGCCCGTCCCGCACTTCGGGCTCATCCTGACCGTCGCGAAGTTCCAGGAACTCGCCGAACGCCTGCGCGCCGCGGACACCGAGTTCGTCATCGAGCCCTACGTGCGGTTCGAGGGCGATCCGGGTGAGCAGTGGACGATGTTCCTGCTCGACCCGGCCGGCAACGCGATGGAGTTCAAAGCCTTCGCCGACGACTCCCGGATCTTCGCGGTCTGAATCCGGTACGCAACGAAGAACGGCCGCCCGTGGTGCGCACGGGCGGCCGTTCTGGTCCGGCGGTCTACGAGGAGGTGAAGAGCGCAGCGGCGTCGACGGCCGTCTGCGCGACGCCGTACGCCAGGGCGACGAGCACGACCGCCCAGAGCACCATGGCGGCGATCTTCGTCCGGACCTTGGTCTCAGCCTCGGTCATACCTCGACCTCCTTCCTCGTCGCGTCCTGGCGGTACACCGACGCCGGCAGCGGGCGGATCAGGGTGTTCGCGAGGAACCCGACCGCCATCACCCCGACCATGACGTAGAGCGAGAGCTCGTAGAGGGCGGGACCGTCGCGGCCGGCGGAGAGTTGGATGTCGGCGATGACGTTGACGATCATCGGCCCGGCGACGCCCGCCAGCGACCAGGCGGTGAGCAGGCGCCCGTGGATGGCGCCGACGTTGCGGGTGCCGAACAGGTCCTTGAGGTAGGCGGGCGCGGTCGAGAAGCCGCCACCGTAGAAGGACAGGATCACGCCGGTCAGGGCCACGAACAGCACCACCGAGCTCGTTCCGGCGACCGCGATGAGCAGGTACAGCAACCCTCCGAGGCCCAGGTAGCCGATGTAGGTGCGTTTGCGGCCGATGGCGTCCGAGGCCGAGGACCACACGAGGCGGCCCAGCATGTTGCACAGCGAAAGGAACCCGACGTACCCGGCCGCCTCGGCGGGGCCGACGTCGCCGAAGAACTCCTGCACCATCGGCGAAGCCTGTTCGAGGATCGCGATGCCGGCGGTGACGTTGCAGAAGAGCACGGTCCACATCAGCCAGAACTGCCGGGTGGTGAAGGCGGTCTCCACGGTGACGCCGTCGACGGCAGGTGTCCCGTCGGCCTGGGGCTCCGCGGCCCTCATGCCCTGCGGGGTCCAGCCCTCCGGGGGCACGCGCACGGTGAAGGCGCCCATCATCATGACGGCGAAGTACCCCGCGCCCAGGACCAGGAAGGTGGGTGCGATGGCGTCGGCGGGGGTCTCCCCCAGGCGCTCCAGCAGTGCCGAGGAGAGCGGTGAGGCGATGAGGGCACCGCCGCCGAAGCCCATGATCGCGATGCCGGTGGCCATGCCGGGACGGTCGGGGAACCACTTGATGAGGGTGGAGACCGGGGAGATGTAGCCGATCCCCAGACCCAGGCCGCCCAGGAACCCGTACCCGAGGTACAGGAGCCAGAGCTGGCCGGTGGCCACGCCCAGGGCGCCGACGAGGAACCCGGCGCTCCAGAAGATCCCGGAGAAGAACATCGCCTTGCGCGGGCCGTTGCGCTCCACCCATTTGCCGCCGAAGGCGGCCGACAGGCCCAGCATGACGATGGAGATGCTGAAGATGACCCCGATCGCCGTCAGCGAGGTCTCGAAGCGTTCCACCAGGGGGTTACGGAAGACGCTGAAGGCGTACACCTGGCCGATGGACAGATGCACGGCCAGCGCCGCTGGTGGAATGAACCACCGGTTGTAGTCGGCCGGAGCGACACTTCGCTCGCGGTCAAGAAGGGAGAGCATCAACCACGCTCGTTCACCGTTGTATGCGTCCATGGACAGGAGCGGAAGGGGATTGCGGGGATCATGTGGAAGGGGAGGCTGGGGGTTCCACTGGGGCGGAAGCGTTCAGGGCGAACTGACGATAAGCGGGTGGGTTTCTCGATGTCAACAGAGGTTTTCATTCTCCGGAACACGGTATGCGGTGGTCGTCAGACCTCGTCCCGGGGCCGCCGCGCCGGTCGGACTTCGATCCCGGGTCGTGTCGGCCATCCGGGGTCCGGCTACACCCTCCGGAACCCGGTCGCCCCACCCGGGCCCGTGGATGTGGGAGGAGCCCGGTGGACCGGTTCAGGTGGGGTGGTGTTCGTCGGAGCGTCGAGCGTAGCCCGACCCCGACGAACCACCGAACCCAGGCACCACAAGAAACCCCCACAACCCCAGCCCCAGGCGCCACTTCTGGCACAACAAGCAACCCCGCCCCGGCGAACTCCGCCAGCCCCCGGACCCACCATCAACGATCTAGAGTTGGTGGAGGACGTGCCCCCTGCGCCGGGAGAACCGCATGAGCACGAGGACCCGTATCGCAGTGGCTGTGGCGGCGGCGTCGGCCGTCGTGGTGGCGGCCGCATTCTTCGTCCTGGGTGAGGGCCCCGACGGCGGCCGAGGCATCGTCGACAACACCTCGGGGGCGGGCGGGAACGGCCCCGGGGTCCGGATGGAGACGATCGTCGGCGACCTGGGGCAAGCCTGGGGGACGGCGTTCCTCCCCGACTCCGGCGATCTCCTGGTAACCCAGGTCACCGGTTCCTTGTCGCTGGTGGACACCGAGAACGGTGGGACCACGGAGGTCGACGGGACCCCCGAGGTCACCGCCGAGGGGCAGGGCGGCCTGCTCGACGTCGCGGTCGACCCGGAGTACCCCGAGCAACCGTGGATCTACCTGACCTACTCCGCCGAGGACGGCGAGGGCACCACCAGCACCCACGTGGGCCGTGGGCAGTTCGACGCCGACGAGGGCACGCTGCAGGACTTCGAGGAGCTCTTCACCGGGGAACCGGGCACGAGCACCGAGCACTTCGGTTCGGTCTTGGCCTTCGACGCCGACGACAAGCTCGTCGCGACCTTCGGCGACCGGGGCAGCAAGGAGTTCGACGACCACCCGTCACAGGACACCTCGAACACGCTCGGCACCACGGTGCGCCTGGAACGCGACGGCTCGGTGCCCGGGGACAACCCGTTCGTGGACGACGACGGGGTCGCCGACGAGATCTTCACCCACGGCCACCGCAACGCGCAGGGCATCGCCGTGCAGCCCGGCACCGACCGGATTTGGCTGAGCGAGCACGGTGAGCAGGAGGGCGACTCGCTGCGCACGATCGAGGGCGGCCAGAACCACGGCTGGCCGGTCGCGCACACCGGCTGCGAGTACGGGACCGACGTCCCCGTGGGCGACGACCCGTTCGAGCGCGAGGACGTGGAGGCCCCGGTGCACCACTGGGAGTGCGGCTCGGACGGGTTCCCGCCGGCCGGTATGGCCTTCTACGAGGGCGAGGAGTTCCCGGCCTGGGACGGCGATCTGCTGGTGGCGGGCCTGGGGCAGCAGTACCTGGCCCGGTTCTCCGTCGACGGCACCGGGGTCGAGGAGGCCGAGGAGCTTCTGACCGACGAAGGGCTGAGAGTGCGCGACGTGGCTGTGGGACCGCACGACGGCGCGGTGTACGTGGCCTTCGACGACGAGGGCGCCCCGCTCGTGAAGCTGACCGCCGACGAGTGACCGCGGAGCGCTCCCGGGACCGGCGCGGTCCCGGGTGGACCCGGCCGGGCGGGACGGGGCCCGGTTCAGCCGGCGACCGGCTCCTCGTGCGGGATCACCAGCGGGGTACCGGTGCGCGGGTCGGGCACGACGTCGCAGGCCAGACCGAAGACCTCACGGACGAGGTCACTGGTGACGACCTCGTGCGGGGTGCCGTCGGCCACCACCCGGCCCCCGTCCATCATGACCAGGCGTGTGGCGAAGCGGGCGGCCTGGGCGAGGTCGTGCAGCACGGCGACGACGGTGCGCCCACGCCGGTGCAGCCGCGCGAAGAGCTGCAAGAGGTCGTACTGGTGGGCGATGTCGAGGTAGGTGGTGGGCTCGTCCAGCAGCAGGACACCGGTGTCCTGGGCGAGCACCATCGCCACCCACGCGCGCTGGCGCTGCCCGCCGGAGAGGGAGGCCAGCGGCACCTCGGCCAGGTCGGCGGTGGCGGTGAGCTCGAGCGCCTCGGCGATGGCCCGCTCGTCCTCGGGGCTCCACTGGCGCAGCAGCGTGTGGTGGGCGAACCGGCCCCGTTCGACCAGGGAACGCACAGTGACCCCCTCGGGCACCACGGGGCTCTGCGGCAACAGGGCGAGCTCGCGGGCGACCGCCTTGGTGCGGCGGGTGCGCATGTCGCGGCCGTGCAGCAGCACCTGCCCGGACATGGGACGGTTCACCCGCCCCAAAGCCTTGAGCAGGGTCGACTTGCCGCACCCGTTGGGGCCGACGATGACGGTGAACTCGCCTGGGTCGATCTCGAGGTCGACCTCGTGCACGACCGGGTCGGCACCGTAGCCCAGCGTCAGCGACCGGGCGGCCAGTACGGCGTTGGAGGGGGCGCTCAAAGGGTTCCCTTTCGCCATTCGCGGATGAGCAGGTGGCCCAGGTAGAGACCGCCCAGGGCCATGGTGACGATGCCTACGGGCAGCCCTTCGCCGAGAGGAACCTGTTGGACGACCAGGTCCGCGCACACGACCAGGAGGGCACCGACGGCAGCGGACAGGACCAGGCTGGGGCCGCCGGCACCGGCCATGCGCCGGGCGATCTGCGGGGCGGTCAGAGCGACGAACGAGATCGGTCCGGCCACACTCACGGCAGCGGCCGAGAGCAGGACCGACATGAGGATCGCGACCGTACGGGTGGCCTTGGCGGGCACTCCGAGGGTCTGGGAGATCTCGTCGCCCATCTCGCCGAGACGGACCGGCCCGGCCAGGTACAGCAGGACCGGCAGGGAGAGCAGCAGCGCGCCCCAGATGATGCCCGCGTGTTCCCAGTCTCGGGCGGTGAGGCTTCCGTTGAGGTAGGTGGCCAGGGACGTCGCCTCGTCGCGGGCGATGACGGCGACGACGAAGTGGGTGAAGGCCTGGGCCATGGCGGCCACACCGATACCGGCCACGATGAGTCGGCCCGGGTGGCGCAGCCCCGTCCCGGTGGAGAGGGCGACCAGCCCGATGGCCAGGCCCGCACCGAGGAGCGCGCCGACGGGGACGGGCACGGTCCCCGGCACGAGGAGGGCTGCCACGGCCGCGCCGGCGCCCGCACCGGCGCCGAGGCCGATGACGTCGGGGCTGCCCAAGGGGTTGCGGGTCACGGCCTGGAAGAGGGCACCGGCGATACCGAGCGCGGCGCCCACCCCGGCCCCCACCAGGAGGCGGGGGCCGCGCAGCCGGGAGAGCACAAAACGGTCGGTGGCCTCTCCCCCGCCGCTCAGGACACTCGGGAGCTGCGCGATGGAGATACCGAGGTTGCCGACGGTGAGGGTGGCGGCGGAGGCCATGAGCACGGCGGCCGCGATCAGGAGCCAGACGATCAGGGAACGGCGCCGGACCGGAAGCGCCAGGGCACGGCCCAGGCGCAGGACGAGCACCCCCGGCGGCGGCCCGTACTCGGGTTCCGGCGCGGGCGGTGCCTGCTGTGCGCGGGAGGCAAAAGTGGTCTGGTGGCTCACGCGGCACTCCTCATCCGGCGAATGGCGTAGAGCAGCACGGGCGCCCCGACGAACGCGGTGACCACACCGACCATGAGTTCGGTCGGACGGAGCAGTGTGCGGCCCACGACGTCGGAGACCAGCAACAGCGTGGGTCCGACCAGGAGCGCGAAGGGCACCTGGAGCCGGAAGTCCACGCCGACCATGGCGCGCACGACGTGGGGCACCGCGAGCCCGACGAAGGCGATGGGGCCGACGGCGGCGGTCGCGCCGGCCGCGAGCAGGGTCGCGGCGACCAGTCCGCCGCCTTGGACCCATCCCGTGGACACCCCGAGGGAGACGGCGGCGTCCCGGCCCAGCGCCATGGCGTTGAGCCCGCCCATGACGCACAGGGCGAGCACGAGCCCGGCGCCGACGACGGGCAGCGCGGCCCAGAGGACGTCGAAGCTGCGTCCGGCCAGGGAACCCACGACCCAGTAGCGGTAGCTGTCGAAGGAGTCGGGCAGGCTGAGCGCGAGGGCCTGCACATAGGCGGTCAGGACCGCGGAGATGACCGCGCCGGCCAGGATCAGGCGCACCATGCCGCCGTCGCCGCCGCGGGTACCCACGATGTAGGCGGCCGCGCCGGCCAGCACCGCGCCGGGCAGGGCCGCCCATACGGTGCCGGTGACGGAGGTGGGGCCGGCCACGGCGGTCACCGTGACGACGGCCGCGGCGGCGCCGGCGTTCACGCCGAGCAGGCCCGGGTCGGCGAGGGGGTTGCGGGTGATGCCCTGCATGAGGGTGCCCGCCAGGGCCAGGGCGGCGCCGGCCATGAGGCCCAGGACGGTGCGGGGGTAGCGCGATTCGACGACCGTGGTGGTGAATTCCTCGCCCGCGCCGGTGAACGCGTCGATGACGTCTGCGGGTGCGGTGATGCGGCTGCCCATGGCCAGGCTGAGCACGGCCGCGCCGGCCAGGGCGGTTGCGGCCAGGCCGAACATGAGAGCGACACGGACCCCGCCGGGGCGTGCGCGCCGGTCGGGGCCCGTGGCAGCGGTCGTCTGTGTCGCCATCGTGGGTTCTCGGTCAGCCTTCGGCGTTCTCGAGGGCCTCGTCGATCATGGGCACGTAGCGTTCGGTGACCCAGGGGACGGTGAGCGGGTTGATGAGCGAGGAGGCGGTGACGAAGGCGTTGTCCTCGCTGGAGACCACCGCGTCGTTCTCCACGGCGGGGATGGCACCGTAGAGCTCCTGGCCCTGGATCTCCTCGCGGTCGGCCTCGTCGCTGTAGAAGGTGAAGACGAGGTCGCTGTCAGAGAGCTGGTCGGCGTTCTCCAGGCCGATGAGCGCGGAGTCGGTCCCTTCAGTCTCGGGGAATTCCTCGACGACCGGGTCGACGGTCAGCCCCATGCCGCGGACCATCGCCACCCGCTGTTCGTCGGGGAGGAAGACGCCGAGCGTGCCGGGGCCGTCGGTGTAGATGTAGGAGAACGTGACGTCCTCGAACTGGGGGTTGTCCTCGGCGGTCTCGGCGAGTGTGCTCTCGATGTCCTCGATGAGGCCGGCGGCCTCGTCGGGCTGTCCGAGCGCCTGGCCGATGAGCTCGATCTGCTGGTCCCAGTCGGTGCTCCACGGCAGGTCGGGGTAGGCGACCGTGGGCGCGATGTCCTCCAGGATGTCGTAGTCCTCCTGGGTGATGCCGGACCACGGGGCGAGGATGACGTCGGGTTCGAGTTCGATGATGGCTTCGAAGTCGATGTCCTCGCCGCCCCGGAACTGCTCGGGCAGTTCCTCCTCCTCTTCGGTGACGGCCTCGTGGATCCAGGGCAGGTAGCCGGTCTCGTCACTGCCCCACTCGTACTCCTCGACACCCACGGGGACGTTGCCCAGCGCGATGGAGGTCTCGGCGGAGCCCTGGCCGAGGGTGACCACACGTTCGGGTGTGTCGGGGATCTCAGCGGTTCCGAGTGCGCTCTCGATGGTGACGGGGAACCCTTCACCCGAGGCCCTCTCCCCGCTGCCGCCGCCGCTCCCGTCGTCCCCGCAGGAGGTCAGAGCCACGGTCACGACCGTAGCGGCTACGCTGGCGCCGAGGCTTCTGAGAGCGATGTGCATGGATCGGCCTGTTCTTCCTGCGAGAAGGGGAGAGTGCGGCTTCCGCCGCGACGGAAGTTCCCTACGGCGGAAGCAAACGAAGATTAGCCTAACCTAACCCCCCTGCCGGATTCAACGCCCCCCCCCCCCCCCCCCCCCCCCCCCCCCCCCCCCCCCCCCCCCCCCCGCCGCGACCCACCCCGCTCCACCCCCACCGAACCGCCCCGCCCGGGCGGTTTTTTGTGCGCCGAATCACCCCTTCTTCCTGCGCCCGAGTATGGCGAAAACTTTCTCCACACAGGCATGAACAGGAAAATAAATAACTTTCCCGAAAGCAACATAAGAAGCATTGTCACCGCCAAGCCAGGGCGAATTGCACATCACAAAAACCGCAAGTCAATGCTTGAATGATCCTAAGGAACAAACGACCTTTTGCACCCGCGAAAAAACAACCCACTCACCACATAACAACCCCTCTCAAGTGCGAAAATGACGCCTGTTTCAGGATTCACGAAAGACCAGACAGGGCACAAAGTGCTTTTTGATGTCGGGTGAGTCTTGTAGCCTCAATTTCCTCGGCCACTTTTTCTGTTGCTGCCTCCGGGAGGCCGCGGACGCCCGCGCACTCGCACCCCGGACATTTCTTGGCAGAGGCCGATTCTCAGATCCGGCTCTTCGAGAGTGGAGCGTGTCCTTGAAACCCGACACCCCAGAGACCCACGCCCGGAACACCGACACCCGGGCCGCCGCCAGGCGCGCCCAGGCCGCCCTGTCGGCCTACTTCTTCATCACCGGAGCGCTGCTGCCCGTCTGGGCCTCCCGTATCCCCGCCGTCACGGCACAGAGCGGGGTGGGGCCCGACTCCCTCGGCATCGCGCTGTTCAGCCTGGGGGTGGCGGCCACGATCACCGCCCGCTCCGGGGGCGCGGTGATCGACCGGATCGGCCCCCGGCGCGCCATCGTGCCCGTGGCCGCCGCGGCCTCGGCGGCACTGCTGCTGCCCGGCACCGCCACCGGGGCCGTCCACCTGACCATCGCCCTGGTCGTACTGGGAACCTGCCAGTCGTTCCTGAACGTCTGCGTCAACACACAGGCCGCTCACCTGCAGAGCTTCCAGAGGCGGTCGATGTTGTCGACCTTCCACGCCTTCGTGTCCATCGGCGGCTGCGCCGGAGCGCTCACGGGCGTGGCCTCGACCCGCCTGGGCCTGGACCCGCTCACCACGTTCCAAGCGGCCGGCCTGGCCCTGGTGGCCGTCGCCCTGGGCGCGGCACGCACCCTCCTGCGCACCATGCCGCAGGAGGCGGCCGCACGCCCCCGACCGAGTACCGAACGTCCCCGGTTCCGCCCGAACACCTCACCCATGGTGCTACTGCTGGGCTGCCTCGCACTCACCGGCGTGTTGGCCGAGAGCTCCGTCCAGGACTGGAGCGCCCTCTTCGCCCAGGAGTGGGTGGGAGCGAGCGAGACCATGGCGGCCACCGTGTTCGCGGCGTTCACGGTAGCCATGGCGTGCGGCCGCCTCATGGGCGACAGGCTGACCCTGCTGCTGGGCCGGACGCTCCTGGTACGCGCGGGTGCGGCCACGGCCTTCGCCGGGTTCGTTCTGGCCCTCTCGGTCCCGTTCGCCCCCGCCTCCCTGGCGGGGTTCTCCCTGGTGGGCCTGGGACTGTCGTGTCTGGTCCCGCAGATCCTCAACGCCGCGGCCGACATCGACCCGCAACGCGTGGGCAGCAACATGGGCACCGTCGCATCGATGGGCTACATCGGACCTCTGGTGGGGTCCCCGATCATCGGGGCCGTGGCCGCCCACACCGGTGTGGGCGTCGGCCTCATGCTCCCGGCCGGCCTGATGATCGTGGTCCTGCTCGGCGCCGGTCTGCTCAACACCAACGGCCGCCACCGGGTCCGTGTGTGATGCCGGGCCTCGGGTGTGCGCTCACTGGCGGGCGGCCGAGAGCACCACGTCCACGAGCCGGTCGGCCGCGTCGGGACGCCCGTGCTCACGCGCGCGCTCGGCCATCCGAGTGCGCCGGACCGGGTCGGCCAGCAGTGGTTCGGCGGCCTGCCGCAACGTGTCCGGGCCCACCTCCGACACCAGCGCGGCCGCCGCACCCGAACCCTGCAGGTGCTCGGCGTTGTGGCGCTGCTCGTCCCCGGCCGAGGTCGCCAGCGGGACGAGCACCGATGCCTTGCCCAGCGCGGTCAGTTCGGCGATCGTGCCCGCGCCGCTGCGCGAGACCACCACGTCGGCGAGAGCGAGGACGTCCGGCAGCTCGGGGCCCACGAAGTCGGTGAGGTGATACCGCTCCGCCAGCCCCTGCGGGAGCTCGCGCGCCGCCTCGCGCAGCGGCTCCAGGTGGGAGGCCCCGCACTGGTGGACGACGTTGGCGCGCGCCAGCAACCACGGCAGCAGTGCGCCCACGGTGTCGTTGATCTGCTTCGACCCCTGGGCGCCGCCGGTCACGTAGACGGTGGGCCGGCCCGGGTCGTGGCCGGTGAAGCCGAGGGCCTGCACGGCGCGGTCCGAACGGCCCTCGAAGATCTCCGGGCGCACCGGGTTGCCGGTCACCACCGCGTAGTCGCGTGCGCCGTCCGGGAGCAGCTCGACCGTGGACTCGGCGGAGACCGCCACACGCGCGGCCGTGCGGGCCAGGACCTTGTTGGCCAGGCCCAGCCGCACCGTCTGTTCGTGCACGACCAGTGGGCGGCGGGCGAACTTGGCTGCCAGGCCGACCGGAACGGCCACGTATCCGCCGGTCGCCAGGACGACGTCCGGGGCGAAGTCGGAGATGAGCGAGCAGGCCTGCGCCGCGCCCCTGGGCACGTTGGTCATGTCCCTGACGTTGGCCGGCGAGATCATCTTCAGCGGGTTACCGGCCCGCCGGAGCTTGCCGGTGGCCACCGCCTCGAACGGGATCCCGTTCGAGGCCGCCACCCGCGACTCCAGGCTGTCCTCGGCACCCACCCACTTCACGTCCAGGGAGAAGCCTCCCTGGGCGAGGCGTGCGCGCAGGGCGTTCACGGTCGTCAGGGCCGGGTAGGTGTGCCCTCCGGTCCCGCCCCCGGTCACGATCAGGCGGATGTCCTGGGTGGCGAGAAGGCCGTTGTCGCTGTTCACCGAGACCCCCCGTAGAACGTCCCGGCCTCAAGGCCGGGAAGGGATTCAAGATGTGGCTTACTCATGTCGCCTTCCTACAAGACTCGGGCGGGTACGGACGGTACACGGGGCCCGGTGGGCGGCCCCGTCCGGGGAAGCGCGCAGGCCCCACGGCCGCAACGTTCGCCGGAAGAGCCGGAGCGATCCGGCGCGAGGTCTCGGTGGGGGAGTCCGAGCCCGCCCGTCGCGGTCCCAATGAACCGTAACCGCACCCCGCCGGTGCCCCGTCACCCCGGATCCGCACCGTGCGCCCCCCGGAGCGCCGGACCGCCTGCCGTACGGGAGGCCCCGGACCGATACGATCGTGCCCGCAACCTTCCCCTTCGTCGCGGGCCGCCCGGTGCCGGAGGCCCGGAGGGGCTTCGCCGACAACTCGGAAACGGTACACAGATGGACGCTGAAGCCACCCAGGTCATGAGCAGGACGGGCGAATTCACCACCACGATGGGCTGGGAACGCACCGTCCGGAGCAGGGTGGCGGCGGCCCTGGACCGATTCTCCGGCCCCCTCGCCGACCTGGTCGAACGCGACGCCAACGACGGAGACACCCGCTTGCTGGTCGCGGACTTCTTCAGCATGGGCCTCAACTTCAGCAAGTACCAGGACCTCACCACCGAGTACCGCACCAGCGGCGACTCCATCGACTACGCGGTGGTGCTGGACGGCGCCCTGTTCGCCCCGATCGAGGTACGCGGTGTGGGCGCCGAACTGGACCTGCGCAACATCCAGATGTCCCGGCGCCTGGCCACGGAGCAGGGCGCCGAGTGGGTGGTGCTCACCAACGGCCGTGTGTGGCGCCTCTACCACCTGCGTCCCGCCTCCGACGGCGGTACGCCCCGGCCGGTCGTGGTCGTCGACGTGGACCTGCTCGACGAGGACGCCCACGAACACAACGTCGACGGGCTCTTCCACCTGACGCGGGAAGCGGTCGAGCACGGCCGTCTGGACGCCCTGCGCCAGTGGCGCGAGGGGTTGGAGGCCGGGGCGGTGGCCGACGCGCTGGCCGGGGACCGGGTGCTGGGCGCGCTCCGGGACGAACTGCGTGAACGCAGCGGGCATCCGGGCCACCCCGGGGAGAGCGACGAGCTGCGCCGGGTCCTGGCCGAGGAGGTCCTCGCGCGCGGTCTGCTGCCCGACCGGGACTGATCCGGACTCAGCCGAGGGCGCCGATGCGCGCGTAGACCTGCTGGTAGGTCTCCACGACGCTCGGCCAGGTGCGGAACCGGCGCACCTCCTCCAGCGCCTCGGCGACCCGGCTCTCCCGGTGGGTGTCGTCCTTGCGGAGCCGGATCATCGCACCGGCGAGGGCTTCCGCGTCCGCCGGCGGCACCAGGCTCCCGGCCCTGCCGTCGGCGAGGAGTTCGCGCAGCGCCGGCAGGTCGCTGGCCACCACCGGGACCCCGTAGGCCATGGCCTCCACCGGTTTGAGCGGGGTCACCAGCCGGGCGACCCCGGTGTCCAGGCGCGGGACGACCATCACGTCGAGGGACGCCTGGGCGCGCAGTGCGTCGGTGTGTTCGACACGGCCGGGGAAGGCGCACGTGTGCGCGATGCCCAGGCGCTCTGCGAGGGCGAGCAGGTCCTCGCGGTCCTCACCGTCGCCCACCAGCAGGACCCGCACCTCGCGGTCGCGGTCGCGCATGAGGGCTGCGGCTTCCAGAAGCGTGCCGAACCCCTCGTAGCGGTGGAGGCTGGAGACCGACCCGATGACGAACTCCTCCTGGCCGATGCCGTGTGCGGCACGGAAGGCGGCGCCGTCGGGGCGTTCGTCCAGCAGGCTCTCGTCGACGGCGTTGGGGGCCAGGAAGACCCGTTCGGGGTCCACGCCGCGTTCCAGGATCCGGTCGCGCATGGTCTCGGCGAGGGTGACCACGGCGTCGGCCTCTCGGGCCAGGTCGGTCTCGCGCTGCAGGGTGAGGCGGAACCATTCGCTGCCGCGCCGGTCGTGGGATCCGGGGCCGGCCATCCAGCTCTCCTCCAGGAGGCCGCGCAGTTCGTAGACGACGGGGATGCCGAGGGCGCGGCCGACGTTGAGGGCGATGGTGGCGTTCTTGTTGCCGCTGGCCGCATGCAGGACCGCCGGGCGCAGTTCCCGTGCGAGCTCGGTGACGGCGCGGACGGAGGCGTCGATGCGTTCGAACATGCCGGGATAGCGGCGGCCCGGTTCGACGCGGTGGTAGGGCACCCCTTCGATCTCGACGTAGCGGTCGGTGTCCTGGTCCTTGGGGGTGGGGTAACCGGCGAAGGTGACGGCGCGGGCGTCGAGGCCGGCGGCTCGCTGTGCGGCGAGGATGCGTTGGGTGCGCACGGTGTAACCGGCCTGGGTGCACGGGAGGGAGTTGGTGACCACGTGCAGGACCCGGCCGGGAACAGGGGTCTGAGCGGCGAGCGGGGGTTCGGGCAGGGGTGGCAGCGGGCCGATGCTCCGGCGATGGCTGAGGTAATCGTGGCGCCGGCGGGCCGCTGCCTCGTCGTGGGGCGCGTGGGGGGCGAGTTCGTCGACTGCTTCCTGGATGCGCCCGTCGGAGAAGAGGCCCTCGGCCTGGGTACGGGCACGTCCGGCGGCCTGGGTACGGGCGCGTTCGGAGGCCCTGTCGGGGCGCTCCTGTCCGCGGGTGAATGCGGTGTGCAGGCGGGCGGTGCGACGATCGGCCCGGCGGGCCAGGAGCGCGGCGGCTCCGGCGGCCCCCACGGCGGCCAGGGTCCCGAGGAGGAGCAGAGCGGTCGGCCAGGTGATGGCCCCTGCGGCGGCGGACCCGAGTACGACTGCGGTGCAGGCCGCCCCCGCGACCGCCCCCGCGACCGCCGCTGGCCGACGCTTACCCACCGGTGAGAACCCCATGTCGCCCCCTCGTGCTGAACAGCGATGATTCCCGGTGTCCCGTTCACCGGAGGGCCCCGGGAAGCACCGACCACGTTAACCAGAGGGAGGATCACCCTGCGTGACCGTTGGCCTGTGTGTCACACAAAAGGGGACGCGTCAGCGGCTCGGCTCAACCGGACTCGCCCGAGTGTTCCCGTGCCCGGTTCAGTTCGCCCAGGAGCCGCGAGAGGTCGGTGAACAGGGCGGCGCGCGCCGGTTCCTCGTCACCCGGGTCCCTCATCATGCGGCGACGGCACTCGCTCACGCTCGCCAGAGCCTCGTCCAGACGGTGGGCCAACTGCTTCGAGACCGTGTCCCGGCCGGGCTCCTGCTCATCGTGGATCCCCTGGAGGATGCTCGCGGTCTCCTCCAGCAGATCCGCGTACGCATGTTGGAACTCGCCCCCCAGCGCGATGTGGTCGTAGTGCCCTCCGTACAGGTTCTGGAGGCCCTTCGTGATCGACTCGACATCCCGTGAGGCACGTTCGAGCGCCAGGATCCATGTGCGGTACCCGCTGAGGCGCTTGGGTGTCTGCTGGCGAGGCAGGAGGCGCCGCGGGTTCAACCGCACGCGGTTCTCCTGCCGTTCCACTGCGTCCCAGGCGCTGCCTGCGATACTGTCCAGGCTCTCGGACCGGCGCGTCCAGTAATCGATTCTGCTCTCGCTCACTTCCCCGCGCAGTTCCTCCGCGAGCCCCGAGGCGAGGTCGCGCATGGTGTCGGTGAAGTCCAGGACCGCGTTCTCCGCGTCCCTGAAGCGGATGGCCGGCGCCATGACGAAGTTGGTGAGCAAGGCCGACAACGCGCCCAGGCCGACCATGAGCAGGAGCTGTCCCAGGGCCGTGGCGCTTTCGGCCGATCCGTTCGCCAGGGCGAAGGCCGCCACCACCGGGACCTGTTTCCCCTGGCCACCGAAGAACCTGAATTGCCCCAGGACCAGAGCCGCCGACACGGCCAATGCGAACGACCAGATCTCGAGCCCGACGGTGAGCCCGCCCGCGCCGGCGAAGAGCGCGCCGGCCACCACGGCGGCCACGTAGCGCCACGACTGGTGCACAGCACCGTACACACTCGGCTGAATGACCAAGAGGGCGGAGAAGGGGGGCGAACCCGACGAAGGTGCCCTGCGGGTCGAGCGGCATCCCGACGGCCAGTGCGAGCGTCGCCGCCACCGCGGACTTGAGGAGGAGGACGGCGTTCTCCCGCTCGTATCCCCGCCGCTCCCACAGGCGTTGGTAGGCCTCTTTCATGCGGTCCCACACCGCTGTCACTCCGCCCATTTCACACGCGCCCACCCCGAAATACGCACCTTTTACCTGCGTCCTCCGTCGACTCCCCGCTGTTCCGGCCCGTGTGCACGCCCACCGTGCAGGTCAGGAGAGCTCGATCCCCTCCGCCGCGGCCAGTTCCGGTGCCGCTTCCTCCCAGCGGAGCGGGGACGGGAGCGGCTGTTTGCCCCTGACCTGCGCGAGCTCCCACCCGAAGCGGAACAGGACCGCGAAGTCACGGGGGAAGACTTCGGGGTCGGTGCCGAGGAACGTGCCGAATTTGCGCGCCCGCTCCAGCACCTCGGCCCACCGGTCGGCTCCGGCCAGCCCGACCGACTCGACCCCGTGGGAGAACAGCGCCATCCGGATCTCGTCGAACGGATCCCTCGCGTCGAGGTACTTCTCCAAGGCACGCAGGGACGGTTCCTTGTTGAACACCGTCCAGAAGGGCACCGACCCGGTCCGCAGCGCCTCGTAGGTCTCGACGAGCATGAAGGACTCCACCAACAGGCGCTCGGTCGGAAGTCCGCGGTCCCGGTACCAGTCCCGGTGGATGTCGGCGACGGGCGCGCTCAGTGTCTCGGGTTCGTCGTAGCGCAGGCGGACCAGGTTCCATCCCTGGCGGTCGGCGAGGTCTTGCAGATCCTCCAGGAGACGTGGTTCGAACCCCCACTCGGCCTCGGGGCTCTCGTCGTCCGGTTCGGGAGCGACGAACTTCGTGTAATCGGAGCCGTAGGCACGCAGGAACTCGCGTACACGGTCACTGCCGTGCTGGAGCTCGTCCGTGGTCGCTCCCCCGAACCCGCCGTGCTGGAAGGTGTACCGCTCCCCCACACGTGTGGTGGGCCAGGTCATCGCGCAATCGGACACGACCAGGGTGCCTCCGGGCCGCAGCACGCCGCGCAGGTGGCGTTCGTAGGCGGCCGGGAGGCGGAGCCACTTGGTGCGGAAATAACACATGCCCGCGACCATCAGGCGGTCCTGGTTGGGGTCGTGCATGTGGTGCAGCGCCCAGTCCGGGTTCGCGCGCAGCAGTTCCTCCCCCGTGGAGCGCATCCGGCGGAGGTCCTCCGAAGCGTCCTCCGGCGGTACCCCGTGCCTGCGGACCGGAAGGAGCAGGGTCTGCGGCAGCCACGGGGCCCTCAGCGCGGCGGCCAGGTGGGTCAGCGCCCCATTGGACGATCCGATGAAGGCGACATCGCTCTGCTGCCTCGGATAATGCCCCGCCACCCACTCCGCGAGCCGGTCGGAGCGGATGTCGCTCACCTGGTGGCGCTGTACGGCCTCGGCCCACCCGGAGGCCGCGTACACACGCTCCTTCACCGGCCGGGGAAGACCATTGGCGACCTTGGCGGCTCCGGCCAGCGCGGAGGCCGCGGCCCCGGGGCCCTCCCCCGGACGCGGCACACGGGCCCCGGACAGGTACGAGGAGAGCTCCTTCAGCATGGATGTGGCCGAGTCGAAACCGGCCACGACACGTTCGGGTCTCACCGTTCCTCCCCGGCGACGAATTCCTCCACCAGTCCGGCGAGTTCCCCGGGGGCCGCCGCCGTCAAAGCGTGCGGCTTGCCCGGTATCGCGGCCAGTCGCCCGCGCGGCAGCATGCGGGTGACCTCTTCCGCCCAGAAGCGGCGGCTCAACTTGTCGTTCGTTCCCCACACCACCAGAGCGGGTTGCCCGACCTCGGGCAGGACGCCCTCGATCCGGTGGTTGCGGCTCTCCACCCAGCTCAGCAACACGCGCCGCGCTCCGGCGGCGCGATAATCACGGAAGCTCTGCGGGATCACACCCAACCCTTCGTAGAAGTTGTTGTGCACGAGACGAGCGGCCAGGGCCGGCAACGAGCGGGCGGCCGGATCCGTGGTCGGACCCGCCAGAACGACCGAACCCACGGCGTCCGGCTCCCGGGCGGCCGCCTCCGCGACCACCTGTGTGCCCAGGGACACCCCCAGGAGGCAGGGCCGGTCCAGTCCTCGGGTGCGGAACCACTGCACGAGAGCGTCGGCCAGTTCGGGGACGTGCAGGAACCGTCCCGGCTCCCCGCTCTCCCCGTAACCGGGCATGTCCACCGCCCAGGTCTCGACCCTCCCATCGAGTGCTTCCAACAACGGCAGGGTCTGCCGAGAGGAGACCCCGGCCCCGTGCACACACACCACGGGCGGGTTCCGTCCCCGCACGAACCAGCTCGCCATCTGCGTACCCAGTACCTCATCGGTCTCGCGTTCGGGGCCCACCCACATCACCGCGCCGTGTTCGACTCCTGTTCCGGTGGGGACTGCCCCTACCCCCGCCCTGATCACGGCAAAACCTCGGCTCCACACGTGTCGCACCCGTCCCGAGCGGTCAGGGAGCTCCGAGAGATCTTTTCCGCGTGAAGGGGAAATAATGGGCACTCTGCGCAAGGATCCGATCCGACGGCGTGTTCCGCGCGGAACAGGAAGAGGCGTCGTCGGCGCCATGTCCATGAGCGGGGCCCGGCAGCTCCTCGTCGGGCTCGGGCTGATCGACCGCACCCCGCCCGAAGCCGTCCTGGCCGAGGGAGCACCGTCGTTGCTGCGCAGCGTGCCGGAGAACCGCCGGACAGCCGTGGTCGAACTGGCGCACTGGGGGTACGGCGGGGCTGCCGGGGCGGTCTACTCGCTCCTGCCCGTCCGGCTGCGGCACTACCGGACCACCGGGCCGGTCTACGGGGTACTCGTCTGGGCGGTCTTCGAGTTCGGGGTGGCGCCCGCCCTGGGCCTGGCCCACGCGCACCGGTCCCGTCCCGCCGAACGTGTCGCACTCTTCTGCGACCACCTGCTCTACGGGGTGGTCCTCGGTGTCCCGCCGGAACGCCCGGTGCCCGCGCACGAGGAGGAAGAGGAGGACGGGCCCGCCACCGAACGGCCGGTCTGAAGCCCGACGGTGGCGGCCTTTCCGCCCTACTCCTGTGCCTGCTGCAGTTTCGCGTAGGCGAGCTGGAGCCAGTCGGAGACCGCCACCGCGCTCAGCACCGCGCCCGCGGACCTGGTGAACCGGGGCGCGAGGACCAGACCGAACGCGTAACCCGTCGCGACCCACTGCGCGAGACAGAACGGGCAGGCGACGAGCTCACCCACGGCCCTGCGGCCTCCCTCACCCCGCGGCTCCTCCGCCAGTTCGGCCGGGGCCGAGACACCGCGGAACCGGGTGAACATGGCTCTCAGCGGGCTGGTCACGGGATCCTTGGCCACCATGCGCGAGGCCTTGTGCGTGGCCAAGGACATCAGGACCAGGTCCCACGGCCCCACGGCGGCCCTCAATCCGGCGTCGCGGCGGCGGCGCACCACGAGGAGCCCCGCGCCCACCAGTCCGAGGTAGGCAGCGGCCGTGAGGGCGTACCCGCCGAGTGGTTGGTCGCCGGCCCCCTGGTACTCCTCGGCCTCCTGCCGAATCGTCTCCTCGACCTGTGTCATGTCATCCCTTCTCGCTCTCGGCGTGCGGGCTTCGGCCGTCACGGTGCCGGGCCCAGATGTGCAGTGCCTCGGTGTGGTCGGCGTCGCGGAGGTTGACCGCGGCCTCGATCAGAGCCAGGTGGGTGAAAGCCTGAGGGAAGTTGCCGAGCATCACGCCCCCGTCGGACATCTCCTCGGCGAACAGCCCGAGGTCGCCGCACGCCCCGCACAGCCGCCGGAACCGGTCCTCGGCCTCCTCGACCCGACCGGCCAGCACCAGGGCCGAGACCAGGTCGAACGAACACATCAGGAACGCACCCTCCGGGGTCCGCAGCCCGTCGTCTGTGTCCTCGGGGTCGTACCGGTGAACCAGGGCCCCCGCACCTCCGAGCTCCTCCACCACCCGGTCCACGGTGCGCACGATCCTCGGGTCGTTCCCCTCCAAGAACCCCAGGAGCGGCAACCGGAGCAGGGAACCGTCGACACGCGGCGCGCCGTAGGACTGGGTGAAGGTGCCCGGGCCCGGGTCGTAGCCGCGTTCGAGGACCTCGGCGTGGATCGTGTCGCGCTCCCGGCACCAGTCCTCGAAGGGCACCTCCTCTTGCCTTCCGAGGCGCTGGGCCAATTGGACGGCCCGATCGAGGCAGACCCACGCGTAGACCTTGGAGATGGTCCAGTGGCGCTCACCCGAGCGCACCTCCCAGATCCCGGCGTCGGGCTCCCTCCACACTCCGCGGAGAGCTTCGACCACCTCGTCGGCAAGCTTCACCTTCTTCTCCGGAAGGTCGCCCACGACCTGCTGGTAGCTCAGCACGGCGTCCAGCACATGGCCGTAGACGTCCAACTGGTGCTGGACGTGGGCGTCGTTGCCCAGCCTCACCGGCCGCGAGTCGGCGTACCCGCGGACGTCGCCGACCTCGGCCTCCTCGTGCGGTTCCCTCCCGTCGAGGCCGTGGACCGGTTTCAGGCGGTCGAGGGGGCCCTCGGTCGTGCTCAGCAGGTACCGCAGGTAGGAGCCCGCCTCGTGGGTGTGCCCGAGCCTGAGGAAGGACAGCACGACCAGGGGCGCGTCGCGGTGCCAGACGTAGCGGTAGTCCCAGTTCCTCGGCCCGCCGGGCCACTCCGGGAGCGAGGCCGTGGGCGCGGCGATCATCCCTCCGCTCTCCTCGTGGAGGAGCCCGCGCAGCACCACGGCGGAGTGCCGCACGTGCTGGGCGCCGTTGCCGTCGTAGGAGGTCCGCGCGGCCCAGGCCTGCCAGGCATCGCGGGAGCCTTCGAGCAGGGCACGGGCTTCCTCGACGCCGTACCGCCGGTCCCCCCGGTCATGGTCGAGCACCAGCGCCGTGGACTCGCCGGCCGCCAGGTCGACGCGGTAGGAGGGGTCGCCCTCTTCGCCGAGGACGGGTGCGCTCCCCCCGGAGAGCAGCATGCCTTCCCGTAGACGCAGCGCGCCGTCCCCCGTGTCCGTCCACGCCGCCCGTGCACGGCCGGCGTCCGGTCGGGCCCGGAGCGTGGAACGGACCCGCGCACGCCCTTCGAGGCACGTCAGGAAACGGACGAGCACGCCGACCGGGCGCAGCCCTTCACCGTCGGGCCGGACCGCCAGCAGGTCGTGCGACCGCAATCGGCAATCGGGGCCCTCCCACAGGGTCTCCACCACGAGAGTGTCCTCGGTGTACGCCAGGCGTGTGGGGGCGGCGCCCTCCACGTACAGGTCCCAGGAGCCACCGCGGTCGCGGTCGAGCAGGCTCCACAGGAGCGGCGGGGAGTCGAAACCGGGCGCGCAGAGCCAGTCGATCGTGCCGTGCGGATCGACCAGGGCGGCGGCGCCGCAGTCCGACAGGAAAGCGTGTTCTCCGATCCCGGGCTCACCGGTCCACTCCATGCCTCCCCCAGGCGGTGTTCGGTGTGCAGGCCCCCGACTCTTCGGCTGCCCGACGACACGCCGACCGAAACCGCGCTCGGAGACCACCTCCGAACAGGCGAAAGAGGCTTATGCGGCGGTCCGGTCGGGTAGCGCCGACAGCAGGAGGAGAGGGGGCGACGACATGGCCGGGAGCAGAGCGGAAGAGACCGGTGTCGCCGTGGTGTGCGGCGCCAGCGGGGGTGTGGGCCGGGCGACCGCTCGTGAACTCGCCCGCCGCGGTTACTCGCTCGGGCTCTTCGCCAGGGGAACCGAAGGCCTGGGGGCCGCTGCCGAGGAGGCCCGGGCCACAGGGGCGCGGGTGTTCGCGGCCGAGGTCGACGTGGCCGACAGCGAGGCCGTCCGGGAGGCAGCCGAGCGGGCCGAGGCAGAGCTCGGGCCGGTGAGCCTGTGGGTCAACGCGGCGTTCGCGACCTTGATGTCCCGGTTCGTCGACGCGGCCCCGGAGGAGTTCCGCCGGGTCACCGACGTCTGTTACCACGGCACCGTCAACGGGACCCGTACCGCTCTGGCTCTCATGGAGCCGCGCGACCGGGGCACGATCGTGCAGGTGGGGTCCGCCCTCGCCTACCGGGGGATCCCCCTCCAGTCCGCCTACTGCGGGGCCAAGCACGCCGTCCGGGGGTTCACCGACTCCGTACGCACCGAACTGGTCGACGCCGGGTCACACGTGCGGATCACCGAGGTCCACCTGCCCGGCCTCAACACCCCGCAGTTCTCCTGGGTCCGCACCCGGACCGATCGCCCCACCCGTCCCATGGCCCCCGTCTACCAACCCGAGGTGGCCGCACGCGCGATCGCCTGGGCCTCCGAGCACCCCCGTCGACGCACCTACTGGGTGGCGCCGTCGACGGTCAAGACCGCGCTCGGCCAGCGGTTCGCGCCACGTGTGCTCGACCTGATCCTGGGCAGCACCGGGATCGACGGACAGTTGCGTGAGGGCGAACCGGAGAAGGAGGGCAACCTGTTCCGCCCCTTCGACACCGACCGCGACCACGGCGCACACGGTGTGTTCGACGACGAGGCCCGCGGGAGCAGTGTCCAGCAGTGGCTGAACGAGAGACGGCTCGCGGTGACGGGCACCGTGGTCGGGATGGCCGCCGTCGGGGCGGTCGCCTGGCGCCGAGCCCGCGGGTGAACACCGCGTCCGAGAAAACGAGGAGGGATCATGGCCGAGCACAGCGCCGAGACCGATCGCGTCTGGCAGGAGTTCCACTCCGTGGTCAACATGTCCGGCGAGGAGCTGCGGGAGTGGCTGCTCACCGACGCCGCCGGCGAGGAGGGGCTGTCGAGCGACCCGGGCCATCCGGTGTCCGACCGCGGCGAGGAGGTCGTGGCGGTCCTGGGCAAACGCAAGACCGACGTGACCGGGTCCGACGTGGAGTTGATGAACGACGTCGCGGAGTTCGTGCGCAACGAGCTCGCCGACCCGCAGCGCGAGGACCAGGGATGGCGCCGACGTCTCATGTCGGTGGGCCACGACCCGCTCGCGCCCTCGTCCCCGGCCCCCGACGAGGAGCTCTGACGGCGCAGGAGGACCATGGCACCGGGGCACGGCGGGGGTGATGCCGTGCCCCGATACCCTCGGCTCGCGCACGCCGGACGTCACATCCTCGCCGCCGAGGGCCGCCGGCCCCGGAAACCGAAAGTCGGCCCTGGACGATAACGTGTCCGGACAACCACGCCGATACGGAATGAGATCGTGTGCGCCGGTTCTTTCGTTCCCTCCTCAAGAGGGAACCTCCCCCGCCTCATCCCCCGGAAGAACACAACGAGCACGCGGAGTTCGAAGGGACCTACCCCAAGAAGTACGACCATGTGGTGCGCATTGTCGTGCGTGTCCCCGCCGCTGAGGCCCCTGATCTGCGCGTTCTCCTGCAAAGCCGGTCCTGGCCCTTCCGAGAGAGCGAAAGGCCACCGGAGAGCACCCGGTCTCGGTACGCGCGATTCACGGCCCACGTACCCATTCTGGGAGCGCCCCTGTGGGCGGAGACCGAAGCCGCTTCACGGTTCTCCCATGCGTGCACCCAGGCGCGCATCGAAGCCCACGTAGTGTCGACCTCTCGCCCACGAAACACCGGCGCCGCGTTCCGGACCTACCACGTGGTACCCGATGTGGCCGCACCTCACGGTGCCTTGCGGCGCCGCTTGCACGAGCTGGTCCTTCAGGCCTGTTCGCAAGGCACGATCAGGGCGCGCTCCTTGGCCCGGGCGAAGGAGGAACTTCCAGGTTTTCTCGAGGAGAACCCCGGCGTCGGGCGCGATGTCGATGTCACGATCCTCGGGCCGGAAGGACCGGTGGCCGAACCCGCGCGCAGCCCGCTTCCCAACGCCCGCGACATGCTCGTGCTCTCGCTCGCGGGGATCGTGGTCTGCGCGGTCGTCGCACTCGTCTTCACGGTGGCCCTCCCCGGCGGGAGCATACAGCTGGCCGGATCGGTCTTTCTTTCCGCCGCGTGTTTCGTCGGTGTGTGCCTACTCCTACGGCAGTTGCGGGAAGGGACGGTGAACACGTGGCTCCCGGTCGTGATCACCGGCTTGTTCCCAGTACTCCTGATCCCCGCAGCGCACCTGAACATCTACGCCTACCTCTCCGAGTTCGGGATCTCACCCGGCGACGCGGAGATCTCCGGATACCATTTGTTCTTGTCGGGCAGAGAATCGGCCCTCATTATCTTCTTGACGGCCGTGTTCGCGTTGAGCATCTTCGGGTTCTTGTTCCACTTCCATTTTGGGGGTTTCGGGGCGAAGGGTGTCGTGATCTGGTCTCTGGCGGTTGGTTCCGTCGTCCTCTACACCTTTTTGCCCGTGCGGTTCATCCTCGATTCGAGCACGTCCACCGGGGCCGAGCACGTGGCCCACTACCAAGACGGCGGGGCCCCTGTAAGCCAGTTCGGCATCGTCCCGACACCGGTGTGCGTCGAGCAGCACTCGGAGATCGACGACCGCTTCGGCCCGGCGCCGCCCACCGACCGTCCCGTCCTCCATTTCGGTTTCGCGAACGACACCGACTTCCTCTGGGACCCGGATGAGGAGCTGACCAAGGTTCCTTCCTTCTCGGTTCCCCTCACGCCCGTGACAGGGCTCGACAGCATCTGCCCGGAGCCCTCGAACGACAAGGGGGCCGGGTAGGATGGATCCCCTCGGAGCCGGCCGTGCAGCACCGAACCCGGAACACCTGTGCGGCGGAGCACAAAGAGTCGCTCTCGGTATCCCCGCCGCATCAGTGCGGGTCGGCCAGAGGTCTCGATCGGGGCGGTGGTGGGTGGAAGCCTGTTGGATCGGCGCCGGGGCGGGGGTTCCCGGATTGGCCTGGGGTGGGTGGGGCCCAGTGGGTTGATGCAGGTGGGCAACGGCTCACGGGCCGGTGGTGCGGGTGGATGGTGTCCGTCGGAGCATCGAGTTCAACCCGGCCGGGGCTACCCGCAACCCGCATCGGCGCCACCCCCACACCCCTTTCATTACGGGGATAGTGGCGGCGTGTGCGCGGCCGACGCCGCCATCTCCTGCCTGCCAAGGGCTCTGCTCCCCCGCCCGCGGTCAAAAACAGCCCGGAAGCGGCCCCGGCAGGGGGGAGCGATGCTCGTCCCGGCCCCGGGGACCGGGACCATCCCCAACCGGGCAGATCGGCGCTACCGGGGCTCGAAGTCGGCTCTGATGGGCAAGATCTACCGGAGATCATGGTGGGTGTCAGGTAGGGGCGTCGGCCGGGGCGGTGACGGGGTCGCCCCGAAGCGCGGCGGCCATGAGCTCGGGGAAGGCTTCGGGGGTGCACGCGAACGCGGGAACGCCGAGCTCGGCGAGGGCCACGGCGTTCCCGTGGTCGTAGAAGGGCGCACCCTCGTCGGAGAGGGCGAGCAGGACCACGACCTGGGTTCCGGCAGCCTTCATCTGCGCGACCCGGCGCAGCATCTGCTCCCGCACCCCGCCCTCACACAAGTCACTAACCAGCACGAACGTCGACTCGGTGGGGCGGGTGATCAGCCCCTGGCAGTAACCGATCGCCCGATTGATGTCGGTGCCACCGCCCAGCTGGGTGCCGAACAGCACCTCCACCGGATCGGAGAGGTGGTCGGTGAGGTCGGCGACGGCGGTGTCGAAGGCGACCAGGGATGTGCTCACACTGCGCATCGACGCCAGGACCGCGCCGAACACACTCGCGTACACGACCGACTCGGCCATGGATCCGCTCTGGTCGACGGCGAGCACCACGTCCTTGTGGACGCCCCGGCTGCGGCGTCCATGGCCGACGAGGGTGCGCGGCACGACCGTGCGGTGCTCGGGCAGGTAGTGGGCGAGGTTGCGGCGGATCGTCGCGTTCCAGTCGATGTCGGCGACCCGGCGCGGGCGGTGGGTGCGGGTGGAGCGGTCGATCGCTCCCTGCACCAGGGAACGTGTGCGTTGGGCGAGGCGGCGTTCGAGATCGTCGACGACACGGCGTACGACGGCGCGGGCGCTCTCCCGGGCGCGGTCGGGCATGACGGAGTTGAGGGAGAGCAGCGTGCCGACCAGGTGCACGTCGGGCTCGACAGCCTCCATGAGCTCGGGTTCGAGCAGCATGCGGTGCAGGCCGAGGCGGTCCATGGCGTCCTTCTGCATGATCCGTACGACGGAGGAGGGGAAGTAGGTACGGATGTCGCCGAGCCAGCGGTTCACACGGGGGACGGAGGGCCCGAGGCCCCCGGAGCGCTCACTCGTCCCGCCACTCTCCCCGCCGCCGGGGCCGGAGCGGTCGTAGAGGGCCGCGAGGGCGGAGTCCATGCCCTGGTCGGTGGAGGACAGCGCCGTCTCGGGGCCGTCCTCGCCCAGGACCAGGCGCCAGCGGCGTGCTCGTTCGGTCTCTTCGGTGGTCATACGGTGGTGGCCTTCCCGGGGGTGTGCGAGCGGTCGGCGGCGGCACGGGTCAGGAGCACACCGGCCGCGGCCAGTGCGGGTGCGGCGCGTTCGGGGTCCAGAGGCAGGGACGCGGTGCCGGCGGGCAGGGCGACGCGGGTGGCGGCGGCACCGATCTGGCGGCGTTCGGGGGCGGCGAAGGCACCGAAGGTGCGGCGCAGCAACGGGAGCACGTCGGCGAAACGTTCCGGAGCGAGCCCGGTCAGCCAGGCGTCGATGAGGTCGAGGAGGGTGTCGTCGTGGACCAGGACCAGCCCGCTGCCCTGGAGGAAGCCTTCGAGCCAAGCGGCGGCACGGGCGGGGTCGGTCCCGGGTGACATGGTGCGGGCCAGACGCCGGCGGAGGGTGTCGCGGTCGAGTTCGCCGGCGTCGCTGAGGATGCGGTCGAGGCGTCCGGCCACACGCCCGGGGAGGCGATCGTCACCGGCGAGGGTGGCGAGGGTGGTGGTCCAGGTGCGGAGCGGTTCCTCGTCCAGGAGGGTGACGGCGTGGTGGGTGTGGTCGATGAGTGTGGCGATGCGTGCGGCCGCGTCGTCGTCGAGCCCGTGCAGTGCGGGTGGGAGCCCCGCGCACACCCGGCGCAGCAGCCCTTCGGCGACGGACCTCAGGTGGGCGCCCTCGGTACGGCGCACGTCCCCGTAACGTCCGGCGCGGGCCAGGGGCGGCAGGGCCGCCATGAGCCCGGTGACGTCGCCGTCGGTGGCGGCACGGTCGGTGAGCCGGGCGAGCACGGTGGGCAGGGCGCTGTCGAGCTCGGCGAGCAGGCACTGTTCGGTGAGGGCGGTGACACCGCGCAGGTCGGCCTGGTCGGCGAGGTCGACCAGGCGCGCGGCGGCGGCTTCCTCCACGGTGGCGCCCCAGCGGGCGGCCTCGATGAGGGCGACGTCCATCTCGGGTTCCCAGCGCAGTCTCCAGGCCTCCCGGAAGGTTCCGCGGTGGGAGCCCTCCGGGGTACGGGGCACGCCCCATTCCACGTCGAGGACCCGGAGCCGGTGCAGGAGCACACCGCGTTCCCGGTGGCTCTCCTTGCGCAGGTCGAGGTCGAGGTCCCGGGTGAAGGGTTCGGCCTTGAGGCGCAGACGGCGGCGCTGAGCGGCCAGGTCGCGTTGGAGCGGCACCATCGGGGTGGTGTCGGGGACCGAGCCCATGCGTTCCCCGAGGGCGAGCCGGCCGTGCACGAGGGCCGCCCGTGCCTCCTTCCCCTCGCACAGGACCGCGGTGAGGGCCTCGCGGACCTCTTCGAGCCCGGCGAGGGGGCGTCCGCGCAGGACGGCGAGGGACTCGGCGAGGCGGATCCCCTCGATCACGTGCGCGGAGGAGACCGCCTGCTCCTCGTCCCTGCGAAGGACACGGGCGGCGTCGGTGAGCCACCGGTGCACGGGGCGGTCGGGTGCGGTGAACAGGTGGTGGTACCAGCCGGGCGCGGTCACCCCCGCCCGGTACCCCGCGGCGGCCAGGCGCCCGTGGGTCCAGGGCACCCACGTGGCGTCGACCTTGGTCCTGGGCAGCCCCTTGAGCAGGGCGGTGTCGGCCTTGGCGGTGTGGCGGGCGGTCTCGTGGAGGGCGGGCGCGTGCCAGGCGCCGCAGACGACGGCGACACGGTGGTACCCGGCGCGGAGGGTGGAGCGCAGGACCTGGCGCATGTGGGCCTCGCGACGTTCGGTGCGCACATCCCCGGCCCCGGTCTCGGCTCGGACGGCCGCCATGGCCTCCTGGATCGCGGGGAACGGGGAGGGTTCACCGTCGCCGCGCTGTTCGACGACGTCGTCCCACCAGCGTTCGGTGTCGTCGTAGCCGGCAGCGCGGGCGAGTGCCCCGAGCGGGTCGGCGCGGGTGTGTTCCGGGCCGGTCCCCTCGTCCGGGGGGTCCGGCTCGCCCGTGTCCGCGGGCCTCTCGGCCAGGCTGTGGGCTGCGGGCAGGTCGCAGAAGCGCGCCTCCACGCCGTGGTCGACGGCGTAGCGCAGCGCCACCCATTCCGGCGAGAAGGACGCGAACGGCCAGAACGCCCATCCGCCCCTCTCTCCACCGCTCCGGGCCTCCCGGCCGGTGCGGTGGACGAGCAGGGCGACCGGCGGTTCGAGCTCACCCGCCAGGTGGAGGAGGGCGTCGGCCTCCGGCGGCCCCTCGATGAGGACCGCCTCGGGGCGCAGGCGTTCCAGCTCGGCCTGTACGGCACGCGCGGACCCGGGGCCGTGGTGGCGCACCCCGAGGACCCGCACGCCCTCGGTGTCGAAGGCCGGCATCAGGCGCCCACCTCGCGGCAGGCCCGGTAGAACTCGTCCCAGCCGTCGCGGTCGCGGGCGACGGTCTCCAGGTACTCGCGCCAGGCGACCCCGTCGGAGATCCGGTCCTGCACGACCGCGCCCTGGATCCCCGCGGCGATGTCGGCGGGACGCAACTGCCCGTCGCCGAAGTGCGCGGACAGGGCGATGCCGTTGGTCACGACGGAGATCGCCTCGGCCGTGCTGAGGGTTCCGCTGGGTGACTTGACCTTGGCGGAGCCGTCCTCGGTGGCGCCGGCGCGCAACTCCCGGAAGACGGTGACCACCCGCCTGATCTCGGTGAGGCTCGTGGCGACCTCGGGCAGTTGCAGGGAACGGCCGAGCTGGTCCACCCGCCGGGTGACGATGTCGACCTCTTCCTCTGCGGTGTCGGGCACCGGCAGCACCACGGTGTTGAAGCGGCGGCGCAGGGCGCTGGAGAGGTCGTTGACGCCGCGGTCTCGGTCGTTCGCGGTGGCGATGAGGTTGAAGCCCCGGCCGGCCTGCACCTCGGTACCGAGTTCGGGTACGGGCAGGGATTTCTCCGAGAGCACGGTGATGAGGCCGTCCTGGACCTCGGAGGGCATGCGGGTGAGTTCTTCGACGCGGGCGAGGGTCCCGCGGGACATGGCGTTCATGACGGGGCCGGGGACGAGCGCGGCCTCGCTGGGCCCCTCGGCGAGCAGGCGGGCGTAGTTCCAGCCGTAGCGGACCGCCTCCTCGGAGGTGCCCGCGGTTCCCTGCACGAGGAGGGTGGAGTCCCCGCAGACGGCAGCGGCCAGGTGTTCGGACAACCAGGTCTTGGCGGTGCCGGGGACGCCGAGGAGCAGCAGTGCGCGGTCGGTGGCCAGCGTCGCGACGGCGGTCTCGGCGATACGGCGGGCGCCGATGTACTTGGGGGTGATCTCGGTGCCGTCCTCCAGCGTGGTGCCGAGCAGGTAGTCGACGACGGCGTGCGGGGAGAGGCGCCACCCCTGGGGCCGGGTGCGGGTGTCGGCGGCGGCGAGCGCGCTGAGTTCGTCGGCGTGGGTCTGCTCGGCGTGGGGGCGCAGCGCCCGGCTCGTGTCGGTGATCTCTGCGGTGGAGGTCAACTACAACTCCCTTTGCATCTCGCGGCGGAAGAGGACGGTGTCGCGGGTGTCGAGGTAGAGGCGGCGGTCCTCGGGGGCGAGGCCGGGTGGATCGGGGGGCAGGTGGTCGAGGTGTTCGGGCGGCAGGTACTCGGCGGCGGCCTCGCAGAGGGCGCGGTAACCGCCGTCGCTGCGGTGGTTCAGAAGCATTCTCGTGGCTGCCACCGACAATTCCGGGGTCCACGGCCCCCCGGCGGCACGCAGGAGGTAACCGGCGTCGGCGAGGTCGCCGGTGCGGTTCAGGGCCCGGTGCACCCAGGCACAGCGCTCGTCGAGCGGGAGCGGGCGCAGCAGGGCCGGCAGTTGGAGGACCCGCCGGTCCTGGGTGGCGCGGGCGAGGTGGCCGCCCACGTCGGGACCGAGCGTGGACAGCAGGGCCCGGGCCCATTCCGCGGACCCCTGGAACCCCGCCGCGTTGACGAGTGCGTCGTGCACGTCGGTACGGCGGGAGCGTTCCACACGGGCGAGGACACGTGCGGGGTCGGGGGCCACGAGTGCGGTCCACACGTCGAGCGGGGCGTGGGTGATGAGCGCCCACAGGCGTTCGGAGCGGGCAGCCCCGGTGTCATCGGCCCTCTCCGGGACTGCCAGGGCGAGGTCGCGCAGGAGCCCGGACCGGCCGGGGCCGACACCGCGTATCCGTACCTCTCCCCTGGGGCCTGTGCTGACCAAGGCCCTCACGTACGCGCGCAGGCGGTCTGCGTGGTCACTGTCGGGCAGGCGGCTGAGCAGGGAGAGCGCAAGTCCGCGGACCCCGGCGGCGCGGTCGTCGAGGGCGGCGGCCAAGACGTCCTCGTCTTCGGTGGTGAGCCCGGAGGCCAGGACCGACAGCAGGGACCGCCGCCGTTCAGCCACGGGTTCGGTGCGCAGGACCTCGGCCGTCCGTTCGCGTGCGGCCGCGGGGTCGGTGCGGCGCAGGGCGGCCAGGACGCGTCGGCGTTCCGGTGGAGCGCCGTGTTCCCAGATCCGGGGGTCGAAGTGCGTGGCGGCGCCGTGGGCGCCGAGGTAGTGCCAGGTGTCGCGGAACCGGGCGAGCCAGTGTCCGCGTGCACCGACGGCGGCGGCCACGGCGGGGCGGAGTTCGCTGTCGCGGGCACCGCGGTCGAGCAGGGTGGGCAGGTGGGCGGCGGGGACCCGGCGTCCTGCCCGGGCCACGAGGTCCAGCCATTCGGGGAGCAGTGCGGCACGGGTGGTGAGAATCTCGGCGAGGCGTCGGGAAGCGGCCGCGCCGACCTCGGGTGCGTCGTCCTCCGGGGCGGGTTCCACGGGCTCGGCGGTGTGCGGGGTGTGTCCGGCCGCCCGGCGCACGGCGGCGAGTGCCGCGCGATCGAGCAGGGCGGTGGAGCCAGGGGCGTCCTCGGCCTCGGGTGCGGGCAGGTCGGGGGTGTCGGGAACCGCGCGCCGGGCGGTTCCGACGAGCGCGGCGGGAAGCAGTTGCTCCCACGGGTCGGGGGTCGGGATCACGTGCGGGTCCTCCTCATCGGTTCCGGTCCAGGGGCCGTGGTCGCCTGCGGACCTTCCTCCTCGGTCCGGACGAGTGCGTCGCGGTCGCCTGCGGGCCCTCCTCATCGGCTCGGGCTCGGGCCGTGCTCACAGGGGGACCGCCGGAGCGCCGTCGGGCCACACGGTCAGGGGCGTGAATCCGTCCGCGGGCGACCACTCCCCCGCGACGGTCGCGGGACGGCCGCCGGTCGCGGCCAGGAGCCTCCAGGGGTCGGGCGCCCCCAGGGGCAGGGCGTCACCGGAGGGGTCGGCGAGGTACCAGTCCTGCCCGTGGCGGGCGGGCGCCACCTGGGCGAGCACGACGAGGGAGGCGGGCTGCCAGGGGGCCTCCGCCAGGTGCGCGGCGTGGGCGTCGAGCGCCCCGGCCACCGTGGAACCCGGCGGTACGGGTGCGGGCTCCGGCGCCCCGGCACGGACCTCGGTGGCACGGCGCCGGTCCGGGTAGAGCGCGAACTCCGCCTCGATCCCGGTGCCCGGATCCGGGCCGGGGACGAGGGCGCCCGGTTCCCGGCCGTGGGCCAGGGTCATGACGGTGCGCCCGTGTGTGCGGCCGCGCAGCCACACACGCCGGCTCCTCACCCCCGACGCGGGATCGTCTGCCTCGCTCCGGGCGAGCACGGTCCAGGTGTCGGTGGTGCGTTCCCCGCGGGCGATGACCTCGTCGGCCCGTGTGGTCACCCCGGCCCTGGTGTGCACGGCCGCCCGTAGGACCTCGGGAAGGTGCTCGCGGGCGCGGTGGGCCTCGGCGAGCAGGTGCAGGTACGCGAACCGTTCGAGTACACGTGCGGGCCAGTCGCGGTGGCGGACCAGGGCCGGCAGCTCGGACACGAGTGCGGCGGCCCCGGCGGCCTTGGCGTCCACGAGGCGTTCGGCCATGCGGTCCCAGTGGGCGTAGCCGCGGTCGGGTACCTCGCAGAGCCCTGAATCGATCTGGTCGCGCAGCCACAGGGACAGCTCGGTGAGCCCTTCGGCGACGGCGCGGTCCCGGTCGCGGCGGGTGGCCTCGGCGCGGGCCGGGTCGGGGGCTGCGCGGCGGGGCCGGTGCGCGGTGCGGCGGCCGATCCAGCGGCCGACCCACTCGGGGGACTCCTCGGACTCGGACAGTTCACCGCCGGCCCACCGGGTGAGCAGGCCGAGCGTGTGTTTGCAGGGGATCTTGCGGCTGGGGCAGGAGCACTTGTAGGCGGGGGCCTCCTCCGCGTCCACATGCACGGCCACGGTGTAGCTCCGGCTGCCGCTGCCCCGGCACTCGCCCCACACGACGAGTGCTCCTCCGGGCAGGAGGCCGGCGTGGGGCCAAGCACCGGGGGCAGAGGTCTTTCGGGCGGCCTTCCACGACGAGGCGTCCGGTGCCAGGGCCTGGACGTCGTCGATACTCCATCGATCGCTCACAGGAAAAGACTAGGGACGGGCACCGACAAAATCGGGGTGGTTTCCGACCACGACGCATAATTTTCCAGAATGTCGTAGCAGTCTGGCACACTACGCCGCCGCCCCTACCACCTCCGCCTCCGCTTCCACTCCCGGGCACGTGAAATGGATTCCGAGCGAGGAAGCACGCACAAAGGAAATAATCCCGCTAATGACAATCGCCCTTTTGCCCGAACGTGTTGAAAGCGGACCCATTCTGCTCTTAGAATTCCACGACCGGCATGGTACTGCTCCGCACGTACCCGGTCCGGACGCAGCGGTCCCCGCTCCCCCTTCCACATCACCGCAGCGATGCCCATCTCCTCGAAGGGAGGGAAGCGGCCCACACCCGGGTTCCGCGCACCCGATGACGACCATCCGTTCCCACGGCGAAAACACCCCCGGACCCGGCTGCCCCGCGCAGTACACCCGGCTGTACGAACCGGTCCCGGAGTCAGGGCGCGACGCGCTCTGGACCCGCCTGCGCGAGGAGCACGGCACCGTCGCCCCGGTCGAGATCGAACCGGGCGTACGCGTGTGGTTGCTTCTCGGTTACCAGGAGAACCTCACGGTCCTGCAGCAACCGCACCTGTTCAGCCGCGACACCCGACGCTGGCGCGAAGTCGTCGAGG
Source organism: Nocardiopsis xinjiangensis YIM 90004 (assembly GCF_000341145.1). Classification (GTDB taxonomy): domain Bacteria; phylum Actinomycetota; class Actinomycetes; order Streptosporangiales; family Streptosporangiaceae; genus Nocardiopsis; species Nocardiopsis xinjiangensis. The sequence goes on from NZ_ANBE01000003.1 coordinate 350,540, forward strand.
GCCGTGTCGACCTGTCACGCCCCTCGTTCTCCTGGCGTCCCAATGCCCTCTACGCGGACGGTGCCGAGCACACGCGCCTGCGCACCCCCATCGTCGACGCCCTCGGCCGGGTCGACATGGCCGCGACCGAACGCACGGTACGCCGCATCGCCGACGAACTCGTCGACTCCTTCGTCGCCGACGGCCGCGCCGACCTCGTCTCGGACTACGCCGCGCACCTGCCGGTCCTGGTGATCAACAGCCTCTACGGGCTCCCCGACAGCTACGGGCACATGCTCGGCGACATCACCGCCATCGTGTTCGACCAGGACGCCAAGCGCGGGGAGGAGGGTGTGGCGCGCATGCACCAGTACTTCGCCGGTCTGGTCGCACGCAAGCGCAACCGGCCCGGGCAGGACCTGGTGTCGTGGATGCTGCAGCACCCCATCGGGCTCAATGACGACGAGGTCGCCCACCAGGCAGCGCTCATCAACAACTCCAGTCACATGTCCAGCACGCACCTCATCGGCAACACGATGTGGACGCTGCTGACCGACCCGCGCATCCGCACAGCGCACACCGAGGCGCTGGTCTCGGTGCAGGCCCTGCTCGACCACGTCATGTGGAGCAACACACCGTTCCAGACCCTGCTGGGCCGGATCGCCCGCCAGGACACCCATCTGGGCAACGCACAGATCCGCGCAGGCGATGCCCTGCTCCTCGGGTTCGCTCCGGCCCACCTCGACCCGTCGGTGCAACGCGACGAACCCGAGAACGACACCGGGATCGCAGGCGGCAGCCGGGCCCACCTCATGTTCGGCGCGGGACCGCACGCCTGTCCGGGCCGCGAACTGGCCCGCTTGATCGCCTCGACAGGGCTGTCGGTGCTGCACGAGCGCCTGGCCGGGCTGCAGCTCGAAGTGGCGCCGGGACAACTGCGCTGGGCCCAGTCCCCGTTCCTGCGCGGCCTGCACGAGCTACCGGTCACGTTCGTACCGGCCGCGCCCGAGGGGCCGCGGTCCCCCGAGCCGGGTCCCCGGGTCCGGAAGGCCGCGGCAACCGGCCCGGAGGAACCCGAGGACCTCCTGGACCGGCTGCTCAACTGGTGGCGCGGCCTGCGCGGATGAGGCCGCCCCGCGTCCGCGGTGCCGCCGGGGGTCAGGCCCCCAGCGCCCGGACCGGTCCGGAGAGTTCCTCCTCGAAGAAGCGGAAGAACCCTTCCGGGTCCGGTCCGGCGTTGATCAGGCACAGGTGGTCGAACCCGGCGTCGACGAAACCGCGTACGGCCGCCACGTGCCGCTCGGGGTCGGGGCCGTATCCGAAGGCCTCGGCCATGTCCTCCTCGCGGACGGTCTCGGTGGCGGCCGCGAAATTGACCGGGTTGGGCAGTTCGGACTGCACCTTCCAGCCGGTCAGCCCGAACCTGAACTGTTCGCGGGCCGAGGCCAGGGCCGCTCCGTCGTCGCTCGCCCAGGCCAGCGGCACCTCGCCGTAGGTCGGACCGGTGCCGCCCTTCCTCTTGTAGGTGCCGGTGAGTGTGTCATCGGCCTCCGTGGCGAACAGGCCGTCGCCGAGCTCGGCCGCCAGGGCCGCCGCGCGCTCACCTCCGGCGGCGACGACGATCTCCGGGGACCGCTCCGGCAGGTCGAAGACGCGCGCGTCCTCCAGGTCGAGGTGTTTTCCCTCGTAGGACCGGTATCCGCCGCTCCACAGCAACCGGATGATCTCGATCGCCTCACGGAGCATCTCGTGGCGTGTGGTCACACTCGGCCACCCCATGCCGACCACGTGCTCGTTGAGGCGTTCACCCGAGCCGACCCCGAGGGTGAAACGCCCCTCGGACAGCAGCGCGGTGGTCGCGGCGGCCTGCGCGACCATCGCCGGGTGCTGGCGGATGATCGGACAGGTCACACCGGTGGCCAACCCGATCCGCTCGGTCCGTTCGGCCATCGCCGCGAGCATCGACCACACGTACCCCGAGTGGCCCTGCTCTTCCAGCCAGGGGTGGAAGTGGTCGCTGACCTCCACGAAATCGAACCCGGCACGTTCGGCACGCACCGCCTGCTCCACGATCTCGCGAGGGCCGAACCCCTCGGCGAGCAGCTTGAACCCGACTTTCATGAGCTCCCCCTCGGTCAGGCGGGGACCGACGCGGTCTCCCGCTCCCAGTGGCGGTGGCGTCCCACGAGCCTCAGGAACTCCGCCACGCTCTCGTCGTCGACGGCGGGGGCCACGACCACGCCTTCCACGGTTCTGGTGGTGTCCGCCCCGCCCGGGAGCCGGTCGGCCAGAGGTGTGCCCTCCACGACCCGGCGCCCGTCGGCCGCCAGCAGGATCGGCTTGTGGTGCTTGAAGGCCTCCAACACGAAGTGGCGGGCGAGCCCGTCCTCGGCGAGCTTCGCGGCCGAGTCGGCACCGCCGACCACGATCACGGCGTCGTAGACCACGGACGCGACCGTCTTCATGGACCGGTCCGCGGTCAGTACCCCGCCGTCGCGAGTGTGCAGGGCCCCGTCCCTGGTCCCGAGGTACTCCACGTGCGCGTGCTCGTCGGCGAACCGCGCGCGCAGCGCCTCCGCGTCGGTGGCGTCCACGCCGTCGGCGGCCAACAGGGCGATCTGGCGCCCGGTGAGGTCGCCCATGGCGGAGTTGGCCTGGCTGACCGCAGGCGAGGAACGGCCGTGGTTCGGGGTTTCCTCCGTCTGAGGCGGCGCGACCCCGATGCCTTCCGCGACCTGCACGGCCAGTCCGTGGTCGACGTGGTTGAGGTTGGCGACGACCTGCTGGCGGACGGACAGTTCGTCGCACTTGCCGAGTTCGAACCGGAAGGCCTCGACGAGGTGTTCGCGTTCCCAGTCGGCGAGGCTGTTGTAGAACAACGTGGCCTGGGAGTAGTGGTCCTCGAAGCTCTCGCTGCGCTTGCGGATCTTCTCGCCGGCCACACGCTCGGTGTAGTGGCGGTAGACCCCTTCGTCGGCCATGGCCGGGCAACCGCCGCCCAGAGAGTTGCGCGCATAGGAGGTCTGGCCCCGGTGCACCCGGTGCTGGGCGAACCCGTCGCGCTGGTTGTTGGAGACCGGTGCGACCGGACGGTTGACCGGGATCTGCTGGAAGTTGGATCCGCCCAGCCGCAGGAGCTGGGTGTCCAGGTAGGAGAAGTTGCGCGCCTGCAGCAGCGGGTCGTTGGTGAAGTCGATGCCCGGCACGACGTTGGCGGTGTGGAAAGCGATCTGCTCGGTCTCGGCGAAGAAGTTGTCCGGGTTGCGGTCCAGGACGAGTCGCCCGACGGGCCGCACGGGGACCTGTTCCTCAGGGATGATCTTCGTGGAGTCGAGGAGGTCGAAGTCGAAGGCGTGCTCGTCCTCCTCGTCGACCAGCTGCACACCGAGCTCCCACTCCGGGAAGTCACCGCGTTCGATGGACTCCCAGAGGTCGCGCCGGTTGAAGTCGGGATCCTTGCCCTGCACCCGCTGCGCCTCGTCCCACACCAGCGAATGGGTGCCCAGCACCGGCTTCCAGTGGAACTTGACGAACGTGCCCTTGCCCCCGGCGTTGACGAACCGGAACGTGTGGACGCCGAACCCCTGCATCATGCGGTAACTCCGGGGGATGGAGCGGTCCGACATGAGCCACATCATCATGTGCATGGTCTCGGGTTGCAGACCGACGAAGTCCCACAGGGTGTCGTGCGCGGACTGCGCCTGGGGGATCTCGTTGTGCGGCTCCGGTTTGACCGCGTGCACGAAGTCGGGGAACTTGATGCCGTCCTGGATGAAGAAGACCGGCATGTTGTTGCCGACCAGATCGTAGTTGCCCTGCTCGGTGTAGAACTTCACGGCGAACCCGCGCACGTCACGCGGGGTGTCGGCCGAGCCCCGCGATCCGGCCACGGTCGAGAACCGCACGAAGACCGGGGTGGTGATGTCGGGGCTGCTGAGGAAATGTGCGGCGGTCAGGTCGCCGAGCCCTTCGTAAGGGGTGAAGCGGCCGTAGGCGCCCGCGCCGCGGGCGTGCACCACACGTTCGGGGATCCGTTCGTGGTCGAAGTGGGTGATCTTCTCGCGGGCGTGGAAGTCCTCCAGGAGCGTCGGCCCACGGGCCCCCGCACGCAGGGAGTTGTCGGTGTCCTCGACCCTCACACCCGTGTCGGTGGTCAGCGGTTCGGTCGAGTCCGTGCGGTCGTGTTCGAGCTGCCGATCCTTCGCGTCGCGCTCGTGGCCAGGCATGGATCCCTCCACCGAAATGGTCGGAAGCGGTGAACTCCTGCAATCTCCCCCGCCCTGACCGGGCTCCCGTCCCGCGAAACACACCATCCGGAACTTTGTGCACGCTTTCCCGAACCCGGCAAAAGAGCGGCAAGGAAGCGGGACGGCCGTACATCTCCCCGGCGGCGGTTGGGTAGGGGACGCCTCCCGAAGGACCACCCGAAGAGGAGGAGCCATGTCCGAGACACCACCTCCGCCACAGAGCCAGCCCTACCCCGGACGCACCAAGCCGATGGACCCGCAGCCCCGCGACGAGATGCGCGGGTACGAGGGCCGGGGCCTGTTGGAGGGCAAGCGCGCCCTGATCACCGGGGGCGACTCGGGGATCGGACGAGCGGTCGCGGTCGCCTACGCCAAGGAGGGGGCCGACGTGGTCTTCGGCCACCTCGGTGAGGACGACGACGCCGCACACACCGTCGCCCTCGTCCAGGAGCAGGGTCGGCGCGCGGTCGCGGTACGCGGTGACCTGGCCGAGGAGGAGTTCTGCGTCCATCTGGTCCGCAGGACGGTCGAGGAGCTCGGCGGCATCGACGTGCTCGTCGAGCACGCCGGCACCCAGTCCCCGGTGGATTCCTTCACCGACCTGAGCACCGAGCAGTTGCGCCGCACGTTCGACGTCAACGTGATGGGGGTCTTCTGGACGGTGCGGGAGGCGCTCGAGCACATCCCCGACGGCGGGGCGATCGTCATCACGGGATCGATCAACGGGCTGCGGGGGAACAAGTCCCTGATCGACTACGCGGCCAGCAAGTCCGCGGTCATGAACCTGACGCTCTCGCTGTCCCAGGTGCTCAGGGAGCGCGGTATCCGCGTCAACTGCGTGGCCCCGGGTGCGGTCTGGACGCCGTTGATCCCCGCCACTCTCGGGGAGAAGGGCGCCGAAGGTTTCGGGCGGCAGACGCCGATGGGCCGCGCCGGCGAACCGGACGAGATCGCGCCCTCCTACGTGTTCTTCGCCAGCAACCAGCTCTCGTCGTTCTACTCGGGTGAGGTGCTCACCCCCACGGGCGGGGAGATCCAGGGGAGCTGACCCCGGAGGACCCGCAGGAACGGGGCGCGGACCGGCCACCTGGTCCGCGCCCCGCGTTCGGTGGGCTCAGCCCCGCTGGGGCAGATACTCCTGGATTTTCGTGGCGATCCCCCGCGCGGCCACGCCCCTGGTCTCGGGGTCGCCGGACAACAGCGACTTCGCGGTCTCCACCGCCTGATCGAACTCCACTTGCGGCGGGATCGGTGGGACGTCGCCGTCGCAGTGCACGTCGAGGACGACCGGCCCCTCGTCGGACAAGGCGCTGTGCCACGCCGGGACGATCTTGCCGGGTTCGTCCACGGTGATGGCTTTCATCCCGACCGATTCGGCGAAACCGGCGTAGGAGAGGTCGGGCAGGTCCTGCGAGAAGGTCGTCTTCGGCGACCCGGCCATCGACCGCAGCTCCCAGGTGACCTGGTTGAGGTCGTTGTTGTGCAGCACGCACACGACGAAGCGCGGGTCCTCCCACAGCTCGCTGTAGCGCTGGGCGGTCAGTAGTTCCATGAGCCCGTTCATCTGCATGGCGCCGTCCCCCACGAGCGCGATGACGGGGCGGTCGGGGTGAGCGAATTTGGCCCCGATGGCGTAAGGGACGGCACACCCCATGGTCGCGAGCGTCCCCGACAGGGAGCCCCGCATGCCAGGGCGGAATTGGAGGAAACGGGCATACCAGTTGGTCGCCGATCCGGAGTCGGCGGTGACGATCGCGTCGTGCGGCAGCAGTGGCGAGAGCTCGTGGAAGACCCTCATCGGGTTGATCGGCTCGGCGGAGACTTCCGCCTGGGCCGCCTGGACCTTGTGCCAGCGTTCGACGTCGGACTCGACCCTGCTGCGCCAGTCCGGCCGCCCACCGCTGCCGCCGTCCCGGGTGAGCCGGTCGGTGAGCGCACGGAGGGTGTTCGCGGCGTCCCCGACGAGGTTGACCTCGGTCGGGTAACGCAGCCCGATACGGCCCGGTTCGAGGTCGATCTGGATCGCCTTCCTGCCGAAGGGCGGCAGGAACTGGGTGTAGGGCATGTTCGATCCGACGATCACCAGGGTGTCGCAGTCGCGCATGAGCTCCCACGAGGGCCGCGTGCCCAGGAGCCCGATGGAACCGGTGACGTAGGACAGGGTGTCGTCGAGGACGTCCTTGCCCAGGAGCGCCTTGGCCACGCCGGCCCCTGTGGCCTCGGCGAAGGCCTGGACCTCCTCCTCGGCCCCGCGGGCACCCTGCCCGATGAGGACCGCGACCTTCTCACCCCGGTCGACGACCGCCGCGGCTCGTTCGATCTCCCCCTCGGGCGGCAGGACCGCGCTCGGGGCGACGGGGCCGGCCGCCGGTTTGCTGGAAGGGACGTTGAGGAAGTCGTGTGTGGGCGGGGAGTAGTCGGCTTCCTGGACGTCGGCGGGCACGATCACCGCGGTGGGAGCGCGTTCGGCGAGTGCGGTGCGCACGGCCCGGTCCAGGACGTTGGGCAGCTGCTCGGGCACGGTCACGGTCGCGATGTAGGCGCCGGCGACGTCCTTGTACAGGCTGTGCAGGTCGATCTCCTGCATGTAGCTGCCGCCGACGGCGCTCTGTGTGGCCTGGCCGAGGACGGCCACCACCGGTACGTGGTCGAGCTTGGCGTCGTAGAGGCCGTTGAGCAGGTGGACGGCCCCCGGCCCCCCGGTGGCCATGCACACACCGACCCCGTCGTCGAACTTGGCCCGGCCGACCGCTTCGAAGGCCGCCATCTCCTCGTGCCGGCTCTGGACGAACCGCGGGCCACCCTCCATCCTTCCGAGCTCGGCGACGAGCCCGTTGACGCTGTCGCCGGGGTACCCGTAGATCTCGGTGACGCCCCAGTCGGACAGCCTGCGCAGCAAGTGGTTGGCGACACTCTGAGACATGCGTCCTCCTACGGCCCCACCGTGGTCGGAAGGGGCCGGTCGCACTGGTGGTTCAGGAGCTGCGCCGGCGTCCCGAACCCGAGGTCCGGCGGTTGCTCTCCTTGCGCAGGGCCTCGACGAGGTCGTTCTTGTTCATGTTCGACCGACCCTCGATGCCGAGCTCGCGTGCTCGCTCGTACAGATGGTTCTTGCTGGCGTTCTCGTCGACACCCCCGGCGGTCTCGCGGTCCGGGCCCGGACGTTTGCCGGAACGCGGGTTCTTCGCCTGGGGGTCGGACGGCCCCTTGCTCTGCTTGGGGACCCAGTGGTCTCCCTGCTTCTCGTACTGGTGCTTGACCGCGGACATGGCGACACGGTGGGCGCGTTCGCCCTCGCCGTACTCCTCGACGGCGCTGTCGTGCGCCTTGATCCAGGTGCGCTGTGCCTTCTCCGGCGAGCGCTTGAGTGTGTCGGGCAGCTCCTGCTTACCGGGCATGCTGCTCACCCCCGAAAACGTGGTGCCTGTCGATGACGGCCCTGCCCTGAGGCACCTCACGGAAAACACCGTGGTCACACCGTCCGACGCAAGCGCGACACGCATCGGAGCCCCGTGATTCCCCCGTTCCACGGGACCGGGGGCGCCCCCGGGGACTGGTGGTTCAACGGATGGCGCGTACACGGGGGCGCCCGCATAGTGGGACGACATCCACCGGGATGTGACACACCGTCACCGCCCGGACCCCCGCTGCACCGAAGGATGAATCAGTGCGAACGACAACCCCCCTCCCCCCTTCGCAATCCCCCGCCGGCACCCCGCGGCGTTCGTGGACCCGCCGGTTCGCGACCCGCACCGCCGTCGTCATCGGCGCTGCCGCCGTCACCGCCGTCGGCGCCCTCACCCCCGTGCACGCGGAGAACCCGCACGAGCGCGGACCGGACCCCACCGAGGACAGCGTCACCGCGCCCACCGGTCCGTTCGACACCGACACCGAGAACGTCTCCTCCCTGGTGAGCGGTTTCGGTGGCGGCACCATCTACTACCCCACCGACGACAGCGAAGGCACCTTCGGCGGTGTCGTCGTCGCCCCCGGGTACACCGCGAGTGAGTCGTCGATGTCCTGGTACGGAGAGCGGATCGCCTCCCAGGGCTTCGTGGTGCTCACCATCGACACCAACACCCGCTACGACCAGCCCAACAGCCGGGGACGCCAGATGGAGTCCGCCCTGGACTACCTGGTCGAGGACAGCGACGTGACCGACGTCGTCGACGGTGACCGCCTGGCGCTCATGGGCCACTCCATGGGTGGCGGCGGAACCCTCGCCGCCGCCGAGGACCGGCCCGAGCTGCGCGCGGCGATCCCGCTGACGCCCTGGCACCTGAGCAAGGACTGGTCCGACGTCGAGGTGCCCACGATGATCGTCGGAGCGGAGGACGACACCATCGCCTCGACGCGCTCGCACGCGGTCCCGCTGTACGAGAGCTTGGACGAGGACCTCGACAGCGCGTATCTGGAGCTGCGCGGTGCGAGCCACTTCGCGCCGAACATCTCCAACACGACCATCGCGAAGTACAGCATCTCGTGGCTGAAGCGGTTCGTCGACGATGACGCCCGTTACGAGCAGTTCCTGTGCCCGGCGCCGGACACCGGCTTCGGCACGGACTTCTCGGACTACCGCGACTCCTGCCCGCACGGTGGGGCCGCCTAGAACGGTCCCGCCCCACGGATTCACGCACGGTGCGGCCCCGGGTTCCGACCCGGGGCCACACCGTGCCTCTGTGTGTGCCGCACCGTGTGCCCACGCCCGGTTCTCATGCGGGCCGGGGCCCGCACCGAGAGCCGATCCAGCGTGGTTCGCGTCACCTTTTCCCCGCACCACACGACTGTCTGTCAAAGGTTCACCTCACGGGGAAGGACAGTCTGCATGCTCCTGACAGAGGCCCTGTCCGAACGGATGGCCGCGGCACGTGCCTGGTTCCTGCGCGCCCGACGGTCGGGCAGCCACGAACTCAACACGATCCTCGGTGTCCTCAAGGGTGCGTTGGCCGCGTCCGTGTCCTGGTACATCGCATACGCGGTGATCGAGGCCGGGACCCCTGCCTTCGCCCCCTTCACGGCCGTCCTGATGATGCAGATGACCGTCTACCGCTCCGCAGTGCAGTCGCTGCGTTACATCGGCGCGGTCGTCCTGGGTATCGCGGTCCAAGCCTTCCTGGCCTTCCTGGCGGGCCCAGACGTCCTCACGTTCGCGGCCGTCGCACTCATCACACTCGTGATCGGGCGCTGGCGGTCCCTCGGGGAGCAGGGCCCGCAGGTGCCCACCGCCGCCTTCTTCGCCTTCTCCACATTCCTGACCGCCTCCGGGTTCACCGACCGTCTCGTGGAACTGGGCGAGATCGTCCTGCTGGTGGCCGTGGGCTGCGTGGTGGGCACCCTGGTCAATCTGGTCCTCTTCCCACCGATGCGGCACCGCAGTGTCGAGTGGTCCATCGGTGCGCTCTCACACTCGCTCTGCGACCTGCTCGGCGACCTGGCCCGGGGTTTGGAGAACGCCGAACTCGACGAGCGGCAGACCTCGTCCTGGCGGCAGCGCGCCGAATCCATAGGGTCCGGCGTCGAACAGACACGGGCTTCGGTCCGCACCGCGCGGGAGTCGCTCGTGATCAATCCGGCCCGGAAGTTGCGAAAACACCGCATGCACGTGTCCTTCGAGGGCTACGAGCAGTTGGTGGAGGCCCTGGGCCGAGTCGCGTCCCAGGTGGGCTCGCTCGCACGCGCGATGCAGCTGTGGGCCACCAAGGACGATCAGCCGCTCCACGAGGAGTTCTTCGTGCGCTACGGCAAACTCATCAGGGCGCTGGCTGGTATCACCCACAGCCTGTCGCAGTTGGACGAGGACACGCTCGACCAGCAGGCGCAGGACCTGTGTCGGCTCGCGGGGGAGGCACAAGGCCACGTGGAGGTTCTCGCCGAGCCGCCGCAGCAGGGCGACCCGCCCCCGTTCGAGGACCTCACCCAGCCCTACGGAATCCTTCTGATCGAGGCCCGCCGCTTGATGGACGAGCTGCAGTACTCCTGCGACATCGTCCAGTACTACGTCGACGAGCGCGACCGCTGAGGGCGGACGCGCACCGCGCGGCGCCGGTCCAGAATTGCGGTCCGGGGCCGGCGCCGCGCGCAGGCAGCGGGTCCACGGTCAGTCGTGGAACTCCATCTCCTCGGGCAGGAGCCGGTCGAAGCCCTCGGGTTCCTCGATCGCGCCGCCCTCGCGGTCGGTCACGCGCGGGTCCTGGACCATCTCGATCTCGCTGTCGCCCTGGTACTGGACCACGTACACGCCCTCGTGGCCGCCGTGGTCACCGTCGGAGGAGGAGAAGGGCACGTGACCGGGCCCCTGCCACTCCTGGCCCTCCAACGCGTCGATCAACGCCTGGCGGGTCAGGTCCTCACCTGCGGACATCAGCACCTGGGCGAACATCACCGCCTGGGTCATACCGAACGCGTGGGTGTTGGTGACCTGGTCGCCCTCGCCGTACTCGTCATAGATGGCGACGAAGAACTGCGCCCACTCGTCGTCCTCGTCCTCGACCCGCGGCATGTAGCTGGTGATGAGGGTGTCCTCCAGGAACGCGTCCGCCGGGGTCCCCTCGACATCGGTGTCCTGGGTGAACTCCTCCAGCAAACCCTGGAGGGTGACGGTGTCACCGCCGATGCTGGAGACCACCCACTGCGGGTCGTAGCCGATACGTGCGGCCTCCAGCATGCCCAGCGCGGTGAACGAGGGGATGCAGGAGCACACGACGACGTCCGCGCCGGCCCGGTCGAGCTCGGCCATCTGCGAGCTCAGGTCGCTGACCTCGGACTCGTAGTGCTCACGGGCCACGACGTCCTCGGCCAGGTACTGGTCGAGCCCGGCCTGGGAGTCCTCTCCGACGTCGTCGTTCTGGTACAGGTAACCGACGCTCTCACCGGAGAAGTTCTCGGCGATGTACTCGCCCTGGACCTTGGCTTCCTTGGTGTAGTCGGTCTGCCAGCCGTAGGTGAGCGGGTGCTCCTCGGTGTTGTTCCAGGCCAGCGCACCGGAGGACGGGAAGACGTCGGGCACGCCCTCGTCGTTGAGGTAGTCGATGACACCGCTGTGCGTGGGGGTACCGAGCCCGCCCATCATCGCGAAGATCTCGTCGTCGATGACGAGCTCGCGGGTGACGTCGATGGTGGTGGAGGGGTCGTAGGCGTCGTCCTCTGCGCGGTAGTCGATCTCGCGCCCGTTGACACCTCCCTGGGCATTGACGTACTCGAACACCGCTGCGGCTCCCTGCGAGACCGCCAGGTATCCGGGCGCTGCGGGTCCGGTCAGGGGGTGGTGGGCTCCGATGACGACGGAGTCCTCGGTGACGCCGGGGGCCACGTCGAGGTCGGCACCTCCGCTCTCGTCGACCTCGCCTGCACCGGTGCAGGCGGTCGCGGCGATGACCAGGGCCAGGCCGGCCGCGGCGATCCCGCGTATGCCGTTTCGGCCTCTTCTCGTCTGCGGCATGGTTTCTCTCCTCTGTATCGGGGGGGGAGGGGAATCAGGGAGCGGGGCTTCAACTGCGCCGCATGCGGGCGCGCAGGGTCTGTAGGGCGCCTTGCACGCCCAGCGGCCAGAAGCGCAGGACGAGGATCAGGACGACACCGAAGAGGACGAGGGGCAAGTTGTTCTGCACGTCGCTGCCGAGGTTCAGGGTCTCGGCGAGCTCGGAGGCCCAGATCTCCAGGTAGACGACGGCGAACGCGGCCCACAGTGCGCCCCAGAGGCTGGCGATCCCGCCCAGGACCAGGGCGGCGATCAGGGTCAGGGACAGTACGAGGGAGAAGGTACTGGGGGTGACGGTGCCCAGGACGTAGGCCTGGAGGCCGCCGGCCAGTCCTCCCGCGGCGGAGGCGACCACGAAGGCGACCACTTTGGTTCTGCCCACCGGGATCCCGGCCATGGCGGCGGCGGTCTCGTCGTCGCGGATGGCACGCATACGGCGTCCGAGGCGCCCGGCGGAGACGGTCGCGAGCAGGGCCAGGCCGAGCAGGACGGTGAACCAGACCACCAGCGCTTGCCACTCGCTGGTGCTGACGAACCCGTCGAGGAAGGGCGGGGCGCCGGCCATACGGATGTTGAGGCCGTTGGAGCCGCCGAACAGGTCGTGGTACCGGTGCGCGATCCCGGGCAACCCGACGGCGAGGATGAGGGTCGCACCGGCCAGGTAGGGCCCGTGCAGACGCGCGGTGGCCGCCCCTACGGCGATGCCGGCGATCACGGACACGGCGATGACGATGAGCAGGTTGGTCGCCAGCGGAAGCATCGGCAGGCGCATGACGAGCAGCGCCATGCTGTAGGCGCCGATCATCATGAACGCCCCGTGCCCGAGGGAGACCTGCCCGCTGCCGCCGACGAGGAGCTGCAGTCCGGCGATGGCGAGGAAGGTGTAGCCGACCGCGGCCAGGCGCAGAGCGGTGAGGTCACCGGTGACCATGAGCAGTGCGGTGACCACGGCCAGCCCGGCCGCAGCCGCGAGGAGGTTGCGGGCCGGCAGTGGCAGGGCGCGCCGCCGGCTGTCGGGGGACTGCGGGGGCGTGGACGCGGCGCCCGTGGGCCGGTCGGCACGCTGTCCGGTGGTGGTGGACATGGGTCAGACCTTTCGCGCGGTCGGTCGGGCGAGGATGCCGTCGGGGCGCACGCTCAGTACGACCACGACGATGACCAGGGCGGAGAGGGTGGCGAGCTCGGGACCGAGATAGCCGGACACGTAGGAGCCGCCCAGGCCGATGAGCATCCCGCCGAGGATCGCCCCGAAGGGGTTGTCGAGACCGCCGATGACGGCCGCAGTGATCCCGAAGACGAACACGACGTCGAAAACGTTGGGGTAGATGAACGGCGGGCCCGCGAGCATTCCGGCGAGCGCGCCGATGGCGGAGGCGATGGCCCACCCGGCGGTGAGCATGAGCCCGACCCGCACGCCGCTGAGCCGTGCGGCCTCGGGGTGGTGTGCGGCGGCGCGCATGCGCAGACCGAACGGGGTGAAGCGGTACAGGAGGAACAGGAGTACGGCCACGGCGGCGACGGCACCGACCGCGAAGGCGTCCGCGGGGGAGAAACGGCCGACGTAACTGAACGCGTACCCGAAGCCGTGTTGTTCGTTGCCCCAGACCATGCCGACCACGCCCTGGACGACCAGGAGCATGCCGAGGGTGACGATGATGCCGTTGAGCGGTGACACCCGCGCGATCGGCCGCACGACGAGCCGTTCGGCGGCCGCACCGATCGTCAGACCGGTGATGAGCGCGACGGCGAAACCGATCCAGTACGAGCCGGTGAGCTGGGTGAGGGCGAAGGCGGCGTAGACCGACAGCAGGGCGAACGCGGGTTGGGCGAAGTTCACCAGCCGGGTGGCCTGGTAGATGAGGACCAGGGACAGCGCCAGTGCCGCGTAGGCCGCCCCGGTCGCCAGCCCGTTGAGGGTCAGGTTGATGAAGTGGGTCATGGGGGCTCCTCAGAAACCGAGGTAGGCGTGGCGCGTGCGGTCGTCGGAGAGCAGGTCGTCGGAGGCCCCTTCGGCTGCGACCCGGCCCTGGTTGAGGACGAAACCGTGGTCGGTGACGGAGAGGGCGCCGGCGGCGTTCTGTTCCACGAGCACGACGGTGAGCCCGGTGCGCTCACGCAGGTCGCCCAACAGGGTGAAGATCTGCTCGGTGACCATGGGTGCGAGCCCGAGGGAGGGTTCGTCGAGCAGGAGCACGCGGGGGCGGGCCATGAGGGCGCGGCCGATGGCGAGCATCTGGCGTTCGCCGCCGGAGAGCGTGCCGGCGGGTTTTCCGCGCCGTTCGACCAGGGGCGGGAAGAGGCCGAGGATCTCGGCCATGGTGTCGGGGTCGTGGCGGCCGCGCCAGAGCCCGCCCAGGCGCAGGTTCTCCTCGACGGTGAGTTCGACGATGACGCCGCCCCCCTCGGGCACGTGCGCGAGGCCCTTGGTGACGGCTCGTTCGGCGGGAAGCCGGGTGATGTCCTGGCCGTCGAGGGTGACCCGTCCGGAGGTGGCCGGGTGCAGACCGGTGAGGGTGCGCAGGAGGGTGGACTTCCCGGCCCCGTTGGCGCCGAGGACGGCGCAGAGTCCGCCTTCGGGCACGTCGAGGGTGACGCGGTCGAGCGCGCGGACGGCGCCGTGGTGGGCGGTGAGGTCCTCGACCTGCAGGAGGGGCTTGTCGCTCATGGGGTGTCTCCGTTGCCGAGGGCGGGGTCGACGGCGGCCGGCCCGTCGGCGGTGGAGCCGTCGGCCGGGGTTCCGAGGTAGGCGCGGGTGACGGCGGGGTCGGCCTGGACCTCGTCGGGGGTCCCGGTCGCGATGACCTGGCCGAAATCGAGGACGACGATGTGGTCGCACACCCGCATGACCAGGTCCATGTGGTGTTCGACGAGGACGACGGCCATGTCCCGGCTGAAGGCGCGGATCTGCTCGGCGAGGGCCTCGACCTGGTCTCCGGACAGACCGCTGGCGGGCTCGTCGAGGAGCAGGAGTTCGGGTTCGCTGACGCAGGCGCGGGCGAGGGCGACCTGTTTCTGCACGCCGTAGGGCAGGGTGCCGGGCAAGCGGTGGGCGTGTTCGGCGATGCCGAAGGACTCGAGTGCGGCCAGGGCGCGTTCACGCAGGCGGCGTTCATCGGCGTGATGGTGGCCGAGACCGGTGATCAGGGAGAAGGGTCCCCCGCGGGCGGTGCGGTCGGCTCCGACGACGACGTTGTCCATAACGGTGAGTTGCGGGAACAGGTTGAGTCCCTGGAAGGTGCGGGCGATGCCGGCGCGGGCGCTGTGGTGGGCGCGGCGGGAGGGCACGGGGGCACCCTTCCAGGTCAAGGTTCCCTCGGTGGGGCGCAGGATCCCGGAGAGCACGTTGAAGAGGGTGGTCTTGCCGGCGCCGTTGGGGCCGATGAGGCCGACGACGGTGCCGGGGGCGACGTCGAGCCCGACGGCGTCGAGGGCGGTCAGGCCTCCGAAGCGGACGGTGATGCCTTCCGCCCTGAGGAGGTCGCCTGTGGCAGTCGCTGTCATGGTTGTGCTTCCTCCAGGTCACCGATACGCGTACCGACCAGTTGGTATGACACGGGTCCGCGGACGTGCGGCGGTCCGGTCCCGTGCGGGCCGTCAGTTGAAGAGCCGGGCCAGGTCCACCCGGGACCGGATGTTGAGCTTGCGGAAGATGCCGCGCAGGTGGTGCTCGACCGTGCGCGGGCTGATGAACATGTGCGCGGCGACCTCCCGGTTGGTCGCACCCTCGGCGACCAGACGGGCGATCTGTTGTTGCTGCGCGGTGAGTTCGCTGGCGGCGGGCAGATCGGGGCCGCGGTCGGCGGTCCCGAGGGCTCGCAGTTCGGCGCGGGTCTGGCGGACCCACAGGCGGGCTCCGAAGCGCTCGAACGACTCCTGGGCGTTGTGGAGGTGTTCACGGGCCCGTCCGGGTAGGCGGGCCCGGCGCAGATGGGCACCGAAGAGGAGCTGGGTTCGGGCGTGTTCGACGTCGTCGTCGCCCCCGGCGCGGTGCAGGGCCAGGGCGTTCTCGAAGTGCTCGAGGGCCTCGTTCCCGCTGCTGAGCAGGCCCTCGCAGCGGGCGGCCAGGGCGAGCGTGCTGGGGCTCTGCACGGACTCGGCCCAGCGGCGGTACCCGGCCAGCGACGCCGCCGCCCACTCGGCCTCGCCCATGCGGGTCGCGGCCTCCACGAAGTGCGGGGCGGTGAGCATGCGCATCGTGGGGTGCCCCTGACCGGGGCCCGCAGTGGCCAGGGAGCGCAGCCGGAAGAAGGCCTCGGCGGCGTTGCCGCGCGAGAGCTCCAGCACGGCCGAGCCCCAGGAGGCCACTGCGGCGGCCAGTCCCAGGCTCTTCTCCCCTGCCTGGGCGGCCACGGCCCGGGCGCGGATCTGGCAGGTCTCCACGTCGCCCTGGATCGCCGCGACCATCGCCAAGGACGCCAGGTGATGGGTGGCCCAGATGCTCTGACCGCTGTTGCGCGAGGCCCGGAGTCCGGTGAGCGCGGTGCCGGCCGCGGAGGGGAAGCGGCCGCTCCAGAACTCCGAGAAGACCAGGAAACCCAACGCCGCAGGCATGGTGGCCTGTTCACCGCGTGCCTGTGCGCCCTCGAAGGCGCGGGTCATGACACGGTGCACGAAAGGGTCATCGCCCAGGCGCAGCCCCGCGATCCCGGCCCAGATGAGCTCGGAGGGGCCCGCGTCGCCGTCGGCCAGGTGCAACGCCCGGCGCAGTATCGGGGTGGAGCCGTGGTAGTCGCCCCGGAAGGAGATCGCGCAGCCCTGGAGGAAGTCGCCCATGCGGTGCATGACCTCGGGATCGTCCGGGCGCACCAGCGGCAGGGCCAGGTCCACGGCGTGCCCGTGCCGGACGGGGTCGCCGGCCAGGGACGCGGAGTCGGCCGAGCGCACGAAGGCGCGCAGGGCCAGGTGGCGGTCGTGCGGGACGAGTTCGCGCCCGACCCGGAGCAGGCGTTCGGCCACGTCGATGCTGTTCTGGTCGCGTATGGCCAGCTGGGCGTCGATGAGGTCGACGATGGCGCGGCGGCGGTCGGTCGCCACCAGGGGACGGGCCCGCGTGAGGAGATCGGCGGCGCGGCCCGTGTTCCCGGCCATACAGGCCTGGTAGGCGGCCGAAGCGGTTCGGCAGGCGCGTGTGTCGGGATCGGGGGTCAGTCGGGCCGCGCGCTCGTAGGCCAGGGAAGCGGCACGGCGTCCGTCGACCCGGCCCGCGCGGCGTGCGGCCTTCTCCACACCCTCGGCGAGGTCCGCGTCGGGACCGGCGGCGCCCTCGGCGGTGTGGCGGGCGAAGGCGACGGGGGCATGGACGCGGTCGGTCACGGCGGCCAGAGCGCGGTGGGCCTCGCGTGCGCGGGAAGCAGAGGCGTCCTGGACGAGGGCGTCGCGCAGGAGGGGATCGGTCAGTTGCACGGTGTCGGCCCGCACCCGCACCATGCCACGCTCCTCCGCCGGTTCGAGGGCCCGGGGGTCGTGGGCACCCGCGACCGTGAGCAGGTCACCGAGGCTCACGTCCTCACCCAGGGAGGCGAGCAGGAGAAGCCGGCGGGTCTCCTCGGGCAGACTCCGGACGGGTTCGAGGATCCGGGCCCGCAGACGCGCGGGGAGCAGGAGGGCCTCGGGCAGCGGGCGAACACCGCCGAGCTGGTCCGGGGCGAGGGTGTCGAGGTGGCCGAGGACGGCGGCCGGATTGCCGTGGCAGGCCGCCACGAGCGCCGAACGCACCGGTTGGGCGAGGGTGACCGGCGCGGTGGCCGTCAGGACGTCGTGCACCGAACGGGTGTCGAGCGGGGCGAGGACGTGTTCGTCGACGCCGGGCACGAGGGGGCGGGGGCCCTGGGGCGTGGGGTCTCCGGGCGTGGTGCGGTCGAGGGCGTCGCGGGCGGCCATGACGAGCACGGCCCGGGTGGGGCCCAGGCGGCGGGCCACGAAGGCGAGCGCGTCCAGGGAGGGCCGGTCGAGCAGGTCGGTGTCGTCGACGACGAGCAGGAGGGGGCGTTCCTCCGCGGCCTGGGTGAGCAGGTCGAGCAGGCCGGTGCCGAGGACGAAACGGTCCCCGGGGGTGCCGTGCAGCAAGGCCTCGCGCACGTGCCCGCGCCGGGGTCCGGTCAGGAGGCCGACGGCGGCCTCGACCGGGGCGAGCAGGCGCTGGAGGCCGGCCATGGGCACGTCGGACTCGTCGTCCACGCCCGCGGTGGCCAGGACGGTGAAGTCGTCGGCGTCGGCACGGACATGGTCGAGCAGGGCCGTCTTGCCCGTTCCGGGACCGCCGGTCAGGAGCAGCGACGTGCCTCGTCGGGCCCGGGCGCCGTCCAGTGCCGCGCCGAGGGTCCGCAGTTCTGTGTCCCTCCCCCGGAGTCGGACGCTCGGGGGGATCGTGAGCATCGCGTCCACGTGCTCACCGTTACACACGGAGGCGCCGTTCCGGCAGGTGCGTGCGGGCACACTGGTGGTTTCACCGATACCCGCGCGGGTGCTCGCCACGCGGTGGCCGGAGGGGGTGCGCGAGGGCTTCGGCGGGTTCCGAATGACCGACCCCACCTGCGTTTCCGTACGTGATCCACGCCACGCACGGGGGTGACACGAGCCTCCCGTAGGGCCGTCGGCGGCACCGCGCGAGTTATCACAACGTTACGTGCGGGTACCCCCGATCCCGCGAGGCAGACAAAGAGCGCATAGGCGACAAAAGCGTCAGGGGTAGTTCTTTGTGTTCCCCGCGACCAGTCCTCTGTGTTCCCCACGACACTGTCGCCGCCGTCCCGCCCCGGGTTATCCAGAGCTGGCACCGACGGCAGGAGGGACCACCATCCATGGAGCACCACTCCCTGGCCGCACACGACCACCGGGGCGCCACCGTCCCGTCGCCCTCGCCCACCTTCGGGGTCGAAGAGGAGTTCTTCCTCGTCGACCCCCGCACACGCCGCATCACCTCCCGGGCCGACGAGGTCCTCAGGCGCGCCGAAGGCCCACACCTCTCCGGTGAGTTCACCAGGACTCAGGTGGAGATCAGTAGTCCCGTGCACACCACCAGCAGCAGCGCACACGAGTTCCTGATCTCCGCCCGCCGCGCGCTCGTCGACGCCGCCGAACGTTCCGGGTCGGCACTCGTGGCCTCCGGCACACCCGTCCTGGGCCACCCCGCGACCGCCCGCGTCAGCGACGAACCGCGCTACATCGCGATGGCGGAACACTTCGGTGCTCTGCGCGAGGCCATTGTCGTGTGCGGCTGCCACGTACACGTGGGTATCCCCGACCGCGAGAACGCGGTCAGGGTCAGCGACCACCTGCGCCGGTGGCTGCCCTTCCTCACCGCTCTGGGCGCCAACTCCCCCTTCCACGACGGCCGCGACACCGGACATGCGAGCTGGCGCGCCATCACCTGGAGCCGCCTCCCCTCCGCCGGCCCGCCTCCCATGTTGCGCACACTCACCGAACACGACCGTGCCGTACGTGCCCTCGCCGAGAGCGGTGCGATCCTCGACCCGCACATGGTCTACTGGGACGTCCGTGTGTCCGACCACCTGCCCACGCTGGAGATCCGGGTGGGCGACGTCGCCGCCACGGCCGAGGAGAGCCTGCTCATGGCTGTCCTGATCCGTGGCCTGGCCGCCTGCGCGCTGGCCGACGTGCAGCAGGGCCTACCCGCGCCCGCGATACCCGGTCGCACCCTGCGCGCCGCCATGTGGCGCGCCTCTCGTGACGGCCTGGAGGGGCAGGTCCCCGACCCGCTCACCGGTGATCTGGTCCCCGGCCACCGCGCCGCCGACCAGCTGCTGCGCGCCGCCCTGCCGGGAACCGCGTCCGACGACGCCGAACTCGCCGCGGTGCTGTTGGAACGGGTGCACAGGGCCGGCTCCGGTGCCGCACGCCAACGCCGTGCCCACGAGCGGCGCCGCGACCCGGCCGACGTCGTCGATCTGTTGATCGCGCAGACCCGCGAGGGCCTGCCTGCCTGAGCGGGCGCAGGTCAGGGCGCCAGATCGGGGACATCGCGCACCCCGAACTCCCGGCGCAGCGCCGACAACGCCGCCAAGTACCCCGAGACCCCGTGCACGCCGGGCCCCGGCGGCGTCGAGGACGAACACAAGTAGACCCCGCCCAGAGGGGTCCGGTACGGGTCGACCGCGGGGACCGGACGTGCCAGGGTCTGCCACACGGTCATCGCGCCGGCGGCGATGTCACCACCGACGTGGTTGGGGTTGTACTCGGCCATCCGTGCCGCGGGAACACCCCGGGCGGCCACGACCGTGTCGGTGAACCCGGGCGCGAAGGTCTCGATCCGGCGCCGCACGAGGTCTACGGGGTCACGGGGGTCGCCGTTGGGCACGTGGGCGTACGCCCACACCGGGCGCAGGCCGTTGACCTCGCGGGAAGGGTCGGTCACGGCCGGGTCGACCAGGAGCACGAACGGTTCCTCGACCCGGCGCCCGCGTACGGTCTCCGACTCGGAGTGGAACATCTGCGCCCGGGTCCCGCCCAGGTGCACCGTTCCGGCCCGCCCCACCTCGGGGTCGGACCAGGGCACCGGGCCGGAGACCACGAAGTCGGCCTTGGCCGCCCCGGGAGCGTACCGGAACCGGTCCAGGGCCGCGCGGTAGCGGTCCGGCAGCAGCTCCCCGCCCATCTGCAGCAGCCCGCGGGGCGCCACGTCCAACAGCATGGCCCGGGCCGGGGGCAGTTCCCGCAAGTCGGTGACCTCGTGCCCGGTACGGATGCGGCCCCCGTGGGCGAGGAGGTCCGCGACGAGGGCGTCGGCCACGGCCGCGCTGCCGCCTTCGGGGATCGGCCACCCTCCGGGGGTGTGGGCCAAGTGCCCGAGCAGGAGCGAGACCGCTGCCCCCGACAGCGACGGCAACGGTCCGATGACGTGCCCGGCCACCCCGGTGAGAAGGGCCCGGGCCCGCTCTGTGCGCAGCGGTCCGCCCCCCGCACGCTGGGCCAGCACCCGGGGGCCGAAGAGCGCCGCGGCCCAGGGGTCGGCGGGCGGGGAACGCAGGTCGGACAGGACCAGGTCGGCCGTCCCGCGCCCCCGGTCGGCCAAGGGCCCCAGGAGGCGGCGCCAGCGGGGACCGTCCTCACCGAGCCCCGCACAGGTGCGCTCGAGGTCGGCGTGGGCCAGGCCGGCACCGCCCTCCGGCATGGGGTGCGCGTAGGCGAGTTCGGGGCGCAGCATCCGCACGCCCCGCCCGGCCAGGTCGAAACGGCGCATGAACCGAGAAGGCCACACCATCGGGTGCACGGCCGCGCACACGTCGTGGACCACGTCGGAATCGAGCAGCGGCAGGGTGCGCAGGCCCCCGCCCGGGGTCTCGGAACGCTCGTACACCTCCACGCTCAGCCCGGCGCGGGCCAGGGTCACCGCGGCGGCGAGCCCGTTGGGCCCACTGCCGACGACGACGGCGTCGACCTCACTCATCGGTTCCTCCTCGCCCACGTGCTGCCGGCTCACCCTGTCCGGTCGGGTGCATCCAGATCGGCCTCGGTGGGCGGATCGGCGCCCACCCGGGTGACGGTACGTGCCGCGGCCGTGGCGGCGTGGGTGAGCAACGCGTGCAGGTCGCCCTCGTCCAGCCCGGCCAGGCGCGCGGCGGGCTCGGACCCGAGGCGTCCGGTGCGGTCGAGCCAGTGCAGGAGCGCCCCCATGAAGGAGTCACCGGCCCCCACGGTGTCGACGACCTCCACCTTCGGGGCGGACACGGCCACCTCGGTTCCGCCGTGCACGGCCAGGGCACCCTCGGCTCCGAGCGTGACCACGACCAGGGACGGGCCGAGGTCGGCGATCGCACGAGCGGCACGGTCGGCGCTCAGGTCCGGGAACAGGAACGCGAGGTCCTCGTCGCTGGCCTTGACCAGGTGCGCCTGTGCGAGGTGGCGCAGGGCGAGCACGCGGGCGGTGTCCGAGTCGCCGATGACGTCCCCGCGGATGTTCGGGTCGATGCTCAGCGTCACCTCACCCCGGGTGTTCTCCCTGCTCATCAGCGCCTCGATGAGGGTGGCTCCGGGTTCGCGGAACAGGGCGATGGAGGCGGCGTGCAACGCGGTGACCGAGGTCGCCAGGTGCACGGGGAGTTCGTCGGGGCGCCAGAACCAGTCGGCGGCGTCGGCCATACGGAAGTCGTAACGGGCCGATCCGTCGTCCCGGACCGTGGCCATGGCCAGCGCGGAGGGTTCCTCGGCCTCGATCAGCCCGTCCGGGTCCAGCCCTTCGGCGAGCAGGCGGGCCCGGATGCGGGCGCCGAACTCGTCGGAGCCGATACGGGCCAGCAACCGGGTGGGCACGCCGAGGCGGGAGGCGGACACGGCGGTGTTGGCCGGTCCCCCGCCGGGTGCGGCGTGCAGGACCTCGGGACCGTGCGGGGTGGGCAGCAGGTCCATGACGTTCTCGCCGACCACCACGAGACGCGGGTCGCTCACGGGGTCCTCCCGGGGGGCGTCGTCGGCAGCAGGCCTCCGGCCACGGAGGGGGCGAGCACGCCTTGGGGCAGCAGGACCGCCTGGCAGGCGTGGTAGGTGTCCGGTTTGCCCGACCAGACACCGCCGGCGGGACGGCCCGCGGGGTCGAGCTCGTGGTGCCAGCCGCCGTGGTCGGTGTCCACGTGGTGGCGGGCCGCGTAACGCCACCAGCGCTCGTAGAGCCCGGCGCGTTCGGTGGTTCCGAGGCGGTGGTCCAGGGCCCAGGCCGCCATGGTGGCCTCGGCGACGACCCAGTGCATGCGTTCGCGCACGACCGGGGTGTCGGACCAGTCGAGGGTGTAGGGGAACCCGTCGTCACCGTCCGCCGCCCAGCCCCGTTCGACCGCGTGGCCGAAGAGCGCACGGGCGTCGGTGTGCAGCCACGCGGGCACGGTGTCACCGGCCTTCTCCAGAGCCACCGCGAGGTGGAGGAGGAGGCGCGACCACTCCAGCAGGTGACCGGTGGTGCTGCCGAAGGGGCGGAAGGGATGGTCGGGGCGGTCGCGGTTGTACTCGGGCAAGGCCTGCCAGTCAGGGGTGAAGTGTTCGGGCAGGCGCCACCCGTGCTCGCGCGCCACCCCGTGGACGAGGCGTTCGGCGATGCGGAGGGCGCGGCGGGTCCACCGGTGGTCGCCGGTGGCGTCGGCGGCGGCGAGGAAGGCCTCCACGGCGTGCATGTTGCTGTTGGCGCCCCGGTAGTCCTCGGTGGAGGCCCAGGTGCGGTCCCAGCTCTCCCGCAGGGCGCCGGCGTCCTCGTCCCAGAAGTACTCCTCGACCACGTCGAGGGCCCGGGTGAGGAGGGCGCGTGCCCCGGGACGCCCGGCGACGGTGGCCGATGCCGCCGCCAGGACCACGAAGGCGTGCGGGTAGGCGCCCTTGCGCGCCCGCCGGTTGTGGTCCTGCGACGCGGATTCGCCCGGGACGGCCTCGTGCCATCCCCCGTGTACGGCGTCGTGCAGCGGACCGGACGCCAGCGCGCGGACCCCGTGGTCGGCCAGCCGTCCTGCCCGGGGTTCGCCGCGCATGTCGGCGAGGGCGAAGACGTGGGTCATGCGCGCGCAGATCCAGGTCTCGGTCGGCCGCTCGGCGACGAGCTCGCCCCGGGTGTCGAGCCAACCGAAACCGTCGGAGACCGCGGAAGAGGCGGCGAAGGCGTACAGGTTGTGCTCCTCCTGCCGGAGCCAGGCGGGCTCACCGGGGGTGGGCTGTGCGGTCAACGGACGCTCTCCTCCGTCGTGGGCGAGTGCGCGCCAACGGTATCGGGACCGGTCCCCGCCCGGAAGCCCCCGCGTCCGGCCTGTGGACGACCGCGGAGGGACGCTCAGCCTCGTCTCACCTCTTCTGGGCAAGCCCCAGGACTGTGACCTGCACGTTCAACGCTGAAGACCCAAGAGTGCCGATCAACCCCGTTCGAGATGTTTGCGATGATCAAGAGGTTTTTAGGACAAGCCATACACAGGATATCGGACATACCCCCCAAATGGCTCCGAACGGGAGCATCCACGCAGGACAGGCCATCCTGCATGAGAGCCGGAAAGAGCTCTCCAGCATTACGGTCACATAACTTCCCTGGAGTTTCGCTCTTCCTTTCGGCTGATATTTCTGGCCGAAAATGAGGCCCCTGTGCGCGTTTTTTCACATAGGTAAAGCTGGGTCTTGAGTTTCCTGAGGTTCTTAATTCACCATAGAACACCGTGGCCTCATCTTGATGGCGCTCCACTCTTCCACGGCTCCCCGGACCGTGGGAAAGACACGAAGGGAACCCATGACCGACTCGTTCACCATGGAGCATCACGAGCGTCTACGGGAAGAAGTCCGAGCGTTCGCTGAGACTGAGATTCGTCCCTGCACAGCGGACATGGAAACCTCTCGGGAAGTACAACACGAACTCTCCCGCCTGATCGCCGAGCAAGGGTGGATCGGCGTCACGATCGACCCCGAATACGGCGGTATGGGCCTCGGCCACCTGGCGAAGACGATCATCATCGAAGAGCTGTCACGGGTCAGCGGCGCCATGGGCGCCATGGTGCAGGCGTCCCAGCTGGGCGTAGCCAAGATCCTGCACTTCGGTGACGACAAACAGAAAAAGACCTGGCTCCCTGCCGTGGCCGATGGGAGCTGCCTGCCCACGATCGCCGTGACCGAGGCGGAATCCGGGGGGCATGTCCTCGGTATGACAGCGAGCGCGGTCCGCGACGGAGACGACTACGTCCTCAACGGCCGCAAGGTGTTCGTCGGCAACAGCCACGTCGGCGACCTGCACGGTGTCGTCGTGCGTACCGGCCCCGGCTCCAAGGGGCTCTCGGCGTTCCTGGTGGAATCCGACCGGCCGGGGTTCTCGCTCGGTCCGCACACACCCGCCATGGGCCTGCACGGTTTCAGTTTCGGAGAACTCGTCTTCGAGGACTGCCGGGTCCCCGCCGCGAACCTGCTCGGTTCCGAGGGCGACGGCCTGCCCGTCGCCTACTCATCGAGCGTCCTGTACGGCAGGGCCAACCTCACGGCGGTCTCCTTGGGCATCCACCAGGCGCTGGTGGAAGAGACCTGTGCCTTCGCCGCCGCTCAACAGCGCTACGGCGAACCGCTGGCCGCGCTTCCCACGATCAAGATGAAACTGGGGCAGATGCAGTCCCGGCTGATGACCGCCCGAATGCTCGCCTACCATGCCGTGGACCGGCTGGACCGAGGCCTGCCCTGCGACGCGGACCTGATGAACGCCAAGCTCGTCAACGTCGAGGGAGCCATGGACACGGCACGCACCGCGATGGAGGTGCACGCCGCCTGCGGCCTCTACACCGACCGGCCGATCGAACGGTACCTGCGCGACGCGCACCACATCTTCGCCCCCGCGGGTACATCCGACGTCCAGCTCCTCAGACTCAGCGAAGTGGCGCTCGGCACCTCGAAGGGGCAGTGGTCGGAGAGGCTCGCGGCTTCCGGGGAGAGGTGACCGGACCCTCCGCCTGAGGTCGGCCTTCGGCCGGCACACGGCCGAGGAAGGGTTCCTGTTCCGGCCGCGGAGTACTCGGCTTCCGCGGCCGGAACAGGATCGTTCACAGGTCAGCGGCTCTCTTCCTCCCGACGGTGGATGAGATCCGTCAGCTCGGCGGCCTTGGCCTTGATGTACTCCAGGCCCGGTCGCCCCCAGGGACGCTGCTCACGGTCGACGATGCAGATCGTGCCGAGGGTGGTCCCCGTACGGTCGATGATCGGGGCCCCCAGGTACGACCTGATACCGACCTGGTCGACGACCGGGTTGCCGGCGAACCGGGGGTAGTCACACACGTCATCGAGTACGAGGGGCAAGCGCCGGGCCACCACGTGCGGACAGTAGCCGTGGTCGCGCTCCATGACCCGGCCGGGCTCCTCGGCTCCGTGCTCCATCGCGGAACCGTTCTGGCTATCGGTGGCGAACAGGCCGGCGAAGTACTGGCGGTGCTCGTCGATGAAGTTGACCATTGCGAACGGGGCACCGACGCTCTCCGCGAGCTCACGGGCGAACTCGTCGAACTCGGGATCGGGCTC
The DNA here is from genome assembly GCF_000341145.1 of Nocardiopsis xinjiangensis YIM 90004. GTDB lineage: Bacteria > Actinomycetota > Actinomycetes > Streptosporangiales > Streptosporangiaceae > Nocardiopsis > Nocardiopsis xinjiangensis. Next base: position 376,211 of record NZ_ANBE01000003.1, read on the forward strand.
TTCCCCCAGGTTGAGCTCCCGCAGCCGGGCCATGCGCGCGGGCACCTCCTTGTCCTCGGGGGTCAACAAATGCTCTTCGGTGTGTTCGGTCATGGAGGGTTTCAACTCCTGGTCTTCGACGGGACTATGTGGGCCTGGCAGCACTGAACAGCGATTGGACCAGTGCCACGAGGACGGTGGTCGCGGAACGGCTGTCCCGAGCGTCGCAGAGCACGACCGGGGTTCTCGGGTCGAGTTTGAGGGCGGCCCTCACCTCCTCGGGCTCGTAATGGAACGCACCGTCGAACTCGTTGACGGCGACGAGGAAATGGACGCCGCGGCTCTCGAAGAAGTCGATGGCCGCGAAGGAAGCGTCCAGACGGCGCGGGTCGGCCAGGACGACCGCACCCAGCGCGCCAGTGCACAGCTCGTCCCACATGAACCAGAAACGGTCCTGGCCAGGGGTCCCGAACAGGTAGAGCACGTGTTGGGAAGCGAAGGTGATGCGGCCGAAATCGAAGGCCACGGTAGTGGTGGACTTGTCCTCGACACCAACCAGGTCGTCGGTACCGACGCTGGCTGTGGTGATGAGCTCTTCCGTGCTCAAGGGTTCGATTTCGCTCGCTGAGCCGATGAAGGTCGTCTTGCCGACACCGAAGCCGCCCGCGATCAGGATCTTGACCGCGGTGGGGAACGCCTCAGAGTCGTTGTTGTAGGCCATGGAGCAGGGCTTCCAGTACGGATCGGTCGGTGGGGTCAGCGGCGGGACGCGGGGCGTGCGTGGTCGCGGCTCCGCAGTCGATCAGGTCGGAGAGAAGGACCTTGGTGACCACGGCGGGCAATTTGAGATGGGCGGCGACCTCCACCACCGGGGTCGGGTCGTGGCACAGATGGAGGGCAAGGGCCAGGTCCGGGTCGAGTTGGGCTCGGGCGCTCCGGCCGGTGGCCTTCACCATGGACAGCAGGTCCAGCTTGTTGGTGGGACTGGTCCGTCCGTTACTCACCGTGTACGGGCGCACCAGGCGCCCGGCCTTCTCGTCGGTCCAGATCTCGTCATCGTCGGCTGCCATCGTTCACTGGACCCGGGACTCGGCTGACCTGGTCGCTGTGGCCAGGAAAGGACGGACGCTCTTGATCAGCTGGGACATCTCGTACCCGAGGACACCCGCGTCGGTCTCCCTGCCCGCCAGAACGGCGAGAACCGACCCGGAACCTGCGGACGCGACGAACATGATGGTCTCGTCCAGTTCCACGATCACCTGCCGGACCACGTCGTTGCCATCGAACTTGATGCCGGTGCCGCGGGCCAGAGAGAAGAGCCCGGACGCGATGGCCGCCAACTGTTCCGCGCTCTGGACGTCCAGGCCGGACACGGCCTTCTTCAGGCCGTCGGAGGACAGCAGCACGGCACTGCGGGTATGCGGAACCCTCTCGACAAGGCCGCTGAGAAGCCAGCCGAGGTCCGGCTCCTGGCCCGGGGATGCAGCGCTCATGATGAATGGACTCCTTCGCGATGGTGTTGGCGGGTTCGGTGGATGCCGACCGTCTCGGAAGACCACCGTGTCGCACGTGGCGAGTGGCCATGCAGACGTGAGAGGGGTGGCTGTCAGCGTGTCCGGAAGCGTGCGCGGCACTGGACACACCTCGGTCAATCGGTACTGCTCTCGTGGGCGGACGGGTCACTCTCGTACTGCTCTTCCGCGCGATGGAAACCCGACTGGTATGCGGCCATGAGTCCCGGGGTGTGGTCGACTTCCTGCGCACGTCGATCGGGGGCGGGGGCCCTGCGCAACTCGGGAGCCAGATGGGTCTGGGCCTGCCTCTCGGGCAGGGGAGGGCGTTCCCCCCGGGGCGCCTGGCCCTGAGGGGCAGCAGGCGGGGAGGACGGGGCCTGTCTCCGGTCACCGTCCTGGGCACCCGGCTGCCGTGTGGACAGTTTCGGCCGCTCGGCTCCCGGTACGTCGACGCGGACCGGAGCGGCCTCGGGACGCGGTACGGGTGAGGGGGCGGCCGGAGTGGGGCCGGGCTCCGCCGGGGCGGCCGGAGCGGGGCCGGGCTCCGCCGGGGCGGCCCCGGTGCGGGGTGTGGCTTCACGACCGCGGGCGCGGGGAGAGAGCAGTTCGTGCGGCACCAGAACGACGGTCTGGACCCCGCCGTAGAGGTTGTTCCTCAACTGGACCTTCACACCGTGCTTGCGTGCGAGGCTCGAGACCACGAACAGCCCGATGCGTCCGTCGCGGAGCAACTCCGCGACGTCGATCTGCCCCGGGTCGGCGAGCAGGTCGTTCATCCTGTTCATGTCCTCACGCGGCATCCCCAGACCGCGGTCATCGATGTCGACGGCCAGCCCTGCGGCGACCTCGTCCGCCCGGACCATCACCTGGGTGTGGGGAGGGGAGAACTTGGTGGCGTTCTCGATCAGCTCGGCGATCAGGTGGATGACGTCGACGACGGTATTACCGTTCAGGGTGCCCGAGACCGGCGGTACCACTTTGACCCGCGAGTAGTGCTCGACCTCGGCAACGGCTGAACGCAGCACCTCGTAGAGGGATACCGGTCTGGTCCACTGGCGCCGTGACGTGCTCCCGCCGAGGACCGCGAGGCTTTCGGACTGGCGGCGCATACGAGTGGCCAGATGGTCGATGGTGAACAGGCCCTTGAGCAGGTCGGGGTCCTCGACCTGGGCTTCCAGATCATCGAGCAGGGTGATCTCACGGTGGACCAGGGACTGCATCCGCCGGGCCACGTTGACGAACACCTCCACCTGCTGCTCGGAGCTGTGCTCCGTCCTCCGGCCGGCGATCTCGAGGATGGCGCTCTCAGCGGCGTACTGCTCCCAAGCCCGCTCATAAGCGAGGAATGTGAACGGATCGCTGTCCGGGGCGACCACAGCGGGTGCCGGGCTCGCATCGGGGCGCTCACCGCTCTTCAACCTCCCGACGAGTTCGTGGAGGGACGTCCGCCCCCGAGCGCTCGTCGAACGCAGGTCATCGATCCGGTCATGGACCTGACGGGTGGCGCGCCCCGCAGCTACCGCTGCGACGGCCACGAGGAGCACGGCTGTGGCCGCCGCGCCCAGCAGGAGAGCCATGGTGTTCGTGCTGGGCTCGGGGCCGTCCGCCAGGAGGAGAAGCACTGCTGTGGTGGCCAGAAGAGCCATGACGGCAGCGGGCAGAACAGCGATCCCCAAGTGGAGGACGAGCACGCTTCCCTGGGGGCCCGTGTCCGGATCAGGAGCGTGGGAGTACGGGGGCGCTTTATCCCGGCGCGCAGCATCAACAGAGGGAGAAGAGTCAGACATTGGTGTCCTCGAAATGTGAGGCCGATGGGCAGCAGGGAGCACGATAGCGGACTCGCTTTTCCTGGAAGGACCGCGATAATCAGGTTCTGGGAAACAAGCTCTCCACTGTCGGGCCGACGGCCTCGGACGCGGGCGGGTCGAACGCCATCCGAAGTGTACGGAGCGGGTTCCGGATCTGGCCGGGCGAAGTACCCACCCCGCTCCGACCCCCTTTCATAAACGTGTGATCAGAGGCGGCGAAAGACTCGAGCCCGTGTTCGGCCAGGGGTGGGGCCAAATCACAGGACTCGAATCGGGCACATAACTCGAACCGAGGGGGCTGATGGCCTCGCCACCGCGGTCTGCGGCGGCATACCCGCGGCATCGTAGCGCCCTGGCTTCACGATCGGCTCTGGGCAGGGGCCGGAGTCCCCGGTGCGGAGGCTGTGTCCGATTCAGGTCACAAGTCCCTGTCTCAGAGTAACCACGGAGCGCACCGCATTCTATGGGCATACACCCGAAACAAAGCGACAGACTGGTGATTTTTAACACAAACTTGCACTGGAGGGTTTCAGGGATTCGTGAGGAAATAGGACAAAAAGGAAGATACTGGGCGGATTCGCGCCAACGGAGATCGGGGCCGACCCCGCCCCGGAAGGCCCCACTGCCCGGCCTGTGGACGACCAACAGCCCTCGTGCACCCCGGCCCCACACGAGAGCCGTCTCCCACCGGACGGCATTGCGGGTATACCGATCGGTGCAGTCAACTGTTGTTCAGCGTCCTCACGGAGGACGAAGCCACACGAATGCAAGCGCGGCAACGTCCGCGGACGCCGATCACCACCCGCCCGGGCCGGCTCCACGTGAGCCGACCGGCATGTTCCTCGGAGGAGAGATGGCCGTCCACGAGCACCGAGCACTGACCTTCGACGTCGTCGGGACCCTGATCGACTTCGAGGCCGGGATCCTGAATCACCTGAGACCCATCGCGGCCCGGTCCGGGGCCCCGCACGGGGACGCGGCTCTGCTGGCGGCATTCGGACGGGCGGAGGACGTGCAGCAGCGCCTGGCGCCCGAGCTCCCCTTCACCCAGATGCTGGAACCCATCCACCGGCGCCTCGCGGAGGAACTGGGGCTCGCCACCACCGACGCGGAGGCGACGGGACTGGCGGAATCCATCCCGGAGTGGCCGCCCTTCACGGACTCGGTGGATGCGCTGCGCCGCTTGGGCACCCGGTTCCGACTGGTCGCGCTCACCAACTCCGACAACTGGGCCCTCCGGTGCATGGCGCGGACCCTGGGGGACCCCTTCCACGACACGGTGACCGTCGAGGACGTCGGCGCCAACAAGCCGGACCCGCAGATGTTCGCCTACTGCCTCGGCCGGCAGAGCACACACGGGTACCGGAAAGAGGAGGTCATGCACGTCGCGCAGAGCCAGTACCACGACATCGCCGCCGCTGTCGGACTCGACTACACGACGTGCTGGATCGAGCGCCGACACGGGGACGAAGGCTCGGGGGCCACACCCTCGCCCGGCACGGTGACCACCCCCGACCACCACTTCACCTCACTCGCGGACCTCGCCGAGGCAGCGGGGGTCTAGGCGCGGGACCACGGCATCCGTCCGAGCGTGAGCCGAGCCGGAAAGGGCGTGCGCCCCGGACGGGGCTCTGCCAAGGTCGATCCCGAACGCGACCACCGAGGAGGCCCGCATGGCCGGCGCCGACGGACACCGCATGCCCGACCCCGCCCGCGATCCGCTGCCGCTGCGCGGGCGGGCCGCCCTCGTCACGGGGGCGAGCCGCCGCGACGGCATCGGGTTCGCCACCGCGCGCCGGCTGGGCGCGNCGTACGGGGCGTCGGTCCTGGTGCACCACTACCGCCCGCACGACGCCGAACTCCCGTGGGGGACCGACGACCTCGACGCCGTCCTGGACGGAGTACGTGAGACCCGAGGGGACCCTGACGCACGGGTGGCGCACGTGAGTGCCGACATGGCCGACCCGGACGCCCCGGCGCGGGTGATCGACGCGGCGCACGCCGAGCTCGGGCGCCTGGACGTGGTGGTCGCCAACCACGCCCGCAACGGCGGCGACGCATCACTGGCCGAGGTCACTCCCCGGATGCTGGACGGGCACTGGGCCGTGGACGCCCGTTCGGCGATCCTGCTTGCACAGGCCTTCGCCGCCCGTCGCCCCTCCGGACCGGGCGGACGTCTGGTGCTCATGACCTCGGGCCAGATGCACGGGGGTATGCCCGGCGAGATCGCCTACGCAGCCGCCAAGGGCGCCCTCGCCCAGCTCGCCCCGACCCTCGCCGCCGAGCTCGGCCCCAAGGGCATCACTGTGAACGTGGTCGATCCAGGCCCGGTTCCGACCGGATACATGAGCGAGGACGACATCGAACAGCTCACCCCGGAGTTCGCGCTCGGGCGTATGGCCACCACCGACGATCCGGCACGGCTGGTGGCGTGGCTGACCACCGGCGAGGCGTCGTGGGTGACCGGTCAGGTCATCAGCGCCGACGGCGGTTTCAGCGTCTGAGCCACACCTGTCTGTGCGCGCCTCCTCGGCGCCGGTCACGCCTCGGGAAGCAGATGCGTTCCGTCGTGGACACGGATGAACGGGCCGCCTTCGGACAACGCATCGGTGATACGGACGCCCCGTGCCTCAGGCGCCGCGCGTACGGCCTCTTCAGGAGACAACCAGGCCACGCTCAGGGCCTCGTCGGTCGTCCGGACACTGCCGCCCACGGGTTCGCACAGCAGAGCCAGGGAGACCACACCGAGCTTCATGTTCTTGTAGACCCCGGTCAGCCGCACTGGCTCGACTTCGACCCCGGTCTCCTCCCGGACTTCCCGCATGGCGCACTGCTCAGGTGTCTCCACCAGTTCGAGAACCCCGCCCGGCGGGACCCAGCGCCCGTCATCGGCCCGTCTGATCACGAGTACCTTGCCGTCCTCGGGGCGCACGACGATCCCGGTGACGCTCACGCTGTGGAGGGCCACGTCGCTCATCGTTCCTGCTCCCACGTGTACGTCAACCGCCAGCGCAGAGCGGCCAGGACGTTCAGGCATGCTTCCACCGGCCTCCCTTCGGGGTCGAAGGCCGTGCGGAGAACCTGGAAAACCGGTTGGCCGTGCACGATGTTCAGGAACTCGGACTCTTCTGATGTGGCACCGCGGACCTCGATGTCCTCGCTGAATCGGACCGGAGCGAACCCACGCTCCGCCAACCGCCCGTACATACCGCTCGGTCCGGTATCGGGCATGGCGATGTCAACGCTGCCGGCCACGCACATAGGGATGTAAGAAGCTGCGATCTGGACCGGCTTGTCATCAGCGAACATATGTCTCTTGCGCACGAGAACCGCTTCGCTCGGAGCGATCCGGAGCGCCTCGGAGATGATGTCCGGCGGGTCCTCTTCACCCCAATGCACAAGTTCGGTCCGCGCGGTCATCCCGGCTTCGGCAAGCTCCTCCGCGTACGCGCTCTCGCCACGGGAACTCCGGTGATGACGGTCGATCTTCCGTACACGCTTGACCATCGGCACATCGAGCACCACCGACCCGCGCCCGTGTTCTGTGCGGATCCACCCCTCGGCCTGGAGCGTGGCCATGGCCCGGCTGATGGAGCTCTGGTTGAGGCCGTACTTCTTGGCGAGGTCCGGTTGGCTGGGCAAGGTGCTGCCCGGAGTGTAGTCACCCCGCCTGATGGCATCACGCAACAGTGCTGCCACCTGCTTGTACCGCGCTCGGGGCGGTTCCAGGGTGCTCATCCGGCTTGTCCCTCCCGGCCTGTGTGTCTTCGTCCTTCACCGTAGCGCGGCCGGGCTCGCCCCTTCCTCTCATGTCCGTTGAAGAGAGCGACTGCTTATGCCATATGCATTGCAGCTTATGCCATAAGTGTTTATCGTGGTGCACACACGGGCCTCGGGTCTCGCAAGACCTCGACCGCGCATACAGAAGGCCCCGGGGGTGTCTGCAGCACCCACCGAGGCCGAGCCGACAACCACCCACTTGAACAAGGAGTTGCCGACATGACCATTATCCACCCTCCCCCTACGCCCGCCTACCCAGGACGGCGATGGGAAGCCCGGCACTACCCCGGTACCGCGCCCACCTGCGCACGCTTCCGTTCCGAACTCCGCGACGACCTGACCACCCTCGCCGGCATCCCGCGCCAGGCACGCGAGGACATCGAGCTCTGCGCGAACGAAGCATTCGCCAACGCAGTCAGGCACTCGCGCTCCCAGCAGCCCGGAGGCAGCGTCATCCGGCTGCTGTCCACCCCACTCGTCATGGGCCGCAAGACCACCATGCGCCTGTGCGTCATCGATGAGGGCCCCTCGGGCCGGCCTCCGGCGCGACCGTTCATCCCACCGCAAGTGGACCGACGACCGGCAGAGGAATGGGAAACCACCGAGTCCGGGCGCGGACTCCTGCTCATCCACCGCCTGGCCGACGAATGGGGCACCCGCCCATGGCCCTGCCCCGAGACGTCCGCCGAGCTCGGCACCGTGCTGTGGGCCGAATTCACGTTCACGTGCGCGCGCTGCACCTGCGGGGGTGCGCGATGAGCACCGCGACACTGCCGGACGGTATGCGCCAGGTCCTGACCGCTCCCCGCGGCCGGCGCTTCACCAGGCCCGGGATCCCTCGAACCCACCAGGCACGCATGCTCGCCCAGATGGCCGACAATCCCCGCGTGCGCTACCGACAGCTCCACGGCGAACTCCCCGCCTGGATGAACGCCCAGGAAGAGCGAACACCTCCACGCCGGCAACCGCGACCGGCCACACCCACGGTCCCGCACCCCAGGACACCGGACGAGACCAGCCCCGGCGCACAACCCCCTTCACGCCCCCGCCCCTCGCGACCACCCGTACCGGTGCCACCGCGACGCCCGGGCAACCACCGCAAACCACGCCGCCGCACCGGATGGATCCTGGCCGGCCACACCCTCGCCGCCACCGCCGGAGCCTGCGTGTCCCACCTGTTCGGGTTCCTGGGCTGAACGGCCATCAACAACCAGGAGGCTCTTGCTACCGGAGCCGACCTCGACCGTCGAAGCCGGCGCTGGTAGCAAGATCTTCCTTGGTGTGCAGTGCCTGCTCACCGACCCCGACCACCTTCATTCGGACTGCAGCTCAGCCACTGAGCCGTGAAGGCCGTTGCGTTGGAGACTGGCGAGCACGTCGGAGACCGTCCCGGGCGGCTTGCGCCAAGAGTCGGCGATCTGTTGTGCACAAGACCAGACCACTTTCCTGTCCAAGTGGATCTGATCGAGAAGGAAGTCGTCCGGGCTCTTGGCCTCGATGTCCCACCCCGACAGGACCGACGAAGGGAAATCGGTCAGGTTTTCCGTGACGATCACCTGAGCGCGTGCGCGGATGGCGGCGGCCACTACATGCCGGTCATCGGGGTCCGGAAGGTCCAAGGTTTCGATCAGCGGCTCGTACCCCGTGACGAGGCAGTCCCGGACCGCACAGATCATGAGTTCCCTTGTGCGCTCCAGGGCCGTGGCCGGGAGCTCAGGACGGTTCTTCTTGATGTTGCCGAAGGTCTCGTCCAGGATCCGGTGTGTCCATCTGGCCTGGACGAGACCTGCTTGCGCCACCCGGATGAGCAGGTCCCGAAGTGTGCTCGGGTACAAGACGTTCGCATCGTAGATGACGACGAAGGGCATCTCAGTCCAGGCCCAATTCCCGGTTCATCGCGGACAGTTCGTCGGCGGCCTCGCGACGGCGCCGGTCATCCCTGCGCATGTACGCCAACAGAGAGGCGGCACGGACCCTGCGGTGGGTTCCGACCTTGCGGTACTCGATCTCCTCCGCCTGGAGAAGACCGATGAGATGGGGGCGCGAGACATTGAGCATGTCCGCGGCCTGCTGGGTCGTCAGTTCGGCGTGGTCCGGCACGATCGAGACCCCGCGCCCGGCCGCCATGTGCGCGAGCACCCCGGCCAGCAGCTCGACAGCCGCACGGGGAAGCACAAGTTCTTCCTGGCTGTCCTCGACGGCCACGGGGACAGAGGTCAGCGCCTCATGGTGCTCGTCCAGATAGCGGCGGATCCGGGGCAGGGCGCTCTCAGCTGCTTCGATCTGATCGGTGTCCGGGTGCGAAGACAACACTGCCATGGTTCCCCCTCGCTCGACCTTGGCACAGCTCATCAGCCTACAAATGCATTATCCGAAACAAACGAAGCAAACGCAAGAGAGCGGTGGCCCTGTCGCCCGGGCAGGCCACCCCGGACCCTCAGCGCGGACGGCGGCGCGCGTGGCCGCGCTCGGCGGACCGGCAGGTCCAGCGGATGTGCTCGGCGACCGCGACAGGATCGTCGGCCATGGGGATGTGCCCGCTGCCGAGGAGCGAGACCATACGCGCGTTCGGCACGCGCGCGTGGGCGTGCTCGGCGCTGGAGGGCAGCAGGGTCCGGTCGCGGTCTCCCCAGGCGATGGTGACCGGGCAGTCGATGTGGCGCGGCACGAACACGTACTCGGCGATGCGCGGCACCATCCGCACGTAGGGCGCCCCGGGTTCCAATCCCTGGACGCCGAACCGGGTGGCCTTGGCGCCCGGCGACGACGGGTCCCCGCGCAGCGCCACCCGGGCGGCTGCGCGCGCGGGCGGGGTGTCGGCGAGCTGCTCCTTGACGTGGGTGGGCAGCCGCGCGGCCGCGTTCGCCACGTGTCCGACGGTGCGCATCCCCCAACGCGCGGCCCGGTCGGAGAACCCGGCCGGGGAGAAGACGGTGGCCGACCCGGCGGCGCCGCGGGCGGCCAGCTCCAGGGCGATCGAGCCCCCGAGGGAGTTCCCGGCCATGTGGGGGCGCTCCAACCCGTGCAGCTCACAGAACTCCCGCACGGCATCGGTCAGGGAGACCACGTTGTAGGGCTCGCCGATCGGCGGGGCCGGGGTGTCTCCGAACCCCGGGAGGTCGACACAGATGACTTCGTAGGAGTCGACGAGCCGGCGCATCACACCCGCCCAGCTCTGCCGCCGGTCCCCCAGACCGTGCAGCAGCACCAGAGGGCGCCCCCGACCACGCCGTTCGTAGGCGATGCGTGTGGGATCCATGTTCCCGGTCTACCCGTCTTGTCCGAGAGCGCTCCGGCCTTCGGTCCGGAGGTGACTCGGGCCTGGCCACCGCGCCCTTTCGTGCCGGACGGGCGTTTCTGGTCCTGGCTCGGAGGGGCGCGGCACACCGGTCCGGCCGGCCTGCCGCCCGTGGTCTGCGCGGTTTCGAGCCCCGCACCCTGCCCGGCCAACCGGCGCGCGCCGCGAGGGCGGGTCTCGATCCCCGTCGGTTCACGACGGGGAGGACGTCGACCGAGGTACTTCTCGAGGTCCGCCGCCGGCGCGCGCCGAGGGAGCGTCAAGTCCCGGCGGATGCACGCTCGCGCGAGCGTGCGCGGGTCAGCACCAGGCCGGTCAGGACCGACAGCAGCCCGAGGAGGGTGAAGAGCCCGGTCCCCAGGCCGGCGACGGTCAGGGCGAGCAGGCCCCCGCCGATCAGCGCGGCGGCAAGGAGGACCCGCACCAGGCCGGGTGCCCCGTCCAGGGCGGTGGGCGGGTTCTCGAACCGCACCGCCCAGTGCGCGAGGGTCACCACCAGGGGCATGAGGACGGCCAGCCCCAGCACCCCCCACAGTAGCCACAGGCCCGTCATCGGGGCGGGGGTGTGGATGTCGAGCCCGAACACGAGCACGCCGGCGACCACGCTGATCGGCACCATGTGCCACAGGTAGATCGTCATGAGCTGCGGGCTCACGCGGTCGAGGAGCCGGGCGGGACCGGGGCGCTCGGTCCATGCGGCGATCCGCTCGCGCATCAGCATGGCGGCCCCGACCTGGAGTGTGCCCAGCGCGGCCAGCAGCAGCGTCGGCGGCGCGACGTTGGAGGTCTCGGCGGCGAAGACCCCGGTCATGTTGAGCCCGTGGGGGCCGGCCCAGGCGAGGGCGGTCGCCGTGGCCACGCCTCCGACGACCATGCCCACCGCGTACCGGCGCCGGAGCGTGGACGTGGAGTAGTGGAACCCGAGCTGGTGCACGCCCAGCCACACGAAGGCGACGTTGAGGTATCCGACGGCGTCGACGCCGCTGCCGAAGCGCACGGCGTCGACGGCCGCGGCGCCCGCCAGCAGGCCGATCGGCACCCACCAACCCAGGCGCTCGTGGGCGCGGGCCAGGACGGGGGTGGCCACGACGACGAGCACGTACGCCGACAGGAACCACAGCACCATCCCGGCGGCCCCGGCGCCGACCAGGACCGGCTGGTGGGGCGCGCCGGCCAGGAAGAGCACGCTGCAGCCGACGAACCACACGGCGGCCAGCGGCACGACCGGCCAGGCCAGCCGCCGGAGCCGTTTCGCGTACCAGGTGGCGGCGGGGGTGCCGCGGCGGGAGGCGGACCGCCAGCTGATGAAGTTGGCCGCTCCCCCGACGAAGAAGATGAGCGGCATGACCTGGGAGACCCACGTGAGCACGAACCCGCCCTCGGTGGCCAGGACGCTCCCGGCATCCAGGGTCCCGGTGCCCTCCTCGACCGCCAGTACCGGCAGCCACCAGTGCTGGACGACCACGAGCACCATGACCAGCAGCCGGATCGCGTCGAGGAACCGGTCCCGCACGGGGACGGCCGGTGAGGTCGCGGTCGCCTCGGCTGTCATCGGGGTGGTCACGGCCATCGATTGCTCCTTCGTCGCCGCCGGTCCACACCCTGTGGACACACACGTGCCCGTGGCTGAAGGAGCGGTGCCGACCGGTGGCAGGGGGTCGCGGTGCGTCCAGGGCGCACCGCCTGTGCTGCGTCGGCGGCGAATCCCCGTCCGTGTGCCCGACGCGTGTTCGGATACGACCTTAAGTGCAAGAGGAAGGTGTTCGCGATGGTTCGGGCACCCTGCTCCACCGACGGGCGACACGACCGCCGGTGGTGGTGCATGCACCACCACCAACGAAGAATACCCAGGTCAGGGAGCTGATGGGGCAGTGGGCACGGCACGCTTGTGCGCAGTGGCACGGTAGCGGGCCACGAGGGTGCGCTCCACGTCCTCGGGCACGGGCAGGCCCTCGAGGAAGTCGTCGATCCGGTCGTAGCTCAGGCCGAGCGCCTCCTCGTCCGGGCGCCCGGGAGCGAGCGACTCCAGGTCGGCGGTGGGGACCTTGTTCACCAGGTCCTCGGGAGCGCCCAACGATGCGGCCAGGGCACGGACCCGGCGTTTGGTCAGCCCGGCCAGCGGGACGAGGTCCACACCGCCGTCGCCGTACTTGGTGAAGAACCCCGTGACGGCCTCGGCGGCGTTGTCGGTACCCACCACGAGACCGCGCATCCCGCCGGCGACCGCGTACTGGGCGATCATGCGCTGGCGTGCCTTGACATTGCCGAACACGAAGTCCTCGGAGGTGTCACCGTCGAAGATCATGCCGGCGGTACGCAGGGACTCGGACATGGCATCGCTGGCGGGGGCCACGTCCACGGTCAGAGTGCGGTCGGGGGCGGAGAACCCCAGGGCGCGGGCGGCGTCGTCCTCGTCCTTCTGCACGCCGTAGGGCAGGCGCATCGCCACGTACCGGGCCTCGTGGCCCTGTTCGCGCACCCGGTCGACGGCCAGGCGGCACAGGCGGCCGGTGACCAAGGAGTCCACACCGCCGCTCATGCCGAGAACGAGGGCGGTGGTGCCGGTGGTGATGAGTCGCTCGGCGAGGAAAGCCACCCGGCGCTGGGTCTCGACGCCGGTGTCGAAGGCCGCGGCCACCTCGAGGTCGCTGATGATCCCGCGGCGCTCCTGGCTCAGCTGAGTCTCGGTCACGGCGCATCCCCCTGTCGTGTGGTGTTCGTGCTCGCCGATTATCCAGGTTCGTACCTGTCCCGTGTACCCCGTTCGCACGTGGTTACGACCACCACTGCGGTGGGGCCCGAACGGCGCCGGCCCGCTCAGGGACCGCTCCCGCGTCCGGGCGGCCCCGGACGCGGGAGGCGGCGGGCCAGTCCTTCGTAGTCGACGACGAGCCCGTCGGTGTCCACGGAAAGCCGGTACCGGCCGTTCTCGGGGTCGGCGTAGGTGTAGTGGTCCAGGCCGTCGGCGAAACCGTGGCGGAGGTAGCGTTGGCGCACCCTCCGCACGGACAACGAGGGCACGTGCACCCAGGCGACCGCGATGTCGCGGTGCTCGCCGGGACGCAGGCCCAGACGGCGGACGGGGAGGGTGTTGGTGAGCGGGGTGGCGGCCACGTCCACGTCGAAGCAGCCCACGAGCTCGGGCAGCCGGGTGCCGTCGCCACGCGCCCAACTGCCGTCGCGTGCGGTGAGCTCGAGCCGGGCGGGGCCGTCCGCGGAGAGCACCTCCACACGCACGTGCCGGGTCACCCACGCCAGGTCGGTCTCGACCCCGAAGCGGGTGGAGAAGGCCTCGCCGTCCTCGACGACGGTCTCTCCCGCCTCCAACACGTACCCGTCCGGCCGGGGCGCGAGGGTCCCCATCCCCAGTCCCTCGGGGACGTCGGTACGGGTCCACACGGCGGGGTGTTCCGTCTGTGACGACATGCACCCGTTCTACCGTCGCGGAGCCGGAGACGCCAGAAGTGCACGTGGGGCCCGTGCCCCGACGAGGACACGGGCCCCAGGACCGGCGCGGACGGATCAGGCGTCGGCGGACGGCTCCTCACGCACCGGGGGCTCACCGGTCTTGATCTCGTGCTTCATGGCGTCGAAGTCGCTCTCCATCTTCTCGGTGACCTTGCCGAGCGGGTTGAAGACCACGATGCACAGGAAGCTGAGCGCCACGGCCGGGATCATCGCGTACAGGCCCAGGCCCAGGACGTTCTCGTCGAAGAGGTCCCAGAACACGGCCATGGACGCACCGGCGATCATGCCGGCGAGCGCACCCGCCCAGGTCATGCGGCGCCAGAACACGGCCATGAGCAGCAGCGGGCCGAAGCCGGCACCGAAACCGGCCCAGGCGTAACCGACCAGGTCCATCACCGATTGGTCGCCGAACAGGGCCACCAGCGCGGCGATCACGGCCACGATCACGACGGTGGCCCGGCTGAGCCACAGGAGCTGCGTCGGAGAGGCGTGCTTGTTGACGAAAGCCCGGTAACCGTCCTCGGTGATGGCGGAGGAGGCCACCAGCAGCTGGGAGTCGGCGGTGCTCATCACGGCGGCCAGGATCGCGGCCATGAGGAAGCCGGCCACCCACGGGTTCATGAGGGCGGTGATCAGGGCGGGGAAAACCTGCTCGGGATCGCTCAGCGGCACCTCGAAGTAGGCGATGCCGACGTAGCCGACCAGCACGGCCAGGGCCATGGCGGTCACGGCCCAGCCGACACTGACGGTCGCGGCCATGGGGATCTGCTTGACCGAACGGATCGCCATGTAGCGGGCGAGGATGTGCGGCTGGCCGAAGTAGCCGAAGGCCCAGGCCAGGCCGGAGACGATGACGACCCAGCCCAGGGCGCCGGTGGGCTCCCACGTCCCGGTGTCGGCGTTCAGGCTCGCGCCGCCGAACGCCGAGAGGAGGGACTCGCTGCCGGCCGCCACCCCGTCCCGGACCTCGCCCAGGCCGCCGATGGTGCTGATCGCGACGATCGGCACGATGAGCAGGGCGATCCACATGAGCACCGCCTGGACGGTGTCGGTGACGGAGACGGCGAGGAAGCCGCCGATGACCGTGTAGGCGACGACGAAGCCGAGCCCGATGAGTACGGCCGGGACCGGCCCCAGGCCGAAGACCTGGTCGAACAGAGCCATCATCGCCGTCATGCCGGAGGCGACGTAGAAGAAGTAGAAGACGATGATGATGATCGCCGAGACCGCGCGCAGCAGACGGCTGCGGTCGGCGAACCGGTTCTCCAGGAACGAGGACAACGTCAGGGAGTTGGACTCGCCGCCGGTGAGAAAGTCCGTGACCCGGTGGGTGTACACCCGCAGTCGGGGAGCGAGCAGCACCCAGCTGCCCAGGAAACCGCACGCCAGGCCGACCGCGATCCAGGCCTCACCGAAACCGGACGCGTAGATCGCGCCGGGCAGACCCAGCAGGAGCCAGCCGCTGAAATCGCTGGCATTGGCGCTGAGGGCGGTCACGAAACTGCCGAGTTTGCGGTCACCCAGCACGAAGTCCGACTGCGACTTCGTCTTGTTGTAGAAATAGACGGCCATGACGATCATCAGGCCGAGGTAGATCGTGAAGGCCACGACCGGTTCCAGCAAGGAGTCGGGGTTCAACCGGTCTCTCCTACGTGATCAGGCGCGCTTTCGGTCACTTCATACGCGCTGCGGACGGACGATGACCGAGATCATGTCCCCTTGTCAGCCCGGACACAACGTGTCGTTCGTGGAACAACACCGCTTCGATACCCGGTCGAGTCATCGACCAGGTGGGATTGTGCGGCGGGCCACTCGCCGGCGCCCTTGTTCGTCCGATCGGACATACAGGTCGGGCCCGAGGGTCCCGGGTGTGTTCGACCCCATCCCGCCCCCTCCGCACACCGGGTAGCCGCGCTGCGGTCGGCGGTCACCGAATCCACGAACGGACTGTTGCTCCGGGCCGCCGCGGACTACGGTGACGGCATGGACGCTCAGCCCTCCGCAAACGGCCGCAGCATCGGCCCCTCGGGGATCTGCCCACGGGGCGAACACGACTGGCAGCCCGCGTCACCCGGTTCAGCACGCCGACTGTGCAGCAAGTGCAACTCGATGATGATGCGCAACTACGTCCCGGAGGCCGATCGGGACCGCCGCAGCTGAGGTGTGAGAGAGGCCCTCACGTGACCGAGACCCCCCGCCTCGCGCCCCTGCGAGAACCCGCTTGGCAACTGCGTGTCCTCGACGGCGACGGATTCCCCGTCGGCGGCGCCGTCCACATGTCCCCCCGTTTCCTCGTGACCTGTGCCCACGTGGTCAACACCGCGCTGGGCCTGCCCGCCGGCACCGAGGAGCACCCCGGCGAGCGGGCGCGCGTACGGCTCGCCCAGAGCCACGGCCCCGTGTGGGAGGCCTCCGTCGGAACCGAGGTGTGGTCCGCGGGCCACGGCGAGATCGACGTGGCCGTGCTGTGGTTGACCTCCTCCGGCTTCCCCGACACCGGCCATCCCGTGCGGGTGACCGGTTCCCGGTTACGCCAGGGCGAACCCCTCCGTACGACCGGTTACCCGGACGGTTTCGCGCTGCATTCCTCCCTGCTCTACCTCGGACCGGCCGGCCCCTCCCGTGCCAGCCACCAGGCCACGCTGCCCGAGAACGAGGTCCAGCCGATCACAGAGGGTTTCAGCGGATGCGGGGCCATCACCGAGTCCGGTGAGCTGGTGGGCCTCGTCCAGCAGAACCACTTCCACGCCCACGACGGCGACCGCCCCAGCGGCACAGCGTTCATACTGACCACCGACGACATGCCCGACGGCGGCTACGGCGGCCGGGAGGGCCGCGCCGTCGGGGCCGGACCGGTCTCGCGCCTGACCGACGAGGCCCTGTGCGGTGAGGTCGCCTACGAGCGCCTGCACGACTTCCTGGAGTCCGTCCCGGAGGCCGTGCTGCCCCACGCGCACCTGCTCGACGACGAGGAACGCCGCCGCACCCGCGAGCGCATCGGGGAGGAACCCAGTGCGTGGCGGGTCCTCATGGGCCTGTGGAACCTCGTACCGGCCGGGGACGCACCCCCTCTCCGGCTCGTGTGGGTGCACCACGCGCTGCGTGAGCTGCGCAGCCACAGGCCCGTCCCGCCCTCGGCCGGCCGATGGCTGCGCGAGGAGGCTCGCGAGCACCTCGGTGACGGATGGGAGCAGGAACTGGACTCCGAACTCACCCGCCGTTCGTCGGAACACGCCCCGTCCCCCGAGGGCCCCTCGGCCGAGGAAGGCACCGCCCCGCAGCCCGGCCGACGCCCCGACACCGTCGTCCTGTTCGACGTGGAGCCGGTGACCGGGGGCTACAAGCTCTCCCACGGCATCGCCCACCGTTCGGGGCGGGGCTACGAACACCGGGAGCAGGCGACGATGCTGGTCCAGCGCTACCAACTCCGCGACCGGGTGGGCGACCTCGTGAGCCAGGCGGGTTTCCGGGACGGCCTCACCCCGGAGCGCGGATCACCACGGCTGAGCTTCCTGCTGCCCAAACGCCTGCTCGGCCTGGACCTGGGATCGGTCACCGGCCACCACGGCGACCGACAGGACGCCCCGACCCTCGCCGAGGAGTACGAACTCGTCTACCACGTGCGCGAGCGGGTGCGCCCGCCCCGGCACGTACCCGGTCGTGAACGGCCCTGGCGCACGCGCACCGAACGCCAGCACGAGCACCCCCTGTTGAGCGCCGACACCTTGCTGACCACGTGGGACCGGGTCGGGGACGAGGTGCGTGCAGCGCTCTCCGACGAGGAGGTGACGGTCTGTGTGGTGGAGACCGACCGGTTGGACACCCACAACGTGTACGACGCCGTGCTCGAGTCGGGGGTACCGACGGTCCTGCGCGGCCCGCGTCCTGCCTTGCTCACGCTGATCGGGGAGCTGCTGACGGCCCGGTCGGAGGAGCAACGGCACGTGTGGGCCCTGCCCTCGCTGTTGCGTGAGCGGGCCGAGCGCAAACAGGGCGGGGAAGGGATCGTGCTCGTGCACGACGAATACGGTGACGTACTTTTCCGGGAGGTGGAGAGAACCTGAGACACACCCCGCCTGGAAGAACGTCGGCGACCGGTGGTATCCGGAAAACGCGCACGCGGAGAACTATTCGCCGGAGCGCGCCGGGGTGGCAGAATCGACGTCAGACTCGTGCGTCGGTATTTCCGAGGACGGGGGACCACCTTCAGGAGCCCTTGAGAAGGGAATAATGGGGGTAAAAAGGACATGACACCCCAGAATACGCAAATTCCTGCCCTCACCCTCAGCAGCCTCACCAGCGACCCCTCACATCTGGTGATCCTGCTCGACACATCCCCCCTGATGTGCGTACACGAGGACGAGATCGCGGAACTGCTGCGTGAGGCCGAGTCCGTCGGCGCCGCGGTGTGCGCCATCACGCCCACACCCCTGGCCCGTGCCCACAGCGGCGAGCACCGGTGGCCCCTCGACGCGCCCCTGCCCGCCGGCGCCACCGCAGGCATCGTCGTCACCGACGCCCAGGACCGCGGCTGGCGCCAGCCCCACTTCCGCTCCTGGCTCGCCGAGCTCAACACCCGTCTGCCCCTGCACGTGGTGCACCTGCTCGACCGCTCCACCTGGCACCGCGGACCGGTCCACCCTTCACCCATGCGCCTCACCGGCGCCCGGACCAACGACCCCGCCGCTTGGTCTCCCGCCCACCCCGACGACGTCGGCGACCTCCCCGGCGGGACCACCGCGCTGCCGGTCCTGTCGCCGGAGAACCCGCCCGAGCACCGCAACCTGCCCGCGCCCGAGGCCGGTTGGGAAGCCGACGTGTGGGCCCTGCCCCTGGACGGCAGCCGCAACGACGACGCCACCCTCGTGCCCGATCCCGTCGCGCACTTCCTCACCCACGCCTCGCTCGGGGCCCGCCTGCTCGCCCAACGCCTCGCCCAGGCCCCCGTCAACCTGCCCGTGGCCCGCATGCTGCACCAGGGCATCCCCCGCGACCCCGGCGAGGAACGCACCCGGCGGACCGAGATCGCCGAGGTCCTCGGCAGCGGCCTCCTGGACCCCACCCACCCGGTCGGCGACCTCCACGATCCCGTCGAGGCCGCCCTGGAGTTCCTGCCCGGGGTCCGCCCACAGCTCCTCGGCCGGCTCGGCGACCTCAGCACCATGCGGTCGGTCTTCTTCGCCCTCGGCGTGGAGTTCAAGGAGACCGCGCAGGTCTACCAGTGGCTGTCACGCCTGGAGATCGGAGCGCCCCCCGAGATCACCGTCCCGCCCCGGGAGAGGGGCCTGGCTCGGGCCGTTCTGCCCGCCCTGCGCCAGATGCCCGGCGAGTACCGCCGCTTCGCCGCCCGCCTGGAGAACTCTCTCGGGATCCGCAGACCGGCACCGGCCCCCGCAACGCCTTCCCCCGGTGCGGCCACGGGCTCCGAAGCACCCACAGGACCGCCCGGGGCCACACCGCCGCCCGCAGGGCCAACGAAACTCCGGAAGGAGCAGACCCCCCAAGTGAGCATCCACGACGACCTCGACGAGGAGTCCACCGGCTCGGAGCCCGTCAGCACGCGCACCGGAGGCTTCCGCCGCCGGCGCCGCAGCTCCGCCCAGTTGCGCGGCCTGCCCCCGCACAACCGGCACTTCACCGGCCGGGACGACTTCCTGGAGCACATCCGCGCCTCGTTCGACTCCCCCGAGACCTATGACGGGCTCTACCTACTCACCGGCGGCGGCGGTTACGGCAAGACCCAGATCGCGATCCAGTACGCGCACCAGCACCGCGACGACTACGACCTCATCTGGTGGTTCCCCGCCAACAACGCCACCGACGTCCAGCAGGCCTACCTGCACCTGGCCCGTTTCCTCGGCATCCCCGGGGACCTCGGCAACTACGAGCGCACGGTCGAGCGTGTGCACGAGGACCTGCAGTTCCGCGAGGACGTCGGGTACTGGCTGCTGGTCTTCGACGACGTCGAGGACCTCGACAAACTGCGCCAACAAGGGCTGCCCACGGGCCGCGGCGGCGACATCCTCATCACCTCCCGCGAACAGAGCTGGTACCAGGACGGCGTCAGCGACGGCAAGAAGGTACGCGAGCTGCCCCCGCAGGAGAGCGTCACCCTGCTGCGCCGCGTCTGTCCCCAAGGGCTGGACGAGGACACCGTCGCCCTGCGTATCGCCGAGCAACTCGAACACTTCCCCCTCGCCCTCGCCCAGATGGGCGCCTACCTGCGCGATTCCCTCATCAGCCCCGAGGAGTTCCTCGACCAGCTCACCAACGAGTTCTCCTCGCTGCTGGACGAGGTCGGCCCCGACGGCCACTACAACAAACCCCTGGCCGCGGCCTGGAACGTGCAGCTGGAGGAGCTCAAGCGCGGCTCCGAACGCGACCGCGAACTCAAGCAGCTCGTGCGCGAGTTCATCCAACTGTGCTCGTTCTTCGCGCCGCGCCCGCTCAAACGCACCCTCTTCCACCGGGCACGCGGGCTCAGCGACAACCGGGAGCTCGCCAAGATCCTGGGCGACGACCGGGCCCTGAACAAGGTCCTGCAGTACATGAGCCGGCACAGCCTCGCCGACCTCGACCGCCGCAACTACACCTTCCAGCTCCACGGCAGCTTCCAGGCGGTCGTGCGCCGCACCCTCGGTGAGGACGAACGTGTGCGCCTGCGCGACCTCGCCCACCGCCTGCTCGCCCAGAGCGACCCGCTGGGGCCCGAGAACCCGCAGAACTGGCCCGAGTACCAGATCTACTACGCCCACATCCTCTCCTCGCAGGCCTGGCGCACCCGCGACGTGCAAGTACGCAACCTGGTACGCAACGTCGTGGTGTACCTGCTGGAGACCGACAACCCGCTCATGGCCCAGCGGATGGCCGAGCCGGCGATCGAGGCCTGGTACGACGACCCCTCACAGCGCTTCGAGATGGAACTGCTGCGCAACAACGCCCTGCGTCTGCGCGACCAGAACACCCTGGCCCTGAAGGAGGCCGACCGGATCCTCGCCGAACGCCGGGAGTTGGACGGCGGCGACAGCGAGGAGGTCATGGAGGCACGCCGCGCGCGGGCCATCGCGCTGAGCCACCTGGGCGAGTTCGAGAGCGCGCTGTCGGAGTTCCGCTCCATCCGCGAGAATGTGGTCGAGCTCTACACCGAGGAGGACGACAACGCCCTGGTGGCCGCGCACGACGTCGCCGTGGCCCTGCGGTTGCTCTTCCGGTTCACCGAGGCACTGGAGATCGACGAGGAGAACCTCCGGCGCCGCCGCCACCTGTTCGGTTCCAACGGCATCCCGACCCTGCGCTCACAGACGGCCTTGGGCATCAGCATGCTCGGCCTGGGGCGTATGACCGAGGCGACCGCGACCTTGGGGGACTGCCTGCAGCGGTTCGAGTCGGAGGAGGCCGAGGACAGTTCGCACGCGGCGGACATCCCCCTCTTCCAATCGGTTCTGCACCGGCGCTTCGGCGACCACGACCGGGCCCTGGAACTGTCCCAGGGCGCGGCCGACGCCCAGTACCTGCGCGACCAGTTGCGCAACCGCACCGAGGTGTTCGTCTACAACATCCACGCGGTGAACCTGGCCTTCACCAAGAACGTGGAGCGCGCCGAGCTCCTCGCCGAGCGGCTCCTGGTCACGGCCGACGTCCACTACGGGGAGAAACACATCGCCCGGTGGATCACGCGTGTCAACGCCGCGATCGTGCTGCGTGCGGCGGGTCGTTTCGAGGAGGCGCTGGAGCTGGACCGGGTCGCCCACGAACGCCTGGCCGACCTTCTGCCGCCGGAGCTGGGCCCGCTGGCGCCGGTGGAGATCAACCGGGGCAACGACCTGTTCGGGCTGGGCCGCCTCCAGGAGGCCCTGGAGCAGGACAACACGGCCCTGGCCACGTGCATGGCCGGCCTTGCTCCCGACCACCTGTTCACCCTCATCGCCCGGCGCAACCTGCTCATCAGCCGCCGGGCCCTCGGCGAGGAGGTCGGGGAGGAGTGGTTGCAGCTGCGGAACGAGTTCGTGGCCGGATACGGCCCCGACCACCGTTACGTACAGGGCATGGACGGTTTCGTCCGGCTCGACGCGGACTTCCTACCGGTCTCCCGGTGACACGCTGCACGGAACCGCCGCCAGCAGGCGGGCCCACTCGCTGAGCGGGACACCGAGCTCCGTGCCGGAGGGGTTCTGGGAATCGCGGACGTGGGCACCGCCGCGGCTGAGGCGGGCTTCCCAGCATCCGCCCGAGTCGTGCGAGCGGCGGGACTTGCGCCAGATGTCAGCGCTCCGACCGTCGGCCCAGTTCAACGTCTCGCCCTTCCGCGTTCCCATGTCAAGTTGACCCACGATCTCCTCTGAGCGACGACCGACGCTTGACGGCACATTCCCATTTTACGTTCCAACCGGACAATCACGAAAGTCCACATGAAATACCGACCAGAGGTGCCACGGTGAACAACGCGATCGACTTCGTCACCGATGACGGATTCACCGTCAAGATCGAGCCCGCACAACAGCGCCGGCAAGGGGCGCACAACGTCAGCAAACAGAACGGGACAGCCACCGGACAAAAACACCTCGACGACGTCCTCCTGCGTATCCGTAAGGTCGCCGAAGCCGTTTCCTCGCAGATCAACGGGTTCTCCGAGATCCCCGGAGGCCCCTCCGGCGCGGAGGTGGAGTTCGGGATCAGCGTGAGCGCCGAGGCCGACGCGGTCATCCTCAAGGGCAACGGCGAGGCCACCTTCAAGGTCACCCTCACCTGGGCCCGCCACACCTGACACGGCGGAGGGCGCCGAGAGCCGGTCCGGGGGGACCCCCGTCCCTCGACGCCCCTTCCTGCTCGGGGCGACCCGTGCGTCAGTCCCAGTCGAGCCCGCCGCCGGACTGGTACTCGATCACCCGGGTCTCGAAGAAGTTCTTCTCCTTCTGCAGGTCCATGACCTCGGACATCCACGGGAACGGGTTCTCCGTCTCACCGAAGATCGGGGCCAGACCGATCTGCTCGGCCCTGCGGTCGGTGATGAAGTGCATGTAGGTCTCGCACAGCTCGGCGTTGAGCCCGAGGACACCGCGCGGCATGGTCTCCCGGCCGTAGGCGACCTCCAGGTCACAGCCCTCCACCAGCATCTGCCGGACCTCGGCCTGGAACTCCTCGGTCCACAGGTGCGGGTTCTCGAGCTTGATCTGGTTGATCACGTCGATGCCGAAGTTCAGGTGGATCGACTCGTCGCGCAGGATGTACTGGTACTGCTCGGCGATACCCACCATCTTGTTGCGCCGTCCCAGCGACAGGATCTGCGCGAACCCGGTGTAGAACCACATGCCCTCGAAGATCACGTAGAAGGCGATGAGGTCGCGCAGGAACGCCTGGTCGGCCTCGGGCGTACCCGTGGAGAACTCGGGGTCCTCCAAGTTCTGGGTGTACCTGAGCGCCCAGGAGTCCTTCGCGGTGATCGAGGGGACCTCCCGGTACATGTTGAACAGCTCGCCCTCGTCCAGGCCGAGGCTCTCGCAGATGTACTGGAAGGTGTGCGTGTGCACGGCCTCCTCGAAGGCCTGCCGGAGCAGGTACTGGCGGCACTCGGGGTTGGTGAGCTGGCGGTAGACGGCCAGGACGACGTTGTTGGCCACCAGCGACTCCGCCGTGGCGAAGAACCCCAGGTTGCGCTTGAGCATGAGGCGCTCGTCGTCGGTGAGGCCGTCCGCGGACCGCCACAGCGCGATGTCGGCCTGCATGGCGACCTCGGTGGGCATCCAGTGGTTGTTGCAGCCGGCCAGGTACTTCTCCCACGCCCAGGTGTACTTGAGCGGGAGGAGCTGGTTGACGTCGGCGCGGGCGTTGATCATCGCCTTGTCGCCGGCGTCGACACGCTCGGCGTCGCGTTCGATCTCGCCGAGCCCGGTGCCGGTGTCGACGGTGTTCGGTGTGCTCATGGCGATGGTGTTCCGATCCTTGGCAGAAGGCTGCGGGCGGGTGTGCGACGGGGCGGCCGTCACTGGCAGGCCTCGCACTCGGGGTCCTCGATCGAGCAGGCCTGGTCCTCGTCGACCTCGAACCCGTCCTCGGCCGGTGCGGCGCCCGACGATGAGTTCGGGGACGGCGAAGGCGACGGGCTCGGGGACGGCGAAGGCGACGGCGCCGGTGAAGGGGCCGCCCCGGGCGTCGGCCCCGGGGTGGCCGAGACCGCGTTCAGGCGGCCGTCGGTGCCCTTGATGGTGCTCTTCTCCACGTGGGTGGCGCTCTGGGAACGCAGGTAATACGTGGTCTTGAGACCCGAACGCCAGGCGCGCCGGTACAGCTCGTCGAGCTTGCGGCCGCTGGGGCCGGCCATGTACAGGTTCAACGACTGAGCCTGGTCGATCCACTTCTGGCGGCGGGCCGCGGCGTCCACCAGCCAGTCCGGGTCGACCTCGAACGCGGTGGCGTACAGGGCCTTGAGGTCGTCGGGGACCCGGTCGATCCCGCCGAGACTGCCGTCGTGCAGCTTCAGCGCCGAGACCATCTCCTCGTCCCACAGACCGCGGTCGCGCAGGTCGCGCACCAAGTACTCGTTGACGACCGTGAAGTCGCCGGACATGTTCGACTTCACGAACAGGTTCCGGTAGACGGGCTCGATCGACTGGCTGGCGCCGGTGATGTTGGCGATGGTCGCGGTCGGGGCGATCGCCATGACGTTGGAGTTGCGCATGCCGCGCTCGCGTACCCGCTCACGCAGTGTGTCCCAGTCCAGCGTGCTGCCGCGCTCCACGTCGAGACCGCCCCCGCGGGCCTCGTCCAACAGGCTCAGGGAATCCAGGGGCAGGACCCCCTTGCTCCACAGCGATCCGTCGAAGCTCTCGTAGGAGCCGCGCTCCTCGGCGAGTTCGGAGGAGGCCTCGATCGCGTGGTAGCTGATGAGCTCCATGCTGTGGTCGGCGAAGTCCACGGCGCCCTGCGAGGAGAACGGCAGTCGCAGGCGGAACAGCGCGTCCTGGAACCCCATGAGCCCCAGACCCACCGGGCGATGGCGCATGTTCGCGCGCTCGGCCTCGGGGATCGTGTAGAAGTTCACGTCGATGACGTTGTCGAGCATCCGTACGGCGGTGCGCACGGTACGGCGCAGGCGCTCGCGGTCGATGCCGTCGGGGCCCACGTGCCGGGCGAGGTTGACCGAGCCCAGGTTGCAGACCGCGACCTCGTCCTCGCTGGTGTTCAGGGTGATCTCGGTGCACAGGTTGGAGGAGTGCACCACACCTGCGTGCTGCTGCGGCGAGCGCAGGTTCGAGGGGTCCTTGAACGTGATCCAGGGATGGCCGGTCTCGAACAGCATGGTGAGCATGCGCCGCCACAGGTCCACCGCCGGCACGCGCTTGAAGACCCGGATCCGTCCGGCATCGGCCTCGGCCTCGTAGCGCTCGTAGGCCTCGGTGAAGGCAGGACCGTAACTGTCGTGGAGCTCGGGCACCTCGTCCGGGGAGAACAACGTCCACTCACCGCCGTCCTCGACCCGGCGCATGAACAGGTCCGGCACCCAGTTCGCCGTGTTCATGTCGTGGGTGCGGCGCCGGTCGTCACCGGTGTTCTTGCGCAGATCGAGGAACTCCTCGACGTCGATGTGCCAGGTCTCCAGGTACGCGCACACCGCCCCCTTGCGGCGTCCGCCCTGGTTGACCGCGACGGCGGTGTCGTTGGCGATCTTCAGGAACGGAACCACACCCTGGCTCTTGCCGTTGGTGCCGCGAATGTGCGAGCCCAGGCCGCGGACCGGGGTCCAGTCGTTGCCGAGACCGCCCGAGTACTTCGACAGCTTCGCGTTGTTGCTGATGCCGTGGAAGATGCCGCCCAGGTCGTCGCCGACCGTGGTCAGGAAGCACGACGAGAGCTGGGCCCGCACCGTGCCGGCGTTGAACAGGGTCGGTGTGGAGGCCATGAAGTCGAACGAGGACAGCAGCTCGTAGAACTCGATCGCGCGGGCGTCGCGGTCGTCCTCGTTCAGAGCCAGCCCCATCGCGACCCGCATGAAGAAGACCTGCGGCAGCTCGTAGCGCACGCCGTCGTCGTGCAGGAAGTAGCGGTCGTAGAGGGTCTGCATCCCCAGGAACGTGAACTGCTCGTCGCGGTCGGCCTGCAGAGCCGCACCGAGGCGGGCCAGGTCGAACCGGGCGAGGTCAGGGTCGAGCTGGCCCAGGGCGATGCCCTTGCGCACGTATGCGGCCAGGTGGTCTCCGTAGCGCTCGGCCATCTCGGACTGGCTGGCGGTGTCGGGGGAACCGGTGACGTGGGTGAGGGCCTCACGGCGGAGCTTGTCCAGCAGCAGGCGGGCCGCGGCGAAGGAGTAGTCGGGGTCGGCCTCCACGAAACTGCGGGCGGCCATGACCAGCGCGAGCTCGACCTCGTCGTCGGAGATGTCCGGGTAGAAACCGCGGCGGGCCTCGGCGAGCACCCGCTCGGCGGAGGCCCCGGGCAACCCCGCGCAGGCCTCGGCCACGACGCTCTCGATCCGGTCGGCAGCCGCAGGGGGCGCAGCGGTCCCGGCGGCCTCGGGCACGGCCTGGACGTCAAGGGTCATAGAGCGGCTCCAACCTCGTATCGGTTTCCCTGCGGGGACCGGCGAGGAGGAGGCGCGGCACACACCGGCGGGACCTGCTGCACCCGGGGCGCAGCGGTCGTGGGGACCGGTGCCGTCGCGGTGAGCTCGCCCTCGAAGCCCCCGACATCCGCACGCGTCGCACGCGTGCACCGATGGCAGGTCTTCGGACTCACGGGCGGCCTACACGACCATCGCTTCCCGGGCCACACCGGACCCAGTGCCATTGACGGCCTTCGTTCCCGTTCACCGCTGCGGGGCAGTCCCGGACTCACACCGGGTTCCCTCTCGCCTCACCCACGTGGGGTGAACCATCGGCGGGTCAGATACTACATCTGGGGGAAGGCAGTTCGGAACGTCCCAAGATGATCGCGTGTCACCCTTGGGGCCGCACATCTCACACCGCCTCTTCCAAGGCAGCACGGCACACGGCCGGCAACGGTTCGGAGGAAGGACCGTTCAACCGGACCGCGGGCGCCGGGGCCCTGCCCCCCGCACCGGCGCGCACCCGGCGTTCGGACAGGGCCGACGGGGCCTGCCGCACAGGGGCGTTCAGATCGAGCGGTCGAGGTCGTCCTCGTCCAGGTCCAGGTCGGAACGGATCCGGAACCGGATGCGCAGCAGTTCCTCGAACAGGTCGCCACCGTCCTCGGGGTGGCTGCGCGCGCCGGAGGTGGCCCACCATTCGGCGCCCTCGAGGTCGCCGTGGGCATAGAGCACCTCGGCGATGTGCAGGTAGGTGGGGAGCCCGTCGGGAACGTCCTTCTCCAGACGCCCCAGGTGGGTGTGGGCACGTTCGATCTCGTCCATCTGCAGGAGTGCGCCGGCGCACAGGGCCCGCGGGTCGATCACGGTGTGCCCGCCGTCGTCTATGGCGCGCTGGTAGGACGAGCAGGCCCGTTCGTACTCTTGGGCGATCTCCCACTGCTCGCCGGCTCGCACGAAGAGCTCGGCGCGGGTGATCTCGCTCGCGGCCTCGGCACGGTTGGCCAGGTCCTGCAACTGCGCGGCGACCCTTCCGTGCTCACCGGACCTGACAGCGTCGAACTCCAGCCGGTCGAGCTCGGCCGTCGTCACGTGGATCACCCGCATCGCCCCCATGCCCTCCTCGCACTCCACACACCGGGGTCAGGGCCTGGCACGCTCCAGTGCCTGCCAGAACCCCTGACGCAGTCCTTCCCGGACCTCGTCGCGCAACAGGTGGTCGACAGGCAGTGCGGACCCCTGGAGCAGACGCGCCTCCAGGTCGGAGGGCATCCGGGGCCTGCGGGCGAGGACGGCCTCGACCCACAGGGCGGGCGCCTCGCGCGCGATCGACTCCGCGAAGCCGCTTCCTTCCCCGTGCGCGACGTGCACCGCTTCCTCAACGGTATGCGCGGCGGCCGCCCCGTGTTGCGGATATCCGGGAGCGGACCCGGATTCCTGGTAACCGGGCCGACCGAAACCGGCGTCGTGGTCGGGACCAGCAGGTGACCGCACCCCGCTCGCGGGGGTGGGCCCGCCGCCGTGGGCGGCCTCAGTTGCCGTACTGGTCCCATAGGTAGGGTTTGTGTCGCCCGCACCCCCGTAACCAGGGTTCTCGCCGGTTCCGAACCGCGGATCCTGCGGCGGAGGGGGCGCGTCTCTGGGCGGTGGCGCGTGGCCCGCCTGTGACTCGCCGGCGAAGGAGGGCTGCGGACCGGTCCCGGGCGCGAACGAGGGTTGTGGCCCCGTGCCCTGTTGATAGGCCTGTTGCGGCCCGGTCATCGGGTGACCCTGGGGCGGCCGGCCGGGCACACCGTAGATGTTGGGGTCGGTTCCCTGCATCGACGGCTGACCGCCGGTGGAGGCGTACCCGGGTTGGGCACCGGCCGGAGCCGGACCCGGCGGCGCGGGGTGGCCCCGCTGGACCTGGTGCTGTGGGTACGCGTTCTGCCGTTGGTGCTGCTGGGGCGCTTGCTGATGCTGGGGCGCTTGGTGCTGCTGGGGCGCTTGCTGATGCTGAGGCGCTTGGGGGTGCTGAGGCGCTTGGGGGTGCTGGGGCGCTTGGTGCTGTTGCTGCGTTTGCGGCGGCTGGGGCTGTTGCGGGTGGCCCGCGCCGGGGTACGAAGCGCCGGGGTAGGCACCGGTCCCACTGGCCGGGGCCTGCTGGCCGGAGGGGAAACCGTTGGCGTCGATCCCGCCCGAGGGCTGCCCCTCGGCCGGACCCGCGAGATGGTCGCCGCCGCGCTGCTCGGCTATGGAGCGGCGCATGGCACGCAGCTGGTCCATCGCGCTGCCCTGGTGTGACGGGCTCCCGCCGGTGCCGGCGAACATGGCCTCGAGCCCGCCGGTGGAGGGGGCCGCCACTTCGACCTGCTCACCGCCGGTCCGGGCGGCGACCGGGTGCCGCGGGGCGTCGGGGGCCGAGCGGGCCTGGCCGTTGGCGAAGGGCGCGGTGGTCTTGGCCGCCTCCTCCTGGGCTGCGGCCCCGCCGCTCAGGAGGTTGACGTGCGGCCGGAGGTGTCCCGCGCCGATCTCGATGAGGTCGTCGCACTCCCGGCGCAGGGCCCGGGAGATGGTCCAATTCCCCTCCACGGAGATGTGCACGACGGTGACGCGCACTCCCAGGTCCTGTACGTCGGCGACCACGGAGGACATGTCCTCGTCCCCGCTGACCAGTACGGCGTCACACAGGACACCGGTGCGGGCCAGTGTGGTCAGGTCACGCTGGACGTAACTCTCCACGCCCTCACGACGCCCGGGTCTGATCCTGACACCCCGGAACTTGATGCCGGGGATGTCCGCGATGCCGTCCTGTTCCTGGGAGCGCCGCTCATCGGCGACCGCCTCGTACCAGTAGCAACGCAGCAGCGGCAGACCAGTGCGGTCGCGGGCCACCTCGTTGAGGAACTGGACGAGTCCGGCATAGTCCCAGGAGACGGAGTCCCGATTCCGGGTTCCGTGCACGGCCATCGCGCCGTCCGCGAGAAGGTATCCCGCGTCGACGAACAACGCGCAGCGGTCCACGACACCGCCCCCTTCCCTTTCGTCTGAGGGTCATCTCCATGACCGGAGCTCAGCCTAACCAACTCTGTTTGCTTTTGCCTGCCACTTGTAAATACATACAGTTATTGGATGACTACCCTGGGATTGCTTTTCGAGGTGTGCCGAACCGGAGCCCCCCAGGACCGGGACGTACCCCGGCCTCGGAATCGGACTCAGCGACGCATCGGCGCGTCGAGAGCCACTGCCCCCACCACGACCGCGTCCTGATCCGACCGGATTCGGATGTCCGTATCCCGACCGACCACAGGGGCGAATCGGGCCACGTCCGTCCCGAACGTGAAGGGGTCCCCGACCGCGCCGCGCGATGAGGAGACGAAGGCGTTGTCGGCCGCCCCGTGGTGGCCGCCCACCGGGGCGACGGGGCCGCCGTCCACGGTGACCTGGTCACCGCCCAGATCGGCGTCGCCCTCCCAGGCCACGACGTCCATGTCCCCCTGCACCGACGAAGGCAGCAGGCCCGAGACGGGGAAGTGCGCCTCCGAGGCCCCCTCGAAGACCGTCACCGTGTCGTCCAGAACCATCGTCTGGCTGTACACGTCCACCGAGGGGTCCTCGAGCACCACGACCAGACTCCATCCCGCGTAGACCCCTCTGCCTTCCGAGTACGGCGTATCTGCCACCCACCACTCGCCGGGACCGTGCTCGGCCACCAGCGGGGTGACATCGGCGAAGGCCTGATAAGCGCCGTACCCCGGGAGCTGGACGGTCGAATGCTCGCTCGCCGCCACCGTCTCGTAGGACCCCATGCCGGGCCCCTTGACCCGTGCGGTGGGCTCGGACGGTTCTCCGGAACCGGAGAAGTACAACCCGGCCCAGAGAACGGATCCGCCCCCGGGCATCTGCCATTGCGCGGAGCTGGAGGCCGAGGTGGCGGGGTCCGCGTCGCGGTCCAGGGCAACCATGTCCCAGTGGTCGTTGTCACGGTGGTCCCCGCCGCGTTCGCGGGCCTCGGCACAGGGACCGGGGCCGTCTCCGTCCTCCTCGTCCGGCCCCTCGGCGGGTGGCTCCTCCCCCGGGGCGGGGGCGAGGTCGTCCTCGGGAGCAGGGGACCCCTGGCCGTCCCCGGGCTCGGGCTCCTCGGATACGTTGCCCTCGCCGGGATCGGGCAGCTCCGGCGGTTCGGGGGACTCGGGCGCACCCGGGTCCCCGGGCGCACCCGGGGACCCGGGCAGGCCGGGTCCGCTCCCCTCCTCCGGGGCGGTGCCGTCCTCTCCCCCGCCGTCGGGCCCGGTCGCGTCGGGTTCGGCGGGGGCACGGCTCAGGTCCCCGGTGTCTCCGGGGGCCTCCGGACCGGGGTCAGGGGCTTGCGTATCGGGAGCCTCGGGCACCGGCACGTCCTCGGGGACCGGGCCTTCGGGGAGTTCGCCCTCGGGCAGGGCGCCGGGGCGGGGCCATTCCTGCAGCGGCCACGGCCACCAGCCCTCGGGGGCCTCCGGTTCCACACACGTCATGAGGCTGTTGCCCACGGCCTGGGAACTGACCTGGCCTGCGGCGGCGTACCGCGCGGCCACGCCCTCGCTCCCCACCCCGCGTTCCCCGTCGACGGTCACGGTCCTCTCCCCCGAGGTGACGGTGACCGACCCCGGGGAGTCGAGCTGCGCGTCCGGGGCCACACGTACGTCCAGGAACTGGGTGGCGTTCTCCCCTTCTCCGAGACCGGGCAGTACACACGTGCCCTCGCCGGCCCCGGAGGAACAGCTCCAGTCGCCCGTGCCCGACAGGGTCGGCAGGGCGCTGCCCGCGCCGCCGGTCTCGACGAGGCTCACACCGGGCGGGAGGGTGAAGTCGGCGGTCACGTCCCCCTGCGTGCCCTGGCCGACGTTGCGTACGTCCAGGGCCATGATCCCTTCGGAGCCCGGGAGCAGGGAGCCCACGGGGTCGACACCCGCGGCGAAGACCGGGAGCTCGTCGTCGACGGGGACGTCCTCCTCCGGGACGTCGGCCGGAAGTACCGGTTCCTGGGGCGGTCCCGGTTCCTCCTCGGGGTCCTCGGGCGTCTCGGGGGCCTCAGGCGTCTCGGGGGCCTCAGGCGTCTCGGGGGCGTCCGGGGCCGGGGGCTCCTGCTCCTCGGGGGCCGAGGTCTCGGGTCCCTCGTCCTCCTGTGGTGGCGTGTCGGGGCTGTCCGGCGCCTCCGGGTCGTCCGGACCATCGGGCTCGGCAGGGGCCGGCGGGTCCTCCCGGGGGGCCGAGTCCTGCGGCGCGGAAGCGGACGGCGGATCCTGCGGGACGGGGTCCTCGGCGCTGACCAGGGCCAGGGCGACCGAGGCGGCCACGGCGGCGGCGGCCGCACCCGCGGCAGAGGCCTGCTGCCTGCCGCGGGACAGACGGTTCCACCCCACGCCCGTGACCGCGCCCGGACCGGCAGCGAGGTACCCGGCGGCACCGGCTCCGGCGAAGATCGGCAGCACGATCCCGCGCAGTCCGACGTTGACGTCCATCAACTCGGCGAAGACCTCACGGCAGTGTCCGCAACCGTCCAGGTGGGTGTCGACCCGGCCGGTCTCGCGTTTGGCCAGTCCCCCGCGCACGTAGGCGCCCAGCAGGTCGATGATGGGACGGCACGCCTGGGGTGCGGCGCCGCCGGCCAGGTGCATCTGCAGGTAGGCCTGGCGCAGCCCTTCACGGGCCCGGTAGGCGAGCGCCGCGACGCCGTTGGCCTTCATACCGAGCAGGGGACCGACCTCCGCCGGCCTGGCCCCCTCGATCTCGGTGTGCCACAGCACGGCCTGCCACCGTTCGGGCAGGGACAGGAACGCGCGGGCGATGAGCGAGCGCTCCAGGCCCTCCAGCGCCGGATCCACGAACGGCTGCCCCGGGGCGACACTCTCCATGTCCTCGGTGACCACCTGCCGCTTGTCGCCGCGGCCCCGGTCGTGCGCGGCGTTGCGTACGGCGGTGAGCAGGTAGGGGCGGAAGGCGTCGGTGGGGCCGCCTCCGCGCTGGATCACGCTGAGCACACGTGTGAAGGCCTCGGCGACGGCGTCGTCGGCCTCGGCGTCACCGCGCAGGAGTTGGCGGGCGAGCCCGCGGCCGGCAACCGCGTGCCGTTCGTACAGAACGGCGTAGGCGCCGGTGTCGCCGTCGCGCACCCGAGCGATCAGCTCGGTGTCACCGACCAGAATCTCTGCGTCATTTCCTCGGGCGTCGGTCACCCAACGTCCTTTCTTCGGGGGAGCCTTCACAGACCGGGAGAGGGGGGTTCGGCGCCAGGTGAGGGGGCCGACACTCAATCTTCTCGAACCTTCTCGAAAAAATATCCCGTATCCGCGTCATGGCCGCCACCGATCTCCGTAAGTCGGGCGAAGGAGGCCTCGACGGAGCCGTCGAGGTGAGCGAACGACCTGGGGGACAGCCGTGGGCGAGACAGACGTGGACACCGGGATCCGGGCCCTTGGTCTGCGCGCTCCGTGGGGACGCCGCAGCCGGGCGAGGGGCTGGGCCCCGCCGGAGGACTGGTGGACCCCGGCCGTGGACGCGGTGTGCGCGGCACACCTCGACGGCAGCGACCTGACCGGCCCCTGCGCACGTCTCGGGTCGGCCCGCGCCCGTGGCGGCATCGGGGTCGGACAGAGCCTGATCGACCTGGCCGCCTTCACCGACGTCGCCGGGTGGGACGCCCCGCCCCTGGAGCTCCTCCGTGCCCTGGCCGAGGGGTGGGCGGACGCGGGACGCGGCGCCGACACCTGTCAGGACCCGCTCACCGGGCTGGCCAACGACGCCTACCTGCGCACCCGCCTGGCCGAGCTCTACCGCTGCCCGGAGGAGAGCGAACCGGCCGCCGCCCACCACAGGCTGCTCCTGGTCTCGCTCGCTGCCGGGCTGGATCCGTGGCGGCGCACCGCCCGCCTGATCGTGCTCGGGCACGAACTCGGCCGGTTCTTCACTCGCGGCGAGTCGGTGTGTGTGCTCTCACGCGGCCGTGTGGCCGCGCTGGTGCCCACCTCCCCGACCCTGGCCGCGGAGGTGTCGGCGCTGCGTTCGGGGCTGTGCAGCGACACGGGCGCTTCGGTGTGCGAGGTGGCGCTGCCTCCGACCCACCGGGAGGCCGTGACCCTGCTCGACATCCTGGGAGGCAGATGACCCACTGACGCCGTCCGGCACGGCGCGGCCCGCATCGAGGGGAGCGAGGCCCTGTGTCGGACGGTCCAGCCGGCCGCTGTTCCCAAGAGGGGAGAGGAACAGCGGCCGGCCCCACCGGAGCGCGGTTCCGGGCCCTCTGGCCCCTGACGGGGCGGCCCGTGAACCCTCCGGAGAGGGGCGCCCCGGGGCGCCCGGGGACGCGTCGGCAAAGGGGAGGCCGGCGCGTCCCCTCTTTTCGTACGGCGGGTGGGATCAGGAGGTCTCGAGGTTGACTCGTCCACGCGTGGCCCGGAAGAGCGCCCGTTTCCACGGCGTGCCCGGGACGGGCCGCACGGCGACGATGCGTTCCTCCAGGCCTCCGGGGGCGGGCGTGTGGAGCTCCTCAGCGGTCGGCCCCGGCTCCGTCCCTCCGGGCTCCTCCGGCGCGAGGGTGCCGGTCCGGTCAGGGAGGTACGGGGCCGCCCCCGGGCCCGCCGGTGGCTCGGAAAAGGCCACGGGGGCGGCGTCCTCCGGGGGCTGCGGCACGGTTTCGGGGGCGGCCGGCGCAGCGGCGGGGCCGGCATGCGCCTGCGGGCCGTGCGTCTTCCCCGGTCGATCGGTGTTCTGCGTCCCGGCGGCGTTCTCCCCTGTGCGGCGTTCGTGGTCGCCCACGGGAAGGACACCGCCTGCGGAGGAGCCCTGCGAAGGCTCCGGGTGACGACCGTCCTCCTCGTTGGTCCAGGCACCGGTCAGGTGGGAAGGCTGCGCGTGCGCCGGCGGCGTCTGTGCCGCGTGGGGTGGTGCCGGAGGCACGGGAGGAGCCGGTGGCACGGCAGGCGGCGGGGGCGCCTGCATCGGCCAAGGGGGCACGGGTGCCCTGGGAGGCCCCTGGGGTGGTCCGGCCGGTGGCCCGGAACGCGGTCCGGCAGCACGTGGGGTCCCGGAGAGAAAGGCCTCGACGACCGCGTCCTGGGCAGACGTGGCGGGCGCCGGGCCTCTCGGCGCGGACGTCGGTGTGCCCTGCCCCTGCGCGTGCGGCCCGCCCTGGGGGTAATGCGGACCCGACGGCGGCCCCTGCGGACGCTGCTGCGGACCCGACGGAGCACTGTAGGGGCTCTGCGGACCCGACGGCGGCCCCTGCGGCGCGCCCGAGGGCCCCATCGACGGACGCTGCTGCCCGGGATGGCCGGGATGGGGTGGCCGGGCCCCGGGGTTCGGTGGCCGGTGCGGGGACGGGCCGGCCTGGCCCTGCCCCGGCCCCTGGCCCTGTGGCCCTCGGTGGTGCATGCCCGGGTTCTCAGGAGGCCGTTGCCCACCAGGGTTCGGGGCGGTGGGCGGAGCGTGGCCACCCGAGCCGCGTACCCACCCCGGCGCGGGAGCATTCGGGCCGGGTGCCCCCGGGGCCTGCGGCCTCGTGCCTTCGCCGTCCGGAGCAGGTGCCCCGGGCGCTCCGTGCGTGCCGTCCCGTGCCGTACGAGGACCCTCCGGCTCGGGTTCGGGCGCGCTCAGTCCGGGCACGGAGGCACGGTCCACGTGGACGGTCTCCTCCGAGTCCGCCCCCTCGGCGCCCGCCTCCGGGCGCACGGGTGGCGCCGTTTCCTGCGGGGGTGTGCTCGGGCCCTCCCCCCGGTCCGCGGTCTCCTTCCGCGCAGCCGGAGGACGGCGGTCCTCACCGCCGGCCCCGTCGGTGTGCCCGTGCCACAACCCGGCCGGTCCACGCCGACGGGGCGCCTTGTCCTCCTCCTCAGAGGGCATGTTCCTGCCTCCCTTCACCGTCCTGGCGGGCTCGTCCGTCGATCGCGCATGCCAGGGCCTGGGCCGCCGTCTCCAGGACCGTGCTCTGTGTGGCCTCCCGGATCCGCCGGGTACGCACGGAGATGCCCTGGGCCACGTGGCGATCGTGCGCCAGCCGTAGGACCCCGGCCCCGCTCCCGGCGATGATGCGTGCGGTCCGGTCGGCGTCGAAGCCCGGGTCCTCGGCCCGTTCCTCCTCGCAGAGCAGGACGACCGTCCGGGCCAGTTCCTCGTCGCGCCCCCCGGTACCGGACGCCCCGGAGCCGTCGGCCTCGTCCAGGACCCGCCCCACGGCTCGGGCGCCCTCTCGTGTGGAGCGGGCGACGAGTACACGCGCATGGGCCTGCGCGCGTGCGGCGGTCACGAAGGTGCTCTCGCGCGGCCCTTCCACGAGCGTCACGCCGAAGAACCGGGACAGCGGCAGGAGCCCGCGCAGGTGGGCTTCGCCGTCGTCGGGGTCGGTGTTCACGGTCCACAGGCGGTTGCCGGCCCGTCCGATGCTCTTCTCGGCGGCCTCGAAGGAGGCGGTGTCCAGCCCGGAGCCGAGGGTCCCGGGGGCGTCCGTTCCCAAGCGCTGGGCCAGGGACGGTTCGGCCGGTGAGGCGCCCACGGCCAGGACCCGGTCCCACCGGTAGTGGGCCAGAGCGCGGGCCATGAGCGCGGTCACGGCTGCGCTCTCGGCGCCGTGGAGGTGTTCGACGACGAGGCGGCGCCCTGTGGCGGAGGACCGCTGGAGCCCGCGCGCCACCGTGATGGCCTCGGAGACCTCGTCGACCGGGCGGAAGGGCCTGAGCAGGGCACGCCCCGCCCTGCGCCCCCAGCTGTCCCCGGAGACGGGTCGGGGCCCGGCCGGCGTCGACGTGGGTGTCGCGGTCATCGTCGCTCCCCGGTCAGAAGGTTTCGATCAGTCGCTGGTAGGTGTCGAAGGCGCCCACGGCCAAGGGGACCAGCACGATGACGGCCACGACCTCGATACGTCCGGCGATGTTGCGGAGGCGGGCACGCACGTGCTCGGGGGGTTCGGCCGAGAGCACGACGAAGGGGATCGCGGCGACGGCGACGGCGATCCCGAGTGCGGGCCAGACCCCCCAGGTCTCGGCGCCGGCCCAGGAGAACAGGAAACTCGCGAGCACGACGAGGCCGGCCGCGGTCAGGGCGGCCTTCTGGGCGATGAGGGGGAAGAGGCGTGAGCGTCCGGCGACGACCACGGCGAGCACCGCGGAGACCCCCGCGGTCCACAGGCTGAAGTCCGCGGCCAGGACGACGCCGGAGACACAGGTGGCCACCGCGACGGCGAGGGTGGCGATGACGAGGCTGCGGTGGGCGCCGGCGACGGAGTCGAGTACATCGGTGCGGGCCACCTCCTCCCCTTCGGTGCGCTCGTCGTCGAGAACGGACAGGCCGGAGAAGACCAGCGCCAGGCGCAGCAGGACGCTGAGCAGAATCACGCAGGCCACCGCCATGACGACCGCGACCTGGCCCTGGGTGAGCCCGAAGGTGGAGCCGATCATCCAGACGGCGGTGAGGGCCGCACCGACCCCGCCTCCGGTGAGTCCTCCGCGGCCGAGCCCGGAGGTCAGGCCGAGGAGGAGCACGAGCCCGGAGGCGAAGGCGGCCAAGGACCCCCAACGCACCCACTCGGGCCATCCGAAGTGGTCGCAGGCCAACCACAGGGTCAGGGACCCCACAGCGGTGCCGCTCATCGCGAGGGCAGTGCCGAGGGCCTCCCGCCAGAGCACTCCGACGGCGGCGCCGGCAGCCACGAGGAAGACTGCGAGGGCTGCGGGCCACAGCAGGGCGGAGGTACCGCCGAGGCGCCCCTGGGCGAGGTGTCCGACGACCAGGAACAGCGCGACGAGGGAGACCGTGGCGGTCCAGCGCGCGGCCAGCGGGGTCCACCGGGCCCAGTGTTCGTCCAGGGCGCGGGAGACGGCCTCGGGCACTTCGTGCACGACGGGGGCCGGGACCGGTTCCTCGGCACGGACCAGGCGGAGCACGGCACCGTCGGTGATCTGGCGGTCCTCCAGGGAC
Source organism: Nocardiopsis xinjiangensis YIM 90004 (assembly GCF_000341145.1). Lineage (GTDB taxonomy): Bacteria > Actinomycetota > Actinomycetes > Streptosporangiales > Streptosporangiaceae > Nocardiopsis > Nocardiopsis xinjiangensis. Next base: position 413,522 of record NZ_ANBE01000003.1, read on the forward strand.
ACCTCGCCGTCGAGGACGGTTCCGGAAGCGGTGACCAGGTGCCGGAGCCTGGCCGGGTCCGCAGGCCGGTCGCCGAGGAGCTCGAGCACCTCTGGCATGAGAGCGCCGACGGGCTCGTCGGCGGGCAGGACGGCGTCGACCCTGCGTTCCTCACCGACGAGCGTCACCCGGCTCCAAGCGGTCATGGTCGATTGCTCCTGCTGTTGCTGTGTCGTGGTCGTGCGGGCCCCGCCGGGCTCCCGGCGGGGCTGCGGGTCACTGGGGGACGTCGTTGACCGCGACACGCTCGACGTAGCCGTTGGCCACGAGCCAGCGGAGCGTGGGTGCGGGCGGCACGTCCGGGAACCCGGCGGTGTCCAGTGTGAAGCGCGCTCCCCCACCGGGGTTGCCGCCCTCGTCCGGGGCGATGGCGGCGGTCACCTGGAAGGGGTGCACGACCCGGTAACGGTGGTAGAGCTCGTCACCGTCGGCTCCGGTGCGCACGTGGTCGGGCAGGCCCCGTTCGGCGTAGGGGGTGCCGTCGGGATGGAGGTGGCGTCCGGCCTCGGGGCCGAAGGCGTCGACGTGGTCACCGGGTTCGAGCTCGTGCAGGTAGGAATCGCCGCTGCGCTGCTCGAGTCCTTCCTGGACCGCTTCGACGAGCTCCTCGGTCTCCTCCCGGGCCTCTTCCTCCTCGGTCGGGGAGAGCACGGCCGGCTCGGACTCGGTGGTGGCGAGCTCCTGGTAGAGCCAGCGGGCGGCTTCGTCCTCGGTGCCGAACTCCTCGTTGGTGCGGCCCTGGTCGAAGTCCATGACGGAAGCCTCGAGGTTGCCCTCTGCGCCCGGGGTGAGGAAGTAGTAGCTGGAGACGGTGCTGGGCTCGGGCCGCGGGTCGCCGGGCAGGACGTAGAGGTGTTCCTCGACCCCGGCCGCTTCGAGTTCGTCTCGGAGCATGTCCAGGGTGACCTGCTCGCCGACCCAGTCGCCGGGCACGGGTGGGACCGCGTTCTCCGCAGGGGCGGATCCGGCCTGCTCGCGTTCGAGTTCCTGGTCGCTGAGGGTGGTGGTGATGAAGGACCAGCCGACGCTGCCCGCGCACGCGGCGGCAGCGAGGCAGGCGCTGACGACGACCTTGCCGATGTTCTCGTCGAGGCGGCGCCGGGTGCGTCCGCTGCCGAAGAGCACCGCCTCACGCAGACGCTGGCGCCGGACCGCGACGGACTCCAACAACTGGTTGTCGTAGTCGCGGCCCACCGGCGCTCCTCGTCTTGGTCTCGGTCGGTGTGTGGTCGTCCTCGGTGAAGCCCGTCAGATGCTGCTGACAGCGTTACCGGCCCGGCTGAGGGTGTCCTGGGCCGTGGAGTCGTTCTTCTCCATGGTCTCGCGCAGCAGGCGGATGATCGAGCGGACCTCGTTGCCGCACGTGCCCCACTTCTGCTCGACCTCGCGGTAGGACTCGTCGACCCCGTCGGCCTCGAAGTCGGACATGGCGCTGTTGACGTCCACGTCACGTTCGCCGAGGAGCTCCTCCAGCCGGGAGGCGATCCGTTCGATGTTGCTCTGCACCTCGGCGGAGGCGGAGTCGTCGTAGGCCTTCTGTCCCGAGCTCATCGTCTCTCCTCAGTTCGCAGGGGTACGGGGTGCTGTTCGGGGCCGCGGGAAGGAACGCACGCGGCCGGGGTCACTTGAACTTCGCGGCGTCGAAGTTGGCCTTGCCCATGTCGCTGTTGGCGTCGTCGGCCATGGTCTCGTCACCGGTCCGGAAGGCCGTGTCCATCTCCTGCTGGCCCTGGTTGATGCGGCCCAGGCCCTGTTTGAGATCGGCCGTGATGGTCTCGGAGTTGTTCTTGAACGCGGCGAAGGCGGCCTTGCCCTCACCGTCGAACTTGCCCTCGAGGGGTTCGGCCGCGGCGATGAGGTCCTTGAGAAGGCTCTCCAGCTCCTCGCCGGATGAGCTGGTGTTCTTCTGGAGGACCGGCATGGTCTCTTCGTTGAAGCTCCACCGAGACATGGTTCACCTGCTCAGTTAGGGGGCTGCAAAAGCGGTCTCCGGTGACGGCGCGCGGAAGCGGCTCGCGAACCGCTGCACCTGATCACCGACCACAAATCATGTCAGGCGCCTCCGACAGTCGTGCGGGTGCCTCGGCCTCACCCTCCGCGCACGTGAGCCTCTCGGGAACCCGGGTTCACCTGTGCCGATAGGGCCGGGCACGGGCCCTCACCGGCAGTTTCTCGGTTCGCGGCCCACGGAGGGGCCACTCGAAAATTTAATCAAAATGACACAAAGCGCCAAGAACAGTGAAGAACTCGGCGCCCACCTTCACGAACCGCACACGGCCCGAGGCCGTCCCACCCCTGTGGGGCCGATACATCCCCGTCCCTCCCACGACGACCCCCGAGCCCCGTTTCGGTAGGCTTCCTGCGCGCCTGCCCGGCCCGCCTCCCCCGACCCCGAGAGGAACGCCGATGACGCTGAGGGTCGTGCACCGGCCGACACGTATCGTCTACCCGGCCCCAGCACAGCAGCCGCGCGAGGTGGAGGCACCACCGACCCTTCCCGACGGCAAGTCACAGCCCAACCCGCTGATGAGCATGCTGCCCATGGTCGGGATGATGGCGTCCCTGTCGATCATGATGGTCATGCGCAATCCGGCCTTCATGGCCGTCGGTGCCGTCCTGATGTGTGTGGCCCTCCTCGGCGCCGTCGTCATGCTCTTCTCCCGGCGGGGGCAGGTCACCCGGCAGCGCCGCAACCAACGCGACCTGTACCTGGAGTACCTGGAGGAGCTGCGCGAGGAGCTCAGCGGATGGGAGAACGGCACCCGCTCCCACGCCCGCCTCCTCGATCCCCCTCCCGAATCGCTGTACGACATCATCCGCGACCCCACCCGTCTCTGGGAACGCCGCCGACGCGACCGCGACTTCCTCGACGTGCGGGTCGGCGCCGGCATGACCTCCGGACGCCCACTGCAACTCGCCGAACAGGGCACCGCGCTCACCCCCACCGACCCCTTCATGCAGTCCGAGGCCCGCGCCCTCATCGACCGCTTCGGAGCCATCCCCGACATGCCGCTCCGGCTGCCCCTGGACATGGTCGGCAACATCAGCGTCGTCGGCGACCACGAGGACCTCATGCGCTTCGTGCGCGCCCTCGCCGCCCAGTTCGGCGCCTTCCACGCCCCCGAGGACGCCGGTCTGGCCGTCGCCCACCCGGAGGAGCGCGCCGAGGCCTGGTCCTGGCTGCCGTGGCTGCCCCAGGCGCTCGACCCGCAGCGCCGGGACAACGGCGTCGCCACCCGCCTCATCGCCCCGGACCCGCGCGAGCTGGGCTCCCTGCTCGCCGACGAACTGCGTGCACGCACCGACTTCGCCTCCGAGGTCCGCCGCGGCATGGGCCGCCGCGAGGCCTACCGGATGCTGCGGCGCCTCGTCGTCGTGCACGACACCCACGGCGAGGTCGCCACCGAACTCGTGCGCCCCGACCACGCCATCGACCCCGCCGACCTCGGCCTGACCGTCCTGCACCTGGTCGCCCGCCAGGTCGACGAGCCCGGCGACGTCAACATCCGGGTGACCGTCGACGGCGACGAGGTCGCCATCGAGGACCTGCGTGGGACCGATCCCGTGGTCTCCACCGGCACCCTGGACCACGTCACCCCCGCGACCCTCACCGGCCTCGCACGCATGCTCGCGCCGCTGCGCCTGTCCCCCGAATCCGTGGAGGAATCGGCCCAGGAGGGCGGCAGCATCGACTTCCCGTCCATGCTCGGCGTGCACGATCCGGGCGACATGGACGTTCCGCGCATGTGGGCGCCCCGGAGCGAACGGGCGTTCCTGCGTGTGCCCATCGGCGTGGACGACATGGGCAACCCCGTGGTGCTGGACCTGAAGGAGTCGGCACAGCTCGGTATGGGCCCGCACGGCCTGTGTGTGGGCGCCACGGGCTCCGGCAAGAGCGAAATGTTGCGCACACTCGTCCTCGCCCTAGCCGGTTCCCACCCGCCCGACCGGGTGAGCATGGTGCTCGTGGACTACAAGGGCGGTGCGACCTTCGCCCCCTTCGAGGACATGCCGCACGTGGCCGGCGTCATCACGAACCTGGAGGACGACGCCGCCCTCATCGAGCGCGTCCACGCCAGCCTCTCCGGTGAGGTCCAGCGCCGCCAGCAGGTGCTCCGGGACGCCGGCAACGTGTCCAACATCGGCGACTACCAGTACAAGCGCGAACAGGACCCGAGCCTGCCCCCGCTGCCGCATCTGCTGGTGATCATCGACGAGTTCGGCGAGCTGCTCACCGCACGTCCCGACTTCATCCAGTTGTTCCTGTCGATCGGACGGATCGGACGCAGCATCGGGGTGCACCTGCTGCTCTCCAGCCAGCGCATCGAGGGCGGCAAGCTCCGCGGGCTCGACACCTACCTGTCCTACCGGCTGGGTCTGCGCACCTTCTCCGAGGAGGAGAGCCGCACGGTCCTCAACACCCCCGACGCCTTCCACCTGCCCGCCCTGCCGGGTTTCGGCTACCTCAAGGTCGACACCACGGTGTACCAGCAGTTCAAGGCGGGCTACGTCTCCGGCCCCTACCGCGGTCCCGTGGCCGAGGAGGAGAGCGGGGACCAGAGGCCCGGGGTGCGCCGCTACACCGCGTTCAACCCGGACCCCGAGGACGAACAGCACGAGGAGAAGACGGCGGAGAGCGGCCCCTCCATGCCCTCGCGCACCACCGGTCCCACCCTGCTCGACGTCATGGTCGGCCAGTTCAACCAGCACGGGGACCGTACCCGCGCCATCTGGCTGCCGCCCCTGCCCCCCGCCCTCACCCTGGACCAGGCCACCGGGGCACCCGAGAACAGCGAGTACGGGCTGCTTCTGCCGGGGGAACGTGCAGCCATGCGGCTGCCCATCGGCACCCTCGACGACCCCTCGCGCCAGTGGCAGGACGTGTGGGAGCTCGACCTGACCGCCTCCGGTGGGCACGTGGCGGTCATCGGCGGCCCCCAGAGCGGCAAGACGACCCTGCTGCGGACCCTCGTGACCTCGCTCGCGCTCACGCACACCGCGGAACAGGCCGTCGTCTACGGCCTGGACCTGGTCGGCGGCGGGCTCCAGGCACTCAAGAACCTGCCGCACGTGGGCGGCGTGGCGCTACGCACCGACTCCGAGCGTGTACGCCGCACCGCCGAGGAGATGCGCGGGATGCTCGAGCACCGCCAGGAGGTCTTCCGGGACCGGGGCATCGACTCCGTGGCCCAGCTGCGACGCATGCACGCACGCGGCGAGGTTCCCGAGCTCGCCAGCGCCGACGTCGTCCTGTGCATCGACGGCTACGGCGCGCTGCGCCAGGACTTCTCCGAGATCGAAGGCATCGTCACCGATCTCCTCCAACGGGGCGGCGGTTACGGCATCCACGTCGTGGCGGGCATGCTGCGCTGGAACGACGTACGCATCGCCACCCAGTCCAACTTCGGGCAGAAGGTCGAGCTGCACCTCAACGACCCGACGGAGTCGACGATCGACCGCAAGCTCGCCGAGACCCTGCCCGAAGGTGTGGGCGGCCGGGCCCTGACCTCCGGAAAGCTGTTCGCCCAGACGGCGCTGCCCCGCTTCGACGGCGAGGCCTCCGACGAGGAACTCGGCACGGTCGTGGAATCGACGGTGCGCGCGATCGACCACGCCTGGGCGGGCAAGCGCGCACCCGAGGTACGGGTGTTGCCGACGTCGTTGTCGGTACGTTCACTGCCCACGTGGGAGAACGAGTCCAAGACCGTGCCGGTGGGTGTGGACGAACGTTCCCTGTCCCCGGTCGCGCTCGACCTGTTCGAGCGGGACCAGAACATGCTCCTGTTCGGCGACGGCGAGAGCGGCAAGACCAACTTCCTGCGCCTGCTCGCCGAAGGCCTCGTGGACCGGTACACACCCGAGGACGTCGTGTTCGCGGTCATGGACCCGCGGCGTTCGCTGCGCAACCTCGTACCCAACGAGTACGTGGGCGGGTACGCGAGCAGCCCGCGTGTGTGCGGGAGCCTGGCCACCGGTGTCGCCAAGGAGCTGGAGGAGCGCCTGCCCGACGAGGGCGACCCCGACTCGATGGACGTGCCGTCCTTCTCGGGCCCGCGCATCGTCGTCGTCGCCGACGACTACGACGTGCTCACGACCGCCGGGCAGAAACCGCTCGCCCCGTTCGTGCCCTTCGTCTCCAGCGGACGCGACATCGGCCTGCACTTCGTGGTGGCACGCCGCGTCGCGGGTGCGAGCCGCGGCCAGTTCGAACCCCTGGTCCAGGCCATGCGGGAGATCGGCACGAGCGCGCTGGTGATGTCCGGTGACCGCACCGAGGGCCAGGTCCTGCCGCGGGTGCACGCCTCGCCGCAGCCGGCTGGGCGCGGTCTGTGGGTCTCGCGCACCGGATCGACACAGCTGGTGCAGACCGCCCTGATCGACACCCAGGAGCACCGCCGTCCCTGACCACCCGGACCACCGGAAGCGCGGAATGTCCGAACCTTCGGGCACTCTGGTCCCTCCACACACGGTGACCGAACCTTCACCCGTGTGACCCCCGACCGAGGGGTCCCGTCTATGGCCCTCCGCGTTTGCCGGACCAGGAGAACACCTCGGCCAGACCCCGAGGAAGCGAAAAATGAGACCACCTGAGGCCGGTGGCATCTCCCCACAGGAAGAAGAAGACCTTCTCATTAAAATTGGAAAGACCCTCCTCCAGGGGGCATCCAAAGAACGGGCAAAAATTTCCTATGAATGGGATGGCCTAAAAGGATATTCCACCAACGGACTCTACCTGTATCCCTTGAACGGGGGACCGGAGATGATCCCTTCCCCCACAGTAATCAACGAAATCCAGCGCCTTCGCGCCGGCATGTACAAGCAGGGCCGCGGCACCTGGTTCTCCATGCACTACACCATCACCCCGCCCACCCGATACGACGCCACCTTCAACTACGACGACCCACCCGACTTCCTCATCCTTCCCATACCCCACGACTACCTCGACGACCTCGAATACTTCCCCCGAGACCCCGAACACATCCCCCACTGGCTCCGACAAAAAATCAACGAAGCCAACAACACCTGATCTCCTGAAATCCCATCGCACCCTCCTCGACCACTTGGCCCCGCGCCACAGATCTGCCGACAACTGAATCCGGCACCTGGCTCACGCATCACACGTGTCCACAGCCCCAGTAGTCTCCCCGCACGGCCGCGGGCGGCACCGCTTCCGCCCGACGGCGAAACAACCTCCGTACGAAATGAGGAGCCCCACCATGACGCAGGAACCGGTCGGCGGCATGACACCCATCGACGAGAGCCAGGCCCTCGTCGAGCTCGGGAAGGCGTGCCTGTCGGTCATCGGCCCCGATTGGAGCGAGGTCGTGCTCCAGTACGCGGCGGTCGCCGACCACGAGTCCGCCGAGCTGCTCCGACGCGCCTCCGACGGCAGCAGCAGCTCGGTGGAGGTCCCCGAGGGGGCGCTCGAGGAGGCCCGCCGCCTGCGTAACGGCATGTACAAGCAGGACACGGGGACCTGGTTCTCGATGCGCTACACGATCACCCCGCCCGGGTCCTACGGGGTCGACTTCGGATACGACGGCGAGCCCGGGTTCGCCGCACCGGTCCCTCCGGCTGCCTTCGCGCAGGACCTGGAGCGTTTCCCCCGGTCCGAGGAGCACACCCCCGAGTGGCTCGGACGGGTTCTCGCACGAGCCCAGGGCGGCGGGCCGCTGCGGGACTGAACCGCAGCACCCCGCCGCACTGTCAGCGCAGGGCGTGGATCAGCTCGGCGAGCGCGGTGCCGGCGTCCTGCGGATGCGCCTCCCGCACCGTCCATCCGCGCATCCCCGCGAGTTTGGCCACGTGCGCGAACGCCGGGTCCACGCACAAGTACCCGCAGGGTGCGTCGGGCCAGTCGGCGACGGTGGGCAGGGGTTCGGTGAGGAAGCCCTCCGGCGCCTCGGGCAGGACGGGCGCGGCGTCCTCGGGGCTCTGGCGGGCGGCGATGTCGGCGCGGGTGGGGCTGCCGGGTTGGGGCAGCCACGCGTCGACGAAGACGTAGGCGTGGACGGGACGGTGCGCGGCGCGCTGGGCCGCCCCGACGGCGCCGAGCAGGGGTCCGGCACCGCCCTCGGCGACGAGGGCGAGCGGGGCGCGCGGGTCCTCGGCGGGCAGGCCCCGAGCGGTCTCCAGACTGGCGCGGGCGACGTAGCGCGCGGCGTGAGGGGGCCTGTCGTCGTCGGGGATCTCGGGCAGGACCGGGGACAGGCCGCGCTCGGCCAGGTGGGGCGCGAGCGTGCGCAGCCGCCTGGGGGCGCCCAGGGGCGGGGGAAGGCAGACGGCGATCACGCCGTGCCGCCTGCCCGGGTCTCCTCCCGCACCCAGTCGAGGTAGGCGGGGTTGCCGCCGACGACGGGGACCGCGACGACCTCGGGCACGTCGTAGGGGTGGGCCTCGAGGACGCGGGCGGTGAGGGCGTCGAGACGATCGGCGGTGGTCTTGATCACCACCATCCACTCCTCGTCGTTCTGTACCTGGCCCTCCCAGCGGAAGAAACTGGTGATGGGGCCGCTGACCTGGGCGCACGCGGCGACCTGGTGTTCGATCACCGCCCGTGCCACACGTTCGGCCCCGTCCTTGGTGTCGACGGTGGTCTCGACCCGCACGGTGTCGTCGGACTGCGTCATGGTCACCCTTCCGGCCTGGGGTCCCGGCGTCGTTCCGGGACCTCGGTGTTCCAGTGCTGTGTCATTCGGGGGCTGCCCGTCAAGGAGTGTCGCGCCGGGGCGAACCCCGGCTGATGCGGCGCTAGGCTCACTGGTCATGAGCGAACGTGATGAACTCCTGCGCCAGATCAACGATAAGGCGGTCGTGCGCGGGAAGGTGACCCTGTCCTCGGGGCAGGAGGCGGACTACTACGTGGACCTGCGCCGGGTGACCCTGGACGGCGAGTCGGCGCCGCTGGTGGGATCGGTGATGTTGGACAACGTCGCCGACCTGGACTTCGACGCGGTCGGCGGTCTGACGCTGGGCGCGGACCCGGTGGCGGCGGCGATGATGCACGCGGCACACCGGCGGGGCCGGAGGCTGGACTCCTTCGTCGTGCGCAAGTCCGGCAAGGCGCACGGGCTGCAGCGTCGGATCGAGGGCCCGGACGTGCGGGGCCGCCGGGTGCTGGCCCTGGAGGACACCTCGACGACGGGCGGTTCGGTGATGACCGCCGTGGAAGCGCTGCGCGAGGAGGGTGCCGAGGTCGTCGCCGTGGCTCTGATCCTCGACCGCGGCGCCCGGGGGGCGGTCACCGCGCAGGGGTTGGAGTACCGGTCGGTCTTCGGCGTCAGCGACCTGGACGTCTGAGAGCTCCTCGGTCCGGGCCACGGGAGTTCGGGGAAAGGCAGGAGATCGGGGCTCGGGGATCAGCCGTCGATGTTGAAGCTGAACTCCGGGTCGCGGTCGGACAGGTCGCGCTCCTCGCCGTGGACGAAGACCTCCACGGCGGCGGGGTCCTCGAGGGTGACCTCGAGACCGCCCTCTGCACTGGTGTAGTTCACCGATTGCCCCTGTCTGAGCTCGTAGTCGAGGAGCACGTCGCCGCCGGGTTCCCGGACGTGGACGTTACTGGACTCCCCGACGACCTGGATGTACAGAGCACCCAAGTTCTCGGGACGTTCTTCTTCGACGGATGCCTCGGAGGCGTTCGCGTTCACGCTGGTGTCGGTCGATGGCAGGGACCGGTAGAAGAAAAACACGCCCAAGCCGACCATGCCCACCAAGAGCACGACGGCCAGAACGATGGCCATCACCTGACCAACGCCACGAGGATCGTTCCTATGCCTTCCCACGGCGTCGAATGTAGCGTGTATCACGGCAAAAAGCGACAGCACTCGTCCAGTAGCCGCACTGATCACACAATTCGGCCACTTCTTCACAGATCATCCCGTCCCCTACGCTCCCCGGGAGAAGCGCAGGGAACGGACATCCCGCGCTCCACGTGAACCCGACAAGGCCGGGCACTTTGGTCTAGACCTTTTCAACGGCTCCCCGGGTTCGCGATACTTGGACCGACACCGCCGAACCCAGGGAGGCAAGTCATGCCCATCGCCAGCCCCGACGTCTACGCCGAGATGCTTCAGCGCGCCAAGACCGAGGGTTTCGCCTACCCGGCGATCAACGTGACCTCCAGCCAGACGCTGCACGCCGCCCTGCGCGGCTTCGCGGAGGCCGAGAGTGACGGCATCATCCAGATCTCCACCGGTGGCGCGGAGTTCCTGTCCGGCGCCTCCGTCAAGGACATGGTGACCGGCTCGGTCGCCTTCGCCGAGTTCGCCCGTGTGGTCGCCGAGAAGTACTCGGTCAACATCGCTCTGCACACCGACCACTGCCCCGAGAACAAACTCGACAGCTTCGTGCGCCCGCTGCTGGAGATCTCCAAGGAGCGTGCCGCCAAGGGCCAGGAGCCGCTGTTCCAGTCACACATGTGGGACGGCTCGGCCGTGGAGCTCGAGGACAACCTGCGCATCGCCGAGGAGCTGCTGCTCTCGTCCAAGGCCGCCAACACGATCCTGGAGATCGAGGTCGGCGTCGTCGGCGGCGAGGAGGACGGCATCGTCGGCGAGATCAACGAGAAGCTCTACACCACGCCGCAGGACGCCCTGCGTACCGCCGAGGTCCTCGGCCTGGGCGAGAAGGGCTACTACATGACCGCCCTGACCTTCGGCAACGTGCACGGCTCCTACAAGCCCGGCTTCGTGAAGCTGCGCCCCGAGGTGCTCAAGAACGCCCAGACCGCCGTCTCCGAGAAGCACGGCAAGGACAAGCCGTTCGACTTCGTCTTCCACGGTGGCTCCGGTTCCACCCTGGAGGAGATCCACGAGGCCATCGACTACGGCGTCGTGAAGATGAACGTCGACACCGACACCCAGTACGCCTACACGCGTCCGGTCGTCGACCACATCATGAAGAACTACGACGGCGTGCTGAAGATCGACGGAGAGATCGGCAGCAAGAAGGCCTACGACCCGCGCGCCTACGGCAAGGTCGCCGAGGCCGGCATGGCCACCCGTGTCGTCGAGGCCGCCCAGAACCTGAAGTCCGCGGGCAACAAGATGCGATAAGGGGGCCCTCCCCGAACGGGAGGACCAGGCCCTCCTCACGCCCGGCGGCCGCCATCCGGCCGCCGGGCGTTCGTACTTCCCCTCCTTCCCGGTGGCAGGATGGGGGTATGAACCTGCACCAGAACCTGCTGAACGAGCCGCCCGAGACGCACTTGCCCGACAACCCGGAGGCGCGTGAGGCCCTCGAGAGCACCGATGACCCCACCCCGGTCGCCGGCCGTTTCCCCTCCTTCTCCGCCGCCTGGGCCCGCCTGGCCGAGCGCGCCCTGGACGACGGGCAGCCGGTGGCCGCCTACGCCTACGCGCGCACCGGTTACCACCGCGGTCTGGACCAGCTCCGCCGCTCCGGGTGGAAGGGCCACGGCCCGATCCCGTGGGACCACGAGCCCAACCGCGGTTTCCTGCGCGCCCTGAACGCCCTCGCCCGGGCCTCCGAGCAGATCGGTGACGCCGAGGAGGCCGACCGCTGCTCGACGCTCCTGCGCGAGTCCAGCGACGAGGCCGACAAGGCCCTCAACAGCTGAGACCGTGCCCCCATGAGCGTGCTGCGACCCACATTTCCCACTGCCCGCAGGGGACAGATCTCCCCTTAACCGGGAACCGCAGGTCGTGTACGCTCAATACGCAACGGCCCCTGTCGCTGCCTTGCGCCAGGGGTTCATCCATGTTCGGGGCCTGTTGCACCCCGGCTCCGGTGTCGAACTAAGAGGTAGAACCAATGCCGGCGATCACGCTCGTGGGTGCCCAGTGGGGCGACGAGGGCAAGGGCAAGGCGACCGACCTGGTGGGCGAGCAGGTCGACTACGTGGTCCGCTACCAGGGCGGCAACAACGCCGGCCACACGGTGGTCATCGGCGACCAGAAGTACGCTCTGCACCTGCTGCCGTCGGGCATCCTGTCCCCGAACGTCGTACCGGTCATCGCCAACGGCGTGGTCATCGACCCGGGCGTGCTGCTGGAGGAGCTCAACGGCCTCAAGGAACGCGGGGTCGACACCTCTCACCTGCTCATCTCCGCGAACGCGCACCTGATCATGCCCTACCACCGGGCCCTGGACAAGGTCAGCGAGCGCTTCCTCGGCAAGGGCCGCATCGGCACGACCGGCCGCGGCATCGGCCCCACCTACGCCGACAAGATCTCGCGCCAGGGCGTACGCGTGCAGGACATGTTCGACCCGAAGATCCTGCGCAAGAAGATCGAACTGGCCCTCAACGACAAGAACCAGCTGCTCAGCAAGGTCTACAATCGCCGCGGCCTGGACGCCGAGACCATCATCGAGGAGTACCTGGGCTACGCCGAGGAACTGCGTTCCTACGTCGCCGACACCTCGCTGGTCCTCAACAAGGCGTTGGACGAGGGCAAAACGGTCTACCTGGAGGGCTCGCAGGGCACGCTGCTCGACATCGACCACGGCACGTACCCGTTCGTGACCTCTTCCTCCCCGACCTCGGGCGGCGCCACCTCCGGTTCGGGCATCGGCCCCACCCGCATCAGCAAGGTCGTGGGCATCATCAAGGCCTACACCACCCGTGTCGGGTCCGGCCCCTTCCCCACCGAGCTGCTGAACGAAGAGGGCGAGTGGCTGCGCACCCAGGGCGGTGAGTACGGCGTCACCACGGGCCGCGACCGCCGCTGCGGCTGGTTCGACGCCCCGATCGCCCGCTACGCCACCCGCGTCAACGGCGTCACCGACTTCTTCCTCACCAAGTTGGACGTGCTCACCGGCCTGGACCGCATCCCGGTGTGCGTCGGCTACGACGTCGGCGGGGTCCACCACGACGAGATCCCCATGACGCAGACCGAGTTCCACCACGCGACACCCGTGTACGAGTACCTCGACGGGTGGACCGAGGACATCACGGGCGCCCGGGAATTCGCCGAACTCCCCAAGAACGCGCAGGGGTACGTGCGTACTCTGGAGGAGATGGCGGGGGCGCCGATCTCCGCCATCGGCGTCGGACCGGGCCGCGACGAGACGCTCCAGCTGCGTCCGCTCGTCTAGCCCGGGCCGTCACAGCACGCACCAGTCCTTCCAGCACGAAGAGGCCCTCCAGTGAAAGCCCTCGTTCTCGGCGGCGGAGGCCGCGAGCACGCACTCGTCCGAGCCCTGTCCCTGGACCCGGGCATCACCGACCTGCACAGTGCCCCCGGCAACCCGGGCATCTCCGAACTGGCCGAGAACCACGTCATCAACGTGACCGACGGCCTGGCGGTGACGGAACTGGCCGCGCGCATCCGCGCCGAGCTCGTCGTCATCGGCCCCGAGGCACCCCTGGTGGCGGGGGNCCGCACGGCTGGAGGGTTCCAAGGCCTTCGCCAAGGAGGTCATGGAGGCCGCGGGTGTGCCCACCGCCAAGGCGCGGGCGTGCCGCACCGCGAGCCAGGTCACCGAGGCCCTCGACACCTTCGGCCCGCCCTACGTGGTCAAGAACGACGGCCTGGCAGCGGGCAAGGGTGTCGTGGTCACCGAGGACCGCGCGGTCGCCGAACGCCACGCACGCGAGTGCGGCCGTGTGGTCGTCGAGGAGTTCCTCGACGGCCCCGAGGTGTCGCTGTTCGTGCTCAGCGACGGCAAGCACGCGCTCCCGCTGCTGCCGGCCCAGGACTTCAAGCGCGCCCACGACGGCGACCTGGGCCCCAACACCGGCGGTATGGGCTCCTACGCCCCTGTTCCGTGGGCCCCGGCCGGCCTGTCCGACGAGGTCATGGGGTCGGTCGTGCGTCCCACTCTCGTGGAGATGAACCGGCGCGGCGCCCGCTACCAGGGGCTGCTGTACGTCGGCCTGTCCCTGACCTCACAGGGTCCGCGTGTGGTCGAGTTCAACGCACGCTTCGGTGACCCGGAGACACAGGTGATCCTGGACCGCCTCTCCACGCCGGTCGGTGCGGTCCTGCAGGCCACCGACACGGCCGGGTTGGGCGCGATCGGGTCGCTGAACTGGAAGACGGGCGCAGCCGTGACCGTGGTGGTCGCCGCCGAGAACTACCCCGGTGACCCGGTCAGGGGCGACCTCGTGCACGGCCTGGGCACCGCCAACGCCCTGGAGGGTGCCTACGTGCTGCACGCCGGCACGGCGTGGGCGCCCGACGGCGGGGTCAAGGCCAACGGTGGCCGGGTGCTGAACGTGGTGGGCACCGGCGCGGACCTGCGCCAGGCCCGTGACCGCGCCTATGAGGCGGTCTCGTACATCGAGCTGCGCGGGTCCTTCCACCGCACCGACATCGCCGAGCGCGCCGTCGCACAGATGCAGGACTGAGGAGCGGCACCATGAGCGGTTTTGTCGTGCGCCCGGAGCCCACCCGGGTCGAGGGCCTCACACATCTGCACACCGGCAAGGTGCGCGACCTCTACTCCACGGCCGACGGACACCTGGTCATGGTGGCCAGTGACCGCGTCTCGGCCTACGACTGGGTCCTGCCCACCGAGATCCCCGGCAAGGGCCGCGTCCTCACGCAGCTGTCGCTGTGGTGGTTCGAGCGTTTGGGCGACCTGGCGTCCGACCACGTGGTCTCGGACGTTCCACCGGAGGGTGCACCCGCCGACTGGGCGGGCCGCACCCTGGTGTGCAAGCCCTTGGACATGGTGCCGGTCGAGTGCGTGGCCCGCGGCCATCTCGCGGGTTCGGGGCTGGCCGAGTACCGCGCCGACGGCACGGTGTGCGGGGTCCAGCTCCCCGGCGGGCTCACCGACGGGTCGCTGCTGCCGGAACCGGTCTTCACCCCGGCGGTCAAGGCCGAGGTGGGCGAGCACGACGAGAACGTCTCCTACGCCGCAGTGGCGGACCGGCACGGGGAGGCCCTCGCCGCCGAACTGCGCGAGAGGACCCTGCGCCTGTACGAGCGCGGACGCGAGATCGCGGCCGAGCGCGGGGTGATCCTGGCCGACACCAAGTTCGAGTTCGGCCGCGACCGGGACGGCACGCTCGTGCTCGGTGACGAGGTGCTGACCCCCGACTCCTCCCGGTACTGGCCGGCCGACGAGTGGGCGCCGGGCAAGCCGCAGCCCTCCTTCGACAAGCAGGTCCTGCGCGACTGGCTCACCTCGGAGGCCTCCGGGTGGGACCGTGCTTCCGGGGCCCCGCCGCCCGCGTTGCCCGACAACGTGGTGGAGCACACTCTGAGCCGTTACGCCGAGATCCACCTGCGGTTGACCGGCAGCGAGCCCTCTCTCTGACCTTCGGCGGAGCAGTGATTCAGCACACGGGAGCGCCGTTTCACTTTCGAGACCACGTATGGTGGTGTACGTCGTGCGCGCCGCCGCTTGGCGGGGCACCCACGCGTTCGGCATCCCTGGTCTTTCCCGTCGGACGAACACCACTTTGACCGTTTGCCGGGACTCTATCCGTGATCTGCGGGTATACCACGTTCTGGGTCTGTCACGCGCGGTCCGTTGCCACCGGGTCGCCGTGTGCCACCGACCCACCGGCCACGCAGGTCGGGCGCAAGATGGTCGCAACGTTCCAGGGTGAACCCGCGTCTCAACGCACACAGGCGAAACCCGACGAGGGTGGACCCTTCACCACATCTGCCTGACGAAGGAGCACATGAGCATGGGCCAGGAGGTTCGTTACCGCGTCCGCGGCGGGCGCCCCCTCAGCGGAACAGCGTTCATCCAAGGCGCGAAGAACGCCGTCCTGCCGATGATCGGGGCCGCGCTCCTCGCGGCCAAGGGCCGCACAGTGCTGCGGAACGTCCCCGTCATCGAGGACGTCTACCGCGCACTGGAACTCGCTGAGCACGTGGGCGCCAAGGTCGCCTTCCACGAGGAAGAGCGCACCGTCGTCATCGACGCGTCGCAGTTGAACGACCCCGAGCGCGCCGTCCTTCCGGCGGACATCGCGGCCAAGTTCCGCGGCTCAGTCCTCTTCGTCCCCGCGCTGATGCACCGCACCGGTTCGGCTCGGATCGAGGGTGTGGGTGGCTGCAATCTCGGCAGCCGCAACCTCGACTTCCACTACCGCGGTTTCGCCCGCCTGGGTGCCGAGGTGACCGAGGACGCCGAACGCAACCACATCAACGTCGAGGCCTCCAACCTGCGCGGTGGCCGCCTCTACCTGGACACCCCGTCGCACACGGGGACCGAGAACCTGCTCATGGCTGCCGTGCTCGCGCCCGGAACCACGGTCATCGAGCACGCGGCCCTGGAGCCCGAGGTCCTCGACGTCATCGACTTCCTGAGCGCCATGGGCGCCAAGATCAGCGGCGGCGGCACCGGCCTCATCACCGTCGAGGGTGTCGATGAGCTCACCGCGGTCGAGCACACGATCATGTCCGACCGCATCGACGCCGGTGTGTTCGCCATGACCGTGGCCGCCACCGGTGGCGATGTCAGCCTGGTCGGCGCGCACCTGGACCACCTGGGTGTGGCCCGTTGGAAACTCGAGCAGATGGGCGTGGGTTTCTCCCAGGAGGGCGCCGTCCTGCACGTCCAGCGCGATCCTTCCGTGCCGCTGCGCCCGATCAACGCGGTCACGTCGCCGTTCCCGGGCTTCGCCACGGACCTGCAGTCGCCGCTGATGGCACTGGCCACACTGGCCGATGGTGAGAGCTACATCCACGAGGCCATCTACGACGGCCGTTTCGCCCTGGCCGACGAGCTCAACAAGATGGGCGCCAAGATCGAGGTCGAGGGCACGCGCGCCATCGTGCACGGCCAGACCGAGCTCCGCGGGGCCGAGGTCATCGCACACGACCTCCGCACCGGTGCGGCGCTGGTCCTCGCGGGACTGGTCGCCGAAGGCGACACGATCGTGGCGCCCGGTTATCTTGTGGACCGCGGCCATGCCCAGTTCGCGACACGCCTCGCCGCTCTGGGAGCGGACGTGGAGCGCGTGAACTTCTCCTAGGCCGAAAACGCAGTTCAACCCGGGGTGGGAGGGCCTCTCCCACCCGGGCTTTCGGCGTTGATATGGAAAACGATCTTCCTTGGCCCCGCACAATGGGTACGATCGCGGCAATCATGCCGTGACAGAGACCAGGTCGGGAAACCAGTGGGCGCACATAGTGAAGAGCGTGGAATGGTAGCGGGGAGCAGCCCGAGGTGAGTGCCCAGCGTACTGGCGATTTGACGATCGGCGTCATCGGACCCCATGAGGTGGTCGAGCGCGTCATGCTCATGGGTCCGGGGTCCACGGGACCCCTCAACGCCAGACTCATCGCCGCCGCGTACCGAGATGAGCAAGAGGCGACGGACAAGGTCGTCAGGCTAGGTTCGGCGATCGACGCGTACCTGTTCGCCAGCCCTGTCCCTTACGAGTTCGCGCGGAAGGCCGGCGTGCTGACGATGCCCGCCACCTTCGTGCCACTCGGGGGCGCGAGCCTGCACGAAGCACTGCTCCGAGCGACCCTGGACGATCGCTTCGATCCGACCAGAGCCAGCTTGGACGTGCTCGGCCGCGCGGACGTGGTCGAGGCCTACTCCGAGGTCGACCTGCCCGTCGACGGCATCCACGTGCACGAGGAGCTCACCAACACCGCTCAGCTCACGTCCTTCCACGAGGGGCTGTGGCGCCGCAAGGCCACCAAGATGGCGATCACGTGCGTGCGCGGGGTCGCCGAGCGCCTGGAGGCCATCGGTGTGCCGGTGATCCGACTGCGTCCGACCAACGCCGGTGTGCGCAGCGCTCTACAGACCGCCGGGCTGTTGGGTGCCCACCACCGTCTGGAGGAGGCACAGCTCGGTGTGGTCGTCGTGGACGTGCCCACGCTGCGCGACTCCTCGCGGCGTTCGACCCCGCGCTACTGGCGTGAGGAGCTGCGCCTGTCCCTGCACCGCCTGCTGTTGCAGGAAGCGCACCGGATCAACGCGACCGCGCACCGGCTGGACGACCACTCGTTCATGATCACGGCGACCCGCGGGTCGTTGGTGACGGCGACGGAGGGTTTCCGCCAGCCGCCGTTCGTGGAACGCATCAAGGCCGAGCTGGGCATCGCCATCGAGGTCGGCATCGGCATGGGCCGCACCACCCAGGACGCCGAGACCCACGCACGGGCCGCCCTGAACCGCGCCCAGGCCTCGCGACAGAGCTTCGCGGTGGACCGTGAGGGCCGCTCCCTGGTCCCGGCCCAGCGCGCGCCCGCACGACAGTCCTCGGAGCCGCTGCGCACCAAGGGACGCGAGACCCTGATGCGGTTGTCGGAGAAGATCGCCGAGGAGGACGGTCCGCTCGTCGTGGACGCGGAGAACGCCGGCCGCATGCTCGGGGTCACTTCCCGGACCGCGCGGCGTCTGTTGCGCACCCTGGTGGAGGAGGGCCTGGCCTGGCCCCTGCCGCCCAACCGCACTCTGCAGCCCGGCCGTCCGCGCCAGCTCTACCGGCTGATCGTGGAGAAACTCGACAAGGACGCGGCCGGCAAGTAGGCCGTAGCGTCCCGTTCGTGTACGAGGGGGTGTCTCCCGCGGGAGACACCCCCTCTGTCGTGTCCGGCCTGCACGGGACCCGAGGTCGACGGCGACCGGGCGGAGCGGTCGACATCTCTTTTGGGGCCAAGTCCCCTAATGGCGGACGAATTCTTCCCCTCAGAAGCAACTACCCCTATGGGAAAAGCGTCACAAAGAGGTAGAAAGGACAGCAGCCACGAAGACCGGCACCTCGTAACAGGACGAAGGTATGCCGGAACCGAACGTGACCTCGCCGGTCACAGCACACTTGCAGATGGTGACGTCCGCCCCGATACGAAGAAGCGATCCCCTTGGCCGGAGGGAATCGCCCCAGCTCTTCGAGCACAAAATTTTGGAACATGGTCATCATGTGGGAAAAGCGGGAAAGGCGGTCGGGAGGAAGGGGGACAGCTCACCTCGGCCGGAAAATCGGAACACATTACCGAGGCGGCCCCGTGAGACAGCCCATCGAGCTCTTCCGACCCGCCGAGGACGCCGCGTCCCGTAACACGACCGCGCCGGTTCGGCTCGGGCCCGCGCAAGAGGAGCGGCTCCGAGAGGACGGGCGCCGGAGGACCCTCCCCCGACAGACGAAGCACGGCAACGAAACGATGAACTACAGATTCGAGATCCTCGGGCCAGCCACCGTCGTCTCGGACGGCGAGGACGTCGTCCTACCCTCCACGAAACCGAGCGCGATACTCGCGAGTTTGCTCCTCAAGTGCAACTCTTTCGTCTCCCTCGACTACCTGAAGTACGCACTGTGGGGTGAGGAGGCGCCAGCCAACGCCGATGTCACCTTGCCGACCTACATACTCCGGCTCCGACGGCTGCTCCGGAAATACGACCGCGACGCCGACCCGATCACCACCATGCCTCGCGGGTACTCCATCAACCTGCCCGCCAACAGCGACTCCCTCGACCTGCTCGTCTTTCGCCGTCTCGCGGAGAAGGGCGCCTCCTACCGCTCCTCGGGAGAGATGGAGAACGAACGCTCGGCGCTCGTGCGGGCGGAAAAGCTGTGGAAAGGGCCGGCGCTGTCCAACATCCCCTCGGAGACCCTGCACCGTGAGGAGACCCCCTCCCTCAACGATCAATGGTTCGACGTGCTCGAACGCCGGTTCACCATCGATCTGACCCTGGGAGACTTCGAGGGCCTGGCTCCCCAGGTCCGCCAAGCCATCACTCACCGTCCTGAACGCGAACGCTACTGGGAACAGCTCATCGAAGCGCTCTATCGCTCCGGCCGGACGACGGAGGCCCTGAACGAGTACCGCAAGGTCCACGAGTACCTCACGAGCGAGTTGGGCATCGAGCCCCGCCAGAGCCTGCAGGAGATCCACCTCCAGGTTCTGCGCCAGGCCGATCTCATGTCCCCGCCGAACGGCACGGGCGAGACCGCGACCCTGGCCCCACGGGGACCACGGCCCTCCGACGGCAGGGCGCCCGTTCCTCCGTCCGGCAAGGTCCCGGTCCCGAGGCGTTCCGGCCCCAACCATCTGCCCCTCGCTCCCGATTTCTTCGGCCGGTGCGAGACGGTCGAGTCACTGGTCGAGGAGGTCGTCGACACCGACACCCCGGTCGTGGTCGTGACCGGTCCTCCCTCCGTCGGCAAGACGGAAATGGCGTTGCGCACCGCGAAGCGCTGCGAGGGCAGGTTCAGCGGAGGTGTCTACCTCGCGCGTTTCGACCGCCCCGACGGGAGCCGCCGGGACCGGTCCGCGATCCTGTGCGACCTGTTACGGCAGGCAGGTGTGGATCTGGGCCCGGAGGCCGGCCGGACCACACACGAGGCCCCGCTGCTCAACGCCTGGCAGTCGGTGGTGGCCGACCGCCCCTGCCTCGTCGTCATCGACGGCGTCCGCCACTCCGTGGAATCCGTCCCCCTGCTCCCCCCGTCCTCGGAGTCCCGGGTGATCATCACCAGCCGCAACGCGCTCCCCCGACTGATCGCCTTCCACGGGGCACGGACCCACAGTCTCGCTCCCCTGCACCGCACCCACGCGGTCCGGCTCCTGAGCCACATCATCGGGGAGGAGGCCGAGGATCAGGAGCCCGCGGTTCTGCAGCGCATCGCCGACGCGTGCGGCGGTCTTCCCGGAGCGGTCCGCTTGGCGGGGGCGAAATTCGTCTCCACCCCGCACCTCACACTGGACCAGTTCGCCACACTGCTCGAGGCCTCACCCCTCGAGCAGCTCTCGGCCGCTTCGGAATCGGAGTTCTCGCTGCGGGAAGAGATCCTGTACTGCTTCGACAAGGTGAGCCGGTCGGCCCAACGTCTCTTTCTCGATCTGGCCGCCGACGAGCAACAGGGGGTGGCCGCGCGAGAGCTCTACGCCGGTTTCCCCGGAACAACGACCGAATTCGACCAAGCCCTGGGAGAGCTGTACGACGCCTCACTGATCCACCATTGCGGTACCGACCGCATCGGCGTCTACCGACTGCTCCGAGAAGTCGTGATCACGGCCCGTGCCCCGCTCGTGCTGGCCGAAGAAACTGGAGGATGACTACCGTGCAGGACGACCGCAGCGATGATCTGCAACGTGTCTCCGACGCCGATCGCGATGCCGCCACCACGATGTTGCGGACCGCTTTCGAGGAGGGACGGCTGGCGCAGGACGAGCACGCCGAGCGTGTCGACGCAGCTCTCGGGGCACGGACCCGCGGTGAACTCGCCACCCTCACGACCGACCTCGCCGCGACCGGTAGGAATCACCCGGACCGGTCCCACCAGCCGCGGCCGGGTCCCGAGGAAGCGGACGAGCCCGAGGAGGACGGCGGGTCCCGGCTGAGCCCTCTCGCCGGCTGGGGGATCTTCACCGCGGTCGCGTTCTTCGTCTGGGCGGTCCCGGCCCTCGTCATGGGCTACCCGATGGGTGTGCTCGGCTGGGCGCTCTTCTGTGGTTTCTGGGGTATCCCCCCGCTGATCGTGACACTCGTGCGCCGACGCCGCTCCTGAACCTAGGGGAAGGGGTGGGGGACCGGGTTCGGTACCCCTGCCCCTGCTCCAGCGGTCCGCTCCACCAGTTCCCGGAAGCGCGGCAGAGTGAACACACGCTGCTTGCGCCAACCGAAGTCGATGGGCGTCAGGCCCGGCACGATCACGGCCACGTTGGACAATCCGACGGCAGCCTGCTCGGGCGAGGTCTGGTCCACCCCGATGACATCGAAACCGCGTTCGGTCAGGAACGAAACGCACGAGCGCAGATCCGCCAGCAGGTCCCCGCTGCGGGGACGCCTGGATTCCCAGTCCCGGTACAGCTCACTGAGAGAGTGTGTGCCGCGCTCGCTCAACAGGAAGTCCGTACTCGGCGCCATGTCGGCAAGAGCGAACAGCAGCGGATGGTCCTTCAGTTCCCGCACGAGGTCGTGGTCCTCCACCATGGCCTCGACCTCTGAGCGCCTCTTCTCGGTGCGCGATGCCAGTGACGGGATGTACGTGGCGATCTCGGAGACGGCCGAATGGACGGCGGATGCGGGATCCAGTCCCGAGCCCGCGGCGAAGCACAGGTTCCCGAGCCCTCCGTCTCTGCGCACACCCACGGCGTTGACCACGGGGAAGGGCAGGTCGACACGGTTGTCGAAGAGGCGCACGTCGTAGCCGTGCAAACGGATGCGGTCGATCATGTGCCTGGTCTCCGGGGACGACAGAGAAGCGATGTCGATCTCCGGCAGGGCCAGCCCCGCGTACCAGGCGAGCACGAAGGCATCGCGCTCCACCAGTTCCAGCAACCCGTACAGGAGGGCTTCCTCCGGCGTGCTCCCGACCGCGCACCCATTGGAGCACTCGTCCACGAAGGCCCCGGGCTCACCGTCCCGCACGTAGTACACGAGCTGTTCGGGCACCAGGATCGGTTCGTCCTCACGCAACGAACTTCCCCACACCCAGCGGGTCCGTAGATCTGGGGTGAAAGGGCTCAACCGGCCGGGTTCTTCGGTGTAGAAGGCCTCGTCGTAGAGTCCGCACTCCCGAGGGTCCAACACACGCGACCCCTGTTCCACGAGCTCGCGAAAGCTCGCCGTGATCAGGTCGTGGTGGCGCCGCTGCTGGGTACCGGCATGGCGTTCGAGCCCCTCGAAGATCCCGACGAGGCGACTCGAGTCGTAGGAGTCGGTCTGTCCGGACCAACCCACGTCCAACAGCATTCCAGCGGACGTGATCCGCATGTTGCCGACTGCGGGCGCCATGGTCGGTGACGCCAACTCGATGTGGACGGTACTCCCCAGGACACCGCACACAGGGTTGACGAAAACGGCCGTCCTGGTGTCGAAGTCCGTGTGGTCCCGGAGCCGATAGTTGTCAGGATGGAGCTTTGGCCTGGACCGGAGCTCGGGCAGGGCCTCTTCGGGCACCACTGGCACCGGAGCGGAGCAGTGGGGACATCCGGAGTCGGCCAACAGCGGAAAGGTCCGCACTGTGCGCGAGGTCAGCGACAATTCGAACACGTCGGCGGTCTCCTCGCTCCACGCGTCATTGCGGGGTTCGAGGGCCACTTCCGTGTACAAGAGATGGATGGCTTCGACGGTGAAATCGGTGAGGTGAGGGGTGACGGCCCGGGCCTCGAAGCTCATGCCGGATTCCACGACCCTGCGTTCGGCCTCTGGGAGGAGCCGCTGCCAGCGGCCGGCCAAGCAGCGTGTGCACGGCTTCCCCGCCGACCCGCCGACCGGACCGATCAGGACCGAACGGGGTGTGAGGAAGACCGCCGAGCGCCCGCTTCCGCCGACACTCGACGTCGCCTCGCCCACCCCCAGTTCATGGACCCGTGGACGAAGGTCCTCGGGAAGTCCGGAACGTGACCAGCGCCGGTCCAACCCCTCTGTCAGGAACGCCAGACCGCCCTCGGCGGTCCCCATCTCGTGCACCTGTACCTGCTCTCCTTCACGCGGCAAGATACCGCCGTACCGAGGAAGGCCCCGGCACGGCGGCGGTCAGACCCGTCGGCTGCCCATACCCGAAAGTCCTTGCTCCCGGGGCACAGGCCCGAGCGGCTGCATCAGTCAGGCACAGCTGCTGGCCGTGCTGGTGCAGCTGGTGCAGCTGGAACAGCAGCTTGTGCTGCTGGTGGAGGTGGTGTTACCGAGCATCTCCTCCGGGGCCTCCGCGAAATCCATCACCTCGAAGGTCTCCGACTCGAGCTGCTCGAGCTCATGACGCAGCCCGGACAGGGAGTGGCTCATATGCAATCTTCTTTCACTCATTGCGGGGGCGAACAGATCAGGATGCGCAGCTGGTGCAGCTGCAGCAGCTGGAGGTGCAGCTGGTGCTGCTGGTGGAGGTGGTACCCGCGAGCATCTCCTCCGAGGCCTCCGCGAAATCCACCACCTCGAAGGTCTCCGACTCGAGCTGCTCGAGCTCATGACGCAGCCCGGACAGGGAGTGGCTCATATGCAATCTTCTTTCACTCGTCATTGAGAACCACGACACCGAGTACCGATAGTGTCACCGAGGGAAACAAGGCCGGGGAGCGGACCGTCCCTCACCGCGAGAACTCCCGCTCGAGCTGTTCTGCCTCGTGCCACACGGTGCGGGTGTGGTGGTCGGGGGACAGCAGGGTCTCAGCCGCCCGAGCAACTGGTGCTGGAGCAACTGCTGCTGGAACAGCTGGAGGTACAGCTCGTGGTCGAAGTGGTGCTACCGAGCATTTCCTCACGGGCCTCGACCAGGTCGAGAACCTCGAAGGTCTCCGATTCCAAGAGCTCGAGCTCTCCTCTGAGACCGGACAGGTGGTCCGAGCCAGTTTTTTTCGTCATCAGCGTTCCCTATGTTGGGGGATTCGTGTCCCGGGGAACGACCATGCCTCCGAGGAGACAGATGCCGCTCACCCGATCCACGATCATTCCAACGAAGGCTTGCAGGCTCATTGCAACCTTCTTGTTCGGGCTGAGGCTCCCCGTGTCACTGGTCTCCCCTCGTGAGGAAGTATCCGGCCAGGCCTGTGGTGATCAGAGCGAAGAGGAGAAGAGCACCGCACGGCACCAGCAGAGCCTCCGGCCCCTCCCCTCGCACCAAGAGCGCCAGCATCCCGTCGTTCATGTGCCGCAGAGGACTGGCCAAGGAGACCGTGTCCATCCAGGACGGGGCGAAGTCCAGGGGAAAGAAGGTCCCCGAAAGAAAACCCAACGGAAGAACGATCAGGTTGGATGCTGCCGAGGCCGACTGGTCCGTCTTGAAAACAGAACCGATGAGGATGCCGAGCGAGAAGAACGAGAGGACACCGAGGAGGAAGAGGGGGACCGCCATCCACCAGGTGCTCTCGAGACGGAGGCCGAAGAACGGCAAGAAGGCCACGGCGAAGAACAGGGCCGCTTGGAGTACAGCCACGATCACTGTCACGGAAAAACGCGAGGTGAGGATGGTGAACGGACTGACCGGAGCAAGTTGGAGCTTGCGCAGCAGACCGTTCTCGCGCCAGCTGACCAGTGTCAGGGCCGAGGCGAACACCGCTGACATCGCGATACCGAAGGAGAGGATCCCGGGCGCGATGTACTGGATGGGTTCAAGAGTGCTCTCCGAACCTTCCATGGCCCCGAAGAGGATCCCGAAGAGGACCAGGAAGAACAGGGGCAGCAAGAACGTGAAGAACAGTGATGCCTTGTCCCTGACGAAACCCTTGCCGACCGCGACGGAGATCTGTTGGAAGGCGGTCACGACCGGTACTCCCTTCCTGTGAGTTCGAGAAACACGTCTTCCAGAGAAGCCGTTCTGGTCTGAAGGTGGCCTGCATCTCCGCGCTCGGAGAGTACGTGCATCACGGCGTTGGTGTCCGTGGCGGTGAAGCAGATCTTGCTCCCCTCTTCCCGGACGTCTTGCACGTCCGGAAGGGAGCGGACCTCGTCGAGGCTGAGCACACCTTGGGGAAGGTCCATGCTGACCCGGGTGTCCAGATCTCTGACCAGCGCGTCGGGGGTGTCCATCGCGATGACCTGCCCGTGGTCGAGGATGGCGATCCGGTCACACAGGCGCTCGGCCTCCTCGATGTAGTGGGTGGTGTAGACGATGGTCTTGCCACGGTCCTTGATGCCGCGCAGGACGTCCCAGAGGTTGCGGCGCGCTTGCGGGTCCAGGGAGGCGGTCGGCTCGTCCAGGAAGAGGAGCTCGGGATCATGGACCAGGGCACAGGCGATCGACAGCCGCTGGCGCTGGCCACCGGAGAGCTTGTCCTCCCGGGTATGGGCCTCCTCGGTGAGCCCCACCAGCGCCAGTACGTCGTCCACACGGTCCGCCTCCACCCCGTAGAGAGCACCGAACGTGACCAACTGTTCCTTCGCGGTGAGGCGTTCGAAGAAGGCCGAGGACTGGAGCTGGACGCCGATCCTCGGCAACAGGGAGGTGTTTCGGGGGTGGGGAGAGGCCCCGAGGAGGGAGACCGAACCGCCGTCGGCCTTGCGCAGCCCCTCCATCATCTCGAGTGTCGTGGTCTTCCCCGCACCGTTGGGGCCGAGGATCCCGAAGAACTCGCCCTCACGCACAGTGAAAGAGACCCCGTCCACCACGGGTTTGCCTCCGTAGACCTTGGTCAAGGCCTCCACGGCCACGGCGTTCACGCCGCCATCTTCTTTATTCATATCCCTTCCTTGTCTCTCGGCAGGCGTTGTGTACCGTCCCGGTCACGCTTGCGGACCACGTTGATCCGGTAGCCGACGGTGATTGCGAGGGCTGTCGCAACCAGGAGTCCCGCAGCCGCCCACAAGTCGAGGAAGTGCGCCAACAGGGCGAGCCACCAGGCTGCGAAAACCAGGACGAGGGCCGTGTAGAAGAGAGCCGCCGAGACCGCGTACGCCACATAGGCGATCCGGATCGTTCGC
This sequence comes from Nocardiopsis xinjiangensis YIM 90004, assembly GCF_000341145.1. Taxonomy (GTDB): domain Bacteria; phylum Actinomycetota; class Actinomycetes; order Streptosporangiales; family Streptosporangiaceae; genus Nocardiopsis; species Nocardiopsis xinjiangensis. Next base: position 439,808 of record NZ_ANBE01000003.1, read on the forward strand.
GGAGGCCGGGGCCCCACCCGGTCAACGCCCCTCACTCGTTCACGCAGGCCGCTGAGCACGTGACCGGTGGAATCCCGAGCGAGGTTCTCCGTCCCCAAGGCGTGGTTGAGCATGGAGTAACCGTCCAACCGGAAGAACGGCACGAAATTGGACAGTGCGGCGACCGTGCCGAAGAGCAGGAGCACTGACGCAAACACGTGCGCGCTGCTCTCCTCCGGGGCCAGGAGCCAGAAGACCAGGGCCGGGGGCAGGACGAGAAGGCTGACGAAGACCCCGGAAAAAGCGATGTACACCCGGTGCCTGGTCGGTAGAAGCTGAACTTCCTCGACCGCGCAGTAAGGGGTGAGCAAGGGGAGCCGCCACCCGATGCCGATGTCGCCCACACGCGCACCGAACCGTACGGCGGCCAGACCATGGCCGAGTTCGTGCAGGGCGAGCACGCCCCAGAGGAGAGCGATGGCGATGATCCCGGTCCAGGGGGTGTCCCTGAACCGGGCCGCTGCCTCGAGCAGGGGGCCCAGGTTCAGAGCGACCGTGGCGCAGGCCAGTAGCGCAGCGGCGAGCGCCGGGAGCACGAAGGCCGGGGAGAAGGCCCAGCCCATCCGCCTGGCGACGCGCTCCAACCATGGACCGGGGCGCGCCAGGGGGAGCCTCGCGTGGAAGAACGTCGGTCTCTGCCTGTCAGAGGCCGGTTCGGCAGGTTCCGGCGGTGGGCTCCCTTCCAGAAGTGACCGTCCGGCCAGCGTCGCCATGATCCCGCCCCAGGCCCGGTCGTCGAGGCGTCGACCGAACTCGGCACCGTACTCGTCCGTGATGTCGGCGAGAGTGCTGTGCCCGTCGAGACGGGCAATGATGAAGTGTTCCTTCGCCCCGACCGTCATCATCTTCCCCGAGACCGGGTCCTTGATCAGGTGGATCATCGAGCCACCGCGCACCAGGGCAGGACCGATGGCGAGGTCCCCGCGGACCCGTGGGCGGGCCGCGGCCGGATCGGCGTCCTGCGTCATGAGGCCGGTTCCGTGGGACGAGCCGGCCGGCCACCCGTCACACGCGCAAGCAGGTACGCCAGGTAGGCCTCGTCGACGATGGTCGCCCCCAGCCTGTTGTTGGTCATGTGCATGTAGGGCGACAGAAGGACCTTCAACGCGGCGTCGGGGTCGGTCACGGGCCGGAACTCCCCGACCTTGCCGGAAAGGCGCATCCGCTCGGGGTCCCACGAGGGGAAGAGCAGGTCACCCTTGGCGCTGAGGTCGACCACGCGGTCGCGTAGTTCGGCGCAGTGTTCGGCCCAGTCGCGCACGAAGGAGCTCAGGTTGCTCCCGTCCGTCCCGTGCACGCCCGCCTCGATGTCGTGGAAGCGCTGGGAGAGGCGCTCGGACATCTGGGCGAAGTTCTCCTCGTACTTTTCGACAGTGGCCAGGCCGGCGATCTGGAATGCGTGCTGCCAGTACTCGTGGTAATTGGACAGGAAAGCACCGAGATCCTTCCTGTCCGGCAGGAAGGTCGTTCCCATGACCATCATCAGCTGAGAGCAGAGACCGAGCAGGGCGGTGCGCAGATGTGTGTTCGTCCGGTTCAGGAGGTCCAGGACCAGGTCGCTGGAGCGTTCGAAGTGCCATTCAGCGAGTTCGATGCCCTTCGGTCCTCCGTACTTGGCGTACTCGGGTTCGTAGGGCAGGAACGCGAACGTGTTGTTCTCCCGCAGAGGCATAGGCCCGTCCTGGCCGTAGCGCTCGATCCGCTCCTGCTCCGAGTACTCCAACCGGAACATGTCCTCGTACATGCTGAGCAGGAATTCGGAGTCGTAGTCATAGAGCGCAGGACGCCTCTTCAGGTACGCCGAAACGGCGCTCTCCATCCGCTCACGTACTTCTTGTTCCAACTCCGGGCTCCTGGGCTTCACACGGAACCGTACGTGCTGGCCCTCCAGCCAGTAGTTGATGAAGAAGAAACGATCCAGCAGTCCCCGTTCCCTCAGGTCCCGGACCAAGGGGCGCAGACATTCGGTCAGCACGGGACGGGCGTCAGCTGCGTAGAAGATGTGCATCGCAATCCATGCGCCGGCACCGTCGGCTCGCGTCATCTTTGGCTCCTGCGGTCGTCGTCGGCCCCGGCACCAGGGGTCCGGGTGATCTCGACAGTCTGTTCACTCACACGGCCCCCTTCTTCGCCCCGCAACCACAACTCATCGGGGCCGGGAAGCATCTCGGTCATGACCACGCGCCGCGTCGACCCGGCGATCTTGTGGTCCAGCAATTGGAGGGAGAAGAAATTGTCGAAGTCCACGTACTGCGGTTTGGACGGGTGTGTCGGGCCCTGGTCGGTGTCGTCCCCCGCTTCGGCGGTGTCCACCGTGGCGAAGACCCGGCGTGGAATCCGATGCTCGGAGCGCCAGCGCTGCCAGGCCAAGAACCATTCGGTGTCGCTCTGGGACGAATTCCTGCGGGGCAGACGTCCCGGGGCGGTCTTCCACGTGTGGCGGGTCAGGACCAGATCGCGGTAGCGCACACGGGGGTGGCCCCCGATCGCGGCGTCACCGAGAGGCTGGTCGGTGCCCTGCCACAGGTCCAGAGGCGCCATCGCGGTCGGTGAGAACAGGAGCAGGGCCCGTTGCACCTCCGGCAGTGCGAGCGGGAGCAGGAAACCCAGATAGACCGGGACCACCACACGGTCGATCCGCGGGCAGTACAGGTGGATCCCCCGTTCGGAGGTGTGCCTGATCTGCAGTTCCTCGACGCGGACGCATACCTCGGGAGGGCGTGAGCTGGACTCACCGGGACACACGATCTCGTACTCGGTGACCGGAGGATGCAGATTGAGGTTGGTGGTGTCGTGACCACCGGTGAGCTCGGCGAAGACCGTTCCCTCGGGGCAGACGTCCTTGAGCGTGTCTCTCAGTTCGTCCACGAGCGCCGGGTCGCGCGTCTGCTCGAAGCAGTGGAGGAACCGTGAGTAGAGCAGGGTCAGTCCGCTGTAGGAGCGGTTGAGCACGCTCGTGAACTGCCCGTCCCGTTCGGCGGTCTGGACGAAGAAACTACGGGAGTCGAGCTCGTGAACGGGGTCGGGGAGCTTGTCCGCCACGGCTTCCATGAAGTCGTCGCCGAGGACGAGCTCCGTGTCGTTGTCCGGAAGGTCGGCGTAGGCCCGGCGCATCCGGCCGACCAGCTCTCTGCGGGCCTCGTCCAGTGCGTCGATCTCCGGCATACGCAGCCAGTTCTCCAGAGGCACGTACTCGCCGTCCTCATCGAAGTCCTGCCGGCCGGCGCTGGACTGAAGGTACTGATCGTAGATGTCCCGGTGGAACTCGTGGATGAAGGTGAGCACATCGTCGCAGGTCCCGTCCTCACCGTAACGGGCCCGGAAGAACCCCAGGAGGACGAGCCTGTGTGGCAGCAGCATGTCGAACAGTGGCAGGATCCCCGTCAGCGCACGCAGATCGGCCAGGAGGGTCTTGTCCCACAGTTCCTTGTCGGCACGCAGGTCGAGATCGGGGAGAGAGACGTCCTCGTAGAGGATCCCCGGGGGCATCGCCGCTGGTTCGGCCACCAGCGATTCCATCAACCGGTCGAGCGAGTCCCTGACACCGTCCCGCAGCCTTCGGCGTTCATGGGTGCGCGCTCCTGCGTAGGCATCGACCGAGCCGGCGATGTGGTCGAGCTGCTCGACGATCAGATCTGCCCACGGACGTTGCCGTGCGGCCAGACCGTCACGGAAGGTACGGAGCGGGTCCTCGCTGTGGATGTCCACGTCCAGGGTCGGTAGCCGTAGCAGGCTCAGCCGGAGCAGTGTCTCGACGTAATCGCGCACTTCGCCGGGGTCGCGATCCTCAGGGACGGCCAGACGTTCCACGAGATCGCCGAGCAGAAGGTGGGGTTCCTTCTCCAATATGTCCATGACTTCGTCGAGCAGAGTGCTGTGCGAAAGGTAGAAGAGCTCTTCGCGCAGTGAGTCGAAGGCGCCGGGAGCGTCGCTCCCGCTGCCGACCTTGGTCCGGCGAACGTAGCGGATCCTCTCGTGGTCGAGGCTGTGCCCCGAGGACAGGATCACGGGCAGGTCGCTCAGCCGCTCCCAGTCCTCGGCCACCGCATCGGCGATGCGGCCCAGCGTCGCGACGTTGATACGTACGTGGCTTCGGCCTTCCATGCCTTGCGGATCGGAGCTGAACGCCTGTCCCACACCCGGGGTGAAGGAGCCCGCCGCGACCGTGGTCAAGGTACTGAACGGGCTCGTCTTGCACGCGGTCCGGATGACGTACTCGACCAGGGAGCGTTCGATCTTCCGGGCACGCTTGGGCAAGGGGCCGGATCCGGCATCGAGGTAGGTGGACAGGTGGCGTTCCAACGAGGGCGAGGCGAGCAGAAGGCCGTCCCGGAGCCTGGGGTCCTGTGCGAGTTCCCTGAGGTGCTCACGTTGGTGTCCGATCTCCTCAGCGAGCAGGTCCTCCCCCCGGGCCTTCTCCGCCTCGAGGGCCTCTCTGCGGGAAATCCATTCGGACACCGCCTCGGCGACACCGTCCGGCAGAAGGGCCAGCGCCTCTGCCGTTCGTTCCCTGTCCCGGGGAAGACGAAGGTTGAACACGTCCCGGCGAAGGTTGATCAAGGTACGACGCGTTGCGTGTTCGTGCTCTGTCACCAGAGGAGCGATCATGTCACTCACCTCGTGCGCCCGATCGCTCAGCTGGTCCTCGGCCCGCAGGATCGAGGCAGCCCAGTCGGCTGTCGCTTTGCAGGCGAGTGCCTCGACCGCCGACCACGGCAAGCCGCCCACCCTGAGCATGAACACGTCCGTTCCGGTCCACCGCCCAGCGGTCCGGGAACGTGGCCGCTCTGGCGCGGGGTTCTCTGTCATCGTGGCTCCAGCGTCATTGACGTCAGACATTTCGGTACACGAATTCCGGTTGGCCTGCGCGTTCGTGGCCGACCATGAGGATCAGCAGCGGCCATTCCTGTCGGTCCTCGATACGTAGCTCGTCCCGGTAGGAAACGTTGTCGAAGCCGAGGGCCGCCCCGCAGCCGACACCGAGAGCGGCGCACGCCAGGTACACGCTCTGGGCAACCGCACCGACCTCGGCGTTGACGAGCCGGTAACCGCGTGGGCCGACCGCCGAGGTCATCGCGGTAGGACTCCCCATCACCGTGATGACGGCGGCGCACTGCTCCAGGTTGTAGTTGTTGAGGAAGTAGTTGCGCTGCAGGAATTCAGCTTCAGAGCCTTCACGCACCGGACGCAGGGCCCCTTCGGGCAGGTGGTCGTAGGCACCTGGGGCCAGATCGGCAACATGGTTGGCAAAGACCGAGAGCCGACTCGTGCCCACCTCTCCCAGAAGGGTGGCGGCTCGGTCCGCGGCCCTCAGCACCGTCGAGAGGTCCTCCTCCGACATCGGCGGTGAGGAGCTGAACCGGCCGAAACTGCTGCGCCGTTCACGCAACGCGGAGGCGACGGGAACCTCGAGCAGCCGTGGCTCGGAGAGTTGGTGGTCGGTTTCTCCGGAGGAGGGCACCGGCACGCCTCGGGCCTCTTCGAGCTGTTCCGGGGCGGGTTCGACCGCAGGAGCGTTCAGAGCCTGCTCATGGACCTCGGTCACCCAGGAAAAACCCACTGTTTCCCGCGAACGCTCCCGTTCTTCGAGTCCGACCGAGGGAACACGGGGCGGCAGAGAAGGGATCCCGGGTCGGCTGCCTTCCCACGGCAGCGGGACCACGGCCATGACGCTCTCGTCCAGGTGGTCCAGCCCCAGCAACCGGTCCAGAGCCGGTTCGTCGAACCACAGATACGGACGCAGGGCCAGACCCGCTGCCCGGGCGCTCGTCCGCCATGTACCCAGGAGCGTACCGAGGTCCATGGTGACGGCGTGATAGCAGAAGCTGTTGTACTTGAAGGAGTTCTTCCAGAACTTGGCGGAAACCAGCAGGTACTGGCCGGTGTGGGGCGTTCCGTCCGGGAGCGCACGATGCACGTGCGCGGTGACGTCTCCGGTCAGGAGCCGTTGCATGGAGTGGTGGGGAGAACTGTAGTTGTAAACGCCCGGCGTGAGAGGTCCCCCGGGGCCGGTGACCAAGTAGATCTCCAGGGGATAGAGGCCTCCCCCCGAGGCGGTGCCTCTCGACCATGTCGCCGACGGGTACCACGGCATCCCTCTCAGATCCGGGTTCCCGTGCACAGCCAGACGACGGCCCGTGAGGCCGTAGGAGTCCAGGAGCAGCGCGGACAGTGCCTCGGCCGACCACCGGCCTGTTGCCTCCGCGCTTCTACCGGGGGCCAGGCCCTCGTCCAGGGTTCCGGGAAGCGGGGTGGCCGAAGGGAGGGAGTAGTGCTCGGCCCCGGGATAGTACTTGTGTCTGCGGGGCTGGTCGGCCCAATCGGGTTCGAACCCCTGCGGCTCCATCGGTTCTCTGGCCCGCCGCACGATGGCCTCGGCATAGCTGTCCACGACTGACATGGCTGGCTCCTTCGGCTGGTGGGGACGCCCGCTGCGCACATGCGGTTCACGGAAACGGGTGCGGGGAGGCGGCCGAGAGAGCCTCACGGGTACGCTCCCGGGTCCACCCGTGGGCCCGGGCGACTCGCCCGATCCTCGGCATGAGCAGTGCCCGTTGCCGGTCCCAGCCGAAGTCGATCGGTAGGAGACCAGGGGTCAGAACGCACACCGTGCACACGCCGCTGTGCCGCTGTTCAGGGGAGGTCTGGTCGACCACCAGGCAGTCGAAGCCGGCCCTGGCGACCTCGTCCCGGCAGTACAGCAGGTCATCGGTGAGGTCCTCTGTGTTCGGCCGCTCTCGGTACCACTGCTCGTAGACGCGATGCGCAGGGACGGTGTGCGGGACGGTCCCCCGAGGACCCAGGAGATGGTCCGCGTAGGAGCGCATCTCCGGCAGGCCGTACAGGCGCGGATGGTCGGGCAACTCCCTGACACGCGTGAAATCGGACGCCATGGCCGACAACTGTGCTCGGTCACGCGTGGCATACCTCGCGGCATGGGGTACTTCGAAGGCCGTCTCCCGAAGCGCGGTCTCGGCAGCCGACTCCGGGTCCAGACTCGCGCCCGCGCCGAAACAGAGCGTTCCCGGGCCCCCGTCCTCGCGCTCGGCCACCGCCACCACCACCGGGATGTCGAACGCCGGACGGGCATCGAAGAACCGCGCGCGGTAGCCGTACAGAGCCATCCGCCGAATCATCCACCGCAAGGAGGGCGAGTGCCAGCTGTCCGCGTCGATCTCCGTCACCGGGAGACGCCCGTACCAGGCCAGCAGAAAGGCGTCGCGCTCGACACGCTCCAACAACCCGTGCAGAGCCGCTTCCTCGTAGCTGCCGCCCGTGGCACATCCGTTGGAGCATTCCTGCGCGATCTTTCGGTCGCTACCGTTCCCGTGGTAATACACCGAGACTTCGGGGACCAGCACGGGCCGGTACCGGACCAAGGAGTGCCCCCAGACCCAGCTCAACGGAGCGTCCTCGCGAAAACGCTGGTAGTCGGGGTTGTAGTCGTAGAAGAGGTCGTCGTAGGTTCCCAGTTCCCTGGGATCGAGGGCCTCGTGTGCAAGGTCCCGGTAGCTGCTCTCGACGGTCGGGCGCCGGTTCCTGGGCGCCAAGCCCGAGAGGCGCTCCAACCCTTCGAGCAGCCCCAGGCGCAAACTGCCGCCGTAGGTGTCTGCGTGCCCGCCCCAGAAGGAGGGGTGCAGATAACCGGAACCGCGTACGGACACATACCCCACCGTCGGTGCGGTGGTCGTGTTCTCCAAGCGCGGTATGCCCCGCGCGGCCAGAACCCCGCACACCGGGTTGGTCAGGGCTTCCTCGGAGACCGGGTACTCCGATACCGAGTGTGTCCTGTCGTGGCCGGGCGCCCTCTTGGGACGTGCGACGAGCGCGGGAGCCGTGTTCTCCGCAGCATCCGGGGGGATGTCGCCACAGGCCGGGCAGTAGGCGTCCGCGATCAAGGGCCAGCGGCGCACGTTGAGGTCTGCCAGGTCCACGCGATGGACATATCTGTTGCCCTGTACATCGGTTGCCTCGCGCTGGGGGGCGGAGGCCAAGGACGCGACCACGCCCTTGACCGTGTCGAGAGCGAACCCGGTGAGGAAGGGCGGTTCACGGTGGGCCCGTATCCGGCTCCCGTGTTCCAGCGCGTCGCGGTCCTCATCCGGCCTCAACTGTTGCCATCGGCGTGCAAGACACACGCCGCACCCCGAGGCGGGGCCGTCTCCGCCTTCCCGGACCGGCCCCACGAGCACGAACCTGTCGTACAGGAGGACGGGCAGAGTGGGGCGGCCGCTGTCGAACTCCTCCCACCAGCGCTCATCCGGTTCCCACAACAGGTCACGCTCGCCCAGGAGCCCGACCCAGACCCGTGCGCCGTCCGGACCGGGCCCGGTCCGCAGGGCCTCTTCCAGGTTCGCCCGCAACCGCTCCAGCGGGCTTTCCTCCCACACCTGCGCGGCGTGTGCTCCGTGCTGCACTGTCTGCCTCATCGCGCCGCAGAGTCCTTCGTGGTGTCGAGTGCTGCTGTGAGCAACACCTTGACCGTGTGCACACCGCAGGCGGCCAGATCGGGCGTAGCGGTGGGAACCACGATCGCTTCGCGGCCCTGGCGCGCGAAACCGGCACAGATCTGCTCCGCGGTGACAGGAAGGTTCTCCTTCCACCACTGCGGGGCCGGCTCGCCCACCGGAAGAGCTCGCGGATCCAGGGCCGCCATCCTCTCGGGGGCCACTCCGTCGGCCCCGACACCGGCCTCGGAGTACTGGACACGGGCGATCACGTCACGCAGAGCAGCCGTCACCGCCTCCACCGGTGTGGTGCCGTAACCGATGTCCCATACCGTCGATTCGGTGTCCCGGACCAGTACAGCGGCCCCGGGCCCGGGCAGGCGCAAGATCTCCGTGCTCAACCCCATGGTTTCGGCAACACTCGACAAGAAGCCCAGTTCACTGCCTTCAGGGGGCGTACCCGTTTCCACCCTCTGGGCGGGGTGTCCGGCGAGCACCGTCCGCAGGGCATCGAAGGCACCCGCGCTGAGGAGCGCTTCGTGCACCGCGTGCTCCGGCCGGCTCCCGGCGCCCTCGCCCATGCGGGTCCGTTCGAACGCTCCGGCCGCGTTGAACACGGAGAACGGATGGACTGCCGCGGCCGGGACCTCGTAGACGCTGCGGTCGACCAATCCGATCCCGTGCGCTCGTTCCTCCCCGTTGTGCGTCTCGGACGCCCCGGTGGCGGTACTGATCCCGGAAACACCGAGCGGCACCGGCGTCCCGGTACCCGGCACCGGAAGAAGCACGGCGTTCTGCCCGACGTGTTTCAGGGCGGCGGCCCGCAAGGTCCGCAGCCGCGCCCGCAACGTGGTGTGGATGTCCGCGCGCGCGACCTCGGACGGGCTTCGCCCATGCCCGGCGAGAGCGACCCTGCCCACCTTCAGCGGAGACTGGGGGAGGGCAAGGTCGCGGTGCTCGGTCACCAGCCCCGCCCGAGCTCCGACCATGAGCTCGGCCTGCTCGTAACTGCGCTGCACCGAGGTGTCGTCAGAGGGTTCGGGGGCCACCTCGTCCAGACGGGGAACGGACGCGTCCGCGGTGTTCGTACCACCGTGGCAACGAGGGCAGCTGGGGTGCGAGAGGACGAACTCACCGAAAGTATCGAGAGTACGGATGTCTTGGAAGAGGGCGGCGCCCGCGGTCTCGGCTCCCAGAACGCCTGTCGACCATCGGAACACCTCGAAGGCGAAGGCGTTGCCGAGCATCGCTGCCTGCGGAGCCGGCAGGTTGCTGGTCCCCGCGGAGCGCCCATCGACCGCCAGGCCGCGCCATACGCGCGCGGCCTCTTCGGCCGGAGCCGCGTCGGTGTACCTGAGGAGGGCGCACGTCCAGCAACTGTCGGCCTCGGGAGAATGGAAGGGGCCGAGCATCGCGTGGTCCCCCAGTACCACGACGGGCAGGAGGGGAGGGGCATCCTCGTCTGCGCACAGGCGCCACACCCGGTCGGGTGTGTGAGGGTCGGCCAGCAGAACCACGTCGTATCCGGTCAGGTCCTTGGCGCGCATGTCCGCGGGGACGAGGTCTGTGAGGCGTACCTGAGCCACGCATCCCTGTTCCTCCAGGGCCCGGACCTCTTCGGCCACGCTGTCCGCGACCCGGTCGGGGCCCGCGGTGTGTACGGCGGCCGCACCGTTCCGGACCAGGGACAGAACCGCCCACTCAGCGACCTCTCCCTCACCGGCCACGAGGACACGCAGGTCACGGAATCGGGAGAAGCGGCCCCCGGCCCCGTCGACGTAATGTTCGACGTAGTCGATCTGGCGCCGGAAGCGGTTTCGGACGCGCTCGTCGAGAGTGCCGTCGGGGGCGGGGTCCCGGTCACGGGCGAAACCCCGGTCGATCAGGGTGCGGACCAGTCCCAGCAACATCGGATGCTGCTGCTCCGGGACCACCTCTGCCAGCTCCTCCACGGTGGCTTGCCCGGTGAGGAAAGGGGACAGGGCCGAGAAGAAGCGGTAGGCGCTGCGCCCCTTGACGACGAAGCTGGCCTCGGCGTGCCTGAGCAGCACACCGGACCCGGTGTCGGCGAAGAGGACATCGTGTCGCAGACGTGGACGAACCGACCACACGGCATCGTGGTGCTCGTCCTCGGTCTCCGTGTCCCTGGGCTCTGCCTGCATGGAAGTGGTCCCCTGCTCGCAAGGATCGGTCTCTACGGATACGCCGCCGCACCGGCCGCGGCGGAGACGGAGACTGCCGTCTCGCGTCCCTCCGCCGGTGCGGAACGCGTGATCAAGCATCGGGACGGCCTCTTGCACTTTGCTTGCTTCTGGATGGCAGGGGCTTCGGGCGCGAGCACGGCACCCTTGGTGGGCCGCTTGCCCGGCGGGACGGAGCGGCTTGCCGATGCATGGCGGGGCGCTGGGCAGGCAGGGGCGGAGCGCGAGGCACGAGCGCACGAGAAGAGGGGCACCGGAGCCGGTCCTGTGGACCTTGCTCCGGTGCCCCTCGGAGAAGCCGGTGGATCAGTGCGGCCCCGTCACTGGCCTCTCGGGGCAGTACACCTAGCGGCGGCCGGGGTACTTCGTGGCCACCGACAGGAAGACGTCGTTCTCCTCCGGGGTGCCGATGCTGACGCGGGCACCCTCGCCGTCGAAGGGCCGCACGGAGACCCCGGCGTCGGCGCAGGCGGCGGCGAGGTCGAGGGTGTCCTCCTCCAGGCGGAGCCACACGAAGTTGGCCTCGGTCGGCGGCACGGTCCAGCCGGCCTCCAGGAGGGCCTCGCGTACGCGTGCGCGTTCCTCCACGGTGGCCTGCACCCGCTCCAGGAGTTCCTCCTCGGCCGCGAGGGAGGCGACCCCGGCGGCCTGGGCCAGGTGGTTGACCGCGAACGGCACGAGGGTCTTGCGGACGGCCCCGGCGAGGTGCGGATGGCCGACGACGAAGCCCAGGCGGGCCGCGGCCAGGCCGTAAGCCTTGGAGAAGGTGCGCAGGACGGCCACGTTGGGACGGTCGCGGTACAGGGAGAGGCCGTCGGGCACGTCGCGGTCGCGCACGTACTCGCGGTAGGCCTCGTCCAGTACGACCAGGACGTGGTCGGGAACGCGGTCGAGGAAAGCGGTGAGCTCCTCCTCGCGCACGGCGGTGCCCGTGGGGTTGTTGGGGTTGCAGACCAGGACCATGCGGGTCCGATCGGTGATGGCGTCGGCCATGGCGTCGAGGTCGTGGGTCTCCTCGCGCAGGGGCACACGCACCGAGGTCACACCCGACAGCTCGGCGAGAAGCGGGTAGGCCTCGAAGGAGCGCCACGCGTGGACGAGCTCCGCGCCGGGTTCACCGACGGCCTCCAGGATCTGCTGGAGCAGACCGACCGAGCCGGCACCGAGAGCGAGGTGGCCCTCGGGCACCTCCAAGCGCGCGGCCAGGGCCGCGGTGAGCTCGGCGGCCCCGGGGTCGGGGTAGCGGTTGAGCTCGGCGGAGGCCTGTGCGATGGCATCACGCACCGACGGGAGCGGCCCGTAGGGGCTCTCGTTGGAGGACAGTTTGATGGAGCGCCCGTCGGGACCGACGACCTTCTTTCCGGGCTTGTAGGCCGGGATGCTCTCCAGTACGGACCGTAGATATGGCGGTTTCGACTCCGACACCTTCGTCCTTCCTCAATACTTTGTGCTAACCCCGAATCACACTGAGCAACTGGGGTCGGTCACCGCTCCCAGCGGCAATATTGCACAAACGAGGAGATAACACCATGCGTTCATGCCATCGTCCCCCACAGTCCCACCGGGTCGACGCTGGTCACAAGGAAAACCGTTCGAGCCTCCCATCATCCTCCCACCTCGTCCCCGTCCGGAACGGGCTCCGCCTGGCGGCGGCCGCGGCCCTGGCGCTGGGCGCGACCGCGTGCAGCGGCGGGGACGCCGAGGTACAGGGCGGCGCCGACCGACTGCACGAAGCACAGCTCCTGCAGTTCCAGGACGTCACCCAGGTCTCCGAGGGCGGTGAGTCCGGCACGTACTCGGAGCTGACCACCGTCCAGTACAGCGCCGAGATCCGCGACGGCACCGAACTGGACAAACCCGAGTGCGTCGACGCCACCAACCGGTGGGGCGACCTCGACACGGTCCAGGACGCTCCCACCTCCGTGGCCACCTACGAGTGGGAGGAGGGCGCGGTCACCAGCCTGCTGGTGCAGCTGCCGCCCGAGGAGGCCTCCGACGCGCTCCACGAGACCCCTCCGGAGGACTGCAGTGAATACACCGCCACCTACGAGGACGGCACCAGCTCCGACTACAGCGTCGGCGACCTGGACCTTCAGGAGATGGGTGAGGAGTCACGCGCCCACAGCATCGACGTGGAGACCGACGGCGAGCTCAGCAGCATGATCAGCGTCCTCTACCGCAACGACGGCGTACTCGGTACGACCTCCGTCATCGGCGACGGCGACCCCGCCGAGTACGAGGAGATGCTGGTCGGGTTCACCGAGGCCGCGATCGACCGGCAGAACCAGACGCTGGACTAGGGCGTGCCCGGCGCGCACGCCCTGCGCGTTCGGCGGAGACCACCGCGGCGGACGATGCCCGCCGGACACACCTCTGCGCGTCCGGCCGGCACCGTCTGCTGTTGCGTCGCCCGCACCTCCCTTGCCCGCGCTCAGACGGGACGCCCGGCCTCCGGGTCCTTCCAGGGGTCGCCGGAACGGTTCTCCACGGCCTCGTGCAGTGTGCGCTCGGCCTCGGCCCCGGCCCGGAGCCCGGCCTCCTGGCGTGCAGCCCGGCGCGGAGCCGGTAGCTTGCGGGGCGGCCCGGGCAGAGGCCGGGTCGAGACGACCCCGTAGGAGGCCAGCACGTCCTGGCTCTCCCGGTCGAGGACGACCGCCCGCACCGCGGTGTTGCGGTTGCCTCCGGAGCGGACCGCGAAGACGACGTCGACCCTGCGCCCGTGCCGAAGCCCGTCGTGGCGCAGGAACCGCCAGCAACCGTGCCGCCACTGGTCCTCGGGCTCCGAGGACAGCAGTGTGGGCCGGTTGGTACGCCACACCTCGCTGCGGTGCAGTCGGCGCCGGGCCCGGCCGGCCGGGTGCCGGCGCAGCTCACACGGTTCCCGCCGCAGGATCCGGGTGGCCAGGATGCGCAGCTCGGGGCTGAGCGCGGCCAGGACGAGCAGTTCCGTCCCGAGCACCGCTGCGTGGGTCCAGGTGAACGAGGTGAGCACGCTCCCCCCGGTGGGGGCCAGTCCGAGCGTGGCCAGTGCGGCCGCCGACAGCAGGCCCGCGCGGGTGAGGGTGCGCCACCCGACGGGTTCACGGCTGAGTCCGCCGAAACACCCGCACCCGGCCTCGGGGGCGCGGCGCCGCACGAGCAGGAGCACGGCAGTCGACCCGGCGAAGACCGCCGCGGCCAGGGCACGGGTACCTTCCCCCAGGAGACCGCTTGCCACGAGGAGTCCGCCCGCCAGGACCGCTTCCAAGAGACCGACGGCGACGGTGGACGGGATCCTGAGCCGTTCGGGGACCAGGACGGCGAGGCCGCTCCCGGAGCTGCGCGGCGTGAGTTTGGCGACGGCCCCCAGGGCCAGCAGCGCCGCCAGGAGCGGCAGCTGCACCTCCCTGGCGGCCTCGACGGTCTGCATCAGCTCCGCGGGCATGCTCATCCCTCCCCGGTCGCTACGGTCACGGTGGCGTTGAAGCACCCTTCCTCCGGGCTCCCGCCGAAGGCGACGAAGGAGGCCAGGGTGAGGCAGGCGACGCGTCCGGCGCCCTGACCGCCGCACGTGGGGCACAGGTCGCACAGCCAGCTGTCGGACGCGGCACAGCCGAGAACGTCGAGCACGCCGGTCTCACGTGTGCAGTCGTTGCGCAGGCTCAGCCGTGCCCCCACCGACAGCTGGGGCAGCGGCACACACGGTGTGCGGGCGTCACAGCCGGGCGTGTGGCTCTCCCGGTCCAGGGCCGGGTAGGCCGCGCCGGTGGCCAGGGCCCGCGGGTCGAGGTGCGTGGACCGGCCCCACGACGGGTCGTACCAGGTCGCGATGCCGTTGAGTGTGTTCGTGTACGTGCGCACCGGTGGCCGGTGCGGTGCGGCCCGCAGCGGGTAGGGCGGTTGGGTGGTCGCGGGCCGGGCCGCCCAGACCTCACCGTCGCGCCACACACCGACGGCGTCGAACACGTGCCCCGGAACCAGTCGCGGGTGCCGCACGGCGATCCGCCCGGAGGTGCGGTAGGGCAGGACCACGGACCGGCGCTGCCGCCCGTGTCCGGGGTCGATGACGACCGCATCGCCCTGCCGGTCGACGATCACACCCGTGGCTCGGGCGAGCTGGACCCACACCCGTTCGGCGACCAGGCGCCCGTCGCGGGAACAGCGGACGACCGCGTCGTCGCCCACACGCAGGTCCTCGGACCCGACCTCGCCGCCTCGCCAGAACGTGGTGACCCGTTCGAACAAGAACCGTTCCTCACCCCGTGCGGTGGCCAGGCACAGCATGTAGGAGGTCACGCCGACCACCACACCGCGTGCCACGCGGATCCCGATCGGTGTGGGCACGGGTGCCGTGTCGGGTCCGAGTACCGCGGCCGTGAACCGTGCCCGGTCCCGCCCGCTCTCGGTCGTCACTGACATGTCGTTAGCGCCCCCTTGTCACCCGACTCGTCCTCTGTGCCCATTCTGCCGACGTGGCCCCTCGTACTCCGGTTACACGCCGGTACGCACCGGTTCGTGTCCATGGCGTGCCGCGCACGTGGCCCGGAGAAATGTCGGTTTACGAGTACGTGGCGTCCATACTCCCGAGCCTTTGCAGGTGCTGTGTGACAGTGAAAAGGAGAAAAGGGATAGAAGGAACATCACGTCACGGAGAGGGTCGGTGATCGCCGTGGCGGGGACCACCCAGAGCCCCAAGTTCGACGACTTCAGCAGATACGTCTCCGAGCGGGGACCGGCACTGCTCCGCATGGCCCGCAACCTCACCAACAGCCATGCCGACGCCGAGGACCTGCTCCAGGCGGCCCTGGTGAAGACCTTCCTGTCCTGGGACCGCATCACCAACCCCCGGGCCCTGGACGGATACGTGCGGCGGGCGATGGTCAACACCCAGATCTCCGAGTGGCGCCGCAGCCGTCTGGAGGTCTTCCCCACCGACGAGATCCCCGAGCAGCGGGTGGAGGACCCCACTCGGCGCAGCGACCTGGCCGACGTGGTCGCCCGCGCCATCGACCGCCTGCCCGACCGCCAGCGCGCGACCGTGGTGCTGCGCTACTACGACGACCTCACCGAGGTCCAGATCGCCGCACGCCTCGGGGTCACGCTCGGAACGGTCAAGAGCACCCTGTCACGGGCCACGGAGAAGCTCCGCCAGGACGCCGACCTCATCATCGAGCGCACGACCACCTGACCAGCGCCGCACCGGGAAGGCACCGGACCGCCGCCCCGCCCCGGGCAGGCCCCGGACCCATGGCGTGCGCCACAGACCCGAGTCCTGCCTGGGCATTCCGTTTTGCGCGCCCTTCCCGTGGCCTGTAGGCTGAACGCAGCCAGGAGGATTCGCCTAGAGGCCTAGGGCGCCGCACTGCTAATGCGGTTAGGGAGTAATCCCTTCGAGGGTTCGAATCCCTCATCCTCCGCACCATGACCTGGGGCTTTCCGCACTGCGGAAGGTCCCAGGTTTCTTTTTTGGCGGCTCAGCACGCACTGGGCACGCACTCACGCCTCCCCGGCACCACTCGTGTCGACGGACTCCGGAGCCCTGTCACGCCGCGCTCCGGCACCGGCGTCGAGGTAACGCGCCCTCACCTCAGCAGCTTCTCGCTCCATCGGCGGCAGCACGCTCCCGCAGTAATCACTCGTGAAGCTCGGCTTCGCGTGTCCCAGCGTTCTACTGATGACCTCGATCTCGACACCTGCGCGCTCTCTCCCGCCTACTTGTGCGACACGCTCCTACGTCTCGCGGCCGCCGGTGCATACCGACCTGTAAGTCTGTTCGTGGCTGGCCTGGGGCCGGCTGGCAGGGTAGTAC
>NZ_ANBE01000004.1 GCF_000341145.1 Nocardiopsis xinjiangensis YIM 90004
GACGGGGAGGCGCCCGTTTCGCGGTATGCGCGTACCTATGACGCGCTCATGGCGGCGATGACTATGGCCCATGGCCACCACGGTTGTCAGAGGGCGCCGGGTCCCAAGGCGGTCATCAACATTACCGTGCCCCTGTCCACCCTGATGGGCCTGAACACCCAGAACCCCAACCCGGACCCGGGCCAGCTCCAGAACCAGGACGGGGATCAGACCCCGGTCCCGGGTCCGTGTGGGGGCGGCGGGCCGGCGCGGACCGAGGACGGCAACGTCCTGGCCGCCTCGGTGGTGCGGGCGATGGCGCCGGAGGCGCAGTTGCGCCGCCTGGTTTTCGATGACCGCACCGGCCTGCCCCTGGACCTGGGCCGGGCCCAACGCCTGGCGCCCGGCTATTTGCGCACGTTGGCGTTCGCGAAGCACTCCACCTGCGCCTGGGGCGGCGGGTGTGATGTGCCGGTCTCGCGGTGCGAGGCCGACCACATCACCGAGTTCTCCCACGGCGGCACCACCAGCGCCGCCAACCTTCAACCCCTGTGCTCGACCCACAACCGGCTCAAGTACCGCCGCAACACCCGCCGCACCCGGAACAAAACCGGAACCGGAGCCGGGGCCAAGGCCCCGCCGGGAAGCAAGAACCGGCCGGACGGCGAGGCCCCGCCGGGCCCGCCGGGTGCGGCCGGCCCACCCGACTCCACGGGCTGACACCACCACCCTCACCCCCGGGAAGAGAGCACCCCGGGGCCTGCCCCATGGCACCCCCCGGCCGGGAGGCATTGTTCCCGGCCAGAGGCGCTCGGGTGGGTGTGTTCGGCGGTGTAGGCGGGTGAGGGCACGCTTTACAGTCATCCCCGGCGCCGAAAACGACTGCAAAGCGAGGGCTCGTCCCGCACACCCCGCTGTTGGTGCTCATGGGAGCACTGTCAACACTCGAGGCCTGGCCCCGGGGCCGGCCTGGCGGCCGAGCCTGGCACTGGTAGCAAGATCCCGGGCAGCAGGGCCTTCCCGAACTGCGCACACGCCACTCGCCCCCGGCCTCAATGCCGTCACCGGGAGTGCCGGGGCCAGGCCTGTGCCTTCCGCAGGGGTGAGCCACCATGCCCACGCCGCAAGCGGTGGTCACAATGTGGCCACCCGAGGGGGTTTGGTAGTTGGGACCCCACTTCTTCGGCCGGATGAGAGGGCCGGCCGGTAGGTGTTCGGCGGCGAGAGCGGAACAGCCCGGCGTCAAGGGGTGGACCGCATACCCCGAGGCGCCCCACACCAACCCACCACAACCCCGCCACCATCCCCACCCGGGGAAAGGTGTGTGGCGGGGCGCCGAAGCGGGTTGCGGAAAGCCCCGGCCGGGCTAAGCTCGACGCTCCGACGAACACCACCCACACCAACCAGCCCATGAACTCTCCCCCGACCCCGGTCCTGACCCCGGCCCGGCCACCCGCAGGAGCCAACAGCCGCGCACATGCCACAAGCAGTGGTCGCAGTCCTCCCACTCGGTCACAGTCCTCCCACCGGACAGGACGACTCAGCCGGGCTGGTAGGGGAGCCGGTCGATGGCGCGCACCTCACCCAGCGCCGACCACTCGTTGCGGCCCAGACGCGCGAGCGGGCGCAACAGCTCCACGTCGGGGTGGCCGTCCTCGGTGAGCACCGCCTCGTCCACGGCGATGTTGACGACCCGGCCGAAGACCACGGTGGAGTTGCCCAGACGCAGCGTCGAGTGCAGTTCGCACTCCAGCGCGGCCGGTGACCCCGCCACGCGGGGCGGCCCCACCAGGCTGCTGGCCCGGCGCTCCACACCCAGCTCGTCGAACTCGCTCAGATGCGCCGGATAAGGGGTCCCGCTGGCGTTGATCTGGTCCTGCAACCACTCCGGGGCCAGGTTCACCACGAATTCGCCGCTCTCCTCGGCGTTGGCCAGGGAATCCTTGCGGCGCACCGAGGTGAACTGCACGATCGGTGGTTCGACGCACGAGACGGTGAAGAAGGAGTGCGGGGCCAGGTTGTCGACACCCTCGGTGGAGGTCGTCGAGACCCAGGCGATCGGTCGGGGGACCACCACGGCCGTCATGAGCTTGTAGAAGTCGCGGCCGGACAGGTCCTTCGGGGTCCATTCTGTACGCATCACCATCCATTGTCCCGTGTGCGTGACACCGGCCAGGGCATACTCGCCTGATGGAGCTTGTCACCGCCGACGACGTGCGTGCAGCTGCCACCCGGATCGCCGGACTGGTGGTGCGTACGCCTTTGACCACGGGGCCTGGAGCCGACGCCGGTTTCTGCCTCAAACCCGAGAGCCTGCAGCCCACCGGTGCCTTCAAACTGCGCGGGGCCGGCAACGCGGTCGCCCTGCTCGATCCGGACCGACGCGCCAACGGGGTGGTCACCCACTCCTCGGGCAACCACGGTTTGGCGCTGGCGCAGGCCGCCCGCGCCCAGGGGGTCGCCTGCACGGTCGTGGTGCCCGAGGGCGCCCCGCCGGTGAAGGTGGACCGTATCCGCGAGGTCGGGGCCCGCGTCGAGCTCGTTCCGGCCGAGGAGCGTCTCACCCGGGCGCGGCAACTGGAGGAGGAGCAGGGGTTGGCCCTGGTTCCGCCCTTCGACGACCCGAACGTGATCGCCGGGCAGGGCACCGTCGGGTTGGAGATCCTGGAACAGTCCCCGGACGTGGAGACCATCGTGGTTCCTGTCGGCGGGGGAGGGCTGGCCTCGGGGGTGGCCACCGCTGCCCGTACCGTCCCCGGGGTCAGGGTCGTGGGGGTGGAACCGGAGCTGGCCGCCGACGCCGCCGAGAGCCTGCGCCTGGGCCGCCGCGTCACCTGGCCGGAGGAGTTCACCGGGCGCACCATGGCCGACGGGGTGCGTACCGGATTGTCGGATCGGACCTATGAGCACCTGAGGGCCCGTTCGGAGGGCATCGTCACCGTCACCGAGGACGAGATCGCCCACGCCGTCACGGTGCTGGCACGCCAGGCCCGCTTGGTGGCCGAACCCAGCGGTGCTCTGGCGGCCGCCGCGATCCTGTCCGGCCGGGTCCCCAGTGACCCTGCGCGGCCCGAGTCCACGGTCGCGGTGGTCTCCGGCGGCAACGTGGACCCGGACCTGTTCGCCCGCCTGGTCGCCACCGCGTGAGAGCTCAGGGGGTGCTCGGTTCGCGCCCGTTGGCGGCTACGGGGCCGGTGGGGGCGCGGGCGGCCAGGTCCCCGGCCCCGTGCAGACCGTTCGGCAGCTCCGCAGTGGGCTCGTCCGGCCCCTTCGCTGTCTGCTCCGAGGTGGCGGCGCGGTCCTCGCGGCGGCGCATGGCCATGTCGGACAGAACGGCAAGGCCGAAGGCGGTGACCAGCACGGCGATGACCGCGAGGACGGTGAGCGCGGTACCGAAGGACGTGGGGTCGATCATGAGGGGCTCCGGGAGTGGGGTTGACGCCGTCGTCCCTAACCGTAATAGGTGTTAACTTTCAAACCCACTGTTCGCGACAGTGAACTGCGCCATACCCGTGGTGGTGGGAACGGGCCGCGATGCCGCGGGGCCCCGCCCGGAACGGACGGGGCCCTGCACAGCAGATTTCGCGAACCTCAGAGGATCGCGCCCGGAGTGTAGGCCGCGGCCTCCGGGTGGGCGGAGAGGACCTCCTCCACCCGCTCGACCACGGAAGCGACCTGGTCGGCGGCCGCACCCGTGAACGTCAGGCGCTCGGCCAGCAACGCGTCCAGCTCGGCCCGGTCCAACGGGAAACGCCCGTCCTCGGCCAACCGGTCCAGCAGCTGGTTGCCGGCGCCCTCCTGGCGCATCGCCAGGGCCGAGGCCACCGCGTGCTCCTTGATGACCTCGTGCGCGCTCTCCCGGCCCAGGCCCGCACGCACCGCCGCCATGAGCATCTTCGTCGTCGCCAGGAACGGCAGGTAGCGGTCCAACTCGGCCGATACCACCGCGGGGAAGGCCCCGAACTCGTCCAGCACCGTCAGCATCGTCTCGACCAGGCCGTCGAAGGCGAAGAAGGCGTCCGGCAAGGCCACCCGGCGCACCACCGAGCACGACACGTCGCCCTCGTTCCACTGGTCCCCGGCCAGCTCACCGGTCATCGACGCGTACCCGCGCAGGATCACCGACAGCCCGTTGACCCGCTCGCACGAACGTGTGTTCATCTTGTGCGGCATCGCCGAGGAACCCACCTGGCCCTCCACGAAACCCTCGGTGACCAGCTCGTGTCCGGCCATCAGCCGGATCGTCTTGGCCAACGAGGAGGGACCCGCAGCCAACTGCACCAGAGCCGTGACCGCCTCGAAGTCCAACGAGCGCGGGTAGACCTGGCCCACACTGGTGAAACGGTGCGCGAACCCCAGGTGCGCGGCCACCTCCTCCTCCAGGGCGGCCAGCGCCGAGCGGTCGCCCCCGAGCAGGTCCAGCATGTCCTGGGCCGTGCCCACCGGGCCCTTGATCCCGCGCAGGGGGTACCGGGCGATGAGCTCCTCCAGGCGCCCGTGGGCCACCAGGACCTCGTCGGCGATGGAGGCGAACCGCTTGCCGAGCGTGGTGGCCTGGGCCGCGACGTTGTGCGAACGCCCTGCCATCACCGTCTCGCCGTACTCCGCGGACAGCCGCCCGAGCCGCGCCAGCAGCGCCACCGTGCGGTCCCGGGCCAGCACCAGGCTGTCGCGCACCTGCAACTGCTCGACGTTCTCGGTCAGATCACGCGAGGTCATGCCCTTGTGCACGTGCTCGTGCCCGGCCAGGGCGTTGAACTCCTCGATCCGCGCCTTGACGTCGTGTCGCGTGACCCGCTCACGTTCGGCGATCGAGGCCGGGTCGACCTGTTCCAGGACCTTCTCGTAGTCCTCGACCACACCGTCGGGCACGTCCACGCCCAGACGTTTCTGGGCCCGCAGTACGGCCAGCCACAGCCGCCGTTCGGCGACCACCTTGTATTCGGGGGACCACAGCCGGGTCAGTTCCGGGGACGCGTACCGGGCGGCCAGGACATCGGGGATCAGCGGTTTCGCACTCACGCCGCCTCATCCTAGCGGTCCGCCACCGCCCGCGGACGCCCAGCTCGCAACGCCCGCGCCAGAGACCGCGTGCGCGGGGTGGTGCAGGCCCCACCCCAGGACGGTGGCGCAGCCGATTCCGGTCGCCGGTCCGGATCCCTAGCGTTGGAACCATGTACGAACACAGCGTTGCCATCACCGAACGGAACCGTCCGCGCGGTCCCGACACGATCCTGCACGCCCTGCTCCGGCCCCGGTTCCTGTTGAGCACATGGCCCTGGCGCGCGCTGGCCTTCAGCGCCGGCAGCATGGCCGTGCTCGGAGCGCTCCTCTCGGTCGCAGGCCCCCTCTACGCGCCCTGGGCCATCTCGCTCGGTCTCGTGCTCGTGGACCCCGGGGCCTTCCTCGGCGGGGTGGGCATCGTACTGGTCCTGTCCGGCCTGACGTTGGGAGCGCTCTTCGGCCCGCTGCTGGGCCTGGCCCTGGGCATCGTCGACCGGTGGCGCCTCGGCCTGCTCCACGACCACGCGTCCCCGAACGGCCACCGCTCCGTGAGCGAACCGGGCCCGACTGCTTGGCTGCGCGTGCGCTACACCGAGGCCGCCACCTGGCGCGAGGTCGCCTACGCCGCGATCTCACCCCTGATCCACGCTCTCACCGCATTCGTCGTCCTCAGCCTCGTCCTGTCCGCGTTCCTGTTGGCCCTGTCCCCGCTGCTGCTCACCACCCCCGGGGAGACCGTCGCCCTGGGACCGCTCACACTGACCAGTCCCCAGCAGGCCCTGCCCTACACTCTGGCCGCCCCGGTGCTGTTGGTCCTGGTGCTCTATGCCAACGCGTTCCTGGCCGGGATCCACGGGCTCATCGCCCGTGCCCTGATCACCGGGCCCCCGCCCGAGCAGCTGCGCGCCGAACTCACCGAGGTCACCGACTCCCGGGCCCGCCTCATGGGTGCCTTCGAGCACGAGCGCCGACGTATCGAACGCGACCTGCACGACGGGGCCCAACAGAAACTGGTCGCCGTGCAGATGGACCTCGGGATGGCCCGGCTGGACCTGGAAGAAGGCAGCGAGGCCGACCGCCGCGTGGCCGCCGCCCACACCCGCACCGGCGAACTCATCGACGACCTGCGCGAACTCGTGCGCGGCATCCACCCGCGCGTGCTCGTCGACCGCGGCCTGCCCGCGGCCCTGGGCGAGCTGGCCGACCATACCCCCGCCCCCGTCACCGTCGATACCGATCTGCCGCGACGGCTGCCCTCGCACGTGGAGGCCACCGCCTACTTCGTGGCGGCCGAGGCCCTGACCAACGCCCACAAACACACCGAGGCCCGCACCGTCACCGTGCACGCCCGCGTCCACGGTGAGGGCCCCGACGAACGCCTGGTCCTGGACGTGTCCGACGACGGTCCCGGCGGCGCAGACACCGCCGGGGGCAGTGGACTGACCGGCATGGCCGACCGGGTCGCGGTGATGGGCGGCACAATGGAACTGTCCAGCCCTACGGGCGGCCCGACCCGAGTACGAGTGGAGCTGCCGTGCCAGACCGACCCGACCCCGCCGACACCGTGAGCTCCGTCCCGACCGTGCTCGCCGAGGACGGTGTCCTGCTCCGGGAAGGGCTCGCGGGCCTGCTGGAACGCTTCGGTTTCCCCGTCGCCGCCGCCGTCGGGGACGCCGATGCCCTCAGGGAAGCCGTGGCCGAGCACCGGCCCGCGCTCGTGGTCACCGACATCCGCATGCCCCCCGACCACACCGACGAGGGTCTGCGCGCGGCCGTGCGCCTGCGCCGTACGGAGCCCGGACTGGCGGTGGTGGCCCTGAGCCAGTACGTGGAGCTGAGCTATGCCTCCGACCTGCTCGACTCCGGTGACGGCACCGGGGTCGGGTACCTGCTCAAACAGAGGGTCGGGGACGTGCGTGAATTCGCTTCGGTGCTGCGCCGGGTCGTGGAGGGCGGCACCTTCGTCGACCCCGAGGTGGTGCGCCAGCTCCTGCGCCGCAGCTCGGACCCGTTGGAGCGCCTGACCGACCGTGAACGCGAGGTCCTGGCGCTCATGGCCCAGGGCCACTCCAACAGCGCCATCGCCCGGCAGCTCGTCGTCAGCGACGCCGCCGTGGGCAAACACGTCGGCAACATCCTCGCCAAACTCGACCTGCCGCCCGACGACAACATCCATCGCCGGGTGCAGGCCGTCCTGGCCTACCTGCGGGCCGAGGCCGGTTGACCCCCGGCGCCTGCGGGGGCGCTGTGAAGCGCAGGAAGCCCGGGTACGGGCCCGCGCCGAGCGGCTCACCCGGCGCGGGCCCGTCGAGTAGTGGCAACGGCCGGTACGGAGGGTCGGCGGAGCGGGCTAACGCCCCAGGACGCGGCGCAGAGCGCCCAGAACCAGCTCGGCCCGGTCCAGGCGGGCGTTGTGGCCCATGAGGCCGATCCGNCCCGTAGTCGCGCAGCAGCTGCTCGCGGACCTTGCCCGAGTCCACGTCTTCGGGAACACGCACCGACGTCAGCTGCGACAACCGGTGCCCTTCGGCGGCGAACAGTTCCAGGCCCATCTCCAGCAGTCCCTCGCGCAGCCGGGCACCGGCCGCCTCGTGCCGTGCCGCCACGGCCTCCGCGCCTTCGGCCTCGATACGGGCCAGTGCCGCGTCCAGGGAGGCGACCATCGAGGTCGGTGCGGTGTGGTGGTAGGCGCGACCGCCCGGGCCACCGCGCACGTAGGCACCCAGCAGCCCCAGATCGATGTACCACACGGGCGGGGACTGCACCCGCCGCTCCCAAGCGCGCTCGGAGAAGGTGAAGGGCGCCAGACCCGGCGCCACACCCAGGCACTTCTGGGTACCGGCGTAGGCGATGTCCACCTGCCACTCGTCCAGCTCCATGGGCATGCCGCCCAGGGAGGTGACGCAGTCGGCGATCAGCAGGGTGTCGTCGGAGCGCTCGCGAAGGGCCCGGCCCAGAGCACCGATGTCGCTGACCGCGCCGGTGGAGGTCTCTGCGTGCACAGCGGCCACCAACGCGGGGGAGGGGTGGGCGTCCAGGACTCGCTGGACGTCCACGGGCCGGCCCCACTCGTGGTCGACACGGATCACCTCGGCACCGTAGCGTCCGGCGACCTCGCACATGCGCTCGCCGAACAGTCCGTTGACAGCGACGACCACCGTGTCACCGCTGCGCACGGTGTTGGCGAAGGCCGCCTCCATGCCCAGGGAACCAGTGCCGGAGAGCGGAAGGGTGAGCGGGTTCTCGGTGCCCCACAAAGAACGCAGGCGTTCGCAAGTGCGTTCCAGCAAGGCGATGAACTGGGGGTCCAGGTGGCCGAGCAGGGGCGTCGCCAAGCCCAGAGTCGCCTCCGGGTAGGGATTGCTGGGCCCTGGTCCCAACAGGGTGCGTTCGGTAACTGACATGGACACACACTAGACAAGTCGTTCCGAGGGGTGGTGCCAGGGGTCGCCGGCGGTCAGGGGCCGCAGCGCCGACCTGGCCGAACAGCACCGGGCCGCCGGCGAGGTCGGTTCCGGGCCGAGGCACCCGCCGGGTCCGGCCCCCTCCCGCACGGACCGCACGGCGTCTGTTCCGTGCCTGCGCTGCCGACGATCCTTCCGGGGCCCGGTCCCGTAGACGCCGGGGGCGCCGACTAGTCTGGGCGGCGGCGCGGAAACCCCTGAGGAGGACCGGATGGAGCTCACCGTCGCCGCACCCGAGAGCGTGACCTGGAAGATCCACCTGGACCGCATGATGTGGGTGGCGGGGGTGCGCGCCTTGATGCTCCAGGCTCTGCACCCGCTGGCCATGCGGGGGGTGTGGCAGCGCTCCGATTTCCGTGACGACCCCACCGGGAGGCTGCTGCGCACCGCCCACTTCGTGGCCGTGACCACCTACGGCAGCCCCGAGGAAGCCCGCGCGCTGGGCGAACGTGTACAGCGTGTGCACCGCTCCCTCGCCTTCACCGACCCCGACACCGGACGCACCCACCGGGTCGATCAGCACGACCTGCTCGTGTGGGTGCACTGCGCCGAGATCTCCTCCTACCTGGAGACCACCGTGCGCGCCGGCCTGAAGCTGAGCCCCGCCGAGTGGGACCGCTACGTGGACGAACAGTCCCGCACCGCCGAACACGTGGGCCTGGACCGTGACGACGTGCCGCGCGACGTGGCCTCCCTGCGCCGCTACCTGGCGGGTGTGCGTCCCCAGTTGCGGGTCACCCCCGAGGCCGAGCAGGCCGTGCGGTTCCTGCTGTGGCCCGATGTGCCCGAGCGCCTGGCCCGGCTCGCCCCGCTCAAACCCCTGTGGCTCCCCGTCGGGGCGCTGTCCTACTTCACCCTGCCCGCCTGGGCCCGGCGCGCCTACCGGATCCTGCCCGAGGTTCCCGGTGCGTCCACGGTCACCACCGAGAGCCTGCGGCTGCTGCGTGCCGGTCTGCACAGCATCCCCGAGCGTTACTACGACCAGCTCTTCGACGAGGCCACCGTCGCCAGCGCCGACCGGGCCAAGCAGCGCCTGACCGAGGCCGGGTACCGGATCGACGACGGCGGTTTCCGGGCCCCTCGGCCGACCCTCGCTGCCCGGCCCTGAGTACCGGAGGCGGCCGACGGGGCCACACGGGCCGCCCGCACCGCCGGGGCCAGGGCCGAGAGCGAAGGTGTGGCGGACGAAGACCGGGGAGACGGCGACCGCGAGCGGAGCGCCCTCCAGCAGGTTCTAGACTGTGCACTCATGCACACACGGACAGGCCTTCTGGCGCGTCCCCTGCGGCTCTGGCGGGGGTTGGGCGCACAACGGCAACGGGAACTGTGGCTGATGGTGACCGACTGGTGCTGCGCCCTGGCGGTGCTGTTCTTCGGTCTGCTCTTCCAGATCCAGTCACTGGAGGGCTGGGGGCTGGTGGGCGGCGCCATGGGTGACCTGTTCGAGCGTGAGTCCGACCGCTACGGTTCCCTCCTGCCGGGACTGCTCTACATCGGTCTGCCCGTGCTGCTCGCGGCCGCGGTCACTCTGGCGCGCCGTCACCGGCCCCCCTTGTTGATGGGGGTCGCACTGATCCTGTTGGCGGGGTTCGGCAACATCGTTCCGGCGCTGATCGCCGTGTACTCCTCCCCGGTCCATTTCCCACGCCGTGCACTCCTGGCGGTGTGGAGCACGGCCCTGGTCGTGGCGGCGTGGGCGGTCTTCGCCCAGGAAGATGCCGGTGTGTCCGTCATGGCAGTCCTGGGCTTGTTGCTCCTGCTGATGTTGGGGCTGTACGTGGGCACCCGGCGCCAACTGGTGGAAGGCCTCCGGGAACGCGCCGCCCGCCTCGAACGCGAACAGCACCTGCTGGCCGAACAGGCCGTGGGGGCCGAACGCACGCGTATCGCCCGGGACATGCACGACGTGGTCGCCCACCGGGTCAGCCTCATCGTGCTGCACGCCGGAGGGATGGAGGTCTCCACGGCCGACCCGCACGCGGCCGAGGCCGCCGAGTTCATCCGCGGTACGGGACGCCAGGCCCTGGGGGAGCTGCGCGACATCCTGGGGGTGCTGCGCGAGTATCCCCGGAGTTCGGTGTCGGCTCCGCAGGTCCCGGACCTGAGCCGGCTCCGTGGCCTGGTCGCGGAGTGGAAGGCCGCGGGGATGGACGTCGAACTCTCCGGCAGGCTCTCCTGGAACGCTCCGGCCGCCGTGCAGGGCGTCGCGCACCAGGTCGTCAGGGAGGCGCTGACCAACGCGGCCAAACACGCGACCGGTGCCCAGGTCCGGGTGGCGGTGGAACACGCAGAAGGGGCGTTGGAGGTCACGGTCGCCAACGGGCCGGCACGGGGCAACGTGATGCCGGTACCGAGCAGCGGGTTCGGACTGGCCGGGCTGCGTGAGCAGGTGGACGGCGAGGGCGGCCGGCTGGAGGCGCACGAACGAGCGGACGGCGGCTGGGAGTTGAGCGCGAGGCTGCCGGTGGAGGAATCGGCCCGTCCCAGCAGGCCATGACGGCCCCGGCGCAGGAGACCCGTGTGCGCCGGAGCAGGCTCACCGACCCGGTGCGCCGGCCGCGGACCCCACGGCCACCGGGTGCCCGGACCCCGGTGGGCCCGTACCGCCTCCGCGGCGCCGCCACCCCGCCACCGGACAGCAGCGGTTCGATCTGTGCGCGGTCGTGCGAAGGGGCGAGCACGTCGTCGTGGCGGCCCAGGGACCACGCGCACCCGGTGGAGACCCTCTGCCTGCCTCCCGCCCTCGGGCGGGTAACGAGGGCGGCGGTAGCGTGGAAGATGTGCTCCCTGAGTACCACCGCGACCGGGAGGTGCGCATGAAACGCCGGGTACGCCAGTACAGCCTCCTCATGGGAACCTGTGTTCTGCTCTTCGCCGCGTCCGCGCCCGTCTACTTCCTGTTCGGTACCGGATGGGCGGTGGCCATGTGTGTGGTCGCCTCCGTGCTGCCTCCGGTGGCGATGACCCTGGGCAACCTCGCCGACCCCGACGACCCCAGGGACCACGACGCCCGCTACGGGACCAACGCCGACCCGCAGGACCACGACGGCGGGGAGGGGCCCGCGCCCCGCTGAGCCCGGCCCGCCGGGTGAAGCCTTCCTGGACGGCGGTCCCGCCCGCACGGTGTGAGAGGTCCGACTCCGGGCGCGCATGGCGGACCAGACCGGCCCCGCATAGGATTCCGGGCGGACCATGCGGGCACCGGGAGCGGCGTCCGGCCGAGCTCGGGGAGGAACGAAAAGGTGACCCACACCGGCAACGACCAGCACCGCACCGCTGCCCCCGAAGGGGCTCTGCGCATCCTGACGGTCGAGCACGACGACCCGCGCGTGGACGGGCTCCTGGCCGGGTTGCTGGAGGAGTACACCCAGCGCTACGGGGCCGACGGCGCCGCCTACGAGCTGTCCCGGTACCCCGTAACGGAGTTCGTGGCCCCCGACGGGCGAATGGTCCTGGTCGAGCTCGAGGGGCAGGTCGTGGCCGGCGGCGCCGTGCGTCCCTACCGCACCGACCGTTCCCAGGAACCGGAAACGGCCGAGTTCAAGCGCATCTGGACCTCCGACCGGCACCGCCGCAGGGGCTTGGCCCGCGCCGTCATGAACGCGCTCGAGCAGGCCGCCCGCGACCTGGGCTACACCCGTGTGGTGCTGTTCACCGGACCTTCCCAGCCCGAGGCCGTGGCCCTCTACGAGCGCCTCGCCTACCGTCGCCTCGACCCCGCCGCGATCGACGACCTGCCCTACCCCAAGGCCATCCCCTTCGCCACCGAGCTCTAGCACCGGCCGGTCTCATGGCCGGTGGAATGGTCCGCGCACGGGCCGGTCGGCGCTCCGGGGCCTAGGATGGGAACCGGGCCCGGGCCCTCACCAGCGGCCCCGGCCCCGCACGAGTCCGCACACCCCACGAGGAGAGAACCCACGTGAGCGACCAGCAGCGTCCCGGAGACCGAGCCGACGCCTTTGTGTTCACCCCCCGCAAGAACGGCCAGTCCCAGTCGGTCTCCGACGAGCTCGCCGCGTGGATGGGCACAGGGTGGGCCGACACGGAGGTGCGCGACCTGGACCCCATCGAGCAGGCCCCCCACACCGCTCGCCGCCGTGCCGCCCTCAGCGCCGCCTTCCCCGGTGAGCGCCTCGTCGTGCCGGCCGGTCAGCTGGTGACCCGCTCCAACGACACCGAGTACCCCTTCCGCGCGGCCACCGATTACGCCTACCTCACCGGCGACACCGCCGACGGCGGGTGCCTGGTGCTGAGCCCGAACGCCGGCGGCGGCCACGACGCGCTCCTCTACCTCAAGCCGCGCTCGGACCGCGAGAACGGCGAGTTCTGGCTCGGCCAGTACGGCGAACTGTGGACCGGGCGCCGCAACAGCCTCCAGGAGGCCTCCGTCCTCTTCGGCGTGCCCACCGCCGACGTGCGCACCCTGCCCGAGGACCTGCGCACGGGAACAGCGACCCTGCGTGCGGTGCGCGGCCACGACGAGGACGTGGACGCCCTGGTCGACGAGGTGCGCGGTGGCGCCGACACCGAGGCCCGCGCCAAGTCCGCCCGTCTGGACGAGGAGCTCGGTGTGGAGCTGGCCGACCACCGTCTGGTCAAGGACGAGTGGGAGGTCGCCCAGCTCCAGCGCGCCGTCGACGCCACTGTGCTGGGCTTCAACGACGTGGTCGCTGCGCTGCCGCAGGCCCAGGACACCTCCGAGCGGTTCGTGGAGGGCACCTTCTTCCTGCGTGCCCGCGTGGAGGGCAACGACGTCGGTTACGGCACCATCGCCGCCTCCGGCCCCAACGCCACCACCCTGCACTGGACCCGCAACGACGGACCGGTCCGCGAGGGCGACCTGCTGCTGCTGGACGCCGGCGTGGAGACCACCACCCTCTACACCGCCGACGTCACCCGCACCATGCCGGTCTCGGGCACCTTCACCGACCTGCAGCGCAAGGTCTACGATCTGGTGTACGCCGCCCAGGAGGCCGGTATCGCCGCGGTCGCCCCGGGCCGTGCCTTCGGTGACTTCCACCGGGCCTCCCAGCGTGTGCTGGCCGAGGGCCTGGTCGAGTGGGGGCTGCTGGAAGGGCCGGTCGAGCGTGTGTTGGACCTGGGCCTGCAGCGCCGCTACACCCTGCACGGCACCGGCCACATGCTCGGCCTGGACGTGCACGACTGCGCCGTGGCCCGCCAGGAGGCACACCTGTACGGCGAGCTGGAGGCGGGCATGGTGCTGACGGTGGAGCCGGGCCTGTACTTCCAGCCCGACGACCTCACCGTCCCCGAGGAGCTGCGCGGTACCGGCGTGCGCATCGAGGACGACGTGCTGGTCACCGAGCAGGGCCGCACGGTCATGTCGGCCGGGCTCCCGCGTTCCTCCGCCGAGGTCGAGGCCTGGCTGGCCGAGCGTATGCCGCGCGCCTGAGCCCACTGCCCGCGGTGTGGGCCGCAGGGCACTCGTGAGGCCGTGTGGGCCGTCTCCCGTCGGGGAGGCGGCCCACACGTGTGTGCTTTCCGGCCGGGGAGCAGAGGCGGACGCGGGCCCATCGCCCTACCCCCTGACGGCGGGGGGCGAAGACGACATGCCCGACGGGGTGCCCGTTCTGCGCCACTACCGTGACGGCACCAGCGTGCTCTTCGCTGTCCGGGAGAACGCGGGTTCGCCCCGCCCACACGACAATGGCGGCTCCTGCAGCACGTCAGGGCCGGCCCCAGCAGGATCGAAGACATCGCCGAGGCCGCACTCGCACTCACCCGCGTCGAACACGGACACCTGGCATAAAACTCGCTGGAATCACCTCTTGGGGCCGGGAGTGCCCCGTGCCGGGCCGGGGCACCTCACCCGGCTCCTCCGGTCCCGCCCAAACGCGTGAAACCCGCGATGCGTCGGTGGATCGAGATGGGAAGGTCGCGGCCGAAGGACTCCAAGGAAGCGCTCACCCCCGAATCGGGACGACCGTAGACATCGAGCCGTTCCACCGAGCAGTGTTCCATCACGTCGCCGATGTGGTCGGACGATATCCGCCAGTGTGTACGGATGGACTCGGAATCGGCGTAGAGCTGGAAACTGTGTGCGAGCATGTTCTCCTCGTCGGAGAAGAATTCCACCATGATCTGGGGAGCGCGGTCCTCGGTGAAACGCACGGCGCGTTCGGCGGCGACCCGGAAAGCCTCCCAATGTCCTTCCCGGACGCGCATGGTGTTGTGGAACAGGATCGGTGCATCGGACGTGATCGGCATGTGCCTCATCCTTCTGCTCGCACCGGCGCTGTCAAACCCCGCGTGCCGGTCCTTCCGACGGCAGTTCGTAGCCTGCCGACAGGGCACGGTGGTGGGTACGGCCGTCCTCGTGCGCCGCTGCGAAGGCCTCCTCGCTCATGGCCGCCCGCAGCGCGGCGCTGATGCGCTCCCCGTCCACGCTCTGCGCTTCCGGACAGGAGGGTGAGGCGAGTTCGCGCACCGCCTCCGCCGCGCCCAGCATGCGCGCGGCCTCGGCCTCGCGTCCCGCCAACGCGTGCGCACCGGCCGTGCCTTCCAGTGACAGGGCGACGGTGAGGGGTGAGCCTGCCTCGTCGGCTGTTCTGAGCCCCCGGACGTGCTGGGCGTGCGCTCGGTCCGCATCACCCTCCGACTCGGCCACGAACCCGAGTTCGATCAGGATCTGTGCTTCGCCGAGCAGGTAGCCGATCCGCCGGTAACCTTCCAGGGCCCGTCCGAGGTGCTTGCCGGCCTCGGCGAGACCGCCGCGTCGGCGCGCGCACTCACCGAGACCCTTGCGTGCCGACAGCTCCCAGAAGAGGTTGGACTGTTCCGAGGCGATCTCCAGGGCCCTGCGGTGGAACCCCTCCGCGTGTGCGAGGTCCCCTTGCAATAGTGACACGTCTCCGAGTTTGGAGAGTCGGGAAGGGACGTCGGTCCACAACCCGAACTCCTCCGCGATACGCAGGCCTTCGTGCAGGAGTGCGGCGTTCTCGTCCAGGTCGCCGTTGATCCGTGCCAGTTCCGCCAGGTTGCCGATGGCCTGCATGCGCCCCCAGTCGTCGCCCAATTCCCGGAAGAACGTGTGGCTCAGCGATGAGTCCTCCCGTAGGGAGGCCAGATCGCCGACCTCGAGCGAGTGCCACCCCTGGGTCCACAACACGGCTGCCTGACCCCACAAGTCACCGAGCTCACGGAAGCGTTCGAGCGCCGCGTCCATGAGCGCCTGGCCCTCGAAAGGGTGGCCGAAGTTGACCATGGCCGCCCCGTGGAACCATTCGGCACGGGCGCGGCCGGTGTCTTCGATGCGCTCGTCCGCGGCCGGCGGACCGTGCTCGTGGAGGACGGGGCTCCCGGACATGAGGGAGATCCCCCTGTGCCAGGACCTGGCGGTCTCGACCAGGGAGGGGAACGAGTCGACCCCCGGCGCACGCAAGGCCTGGCCCAGGGCGCGCGCACCTTCCGCGAGCCTGCCGCGCAGGATCCAGTACCAGGCCAGGGCGTTGACCAGACGCAATGCCGATTCGGTCTCCCCGAGGCGGAGCGCGCTGTCCAACGCCCTGTACAGGTTGGTGCTCTCGGTGTCCAGCCGACCCAGCCAGACGTGCTGCTGGGGGCCGCGCAGGAACGTCTCCGCCCGTTCGGCGATGTTTCTGTAGTGCTCCAGGTGCCTGAGCAGGAGCTGATCCTGCTCTCCGGCCCGGCGCAGTTTCTCCCAGCAGTAGTCCGAGACCGATTCCAACAGGCGATAACGGGGGCCGTCCGGTCCGTGCACGGGGATGATCAGCGCGTGGTCGACCAGCCCCGACAGCAGGTCGAGCACTTCTTCCGGGGAGACGTCTCCGCCGAAGCAGGTGTTCTCGGCGGCCTCGATCGTGCAACCGTCGACGTGGACGGCGCTGCGTCGCAGGACCTCGCGCTCGGCCCCGCTCAACAGGTCCCAGCTCCAGTCGATGGCCGAGCGCAGGGTCTGCTGACGCCCGGGGGCGCGTCGCGCACCGACATTGAGGAGGTGGAAGCGCTGGTCCAACCGGTTGGAGACCTCACGTACCCCCAGGGCGCGGATCCGCGTGGCGGCGAGCTCCAAGGCCAGTGGTATCCCGTCCAACCGGCGGCACAGGATGGCGACGGCCTCGGCGTTCGACCCGTCCAGGACGAACCCGGGGGAGGCCGCGCGCGTACGTTCGACGAAGAGCCGGACCGCGTCCGTTTCCAGGAGCGCGTCGAGTCCGGTCCCTTCCGTCGCCGAGGGGACCTGGAGCGGGGGGACCGCTTCCACGCGTTCACCCGGGACCCCCAGCGGTTGCTGACTCGTCGTGAGCACACGCAGTCCTGTGGCTGACGACAGCAGGTGCTCGGCGAGGGCAGCCACCTGGTCGATCACGTGTTCGCAGTTGTCCAGGACGAGCAAGGTCCTCTTGTCGCGCAGGACGGCGCACAGGCGCTCCACCGGACCTGGGGAACCGCCGTCCGCGCTGTTCGCGTCGTCGCGGACACCGGTCTTCCTCGCCACGGCCTCGGCGACACTCGGCGGCGACGGGCGTTTCCGTGCCGTCCGGTCCGCCGCATGGTCGTGTGCGGCCAGCTCGACCACGTGGACGCCGTCGGGGAAGTCCTCCCGCGAACGCACCGCGACCTCCATCGCCAGGCGTGTCTTGCCCACTCCGCCCGGACCGTGCAGCGTGACCAGCCGGTCCTGGGCGAGTGTCCGCTCGACCCGCGCCACTGCAGGAGCGCGCCCGATCAGACTGGTCAGCGGGACAGGCGCCACGGCGACGGGCCGGGTGCGCGACGATGGGGGCTCGAGCCGCGGATCCTGGCGCAGGATGTCCTGGTACAGCTCCAGGACGGCGGCGGAGGGATCGGTTCCGAGCTCTTCGGTGAGATGTGTGCGCAAGCGTGAGAAGGCGGCCAGAGCCTCACTCTGGCGGCCGGACCGGTACAGCGCGAGCATGAGTGTCGAGCACAGCCGTTCCCGGCCGGGGTAGCGGTACATCTCGGCGCTCAGGTCGTCGGCCACAGAAGCATGGTCGCCGAGCTCCACCCGGGCTTCGCCGAGGGCTTCCAGAGCCGTGATCCGTCGGTCCTCCAGACGGGAGGCCACCGCGGAGAAGTACGGGTCGGAGAAACCTTCGAAGGCCGGGCCGCGCCACAGGCCGAGCGCTTCCCCGAGCGAGGCGGCCCTGTCAGTGGGGTCCCCGGTGCCCAGCGCGTCCGAGAGCAGGGCCTCGAAGCGGTCGGAGTCCACTGTTTCGGGGGCCGCGGTCAGCGCGTATCCCTGGTGCCGTGTGGCGATGAGCTGCCGCCCTCCCGTTTCCGCCGTCTCCAGAACACGTCGGAGCTGCCACACCTTGGTCTGCAGGGCGGTCGAGGGATTGCGCGGAGGTGAGTCCCCCCAGATCAGCTCCGTGAGCTGGTCGTTGAGAACGGTCCTGCCCCGTTCGGCCAGGAGCACGGCCAAAAGGGTGCGAATTTTCGTCTCAGGCACGTCGAGGGCCTTTCCCGACGAGGACCTGACGATGAGCTGCCCGAGACACGCGAAGTGCATGGGCCCCAAGTTAATCCAGTCCTAACGGTCCCGCGAGAAGAGCGTGAGCGTTCCATGAGTATTTCCGGAGCCGGGCGTGAGGGCCGTGACGCAGACTCCTCGGACAGCTCGCGGAGTCGCTGTTCGCGCTGCACGCCTTTGCACCCGCAAAAAGATGGAGTCCGCCATGTCCTCGCAAGGAGGGGTGCCCCCGCCCGGGAGGGCGGGGGCCAAGGAGTGGGTCGGCCTACTGGCCCTGGCGTTTCCGCTGCTGCTCATCGCCATGGACAACAACGTGCTGTTCCTGGCGACCCCGCACATCAGCGCCGACCTCGGCGCGAGCGGCACGCAGATTCTGTGGATCCAGGACATCTACACCTTCATGGTCGCCGGTTTCCTCATCACCATGGGCAAGCTCGGTGATCGCATCGGTCGCAGGAAGCTGCTGTTGATCGGAGCCCTCGCTTTCGGGCTGGCCTCGGTGCTCGCGGCCCTCTCCGTCTCCGCGGAGATGCTCATCGCGACGCGGATCCTGCTGGGTGTGGCTGGAGCGGCCCTGGCGCCGACCTNTGTTTCATGGGAGGGGCCGCGCTCGGCCCTGCCGTGGGCGGCATGCTCCTCCAGTACTTCTGGTGGGGATCGGTCTTCCTCATGGGCGTGCCCGTCATGCTGCTCACGCTGCTGCTGGGGCCGTTGCTCCTGCCGGAGTACAAGGAGGAGCGGCCCGGAAGCCTCGACTTCACCAGTGCAGGACTCTCCATGGCGGCCGCGTTCCCGCTCATCTACGGGCTCAAGGAGCTGGCCAACGACGGTTTCCGCTGGAACGCTCTGCTGGCGATCGCCATCGGGGCCGTATTCGCGTACCTCTTCGTGCGCCGGCAGAACAGCTTGGAGAGCCCGCTCCTGGACATGCGGCTGTTCAAGCTGCGTTCCTTCAGCGGTGCACTCGGTACGCTCTTGATCGGCCAGCTGCTCATGGGCGGGACCCTGCTGATGCTGGCTCAGTACATCCAGGTCGTGCTCGGTATGGAACCGATCACCGCAGGAGTGTGGATGCTGCTGGCCACAGCGGCGATGGGCGCCATGGCCCCCATCGTGCCCAAGTTGGCCGTGCACATCGACAAGGCCGTGGTGATCGCCGGCGGTCTCATGGTCGCCACCCTCGGCTTCCTCTGTTTCGCGCTCCTCGGCCAGGATCCGAGCCCGGTCCTGCTCGGTACGGGCATGGTGCTCGCCTTTGCCGGCACTGCTCCCCTGATCATGCTCGCCATCGATCTGGTGGTCGGTTCCGCGCCCACGGACAAGGCTGGTTCGGCGGCGGCGATGTCGGAGACGAGCAGCCAATTCGGTCTGGCCTTGGGGGTCGCGGCTCTGGGCAGCCTCGGCACCGTGGTCTATCGTGCCGCGCTGGCACAGAACCTCCCTGGCGGGATCCCTCAGGAAGCGGCTCAGGCCGCGCAGGAGAGCGTGGTGGCCGGTGCGGGGGTCGCGGACGGTCTGCACGGGGACGCTGCAGTCCAACTGACGGAAGCCGTATTCACGGCGTTCACCACCGGTATGAAC
The DNA here is from genome assembly GCF_000341145.1 of Nocardiopsis xinjiangensis YIM 90004. Classification (GTDB taxonomy): domain Bacteria; phylum Actinomycetota; class Actinomycetes; order Streptosporangiales; family Streptosporangiaceae; genus Nocardiopsis; species Nocardiopsis xinjiangensis. Next base: position 19,504 of record NZ_ANBE01000004.1, read on the forward strand.
ACGGTCGCAGCGGCGGCGGCGGTGCTCGCCCCCTTGGCGGCACTGGTCGTGTTCGGCCTGTTGCGCGGGCTCGGACAGGAGAAGGAGGCCTCCGACGAGGCCGAGGGCCGGGCACAGGAGGCCGACGGATGACGGCGATGACCGAGGAAGAACGGGAACACTTCCTGTCCGCCGGGTTCCTGGTGCAGGAGGAGCAGAACTGCCGCTACGCGTCGGTGGAGGGCCGGGCCGTCGGTCAGAGCCCGACGAGTCCCACGACCGCCTGAGGCGGTGGCGCCCACCCCCGTACTCGCCCCATCCGGTTGAGCCAGATCGCAGTCTCGCTCCTGGCCGGTCGCACCTTGGAACAGGGCCGGCCCGGGACCGGACATGACGGTGCCCGCCGTCGACGACGGCGGGCACCGGGTGCGGGCGGTCGACCTCGAGCGGGGTGAGAGGTCGTGCGCCGGGTCAGCGGGAGATGTCGTCGGGCCCGCGTACGGGGCCGTGGTAGAAGGCCTGGTCGGGCTCGTCGTCGGGTACCTGCGGGTAGCTGGGTGCGTCGGCCGGCTCGACCCGGCTGCTCGGAGGAACCCGCACACCCTTGGCCTCGAGCACACCCATGGTCCGGCTGCGCAGCTCGGGCAGCATCCCGTAAAGGACCTCGCCCGGGCACTCGGTGGCGTTGAAGTCGCGGTGTCCCACGATCGCGTCCGGGCTGAGCCCGTAGGCCTCGCACAGCCACGCCAGGGTCTCCACGAGGGCGTCGATGAGCTCGCCGGTGGGCTCGACGTCGGTGTAGGTCCCTTCGTTCTCGATCCCGATGGTGGTGTTGTTGTGGTTGGCCACGTGCGTACCCACGCACTGTGTGCCCTCGCGGATGGCCGGCAGCGCGCGGTTGCGGCCCTCCATGATGTGCCCGCCGCGGCTGATGGTGAGCTGCTGGCCGGCGTCGATCCATCCTTGGGTGTCCATGTGGAAGTCCTGGATGGACCTCGACAGCGCCAGAGCGGCGCCCTCGGAGAGATCGTCGGTGTTGGGGGTGGCGGTGTGGTGCACCACGATCCGGGTCGGGGGCTCGGCCAGGATCTGGACCGGGCCGGAAGGCGGGCGGGCGTTCCAGTCGCCGCGTGTGTACAGCGCTGGTTCGGCGATCCGGATCGGCTCGGCGTGCGCGGGCGAGACGGTGAGGGCGCCGCCGAGCACGGCCGCGCCGGAGGTCAGCGCGGCACCGCGGAACACGGTTCTGCGGTCGGGGCCGGGGGAGTGGGGCATGGAAGTTTCCTTCTGCAGGCGTTGGTGTGCCTGTAGTAAAGGAACATGCCCCTTCGGGTTTGGCAAAGGGGGGCAGGGAAGAATGCGGGGCCGAATCCGGCCACAATGTAAACCCGGTGCCCCTCTGGGGGTGGAGTCGCATTCCATGCTAGGTGAAGAGGGGGAGATTGTGTTCTTCTACAATCGTCCGCCCCTCTTTTCGTGTTGATGCACATTGCTGCGGTCCGGTATCTGATGGTCGAGCAAAAAAAGGAACACAGAACCTTTTGGTTCAGTGTTCCTAAATGAGATCCGGAAACGTTCACGCCACGGGTTCTGCCTCGTTCTCGGTGCGCGCCACCGGAACCAGGCGCCCCGTCCGGTGCAGCCACCAGTCGGCCAGCAGGGTCGTCAACGGTGGAACCGAAGCCGCCAGGGTCGCCAGGGTCGCCCACAGGCCCCACCGGAACCGCAGCGCCGCGGCCAGCGCCACGAGCCCGTAGGCGACAAAAGCACCCCCGTGCAGCGGACCGAAGATCTGCACCCCGATCTCGTTGCCGCTGCCCAGGTACTTCACGCCCATGCCGATCAGGAGCCCGACCCAGGTGAAGGCTTCGAACGCCGCCACCACGCGAAAGATCAGGGCTGTCGTACGGGGTTTGATGTTCACGTTCTTCCTCGGGCTCTCCGGTAGGCCGCACACGACGGGGCCACGGCGCACCGTCCGGGACCCGGAACCAGGTTAGGGCACCGACGGCAGAGCACCCGGTCGGGGCCACGTGAGGGCCTACTCACCCCGGCGCGTGCAGATGCTCGGCGGCCGCAGCACGGACCGCGCCGGAGACCGCGTCCAGGGCCGGGGAGGAGACGTTCCACCGCTGCCAGTGCAACCGCACCCGGACCGGGTGCTCGGGCGCCAGCTCCACCAGACGCCCCGCCGCCACGAGTCCGGCGCACTGGTGCTCGGGCACCACGCCCCAGCCCAGGCCGAGCACGACCACCCGCGCGAAGTCCTCCGTGGCCGGCACGTAATGGCGCGGCCCCTCCGGCTCGCGTCCTGCGAACCCGCGCACGAAACGGTCCTGGAGCTCGTCGCTGCGGTCGTAGTTGACCACCGGGGCCCGCGCCAACGCGGCCGCGTCCTGGCCCCGCAGATGGCGCCGAGCGCAACCCGGGCTGCACACCGCCCGGTAGTGCAACGCTCCCAACGGGTGCACCGAACACCCCTGCACCGTCTCCGGGCGGGAGGTGACCGCCCCCATCACCGTGCCCGAACGCAACAACTCCGTGGTGTGCTGCTCATCCTCCCGGTGGATCTCGAAGACCGCCCCCAGATCCTCGGGGACGGCGGCCAGAGCCTCGGTGAACCACGTGGCCAGACTGTCGGCGTTGACCGCCAGCGGAACCGTCACCCGGCCGTGCTCGCGCCCCACGGCCCGCAGCGCCCGGGTGGTGTCCTCGTCCAGCATCACCACCTGCCGCGCGTGCCGCAGCACCACGTCGCCGGCCGGGGTCGTGCCCACCGGAGCGGTGCGCCGCACCAGCACCGTTCCCGCTGCCTGCTCCATCGCCCGCACCCGTTGGGAGACCGCAGAGGTACTCACCCGCAGCCGGTGGGCCGCACCCTCGAAGGAACCCTCCTCCACCAGGGCGGTCAAAGTGCGCAGATGGTCGAACTGGAACGGCACGTGAAGCTCCCCTTCACAGACCTGAAAAAGATGAATCCCACTGTACAGGCGGGACCGAAGCGTCCTAGCGTTCCGGCATGACCCCGCTGATCTCCCTGTTCACCGGCATGGGCACCGGGCTCGCCCTCATCGTGGCCATCGGTGCCCAGAACGCCCACGTGCTGCGCGTGGGCGTCCAGGCCCGGCCCGGCACCGTCCTGCCCCTCGTGGCCGTGTGCGCCCTCTCCGACGCCGTCCTCATCAGCGCCGGCGTGTTGGGAGTGGGCGCCCTCGTCCAGGCGCTGCCCTCCCTCATCGAGGCGATCCGCCTGCTGGGCGCGGTGTTCCTGCTCGCCTACGGCCTGATGGCCCTGCGCCGGGTCCTGCGCCCCGGTGCCCTGGTGGCCGCCGACGCGCCCGCCGGCCCCGGACGCGGCGGCGCCGTGGCCACCGCTCTGGTCCTGACCTGGCTCAACCCGCACGTGTACCTGGATACCGTGGTCCTGCTGGGGTCCCTGGCCAACCAGCAGGACGGCGACCTGCGCTGGTGGTGGGCGATCGGCGCCATCACCGGGAGTTTCCTGTGGTTCGCCGCCCTGGGTGGTGCCGCCCGCCTGCTGCGTCCCCTGTTCGCCCGCCCCGGCGCCTGGCGTGTGCTGGACCTGCTCGTGGCCGCGGTGATGCTCACACTCGGTACGCATCTGGCCCTGGCACCCTGAGCCCGAGGAGATGCATTCGGGATGATGCGGGCCATAACGTGTCGGTCCACGACCCGCACAGCGAACGGAGACCGGATTGAGCTCTGCCACCGACGCCCTGCGTGCAGCCCGCGATCAGCTGCTCGACCTGCGCACCGACCACGCCGCCGCCCTGGAACGCTTCACATGGCCCGACGTGGGGAGCCGATTCAACTGGGCGCACGACTGGTTCGACCCCATGGCCCGCGGCAACGACCGGCCGGCCCTGGTCATCGTGGAACCGGACGGCAGCCGCACCTGCCACACCTTCGACGAGATGGCCCGCCGTTCCGACCGCCTCGCCGTCTGGCTGTCCCGCCAGGGGGTGCGGCGCGGCGACGCGCTCCTGGCCATGCTCGGCAACCAGGTCGAGCTGTGGGACACCATGCTCGCGGCGATCAAACTCGGTGCCGTTCTGGTGCCCACCACCTCCGCCGTGGACCACGCCGGACTCGTCGACCGCATCGAACGCAGCGGCGCCCGCCACGTGGTCTGCGATGCCGGCGACACCGCCAAGTTCGCCGACGCGGGCACGGATCTCACCCGCGTGGCCGTCGGCGGCGCGCCCGGATGGCTCGACCCCACCGACGCCCAAGAGCTGGGGGAGGTGCGACCCGACCATCCCGGGAACGCTTCCACGGACCGTTTGCTGCTCTACTTCACCTCGGGCACCACCAACCGCCCCAAACTGGTCGAACACACCCACATCTCCTATCCCGTGGGCCACCTGAGCACCCTGTACTGGCTCGGCCTGCGGCCCGGCGATGTGCACCTCAACGTGTCCTCGCCCGGTTGGGCCAAGCACGCCTGGTCCAATTTCTTCGCACCCTGGTTGGCCGAGGCGACCGTGTTCCTGTACAACTACGAGCGCTTCGACGCCCAGGCCCTGCTCCGGCGCATGGCCTCGGAAGAGGTGACCACCTTCTGCGCCCCGCCCACGGTCTGGCGCATGCTCCTCAACGCCGACCTGTCCGGTGGCCCCGGGGCCCTGCGCGAGGCCATCGGCGCCGGCGAGCCCCTCAACCCCGAAGTCATCGCGCAGATCGAACACCATTGGGGCCTGACGATCCGCGACGGTTACGGCCAGACCGAGATGACCGCGACCGTCGCCAACACCCCCGGCCAGACCGTGCGCCCCGGATCCATGGGCCGCCCCCTGCCCGGTGTTCCCGTCGTGCTGGTCGACCCGGCCACCGGAGGGCCCGTGGAGCCCGGAACCGAGGGCGCGGAGGGCGAGATCTGCCTCGACCTGTCCCAGGCACCACTGACCCTCATGAGGGGCTACCAGGGCGACCCCGAGCGCGACGCCGAGGCCAAGGAAGGCGGTTACTACCACACCGGTGACGTGGCCACCATCGACACCGACGGGCAGATCACATACGTGGGCCGCACCGACGACGTCTTCAAATCGAGTGACTACAAGGTCAGCCCGTTCGAGGTGGAGAGCGTGCTCATCGAACACCCCGCCGTCGCCGAGGCCGCGGTCGTGCCCGCGCCCGACCCGGTGCGTCTGAGCGTGCCCAAGGCCTACCTCCTCCTGGCCCCGGGGCACGAACCCACCCGCGAGACCGCGCGTGCGGTCTTCGCCCACGCCCGGCAGAACCTGGCGCCGTGGCAGCGGGTGCGGCGCCTGGAGTTCGCGGCCCTGCCCAAGACCGTCTCGGGCAAGATCCGCCGCGTCGAACTGCGCTCACGCGAGCAGGAGGGCGCCGATACCGAGGGGGAGTGGCGCGAGGAGGAGTTCCCCGACCTGCGCACGGGCGGAGCCTGAGGCCGTAGCGGCCCCGGGCCGATGCGGCCCGGGGTCAGAGCTTGCGCTGGTCGCGCCGCAGGGGATGGTCCTCGGGGATCTGCACGAGGACGATGCGGATCCCGTCGGGGTCGGCGATCCAGCCCTCGACCAGGCCCCAGAACTCCTTCCGGGGCTCGCGCAGACCCTCGGCGCCCCGCTCGACCAGGCGCTGGTACTCGGCGTGCACGTCGCGCACCTGCATCCACAGCACCATGCCGGAGGGCGGGGTCGCCTCCGCGCTCCCCGAGATCTCCACGAGCCCGTTACCCAGGAAGAACACGGTCCCGGGGGACTCGGGGTCGCCGAACTCGCGATGTAGGGCCAGGCCGAGCACCTCGCGGTAGAAGGTGCGGCTGCGCTCGGGGTCGGTGGGACGGATCAACACTCGGCTACTCAGGACGTCCATGCCTTCGATCCTGCCCTGCCGAGCGCACCCCGGCCAAACCCGCGGACACCCTGTCGGGACCGCTCTCCCGCCCGGCACCGGGAACGCTCCTACCGCCGAGAGGCCCAGGTTGGTCACGGCTCGGTGACGGATTCCGCTGCGTGTTGACGCGGTGGCCCACGGCAACGTGCGCGTGAGGTCCCGGCCTTTCCGCGAACCCTTCCTGCGGTGTTGCGGGCAGAGAGGTTGTTGACGGCGTGGCCGTGATCAAGGTGTTCCGAGCAGCGTCGCGGCGGCTGCGCGCGCATGACGGGCTGGGGCAGGGTCGCCACTGATGCCGGCCGTCACGATGGCTCCTTCGGCGAGCAGGAAAACCGGTTCAACTGCCGCCAGCCCGGTGGGGTGGACCCACTCCGCGATCTGGTCGTGCAATGCCTGTTTGTGTGACCGGACTTCGGCCAGCACCGCCTCGGATGAGGGTCCGAGTTCGCCGTGGGCATTGATCCATGCGCAACCGCGGAAGCCGGGTTCTGCGAACCACTCGGCGAGCCAGTCGAAGATAGCGAGTGCGCGCTCACGGGGATCTACGACCGCCTCCACATAGGCGGTCAGGTTTGCTCTCCATCGCTGATCGCGACGTTTGAGCATCGCCACCACGAGGTCCTCCTTCGCCGCGAAGAGCCGGTAGATCCGCTTCAGCGGTAGACCGGATGCTGCCCGGACCTCATCCATGCCGACAGCCTGGATGCCGTGCTCGTAGAAGAGTCTCTCTGCTGCATCGAGCAGGGCGTCGCGGTCCAGTCGGCTCTGTTCCTCGGTGATCGGGGCCGGCATTCGGACTCCTCGGGGTTGAGAACGTACGTTCCCTATCGTAGGCTGCATCGGTAGAGAACGCACGTTCTCGCCGTTGGGAGGATGCAATGTCCGAAGACCGTCCGCCGTACCCGCCGTTCACACAGGAGACGGCCCTGCAGAAGGTCCAGGCGGCTGAGGATGCATGGAACACCCGCGACCCGCACCGGGTGGCACTGGCTTACACGCCTGACTCGACGTGGCGGAATCGGGGCACGTTCGTCCGCGGCCGCGAGGAGATCGTCGCGTTCTTGACACGGAAGTGGGAGCGTGAACTGGACTACGCACTGCGTAAGAGCCTCTGGGGTTTCCGCGAGAATCGGATCGCCGTCCGCTTCCAGTACGAGTGCCGCGACGCAGAAGGCCAATGGTGGCGCAGTTACGGCAACGAACTGTGGGAGTTCGACGAGCACGGCCTCATGCGGCGCCGCGAAGCGAGCATCAACGACGTTGCCATCACTGAAGCTGATCGGCGCATCCACGGTCCCCGGCCCAGCGATGAGTACGGCGCCGACATCCCGCTCCGGTAGTGCCCGACACCATGCCTCTCAGCCGGTGGGCTCAGGCAACACGACCGTCTGAGCCCACCGAGCTCGTGTAGCCGACAGGAAACGCTGTGCTCCACGCCAACGCGTCTCGAGCCATCGAGGGACGACGTCGCCTCTACGGAAACCAAGCCGTACACGCCGCGGCACAACGGGAAGGTGGAGCGCTATCAGCGCATTCTGGCTGAGGAGCTGCTCCACGCCCGCGACTTCTCCTGCGAGGACGCCCGCTCAGCAGCGATCGCGTTCTGGAGCATCCGCTACAACTACCACCGACCACACAGCGGAGCAGGCGGCCGGCCACCAGCCTCACGAGTCCCGACAGGCCTCACCAACGTCCAGCCCTCCTACATCTGGGTCCCGCTCGCGCCCTCGAGGGCTGAACGGGGTGCGGGTCCCGCCGGGTCGGGGCCCGCACCCCGTTCAGCTGTGCGCCCGCTCGGCGAAACGCCTCACGTAACGCTGCTGCCAGGGCGTCTCGACGGCGTTGGGGTCGTAGTTGTGGCGGACGTAGGACACCGCCTCCTCGGCCGGAACCCCGTCCAGAACGGCCAGGCAGGCCAAGGACGTGCCGGTACGGCCGTGGCCCCCTGCGCAGGCGATCTCCACCCGCTCGGCCTCGGCGCGCTCCCAGGCCTCCCGGAAGGCCCCGGCAGTGGCGTCGCGGTCCGTGGGCAGCCCGTAGTCGGGCCAGTGCAGCCAGCGGTTCGTCCAGGTGACGGCGGGCGGTTCATCTCCCAGCAGGTACAGGGCGAAGTCCGGGCGCGGCCCCGCAGGGAGCGGCCGTGCCAGGCTCCGTCCCCGGAACAGGCGTCCCGAGGGCATTCGCAGGACCCCCGGGGATCGGGTTTGCCAGGTCGTGCTCATCCGATGTTCGGGCGTGCAGTCCCCGCCTTCAGACGGGGAAACGCCCTCTCCTTCCTGGAACGTGCTGACGAATATCTAACGTGAACCGTTCACGTGCCCTTCTCACGAGGCGGTCGTGTCGATGAAGCCGGGGAAGGGGTACGTTACTCCTCTTCCCCGGGCTGCCCCAACCGGTCAGGGATCCGTATCGGGCGAACGTGCTGACGACAGGACGAAACTCCTCACGTGTAGTCCTCCGGGGTCGGTTCGCCGAGGCCGACCCGCGTCCGCGCGCGGCGGCCGATCCCCTCCACGGCATGCAGGGCGTCGCGCACGTCCCGGTGCGAGGGTTCGAAGGCGAGTTTGTGGATGGTCTCGGACGGGGCCATGGCCGCGCGCACGACCTCGTCCAGGACCGCGTCGTCGGCATCGCCCAGCCCGGCCTCGGTCAGGGTGGTGGGCAGGCCCGCACGTGCGGTGAACTCCGCGAAGGGATCGATCTCGGAGGCCGGAGCTCCTTCCAGGACCAGCTGGGTGAGCGAACCGATGTTGACCTTCTCCCCGTGGGTGAGGTGATGGGTCCGGTCCACCGCCGTGAGCCCGTCGTGGATCGCATGTGCGGCGGCCAGGCCGCCGGACTCGAACCCGAGGCCGGACAGCAGGGTGGTGGCCTCCACGACGGCCTCCACGTCCGGGGTGACCAGGTTCTTCTCCACGGCCTCCAGAGCCGGGAGCGCCGAGCGCCACAGCAGGTCCCAGCACAGTTCGGCCAGGGTGCTGCCCGCGTGGGTGGGAAGTCCCTCGACCATGTTCTGGCTGTGGGCCCGGCGCACGGCCCGCGCCTCGATCCAGGTGGCGAAGGCGTCGCCCACACCCGCGGACAGGAACCGGACCGGTGCCTCGGCCACATACTGGGTGTCCACGACCACCAGTGCCGGGTTCCGGTCGTAGAACCGGTAGGCCTCGAAGGAACCGGACTCGGTGTAGATCACCGAAAGGGCGGAGGTGGGGGCGTCGGTGGAGGCCACCGTCGCCGCGCTCACCCACGGCACCCCCGAGTTGTCCCCGGAGGCCTTGGCGGTGTCGATGGCCGTGCCGCCGCCCAGGCCGATGACGACGTCGTGCCCGCCCTCGTCGATCACTCTGGCGACACGCTCGGCCTCGGCGGAGGTCGGCACACCGCCGAACCGTTCGAAGACCAACGGGAGACCGGCCTCTTCGAAGGACTCCGTGATCACCTCTTCGGTCAGGCCGCGGACCACGTCGTCGGTCAGTACCAGGGGACGGCGGGATCCCAACCCGCTGATCAGGGCCCCCAGACGGCCCAGCGCGCCCCGGCCCTGAACGTAACGCCCGGGTGAGGCGAACACACTCACGGGCGTGCGGTCGGTTTTCTCGGACATGAGAAGCCCCCGTCGCGGTCGATACAAGAACATTCCACTATCGGGCTGGCCGTGTTTTTGCTCGTTAAACCGGTTTCGAGAGGTACTGGCGGGGTTTTGACCCTCCGAGCGGCCGGGACCTCATGCAGGACGAAGGCCCGGCCGGTACGCCCGGACGGGCCTGTCGGCGGCCGGTGGTTCCTCGGTCTCAGCCGGTACCCAGGTAACCGTTGGGGTCGAGCACGTACTTCTTGGCCGCGCCCTGGTCGAACTCCTGGTATCCGCGGGCGGCCTCCTCCAACGGGAGCGCGATCGCGTTCACGGCGTCGGCGATGTTCACCTTCTCGTGCAGGATCGCCATCATCAGCTCACGGTGGTACTTCATCGTCGGACACTGGCCCGTGAAGAAGGCGTGCGACTTCGACCATCCCAGACCGAAACGGATCGAGAGCGAGCCCTTCTTGGCGGCCTCGTCGGAGGCGCCCGGGTCGCCCGTCACGTACAGGCCCGGGATCCCGACCGAGCCGCCGGCCCGGGTCACGTCCATGGCGGTGTTGAGCACACTCGCCGGCGCCTCGCTGCCCGAATCGGAGCCCGTTCCGTGCGCCTCGAAGCCGACCGCGTCGACCGCGCTGTCCACCACCCGTGTGCCCAGCACCTCTTCGATGAGGTCGGCCGGATCCCCCTTCGAGATGTCGATGGTCTCGCAGCCGAACCCGCGCGCCTGGGCCAGGCGTTGCTCGTTGAGGTCGCCGACGACGACCACCGCTGCCCCCAGCAGCTGGGCGGCGGCCGCCGCGGCCAACCCCACCGGTCCGGCCCCGGCGACGTAGACGGTCGAACCCACACCCACCCCGGCGGTCACACACCCGTGGTAACCCGTCGGGAAGATGTCGGAGAGCATGGTCAGGTCCATGATCTTGTCCATGGCCTGGTCACGGTCGGGAAAGACCAGCAGGTTCCAGTCCGCGTAGGGCACCAGGACGTACTGGGCCTGGCCGCCCACCCAGCCGCCCATGTCCACGTACCCGTAGGCCGAACCCGGCTGGTCGGGGTTGACGTTGAGGCAGATCTCGGTGCGGCGCGCCTTGCAGTTGCGGCAGCGCCCGCAGGAGATGTTGAAGGGCACCGAGACCAGGTCGCCCTCCCGGACGAACTCCACACCCGGGCCGGCCTCGACGACCTTGCCGGTGATCTCGTGCCCCAGGACCAACCCCTGCGGCGCGGTGGTGCGGCCTCGGACCATGTGCTGGTCGCTGCCGCAGATGTTGGTGGCCACGACCTCGACGATCGCCCCGTGGGGGACCTTGCGCCCCACGTTGGCCGGGTTCACCCCGGGGCCGTCCTTGAGTTCGAACTCCGGATAAGCGATGTCCTGGACCTCGACCTCGCCCGGACCTTGGTAGACGACGCCTCTGTTGCCGGTCATGGTTCCTTGCCGCCTTTCTGCCCCGCGGGCATGGGGGAGTGATGGTGGTCACACCATTTCCCGTGGTCGGGGTGGTTAACCCGGGACGGAAGGGACGGATGTGCTCCTCGGGGCCGTCCGCACGAACGACACCACCGGCCGAGTCGAAGGATTCCGTTGAGAGCCCTTCAAAGCGGTTGGGAGATCCTGGGAGCTCCCGGAGGTCTCCCACCGGCCACGTCCTGGTCGTCGACGGCGGCCAGAGGCTCTGGGCTCCCGACACAGCACAGGCCCTGCCTGGTCTCTCCGAGGGGTTCCGGTAGGGCCTGCCGCCGTGTGGAACCTCTGCCTAACCTGGGAGCATGGACAGAAGAACCGTGCGCGAGTTCCTCATCAGCAGGCGGGCCCGCCTCACCCCGGAGCAGGCCGGTATCCCTGCCTACGGCGACGACCGCAGGGTGCCCGGGCTGCGCCGCGAAGAGGCGGCGGTACTGGCAGGGGTCAGCATCGACTACTACACCCGCCTGGAACGCGGCCACATCGCCGGGGCCTCCGACAGCGTCCTGGAGTCGATCGCCCGCGCCCTGAGACTGGACGGGGCCGAGCGCACCCACCTGTTCGACCTGGCCCGGGCTCCGTCCGGCACACGCGCCCCGGCCCGGAGGCCCTCGCCCGGCGGGGTGCGTACCTCGGTGCAGCGGGTCCTGGACTCGATGGGGACCCCGGCGATCGCCCACAACGCGCGCCAGGACCTGGTGGCCGCCAACCGGCTGGGCCGGGCCCTGTACGCACCGCACTTCGACACCGGCCGCACACCCAACACGGCGCGGTTCGTCTTCCTGGATCCGCGCGCCCAGGACTACTACGTCGACTGGCCCCTGGCCCGGCGCACCATCTCGGCGATGATGCGCCTGGAAGCCGGACGCAACCCCTTGGACGAGCAGCTCACCGCGCTGATCGGGGAGCTGTCGGCGCACAGCTCCGTCTTCGCCCAGGACTGGGCCCGCCACAACGTGCACAACCACCGCACCGGCACCAAGTCCTTCCGCCATCCCGATGTGGGCCTGGTCGAGGTGGACTTCGACGTGTTCGAGCCCGCCGGTGAGGAGCGGCTGTGGATCGTCACCTACACCGTCGAACCCGGCAGCCCTTCGGCGGACGCCTTCGCCCTGCTGGGAAGCCTGACAGCCACGAACGAGGGGGTGCGCCGGGAAGAAGGCGAGGACGTCGTCCGGCCCGACTGATCTACCTCAGCAGCATGCACCGGGGAGGAACCGCCGATGCGCGAGGGCGGACCGACCGGTACACGGAAGACGCGCTCGTACTCCGGCAGCAAGTTCTTCGTCACCGGCGCGGGTAACGGGAACGGGTGCGGGGGACCGCACGGGCCTTCGCCGAGGCCGGGCGCCGTGCTTTCGCCCTGCAGCGCGACGTGTCCGGCGAGCAACAGGTGGCCGATTCCGTCGCCCGCACCGTGGAGATCTTCGACAGACTCGACACGGCCCACGACAATGCGGGCATCATGTTCGCGCCCCTCGATAGATCTCGGCCCTGGCCGCGAGTACCGCACTCGTGGCCGGGCTCCCTGAATGCACCACCGCACCCGCCGGCCCGGGGGAGATCGGCACCCCGCCGTCCTCAACACCCGAAGCCCCGACCGCCCCGGCGCTCGAAGGGTCTCAGGGGGGACTCCCACGGGTACGGATCCGCTTCGGTGGGACGGGTGAGCGTCCCCGCCGACCGTGCTTCGCACCGGCCACTCCCACGCTCCACGACAGGAGAGACATGCACTCCGTACCCTTCGGCCCGACCGGCAGCCGCGTTCCCAACGTCGTCGCCGGCATGATGCGCATCGCCGACAAGACCGACGAGGACATCCGCGCCCTCTACACCGCCGCCCGCGACGCCGGCATCGACTTCTTCGACCACGCCGATCTCTACGGGTTCAACCACCCGGGTGGCGGGCCGCACCTGTGCGAGAGCAGGTTCAGTTCGGCCCTGGGCCTCAGCACCGCCGAACGCGAGCAGATCACGCTCCAGACCAAGACCGGCATCGTGTCCGAGGACTGGCACTACGACTCCTCCTACGACCACATCGTCGCCTCGGCCGAAAGATCGCTGCGGGCCCTGGACACCGACTACATCGACGTCCTGCTCATCCACCGCCCGGACGCGCTGGTCGAACCGGCGGAAGTCGCCCGTGCCTTCGATGACCTCGAGAGCGCCGGCAAGGTGCGTGCCTTCGGCGTCTCCAACCACACGCCACGACAGATCGAGTTGCTCAAGAGCGCCGTCCGCCAACCGATCGTGGCGAATCAGCTGCAGCTGTCCATCGCCCACGCCCCGATCATCACGCAGGGGCTGGCCTCGAACATGAGCACCGAGCCCGGAGCCGCCACCATCGATGGGGGCGGCATCATCGACTACTGCCGCCTCAACAACGTCACGGTGCAGGCCTGGTCGCCGTTCCAGAAAGGTTCCCGGGACGGCGTGTTCCTCGGTTCCGACGACTACCCCGAGCTCAACAGCGAACTCGACCGCCTCGCGGCCGAGTACGGCGCCACCCCCACCGCCATCGCAACGGCGTGGATCACCCGACACCCGGCGGCCATGCAGGTCGTGCTCGGTACCACCAGAGCGCAGCGGGTGAGCGAGGCCGCCGCGGGCTCGGACCTCCCGCTCACCCGTAGCGAGTGGTACGGCCTCGTCCAGGCCGCCGGCCACCACGTGCCCTGAACCGTACGGGTCCGCCGGCCCGTGCACCGGGCCGGCCGAGCGGGGCGTGGCCGAGGCTGAGAAGGAACTCGACCGGGCACGACACGAGGGACTCACGGAAGCGAGTTCGCCGGGACGGGATGCCTCACCTTGCTCTCGTACCGGCAGGATGCTCGGACAGACGCCCCGGGAGAGCGCGGGCCGTGGCGTGCAGGCGGCCGTGGTCATCACGCCGTCGAGTGGCGTCTGGGCCTCACGAGGATTCGGGCCCCAGGACCGAACGGACCAACGCCGACAGTCCTTCCTGCAAGCGCTCCTCGGGCCAGTCACCAAGATGCTCGACAAGATCGCTGCGGGTCGCCGCGAGTAGAGCGTGGGCGAGAAAGCCGGCGGCCTCCGGGCCGCGTGCCTCGACCACCAGGTCTTCGAGCCGGGAGTGCAGGCGGTCGTAACTCGAGTTGGTGTAGGGGCTGGCACCGCCCATGTTCTCCAGCGCGCGGGCCAGTGTTCGGTTCTCGACCTTGAACCGGAGTAGTGCGCCCATCAGGCGGGCGACGGTGCCCGCGGCGGGGCGGTCGCGATCATCCTCCAAAAACGCGTGCAACCGTTGCGCCCGCTCCTCGTACAGATCCCGGACCAGGCCGGCGCGGTCGCCGAAGCGCCGGAACAGGGTTCCCTTTCCGACGCCGGCCGCGGCGGCGATGTCATCCATCGACACCTGCTCCGGATCGTCCGCGGCGTCGAAGAGCTGTCCTGCAGCACGCAGTACGGCCTCCCGGTTGCGCGCGGCGTCTGCACGCACGGGACCACCCCCTTGATAAACGGACTGTCGGTCCGGTAAATTAACCGGACTGTCGGTCCGAACGATAGTAGGAGTGGGCACCCAACTGTGAAGGGCACACGCATGCCAAGCGATCCCGTCGAGGTCTTCCACCAAGGCTTGGATCTCCTCCTCGACAAAGATATGGACGGCTTCATCGGCCTGTTCACCGACGATGCGGTCATGGAGTTCCCGTTCGCACCGCCCGGGCGTCCCGACCGCTTGGAAGGGCACGCGGCCGTGCACGAATACCTGATCGGCTACCCGGACTGGCTCGACCTCCGCCGGATCAAGGACAGCACCGTGCACCAGACGCACGACCCGCGAGTCATCATCGCGGAGTTCTCCGCCGAAGGCGTGGTCGTCGCTTCCGGTGAGCCGTACCAAGCGCGCTACATTTCTGTCGTGACGATCCGGGACGGGCGCATCGCGCACTTCCGCGACTACTGGAGTCCCCTGGTGTTCTTCCAGGTGACAGATGGAGGTGGCAAGTCGTGAACACCCTCGTCATCGGCGGCACCGGCACCACGGGCAGCCGGGTCGCCCGAAAGTTGGGCGAACAGGGCCACCGGGCCCGGGTCGCCAGCAGGACCGGCAGCGGCGACCGCGTGCGCTTCGACTGGCACGATCCCGCGACCCACCGTGAGGCCTTGGCCGGCGTGGACGCCGTGTACCTGGTCGCTCCGATCGGCGAAGCCGACCCGGAGCCCCTCATGACGCCGTTCCTCGAACGCGCCGCCCGGGAAGGCGTCGGCCGTGCCGTCCTGCTCAGCGCTTCGGCCGTCGAACCGGGAACCCCCGGCCTCGGTCTCGTCCACGACCAACTGGTCGGCCTCTTCGACGGGTGGGCGGTCCTACGGCCGTCGTGGTTCATGGACAACTTCACCGGCGACCACCTCCACGCCCGGACCGCCCGGGAGTTCGGGGAGATCGTCAGCGCTACAGGGACGGGCCGTGTCGCCTTCGTCGCCGCCGACGACATCGCGGATGTGGCAGTCGCGGCTCTCATCGACCCCGTGCCGCACAACACCGACCACATCATCACCGGCCCGGAAGCACTGAGCTACGACGAGGTCGCCGCGATCCTCGGCGAAGTCACTGGGAGGCCGGTGCGGCACCGCTCCGTGAGCACCACCGAACTGGCCGGACGGTGGACCGAGTCCGGAATGCCGCCCGCGTTCGCCCGCCTCCTCGCAGATCTGGACGCCGCGGTTGCGGCCGGGGCGGAGGACAGGACCACCTCCGTCGTCGCGGAAGTCACCGGCCACGAACCGCGGTCGTTCAGGGGCGCGGTCTCAGCCGCGCTTCGCTGAGGAGGAGGGCAAGGAGAAGAGTTGCGTGGCCTTGACACCGCAGAACCGGAGGGCCATCTGCGCATTCCACGGTCGGAGTTGCATCGTGACGGCGCAGGCCAGGCACGAGGGCCTGTGGTCATGCGGCTGACCGGTCCGCTGCGGAAGGCGTGTGTCGCCCCCGCGGCGGACGGGTCAGCCACCCGCTCAGCCCTGACTCACCGGCATTGCGGCTGACCGGGACAGGAAGGGGCGGCTGTGCCCTCGTGGTAGATGGCATGGTCGAAGTCGGCGTGGCATCCGGTACCGGTCAGATCGTGCACCCACAGCCCCAGGAACGCCCCGGTGAAGCCCGACAGAGCGATGCGCCGGCCGTCGGCGGACCTCTCGTGCGCGTAGTCGTCGGAGAGGATGCTCGCGTCCAGCACCCCGCCCACCTCGGCCCACTCGCGGCCGTCCCGGGAGAGCATGAACCTCAGCTCCGCGCGGTCGATCTGTGCACGCAGGTGAAAGCGCTCCCAACCACTGACGTCGACCCGCTCACCCACCTCGCGCACGCGGCCGCGATCGGAGCTGAGCACCCCGGCGAACAGTCCGTCCCGCTCGTCGAAACCCACCCTCAAGTAGTGCCACTGCCGCATGTTGTAGTACGCCGTCAGACCGGCCATGCGCTGGAAGGTGCCGGTGGAGAATTCCATGGCCGTCTCCATGACGCACCGCTCGTGCTGCACACGACGGGCCACCAGGCTCGGGCGTCGGGTCCCGGAGGGGGACTGGCCTCCGTGCACGCGCAGGTGGCCGGGGCGCTCGGTCAGCGACACCCACCCCTCGTCCGGGTGGCGCCGAAGCGTACTCCACTCCGGGCCCAGGGTCGGGGAGTCGAAGCCGTCCTCGGCAGCAGCTGCGGGCCAGGGGTGGGGTTCCAGGTCCGGTCCTGGTACCACCACATGCGGGACCCCGCCCTCCACACGCGGCCATCCGTCTGTCCATTCCACTCGCTGCAGGGCGGTCTCGCGGCCGCGCACGCACCGTCCGCGTTCGGTGAGCGGACGCGAGGCCAGATGGGCCAGGTACCACTCGCCGTCCGGGGTGGCGACCAGGCTCCCGTGCCCTGCCTTCTGCAAGGGGAGGGAAGGGTCTTCGCGGGAGGAGAGCATCGGCCCGGCGGGGTCCACCTCGTAGGGTCCGGTGATCCGGCGGGAGCGCGCCACCGTCACTTGGTGGTCCCACTGTGTTCCGCCCTCGGCGGTGACCAGATAGCACCAGCCGTTCTCGCGGTACAGGTGCGGTGCCTCGGTCACGGCCGCCGAGGTGCCTTCGAAGATCACTCTCGGCTCGCCCAGGAGCCGCATCTCCTCGGTGTCCAGTTCCTGCAGCACGATCCCCGCGAACGCGTGCCGGTCGGGCCGCCAGTCGCTCAGGGTGCTGAGGACCCAGCTCCGGCCGTCCCCGTCGTGGAACAGGGACGGGTCGAAACCCATGGAGTGGATCGCTGCCGGGTCGCTCCACGGTCCGTGGATCGTGGGTGCGGTGCTCACGTAGTTCGGGGTGTCCCAGAAACCCTCGGCGTAGTTCTCCACGTTGGTGAAGATCAGGTGGAAGAGCCCGCGTGCGTACGACAGGTCGGGTGCCCATACCCCCGCTCCGTCGCGGTGCCCGGTCAGGTCCAGGAGGCGGCTTCGGTCCAGAACCCCTCCCAGGGGGCGCCAGTGGACCAGGTCCCGTGAGTGGTGCAGCAGCACACCCGGGCTCCACTCGAAGGTCGAGGTCGCTGTGTAGTAGTCCTCACCGACCCGCAGGATCGACGGGTCGGGGTGGAACCCGGGCAGGATCGGGTTGGTGATGGTCCCGGCGCGGGCGCCGGCCAGGGGGGAGGTCCTCATCAGGGCCTTTCGTCGAGGCGAGGGAACGGGCAGGGACGAGGCAGGTGCTGTCGGGTCGAGGGACGGTCGGGGCTATTTGCCGAAACCGGCGGCCAACCCGCTCAGCAACTGTCTGCGGCCGAACAGGTACAGGGCCAGGATCGGGACGGCCGACAGCACGACTGCGGCCATCAGCCCGGGAACGTCGGTGCCGTACTGGGTCTGGAAGGACCACAGGCCCAACGGCAGGACCCGGGTGGATTCGCTCTGGGTCAGTACCAGCGGGAAAATGAAGTTGTTCCAGGCGTTGAGGCCGACGAAGATCGCCACTGTCGCCACCCCGGGGCGCGACAGCGGCAGGACCAGGCGCAGGAACACCTGCCAGGTCGTGGCCCCGTCCAGGGCCATCGCCTCGTACAGCTCCCCGGGTACGTCCCGCAGGGAGCTGGTGAGTACCACGACGGAGATCGGCAGAGTGAACGCGGCGGTGGGCAGGATGATCGCGGTCAGGCTGTCGTACAGGTTCAGCCGCGTGATGATCAGGTAGATCGGGATGATCACGGCCTGAGCGGGCACCGCCAGCCCCAGCAGGAACAGCATGAAACCGACCCGGACCATCCGGCTGCGGCTGCGCACGATGGCGAAGGCCGCCGGTACCGCCACCAGCAGGACCAGAGCGATCGAGCCGGTGCCCACGATCAGGCTGTTGGTCAAGAACCCGAGGAAACCGACCTCGAAGACGTTGATGTAGTTGTCGAGGGTGAGGGACTCGGGGATCGACAGGGGCCCCTGAGACATGTAGTCGCCGGGGCCGCGCAGGCTGGTGACGACGAGGTAGTACAGCGGGACCACCACGGCCAGCAGCCACAGGGCGGCGCCGAGACCCGACGCGTACGCCGGCCGCTTGCCCGGCCTGGGACGCAGCCGGGCGGATACGCGCGTGAGCATTCCGGCGGCCATGTCAGAGCCCCTCCCGTTGACTGGACATACGTGAGTAACCGGTCACCCGGACCACCAGCAGCGACAGCCCCGTGCCCAGGACCACGAGCAGCACCGCGATCGCGCTCGCGTAACCCATCTCGAAAGAGACGAAACCCTGCTCGTACATGTGCAGCGGAAGGATCCGGGTCGCGTTGCCCGGCCCGCCCGCGGTTAGGAGCAGGACCGTCTCGAAGTAGGTCATGGACCCCACCAGGATCAGCACCGAGGAAGCGATGACGGTGTGGCGCAGTTGGGGGACGGTGATGCGCAGGAACCGTTGGAGCCCGGAGGCCCCGTCCAGCTCGGCGGCCTCGTAGAGCGAACGCGGTACCTGCCGGGCCGCGGCCTGGTACAGGAGCATGTGGAAGGGCAGGAACTGCCAGAGCAGCACGAACACGATCGCGTACAGGGCCAGGGTCGGGTCTCCGAGAAGGTTGCTCGGGGCAAGGCCGAACCAGTCGTCGAGCTGGGCGGGTACGCCGAAGTGCGGTTCGAACAGGGCCTGCCAGACCAGTGCGATCGCTGCCGTGGACAGCAGCAGCGGCAGGAAGAAGACCGCGCTCACCACCGCACGGCTCTTCTGGGGGCCCGCGGCCCAGACCCCGAAGGCGAGCGCGAGCGGTGTCTGGGTGGCCCAGCACAGAACGGTCAGACCCAGGGTGAGGGCGAGACCGCCCCGGACCTGTGCGTCGCCGGACAAGGCGCTCCAGTTCGCTGTTCCCACCCACTCGGGGTCGCCGAGTCCGCTCCACGAGGTGAAGCTCAGGTAGCCCACGATGGCCACGGGGGCCAGGCCGAACAGTGCGAAGAACAACAGGGCCGGAACGACCCAGGCAAAACCCGGCCGTTCCGTGGTGGAAGAACTCACCGGAGCTGCTCCATCTCCTGCGCGAACTCCTCCGGCGTGAGGTCTTCGAGGAAGAGGAGCTGGAGGTTGGTCAGCATCGCCTCGGCTTCTGCCGGAGGCAGCGCCTGGTCCCAGGACTGCGTGAAGGTCGGTGCCTCGGAGACCAACTGGTGTGTGAACGTGGCGAACTCGGCGTGGTCGCTCTGCTGGAGCTCGTCCTCGATGCCTTCGACGGCAGGGACCTGGCCGGCATCGATGAGTTCGTCCACGTATTCGTCGGAGGCCATGGTCTCGACCAGGAAGTCGACCGCGGCGTCCGTGTGGTTGCTGGTGTCGTTGACGGAGAAGAAGTTGCTGGGGTTGCCGACGATCGCGTTGGGCTCGCCCGCGCCCTCCTCCAGGACGGGGAAGGAGGTGTAGCCGAGATCGCCGTTCTCGACGAACTCGGGGTTGTTCTCCATCTGCTGGGCCAGGTCCCAGCTGCCCATGAGGAACATCGCGGACTCACCGGTGGCCAACAGCGCGGAGGCGCTCCCATTGTCGTAGTCGATGGAGGAGAAGTTGGGTCCGAAGGCCCCCGACCCGACCAGCTCTTGGCACATCTCCAAGGCCTGGAGGACGGCCGGGTCGTTCCAGGAACCCTCCTCTTGCTCGGTGATGGCCTGGAACACCTCCGGCCCGCCGACCCGGTCCACCAAGTAGGAGAACCACATCAATTGGGTCCAGCCCTGGGCCCCGGGCAGGGTGATCGGGGTGGTTCCCTCCTCCTTCAGGGTCTCGACCGCAGCCAGGAGATCCTCGTAGGTCTCGGGCGGCTCCAGTCCGGCGCTCTCCAGGACGGGCTTGTTGTAGTACATGACCACCGGCTGGACCCCGAGCAGGGGAACCCCGTAGTAGGAGCCGTCGATCCGGGCCACGTCGAGCACGCTCGGGAGGAAGGCGTCCCGGAACTCGGGGTTGTCGTCCAGGTCCTGCGTCATGTCGTGGACCTGGCCCTGCGCGGTGTACTCGGCCAGGTTGCCGCCGCCCCAGTTGAAGAACACGTCGGGGGCCTCGGGTGAGCCGAGCGCTACCTGTAGGCGCTGCTTGTAGGCGTCGTTGACGAAGGTGACGAGTTCGGCGGGAACTTCCCGGGTCTCGTTGTGTGCGTCGATCCCCTGCTCGACGATCTCGTTGACCGCCGCGTCCTCGAGGGCCCAGACCTGCATGGAGGCCGAGTCCGCGGGACCGGAGGTCCCGCAGCCGGTGGTCAGGGTCAGGCAGAGGGCCAGGGAGGCACTGCTGATCACAGGAGCTCGGTAGGTGCGGTTCATGGTGTTGACACCGATCTTCTGGGGGGTACGGTCCGAAAAGTTTCGACCGGGAAGATTGACGCTAAGTCGCTGCCGTTCCCACGTCAATAGGGTCTGTTGTCGCGAGAAGGTTGCGATGTGGGGTACCGAAAAATTTTCGATATAGGATCTACCGAAGAGGGGGAGGCGGGACCCGCCCCCGCAGCGACGAGGAGACACATGGCGAAGCAGCACCCCACCCTGACCGAGATCGCAGGTGAAGCGGGGGTCTCCGTCTCCACCGTCTCCAAGGTCATCAACGGCCATCTCGACGTTGCCGCGACCACCCGCCGCCGAGTGGAACAACTCCTGGAGAAACACCGCTACCAACCGCGGGGCAACGGGGAACGCCGTGCCGGGGGCCTCATCGATCTCGTTTTCCCGGACCTGACCAGTCCGTGGGCGCTGGAGATCATCGCAGGGGTCGAGGAGGTCACGCACGAGGCCGGGTTCGGCGTCGTCGTCTCCGCCGTCCACGACCGAAAACGCAGCAGGCCGGGCCGCAAGTGGTTGGAGAACGTCCGCACACGTTGTTGCGACGGTGTGGTCCTGGCGCACTCCGAGCTCTCCGCCCAGCAGCAGGACCAGCTCGATGCCCTGGGCATATCAGTGGTGAGCGTCGACCCCGTCGGCAACCCGGCGAGCAGCATCCCCGCTGTGGGCGCGGCCAACTGGGACGGGGGCCTGACAGCAACCGAACACCTGCTCGGGCTGGGCCACGAGCGCGTCGCCACCCTCACCGGACCGCCCGAGGTCATGTGCAGCCGGGCCCGTGTGGACGGCTACCGCAGCGCCATGCGCGGAGCCGGGCTCGGCGTCCCGGAGGGCTACATCCGCCACGGCGACTTCCTGCCCGGGACCGGTGAGGAACTGACCGAGGAGCTCCTGGACCTGCCCGAACCGCCCACGGCGATCTTCGCCGGTTCGGACCAGATGGCCAGCGGTGTCTACGACGCCCTGCACAAACGAGGACTGCGCGTGCCCGAAGAGGTTTCGGTGGTGGGTTTCGACGACCTGCCCGAGGCCCGGCAGGTAACCCCTTCGCTCACCACCGTCCGCCAGCCGCTGCGTGACATGGCCCAGTTCGCCACGCGCATGCTGTTCGACCTCATCAACGGCAACGAACCCGAAACCACCCGGGTGGAACTGTCCACCCGCCTGATCGAGAGGCACAGCACCGCCCCGCCCAAGGGATGAGCTGCCCGGGGCAGTCCCGAAGAGGTCCGGTGCAGCGGCACCGACATCGCCGGGGTCCCGGTCAGGTCGGCCGTCAACTTGGCTTCCTCCCCGCTGTGAAGAACGGGGATCGCGATACACGCTCACGCGTGCACGGGCCCTACGGCCCGGCCCTCACAGGCCCGGTTTCCTGCTTCGCCGCCGACCCGCCCGAGGCCCCGCCCGGTGTGTGCCCGGTGTTCCACGGGTTGCGGGCCGGGCCGAACTCGCGCGGTTCCGTCACGGCCTTGGCCCCGAACTCGGGCACGTTGGTCTTGGCGAACGGCACGAGACCGGCCTGCAGCCAACGCCGCACCACCTCCGAGTGCCGGGCCGCCGGCACGCGCCGCATGGCCCGGTCGCCCGCCGAGGTCGGGAACCCCGCGTAGTCCTGGAAGAGGTCCTTGATCAGGAGCGGCACACCTGCCAACGGCCCTTGGCGCCCCTCCTCGATCAGCCGGCGCGCCTCGGCGTGCATGGGCAGGACGGTCGCGTTGATGTGGGGATCGACCTGTTCGGACCGGGCGAGGGCCGCGCTCAGCGCCTCGCCGGCACCGACCTGCCCCTCCCGGATCAGCCCGGCCAGGCCCACCGCATCGTGTTTCAGGCACTCGTCGACTCGCATATCCGGCACCTAACACCGAACTGGAACACGTTCTTGTTATGGCCCCACTCCGGCGGGTTCGACCCGGTTCGGGGTGGGAGGTGACGACCCTCCCGGTTGGCCACGGAGCTCGGTCCCGCCGCCCGCAGTGCTCTAGCGTCGGCCTCTGTCGTCCGTTCCGGGGTGCGCGAGTCCGCGGACGCGTCCCCGCCGCCGGGAGGATCTCAGATGGAGCGACCCGCAATCGCGCGCGAGCAACACGGGCAACGTCTGGTGCTCTGCGCTCTGATGCTCGCCGCCACCACGTCCCTCACCGCCTGGTACGCCACCGGGCTCGTGTACTTCGCGGTGGCGGCCGCGGCCGCCACCGCCCTCGTCGTGGGCTGTGCCCTGGTGTGGTGCTCCTCGCGCAGCGTCCAGCTGCACGGCGGCCCCATGGACGGCGCGCGCGTGCGTGTGGCACCCAACGGCCGGCTGCCCGGTGCACACCTCGACGTGCGCACCTTCGACGGCGAGCGGGCGCGCTACGGCAGGGACAGGACCGGACGGCTGACCTTCCGCGGCGGTAGCTGACGGCGCGGCGAACGAGAGCCGAGTCGGCCCGGTGAGCGGGCCGACCGACGAGGAGCATTCGAAGGAGACGCCGTGGCGCTGGACCAGGAGACGCCGCAGAGGACCGGGGAGAGCACCCGTGAGGGGTCGATGATCGTCAATTGGCTGACGTCGACCGACCACAAGGTGATCGGGTACATGTACCTGATCACCTCGTTCGGGTTCTTCCTGTTCGCAGGCCTGCTGGCGCTGTTCATCCGTCTGGAACTGTTCGAACCGGGCATGCAGTTGTGGACGCACGAGCAGTTCAACCAGTTCTTCACGATGCACGGCACGATCATGCTGTTGCTGTTCGCGACCCCGCTCTTCATCGGGTTCTCGAACGTCATCATGCCGCTGCACATCGGTGCACCCGACGTGGCGTTCCCGAGGATGAACCTGTTCAGCTACTACCTGTTCCTCTTCGGCGGGCTCATGGTCATTGCCGGTTTTGCCACGCCCGGAGGCGCGGCCAGCTTCGGGTGGTTCGCCTACAACCCGCTCTCGGACGCGGTGCGTTCACCGGGTCTGGGCGGTGACCTGTGGGTCCTGGGCCTGCTCGTCTCCGGTCTGGGCACGATCCTGGGCAGCGTCAACTTCATCACCACCGGCGTGTGCATGCGCGCGCCCGGCATGACGGTTTTCCGCATGTCGATCTTCACCTGGAACGCGCTGCTGACCAGCGTGCTCGTGCTCCTGGCCTTTCCCGTGCTGACCGGTGCGCTCGTCGCCCTGGGCGCGGACCGCATGATCGGTACGCAGGTCTTCAACCCAGAACACGGCGGCGCCATCCTGTGGCAACACTTGTTCTGGTTCTTCGGACCCCCCGAGGTCTACATCATCGCGCTGCCGTTCTTCGGCATCGTCACCGAGGTCCTGCCGGTCTTCAGCCGCAAACCGATCTTCGGCTACAAGGGCCTGGTGGCGGCGACGATCGCCATCGGCGGCCTGTCCATGACCGTGTGGGCGCACCACATGTTCCCCACCGGCGCGGTGCTGCTGCCCTTCTTCTCCTTCTTCTCGTTCCTCATCGCGGTCCCGACCGGGGTGAAGTTCTTCAACTGGGCCGGCACCATGTGGCGCGGACAGCTCACCTTCGAGACACCGATGCTGTTCACCCTCGGGTTCCTGGCCACCTTCCTCTTCGGCGGCCTGACGGGGGTGCTGCTGGCTTCCCCGCCGATCGACTTCCACGTCACCGACTCCTACTTCGTGGTGGCGCACTTCCACTACGTCGTGTTCGGCACCGTGGTCTTCGCGATGTTCGCCGGGTTCTACTTCTGGTGGCCCAAGTTCACCGGGAAGATGCTCAACGAGAAGATCGGCAAGGCCCAGTTCTGGTTGCTGTTCCTGGGCTTCCACGGCACCTTCCTGGTCCAGCACTGGCTGGGTGCGGCCGGCTTCCCCCGCAGGTACGCCGACTACCTGCCCGGCGACGGCTTCACCACGCTGAACCAGATCTCGTCGGTGTCCTCGCTGGTGCTGGGGGCCTCGACGCTCCTCTTCTTCTGGAACATCGTGCACACTGCACGGCGCGCGCCCAAGGTGGGCAGCGACGACCCGTGGGGGTACGGCTGCTCCCTGGAGTGGGCGACCTCGTGCCCGCCGCCGCGGCACAATTTCGCGTCGCTTCCGCGGATCCGGTCCGAGCGTCCGGCTTTCGATCTGCACCACCCCAACGCGCGTGCGTTCAGCGGGGGTACGGGGGCCTGACCTGCGGGGTTCCTGGTCTACAAGCGGTCCCTTCCGGGGTGTGTTCCCGGCGGTAAGGCCGGGCAGGGCGATCCCCGAGGAGACGGACACACTCGTCACGGGGGTTGCGATGAAGGCTGTCGTGTGGAACGGAACCAGAGACGTACGGACCGAGACCGTCCCCGACCCGGGGATCGAACAGCCCGACGACGCCGTCATCCGTGTCACGTCGTCGGGGCTGTGCGGATCCGACCTGCACCTGTACGAGGTCCTGGGGCCCTTCATGCGCCAGGGCGACATCCTGGGCCATGAACCCATGGGGATCGTGGAGGAGACCGGCAGCGCCGTCGCCGGCCTGGCACCGGGGGACCGGGTGGTCGTGCCCTTCCAGATCTCGTGCAACCAGTGCGACATGTGCGAGGCGGGGCTGCAGACCCAGTGCGACAACACCCGGGTCGAGGAACAGGGGACGGGGGCCAGACTCTTCGGCTACAGCGCCTTGTACGGTTCCGTTCCCGGCGCTCAGGCCGAGTACCTCAGGGTGCCCCGGGCCCAGGCCAACGCCGTCCCGGTACCCCGTGAGGGCCCCGACGACCGGTACGTGCTGCTCTCGGACGTGTTGCCGACCGCATGGCAGGCGGTCGCCTACGCCGGTGTCCCCCGGGGCGGGAGTGTGGCCGTCCTCGGTC
Organism: Nocardiopsis xinjiangensis YIM 90004; assembly: GCF_000341145.1. Classification (GTDB taxonomy): domain Bacteria; phylum Actinomycetota; class Actinomycetes; order Streptosporangiales; family Streptosporangiaceae; genus Nocardiopsis; species Nocardiopsis xinjiangensis. The sequence goes on from NZ_ANBE01000004.1 coordinate 44,990, forward strand.
TGGGACCGATCGGTGACATGGCCTGCCGGATCGCCCAGCACCAAGGGGCAGGGCAGGTGTTCGGTATCGACCCGGTCCCCGAGCGCCGCAACCGTGTGGCCGGCTGGGGAACGGAGGTCTACGACCCCTCCGAAGGGATGGACGAAGTCATCGGCCACATCCGGGACCGCACCGACGGTCGTGGCCCCGATTCGGTCATCGACGCCGTCGGGATGGAGGCCGCGGGACACGGGTCGGCCAAGTTCGCCCAGCGTATGGCCTCCTTCCTGCCCAAGGACACCGCGGCCAAGATGATGGAGACCGCTGGGGTGGACCGGCTCTCCGCCCTGCAGAGCGCCATCGACCTGGTCCGCCGGGGCGGAACCATCTCGCTCAGCGGCGTCTACGGGGGTATGGCCGATCCGCTGCCGATGCTCACGCTCTTCGACAAGCAGATCCAGTTGCGTATGGGCCAGGCCAACGTCCGGCACTGGACCCCGGAGATCCTCCCGCTGCTGGACGCCGACGACGTCCTCGGCGCGGAGAGCTTCGCCAGCCACCACGTGCCCCTGGAGGAGGCCGCCCATGCCTACGAGATGTTCCAGAAGAAGGAGGACAACGCGCTGAAGGTGCTCTTCCGTCCTTGAGGGCGGGCGCGCGGGCCGGTGCTGGAGGGCACCGGCCCGCTCCGTGTCAGCCCCGGTCGGCTACGTAGGAGGACATCGAGGAGACCACGCTGCCTCCGCCCGGCATCAACCCCAACAGGCTTCCCAACACGGTGCCGCGGGCCAGCGCGCCCCCGACCTGCCGGAAGTCGGAGCGGGTCGGCCGGATCCGGGAGATCTTGTGCTTGATTCGCGTCCCGGTCGGGCTCTTGTCGATGTTGTAGAGCACCTCGCCGAACCCGAACAACCCCATCGCGATCGGGATGAAGCCGAGCCCGGACGCGACCAGGGCCAGGGCGGTGGCCAGGGCCGGGATCGTCGTTCGTTCCATCGGTGCGCCTTCGAAGAGGGAGCGGGCGGGGGCTCACCGGTGCTGTCAGCGTGCGCGCAGGGGCGGACCGTGCTTTCCGGGCGCCTCGGGGACGCGCAAACCTACCAGTGTTAGGTTTCGGTGAGTCCAGGCAGACACCGAAACTCGTGACAAGAGATGACGCAGGTCCCTCCAAACCCACGAGACCCACAGCGCACACGTGGAGACGGTCCAGCGTCGGCGGCCGGCCCCGGTCGGCCCTGGTCGGCCTCGGCCCATACCCGCATCAGGCGGCAGCGCGAAGGGTGGCGGGAACCCGGAACGGCCGCGTGCGTACGCACAAGTGGGTAGGCAAGAGCCGCCGGAACGGCGATGCGGCGGCGCGGGGTCCCTCCCTAGCGTGGACCTTCCAACGGCAAGGCCACGAAGGGACCGATCCCGTGCTGACCGCAGACACGCTCACCAAACGCCACGGACCACGGACCGCCGTCGACGGGCTCTCCTTCACCGTCGAACCCGGCCGCGTGACCGGGTTCCTCGGACCCAACGGCGCAGGCAAGACCACCACCATGCGCATGTTCCTCGATCTGGTCCGGCCGACCTCCGGCCGCGCCTTGGTCAACGGGCGCCGTTACACGGACCTGGCCTGGCCCGCCCGTGAAGTGGGCGCGCTCCTGGACGCCGGCTCGGCCCACCCGGGCCGCACCGGACGCGCCCACCTGCGGTCCAAGGCCCACGTGTGCGGGCTCCCCCGGACACGGATCGAGGAGGTCCTCGACGAGGTCGGCCTGAGCGAGGCCGCCGACCGTCGCATCGCCGGCTACTCGCTCGGCATGCGGCAACGGCTGGGGGTCGCCGACGCGCTCCTGGCCGATCCCGGGGTGCTGCTCTTCGACGAACCCGCCAACGGCCTGGACCTGGACGGGGTCCGGTGGATGCGCGAACTCATCCGCCGCCTCGCCGGCCAAGGGCGGACCGTACTCGTGTCCAGCCACCTGATGGGCGAAGTCGAACAGGTCGCCGACCGGCTGCTGGTGGTCGGGCGCGGCCGCCTGGTCGCAGACGCCTCCGTGGAGGAGCTCATCGGTGCCTGGTCGCACGCCCACGTGCTGGTGCGCAGCCCGCGGACCGAACCCCTGCGGCTGCGGTTGGCACAGGCCGCGCGGGCGGACACCGGCATACGCGTGGAGGAGGCCTGCGAGGGGGCCCTGCGGGTGAGCGGACTGTCCGCGGAACGGATCGGCGACCTCGCACACGAGACCGGCGTTCCGGTGCACGGGCTGTGGTCGCACCGCGCCTCGCTCGAGCAGGCCTACCTGGAACTGACCGACGGCTCCGTGGAGTACGGGGCCGGTGTCCCCGAGGAGGTGGGCTCATGAGCGCGAGCAGTATGAAGGAACCGAGCGTATGGGCGGTGCGGCAGCACGCACTGCGCCGGGAGATCGCGGCCGAATGGATCCGCCAGTCCTCGTTGCGCTCCACGTGGTGGTGCGCGGCGGCGGCCGTGGCCGGAATGGCGGCCTTCGCCGGCCTGAGCGGGTGGTCGCAGCTCGCACACGCCTTGGAGGATCCCCTCGCGAGCCAAGGGGCGGAGTTCGCCCAACTCACGTCACACGGTTATTTCTACCTGGTGCAGTTCAGCGTCCTGATCCTGGCCGCGCTGGCTTCGACCGGGGGGTTCGGAAACCGGGGCGCTGCGGGGACCTTCACCTGGAACCCGGACCGCTCCGTGGTGCTCCTGGCCCGCACCCTCGTCACCGCCGCTCTCGCCTTCGCCACCGCGGTCGTCGCGGGGCTGGCCGGCACCGGGGTGCTGGCGGCCCTGCTGTCCCGGTTCGTGAGCCTGCCCCTGGGCGAGGTCCTGACCACCGTGCTCGGTGCAGGTGTGTGCATGGCCCTCTTCGCTGCCCTGTTCGTGGGGGTGGGCACCGCGCTGCGCGGGACCGCCGGCACCGTCATGACCGGGTTCCTGCTGCTGTTGGGGCTGCCGCTGGTGATGCAGCTGTCCGGTGTCGACGCCGTCGACGATCTGGCCGCCCTCACCCCAGGCCTCGCGGGGATCGAGTTCTACGCCGCCGGTGACGTCGGGTTCTACAGCGCGCCCTTCGACGGTCCGGCCAACATCGCCGTGGTCGTGGGGTGGGCGGTGGCGGGCCTACTGGTGGCCCGCACCGAACTGCGCCTGCGCGACGTGTGAGCCGCCCGGGCGCGGCCCGAGGCCGGACCCGCGCCCGGGATCAGCCGATGAACTCCAGCTCCGGATATTCTTCGGAGGGGCCGTCCAACAGCGGCTCCTCCGTGCCGCGCAGATGGGCGTCGAAGAAGGCCCTCAGGTGGGCACGCTGGGCGGCGATCGACGCCGCCGCGCCGATCGGTCCGATCCCCTCCAGCCTCTTGCCCCAGGAACGCCCGGACAGCCCGTGCTCGGCTTGCAGCGCCGGCAGCGCCCACTGGTCGTCGATGTAGGAACGGTGCTCGCCGTCGGCCATGTACACCTCGTGGAAGGGGCCGGTGGACGCGGACCGGAACAAGCTCAGGTCCTGGTGGTTGCGGCTGTGGTGCGGCAGATCGGCCCCGGACAGGCCGGCGCCGAAGTAGGCGAACGGGCGGTCCACCCCTCGTGTGGTCACCTCCGCCCACGCCTCGTCGTCCACGTGGTAGGCGATACTCCCGTCCAGGTTCGCCCCGGCGGCGATCCGATCGTCCTCCAGCATGGCCTCGGCGGTGGTCAGCCCGCCGGCCGAGTGCCCGAACATCCCCACCGTGGCGGTGTCGGCCGCCTCGGCCAGGGGCGGTGGCAGGAGCGAGCCACCGGTCAGTGCGTCCAGGACGAACAGGGTGTCCTCGGTGCGCACGGAGACCGCCTCCCGATAGGTGGGGGTCTCCCGGTCCGGGTAGCTCTGGCGCAGGACCCGGCCGTCGGGCAGGTCCACCGCAGTGGACTCGTAGGGGTGATCCATGGCCACGACCACGTACCCGTGCGAGGCCAGCTCTTCCAGGTTGGCGGCGCCGGTGAACCGTGACTCGCCGAACCCGGGGGAGTACAGCAGGACCGGGAGGTCCTCCGTGTCCCCGGCCACGGGTGCGTCCGCGAGCGCGTTGGCGGTGGAGGCCTCCAGGTCGACCGCGCCGCGCGGCACCCCCGAGCCGTACAGGGCGGAGACCAAGGTATCGGCGATGGACGGGGACACGTAGGGGGCCGGTTCGGCGCCGGAGTCCTCCTCGGCCGGGTACCACAGCCCCACCATGAGGTCGCGCTCCTGTACACCCTCGACCCACGGGTGGCCCCGTGAGGGGTCGACCACGTGCACGTCGGTGCGCCCCACCGCGTGCGGGCCGGTGGGCTCGGGCGGTTCCAGGACCACACGGTCCCCGGTGGTGGCGGCCGAGTGCACGGCGGGCACGCAGAAGGAGGCCGTCAGGACCAGGGCGGCGGCCGAATGTGCGAACAGGCGGGTCGGGGCCCGGTGGCGGATGTCGGTGCGGGAGGTGTTCGTGTCGACCATGCCCGTATCCTGCGACGCCCGTGCTGCCCGGCACATCGCCCGAACGGCGGCGACCTACTCGTCACAAAGGCGTAGACGACCGTTTCCGGGCGGGTGGCCGGCCCGGTGCCGTGCGGGCCGGGTCAGGCACCGACGGTCAGTCCCGCCTCGTACGCCAACACCGCGGCCTGTACCCGGTTTCCCAGGTCCAATCGGGTGAGGATCGACCGCACGTGCACCTTGGCGGTGCCCGGGGCGATGTGGAGCCGACGTGCCACCTGGTCGTTGGAGCAGCCTTCGCCCAGCAGCGCCAAGACCTCGCGTTCGCGCTCGCTCAGGGCGGCGACCCGTTCACGGGCGGCCGTGGCGCGCGAGAGCCGGCCGCCGTCGAGTTCGTTGCTGACCCGGCGGGCCACCTCCGGGGACAGGTAGGCACCGCCGGCCACCACGGCGCGCAGCCCCGAGATCAACTGCCGCGGATCACCCGACTTGAGGACAAAACCGGCCGCGCCCCCGGACAGGGCTCGGGCGATGTAGGTGTCCTCGGAGAAGGTGGTCAGGACGACCACGGCGGTGTCCGGGTGCTCGGCGGAGATGGCCTCGGTGGCGGCGAGCCCGCCGGTCCCGGGCATCTGGACGTCGACCAGGGCCACCTCCGGGGCCAGCTCGGCCACCAGGGACACCGTCTCGTCGCCGTCGGCGGCCTCACCCACCACCTCGAACCCGGGAACGGAGGTGAGGATGGCCCGGATCCCGGCACGCATCATGGCCTCGTCGTCGGCCACCACCACCCGGATCGCCGCTTCGCCGTCGCTCTCGTCCACGGGTCCAGGCTAACCGGGTCACGGTGCCCGCTCGATCTCCTCCTTGCTGACGAGAACGCCGTCGGTGAAGCACAACCGGTACACCGGGGGGAGCCCGTTCTCCTGGTACACCAGGTAGTAGCGGCACTCGTCGGCGCCGCCCGGTGCCGGAGGCGGGTCCTCTACCGAGTCCGGCGGGTATTCGAACCGGGGCAGTATCGTCTCGACGCGGTCCACGGGGGCACCGACGGAGAGGTGCTCGTAATCCTGCGGGGGCAGCACCGATTCGGCGCCCACCCACCACAGTGTCGAGAAGGCTGCGCCGAGGACGAGTGCGCCCAGGGCGGCCGGGACCACCAGCGCCGTGACCAGACTCCGCGAGGCCCTGGCGCCGGCCCGCGAGCGCAGCCGGCCGGTCTCCGAGCCCGGCGGGGCGGCGGCAGGATCCGGTGCCTGGGAACGCTCGGGGGGTCCTGAACCGTCCGGGACCAGGGCGCGCACCACGAACCCCTCCCGTTCGGGCTCGGCCGTCAGATGCCCGCCTGCCTCCTCCAGCCACGAACACAGGTGCGCCAGTCCGCCCGTGCCGTCGTGGCCGGCACGTGTGGGCAGACTGGGGACCTCGCCCGGACCGGTGTCGGAGACCGTCACCCGGACGGCGTCCTCCTCGCGCACCGTGTACACCGACACTCGCGAACCGGGTGCGTACTTGGCGGCGTTGGTGAGCGCTTCCCGGACCACCCCGTGGACCGTGCGGCCCGTCCAGGAGCCGGACTCCGGTCCGGGCCCCTCCCTCAGCAGATGAACCGAGAGCCCGGCGTCCGCGGCGTGCTCCACCAAGGCCGAGAGGCTCTCGCCGGGAACGTCCTCGGGGTCGTCGTCGGGGTCCTCGCGCAGCACCCCGATGATCTCCCGCAGCCGCAGATTGGCCTCGTGCGCCGCCGCACGCAGCTCCGAGGCGGCCGCGATCTGCCCGGGATCGTGCCGGGAGGCCATTTCCAGGGCCGCCGCGCGTACCGCGATCAGCGACAGCTCGTGCCCCAAGGAGTCGTGCATACGGGCGGCGATGTGCGCACGTTCGCGCAACCGGGACCGGTCGGCCTCGGCGGCGCGAGTGCGCTCCATCCGCGCGGCCGTCTCCCAACCGCCGCGCGTGAGCTCCAGGAGCCGGTGCCGGTACCGTCCCGCCAGCCACGGCGCCACCACGGCCAGCACCAGCGCCAGCGCACCGCCCGACCATTCGACCAACGACGACAGGAGCGTCCGGGTGTCCAGGCCGGCCCAGGCCGCTGAGCCGGCCATCGCTGCGAACGTGGTCACCGCCGCCATGGCCGCCGAGGCCACCACCGGCCCCGCCCGTCCCGCACGCGAGCCGTGCCGGAAGGCGAACACCGCTTGCCACAACACCGGCACCACGAGGAAGGTCGAGGAGAACAGCACCAGCCCGGTGGAGACCGCCTGTGCGGTGGCGTAGGCGGTCACCAGGGCCAGGGTCGAGGCCGGCGACCACCGGAAGAGTCCGACCGCGATCGCGGAGACCACGAGAACCACCGCGGCCTCGGGCACGGTGGCCCGGTCGGGGTCGCCCGACAACTCGGCCACGGCGGCCCATCCCAGCACCGTCCACAACAGGAGATCGGCGGCGGGAGCCGTCCATCGCCGGGGCCGGTGTCGCGGTGCGTCCATGGAGCCAGGTTACGGGGACCGGCACGGCCGCCACCGCCCGCAGGGCCCAGCGGCCCTCGCCGGCGCCCGCCCCGCGGTCGCGGGCAGGCGGGCATGGATCCGCTTCCGGCTCGGGCGCGGAGGCGGGGGCGCCGAGGGGACTGAAGGACTGCACCTGCCCGTCGACGATCGCTGCGTCGTGCAGAGTCCACAAGTGCAGGGACCGGAGCGCCAGGGCCACGGGCAGTAGGGGAGCACCGCCGCAGCCAACAGGGAACCCGAATAACGGGGGTAGGTGCGTACTACGGCACGGACCGCTGAGCGCCGGCTGTCGAGGGTGGCCAGACGGTGGCCGGGGTGTCCTGGGCTGCGGGCGGTCTCTCCTCCGGCGCGTTCAACGTGATCCTTACCGTGTTGTCCATGTGCGGGGGCTGTGGTGGTGCGCACCGAAGACTACTGGGGTGGCTCTTGCCGGGGCACAAGCATCCCGATAGGAATCTACGTCGTAAAAGTATCGGTTTGTTCTCACTGGAACCATCCACGGGAGCAAACCCCGAACGGTGCCATCAGGCAAGGTTCAGCACTCAGGTGGGAAATCCTCGACCGATACCATCTCGCCTTCCTCCGAATCGCTGGCGTAGACCCCTTCCTGGGCGGCCAGGTCGCCGGTGGTGAAGACGAGGTCGGCGATGTCGTTGCTGGGTTCCTCGCCGGCTTCGACGGTCTCGGTGGACACCCCGAGGGTGTACTCGGTCCCGGGGGAGGAGGGCACGACCCGGTAGGTCGCCCCGCCCTCGCCGTCGGTGATCTCCCAGTTCTGGCCCGGGGCGGACAGGTCCACCTCCACCTCTCCGCCGGTGAATTCCTCGGTCGCGGTCAGGCGCCATTGGTGGTCGTCGGCGACCAGATCGATCTGGGCCGGAGGGGAGTCCCCGCACCAGGTGATGAGTGCGGTGGGGAACTTCTGCTCGGCGGTGAAATGGCCGCTGGCCTCGAGGCCGATGTGGCCCTGGTCGGGCAGGCACGCGGTCAGGAGCAGGGTCGTGGGGGCGGCGAGGACGGCGAGTCGGAGGCCGGCGCGGGGCCGGTGATGTACGGACATGGCACAGGATTGTGCCGTGGCGTGGGACCGGGTGTCTTGTCTTCGCCCGGGGCTGCTGTTCGGGTGAGGCCGAAGATCCAGGTCACGTGTGCGCCGCCATGTTCCATCAGGCCAGGGGGTTCGGCGTGTTGCGCCCGCGTCGAAGCTCATCCCTGCTGCGGCGTCCCCTCCCCGTTCGGGACGGTGGTGATCTCGCCGGGGCGGACGGCCTCGCCGCAGGTGGCGCAGGTGGTGGCCAGGGTGAGTTCGTGCCGGTGGTCCTCGGGGCCGGTGGCGTGGTCGGCGTGGTGGTGCAGGTGTGTCAGGGGCCGGTCGAAGAGCCAGGTGTTGCCCCACTGCACCAGGGAGAACAGTACCGGGGCCAGGTCCTGGCCCGCTTCGGTCAGCCGGTACTCCTGGCGTTGGCTGCGGCTGCCGTCGGTGTACCGTTCCACGACCCCGGCCTGTTCCAGGGTGCGCAGCCGGGCGGTGAGCCGGTCGCGGGGCGCGCCGGTGTTGCGGGCGAGGTCGGTGAAGCGGCCGACCCCGAAGAGCAGTTCCCGGACCACCAGCAGGGCCCATTTCTCGCCGACGACCTGCAGGGCGGCGGCTGCGGGACAGGGACGGCCGGGGGCCTGGGGGGTGGCGGGCAGCGGGCGGCGCCGGTCGGGCTCGGTCATGGTTCTCAGGATGTCACACACCACCCAGTGGTTTGGATATCCAACTTCCTTGTCGGGGCCGTGCACGGCGGGATGATGTGCACCCTGCTGGACTCGGCCACCGGATGCGCGGTCCAGAGCACACTCCCGGTCGGGGCGGGTCGCACCTCGGTGGAGATCAAAGTCAGCTACCTGCGCCCGGTCTTCGCGGGCACGCCGCTGTACACGCGCGGCTGGGTGAGCAAACCGGGCCGCAGGATGGCCTTCGCCGAAGGGGAGATCCGTGACGGAGCGGGCAAGGCCGTGGCCACCGCCTCCTCCAGCTGCTTGGTCTTCGACCTCTAGGGCCTGCACCTTTCGGATACAGGTGTGGCCCGGCCCCGAACGGGACCGGGCCACGAACCTGCTCTCAGATGCCGACGGTCCGGGAACGCTCCGCCGGTTCCCCGTCGGTGTCCTGCGTGTGCGGGACGTTGTCGAGGACCGCCACGGTCTCGGCCGCGGCCACCTCCTCGGCGGTGGGCGCGGTCTCTTCCGACACGTGCTCCTGCGCGCCCGGGGTGTTCTCGACCGCGGGGCGCGAGGTGTGCCGTGCGGAGAGGGCGAAGGCCACGAACGCGCCGATCGCGGTGAGGAGCATGACGGTGTTCATGCTGGCCAGGGTGACCGGACCGGCCATGCCCGCGGTGGAGGCCAGGGTGGAGCCCAGGCCGAACTGCAGGGTGCCCAGGAGGGCGGATCCGCTGCCGGCCACGCGCGGGGACTGTCCGGTCAGGGCCAGGGCGGTGGCGTTGGGTACGACCAGCCCGGTGAAGACCATCATCACGAACAGGGCCGCGGTGACCGAGACGAGCCCGGCGGCGCCGGTGGCGGCCAGTGCGATCAGGGCCAGGACCGAGGCCAGGGAGCCGGTCAGGCCCAGCACGAGGCGGCGGTGCACCTCCATGCGGGGGACCAGGGCGGCGTTGGCCTGGTTGCCCAGGATCATGCCGAGTGTGGTCACGGCGAAGACCAGGCTGAACTGCTGTGCGCTGGCGCCCAGTTCGGACTGGGCGACGAAGGAGAACGTCGAGATGTAGGTGAAGCTCATCGCGAAGTTCAGCGCCACGACCAGTGTGGGGCCGATGAAGCGCATGTCGCGCAGCAGGCTGCCGAACAGGGCTGCTTGGTTCCGTACCGAGACCTGTTCGCGCTGGTCGGCGGGCAGGCTCTCGTGCAGGACCGTCAGGACCAGGACGAAGGAGGCGGCTCCGGCCAGACCCAGGGTCACGAAGAGCAGTGGCCAGGGCCCCAGGAGCAGCAGTTGTCCGCCCAGGACGGGGCCGAGCATGGGGGCCAGGCCCGAGAGCAGCACCAGCCGGGAGAAGAAGGTCGCGGCGGCGTCGCCGTCGAAGGAGTCACGCACCACGGCGCGTGAGATCACCAGGCCGGCGGCGGCCGAGAGGCCTTGCAGGAAGCGCAGGACGGTGAAGGTCTCCACGCTGGTGGCCAGAGCGATTCCGAAGGTGGACAGGGTGAACACGGCGATGCCGACCAGCAGCGGGCGGCGACGTCCCCACCGGTCGCTGAGGGGACCGATGACGAGCTGGCCCAGGGCCATACCGATCATGACGGTGGTCAGGGTGAACTTGACCCGTGACTCGGTCGTGGCGAGGTCGTCGGAGATCTGCGGCAGGGCCGGCAGGTACAGGTCGGTGGCGAGCGGGCCCAGTGCGGAGAGCACGCCCAGGACGAGGACGAGCAGCACCGCACCGCGCCGCGGGGCGGAGGTGGTCCGGGCACGGCGGCGCGGACGAACGGAGGTGAAGTTCACCAGGATCTCCCGTGCGTCTGGGATGAGGTCTGAAGAAGGGCGCCGTGAACCGCCTTCGGGCGGGGCGCGTGGAAGGTGCCCACGTGGGGCGACCTCCGCTTCCAACACAGGACCAAGGGGTGGCAATCCCGGGTTCGGCTCGTCGTCACGGTGATTCGAGTTACGTGAGGACGGGCGCGGGGCCTTGGCCGGGGCTGGAGGGGCCTGCTCGCGGGAGCGGGCTGTCACTCGGGGCGACTCCTGCTTCCAACACAGGACCAAGGGGTGGCAATCCCCGGATCAGGGTGTGGGCGGGGTGATCCGAATTACGCTGCTGCGGGACCGGGGCGCGGAGGTCTTGTGGATGTTTGCCTGGTCAGGCCAATGCATTGGCCTGTACTGGGGAAGAGGGGAACGGAACTGTCAGTGACACATGCGCACAGGGAGGTTCCATGATCGCCAAGCTTTCCGAGATGGGAGTCACCTCGGAGATGGCTTATGCCGCGGGGACGGCCAGTATCGGGCTTTCGGTCGTGAGTTGGGTGGTGTCCAGGCAGGGGGAGAAGGCCGGCACGGATCGTGCGGACCGGTGGGGTCTGTTCATCGGTGAGTGGGCGCCGACCTTCTTCGCTCTGGGTGTGGCTCTGCGGCTTGAGGAGAAGTCCGGTAAGTGAGTGGACGGCAAAGGCCCGGGACGTGGTGTCCCGGGCCTTTGCCGTGTCGGGGGTTCGTTCGGGGTCGGACGGGGTCAGCGTACGACGGCGTAGCCGTACTGCTCGGGCCAGGTGGGGACTTCGTCGAGTTCGGTGCGGGCGCGCTGGGCCCAGTAGGGCTCGCGCAGGAGTTGGCGGCCGAGCATGGTGGCGTCGGCCCGGCCGGTGGCGATGATCTCCTCGGCCTGCCGGGGTTCGACGATGACGCCGACGGCGCAGGTGGCGATGCCCGATTCCTGGCGGGCCTGGGCGGCCAGGGGCACTTGGTAGTCGGGGCCTGCGGGGATCTGTGCGTCGTGGACCATGCCGCCGCTGGAGACGTCGAGCAGGTCGACGCCCACGGCCTGCAGTTCCTTGGCCAGGCGGACCGTGTCGTCGCCGGTCCAACCGTCGCGGGGGTCGTCGGGGTTCTCGGTGAGCCAGTCGGTGGCCGAGGTGCGGAAGAACAGGGGCAGGTCCTGGGGCCAGACGGCGCGGACGGCTCGGGCGATCTCGAGGGGTAGGCGCATGCGGTTGTCGAGGCTGCCGCCGTAGCGGTCCGTGCGGTGGTTGGCCACGGGTGAGAGGAAGGAGTTGATGAGATAGCCGTGGGCGCCGTGGATCTCGGCGACCTGGAAGCCGGCGTCGCGGGCGCGTTCGGCGGAGGCGGTGAAGTCGGCGACGAGTCGGGTGATCTCGTCGGTGGTGAGCTCGTGGGGCTGGTGGAGGCCTTCGAAGGCGTGGGGGCTGGGTGCGACGGGGGTCCAGCCGCCTTGGTCGGGGGTCAGGGCCCGGCCGCCGTGCCAGGGGCGGTCGGTGGCGGCTTTTCGGCCTGCGTGGGCGAGTTGGATGGCGGGGACGGAGCCATGGGCGCGGATGGCCTGGGTGATGCGGGTGAAGGCTTGTTGTTGCTGGTCGTTCCACAGGCCCAGGTCCCAGGGGCTGATGCGGCCGTCGGGGCGTACGGCGGTGGCTTCGGTCATGACCAGGCCGGTGCCGCCGGCGGCGCGGGAGGCCAGGTGGGTGAGGTGGAAGTCGGTGGGTGCGCCGGCGTGGGGTCCTTGGCCGGCGGCGGAGTACATGCACATGGGTGCCATCCACACGCGGTTGGGGATGGTCAGGGAGCGCAGGGTCAGTGGGGTGAACAGGGTGCTCACGTGGTGTCCTCGGGTGGGGTGTGGATGGGTGGGTGGTGCGGCTGTGCGTACCGGTCGTACGATAGCTTTCGTAGTACGAAGATTGTCAAACCATGCTGGTCTTCGTACTTTGAGGGCAACACACCCCGACGAAGGACCAGCCCATGTCCCACACCGGCCGCATTTCCCCCGGGCGGCAGCCCGAGCACCCCGAGAGCGGGCAGATCCGCCTGGAAACGGTGCTCAGCGCCCTGGCCGACCCCGTCCGGTTGCGGATCGTCTCCGACCTGGCGCGCGGGCACCAGGACATGGCCTGCATCTCCTTCGAGCTCCCGGTGAGCAAGTCCACCTCCACCCACCACTTCCGCGTGCTGCGCGAGGCGGGCATCATCCGCCAGTACTACGAGGGCACCTCCCGGATGAGCCGGTTGCGCACCGAGGAGTTGGACGCGTGTTTTCCCGGTCTGTTGGCGGCGGTGCTGCACGCTCAGGGCGTGCGTGTCTGAGCGTTCCCCGGCTGCGGCGGGTGGTGTGCTCACTCGCCGCGGAGTGGTCGTTGCCAGGGGCCGGATGCGAACGGGGGCCGCGCCATCCGTGGATGGCGCGGCCCCCGTCGGGGTGTGGGTCGGGATCAGTCCTTGCCGGCGCCGACGGACACGGACTCCAGACCGCCCTGGTCGGCGACCTGCGCGGTGGGCTTGGGCGCGGGCTGGTTCACCACACCCTGTTCCACGGCCATCTGCCGCACCAGGCGGGGCGCGCCCCACACGGAGGGCAACAGCACCAGGCCGACGGGGACGGCGCTGACGACGATGAAGGACTGCAGGGCCTCCACGCCCCCGTCGCCGATGAGCAGCAGCACGGCGGCTGCCACGCCCATACCCATGCACCAGAAGGCGCGTACCAGCAGGGAGGGCTCGCCGGAGTGGACGCTGGAGAGGGAGATGGAGTAGGACATGGTGTCCATGGTCGAGGCGAAGAAGACCAGCGTCACCACGACCATGAGCACGGCCATGACCGCGCTCATGGGCAGGGCCTGGACGATGGCCAGGGCGGTGGCGGGCAGGCCGTCCTGGGCGTAGGCGTCGGAGACGGTGCCCGGGTTCTGGATCTCCAACCACAGGCCGCTGCCGCCCAGGGCGGTGAACCACACGGAGGAGACCACGGTCGGTAGCAGGGTGGCGCCGACGTAGATCTGGCGGACGGTGCGTCCGCGGGAGATGCGGGCGATGAAGATGGCCATGAGTGGGCCGTAACCGATGAACCAGCCGGCGAAGAAGACGGTCCAGGAGCCGAGCCATGCGGCGTCGCCGCGGAAGAGCATCATGGGTGCCAGTTCGCGCAGGTGCACCGCGCCGGCCTGCAGGTACAGGTCGACGACGAAGGGCGCCGAGGCCAGGGCGACGATGGCCAGGACCATGGCGATGGCGCCGTAGATGTTGATGCGGCTCAGTAGTTCGATGCCGCGGGTCAGGCCGGTCAGGACCGAGACCGTGGCGACCAGGGCCAGGCCGATGATGACCACGGCCTGGGTGGCGTAGCCGTTGGGCAGGCCGAAGGCCTCACCGGCGATGTAGGAGACCTGCAGGCCCAGGAAACCGATGGGGCCGACGGTGCCGGCGACCACGGCCAGGACGCAGGCGATGTCGGCGAGGGTGCCGACCCAGTGGGTGCGTACGCGCTCGCCCATCAGGGGCCAGAGCAGGGTGCGCGGGCGCAGGGGCAGGCCCTTCTCCACGCCGCGCATCATGACGAGAGTGGCCAAGGAGCCGCCGATGGCCCAGGCGCCGAAGCCCCAGTGGGTGAAGGATTGGGCCATGGCCAGGGCGGCGCCTTCCATGCCGCCGGCGGAGTCGGCGTACTGGGGTGGTGCGTCGACGTAGTGGGCGATGGGTTCGGAGGCGGCCCAGAAGACCCCTCCGGCGGCCAGCAGGGTGGTCAGGATCATCGCGACCCAGCGGAACCAGGTGAAGGCGGGGGCGACGTCTCCGCCCATGCGTACGCGACCGTAGCGGGACAGCGCGAGCACGGTCATGACGGCGAAGGTGGCCACGAGCAGGAGTTGCCAGTAGGCGCCGAACCAGGCGGCGGACCAGCCGAAGGCGGTGTCGATGGCGGAACTGACCGCTTCGGGCGCGGCCAGGGCGGCGGCCACGAACGCTACGAGTGTGCCGCCTGTGACGGCGATGACCCAGGTATCGGGGTGTCCGCCGCGGGAGGACACACGTGTTCGCAGGCTGGAGAACATGGAAAAGGTGACTCTTCTCGGTCGGGAACGCACGCTGCTGAGCGCACAGGTGTGTGCTGCGGTGCGGGAAAGCGAAGACCGGCGCCCTGCCGCGGAAGGTGCGGGTGCGGGGGGGCGTCGGTACGAAGACGGCGGCCCTGGCTCCTGCGCGTCGTGCGCGGCTGGCTCTCTCGGATCGGGGCGGGCTCGGGCAGGCCGGAGTGCTCTTCGTGTGCCGCTTCGGGGCACGGGGGTCGAGTTTAGGGGTGGTTCGGGGATGTATCGGCTGGTGGCGTGGGTGGGACGTGCCACTCCGGCCCGGTGCCGACGGGGCTCTGCGGATGAGCCGGTGCTGGGCGTGTGCACGGGCGCCGGTGTGCTGTTCGAGCCGCTTGCTCACGCTCGTGGCCTGAGGTACGTCTCACGTCCGGTCCGGCGGAAAATCGCTGTTGCGGGCAAGGAATGTCTGATTACCATGACGGGTTGCATTGCACGGTCTGCAAAAATCACCCTCCCGGCAGACCGACGACCCCGACCATCACGACACGACCGAGGACACCTGTGACCGGGCAGCCCACTCCAGACGCCGCCGAGGCGAACGAAGCTCAGCGCGCTCCGAGCGCCGATAAATTTGTCATCCCCTTGCTTTTGGTGTCGGCTTTCGTCGTCATCCTCAACGAGACGATCATGGCTGTGGCACTGCCGTCCCTGAACCGGGACCTGGGGATCTCGGTCTCGACCGGGCAGTGGTTGACCTCGGCATTCATGCTCGTCATGGCCGTGGTCATTCCCATCACCGGTTACCTGCTGCAGCGTTTCCACATCAGGCAGGTCTTCATCACCGCGATGAGCCTGTTCTCGGTGGGTACGCTCATCTGTTTCCTGGCGCCGGGTTTCACCCTGTTGCTGCTGGGACG
Source organism: Nocardiopsis xinjiangensis YIM 90004 (assembly GCF_000341145.1). Taxonomy (GTDB): domain Bacteria; phylum Actinomycetota; class Actinomycetes; order Streptosporangiales; family Streptosporangiaceae; genus Nocardiopsis; species Nocardiopsis xinjiangensis. Next base: position 60,401 of record NZ_ANBE01000004.1, read on the forward strand.
CATCGTGCAGGCCTCCGGTACGGCCATCATGATGCCGCTGCTGATGACCACCGTGCTGAACATGGTCGCCGCCGAGCGGCGCGGACGCACCATGGGCAACATCTCCATCGTGATCTCGGTGGCTCCGGCCGTGGGCCCGACCTTGTCCGGTCTGGTCCTGAACGTACTGGACTGGCGTTGGCTGTTCGGTCTGGTGCTGCCCATCGCCCTCGGCGGGCTGCTGCTGGGTGCGCTGTTCATCCGTAACGTCACCGAGCCGCGCGCGGCCAGCATCGACATTCTCTCGGTGCTGTTCTCGGCGCCGGCCTTCGGCGGGTTGGTCTACGGTTTCTCCAGTCTGGGTGAGGAGACCGGGGCCGTGGTGCCGCCGTGGCTCGCCATCGCTGTGGGCGCGGTGGCTCTGGTGGTGTTCGTGCTGCGCCAGCTGCGTCTGCAGCGTCAGGAGCGTGCCCTGCTGGACCTGCGCGTGTTCCGTTCGCGCCAGTTCTCCATCTCCATCGGCCTGGTGGCGGTCAGTTTCCTTGCCCTGTTCGGCACGCTGATCCTGCTGCCGGTGTACATGCAGTACGTGCTGGGACTGGACACCCTGGCCACCGGGTTGGTGATGCTGCCGGGCGGTCTGGTCATGGGGCTGCTGGCCCCGTTCGTGGGGCGCCTGTACGACCGGTTCGGTCCGCGTCCGCTGCTGATCCCCGGTGCCGCACTGGTTGCGGTGGTGATGTGGTCGATGGTGTTGATCTTCGACACCGAGACCGCGCCCGCGGTGGTGGTGGCCACGCACGTGTTCATGAGCGTGGGTCTGGGGCTGATGTTCACACCGCTGTTGACCGGCGCCCTGGGATCACTGGACAAGAAGCTCTATTCCCACGGCAGCGCCGTGGTCGGCACCATCCAACAGGTGGCCGGGGCCGCGGGTACGGCCACCTTCACCACCGTCATGACGGTGACCGCCGCGGGGCTGGCCACGGACGGCATGGGTGAGGTCGCTGCGCAGGCGGCCGGTATCAACACCGCCTTCACCATCGGTGCGGTCGCCGCCGTGCTGGCCTTCGGTGCGGCCTTCTTCGTACGCCGCACCAACACCGAGCAGCAGGAACAGGCTCCGGTGCACTGACCGGAGCGCTTCTCACGCGGCCCCGGGCGCACCGTAGCCCGGGGCCGCTGGTGTACGTTGGCCCGGGCCGGGCGGCCCGCAGCTGGGCGCTCGGGCCTGTCACCACATACTTCGTCACCGGGGGGTGCGCACATGAGTGCACTGATCGATCTGCACGGCACGGCCATGGGAGAGTTCGACCGGCGGGTCAAGGCCGTCTCGCTCACCGACTGGGCGCTGCCCACCCCTTGCACCGATTGGGACGTGCACGATCTGGTCAACCATCTGACCACCGAACAGCTGTGGGTGCCCCACCTGGTCGCCGGTACGCGCATGGAGGAGATCGGTGACCGTTTCGACGGCGACAACCTGGGTGAGGAGCCGGTCGCCACGTGGGAACTGGCCGCCCGTGAGGCCCGGACCGCTTGGCTGGCGCCCTCCTCCTCGGAGGCGACCGTGCACCTGTCCTTCGGTGATGCACCGGGCGAGGTGTACCTGTGGCAGATGACCTTCGACCTGACCGTGCATGCCTGGGACCTGGCCCGTGCCCTGGGCAGCCAGGAGGAGCTGGACCCGGATCTGGTCGAGCACGTGTACGCGTGGGCGCAGAAGCAGGGCTTCGGTGAGTCCAACTCCTTCGCGGGCATCTTCGATGAGCCCGTGGAGGTCGATGAGGGCGCCAGTACCCAGGACCGTTTGATCGCGCTGACCGGTCGGCGGCCCTGAACCGGCCACCGGCCCGTAGCAGCGGCGTTCCCCGACGTGTCGGCTTCGTGGTGTCAGGGCAGTGGAACAGACTGACTGCGACATCGAGGCCGACGACGAGGGGCGCCACCGGTGGAAGCCACGATCACTCTGCATGTGGACGGGTATCGGCGGGAACTGACCGTCGACACTCGCACCACCCTGCTGGACGCGTTGCGCGACCGGTTGGGCGAGTACTCACCGAAGAAGGGTTGTGACCACGGCCAGTGCGGGGCCTGCACGGTCCTGGCCGATGGGCGCCGCATCCTGTCCTGTCTGGCTCTGGCGGTGGCCCAGGACGGTGCGCACGTGACCACCGCCGCCGGGTTGGCCCAAGGTGGGGGCGGCCCCCACCGGGTCACCCGCGCTTTCTTGGAGCACGACGCCTACCAGTGCGGGTACTGCACGCCGGGGCAGATCTGTTCGGCGGTGGGGGCGCTCTCCGAGCTGGAGGCGGGTATGCCCAGCCACGCCACCGACCACCCCGACGCGCCGGTGCGGACCACCGACGCCGAGATCCGTGAACGAATGAGCGGCAACCTGTGCCGGTGCGGTGCCTACCCGGCCATCGTGGCGGCCGTGCGGGAGGCCGCCCAGTGAAACCCTTCGACTACACCCGCGCCCACGACCCCGCCTCGGCGGTGCAGACCGTGGCCGAGGAGCCCGGTGCCCGCTACTTGGCCGGGGGCACCAACCTGGTCGACCATCTCAAACTCGGGGTGGCTGCACCAGAGCACGTGGTGGATGTGCGCGGGGCCCTGGATGAGACGGTCACCGAACTCGAAGACGGACGGATCAGGGTGGGCGCGGCCGTGTCCAACAGCGCCCTGGCCGCCCACCCGTTGGTGCGTTCGCGTTATCCACTGCTCTCGGCCGCCCTGCTGGCCGGGGCGTCGGGGCAGTTGCGCAACGCGGCCACCACCGGCGGGAACCTGCTGCAACGTACCCGCTGCCCTTATTTCCAGAACACCACCACCCCGTGCAACAAGCGCGAGCCCGGCAGTGGTTGTTCGGCCCGGGAGGGCCATGGGCGCGACAACGCCGTGCTGGGTGTGTCCCAGGAGTGCGTGGCCACCCATCCTTCCGACATGGCGGTGGCCCTGACCGCGCTGGGCGCGGAGGTCCGTGTGCTGGGTCCGGAGGGTGAGCGCGGTGTGCCCATGCCGGGTCTGCACCGTCTGCCCGGGCACCGGCCCGAGCACGACACCGTTCTGGAGCACGGCGATCTGATCACCGCCGTGGACCTGCCCGCGCTTCCTCTGGCGGCCCGTTCGACCTACCGCAAGGTGCGTGAGCGCGCTTCCTACGCCTTCGCCCTGGTGTCGGTGGCAGCGGCTCTGCAGATACGGGAGGGAGTGGTGGCCGATGTGCGTCTGGCCCTGGGCGGGGTGGCGCATGCGCCCTGGCGCGCCCACCACGCCGAGCAGGTCCTGCGCGGGGAGCCGGCCACCGAGGAGGCCTTCCGCGCGGCCGCAGACGCCGAGTTGGCCCAGGCCCGCCCGGGTGCCGACAACGCCTTCAAGGTCCCGCTGGCCGTGAATACGATCTGTGCGACCCTGCGTTCGCTCACCACACAGGAGGACCGATGAGCACGACATCGCCGGCCGGTGCGGTCGGGCGGCCTCTGCCCCGTACCGAGGGTGAGGCCAAGGTCGCCGGGCACGCGCCCTACGCCTATGAGCAGCCGGTGCGCGATCCTGTGTATCTGCATCCGGTGTTGTCGACGGTGGCGCGTGGCCGTGTCGTGGCGGTGGAGACCGCTGAGGCCCAGGAGCGGCCCGGGGTGCGTGTTGTTCTGACGCACGAGAACGCCGAGCGTCTGGCTCGGACCGGGGATCGTGAGTTCGCTGTCCTGCAGGAGCCCGTGATCGCCTTCCGCGGGCAGATCGTGGCCGCGGTGGTGGCCGAGACCCCGGAGGAGGCCCGCTACGCCGCCTCGCTGGTGCGTGTACAGGAACGGGCCGAGGAGCACGACGTGGTCCTGACCCAGGGGCACCCGCGCCTGTACCGGCCGGGGGAGGAGGCCGCGCCCGGGGCCGACAGCGAGCAGGGTGAGCCCGATGCGGAGCTGGAGAGGGCCGAGGTGGTGCTGGATCGCACCTACCGCACGCCCATGGAGCACAACAATCCCATGGAGCCGCACACCAGCATCGCGCTGTGGGAGGACTCGGGACAGGGGCATCTGACCCTGTACGACTCCACTCAGGGCCCGCACACGGTGCGGGAGACCCTGAGTGGGGTGTTCGGGTTGGATCCCGGCCAGGTGCGTGTGGTCTCCCCGCACGTGGGCGGGGGGTTCGGTTCCAAGGGCTCGCCGCACGCGCACAACGTGTTGGCCGTGGTGGCCGCGCGGGCGCTGCCGGGGCACGGGGTCAAGTTCGCGCTCACCCGCCAGCAGACGTTCTCTCTGGTGGGCCACCGCAGTCCCACGATCCAGCGGTTGCGGTTGGGCGCGGACCGGGACGGCAGGTTGCGGGCGGTGGTGCACGACTCGGAGGAGCACACTTCCACGGTCAAGGAGTTCGCCGAGCAGAGCGCGGTGTGTTCGCGCACGATGTATGCGGCCCCGCACCGGCGTAGTACGCACCGGTTGACCGCTCTGGACGTGCCCATCCCTTTCTGGATGCGTGCGCCGGGGGAGTGCCCTGGCATGTACGCATCCGAGTCGGCCATGGACGAGCTCGCCCACGAGCTGGACATGGACCCGATCGAGTTGCGGGAGCGCAACGAGCCCGAGCGCGACCCCCAGTCGGGTCGGCCCTGGTCGGACCGGTCGCTGTTGCGGTGTCTGCGGGAGGGGGCCGAGCGGTTCGGTTGGCACGGGCGGGACCGGCGTCCTCGGGCCCGCCGTGAGGGTGATTGGTGGGTGGGCACCGGTGTGGCCGCCGCGTTCTACCCGCACGTGGTCATTCCGGGGTCGCAGGCCCGGATCGAGTACGCCTCGGGTTGCTACACCTTGCGTATCGGTGCGGCCGACATCGGAACGGGCGCACGGACCGTACTGGGGCAGATCGCCGCCGACGCCTTGGAGGTGCCGGTCGAGCGGGTCCGTGTGGAGATCGGTGACAGTTCCTTGCCGCAGGCCTCGGTCGCCGGCGGCTCCAGTGGGACCTCTTCGTGGGGGTCGGCGGTGGTGGCTGCGGCCCGGGCCTTCACGGAGGAACACGGTGCGGCTCCGGGTGAGGGGGCCCGGGCCGCAGCCACCACCCCGGAGGAGACGGTGGCCGAGGACCATGCGGTCTACTCCTTCGGTGCCCACTTCGCGGAGGCGTGGGTCAACGACGACACCGGTGAGGTGCGGGTGCCGCGCATGTACGGGCTGTTCTCGGTAGGGCGGGTGATCAACCCCCGCACTGTCCGCTCGCAGTTGATCGGCGGCATGGTGATGGGGCTGTCGATGGCCCTGCACGAACACAGTGTGGTGGACGAGCGGCGGGGGCTGGTGGTCAACCAGGACCTGGCCCAGTACCACGTGGCTGCCAACGCCGATGTGGCCGGTGTACAGGCCGAGTGGTTGGAGCAGTCCGATACCCGTGCCACACCGATGGGTTCGCGCGGGGCAGGAGAGATCGGGATCGTGGGTACGGCCGCTGCGGTGGCCAACGCCGCCCATCACGCCACGGGGGTGCGGGTGCGTGAGCTTCCGTTGACGCCGGACCGGTTCCTGGTCGAGACGGGCCCGTAGGGGGCTTTCTCAGCTCTCGGAGCCGGAGTCGTTGTATCCCGGGGCGCGTTCTTGCCCGGACAGGCCGGCGATGGCGTCCATGACCTCGTCGGTGATGAGGCGGCGGGCCTTGCCGGGGGCGAGGTGGTCGTAGCCGGTGGTGAAGTCCAAGGGCCGGCCGAAGGCCACCTCGAAGTGGTGGGGGCGCGGCACGTTCGCGCCGATGGGCTGAACCTGTTGGGTGCCGGAGAGGGCGACCGGTACCACCGGGGCCTTGGATTCCATGGCCAGGTGGGCGATACCGGTGCGCCCTCGGTACAGGCGGCCATCGCGTGAGCGGGTGCCTTCGGGGTAGACCACGCAGGCCTCGCCCTCGGCCAGGCGCTCCTGCATCATCTGCAGGGTGAGCATGGCATCGCGTGCGCTGTCGCGGCGTACCGGCATGGCGCCCAGGGTGCCGAAGGTGGTGCGGGTTGCCCACCCTTTGAGGCCGCGGCCCTCGAAGTAGTCGCTCTTGGCCAGAAAGCGCACGGGACGCTGGGGCAGCGACAGGGGAATGACGACACTGTCGACGAAGGACAGATGGTTGCTGGCCAGCAGGACCGGCCCTTGGGCGGGGACGTTCTCCCGGCCCCGGACGGTCGGTCGGCAGGCCGTCCGGGCGAGGGTCGCCGCGGTCCGGCGCAGCGCACCGTAGAGCACATGTCCCCCTTGGGCTGGTCGTGGTGATCCAAACCAATGTAAGGGTGACCGGCCGGTAACGATGACCTGGCACACAGGAAGTGCCACAGCTCACCCTGCAACTCAGACGTGGTCCCTGGGGATGTCCGAGGAGTAGATCTTGGAGGCCACGCGCTCACCCCCTTCGTAGGCGTCCAAGGTGGCGTGCAGATGGAAGTGGGTCGTGGTCGAGGTCAGGACCGTGCGGGTGATGGTGCGTACCGACCAGGGGCCCCGTTCGAATCCCATGGTCCAGACGGTCTCTCCGCGTACGGAGTCGTAGCGGTTGCCGATCCAGCTGTAGTCCTCGACCGCGCGCCTGGTCACCTGCAGGTCGATGTCGTCGAAGTACACCGTGCCCAGATCCTTGACCACGTTCAACGAGGAACGGTAGTGGACCAGGTCGTGGGAGATGTCCCAGCGCTGCTCGCCCGGCAGGACCGTGCGGGTACTGAGGGGTTCGGTGCCCTCGGGTTCTTCGAAGGGTTCGGGTTCGGGGCCCGAGGCCTGTGCGTTCGAGCGCACAGGCAGCAGCATCTGGGTGTGCTCTCCGGGGTGCACGGAGAGCATGACCGGTTCGGGCGAGGGCCAGGCCAGGGGCCAGTAGGAGGTGGAGACCGCGACCCTGATGCGGTGCCCGGGCGGAAAGGCCTGGGCGACCCCGTTGAGGGAGACCGAGACACGGTAGCGGCGCCCGGGCTCGAGGTGTTGCGGGAATTCGTCGCTGTCGGCGTGGGTGAGGTTGAGTAGTCCGTAGGTCACACGTGTGGCTTCGCCGTCGGGTGCGACGTCGGACAGGCGGACCGCGACCATGGCGTCGGGCCGGTCCACGGACAGATCCAGGTCGACCACGGGCGAGCCCAGGATCTCCACCCTCTCGGTCAGAGGCGCGCTGTCGAAGACCATCGAGCCGCCGTCCTCCTCGCGCTGATCGGCGGGCAGGTCGGGCGGGGCGTTGTAGGAGCACCACTTGCCCGCGTACTGTCCCGTCGACAGCGGTGAGGACAGGGTCATGGGGCCGCGGTCGAGCTCGGGTTCTGCGCCCTCCTGCAGGATGTATCCGTGCTCGAGGAAGCGCACGAACGGTTCCACGCTGGGGGAGGGCCAGGTGTTCTCGCCCACCCAGCGGCCCGGGCGTTCTTCGTACTCGGTGGAGGGAGCGACGCTGTCCTGCATCCACGCGCGCAGCATCGGCGCGTCCATGACGCCGTTGTCGATGCCCTTGAGCCAGCGGTCCCACCAGCGCACCAGCTCTTGCAGGAAGCCGATGGCGGGACCGGGCTTGCCCAGGTGCGGGTATTTGTGCGACCAGGGGCCCAGCAGGCCCAGTCGGGGCACGTCCAGGCCGGCCATCAGACGGAAGACGGAGTTGGAGTAGCCGTCGGCCCACCCGCTGACAGCCATGACGGGTACGTCGATGGCGCCCAGGTCCTCGGCGACCGAGCCGTGTTTCCAGAAGCCGTCGCGGCGCTGGTGGCGCAGCCACGCGTCCAGCCACAGGCCACTGTGCTCCAACCGCTCGTGCCACATCTGCCGCCAGCGCTCACCCACCAGTTCGGGATCGGGCGGGCTGGAGTTGTAGGCGAACATGGTGGAGGCCCAGGAGAGGTTGTCGGCCAGCAGGCATCCGCCCATGTAGTGCACGTCGTCGGAGTAGCGGTCGTCGGTGGAGGAGGCGGTGACGATCGCGCCCAGGCTCTGGGGTCGGCGCGCGGCCACCTGCAGGGCGTTGAACCCGCCCCAGGAGATGCCCATCATCGCGGTGTTGCCGTCGCACCAGGGCTGGTCGGCGAGCCAGGCCAGGACGTCCTCGGCGTCGGTGAGTTCCTGTTCGAGGTACTCGTCCTCCAGCACCCCTTCGGAGTCACCGGTGCCGCGCAGGTCCACGCGTGCGCAGGCGTAGCCGTGACCGGCCATGTAGGGGTGGTGGATGGAGTCGCGCTGTGCGGTCAGGTCGCGGCGCCGGTAGGGGATGAACTCCAGGATCGCTGGTACCGGGGCCTGTTCGCTGTCCACCGGGCGCCATATACGTGCGGCCAGATGGGTCCCGTCGCTCATCGGGATGCGGATGTACTCGTCCTCGCGGATCTGGCGCGGGAGTGTGTCCACGGTTCGCATGGTCGGGCCCCCTCGTGCTCAGTTGTGGTCGGCGTACTGGATGTCGAAGCGGAGCGCTTCCTTGCACTCCTGGTACATGCGCTCGGCTTCTTCGGGGCCGCTCGCGCCCACGAAGACGTCGGCGAGCTCGAAACTGTAGCTGTCCTGTCCGGGCAGGTCGGAGAGCCACTGGCCCGGCCGGGCGGTGATCTCCACGTGCAGCCCGGGGATCTGTTGCCGGATGCGTTCGATCTCTTCCTGGGAGGGGACCGAACGCACGAAGCCGTCGGTGAAGTGGCGCAGGAACCATTTGGCCGCGAACGCGTACTGTCCGTTGCGGCTGTGCACGGGCTCCTCGCCCAGCGCGATGCGCAGGACCGCATCGTGGTTGGCTCTGCCGTCCACGCTCTCGAACAGGGCCGAGTGCGACTGGGAGTGGCGGGGGTTGATCTCCAGCAGGATGAGGGAGTCCTTCTGCCGGTCGTAGAAGTACTCGACGTTGAAGGCGGTGTTGTCCAGTCCCACGTGGGAGATGACCCGTGCGGTGAAGTCGATCAGGCGCTCGCGGACCTCGTTGGGCTGCCTGGAGGGGTACTCGTAGCACAGGAAGCTGGAGGTGCCCGGGTAGCAGTCGGAGTCGATGACGCCGTAGATGTAGGGCTTGGACCCGTGGACGTAGCCCTCCACGGTGAGCTGGCGCCCCTGGGCCTCTTCCTCGGCCAGCCCGGACGTCCCGCCGGCCTCGGCCACCTTCGCGGGCAGTCGCACCCGGTCCATGACCCATTGGAAGGGCTCTCCGACGCGGCCGGCCCCCTGGCGGATCTCCTCCATCGCCTCGCGGAACCCGTCGTCGTCGGTGACACGGAAGGCCAGTTCGGAGGAGAAGGCCTTCACCGGCTTCAACCACAACGGGTAGGTGAGCCCCTCGGGGATGTGCGGGGAGCCGGGGTCGACCTCGGCGAAGCCCGGGACGACCTCGGGCACCACCATGCGCTGTTCCAGCCGGCTCCAGTACTTGTGTTCGCACCGGACGATGGCCTCCAGCGGGGCGTGGGGCAGCCCGCGTGGTTCGCACAGCAGGGGCACCAGGGAACTGACGGGAAAGTCCCAGTAGCCGATGACGGCGTCGACGGTGCCGTCGAAGGTGTCCAGTTGGTGCTCGGCCTGGGCGAGCAGCGCGGGCATGTCCAGCTCTCCCCGGGTCAGCTGCTCCAGGTCGAGCAGCGGGTGGAAGCGGTGGTCCCCGGGCAGTGCGTGCAGCGCTGCGTGGTTGTGGTCGTCGAGGCCGAGGACAAAAATGTTCTTGGTCACGGGAACCCCCCTCTGCGGGGAGGCCGGGAAACGCGTGTGTGCGGTTCGAAACGCGCTGGTCGGGCTTCTGTCGCCCGAACCGATGATGCCGGCCCCCTCTACTGGTCCCTGTGCTCTTTTTCCCGGGTTGAAACACCGTGGGACCGATCACCACCGGCGTGGGCCGTGGTGGTCCGGTGGAAAGGGCGCGGCAAGGGCCGATCCGTGGGCGCGGTTCAGTCGGTGGGGCGCCAGTCGGCGTTGGCCCCGCACACCACCAGGCAGGGGTTCTCTCCGGGGACCCGGCCGGCCAGCCAGGCGGCGAAGGGAACGGCGGCGGCTGCTTCGGTGGCGATGCGCAGGTCCGACCACAGGCGCTGCTGGGCGTGCACGATCTCGGCGTCACTGACCAGGGTCGGGGTGATGGGGTGTTCGCGCAGGACCTGGAAGGGCACCTCGCCCAGAGTGGCCGCACCCAGGGCGGAGGAGGCCACCGAGTCCACGGGGGTCTGCACGGGATGGCCGTGGGACAGGGCCGCGTGCAGACTCTGGCAGCCCTCGGGTTCGGCACCCACGACCTGGCGCCGGCCGGCGCCCAGACGGACCCCGGCGGCGAGCCCGCCCCCGCCCACGGCCACGGCCACGGTGTCGCACTCGGGTGCGTCGGCGGCCACCTCCAGGCCGATGGTGCCCTGACCGGCCACGACCAACGGGTCGTTGAAGGCGTGCAGGTAGCGCACGTTCTCGCGTTGGGCGTGAGCGCGGGCGGCCTCGGCGGCCTCGGCGTAGTGCTCGCCCACACGCACGATGTGGGCGCCGGTCTCGGCCAGGGGGACGGCCTTGGCCTCGGGCACGGTCTCGGGCACGTAGACGGTGGCGTGTTTGCCCAGCAGTCGTGCGGCGGTGGCCACGCCCAGGCCGTGGTTGCCGCCGGAGGCGGTGATGACGTGGTCGGTCCGGGGGCCGCCGAGCAGGGCGTTGAGGGCTCCGCGCAGTTTGAAGGCACCGGTCAGCTGCAGGTGTTCGAGCTTGAGGGTGAGCGGACGGCCGTCGATCTCGGTGCGCATCACGGGGGTGCGGCGGGCATAGGGGGCGATGCGTTCGGCGGCGGCGCGCACGTCGGTGGCTGTGGGCGCAAGCATGGTGGGTGCGGTCTCGGGGCTCATGCTTCCACTGTGCCGCTACTGATGATTAACATAAAGTTGCCTCTACTAAACTTCATTAAGCTTTGCTTTGCATCAAGGTTTGTTTGTCGGAGGGCTGCTGTGATCGACGCCAACCGGTTGCGTGTGCTGGTGGAGGTCGCCCATGCCGGATCCATCGCCGCGGCCGCCGAACGCCTGTCCTACACCCCGCCTGCGCTCTCGCAGCAGCTGACCAAGCTGGAGCGGGAAGTGGGGGCCCTGCTGGTGGAGCGCGGGCGTACCGGGGCGACCCTGACCGAGGCCGGGCAGGTGCTGCTCGAGCGCGGTGAACGGGTGCTGGGCGAATTGCGCGATGCCGAACGGGCCGTGCGCGCGGTGGGCGGTCGGGAACCCAGCCAGCTCTCGTTGGGGGCCTTCGCCAGTGCGGGCAAGGTCCTGCTTCCGCAGACGTTGGCGTTGTTCGGTAACGAGCACCCGCACGTGCGCCTGTCCTTGTTCGACGTCGAACCGCCCGGCGGGCACGGTCAGGTCACCTCCGGTGAGCTGGACCTGCTCATCACCCACCGCTATCCGGGGGTACCGTTGCCGTCCGCCTCGGGGCTGCACCGTGAACGTGTCCTGGTCGATCCCTTGTTGGCAGTGGCGCCCCAGGGCCATGCCTTGGCGGACGGCCGGCTGTCGTTGGCCGATCTGGCCGAGGAGGAGTGGATCTGCGGGGCGCCCGGGATCCACAACCGCATCAGTCTGGACACCGCCGCGGCCGAGGCGGGGGTGCGTCTGTCGGTGGCTTATGAGACCCGTGACTACGAGGTGGCGCTGGCCCTGATCGAGGCCGGTGTGGGGGTGGCGCTGGTGCCGCAGTCGATCCTGGGGGCGGCCCGGGGCGGGGGGTGGGTCAGCTGCCCGCTCAGTGACGTCTCACCGGCCCGGGAGATCTACGCGGTGCACCGGCGCCGTCCGCCCGAACCGGTCCCGGCGATGGTCGCGACGCTGCGCGAGGTCGCCGCCCGGGCGCCGGGGCCGGGTTAGGCCGTCGACGCGGGCCGGTTCCCGGTCGTGGCGGGGCAGGCGGTGGATGGTCCGGAAAACTTCGTGCCCCGGAAAACTTCGGGGTGCCCCACTGGAACAGCAGAGCCCCTCACCGTATGGGAAAAGCCCAATGGCCTGGGTTGGGGTGGGGCGCCTCGAGGTGTGCGGTCCGCCCCTTGGCCCGGGCTGTTCCGCTCTCGCCGACGAACACCACTCACCCCGGCGGGGCTCAGACCGGCGTGGCTCCGGGCGGGGGCGGGGCGTTCCAGCGAAAGCGCAGGGAGAGAACGCGCACGCTGAAGCACACCAGGGCGCCGACGACGGCGAACCAGATCGAGCCCGGGCCGACGGTGTCGGAGAGCACCACCACGCCGGCGCCCAGCAACGCCGGGATGGCGTACAGGCGTGAGTTGGCGCTGAGCACCACGGGGATCCGGTTCAGGAGCACGTCGCGGATGGTGCCGCCGCCCACACCGGTGATCGTGCCCAGCAGGACGGCCTGCAGGGGGCCGAAGCCGACCTCGATGGCCTTGGTGGCGCCGATGACGGCGAACAGGCTCAGGCCGGCGGCGTCGAAGAGCTGGATCGGTGTGGCCAGGTGCCGTAGTTGGCTGCTGAGGAAGAAGGCCAGGGTGGCGCCGACCAGGGCGACGATGATGTAGCGCCAGTCCTGGAAGGTGGCGGGGGTCTGGCCGAGCAGGAGATCGCGGATGATGCCCCCGCCCAGAGCGGTGGTCACGCCCAGCACCATGACGCCGACGAGGTCCACGCGCGCGGTGCGGATTCCTGTGAGGGCTCCGTCCAGCGCGAACGCGAAGACACCCATCAGGTCGAGGACGAGGATGATGTTCTGAGTGGACATGCGTCTGGGCCGGGGCGGCGCTCCCCCCTCTTTTTCTCCAACGACACGACAAGGGCGATCAGCGCCAAGTACACCATGCCCGCAGATGTGAACGCCGCTGAAGGAGAGGGTGCGTCCTGCCGGAGGGGGCCGGGCGCGGGGTGGAGGGGGCGGGCGGGGCCCGTGTCGCATTCCTGGTCCCAAGGCCGGGCAGGAGACCATCGATCGGCAGCGCGGCACACGGAACATGCGAGGGGGCAGGCGATGGAACACCTGGACACGATCGTGGTGGGCATGGGGCCCGGTGGTGAGTCGGTGGCCTCGCGGTTGTTGGGTGAGGGCCAACACGTGGCGGTGGTCGAGAGCAACCTGATCGGGGGCGAGTGCGGTTACTACGCGTGTATCCCTTCCAAGGTGCTGTTGCGGGCCCCGGAGGCGCAACGGGAAGCGGCCGGGGCGGCCGGACTCTCCCGGCCCGAACTGGACTGGGACGGTCTGCGCGGTTACCGCGACGGCATGATCCGCCACTTGGACGACTCGGCGCAGGTGGCCGACTACCGGAACCTGGGTGTGCGGGTCTTCAAGGGCCGGGCCCGTCTGGTGGGGCGCGACCCCTGGCGTGTCGTGGTCAACGGCACCGAGTTGAGCGCGGACCACGTGGTGCTGGCGACCGGGTCCGAGCCGGTGCTGCCCCCGATCGAGGGGTTGTCGGAGTTGGGCCCGGACGTGGTGTGGACCAACCGTGAGGCGACCACGCTGGAGTCCATCCCCGAGCGGGCGGTGGTGGTCGGCGGCAGCGCGGTGGGTGTGGAACTGAGCCAGTTCCTGGCGGCGTTGGGCGCCCGGGTCACCGTCGTCCAGCGCGGCGAGCGTCTGCTGGACCGTGAGGACCCGCGTCTGTGTGAGCTGATCGCCGACCAGTTCGCACACGAGGGGATCGACGTGCGTACCGGAACGCAGGTCTCCTCGGTGGCCCGCCAGGGGCACGGGGTGGTCGCGCACCTGGACGACGGCACCCGGGTGGAGACCGATGTGGTGGTGCTGGCCGCCGGGCGCCGTCCCCGGGCCGAGGGGCTGGGTCTGGACGAGGTGGGGGTGGACACCGGCGGGGGCCTTCCGGTGGTGGACGAGCACTGCCGTCTGGCGCCGGGCCTGTGGGCGGTCGGTGACCTGACCGGGCAGGCGATGTTCACGCACGTGGCCAAGTACCAGGCGCGGGTGGTGACCGACAACATGTTCGGCCGTGAGCACCGGGCCGACTACACGGGGATACCCCGGGTGGTCTTCAGCTTCCCGGAGGTGGCCGCGGCGGGTCTGACCGAGGCCGCTGCGCGTGAGCGGGGGCTGGACCCGGTGGTGGCGGAGGTGGACCTGACCGAGGAGTTGGCCCGTCCCTGGACCTACGCTTCCGAGCCCAGGGCCAGGATGGGGCTGGTCGCGGACCGCTCCTCGGGTGTGCTGGTGGGAGCGTGGGCGTTCGCGCCGTTGTCCTCGGAGTGGATCCACACCGCTGCGTTGGCGATCCGGGCGCAGATCCCGGTGCAGACGCTGCGCAACGCGGTGTTCCAGTTCCCGACCTTCTCCGAGGGGTACCTGTCGGCGCTGGACCAGTTGGATCTTTGAGGAGGGCGCGGCGCCCGCCGGTTCCCGGGGCAGGGGCGGCGGGCGTGTGCTGCGCCGGTGGGCTCAGTCGGCGGTGGCGGCCAGGGCGGCCTGCTCCTCGTCCTCGATGCTGCGGTTCCATTCGCTCTTGGTGGACTGCCAGGTGTCCTCGTCGCGGCCCAGGCGCCAGTATCCCGATACCGAGAGCCATTCCTTGGGCAGGGCGTGTTCGATGCGCAGCAGGCGGCGCAGGTCGCGGATGGCGTTGGCTTCTCCGTGCACGAAGGCGTGTACGCGCCCGGTGGGGAAGTCCAGGGCGCGTACGGCCGGTACGAGGGCGGAGCCGACGACGCCGCTGCCGCGGTGGAGCCAGTGCAGGTGGACGCCTTCGCCGGTGCTCAGGGCCTGTTCCTCCTCGGGGCCGGCGACCTCGAGGTAGACGTGGGCGGCGGCGCCCCGGGGCAGGTTCTCCAGGGCGGCGGCGATGGCGGGCAGGGCGCTCTCGTCGCCGGCGAGCAGGTGCCAGTCGGCCTCGGGGGAGGGAGTGTAGTCGCCGCCGGGGCCGGTGAAGTGCAGGGTGTGGCCGGGGCGTGCGGCCTCGGCCCAGGGCCCGGCCAGGCCGGTGTCGCCGTGGGTGACGAAGTCGAGGGTGAGCAGGCGCTGCCGGCGGTCCCAGTGGCGGACGGTGTAGGTGCGGGTGGTGGGCCACTGCGCGCGGGGGCCGTGGTTGAGGGTGTGTTCCAGGTCGGCGGTGCTCAGGTCCCCGGTCTCGGGGAAGAAGAGCTTGACGTAGCTGTCGCTGTGGCCGCCGGTGTCGAACCGGTCCAGGCCCCTGCCGCCCAGGACGATGCGCACCATGTGCGGGGTCAGCCGCTCGGTGGACTCGACCGTTCCGGTGTGGACGGTCCTCTTGCGCGGCTTCTGCTCGGCCACGGCGTTCCCTTCTCCAGGCTCATGGTTAGGTTAGCCTAACCAAGTACACCGTAGGCGTTGAAAGGGCACCCGGCAAACCATCCCTCTCGTGTCACCGGGGCCGGGGCCGGGGCGTTCACACGGGGCCGTGCTCGGGGGAGCTCGGTTGGGTGAAGGCCGCGTGTGTGTGTCGGTCGCCGGGCGAAAGACCCGCGCGCAGGGCCGCTGTCCAGGCCGCTCCTCCGGCCGTGCACCCGGCTGTGACCACCGGTGCCTCGGGGGAGAGCTCGCGCACCAGCGCCGCGCGTACCGGCCCCGAGTGGGCCAGGACCCCGCCGGCCAGGACCACCGGGGTGCGCTCACCGCTCTCGCGCACCGACCGCACCGAGCCGGCCAGGTGCTCGGCGGCCCGGGCCACGATGTGTGCGGCCGAGGCATCACCCTGTTCGCAGGCCCGGCTCACCAGGGGTGCCAGCTCTGCCAGGTCGATGGGCGGTGCGGCCGTCAACGCCCGCGCCAGGGCGCGCGCACGCTCGCGCGGGGCCAGAGCCTCGCCTTCGGGCAGGGCGTGGGCCACCACCGCCCGGGTCAGGGGCCCCGCCTCGTGCCCGGCCATCAACTGCCGGGCGCCGGCGCGGGCGGCCCGGTGCCCGATCCAGAACCCCGACCCTGCATCGCCCACCAGCCAGCCCAGGCCGTCGGCGACGCGGGTGCGCGCACGTTCCTGCATGCGGGCGGCGATCGCTCCGGTCCCGGCGATGAGTACCACCCCGTCCGGTTCGCAGGTGCCCGAGGCGAAGGCCACCTCGTCGTCGCCGGTGAAGACCGCATCGGCTTCCACTCCTGCCTGCCCCAGGGCGGTTTCCATGCGGGCGCGTACCGCTTCCTCGGCCAGGGCCGAGACCCCGGCCAGACCGACCGCGGTTGCCGCCAAGGCCTGGCGCGCTCCGGGGCCGGCCCGGTCCAAGGCCCCGGCCACGGCCTCGGTCATGCGTTGGGCCGCCGGCTCTACACCGTGGGAGTTGGGATTGGCGCCCTCGGAGAAGGCCTCGCCCAGGCGGTGGCCCGAGAGGGTGGCGACCAGGGCGCGGGTCCTGGTGCCGCCCGCGTCCACGCCCAGGACGAGTGGGCCGGAGGGGGAGGGGGAGGGGTGTGGGTTCGTCACAGGCCGGTGTCTTCCCCGGCACGGGCCCGTTATGCCTGACCGGTCCGGGCCCGGGCGGAAAAATCGGTGGCCGCCCCGGGACCCGACCTGGTTCCATCGCTCCGTGGTCGCCTCCACGGGCCCGGTACCGTCGGGTGTTCCGACACCGCTCCACGCCGGCCGCCCCTGCTGTGGCACCGACCCTTGAGCACACCCCGCCCCCGTAGAGACGAGGAGGCCGGTGCCCGCGCGGGCACCGAAACCACCATGCCCACACCCGAAACGGCCGGTCCCTGGACCGTGCGCGGCATCGACCGCGACGAACTCCCCGATGTGGCGGAGGTGGTGTTGGCCGCCATGATCGCCCCGGAATTGCCCGAGGAGGTCGGCGCACGATTGCGCCACTTCCCCGAACGCAACGGGTACGGCCGTATCCTGGCTGCCGTTGACGAACACGGCGCCATCGTGGGCAGCACCCGTTCCCACGCCTTCGACATGGCCCTGCCCGGTGGGGTGCGCCGCGTCGCCGGCGTCACCGGGGTGGGGGTCTGGCCCACGCGTCGGCGGCAAGGGGTGCTCAGCGCGCTGATGCGCCGCCAATTGGCCGACCTGAGGTCCACAGGTGAGCATTATGCCGCGTTGTGGGCCTCCGAGAGCGGGATCTACGGGCGTTACGGGTTCGGGCTCGCCGTCACCGAGGTCCAGGGCGCGATCGATCTGCACCACGCGGGGCTACGCGCCGACGCGCCCAGGGACCCTGGTCTGTGGGTCGAGCTGGAACGTCCCGAGGCGGCCCGCGCCCCGGTGGAGGAGGTCTTCGGCCGAGTGGCCCGGACCCAGCTGGGCCGGTTCGCCCGGGACCAGGCGTGGTGGGACCGGCTCCTGAAGGATGATCCGGCCGAGCGCGGCGGCAAGGGACCGCTGCGAGTCTCGGTGGTCCAGGGGGCCGACGGGCCGGTGGGCTATGCGCTGCACCGGGCCGAACGCCGTTGGTCCGTCCACGGTTCCAGGAGTGTGCTGCACGTGCAGGAGGCGGTGGCCCTCACCCCGGCCGCGCACACGGCCCTGTACGAGCACCTGTTCTCCTTCGACCTCATCACCCGGGTGGAGTTCGACTGGCTGGCTCAGGACGACCCGCTCGAGCACTTGGTCCTGGACCACCAGAGTCTGGAGACCACACTGGTGGACTCTCTGTGGGTCCGACTGGTGGACGTGCCTGCGGCGCTGTCCGAACGTACCTACGCGGTGCCCTTCGAAGCCGTCCTGGAGGTCACCGACCGCTACGCCCCCTGGAACGCGGGGACCTGGCACGTCAAGGGCGGGCCCGACGGCGCGCAAGTAGACACCACCGAGGCCGCCCCGGACGTGTCGCTGGACGTGTCCCATCTGGGCGCGGCCCACCTGGGGCAGCGCCCGCTCCTGGGCCCGTTGCGCGCGGGGTTGATCTCCGAGCACACCCCCGGCACGGTCACGCGCCTGGACACCGCCTTGTCGCGGTCCGATCCGGCAATCTGCGGTCTGATCTTCTGAGTCGGACATCGATCCGGGGCCGGGCGCTTGTTCGCGCGATCGGCCCCCGGAGGGTCACCGCAACGCCGTGAGCAGGTGATCGACGTCCTGGTCGGTGTTGTACAGGTGGAAGGCCACGCGCATGCGCCCATTGCGTGAGGCCGTGGCGATACCGGCCTCGGCGACCCGGGTGGCGGCCCGCTCCGAGACCGGTAGCGAGACGATCGCCGAGTCGGCCGGTTCCAGGTCCAGGGCGGTGCGCAACCGGTCGGCCAAGGCAACGTTGTGGGCGCCGATCACGGCCGGTCCGGTCTCCTCGATCACCCGCAGGCTCTGGGCCAGGGCCAGGGCCGCGCCCCAGACGGGGGCCTGGTCCAGACGGCGGGCGTCGGTGGCCGGCGGTGCGCCGGCACCGTAGAGGCTCTTCCAGGGGTGCTCGGCCGCGTACCAGGAGGGGGCCAGGGGTCGCAGCTGTGCCAGGGCCTCGCGGGTGCCGGTGAGCAGGGCGGTGCCGCGCGGGGCCAGCAGCCACTTGTAGGTGGAGCAGACGGTGTAGTCGATCGGCACCTGCGGCAGGGGCAGCCATCCGGCGGACTGGGTGGTGTCCACCAGCAGGCGGGCCCCGTGCTCGCGGCAGGCCCGGGCCAGGTCCGCCAAGGGGGCCAGGGCGCCGTCGGAAGACTGCACGGCCGAGACGCTCACCAGTGCGGTGGCCGGGCCCACGTGTTCGGCCAGTTCGTGCAGGGGCGCGCCTCGTGCACGGTCAGGCCGGGGTGGCGGGAGAAGGGCTGCACGGCGGAGGCGAACTCGCGTTCGGGTGCGAGTACCCGGGCCCCTTGCGGCAGGGAGGCGGCGATGGTGCCCACGAGTTGGGACACGTGTGTGCTCAGGGCCACCTGGTCGGGTTCGACCCCGGTCAGGCGGGCGTAGGTGGCGCGGACTTCCTCGGTGGGGGCGTCCCCGTCGGCGGTCCGGAAGGTTCCGGTGGCCACGGCTTCGGTGTGTTCGTCCAGGACCTGTCGGGCGGCCCGGGGCAGCAGGCCGTGGGAAGCGGTGTCGAGGTAAGTGCCGCGCGGGGTGAAGTGGGCGCGGGCCCGGTGCAGAGCTGGGTGCATGGGCAGCATCGTCGCAAGCCTCGTGTGGGGGCTCAAGGTCCTGCCGTGGCCGGGGCGGGCCCCGGGGGTCAGCTGCGGAACTTGGCCTTGGCGTCGGTGGAGCCGGCCATGAGTTTGTTGAGCAGGCGTACCAGTTCGGTGCGTTCGTGCGGTTCCAGGGCTTCGGCCCAGGCGCTCTCGCGGCGGTTGTGGGCCCGGAACCCGCCGAGGATGGCTCCGTAGCCCTCTTCGGTCAGGCTCAGTTGCAGGGCGCGCCGGTCGTGGCTGGCGCGTTCGCGCACCACGAGACCGTCGCGTTCGAGGGTGTTGAGCAGCGCGGACAGAGCGGCCCG
This sequence comes from Nocardiopsis xinjiangensis YIM 90004, assembly GCF_000341145.1. Taxonomy (GTDB): domain Bacteria; phylum Actinomycetota; class Actinomycetes; order Streptosporangiales; family Streptosporangiaceae; genus Nocardiopsis; species Nocardiopsis xinjiangensis. Next base: position 79,638 of record NZ_ANBE01000004.1, read on the forward strand.
GCTCGTTCCGGAGATATCGGCGGTGGTCTTGGCCTCCATGGGCCCGGCGAGCCAGAGCGCGAAGATGACACGGAAGCCCGGCCAGGTGAGCCCGCGGGGTCGGTGGACGGTGGACTCCAGGTCGTAGATGACCATGCTGCTGGCCCGGCTCAGGGTCAGGGCCATGCGCATGGCGTCGGTGTCGACCGCGGGCAATTCCTGTCGGGCCTTGCGCACGGCGAAGTCCACGAATGACCAGAAGGTCAGTTCGTCCGGGGGAGCGCTCTCGTGGGTCACCGGTTCACCTTAAAGCCGCAAGGCTCTGTTGCCGGGGGGACGGTGCGGGCCGAGGGAGGCGGTTCGTGGCCGGGGTGGTGACGAGGGGTCCCCGTTCCTGCACCCATGTGCGGCCGGGGCGCGTCGCCGGCCCGAGTGTTCCGCCTTGCCTCGCTATTGTGTGATCTGTATCACGGAAGTACCTGGTCGGGCCTCTTGGTCGTGTGGCGTGGCCCACGTTACGGTCAGATTCATCAAACATTTGATCATTTGGGTGGCGGCAGCCGCCCGCGACGAGTGAGAGGTCCTTCGACCATGGCCACCAAGCCGTTCGCCTCCTCCGCCGACACCGACACCAAACAACAGAGCCTCGAAGTGCTCGCCGACGGCGTCTACGCGCTCACCGCCGAGGGCGACCCCAACATCGGTGCCATCGAGGGGGAGGACTTCCTGGTCGCCTTCGAGGCCCTGGCAACCCCTGTCGCCGCCCGCGAGTGGCTCACCGAACTGCGCAAACACACCGACAAACCCATCCGCTACCTGGTCCTGTCCCACTACCACGCCGTGCGTGTGCTGGGCGCCAGCGCCTTCGACGCCGACATCGTCCTGGCCCACGAGAAGACCCACGACCTCATCCGCGAACGCGGCAAGGAGGACTGGGAGAGCGAGTTCGGACGCATGCCCCGCCTGGCCAAGGACGCCGACTCCGTACCCGGCCTGACCTGGCCCACCCAGACCTTCGCCGACCGCACCACCATCGACCTGGGGGGCGAGCGGGGCGAACTCGTCCTGCAGTACCTGGGCCGCGGCCACACCGAGGGCGACATCGTGGCCTGGCTGCCCCGACAGAAGATCCTCTTCGCCGGCGACCTCGTCGAGGCCCAGGCCGCCCTCTACACCGGCGACGCCTTCCACCACGACTGGGCTGGGCACACCCTGGACCGCGTCAAGGCCCTGGGCGCGCAGATGCTCGTGGGCGGACGCGGGGCCGTCAGCCGCGGCCGCGCCGAGGTCGACGCCGCCATCGAACAGACCCGCAACTTCCTGAACGTGATGATCGACCGGGTCGGTGCCGTCCACGAGCGCGGCGGCACCCTCAAGGAAGCCTTCGACGCCACCCACGCGGCCCTGGTCGGCGACTACGGCCACTGGCCCATCTTCGAGCACTGCCTGCCCTTCGACGTCTCCCGGCTCTGGGACGAGTTCTCCGGCATCGAGCGGCCCGCCATCTGGACCGCCGAGCGCGACCGCCAGGTCTGGGAGCAGCTCCAGAGCTGACCTGTCTTCAGCGTCCGTCCGCGCCCGTACGGGGCGCCCCCGCCGAACGGAGCCCACCATGGAACCCCCCGCTCCATCCACCGCCCCCCACACCACCGACCCCGTCCTGGTGCTGGGCGCAGGACCGGTCGGCCAGACGGCCGCCCTGCTGCTGGCCCGGCGCGGTCTCTCCGTCGTGGTCGTGGACGAACGCCCCGGCCGCGAGGCCGTGGGATCCAAAGCCATCTGCCAACAGCGCGACGTCCTGGACGTGTGGGAGTGGCTCGGCGCCGGCCGCATCGCCCGGGAAGGCCTGACCTGGGACACCGCCCGCACCTTCTATCGCGACCACGAACTGTTCAGCCTGCGCCTGAGCGACCCCGGCGCCTCCCACCTGCCCCCGTTCGTCAACATCTCCCAGTCGCGCACCGAAGAGGTCCTGGACCCGCTCCTGGCACAGGCCGGGGTGCAAGTGCTGTGGAACCACGCCGTCACCGCCCTGGACCAGGACGGTGACGGCGTCGAGGTCACCTGCCGGGGCCCCCGGGGGCCGGTGCGCCTGCGCGGCTCCCACGCATTGTCCTGCCTGGGCGCACACGGCGGCGTGGTGCGCGAGGCACTGGGGGTCGGTTTCGAGGGCACCAGTTTCGACGACCGTTTCCTCATCTGCGACATCCGGGCCGACCTGGGGCGCTGGCAGCACGAACGCCGCTTCTACTTCGACCCCGAGTGGAACCCGGGACGGCAGGTACTCATCCATCCCTGCCCCGGCTCGGTCTACCGCATCGACTGGCAGGTCCCGGCCGACTTCGACCTGAAGGCCGAGGAGGAGGACGGACGCCTGGACGCACGCATCCGCCAGATCATCGGCCAGGTCCCCTACGAGGTCGTCTGGCGCTCGGTCTACAGCTTCCACACCCGGGTTGCCGACCGCATGCGGGTGGGCCGGGTCCTGCTGCTGGGCGACAACGCCCACCTGGTGGCGCCCTTCGGCGCGCGCGGCCTCAACTCCGGGGTCTGCGACGCCGAGAACGCCGCCTGGAAGATCGCCTACGTGAAAGGCGGGTGGGGCGGGGAGAACCTGCTGGAGAGCTACCACACCGAACGCCACGCCGCCGCGCTGGAGAACGCCGACGTCACCAGCGCCACCATGCGTTTCCTCGTGCCCGGCGACGAGGAGGAACAGCGGGTGCGCACCACCGTCCTGGAACGTGCGGTGACCGACCCCGCCTACCACCACCGGGTCGATTCCGGACGCCTGGCCGAACCCTTCTGGTACACCGACTCCGGCCTGACCACCCCCTGCCCCGACCGGCCCTTCGGCGGCCGGCCCCCGCGCGGGCAGATGCCCACGCCCTGCCCCGGTGTACTGGTGCCCGACGTACCCGTGAGTACGGACCGGGGACCCGGACGGCTGCGCCCGCTGCTGCGCGAGGGCCTGACCCTCCTGCTGGGCCCCACCCCCGAAGGCACCACCGGGCAGCGTTTCACCGAGGTGGTACGCACCGCCGCCGAGCGGGCCACCTCCGCCCCCGTGGCCGCATACCGCATCAGCGACCTGGACACCGACGGCGCCCTGGACCGTGCCTTGCAACCGCGCACCGGGCAGGTGTGGCTGGTGCGCCCCGACGCCCACATCGCCGCCGTGGTCCGGGGAACCGACCCAGCGGCCGTACACACCGCCGTGCGCACCGCTCTGGGAACGGTCCCCGTTCCGCCGCAGAGCTCCCCCGCCGAGGGCACCGCCGGTGCCCGCACCACCACCTCCTGAAAAGCGCTCACGGCACGAGGAAGAAAGGCAACCATGGCCTATTACCGCCAGGTCGGGAACGTGCCCCGGACCCGACACACCCAGCACCCCAACCCCGAGGGCGGGCTCTACTACGAGGAGCTCATGGGGGAGGAGGGCTTTTCCAGCGACTCCTCGCTGCTGTACCACAAGGCGATCCCCTCGGCCATCGCCGACGCCGCCCAGTGGCAGGTACCCGAGCAGACCCGCACCCCCAACGATCCGCTGATCCCGCGCCATCTGAAACTGCACGACCTCTTCTCCGGCCAGGAGTGGAAGTCGGCCGACGCCGTGCAGTCGCGGCGCCTGGTGCTGGGCAACGAGGACGTGCGCATCTCCTACGTGGCCGCCGGGGCGCCCTCGCAGCTGTACCGCAACGGCACCGGCGACGAATGCGTCTACATCGAGTCCGGCCGGGCCCGTGTGGAAACCGTCTTCGGGGTGCTGGAGGCCGGCCCCGGCGACTACGTCCTCCTCCCGCGGGCCACCACCCACCGGTGGGTGCCCACAGGCGAGGAGCCCCTGCGCGCCTACGCGATCGAGGCGAGCAGCCACATCGCCCCGCCCAAGCGCTACCTGTCGCGCTACGGCCAGTTCCTGGAGCACGCCCCCTACTGCGAACGCGACCTGCGCGGGCCCACCGAACCCCTCCTGGCCGAGGGCGAGATGGTCGATGTACTCATCAAGCACCGCGGCCAGGGCCCCGGCGGTATCGCAGGAACCCGCTACACCTACCCCACCCACCCCTTCGACGTCGTGGGCTGGGACGGGTGCCTGTACCCGTACGTGTTCAACGTCGAGGACTTCCAGCCCATCACCGGCAGGGTGCACCAGCCGCCGCCGGTCCACCAGGTCTTCGAGGGCCACAACTTCGTCATCTGCAACTTCGTGCCCCGCAAGGTCGATTACCACCCGGATGCGATCCCGGTGCCCTACTACCACTCCAACGTCGACTCCGACGAGGTGATGTTCTACTGCGGCGGCGACTACTCGGCCCGCAAGGGTTCGGGTATCGGGCAGGGCTCGATCTCCCTGCACCCGGGAGGGCACTCCCACGGCCCCCAGCCCGGCGCCTACGAGCGCAGCATCGGAGCCGAGGCCTTCGACGAGCTCGCCGTCATGGTCGACACCTTCCGCCCGCTGGACCTGGGCGAGGGGGGCCGGGCCGTCGACGACGGGGCCTACGCATGGACCTGGGCCGGAGGGAACAAGAACCGATGAGTGCGCTGCTGTACCGGGGCCTCTTCGACGACGCCGCGCTCTTTCCGCCCGGCAACGCGCCCCTGGGACAGGCCCTGCCCGCCCACCGCGAACACCGGACCGGGCACCGCGCCCGGTACGTGGGCCCCTTCCTGGTCTCCGACGCGCGTGTGGCCGAGTTGCGCACACTGCTGGACCGGGAGGAGGGCGAGCACGAGCCGCTGGAGACCGTGGTCACCGTCCCCGGCGGGGCCGAGGCCGTCCCTGAGGCCGTGGCCGCCGCCGACGACGCGCGCCTGCGCCTGGTCGGGCTGGAAGTGGCCGCCGCGCCCGGCGGGGTCGGCGACGTGACCGAGGCGCTGGCCCGCCACCTGCCCGCGGGGGCGAGCGCCTACGTGGAGATCTCCCGCCAGGGCCAGGTCCCCCACGACCTGGCCGAACTCGCCGGCACCGGCCACCACGCCAAGTTCCGCACCGGTGGTGTCGTCGCACAGGCCCATCCGGGCGAGGCCGAACTCGCCGCGAACCTGCACGCCACCGTCGGTGCCGGAGCCTCCTTCAAGTGCACCGCCGGGCTGCACCACGCCGTACGCCACACCACCCCCGAGGGGTTCGAGCAGCACGGGTTCCTCAACGTGCTGCTGGCCACCTCCGCCCTGCTGGAGGGGGCCACGGCCGCCGAGGCCGAGGCGGTGCTCGCCGAACGCGACGGGCCGGTCCTGGCCGGCGCTGCTTCCCGCATCACCGGGGAGCGGGCCGAGCAGGTGCGGGCCACCTTCCACTCCTTCGGCACGTGCAGCATCACCGAGCCGCTGGAGGACCTGGTGGTCCTCGGCGCGCTGCCGACGACCACACCCTGAGCACCCACACACGAAAGCGACATCCTGATGCCCGAAAGCTGGCTCGACCTGGCGCCGGACGCCGAGTTCGGCCTGGCCACCCTGCCCTACGGTGTGTTCAGCACCGACATCCAGGGCAGCGACCGCCGCACCGGTGTGGCGATCGGTACCTACGTGCTCGACCTGGGCGCTGCCGCCCGCGCCGCGGGCGCACCCTTCGCCGACCTGGTCCAGGGCCCCTCCCTGGACACGCTCATGGGGGCCGGGCGCCCGGTCTGGGACCAGGTGCGCAGGGCCCTGCAGACCTGGCTGACCGACCCCGGCTTCGAGGAGACGGTGCGCCCGCACCTGGTGGAGCGTTCCTCGGTGAGGCTGCATCTGCCCTTCACCGTCGCCGACTACGTGGACTTCTACGCCTCCGAGTACCACGCCTCCAACGTGGGACGCATCTTCCGGCCCGAGCAGGAGCCGCTGACCCCCAACTGGAAGCACCTGCCGATCGGCTACCACGGCCGGGCCGGAACCGTGGTGGTCTCGGGCACCGAGGTGGTGCGCCCCAGCGGCCAGCGCAGACCCCCGGGCACCGACGCGCCGGTCTTCGGTGCGTCGGCGCGCCTGGACATCGAGGCCGAGGTCGGCTTCGTGGTGGGCACGCCCAGCCCGATGGGTGAGTCGGTCCCGGTGGACTCCTTCGCCGAGCACGTCTTCGGGGTGTTCCTGCTCAACGACTGGTCCTCGCGCGACCTGCAGGCCTGGGAGTACGTACCGCTGGGGCCCTTCCTGGGCAAGTCGTTCGCGACCTCGGTCTCGCCGTGGATCGTGCCGGTGGCGGCCCTGGAAGCAGCCCGGGTGGCCCAGCCCGCGCAGGACCCCGAGCCGCTGCCGTACCTGAGGGCTTCCCAGCCTTGGGGGCTGGACCTGCAGTTGGAGGTGCACCTGAACGGGCACCGGGTGGCGAGCCCGCCGTTCTCGGCGATGTATTGGACCGCGGCCCAGCAGCTGGCGCACATGACCGTCAACGGGGCCTGCCTGCGCACCGGCGACGTGTTCGCCTCCGGCACGGTCAGCGGCCCCGAACCCGAGCAGCGCGGGTGTCTCCTGGAACTGACGTGGAGCGGCAAGGACCCCATCACGCTGCCCGACGGGAGCGAGCGCACGTTCCTGGAGGACGGTGACGAGGTCACCATCACCGCGACCGCGCCCGGTCCGGACGGGGCCCGGGTGCACTTCGGCCGGGTGCACGGGCGGATCCTGCCCGCCCGTTGAGCCGGCCGGGGGTGAGGAGCAGGGCCCCGTTCGGGACCACGCCAGCTCCTGTCGGCGCGGTGTTTCTTCGCCCGTGACCACGAGCGCCCGCATCGGAGGACCGGTGCGGGCGCTTCTCGCGCCCGGCCACCGGCCCGCGCGTGCCGAAGCCTGCTGATCGCCGTGCCCTCCGAAGCCCCTCGGGAGGACCTTCGCTTCGGAGGAGGACCCTTCCTCTCCCCCCGTCCCCTCTCATGCCGTCGAGCGCTGCGGCTCGGGTGCTGCGGGCGTGCTGGTTACGTCCACCCCCAGTTTGCGGGTGCGTCCGGCACGGATGCCGTTGCCGATGACCACGACCTCGGCCACCTCGTGCACCAGAACGACCGCGGCCAGCCCGAGAACCCCCAGCAGCGCCAGGGGCATCAGACCGATGATGAGGGCCAGAGACAACCCCACGCTCTGCCACATGATCGCCCGGCAGCGCCGGGCGTGCGCCAGGACCCGGGGCAAGTGGCGCAGGTCCTCGCCCATCAGCGCCACATCGGCGGTCTCGATGGCCACGTCCGTGCCCATCGCTCCCATGGCGATCCCCAGGTCGGCGGTGGCCAGGGCCGGAGCGTCGTTGACCCCGTCGCCGACCATCGCCACCGGGCCGTGCGCGCGCAGCCGGCCGACGATGCGGGACTTGTCCTCGGGGCGCAGTTCGGCGTGCACGTCGTCCGGGTCGATGCCCGCCTCGGTGGCCAGGGCCGTGGCGGTGGCCTGATGGTCTCCGGTGAGCATCACGACCCGGTGGCCCGCGCTGCGCAGGGAGGTGAGGACCTCGCCTGCTTCGGGGCGCAGTTCGTCGCGCACCGCGATGACGCCCAACAGCGCGCCGTCGTCTTCGACCAGGACGGCGGTGGCGCCGGTGTGCTGTATCCGTTCCACGTCCTCGGCCAGGGGGCCGGGGGCGATCCACCCCGGTCGGCCCAGTCGCACGCGGCGACCGTGCAGCCTACCGGTGAGACCGGCACCCGGGAGCGCTTCGACCTGCTCGGCCCGTTCCGGAACGGGGGCTGCGGCAAGGACGGCACGGGCCAACGGGTGTTCGCTGCGCTCCTCCAGCGCGGCGGCCACCGCCAGCACCTCCTCGGTCGAGGCCCCGGGAGCCGGTGCCGTCTCGATGACGGCCGGACGGTTGCGGGTCAGGGTGCCGGTCTTGTCCAGTGCGATGGTCCTGATGCGGCCCATGGCTTCCAGCGCGGCGCCTCCCTTGACCAGGATGCCGTGCTTGGAGGCGGCGCCGACAGCGGCCACCACGGTGACGGGAACGGAGATGGCCAAGGCGCACGGGGAGGCGGCCACCAGTACGACCAGGGCGCGTTCGACCCAGGTCAGCGGGTCACCGAACAGGGCTCCCAGAGCGGCGATGAGCGCGGCGGTGACCATCACACCGGGCACCAGGGGTTTGGCGACACGGTCGGCCAGGCGCTGGCCGGCGCCCTTGCGGGCCTGCTCGGCCTCCACGATGGAGACGATGCGGGCCAGGGAATTGTCGGCCGCGGTGCTGGTGACCGTGATCTCCAGGACGCCGGTGCCGTTGACGGATCCGGCGAACACCTCCTCACCCGGGCCGGCCTCGAGGGGAACGGACTCGCCGGTGATGGCGGAGGTGTCCAGGCTGGTGTGCCCGGAGGCGATACGGCCGTCGGTGGCCAGACGCTCACCGGGACGCAACACCAGCGTGTCGCCCACGACCAGGCCGGCCGGGTCGATGCGCTGCTCGGTACCCTCGCGCAGCACACCGGCTTGGTCGGGGACCAGGTCGAGCAGAGCGCGCAGGCCACGCCGGGTGCGGGCCACGGAGTACTCTTCCAGCCCTTCGGCGATGGTGTAGAGCACGGCCAGCATCGCGGCCTCGCCCACCTCCCCGAGGAGCACGGCACCGATGGCGGCGATGCTCATCAGGGTGCCCACGCCGATCCGGCCCTGGGCCGAGCTGTGCACGGCGGAGGGGATGAACGTCCATCCCGCGACGGCCAGTGCGGCGGCCTGCAGCACCAGCTCTGCCAGGTCGGGGGCCCCGGCCCAGCCTGCGCCGTAGCCGGCCAGCAGAAGCAGTGCTGCCACGGCGGCGAATCGGATCTCGCCCACCTGCCACAGCGTTTCCGGCTCGTGTCTTTCGTCTTCTTCTCCTGTGCTGGGCTCGCCGCCGCTGCAGCCGCACGCCTCACTCACCGCGCCGCTCCTGCCTCGTCGTCGCGGTTCGGCTGTCGGTCCCGTAGTTGGGGCACAGCGCGACCGCGTTGCCGGTCGCGGCCAGGACCGTCTCGGCGGCCGAAAGCACGTCCAGCAGTTCGGGCCGAGCCAGGGAGTAGAACACCTGCCGTCCCTCGGGGCGGCCGTTGACCAGGCCGCAGTCGCGCAGGCACGCCACGTGCTTGGAGACCGTGGATTGGGCCAGCCCGAGCTGGGCCATCAGGTCGGCCACTCGTGCCTCACCCTCGGCCAGGCGGCGCACGATGGTCAGTCTGGTGCCGTCGGAGAGGCTGTGGAAGAGGGCTTCGGCAGCGCTGTTTCCTTCGGGCGGGGCAACGCATCCGCTCGCATTATTCATCACCATATGGCGATGGTATCTCAGTATGGCGATTATGAAAGATGGGTGTGTTCACGAACAGCGCGGAGTCAGGTGCAACTCCTCCAAGACACGGACCACCCGTGAGCGCTGGACCGTGGTGAGCCCTTGGACCGGGCGGGGCAGGCAGCGCGCGGCGACCAGCCCCAGGTGTTCGGCGATCGCCGCCGTCACGCGCAGGCTCCCGTGGGCGGCGAACAGGTCCCACAGCGGTTGCAGCCGCACCGACTCGGCCACGGCACTCCGGGCCGCGCCCTGCTGGGCGGCACGGACCAGAGGTACCGCGGCGCCGGGCACAGTGCCGCCCACGACGGAGAACCAGGTCCGGCAGCCGGCGTTCAGCCCGGTGGCGGCGCTGCCGTCACCGGAGACACCGATACGCACGTGCTCGGGGACCACCCGGGCGATCGCGGCCACGTGGTCGCGGGCGGCGGCCGGATCCAGCGGGACCGGAGGAATCTTGATCGCGGCCACGTTCGGCAGCTCCGCAATACGCGCATACAGCTCGAGAGAGAACGTGAAGTGCGTCGTGCCCGGATTGTCGTAGACCACCAGTGGCACCGACAGGTCCGCGGTGACGTCCTTATAGAGCCCGAACACCTCGTCCTCGGTGAGCGCCTGGTAACTCATCGGGGCCAGCAGCACGCCGGCGGCGCCGGCCTCCTGGGAGTCCTCGGCCAAGGCCCGCACCTGAGAGGTACGCAAGGCCCCGATGCCCACGATCACCGGCGTCCCCGCCGCCGAACGCACGGTGGCCCGGGCCACTCGGAAACGCTCCTGGCGGTCGAGATAGGCGTAGGAACCGGTCGATCCCAGCGCGCCGATCGAGTCGACACCCGCCTCGACCAGGCGGGTGATGAGACCGGCGTAGGCGCGCTCGTCGAAACGGTCCTCCTCCAACGGGGTCAAGGGGAAGGCACTCAGGCCGGTGAACATGCTCTCTCCAGGCAGGTCGGGGCAACCGCAGGAAGCGTAACGCCTTGGCACGCCGGCCCTGCGGGCGAGCAGACCCCGCGCCGAGCCCCCATCGGGCGCCCGCCCGAGCCGCTCAGAAATCCTGGGAGGAGCCCGGAGCGAGCCCGGAACCGGAGCCCTTGTCCTGGACACGCCGGACATGGACCTGACGGGTGAGCCGGATCATCGGGCGGATCAGCAGCTCCACACTGCCCGCCAGGAAGCACCAGGTTCCGGCGGTGGTCAGGTCGGGGGAGAAGAACAGGATGCTGCCGACGATGAACCAGAGCGCGATCAGGATGTCGTTGGCGATGCTGAGGACCTCGTAGCGCCGGCGCAGGACCAGTTCGTCCCGGCCGATGTGCAGGGTCAGCGGGCGCTGCGGATCATGCTTGGGCATGCGGGTTCCCTCACGGTCTCGGCGGTCGGGGCCTGTGCTCCACCATCATCCGTGTCGGGCGCGCCCGCACAGTGGCGGCGGAGCGCTGTCGGCGCGTCGCCCGCAGGTCCGGACACCCGCATGGTCAGCGCCTCAGGCGCAGGGTCAGGATCTGGAAGGGCCGCAGGGAGAACACCGCGGTCCCGCCCTGAGGGGCGCCGGGACCGCCGGGCAGGTCCACGTCCAGTTCCGGGGCCTGCTCGTATCCTTCCTCGAGCAGGTTCACCGCCTCGATACCGCTCACGGGCACATGGGCCCGCAGCGTCGCACTCGCGCGCCCGCCCCGCGCCTCGTACAGGCGCACCACCACGTGGCCGGAGCGGTCGTCGGCGAGCTTGACCGACTCCACCACCACCCCGGGATCGTCCACACTCACCAGCGGCTCCACGGCACCGCCGGTGGCCCGCCGCCGGGGCAGGTTGATCCGATAGCCCTCGCGGACCGCGTCCTCGATGCCGGCGCCCGGGGCCAGCGCGTAGCCGAACCGGTGCTCGCCCTGGTCGGTGTCGGGGTCGGGAAAGCGCGGGGCGCGCAGCAGCGACAGCCGCACCGTCGTGGTGGTCCCGCCGTCCTCGCGCACGTCGCGGGTCACGTCGTGGCCGTAGGTGGAGTCGTTGAGCACCGCCAGCCCGTATCCCGGCTCGGCCACGTGCACCCACCGGTGCGCGCAGATCTCGAACTGGGCCGCGTCCCAAGAGGTATTGGTGTGCGTGGGACGTTTGACGTGCCCGAACTGGATCTCGCAGGAGGACTCGTGCGCGCGCACGTCCAAGGGGAAGGCCGCCTTGAGCAGTTTCTCCCGCTCGTACCAGTGCACGACCGTCTCCACGTCCAGGCGCCGTGCGCCCGCCTGCAACGTGAGCACCTGGCTCAGGTGCGAGCGGCCGAAGGACCGTCTCACACGCACGGCGCCGGCGTGCTCGTCCCCCTCGGCGCGTACCGCTTCGACGGAGTCGGCCTCGGCCAGGTCCACGGCGGTGTTGCGGTAGAAGGCGTCCACGTCCCAGGCGTCCCACTGGTTGGGCACATCCTGGTGCAGTTGGAGCAGGTTGCCCACTTGGCCCGGCGCCAGTGCCTGGCGTCCCTGGACCAGATCCAGCACCGAGGTGAGCAGGCCCCGCCCGTCCACCCGCACGCGCAGGAGCCCGTTGTCGAGGAGGAAGCCCTCCTCGGACTCGGCGACCTGGACCGGGACGGCCGGACGGGCCCGGTCCAGGGGCAGGGCACCCAGCGCCGGGACGCCCTCGCGCGGGTGCGGGCAGGGGTTGAACAGGACCTCCTGGTCCTCACCGGCGCCTCGGCCCAGAGCATCTTGGGCTGCGGTGACCAGAGCGGTCAGCTCCTCGGCGGCCCGCGCGTAGGACCGGGCGGCCTCCCGGTGCACCCAGGCGATGGAAGTGCCGGGCAGGATGTCGTGGAACTGGTTGAGCAGCACCGTGCGCCACAGCTCCTCGAGCTGCTCGTAGGGGTAGGCCGCACCGGTGCGTACCGCTGCGGTGGCCGCCCACAGTTCGGCCTCGCGCAGCAGGTGCTCGCAGCGGCGGTTGCCCTGCTTGGTGGCGGCCTGGCTGGTGTAGGTGCCCCGGTGCAACTCCAGGTACAGCTCGCCCCACCACACCGGTGCCTGCGGGTACTCCTCGTGGGCGCGGGCGAAGAAGGCCTCGGGGCGTTCGATGTGCACCCGGGGCGAGCCCTCCAGGTCGCGCAGGCGCGCGGCCCGGCCCAGCATCTCGCGGGTGGGCCCGCCGCCGCCGTCGCCGTGGCCGAAGGGCACCAGGGAGTGGGAGGAGCCGCCCTTGTCGCGGAAGGTGCGTGAGGCGTGGGCGAGCTCGGCGCCGGTGAGTTCGGCGTTGTAGGTGTCCACCGGTGGGAAGTGGGTGAACACGCGCGAGCCGTCCAGGCCCTCCCACCAGAACGTGTGGTGGGGAAAGGCGTTGGTCCGGTTCCAGGAGATCTTCTGGGTCAGGAACCAGCGCGAGCCGGACAGGCGCACCAGTTGGGGCAGGGCAGCGGAGTAGCCGAAGGAGTCGGGCAGCCACACCTCCTGGGTGTCCACGCCCAGTTCGTCGCGGAAGAAGCGTTTTCCGAAACTGAATTGGCGGGCCAGGGCCTCAGAGCCCGGCATGTTGGTGTCCGACTCCACCCACATGCCGCCGACAGGGACGAGTCGTCCCTCGCGGGCGGCCTGTGCGACCTGGGCGAACAGGTCGGGTTCGTGGTCCTTGAGCCAGGACCACTGCTGGGCCTGGCTCATCGCGAACACGAACCCGGGGTGCTCGCGGGCCAGGGAGAGGGCGTTGGCGCTGGTGCGCACGACCTTGCGCACGGTCTCGCGCAGCGGCCAGAGCCAGGCGGAATCGATGTGGGCGTGCCCGACGGCCGAGACGCGGTGGGCGCCGGCCGCGGCGGGAGAAGCCAGGGCCGGGGCCAGGAGCGCGCGGGCACGCCGGGCGGTGGCGGGTACGTCCTGCAGGTCCAGGGCGTCCAGGGTGCGTTCGAGGGCGCGCAGCAGGTCCCAGCGGCGAGGGTCGCCGATCTCGAGTTCGCGCATGAGGTCGCCGGCGACCTGCAGATCCAGGGCCAGTTCCCACACTTGGTGCTCGAAGACGGCCAGGTCGGCGCGGGCGAGCCGGTAGAGCGGTTCGTCCTCGGGCCCGCGCCCGGAACCCCGGTCGGTGGGACGGAAGGGAGGATGGCCCAGGATGAGCGGGTTGGCGGCGGCCTCCACATGCAGGGTCAGGTCCTCGCCGCCGTGGGCCCGGCCGGTGACGGGCACCCAGGCGTTGCGGGGGTTGAGCCCTTTGACGACGGTGCCGTCGGGGCGCCGGACGAGCCCTTCGGCCTGGAAGCCGGGGGTGGCGGGGGTGAAGCCGAGGTCGACCAGAGCCTCCACCCTCTGCCCGGCCCAGGTCTCGGGCACGCGCCCGCGCAGGCGGAACCAGGTCGTGCCCCAGGCCGGGCCCCACGCCTGGCCGACGCGGGCGGGTGTGTAGGAGGCGGCGATCCCTTCGGCGGCGGGGACCGGTTCGCCGGGCGCGTCCCAGCGCGCTACGTCCAGGGGAGCCGTTCGGGTGTGCACCGCGGGCCAGATGCGCTCGGTCAGTACCCGGTCCAGTCGTGCTTCGTTCAGCCGCCGCTCATCGTGCACGGTGGTCCCCGTTCGGTCGTCGTGGCCGGCCCACGCCGGTCACGCTGCCAGCGACCGGGGGCGCGGTCAACGGTCGGGCCGGGGCGTGGCCACCGTGTCCGGAAGCGGGGGAAGGCTCTCAGACGTGGGCGCCCAGGGCGCGCAGGAGGTAGGGCAGGAGTTTGTCGGCCATCTGCGGCCCGGGGCCGGGGCCCGGGCCGGGGGTGTGGGGGATGAGGTAGGTGTGGCTGACCATGGGGCCGATGATCATCTCTCCGACCACGTCCGGTTCTTCCACCGGAGCGATCTCACCGCGTTGGGCGGCCCGTTGCAACAGGGCCGAGACACGTTCCTGCAGGGGCAGCACGAAGTCGGCGAAGAGCACGTCGGCCAGGGCCTGGTTGTGGGCGGCCTCGCCGAGCACGGCACGCAGCAGGCGCCCGGAGGGGCCCTGCAGGGCGCGTGCCTTGTCGTGCAGCAGGGTTGCCAGGTCGCCGCGCAGGCTTCCGGTGTCGTGGTCGGGGCCCAGGTCCTCGGTCCAGGTCCGGGCGGCGCCCACGACCAGGTGTTCCTTGGAGCGCCAGCGCCGGTACAGGGTCGCGGTGGAGACCCCGGCCTCCTTGGCCACGGCAGCGGTGGTCAGACCGCTGTAACCGTGGGTCTGCAGGACGGCGAGGGTGGCCTCCATCAGCGCGCGGTCGCGCGTGGTGTCGCGCGGCCGTCCCCGGGTGGAGACGGGGTCGGCCTCCGGGAGGTGCTCGGTGGTCATCGTGTTGTTGGGCGTGGAGCCCCCGGCTTCAGCCGTGGGAAGGAAACGCCCTTCTCCTTCCTGATGTGGGTTACAAAAACGTACTGTAGAATGTGAGTATGACTGGGAACACGGTGAAGCGGGCGTTCAAGTACCGCTTCTACCCCACGGATGCGCAGGCGGCGGAGCTGTCGCGCACCTTCGGATGCGTGCGCCTGGTCTACAACCGCGCCCTCGCGGCCAGGACGTCTGCGTGGTTCACCGAGCAGCGGCGAATCAACTACAACCAGGCCTCGGCCGCGCTGACGGAGTGGAAGAAAGACCCCGACCTGGCGTTTTTGAACGAGATCTCCAGCGTTCCGCTGCAGCAGGGGTTGCGGCATCTGCAAACCGCGTTCCGCAACTTCTTCGACCAGCGGGCCAGGTATCCGCGGTTCAAGTCCCGCAAGAAGTCCAAGGCCTCGGCGGAGTACTCCCGGTCGGGGTTCAAGTATCGGCAGGGGCAGCTGACCTTGGCGAAGATGTCGGAGCCGTTGGACATCGTGTGGTCGCGGCCGCTGCCCGAGGGCGCGGTGCCCTCGACGGTGACGGTGTCCCAGGACTCCGCCGGACGTTGGCACGTGTCGATCCTGTGCGAAGAGACCATCGACCCCCACACCCCGGCCGAGAGTGCGGTGGGTGTGGATGCCGGCATCGCCTCGTTGGTGACCCTGTCCACGGGGGAGAAGGTGAGCAACCCCCGGCACGAGCGCCGCGACCGAAAGAGGCTGGCCCGGGCCCAGCGCTCCTTGGCGCGCAAGCAGAAGGCCGGCGCGAACCGGGACAAGGCCCGGGTCAAGGCGGCCCGGGTGTATGCCCGTATCACCGACCGCAGGAAGGACTTCCTGCACAAGCTCACCACTCGACTCGTCCGCGAAAACCAAGTGGTCGTGATCGAGGACCTGACCGTGCGCAACATGGTCAAGAACGGCAAGCTCGCCCGTGCGATCTCGGACGCCTCCTGGGCCGAGCTGCGCACGATGCTGGAGTACAAGTGCGCCTGGTACGGGCGGGAGCTGGTCACCGTGGACCGGTTCTTTCCCTCCTCCAAGTTGTGCTCGGCGTGCGGTGCTCTTCACAGCACGCTGGCGCTGAACGTGCGCGAATGGACGTGCGGCTGCGGTATCACCCATGATCGTGATGTGAACGCGGCGATCAACATCAAGGCCGCCGGGCTGGCGGTATCTGCCTGTGGAGCCGGTATGAGACCTCAACGGGAGTCCTCCCGGACGGGGCGGTCGGTGTCGAAGCAGGAAGGCCACGGGGCGACCCGTGAGGAGGCGCAAGCCTCGAACCACCGGTAGGTGTTTCCCGCAATCCCCTGCTTTGAGGCGTGGGGAGGAAGTCAAGGGGAAATCTTATGCGTGTCCCTGCGGGGGGTTGGAAACGAAACACTTTCGTTTACCATCGGTTCATGACTCGAGCAGATGCCCCCAGCGAGCCACTGACACTGGCCACCGACATTCCGCCGACCGTGGCCCGCCTGCGCGCCACCTTCGCCTCCGGCCACACCAAACCCCTCGGATGGCGCCGCGCCCAACTGCGCCAGATGCGCCGCATGCTGGTGGAGGAGCGCCCGGTCCTGGAGCGTGCCCTGAAGCAGGATCTGGGCAAGAGCCCGGTGGAGGCGCACACCACCGAGATCGGTTTTGTCATCAACGAGATCGACCACACGCTGCGCCACCTGGCCTCGTGGCTGCGCCCCAAACGTGTGGGTGTGCCCATGGCCCTGGCCCCGGCCAAGGCCCGCACGGTCCGCGAACCCCTGGGTACCGTGCTCGTCATCGCGCCGTGGAACTACCCGGTGAACCTGTCGCTGGCGCCCCTGGTGGGGGCGATCGCTGCCGGAAACACCGCCGTGCTCAAACCCAGCGAGCTCTCCCCGGCCACCTCCGGCGCTCTGGCCGAGCTGCTGCCGCGCTACCTCGACTCCGAGGCCATCGCCGTGGTCGAGGGCGGTATCCCTGAGAGCACCGCGCTGTTGGAGGAACGCTTCGACCACATCTTCTACACCGGCAACAGCGCGGTGGCCCGCATCGTCATGTCGGCGGCGGTCAAGCACCTGACCCCCGTGACCCTGGAACTGGGCGGCAAGAGCCCGGCCATCGTCGAACCCGGCGTGGATCTGGCCACCACCGCACGCCGCCTGGCCTGGGGCAAGTACACCAACGCCGGCCAGACCTGCGTGGCCCCCGACTACGTGCTGGCCGTCGGCGGGACCGCTGATGCTCTGGAGCGGGAACTGGCGGCCGCCATCACCGAGATGTTCGGCGACCAGCCCCAGAAGAGCCCCGATTTCGGCCGCATCGTCAACGAGCGCCACTTCGAGCGTCTCAACGTGCTGTTGGGCAGCGGAACGGTCGTCACCGGCGGACAGACCGACCGCGAGGACCTCTACATCGCACCGACCGTGCTCGGGGGCGTCGAACCCGACACCCCCGTCATGGCAGAGGAGATCTTCGGGCCCGTCCTGCCGGTGATCCGCGTGCCCGACCTGGACGCGGCGATCCGTTTCGTCAACGAGCGCGACAAGCCCCTGGCGCTGTACGCCTTCACCGACTCGGCCGAGACCAAGCGCCGCCTGACCACCGAGACCTCCTCGGGCGGACTGGCCTTCGGCCTGCCGATCGCGCACCTGGCCGTGCCCGATCTGCCCTTCGGCGGTGTGGGCGAGAGCGGTATGGGCGATTACCACTCCAACGCCTCCATCGACACCTTCTCCAACATGAAGTCGGTGCTGGACAAGTCGCTGGCCATGGACACCATGCGTCTGGCCTACGCGCCCATCAACGACCTCAAGGAGAAACTGCTGCGCAAGATGCTCTGAGACGGCTCCCTCACCGGACCGGCGCCTCGGTCTGTGTCTGCGGTGCAGGCCCCTCGGGCCGGGGTCTCGGTTCCTGCAGGTTCGGTGCCGTGTCCTCGGCCTGCGCCGTCGGCTCTTCGGTCCGGGGTGCCGGGGCCCCGGTCTGCGGCGCCGGGTCCTCGGTGAAGGGTCCGCGGGCGTTGCTGTAGGCCGAGCCCGACTCCATGGAGTGTCCGTCGAAGAGCTGCTCGACGGTCACGAACTCGTATCCGTCCTTCTCCAGCTCCTGGAGCACGCCGGGGATCGCCTCGACCGTGCTGGCGTGGATGTCGTGGAAGAGCAGGACGCTGCCCTCGGCAGCTTCCTGCACGGCCGCGTCGGTGACCTGAGCGGAATCCAGGCTCTCCCAGTCGCGGGTGTCCACGTCCCACAGGAGCATGGGCTGGTTCACGCTCTGGCGCACGGTCTGGTCCAGGGCGCCGTAGGGCGGGCGCACGGTCCCGGGCTCCTCCCCGGTGGCCCGGGTGATGGCTTGGTCGGTGCGCTGGAGCTCGCTCTGGATCTCCTGAGAGGACAGTTCGGTCAGGTCCTGGTGGTCCCAAGTGTGGTTGCCGATCTCATGACCTTCCGCGGACATCCTCTGCAAAGTCCCGGTGTTGTCGGCGACCTTGGAGCCGAGCACGTAGAAGGTCGCTGCGGCCTCATGCTCGTTCAGGGTGTCCAGGAGCAGGTCGGTGTAGGCTCCGGGCCCGTCGTCGAAGGTCAGCGCGATGCACTTGTCCACGGAGCAATCGGGCCCTTCGGGCGCGTCCGCGGATGTGTCCGCGGAGGCGGCACCGGGACCGGCCAGGAGCAGGCCACCGGCGAGCAACACAGTTGAAGTAGCAGCAAACCCAATTCTGGGTATCGATGTTGTAACGTTCACGTTTGTACTGTAGGTCACGCGAACCCCATGCGTGGTGACCGGTCCCACGTCCGCGGAGTGGGAAGCGCGACACCCTCGCCACTCAACCCTGGCCGGGGCGAACACACGAAACGCCCGCGAGCCGAGTGCGGATCGCGGGCGCTTCGCGGATCGGTTCAACCCATCCGTGCGTCGGTGAGCACCTCACCCGAGTCCATGCCGTCCAGCCCGAACAGCTCGGTGACGGTCACGAAGTGGTAGCCCTGCTCGTGCAGGCCCTCCAAGACCTCCGGGACGGCCTCCACCGACTGCTCGTGGATGTCGTGGAGCAGCACGACGCTTCCGGTCTCGGAGTGCGCCAGCGCGTGGTCGGCGACCTTGCCGCTGTCCCTGCTCTGCCAGTCCTGGGTGTCGACGTCCCACAGGATGAGCGGCTGCTCGACCGCCCCGCTGACGGTGTCGTTCAACGACCCGTAGGGCGGGCGGATCGTGGGCGGCTCGGAGCCGGTCACCTCCCGCACGGCCTCGTTGGTGCGGGTGATGTCCGCGCGTACCTGCTCGGCCGACATGTCGGCCAGGTCGTCGTGCTTCCACGTGTGGTTGCCCAGCTCGTGGCCCTCGGCGTCCATGCGCTGCAGAATCTCGGGGAACTCGCCCACCAGTCGGCCCAGCACGTAGAAGGTGGCCCGGGCATCGTACTCGGCCAGGATGTCCATGAGGCGGCCGGTGTGTTCGCCCGGGCCGTCGTCGAAGGTCAGCGCCACACACTTCAGGCGCGCGCAGTCCATACCGATGCCCTCCTCCGGCAAGGAGTCCTCCAGCGGGAACTCCGCCCCGTCCTCGGCATGGTTGCCCAGCGCGGCGTCGCGTGCGGTGAAACCCAGTTCGGAGACGAACCCCTCGACGGACCCGGCCTCCACCGACAGCACGACCTCCTCCCCGCCGGAGGCCTGGGGAACCTCGCCCGGGGCCATGTTCACGGCCAGGCCGCCGGCAGCGCTGAAGGCCAGGTCCTCCAGAGGGGACCCGGCCCAGTCCTGGGCGACCTCGGCGGCCTGCTCGGGATCGGACAGGTCGCGGGATTCTTCCTCGAGGGAGGAGACCTCCTGGTTCTCCCCGGAGGAGGAGCCGCCTTCCTCGGTGGCGGCCTCCTCGGTGGCCTGCGCACCGTCGGCGCGGGAAGCGACCTCACCGAGCAGTCCGGGCAACTGCTGGAGGGGAACGTCGTGCTCCTCCTGCAGGACACGGACCACGGCCAAGTGGGCCTGTTCCAGTGCGGCCTCGTCGGTGAACAGGGACGTCCAGGGCAGTACCTCCTGCGAAGACGCGTCGTACCACAGGGTCCGGTTCTCCGAATCCTTCTGCACACCCGAGGAAACCTCGGAGGTGATCCGGGCGCCCACCACCTGTGATGAGACGGCCAGGAAACTCGCGTCCTGTCGCAACTCGGGACTGCCCTTGTCGGGCAGTGCTTCCAGGAACTCCGTCCGGCGCTCGGCCATCCGGGTGCGCATCTCCGACATCAGCGGGTGCGAGGCGGCCACGCGCGGGTAGCTGTAGCTCACGGTGCTGTGCCCGGCCTCGATCGTCATGGACTCGACCGCGACCCCGGCGAAGGAATCCAGCGGTATCCGGATCGCATCTGTGGGTGCCGGGGCCTCCTCCGGTCCCTGGCAACCCGAGGTCAGGAGCAGGCCGACGGCAACGGTGACGGACAACTTTCGGCGCAGTGAGGTGTCAATCACGGGGGGACCATACCGGAGCAGGGGCGGCGAGTGTGAATCGTACGCAACCGTTTGGCTACTCTGGGTTGTCTATTGCCTGAGAAATTTCCGGATTGTCAGATATACCCGAACCCCGGATTCCGCGCGGTGCGCAGGCCCCGTCCCGTGGACGAGGCACCCGGAACCGGCATCGTTCCCGGTCCACTCCCGGAACAGGACCGCGTGTCGATACGTGCCGCGGACCCGGAGGCCCCGCGTGTCACTGGGGCAGGGCCGCCTCGGCCACCGCCGCCACCAGAGCGCGGGTCTGGGCCAGCACCTCCGGGCCCTGCTCCTTGGGCAGGTGCACGTGCCCGGCCGGCAGGTCGTGGCCGCCGCGGTCACGCAGGAGAGTGTTGCGGTAGGCGATCTCGTTGGACAGGTAGTCGCCGCCGCCACCGCGCACCGCCACCGACCCCGGGGTCGGGCCCTCGGGTCGCTCGACCGCGGGCTCGCCCTCGGTCACGTGGGTGTTGACCACCACAGGGAAGGGTCCCGGGGCGGCCTCGGCGATGTTTCCGGTGGGCAGCGACGTGCGGGTCCACTCCGGACCGTCCGGAACCGGGATCGGTCCGCTGCGCCGTACCCCCAGGTTGTCGGCCCCGCCGCCGCGCCGGGCCCCGTTCCACACCTCCAGGTCGAAACGGCCCGACCGTCCACGGCTCAGGGTGAGGACCGCTTCGGCGCGCTCGTGCTGGCCGGCCAGGGCCTCCTCCACCAGACCCTCGTCGAAATCGCCCCAGCGCACCGGGAAGATCGCCGTACGCACCACCGCGGTGTGCCGTCCCACGGGAAAGGTCCACCCGTTCAGGTCCAGGGCCGCGGCCCCGGAAGGGTTGGAACAGGCCGGGTCATCCTCCAGGTGGAAGGGATCGAACCCGGTCACGACCACACGCACCCACCGCTCGCCGGGTGGGAAGTCCAGGTCGGTGATCCCGCGCGACTCCACCTCCAGAACCCGCATGAGCTCCGCGCGCCGGTCGGCCTCCAGCGGGAAGGAGGGCCGCCAGGCGCGCAGCCGCGAGGCCAGAACCAGGCGGGCCCAGTACAGGGGACGGTCATCGAGTCCGTCCACGCCGGTGCGGGTGGCCTCGGTCCACAGGCGCGACCCGTGCGCGGCCACCACCTCGCGGGCCTGGTCCGGGTCCTGGGCGTCCCTCAGATCGGCGGTGAACAGGGGCTCGGCCGCAGCGAAACCGGAACGGGCCAACAGCCGACGGGGTTCGGGCAGATCGGCGCGGGCCTCTTCGGTCGTGGTGTCGTGGTGCACGGGGTCGCAGACTGGTGTCGGGGGCGGGATCGGGGGTTGGCCGGGGCGCGGGTGGCCCTCGAGGTCCGTCCGGCCAGCCTAACGCCGCCGCGGCCCCGGAGCGCGGTTGAACGCGGCCCCGGGCGGGAAGAGGGGAGCTTCGATCGCGCGGGGTCCAGGTCTGGACCGGCGGGCCCGGACTTGGCAGGGTGTGGTGTGACCACCGTCCCTCTCAACGGAGAGAGAAACACATGCAGACTGGTGCCCTCCCCGAGACCGAGGTCCTGGCGCAGCGGGCGCGTACCGCCCTGGAGCGGTGCGGCCTGGAGCGGCTGCCCGAACCGGTCGGAGCGGCCGGCATGGCCCGTACCCCCATCACCGGGCAGTACCTGTTCCCCGTCGAGCGCGACACCCCCGAGTCGGCCGGGCGTGCCGTGGGCACGGCCCAGGACACCTTCGCCTCCACCTGGCGCGAGACCCCTGCTCCCGAGCGCGGCCAACTCGTGCGCCGCTTCGGTGAGCTTCTGCGCGAGCACAAGGCCGATCTGGCCGAGCTGGTCACGATCGAGGTCGGCAAGATCCGCTCCGAGGCGCTGGGCGAGGTCCAGGAGATGATCGACATCTGCGAGTTCGCCCTGGGGCTGTCCCGGCAGCTGTACGGGCGCACCATGCCCTCGGAGCGGCCCGGCCACCGGCTCATGGAGACCTGGCACCCGCTGGGTGTGGTCGGTGTGATCACGGCCTTCAACTTCCCCGTGGCGGTGTGGTCGTGGAACACCTGTGTGGCGCTGGTGTGCGGCAACACGGTGGTGTGGAAACCCTCGGAGCTGACCCCGTTGACTGCGCTGGGCTGCCACACTCTGCTCCAGCGTGCCGCCGAGGACGTGGGTGCCCCCGCCGATGTGCACCGTCTGGTGCTGGGCGACGCCCAGGTCGGTGAAGCCCTGGTCGACGATGAGCGGGTGGGACTGCTGTCGGCGACCGGTTCCACCGAGATGGGCCGCACGGTGGCGCCGAAGGTGGCCGAGCGTATGGGCCGGTACCTGTTGGAGCTGGGCGGCAACAACGCGGCGGTGGTCACCCCCTCGGCCGACCTGGACCTGGCCGCGCGCGGCAGTGTGTTCGCCGCGGCCGGTACAGCAGGGCAGCGCTGCACCACGCTCCGGCGGCTCATCGTGCACGAGGACGTCGTCGATCAGCTCGTGGAGCGTGTGGTGAACGCCTACGGGCAGTTGCGTGAGCGCATCGGTGACCCCTACCAGGAGGAGACCCTGGTGGGCCCGCTGGTGGCAGAGCGCGCCCACAGCGCGATGCGGTCGGCCCTGGAACAGGCCGAGGCCGAGGGCGGCCGGGTCCTGGCCGGCGGGGCGCGGTGTCTGGAGAAGGAGGCCGCCGATGCCTACTACGTCGAGCCGGCCGTGGTGCGTATGCCCGAGCAGACCGACATCGTGCGCCGGGAGACCTTCGCGCCGATCCTGTACGTGCTGACCTACCGCACCTTCGAGGAGGCGGTGCGGTTGCACAACGACGTGCCCCAGGGGTTGTCCTCGGCCGTTTTCACCCAGGACCAGGCCGAGGCCGAGCGTTTCCTGGCGGCCTCCGGTTCGGACTGCGGCATCGTCAACGTCAACATCGGCACCTCGGGCGCCGAGATCGGCGGTGCCTTCGGGGGTGAGAAGGAGACCGGCGGCGGGCGCGAATCGGGGTCGGACGCCTGGAAGGCCTACATGCGCCGGGCCACCAACACGGTCAACTACGGGGGTGAGCTGCCCCTGGCCCAGGGGGTGCGCTTCCTCTGACCGGGCCACCGGGTCCTTCGCCGAGGGGGCGGGGGACCCGCCGCCCCAATCAAGTTGCCCGCAACCTTGTTGCGTGCAACCAGTCTTTGTTAGCGTGAAGGAAGACCGG
The DNA here is from genome assembly GCF_000341145.1 of Nocardiopsis xinjiangensis YIM 90004. Lineage (GTDB taxonomy): Bacteria > Actinomycetota > Actinomycetes > Streptosporangiales > Streptosporangiaceae > Nocardiopsis > Nocardiopsis xinjiangensis. Next base: position 102,777 of record NZ_ANBE01000004.1, read on the forward strand.
GGAGAGGGGGAATCCGTGGACGAGGACACCGGGACCGACCGGCTCGCGCTGGACAACCAGCTGTGCTTCTCCCTCTACACCGCCTCCAGGGCCCTGACCGGGCTCTACCGGGAGCTTCTGGAGGAGCTGGGGCTGACTTATCCCCAGTACTTGGTCATGCTCGTGCTCTGGGAACGCGGCTCCCTGACCGTCAAGGAACTCGGCCGCGCCCTGCACTTGGACTCGGGCACGCTCTCGCCCCTGCTGCGCCGTCTGCAGGGGGCAGGGTTGCTCACCCGCGAGCGCGCCGCCGAGGACGAACGGGTGGTCATGGTCGCCGTGACCGAGGACGGAGCCCGCCTGCGCGAGCACGCGCACAGCGTTCCCGATGCCCTGCTGTGCGCCACTGAACTGTCCACCGAACGGGCCCGTGTCCTGCAGGAGAGCCTGGATGCGCTCACCCGGGCGGTGGAGGGCCGGGCAGAACGCGCCCGGCCCGCACAGGACGGCAACACACCGATGAGACAAGGCCCCGCAGAGGGCTGAGAGAGGCACTGATGGCACAGACCCTGTACACCGCGAACGCCACCGTCACCGGCGAGGGCCGCAAGGGCCACGGCAAGACCGACGACGGCCGCCTCGAGGTCGACCTGTCCGTGCCCAAGGGCTTGGGCGGCGACGACGGTCCCGGCACCAACCCGGAGCAGCTCTTCGCCGTGGGTTACGGCGCCTGCTTCCACGGGGCCCTGCGCAAGGTCGCCCGTGAGTCCAAGACCGAGATCGGCGAGTCCACCGTCGATGCCCAGGTCGGCCTGGGCAAGTCCGATGACGGGCTGGACATCGCCGTGGACCTGACCGTGACCATCGGCGGCGTGGACCAGGCCACCGCCGAGAAGCTGGTGGAGAACGCTCACCAGAACTGCCCGTACTCCCGCGCCACGCGCGGCAACATCGAGGTGAACCTGACGGCCAAGGCCGCCTAGGAGAGCCCTGTCGGTCCAAGGGCCGGGCACGCCTGGTGCGTGTCCGGCCCTTCGCCGTGCCCGGGCCCTGCAGGGCGGGACCGACTCGGAGCGCTCTGCCCGGGCGGGGCACGTGCCCCGACCGGGAGAAAGGGGCGGAGGAGAGCCGTACGGCCCCCTCCGCCCCCTGTTCCCGGAGAAGCCTCCTACCTCAGACCGCGGTCTCCAACAGCAACAGCCGGTCGAGGATGTCCTGCAGGGTGACCAGACCGATGAGGTCGCCCTCCTGCTCCACCAACGACAGGTGACTGCGGCTGTCACGCATGATGCTCATCGCCGAGTACATCGGTGTGGTCGCCGGCAGCGTCAGTACCGGGCGCATCAGGTCCGCGGCCGTGGTGCCCGCCGGGCTGGTCAGCGCCTCCCGCACGTGCAGGACCCCCACGGGGACGCTCTCGTGCGGTTCGGTCACCACCAGACGCAAGTGCGTGGACTCACGCGAGACCCGTTTGATGCGCTCCACGTCGTCGTCGGGGTGTACCCATGCGATTTCCTCGCGCGGGGTGATGATCTCGCTCAAGGGCCGGGAGTTGACCTCCAGAGCCGTGGCCAGCTGGTCGCGGCGTTCGGGGGTCAGCGCCCCGGCCTTGGCCGAGTGGTCGACCAGCTCGCGCACGTCTTCCGGGGCGTGCCCGCTGGTGAGCTCGTCGACGACCCCGACCCCGAACCGGTGCAGCAACCAGTTGGCCCAGCCGTTGAGTATCTTCAGGGCCGGTCTGGTGAACCACATGAAGATCCGCATGGGCACCGCAAGCAGCGTCGCCGACTTCTCCGGGTGAGAGATCGCCCAGGACTTGGGAGCCATCTCCCCCACCACCAGGTGCAGGAAGGTGACGAGGACCAGTGAGAGCACGAAGGAGAGCGTGTACCCCAATGCGCTGGGAAGCGGTCCGAACAGCGGTTCCAACAGTTGATGGAAGGCAGGTTTGGACACGGCCCCCAGAGCCAGGGTGCACAGGGTGATGCCCAACTGTGAACCGGCCAGCAGAAGCGACAGTTCCCTGGCGCTCTTCAGAGCCGCGTTGGCCGCGAAGCTGTCTCGGGCCGAGTCTTCCAACCGGTAGCGGCGTGCGGCCACGAGGGCGAACTCGATGGCCACGAAGAAGGCGCTCAGAGCGATGATGAGCACGGTCAGGAAGAGCGCCACCCAGATGTTCATCTCGCTCATGCGTGCACCTCCTGGGAACCGTTCTCGATCTCGTGCAAGCGCAGCTCCACCGTGTGGGGCACGTGGCGCTGGACCGCGTTGACGAGCATCCGCAAGGCCATGTCCGGGTCACCCTCGTGAGCACTGGTTGGACGCGGTAGTGCCAGGTCGACGCGGTCACCGACCTGTGGCAGGCGGTGCAGAGCATGGATGACCAGACCGCCGATGGTCTCGTAGTCGCCCTCGGGCAGGTCGTGTCCGATGAGGCGCTCGACCTCGTCGACGTGCAGTGCCCCCGGAATGAGGTAGCTGCCCTCCCGCTCCAGGGGTGCGGCGGTCTCCTCGTCGGGGGTGTGTTCGTCGGCGATCTCCCCGACCAACTCCTCCGCCAGGTCTTCGGTCGTGATGACCCCGGCCAGGCCGCCGTACTCGTCGACCACGCACGCGAACTCCTCACCGGCCTCACGCAGCTGGTCCAGGACCACGGGCAGGGGCAGGGAGGTGGGGACCATGACGGTCTCCCGAGCGATTTGCCGGACCTGGACCCCTGCCAGGCCCCGCTCTCCCGAGGCCAGGACGTCGCGCAAGCAGATCACGCCCACGATGTCGTCGACCCCCTCGCCCATGACCGGGAAACGGGAGTGGTCGGAGGCCATGAGCTCCACCACGTGGTCGACCGGCTCGCGGCCCTCCACGGTGGTGACTTCCGGGCGCGGGATCATGGCGTGCTCGGCGGTGCGCTCATGAAAGTCCAGCGTGCGGTCCAAAAGCGTGGACAACTCGTCGGTCAGGTCACCGGACTGCCGTGACTCGGCGATGATGCTCTCCAAGTCACGCGGTGTGGCAGCGTGTTGGACGTCTTCCACCGGCGTGATGCGTACTGATTTGAGCAGCAGGATCGCCGACTGGTCGAACAACCAGATGATGGGTCCGAAGAGCTTGAGGTAGAGACGGGTGGAGAGGGCCAGAGCGTAGGCAACCGGTTCGGGCCGCGCGATGGCCAGGTTCTTCGGAAAGAGTTCTCCGAAGACCATCTGCACGGCTGTGGAGGCCAGGAGCGCGGTGACGGTGCCGATGGCCACGCCGGTACCCAGCGGTACGCCGGCGACGCCGAGCAGTTCCCCGATGCCCCGTCCGAGCATGGGCTCGGCCACGTAGCCGACCAGCAGCCCTGTGACAGTGATGCCGAGTTGGGCACCGGAGAGCATGAACGATGTGCGTTTGGTGACGTCCAGGGCTCGTTCGGCGCCCTTGTCCCCTGCCGCTGCTTTCGCGCGGAGGCGGGATCGGTCGACAGCCACGTAGCCGAATTCCTGGGCGACGAAGTAACCGTTTGCTGCGATGAGCAGCAGTACGACGACGATTCCCAGCAGCATGTACAGAATGGTGCTCATCATCGGGCACGCACCGCCATACGGGGGAGGGCCCCGCATCCGGCGGGGTCAGGGTCTCGGTGCGTGCCCCTCCGAGAAGGGGGCTCGTCGGACTCGGGGTCGCAGCATCCCTGCGGGATGCTGCCGATACTTCGAGACGGGTCCACTATGCCTCTCTCTGCGCTGTAGCGCGTCGGGTGTGTGTCTGGAGTGGTCCATGTGAAGTCAAAGACGTCAGGGACGGGCGAAAAGTTCCCGTCCGCCCCTCAGGTGCCGACGGGGGCGTCGGCCTCGTCGCCGAAACCGGCCCATTCGCGGCGGCGGATCTCGGCCAGGGCGATCGCGGTGGCCACTGCCACGTTGAGCGATCCGACCCGGCCGATCTGGGGAATGTAGGTGATGGCATCGGCCCCCGACAACAGGGCTGGGGAGCAGCCGTGGTCCTCCGCGCCCACCGCCAGGCACACATCGCCCTCGAACGGGGCCGCGTGCAGGGGCACGGCGTTCTTGGCCAGCTCCAGGGCCACGACCTCGAACCCGTCGGCGCGGGCGGCCTCGAGCGCCTGCCCGGTGGTGGCCAGGCGGGTGTGGTCGATCTTGGCGGAGGTGCCCAGCGCGGTCTTGCCGACCTTGGGGTCCTCGGGATCGGCGCTGTTGCCGGTGAGCCAGAGGTGGTCCACGCCCAAAGTGGCGCAGGTACGCAGGATGGATCCCAGGTTGAAGGGTTGGGTGACGGATTCGACCAGAAGGGCGAGCCGCCCCTCGGTGCGCCTGCGCCATTGGCGGTTCAGGCGTTTGACGTCCGTGGGACGCAGCTGCGAGCTCAACGCTTCCTCGATGGATCAGGTGCCGGCGGTGCCGGCGACGAAATTGTGCGAAACAGATTACCGGGCGGGTGGCTGACGTGCATCTATGATGCCGGACACATCAGATGCGATGCCGCCCCGGTCAGGATGTGCCGTGTCGGACGGCCAGTACGCGGTAGCCGGCGCGTGAGGCGGTGCGTTCCACGTGCCAGGCCTGCTCGGTCAGCCACTTGTGCAGGGAGTCCGCACCCAGGTGGCGTTGGACGACCAGGTACGCGGTGCCTTCCTCCGACAGCCGGCCCAGCCAGGTGCGCAGCATCCCGTGCAGCACGGCCTTTCCCACGCGGATGGGCGGGTTGGACCACAAGGCGTCGAAAGGGCCCTGGAGTTCCTCGGCGGTGGGCTCGGGAACGGCCTCGGGCAGCGGGCCCTGCTCCAGGGCGAGCCCGGCCTCGGGGGCCACGACGGCGAAACGCGTGTGGTCGAGCCCGTGCTCAACGGCGTTGTGGCGGGCCAGTGCCACGGCGCGGGCGTTGACGTCCACACCCAGGACCTGGGCCCGCGGAGCCCGGGAGGCCATGGTCAGGGCGATGGGGCCGTAGCCGCAGCCCAGGTCGAGCAGGCGCCCGTCCGCGGGCGGGGCGGGCACGCTCTCCAACAGGACGCGGGTGCCGAGGTCGACCTTTTCGGGGGAGAAGACCCCGCGGTCGGTGTACAGACGCATGTGCACATCGGGCAGGACCAGGTCGGCGGTCGAGGGCCGGCTGGCGCTGTCGGGGTCGGGATCGAAGTAGTGCTGGGCCACGCCGTGACGCTATCAGCAGAAGCCGGTGGAGCACCCCTGGCAAAAACCTCACAGCGGTGCGGAAACGAACTGCCAATAAGGATGGAATGTCCATGATTATGAGGAAGATGGGGGTAAGAGCAGTCCGCTACGCGTGAGGGGGCCGATGCCATGCAGACGATGAAGCGCTGGGATGTCGACGTCGTCGTCGCCGAGGAGAACGAGGGTGAGAGCGCGCACACCTGGGCCGAGGTCGGCATCGTCGCCGACGACGGCACCGCACTGCGCGGGCACGGGATGGCACGCAAGCACCCGTACGACTTCGACGCACCCGAGATCGGTGAGGAACTGGCCGTCTCACGTGCACTGTCCGACCTGTCACGACAGCTCCGTCAGGTCGCAGCCGAGGACATCAACGACAACACCGGCAACCCCTGGCGCCCCACCTGAGCGCGCCGGGTGCGCACACGGCACCGGGAGGGTGCCCCGCCCCAGTGGAGGCGGGGGACCCTCCCACCATGTCCATGGCCTGGACCCACGCCGTCGGCGTCCGACCCCCGACACCTGCAGGACCCGGTGGCAGCACCTGCTGGTCACCGCCATCGGGCACACTCGGAAGACGGACCCGCCACACCCACCCACGGGCACGAGGCACCACACGGCCCCGACCGGCCCGGCCGGAACGGGCGTGAGTGCGTTGCCGCCCCGGAGGCACGCCCCGGGGTTGACCACACAAGGAGACCCCGTTGACCACCTCTTCCGGACCGCAGGCCAGACCGCACCGGAGCCTGGGCACCATCGACGCCGCCGCCATCGGTGCGGGCGCGATGCTCGGTGCCGGGGTGTTCTCGGTGTTCGCACCGGCCGCGGTCGGCGCCGGGGCCTGGCTCCCGGTCGCCATCGCCATCGCCGGACTGGTCGCCTACTGCAACGCCGTCTCCTCGGCGCGGCTCGCCGCCCGCCACCCCGAGTGGGGCGGGGCCTACGTCTACGGCACCGAACGCCTGGGTGAAATGTGGGGATTCCTGGCCGGATGGGCGTTCGTGGTGGGTAAGGTCGCCTCCTGCGCCGCCATGGCCCTGACCTTCGCCCACTACGTGCTGCCCGGCTGGGAGAAACCCGCCGCGGTGGCCGCGGTCGTGGTCATGGCCGCGCTCAACTACCGAGGTATCCGGCGTTCCACACTGGTGGTCAAGATCCTGGTGCTGGCCGTGCTGGCGACCCTGGCGTCGGCCGTGGTCGCCATGCTGTTCAGCGGACGCCTGGCCGCCGTGGCCGAGGTCGAGGGACTGGGACCCTGGCCCGGCTCCTTCGGGCTCCTGGGCTCGGCCGCGCTCATCTTCTTCGCCTTCGCCGGCTACGCACGTGTGGCCACCCTGGGCGCGGAGGTCCGTGAACCGCGCACCACCATCCCCCGCGCCATCAACCTGTCCCTGACCACCGTGCTCGCGGTCTACATGGTCGTGGGTACCGGACTGCTCATCGTGCTCGGTCGGGAGAGCCTCATCACCAGCCAGGCCCCGCTGGTCGACGCCGTCCTCGTCTCGGGCCTGCCCGTGCTGGCACCGGTCATGGTCGCCGGCGCCGCCGCGGCCAGCCTGGGCGCACTGCTGTCACTACTGCTGGGGATCTCACGCACCACCGCCGCCATGGCAGCCGACGGGCACCTGCCCCGCGCCCTGGGAAGGGTGCACGAGCGCTTCGGGGTACCCCACCGCGCCGAGTTCGCCGTGGCAGGGGTGGTCATCGCCCTGGTCCTGGTCGGTGACCTGACCTCGGCCATCGCCTTCTCGGCCTTCGGGGTGCTGGTCTACTACGCCATCACCAACGCCTCGGCGCTGCGCCTGGGCCCGGAGGAGAACCGCCCGCCCCTGATGGCCCCCCTGGGCGGACTCGTGGGCTGTGTGGTGCTGGTCTGCAGCCTGCCCCTGCCCGTGATCGGGCTGGGGGCAGTGCTCCTGGGCAGCGGAATGGGCCTGTGGTGGGTGCGTGACCGCCTCGGCCACCGTCCGAACTGAGGCTGCGCGGCCCCGCTCAGGGGCGGTGGCCGACCAAGAACTCCAGCCCGCGCCGCGCGGTCGTGGACAGGCGCAACTCCGAGAGTTCCTCGGGGGAGAACCACCCGCACTCGCAGGTGGAACCACCGCTCTCCAGCACCTGTGCGGGAACCGGCTCGGGCACGAACACGTGCGAGAACACCCAGACGGCGTAGATGTCGGTCCCGGCCTGCACGGCCCGCCGGTGGCTGGCCACGGTGATCAGTTCACCGACCACGCCCTGCTGCCCGGTCTCCTCCAGTACCTCGCGGCGCAGGGCCGTGCGGGCGTCCTCGCCGTCGTCGACCCCTCCGCCGGGCAGATGCCAGGTGCCGGCCGCAGGAAAACCCTCGGCGATCCGGCTGAGCATGATGCGCCCGGCCGGGTCGGTGACGATGCCGTAGGAAGCGAAACGGCGCAGGCGCGGACGCCCGCTCCCGTCGGCCTCGATCTCCTCCTCGGCGATCAGTTCAGCCGGCCCGGGCAGCAGGTCCGCCGACCCGGCCAGCTCGGCCCAGGCGTGGCGATGGGCGGGCTCGGCGAAGACGATCCGGTCGATGTGCAACCGATGCCCACCCGGACGCGGCACCACTTCGGTGATCACGTCCACCGTGGTCAACGGGGCCTGGTGCGCGAGACCGTTGCGCTCGCGCACCAGCGTGGCCGGGTCCTGGCCGAACAACACACGCTCGCCGCGCAGCTCGGGTCCGTGCGTGCCCGCGGTGATCAGGTGTGCGGTCACCCGCCGCGCCGTCCCCCCGTGGGGGTGGGACGTCACAGTGTCCCCGCGGGGGCGGGGCCGGCGACCCCGAGCATGGAGACCAGCTCATCGAGCGAACCGATGGTGGTCAGGCCCTCGGGCACGGGGCGGCGCAGGCGGTCGATGAGGACCGGGCGCATCCCCGAGGCCACGGCACCCACAGCGTCGGCCGAGACCTGGTCACCCACGTGCCAGCAGTCGGCAGGGTCCACACCCAGGCGCTGGGCGGCGAGCTCGAAGATGCGGGGCTCGGGCTTGCCCGCGCCCGCAGTGTCGGCGCACACCACGGTGTGGAAGTAACCGATCAACTCCAAGCTCTGCAGCTTGGGGTGCTGCAGTTGCTCGGGGCCGTTGGTCACCACGCCCAGGCGGAGACCTGCCGAGCCCAGGGCTTGCAGGGCGGGATGGGCGTCGGGGAAGGCTTGCCAGGAGCTCTGGTGAGTCTCCAGGTAGAGACGGTAGAGCTCGTCGCAGTGGTGGTCGGAGATCTCCGAGTGCCCGGCCTGGACGGCCAGGGCCCGGATCCGTTCCCTGCGCTGTTGGTCCAGGCTCAGCTCTCCGCGCAGAAAAGCACCGAAGGAGACCTCGGTCTGGACGTCCCACAGGGTGCGTGCGGCACCGAAGTCGGGGTGGCCGATCCGCTCCATGACCGCGCGCAGTCCCGCCGAGGACGCGCTCGCGTCGTCGATGAGAGTGTCGTCCAGGTCGAAGCAGATCGCTGCCGGGGGTGCGGGGTTGTTCGGCATCGTTCCTCTATGGATGGGCAGGACAAAACATTGCAACGCTAGTACACAACGCATGCCGGACGCTTCCCGGGTATCCGCCGGAGCAGGCGAAAGCCCTGCTCATCGGTGCCCGATCCGCTTTGTTCCCAGGGAGCGGCCGGGCCGAGGGGCACAGGCCCTGGGCGGCTCGTGGTGAGAATCCTCTCGACGGGCCTTCGCCCCCGACCACGGCCGGACACGGGAGCAGACCGGGGAGGGGCCGCCGGGCCGGTCCGAGTCGGTGTGGTGCTCAGCTCGACGGTGGCACGGGGCGGACGGTGAGGACCTGTTCGGCCCGCACCCGCCTCCCGCGGGGCAGCCTATCCGTGCCGCGACCGTGGTCGGATCTGCTGGTCAGGGCATGCGCTGGAACCACAGCAGCGAGGTCACCGCGGTGCTCAGGAACAACAGGATCGCGGCCACCACAAAACGGGTGACGACCTCCTCGTGCACGACCTCGGTGCCCAGCGACGAGCCGATGTCCTCATAGACCTGGTTGAGCTCCTTCTCGCTCTCGGCCTCGTAGAAGTGCCCGCCGGTGTCCTCGGCCAGCCCCTGCAACGCCTCCTTGTCGATGTCGGCAGGCACCTGGTAGCCATCGATCTCGATCATCGCCGCCCCCGAACCGAAGGCGATCGTGGAGACCGGGACCTCCTCCTCGGCCGCCACCGCCGAGGCCTGCGCGATGTCGCGGCCACTGGTGTTCTCCCCGTCCGAGAGCAACACGATCGCCGACGGCGGAGGATCCTCCTGAGAGTCCTCGTCGAAGCCCCGGATCGACTCCAAGGACGCGAACACCCCCTCACCGATCGCCGTGCCCGGCCCCAGACGCAGGTTCTCGACCGAGGAGAGCACCGCCTGGTGGTCATGGGTGGGGGAGGAGACCACCGTCGCCGTGGAGGAGAAGGACACCAGCCCCACGTTGAACCGTTCGGGCAGCGTGTCCACGAACCCCTGCGCCGACTCCTTGGCCGCGGCCAACCGGTCCGGCTCGATGTCGTTGGCCGCCATCGACAGCGACACGTCCACCGCCACCATGATCGTGGCCCGCTCCCGCGGCTGCTCCACCGGCATCGCCGGCTGGGCCAGCGCCACCACCAGCACCCCAAGCGCCGCCGCGAACAGCGCCGGCGGAACGTGGCGCCGCACGTCGGGCCGGTGCGGGACCACCTGGTCGAGCAGTTCCAGATTGGTGAACCGCACCGTGTACCGACGCCGCTGGCGCTGGGCCAGCACGTAAGCGGCCACCACCGCGACCACGATCAGCAGCCACCACAGCCGCTGGGGTTCGAGAAAGGTCATGACCGGAGCCCCCCGTGCTTCGTTCGGGTCGTGCTCGTCCCACCAGCGGTCACCGCGGCGCCCCCGGGGTGTGCCGGGCCAAATGGTGAGCGGTGCGCCGCTGATGGCGGACAAAACGTGCGATGTCCAGGACCCAGTCCCGGTCGGTGCGCAGCTGCATGTGGTGAACCCCGCAGCGCCGCAGCGCACCACTGACAGCCTCACGCTGGGCCGCGGCCGCCTCCTGGTAGCGCCGCCGCACCGCACGGGTCAGCCGCACGTCGCGCACCCGTCCCGTGCGGGGATCGCGCAACGGTAGGTCCCCCACCTCGGGCAGGTCCAACTCCCGAGGGTCCAGGACCTCCACGACCAACACCTGATGGCGCGAGGACAGCTGCCGCAACGGACGCTCCCACGCCACCTCACCGCCAAAGGCCGGGGTGTCCAGGAAATCGGAGATGACTACCCGCAGCCCCCGCCTGCGCCGCGTGCGCGCCAGGTCGGTGAGCGCCTCGGCCAGTGTGGCCTGCCTGGGGTCGGGCTCGTGCACGTCTCCCGTGGGCGCGGCCGCCACCGTCGCCAGCAACGACAACAGCGCCTCCTTGCCCGAACGGGCCGGCCAGCGCCGGATCGCGCCCCGGTGCAGGAAATGTGCCCCGAACCGGTCGCCCACCCGCTGGGTCAACAGGTTGGCGGCCACCATCGCCCCCACGGCCACTTCGCGCTTGGAACGGGTACCCGTGCCGAAGTCCATGCTCGGCGACAGGTCCAGCAGGGTCCAGCTCTCCAATTCCCGGTCGGCGACCAGATCGCGCACATGAGGAGCGTCGGTGCGTGCGGTCACCGCCCAGTCCATGTTCCGCACGTCGTCCTCACCGGGCTGGTACAGGCGTGCCTCGGCCGCCTCCGAACCCGGGCCCAGCCGCAACCCCAGGTGCTCCCCGTGCAGCAGCCCGTCCAACCGGTGCACGATCTTCAGGTCCAGCCGGCGCAGCGCCGCGCGCAGCCTTGGGTCGGTGCCGACCGCCGGTGGTCTCACGCCGCTCACCTCGATGGTGCGAAGGAGGCGCTCTCCCCGCTGGGTGGCTCGTCCCAGATCACCCGTGGCGCCAACACGGTCGACAAGATGCGTTCGACCACCTGACCGGCGGTGATGCCGTCGGCCAGGGCGTCGAAGGTCAGCACCAGGCGGTGGGCGATCACATCGCGTGCGAGCGTGCGAACGTCGTCGGGAAGGACGTAGTCGCGCCCGCGCAGCAGCGCCAGCGCCCGTGCAGCGGACACCAGACCCAGACTGGCGCGCGGGCTGGCGCCCACCTCCAGCACCTGGCGCAGGTCCGGCATCTGGTGGTTCTCCGGTTCGCGTGTGGCCATGACCAGGCGGACCACGTAGTCGGAGATGAGCTGGTGTACGTGCACTTTCCGGGCGTCGGCCTGCAACTCGTTCAGAGTCACCGGGTCCAGGACCTGGTGGGCGGTGGGCGGTGTGGTCGACATCCGCCGCAGGATCTCCATCTCCTCGTGGGCGCGTGGGTGGCCGACGTCGACCTTCATGAGGAAGCGGTCGCGTTGGGCCTCGGGGAGAGGGTAGACACCCTCGGACTCCACCGGGTTCTGGGTGGCGATGACGATGAAGGGCGAGGGCAGAGGGTAGGTGGTTCCACCCAGGGAGACCTGGCGTTCGGCCATGACCTCCAACAGCGCCGACTGGACCTTGGCCGGTGCCCGGTTGATCTCGTCGGCCAGGACGAAGTTGGCGAAGACGGCCCCCAGCTCGACGTCGAAACGTTCGGTGGAGGGGTGATAGATGCGGGTACCCACGATGTCGGAGGGAACCAGGTCCGGGGTGAACTGCACCCGGGCGAAGGAACCCCCGGTGACCTTGGCCAGGGTCGACACGGCCAGAGTCTTGGCGATGCCCGGAACCCCTTCGATGAGACAGTGTCCCTGGGCGATGAGAGCGATCAGGGACCGCTCCACCATGGACTCCTGGCCCACGATGACCGTGGAGACCTCGTGCAGGGCCGCTCGCAGCAGTCTGGTCGGCTCTCCCGGTGTGCTCTCCGCACCCGAGGAGGGAGCAGCGCCGTTGCCGGTGTCTGCCATGTTCCGCCTTCCCGACCGGGTATCCCGTTTGCGGTGGGACACGAATAGGGTGTGGATCACCCATCTGTGATGGCGACACTACCCGTTCGACCCGATGCGCGAGGGGTGGACAACGCCGGGAGGAGACCGGGCGGGCGAGCGCGAGAGGGGGCGCGAGATGGCCGGTCCCACGTCGGGCCTGAGCGAGACCGACCCGACCCAGTTGGGCGGATACCGCCTGCAGGGACGCCTGGACACCTCCTCGCTCGGAGTGGTCTACCTGGGGCGCGACAACACGGGCGCCGAGGTCGAGGTGGCCGTGCTCAACGCGGGCGCGGGCATCGACCCGGGTGCGCGCCGGCGATTCGTGGACACGGTCAAGGAGGGCACGGACGTGCTCTCGGCACGCACGCGCGGGCGCGCGCCCCTGTGGGTGGCGGTGGAGCGTCAGGAGGAGGGCCCGGGAGCGGGGGAGTACCTGCGCAAGGCCGGCCAGGGTGGTCCGGTGGTGGCTTCGGGCCCGGTGGTGATGCCGCATTGGTCGGGGGAGCGGGTCGGGGCGGTGCGTTGGTCGTCCTGGGGGAGCGGTGGTCGGGGGAGCAGCGCTGCGGCGGGCCCGGGCAACTGGTGGCTCATCCTCGCGCTGGCTGTGCTGTTGTTGGTGCTCTTGTTGATCATCACCCTGCTCTTCTGGTGGATGCTGCAGTTCCCCTCGCCCGAGGAGATGGGCGGCTCCGAGGCGGAATCGGGTCCCTCCGAGGGGGAGCCGAGTCCGTCACCGGGGGAGGAGGGGCAGTCTCAGGAGCCGGGGGTGCCCTCGCACTCGCCCACCCCCGGTGAGGGAGAAGGATGGGGAGACCGTCCGGAGGACAACCTCTAGAGGTTTGTGGAGTGGGGAACCGGAGGCTCTCCTGGAGGCGAGGAGCGCCCTCTGGTCCGAGCGGCTTCCTGGAAGCCGAACTGTTTCATATTTAAATCTACATCGTAAAGGTGCTCGAGCTTTTCTCAAGAAAAGCTCGACAACCTGATCGTGTGCGGCTACGCCGCACACCCCTTCACAGCTCCGCCCCATACGGCTTCGAGACCCCGGTGCAGCCGTGGACCGTGCGGCTAGAACCCGTTCAGGGTCACGTTGTGGCCCTGGCGGCGGGTCGCGCGGTCCGCGCTTGGCCTGTGCTCGCGCGCCCTGCTCCTGGAGGAACTCACGGCACCGGCAGCACGAACACGACCGTGCCGGAGCGCGGCAGTCCCGCGGCAGCAGCAGGTTCCGGTGTGCTTATGCTGGTCGGCGTGCTGAAAAAGGTGATCGCCACGCGGTACGTGTTGCCGCTGCGCGAAGGAGGATCGCTCCCGGGGTTGGTGGAGGCCGACGACCTCGGGACGTACGTGGTCAAGTTCATCGGTGCCGGGCAGGGACGTAAGACGCTCGTGGCCGAGGTCGTCACCGGTGAACTGGGCCGTGCCCTGGGGTTGCCGGTTCCCGAACTGGCGCAAGTGGAGTTCGACGCCGTCATCGCGCGCAGCGAACCCGACCAGGAGGTCCAGGAACTACTCAAGGGCAGCGGAGGGCTGAACCTGGGTATGGACTTCCTGCCCGGGGCCCTGGCTTTCGACCCGCTCTGTTTCGGTGTCGAGCCGGACCTGGCCGGGCGCATCCTGTGGTTCGACGCCCTGGTCGGCAACGTCGACCGGTCCTGGCGCAACCCGAACATGCTCGTCTGGCACGGGGATCCCTACCTGATCGACCACGGTGCGACGCTGATCTTCCACCACAGCTGGGCCAACGCCGACCGGTTCATCACCCGGCCCTACGACGCCGGGGACCATGTGCTGATCGAGGCCTCTCCGGACCTGGAGGCCGCCGACGCGGCTCTGGCCCCGTTGGTCACCGAGGAACTGCTGCGGGACGTGGTGGGGCTGGTTCCCGAGGAGTGGCTGGTCGAGGAGCCGGGGTTCGATTCTGCCGGCCAGGTGCGCGAGGCCTATGTGCGGCATCTGCTTGAGCGGGTCTCCGACCGCCGTTGGCTTCCGGAGGTGGCGCAGTGAGTCAGGTGCAGCGTTACAGCGATGCGGTGACGACCGGCCGGGTCGGTGAGGAACGCGACCGGGTGGTGTTCGAGTACGCGCTGCTGCGTGTGGTGCCCTGCCTGGAACGGGGCGAGTGTGTCAACGCCGGGATCATCGTCTACGCGCAGGAGCAGGCGTTCCTGGCGGCGCGGTGGGATCTGGACGAGGCTCGTTTGTCGGCTCTGGCCCCGGAGGTGGACGTGGAGGGTGTGCGCCGCTCCCTGGAGTCGGTGGCGGTGATGTGCCGTGGTGGCGCCCAGGCGGGTGCGGCCGGGCGTGAGCGTCCCGGGCAGCGGTTCCGGTGGCTGACGGCTCCGCGGAGCACGATCGTGCAGCCGGGGCCGATCCACGGCGGGTTGACCGAGGATCCGGAGATCGAGGTGGAGCGGTTGTTGGAGCGGTTGGTGCGCTGAGGGCTCCGGTCGGGGTGTTCGTGGCGGCGGGTGCGTGGTGCCCGCCGCCACGGTCGTGTCGGGGTGGTGCCGTGGGGTGTTTCGTCCGGGTAACGGAGTTCACACTTTTTCCGTGTGGAACGGGCAGTAATTCCGGTGTGCGGGGTGTTGGTATGGAGTGGTACTCGTCGGTGGATGCGCTCCCAGAGGGTGTGTGTGCCGGCTTTTTCTCCTCCTTGTGAACTGGAGTGCCTGTGCGGTCCCCGAACTCCCCCGACTCGGTCGCCGAAGAGCCGGAGGGGCCCGATTCCTCTGCCGCTCGTCCGAGAACGCGCCGGTCGGTCGTGCTCCTGGTGTTGGTGCTGGGTCTGCTGACCGCGACCGGTCCGCTGGCCACCGACATGTATCTTCCTGCGTTCCCGCAGATCACCGAGGATCTGGGGACGGTCGAGGCGCAGGTGCAGTTGACGTTGACCTCGATGATGCTGGGTTTGTCGCTGGGACAGCTGATCATCGGGCCGATGAGTGATGCGCTGGGTCGGCGGCGCCCGTTGCTGGTGGGTATCGCCGTGTTCACGGTGACCTCGGTGCTGTGTGTGTTCGTTCCGAACGTGACGGTGTTCGTCGTGTTGCGGTTCATCCAGGGGATGGCTGGTGCGGCCGGTGCGGTCATCGCCCGTGCGGTGGTGCGTGACCTGTTCCGTGGGGACGAGGCGGTGCGGTTCTTCTCGCGGTTGGCGTTGGTGATGATGTTGGCGCCGCTGTTGGCGCCGTTGCTGGGTGCGCAGCTGTTGCTGGTGGGGCCTTGGCAGTTGAGTTTCTGGGTGCTGGCGGCCATGGCGGCGCTGAGCTTCGTGGTGACGCTGTTGTGGTTGCCGGAGTCGTTGCCGGTGGTCGAGCGGGTGCGGCGTGGTCCGCGTGAGCTGGCTGTGACAGTGGGACGTCTGGTGCGTCAGCCGCGGTTCATGAGTCCGGTGCTGACACTGGGGTTGAGCTTCGGGATGCTGTTCACGTACGTGTCGGCGTTCTCGTTCGTGTCCCAGCAGGAGTTCGGTGCTTCGCCGCAGACGTATGCGTGGCTGTTCGCGGTGAACTCGTTGGCGATGATGGCCGGTACGCAGTTCAACGGGTTGTTGGTGGGTCGGGTAGAGACCTTGCGTCGGTTGGGTTCGGGGTTGTCCCTGGCTCTGTCGGCGGTGGTGGCGCTGATGGTGTTGTCGTTGCTGGGGGCGGCCACGCTGTGGTCGGCCGTGGGGTTGTTGGCGGTGATGATGTTCAGTGTCGGTTTCATCATGCCGAACGCGACGGTGACGGCTCTGGACGGGCAGCCGGTGGCGGTTGCGGGTACGGCCTCGGCGTTGATGGGGTCGTTGCAGTTCGCGATGGGTGGCGGTGTTGCGGCGTTGGCCGGTCTGACCTCCACGGGTGAGGCGTCGTTGGTGAGTATGTCCGTGGTGATGGCCGGTGCTGCGTCGTTGTCGGGGGCGGCGTATGTGTGGCTGTTGCGTGCCAAGCGGACGGCGTTGGCCGGATGAGTGGTGTGCCCGGGGAGTTGTGCCTGTGTATGGGCGTTGTGGGTGCTGGGGTCCGGGTTGCCGTGGTGTGGTGGTTGCGGGCACAGTAGGGCCGACTTCCCCGATGTGGGCGGGTTCGGTCCGGGCCCGCTCCCCGACGTGGCAGAGGAATGAGTGGTATGGGCGAAGCTAGTGTCACCCCTGGGACTGGGGCTCGGCGGCTGTCCGGGTTGGGCGAGCTGGTCTATGAGGTGGCGACCGCTGATGCTCATGCGGAGACGTGGTCGGTACCGGATGGCGAGAGCGGTGAGTGGGAGCGGGTGACCGCGGGGGCCTTCGCCACGGACGTGAGCGGTGTGGCCAAGGGGCTGGTGGCTGCCGGTGTGGGTGAGGGCGACCGGGTGCTGCTGGTGGCCGACAACCACCACGACTGGGTGCGGGTGGCCTTTGCGGTGTGGACGGTGCGTGCGGTTCTGGTGCCGTTGCCGTCGGTGGCCTCGGTCGAGCGGGTGGCGCACGTGGTGCGCAGTACACGTCCGGCGGCCGCGGTGGTCGAGGGCGGGCGTGTGCACCGTGCGGTTGCGGGGTTGCAGCGTGAGTTGCCGGACCTGGGGCGTGTGTGGCGGTTGAGTCCGGGGTTGCCGGAGTTGGTGTCGCTGGGGGCGTACATGGACGCCTCCGCGGTGCGGTTCCGGCGTGAGGTGGCTTCGCCGGAGGACGCGGCGGTGATCGCGTTCCCGATGAGTACGGTTTCCACGAGCATGCGCGGTGCGGTGCTCACACACGGTGCGCTGTTGGCGGCCGGTGCCGATGTGGTGGACCGGATGTGGCCGCGGTTGTCGGAGTTGGAGCCGGGGGCGGCGAGCACGCTGCTGGAGCAGCCGTTGTCGCAGATGCCGGGGCTGGCCTCGTTGGTGGCGTGTGTGGTGGGCCGTGTACGGGTGGGGTTGTGCGCCCCGGGTGCGCTGCGGACCTTGCTGGCGGCGTTCCGTCCCACGGTGGTGGTGTGCGCTTCCTCGTTGCTGTGGTCGGTGTATGAGGACCAGCGCAGTGCTGCCAAGCTGGCGGGCTGGGACTCCTTGGGTACTTTCAACGCTTCGGTGGATGCGGCGGTGCAGTTCGATCGCTCACCGAAGAAGGGTGCGTGGCGCCGGTTGTCGCGGTCGATGTATGACTGGTCGTTCTCGAAGGTGCGTGAGGTCTTCGGGGGCCGGGTGCATCTGGTGGTGTGCTGGGGCGGCGATCTGTCGGAGAAGTTGGATGCGTTCTTCTCCGGGGTGGGGATCCCGGTGATGCAGGTGTTGGGGTGCGCGGAGACGGCGGGGGTCTTCGCGGCGAACGGTCCCGGTGATCGGGTGGCTGGTTCGGTGGGGCGTGCTCTGCCCGGGCGTGATGTGTGGGTCTCGCGTGAGGGTGAGGCCTTCGTGCGTGGTGGTGCGGTCTTCTCCGGTTACTGGGGCGATGCCCAGGGGGCGCGGTCGGCCTTCCGTGAGGGGTGGTTGGCCACGGGGGTGGCGGCCGAGGTCGATGGTGAGGGGCTCGTATGGGCCCAGGGCCGGGTGCGGGCGCAGTCGGCTGTGGCCGAGGTGCCGGGGCGGTTCGTGGCCGGTGCGGTGGAGGTGGGCCCCGGTGCGGGTGGGCCGGCGCAGTCGGGGGCTGCTCCTGCGGTGGGTGAGCAGGGGGAGGGCCGGCTGTCCGGTGGTGGCGGTGCTCCGGTGGAGCGGGGCCGTGCGGAGGAGTCCGTTCGGGGTGGTCCCGATGGTGATGGTGCGGCGACGATGGAGTTGCCGGTGATGGCCGAGCCCGAGGGTGGGGGCGGTCCTGGTCCGGTGGAGCCGACGGATGCGGAGTTGGTGGCCGGTTTGGAGGCGCGTTTGCGTGCGCATCCGTTGGTGAGTCAGGTGATGGTGATCCTGGAGGGGCGGCCGTTCGCGAGTGCGTTGGTGACGCTGGTGCGTGATCAGTTGGAGTACTGGCGTTTGGTGAACGGTCGGCCGTTGTCGATGACTGCGGAGGAGGTCGCGGGGGACCGGGATCTGTTGCGTGAGGTGCAGGGGTTGGTCTATGAGGCCAATCGGAATGTGCCTCGGCGGTTGGCGGTGCGGTCCTTCCATGTGTTGGCGGAGGAGTTCACGGTGCAGTCGGGGTTGGTGTTGGCCTCGGGTGAGGTGCGGCGTGAGGCGGTTCTGCGGGCTTTCTCGGAGGAGATCGAGGGGTTGTATCGCTCGCGGCCGTAGGGGTCGTTGGTGTGGGGTGTCCTCGTCCGGTGGGGCGGTGGCGCCCCTTTTTTTGTGGGTGGGTTCAGGTGGGGGTGTTGTCGGTGCCGTTGAGGTAGGCGAGGACGGCCAGGACGCGTCGGCTGTCGTCGGTGGAGGGGGCGAGGTCGAGTTTGGTGAAGATGTTGTTGATGTGCTTGCTGACGGCTTTGTCGGTGATGTAGAGGCGTTGGGCGATGGCGGTGTTGGAGCGGCCCTCGGCCATTTCGGCGAGGACTTCGCGTTCGCGGGGGGTGAGTTGGGCCAGGGGGGCGCTCTGGTCCTGGGGGGCGAGGAGCTGGGAGATGACGGCGGGGTCCATGGCGGTGCCGCCGTCGGCGACGCGGCGGACGGATTCGATGAATTGGCCGATGTCGAAGAGGCGGTCCTTGAGGAGGTAGCCGACGGCGCCGGCGTCGTCGGAGAGGAGTTCGCGGGCGTAGAGCGGTTCGACGTGCTGGGAGAGCACGAGGATGGGCAGGCCGGGGATCTGGGTGCGGGCGGCTATGGCGGCTTGGAGTCCTTCGTCGGTGAAGGTGGGGGGCAGGCGTACGTCGACGACGGCGACGTCGGGGCGGTGGCGCAGGAGTGCGGCGTGGAGGTCGGGGCCGTTGTCGACGGCGGCCACGACGGTGCAGTCGTGGGCTTGCAGGAGGCGGATCAGGCCGTCCTTGAGGAGGGCCAGGTCTTCTGCGATGACAACGCGCACGGGATCTCCAGGGTGATGATGGTGGGTCCGCCGGGTGGGCTGGTGATGTTCATCGTGCCATCGAAGGCGTCGATGCGTCGGGCGATGCCGGCCAGGCCGCTGGCGGGGGTGGTGGTGGCGCCGCCGTGGCCGTTGTCGGTGACGGTGGTGACGAGGCGGTTGCGGCCGTGGTTGATGTGGACCCAGGCGTGGGTGGGGTCTGCGTGTTTGGCGGCGTTGGTGAGGAGTTCGGCGATGGCGAAGTAGGTGGCGGATTCGACGGGGTCGGTGGGGCGTCCGTCGAGGTCGATGGTGACGGTGATGGGGAGTTGGTGGGTCAGGGCCAGGGCGTGGACGGCGCCGTGGAGTCCGCGTTCGACGAGGACGGGTGGGTGGATGCCGCGGACGAGGTCGCGGAGTTCGGTGAGGGCTTGGCGGGTGGTTTCGCGGGCTTCGGTGAGCATGGTGTGGGCGGTGTGGGGGTCGTGGGTGATGATTTGTTCTGCCATGCCGAGGTTCATGCCGAGGGCGACGAGGCGGGCTTGGGCGCCGTCGTGGAGGTCGCGTTCGATGCGGCGGATTTCGGCGGCTTGGGTGTCGATGGTGTTGGCGCGGCTGGTGGCCAGGTGTTGGACGCGGGCGGTGAGGCGGGTTTTGGCGGTGGGGATGAGGAGGAGGTGGTTGAGGCGGGTGTAGAGGGTGAGGCTGGGGTGGGTGAGGCGGTGGGCGAGGTAGAGGAGGGTGGCGGCGAGGGTGAGGAGGAGGATTCGGGTGGGGAGTGTGTGGGGGTTGGGCAGGTCGTAGATGTGGTGGGGGTTGGGGGTGAGGGCGGTGGTGGCTTGGTAGAGGGCGTGGGTGGTGAGGGTGGG
>NZ_ANBE01000005.1 GCF_000341145.1 Nocardiopsis xinjiangensis YIM 90004
GTGAGGTGGGTGAGGGTGTGGCGTTGGCTGGTGGCGAGGGTGCGTAGGAGGGTGCCGGTGAGGATGACGAAGGGTAGGCCGATCCAGAGGAGGGTGAGGAGGGCGGAGGCGATGATGAGGGGGAGTAGGAGGAAGGCGGCGATGTGTTGGGAGAGGAGGAGGATGAGGTAGGCGAGGGTGGTGTGTGGGGGGTGGCGGGTGGTGTGGGGGGTGGGGGGCATGGTTCCTGCTCGGGTGGGGGGGGGGTGTC
>NZ_ANBE01000006.1 GCF_000341145.1 Nocardiopsis xinjiangensis YIM 90004
TGTTGGAGCGGGCTCCTGTGTCGTTGGTGGGGCAGCCGTCGGCTGGGTTGGTGGTGTACGGGGGCGTGTGGGTGGTGTCGGTGTAGGCGTTGAGCCAGTTGTGGGCCCAGGTGGTTGCGGTGGGGCTGCGTCGTTTTCTTGGGTGCAGCCGTTGGTGTGGGCGTGGTCGTTTGTTTGTGGGAGGGGGATGTAGTGGCTGGTGGTGTGGCCGGGGGTAGGTGGCGGTGGGTGTGTGGTGCGTGGGTTCTAGTTGAGCGTGGGGTGGGGCAGGCGTGTGGGGCGTTCGGGGTGGTGGTTTGTTGGGGGTTTCTGGGGCGACTCGCCGTCGTCGATTTCCCGTGTCTTGGTCCGAGCTGTGATGATCGGGGGTGTGTGGCGTGAACTGATCTTGGAGATGTATCCGGAGGCCGTGTTGGCCGATCCGGTCGATGAGGTGACCTTGTCGGAGGTGGAGAAGCGTTTGCAGCTGCCTCTGCCTTTTGAGTTGGCGTCGTTGTTGTGCGAGGTCGATGGGGTGGCCAATGAGTACGGGGACGCGGTGGTGTGGAGTGCGCGTCGTTTGGTGGAGGACAACTTGGGGATGCGGCGGGAGCCGGATTACCAGGAGTTGTATGCACCGTTCGATGAGATGATTTTTTTCGGTGATTCGGACATGGGGCCGCAGTTCGCGTATGTGCATACCGACTATGGGCCGGGGATCGTGGTGTGGGATCATGAGTCGGATCGGCGCCGGTTGGTGGTGGTGTCGTTGCGTGACTACTTGGTGCGGTGTCTGATCCAGGGCAATTCGTGGTTTCGGTGAGGTGGGGGTTGACCTGCCGGTTCGTGCTACTTTTTCGGTGTTGACCGGTGTTGGCCGGCGTTGAGCACGTTTGAGAGTAGGACCATGTCGGAGCAGTCCACGGCCTCGCAGGTGGCCGCTGTGGTGCAGGGCCATGAGGTGTCGGAGTTCGGTGAGTTCGCCCCGGAGGCGCGGCGGGGCCGGGTTCTGGCGGTGACGCAGGTGGGTGAGGAGGTCCTGCACCGTCGTTGTGCGGATGTGGGGCCGGAGTTGGTGGGTTCGGCGGAGTTGGCCGGCTTGGTCGATGACATGTTCCGGACGATGTATGCGGCCGAGGGTGTGGGGTTGGCGGCCAATCAGGTGGGGGTGGATCTGCGCCTGTTCGTCTATGACTGCCCTGATGATGAGGGTGTGCGGCATGTGGGTCATGTAGTCAATCCGGTGCTGGATGAGCGTGATCTGGATGTTGCGGTGGAGGTGGAGTCGGAGGGGTGTTTGTCGGTTCCGGGGCCGCATGCGGATCTGGGGCGGGCCGAGCACGCCACGGTCAGGGGTGTGGACCGTGACGGGCAGCCGGTGGTGGTGGCCGGCAGCGGCTTCTTCGCGCGGTGTCTGCAGCATGAGAGTGACCACACGGTGGGCAAGGTGTATGTGGACCGGTTGTCCAAGCGTGAGCGTAAGCGGGTGCTCAAGCGTATGGAGGAGATGCGCGAGCAGGTGCTGGAGCGGCGTGTGGAGCGTACTGAGGAGCTGGTGCAGGAGCTGGAGGGTTCCTGAGCAGGTCCTGTAGGGCTGTGTGGGGCTTCGACCTGGGGGTCGGGGCCCTTTTTTGTGTTCGGTCCGGATGGGGATGCCTGGGTGCCTTTGTCGGTGTGCTCGGTCCGCTGGCGGGCTCGTGGGGGTGCCGGTGGGGGTGATTGGCCCTTGCATTGGACCGGATGTGGGAGGTTGTGATCCTGCCGTGATGTGTGGGGGCGGTAGATTGCCCCGCATGCACAACGGGGACACAGGCGGCGCTGAGCCGGCACAGCAGGTGGTCATCTACACCGACGGGGCGTGCAGCGGCAATCCCGGCCCGGGCGGGTGGGGTGTGTGGTTGCGCTACGGCGAGCACGAGAGGGAGTTGTTCGGAGGGGAGAGGGAGACCACCAACAACCGGATGGAGCTGATGGCGGCGATCCAGGCGCTGGAGGCGCTGCAGCGGCCGATGCCGGTGGTGGTGCACACCGACTCCTCCTACGTGCGCAACGGCATCACCAGCTGGGTGGCCGGGTGGAAGAAGCGCGGGTGGCAGACCTCGGCCAAGAAGCCGGTCAAGAACGTGGACTTGTGGCAGCGCCTGGATGCTGCCAGGCAGCGCCACGAGGTGGAGTGGCGGTGGGTGCGCGGCCACAGCGGGGACGAGGGCAACGAGCACGCCGATGAGTTGGCGCGGCGGGGCCGGGACGAGGCCGCCGCGGATTGAGCCGGGGTGGCCCCCGCGCTGGTGATTGTGGCCCGTGCNTGTGGTCGGCGGGGTGGGTGTGGTCCTGTTCGTGGCGGAAGCGTTCGACCAGCAGGCGGCGGGGGCCGGTGCCGGTCCGGGAGAGCTCGTCGTCGGGGTTGGACAGGGTGCAGGTGCTCAGGGACAGGCAGCCGCAGCCGATGCAGTCGCTGAGGTCATCGCGTAGTCGGGTGAGTTGGTCGATGCGGGCGTCGAGTTCGGCGTGCCATTGCTGGGACAGGTCGGCCCAGTCGGTGCGGGTGGGGGTGCGGTTGTCGGGCAGTTGGTCCAGGGCCTGGCGGATGCGGGCCAGGGGCATGCCCACGCGTTGGGAGATGCGGATGAAGGAGACCCGGCGCAGGGTGTCGCGGCGGTAGCGGCGTTGGTTTCCGCTGGTGCGGCGGCTGTGGATGAGGCCCTTGCGTTCGTAGAAGTGTAGGGCCGAGATGGCCACTCCGGAGCGTTCGGCGACCTGGCCGACGGTGAGTTCCTTGGTGATGGGTGCCACGGGGCCGATTTTATGTGGCGGTTCGGTGGGGTCCGGTGAGGGCGTAGGCGCGGGCGTAGTTTCCTCCGCGCAGGAGGAGTTGGCGGTGGGTTCCGGTTTCGCTGAGGTGTCCGTGTTCGAAGTAGAGGATGCGGTCGGCGTGGTGGGAGCGGGTGGGGTGGGCTGTGGTGTGGATGTGGGCGTGGTGGTGGGTGGTGGTGATTTGGATGGTGGTGGGGTCCAGGGGGTGGATGTGGGCGTGGTGGGTGTGGAGGTGGCCTGTGGTGGGGCGGGTGTGGCCGGTCAGCAGGCGGGTGAGGACGGTGGGGTCGCTCAGGCCGACCAGGGCCAGGTGTTCGCCGGGGTGCAGGGTCAGGTCCAGGTGGTGCAGGTGCGGGGTCAGGGTGAGGTCGACCAGTTCCACCAGGGGTGGGTTGGTGGACGGGGTGGTGGGGTGGGTGTGGAGCGTGTGTCGGTAGGTCAGCCTCACGGGTGTTCCGTTCTGGTGGTGGTGCTCTTGGGCGCTTGGATCACCGTCGGCTGGTGAGAGTTCTTGTTGTGTGTTCGTGTTGGTGGGGTGGTGGGCCTCACATCGGTGCTGGTCGGTTGATGTGGGTGGGTCTTCTCGCTCTCGGTTGCGGGGTGCGGCGGCGGCCGAGCCGGCCGGTGTGGTGGCCGGTGATCTGGTGCAGGCGTTGCCGGAGTTGGCGGTGCGGGCTCCTCCGTCCAGGCACCCCTGTTTATGGGGGTGGCGGGGTCGTGGGAGGTGTTCCGGTCGGTGGGCAAGGAGCCCGCATCCCTTGGCAGGGGAAAGCTCCTGGTTCACACGGTCGCGGGTGTCGAGGTGATCGCATGGCCAAGAGCAGGGGCACGTCCGCCCGCTTGGCCTTGTAGGGGCCCTTCCGGAATCCGCAGGGCCCGCACGTTCGCCTGCGCCCTGCATGCGCACTCGGTTCTCACTCCCGCCTACCGGCGCGGGGCCTGGGCGAGGGTGGGGCCGGGCACGCCTGTCTGTTCGTGCACGATCCGCTCGGGGCCGCCTTCTCCCGGCTCGCCGGCGGCGCCGAGGGCGAGGGCGTTTGTCCCATGCAGGCCGGGCCAGGAGCTGCCGGGCCGCACTTGCCCGTACCTGTGGGGCGAGACCTCTGGCCCCCGTCCTATTTTTTGGTGTTTCTTTGGGTCTGGGCGGGCCGGGGTAGGTGGGGGCTGGATCTGTGTTGACCGTGTGGATGCGGGGTGTGCTGTGGGTTTTGACGTGGCGGGTGTGCGTGCGGAGACGGCGGGTGTGGGTGAGCGGGTGCACCTGAACAGTGCGGGTGCGGCGTTGATGCCCGATCAGGTGGTGCAGGAGGTGCTCTGGCACGTGCGATCGGAGGCGCGCCTGGGGGGTTATGAGGCCGCGGAGATGGCCGCTGACCGGGTGGAGGGGTTTTATGCCTCGGTGGCCCGGTTGTTGGGGGCGCGTCCGCAGGAGGTGGCCTTTGCCGAGAGTGCCACGCGGGCGTGGGAGTTGGCGTTGGGGTCGGTGCCGCTGGGGGCGGGTGATCGGGTCCTGACCACGGTCAGTGAGTACTCCAGCAACGGCCTGGGGCTGGTCAAGGCGGCCGGGGCGGTGGGGGCGCGGGTGGAAGTGGTGGCCGATGATGCCGATGGTGTGGTGGATGTAGGGGCGTTGGAGCGGGCTTTGGACCAGGGCGGGGTGGTGTTGGTGGCGATCAACCACATGCCCACGCACAACGGGTTGGTGAACCCGGTGGAGCGGGTGGGGCGGGCCTGCCGGGCGCGTGGGGTGTTGTTCTTGGTGGATGCGTGCCAGTCGGTGGGGCAGGTGCAGGTCGATGTGGATCGGGTGGGGTGTGATTTTTTGACGGCCACGGGGCGTAAGTTCTTGCGGGGCCCGCGGGGGACGGGGTTGTTGTATGCGCGTGCGCAGACAGCGGGTTTGGGTGAGCCGGCGGTGGTGGATGTGTCCTCGGCCGAGTGGTTGGGGGAGCGGTCCTATCGGGTGCGTGGGGATGCGCGCCGGTTCGAGTCTTTTGAGCGCAGTGTGGCGGGGCAGTTGGGGTTGGCGGTGGCGGCCGATTATGCCTATGCGTTGGGGATGGATGCGGTGGCTGAGCGTGTGGGGTGGTTGGGGGAGGTGTTGCGTGAGCGTCTGTCGGTGTTGGCGGGGGTGCGTGTGTGGGATCGGGGGCGTGTGGGTGAGAGGTCGGGGATCGTGACGTTCTCGGTTGAGGGTGTGGGGGCGGAGTGGGTGCGGGCGTATTTGGCGCGTGCAGGGGTGAATGTGAGTGTGTCGCGGGTGCACAACCAGGTGTGGGAGGACGCGCGGATGCCTGAGGAGGTGGTGCGTGCGTCGGTGCATTACTACAACACCGAGGAGGAGTTGGCGGTGTTGGTGGCTTTGGTGGCCGAGCGTGTGGGGGCCTGAAGGGGGCACAAACACGGGGGCGGCGCACAGCGCCGCCCCCGTGTTTGTGTTCGAGGGGTCAGGCGAAGTGGTCGGTGGCGGCGCGGGTGGCCTGGAGCATGGAGTCCTGGGGCCCTATGTGGCCGGCATCGCCGCAGATGCTCAGTTGTGCGCGGGGCCAGGCGCGGGCCAGGGTGTGGGCGGTGGAGGCGGGTGAGGAGATGTCCAGGCGTCCGTGGATGAGGGCGCCGGGGACCTGGTGCAGGCGGTGGGCGTTGTCGATGAGTTGGTCGGGGGCCAGGAAGGCGTGGTGGGCCCAGTAGTGGGTGACCAGGCGGGCGAAGGTCATGCGGTAGTGGGGGTCGGTGTAGCGGGGGTTGGGCCGGTGGTGGGGGTGGGTGGCCACGTGGGTGTCTTCCCAGGCGCACCAGGCGCGGGCGGCGCTATCGCGCACGGCGGGGTCGGGGTCGGCGAGCAGGCGGGCGTAGGCGTGGGCCAGGTGGTGGGGGTCGGCGTCGGGGCCGGCGGCGTCGCGGAAGTGTTGCCAGGCTTCGGGGAAGATGTGGCGCATCTGGTGGGTGACCCAGTGCACTTCGTGGGGTGAGGTGGTGGTGACCGAGACCAGGGTCAGGGCGTGTACGCGTTCGGGGTGGGCCTGGGCGTAGGCCAGGGCCAGGGTGGAGCCCCAGGAGGCGCCCAGTACCAGCCAGGTGTCGATGCCCAGGTGGGTGCGTAGGGCTTCGATGTCTTCGATGAGGTGGGCGGTGGTGTTGGTGTGCAGGTCGGTGTGGGGGTGGGCGGCGTCGGGGGTGGAGTTGCCGCAGCCGCGTTGGTCGAACTGGATGAGGTGGTAGCGGGTGGGGTCGAAGAAGGCGGTGTAGCCGGGGGCGGCGCCGGATCCGGGGCCGCCGTGCAGGGCCAGGGCGGGGCGTTGGTGGGGGTTTCCGCTGGTGTAGTAGGCCATGGTGTGGCCGTGGGTCAGGGGCAGGTGTCCGGTGGGGGCGGGCATGGGCATGGGGGGCTCCTGGGTGGTGGTCCTTCTGTGGCGGGGGTGAGGCTAGCAGCGGGTGTGTCGGGTTGCAGGCGCAGCTGCGCGCGGTCATCACCGAGGCGGTGGCCGGTTCCACGGGCGCGACCACCTCCTTCGAGCAGCACCTGTTCGATTCCTTGGGGGAGTTGGAGGCGGATGTGTGCGAGCGGGTCCGGCAGGCCTGTGCTGCTGCGTTTCTGGGGCCGAGGAGTGGGCGTTTGGCCCGTGCGGTGGAGTCGGGCGAGGGGCCGGGCGCGATGCGTGGGTGCTGTGCAATGCCTTCTTCCATCTGGTCCGGGCCGTGGACATGATCGGCCCGTGCCCCGCATCGGGGGGCGCAAGTACAAGAGGGGATCGCGTGCTGTGGGCCCCTCCGTGGTCTCCAAGGCCGGTTCTGGGTGCTGTTGCTGATCAGGGGTCCAGGCGCGGTCGATGGGGGTCAGGACGCGGTGCAGCGGGTGGGCGAGTTGGGCGCGGTCGTCTTGGTTCCATGGGGTGAGGAGGTCGGCTTCGCGGTGGAGTTGGCCGGTGAAGGGTTCCTCGGCCAGTTCGCGGCGGTCGCGGTGGTGGGGTGTGTTCGATGAGGCCGGTTTGTTCCAGGCGGGCCAGGTGTTTGGTGGTGGCTGCGCCGGAGGAGATGGTTTTGCGGGTGGGTTGGCGCGGGCGCAGGCCGTTTCGGGAGCGTCGTAGGGCGGCTAGGTGTAGGACGCGGCCCAGGGCTTTCATTCTGGTCAGGTCCAGGTCGGGGCGCAGGTGGGTCCAGCTGTCGCGGTAGCGGGAGACGGCGTCGCTCATGGGTGGTCCTGGTGGGTGGGTTGTTGGTGGTGGGCCTCAACTGCTTTTACGCGATCGTGTTCGTGACCCCGCTGATGCTGGCTCTGTTCAGCCTGGCCCAGGCGGGCGGGGTGCCCAGGACCTGGCCGGTGAGTGGTTGTGGGCGACCGTGCTGGGGCTCCTGGTGGGGCTGGCGGTGTGTGTTGGTGCTCAACCGCAGCCTGGCCCAGCACTTGGAGCGGGCGCGCGTCGAATGCGAGGGAGCCTTGGAGGCGGTGGCCGGTGCGCGGCGGGTTCTGGAGCGGGCCCGGTGCCCGGCCGGGGCGGGTGCGGCGGTCTGAGTCCGGGCGGTGGGGTCAGCGGGTCCGGACCTGGTCGGTGACTTGTTTGTCTGTGCCTTGGGGGTTCTTGGTGATGGTGAAGGCGTCCACGACCTCGCCGGAGGCGGTGCGGGCGGTGTAGTCCATCCGGCCGCCGTGGACCTGCACGCTCTGGAAGGTCTGGGTGTTTGCTTGCTGCACGCGTGCTTCGGCGTCGTTGTCGGTCCAGTTGTCGGCTTCGGCCTCATACATCTTGGGGCCGCTCACGCTCACGGCGTAGACGGGGCCGGTGTGCACTTGCTGTTCATCGGTGCGGTGTTCGGTGAGGTTGCCGCGGCTGTAGGAGTGGTCGTGGCCTTGCAGGATGAGGTCCACGTCGTGTTTTTCCAGGATGTCCAGCCAGGCTCGGCGCAGGGGGGCCTTGTCGCGGCCGGGGTTGTTGGAAAAGAGCGGGTGGTGGAAGGTGACCACCGTCCAGGGGTGGGGGTTGTCGGACAGGGTCTGTTCCAGCCACTGGGCCTGTTCCTGCAGCCACTGGTCCGGGTTCAGGGGCGCGGCCTCGCGCTGGTTGGAGTTGAGGGTGATGAAGCGTACCCCCTGGTGGTCGGTGTAGCCGAGGGTGGAGGCCAGGTCGGTGCCGCCGGTGCGGGGGCCGTTGGCGGGGCCGGGGAACTGCAGTGTCCAGTACTGGGACAGCTCCAACAGGAGGTATTCGTGGTTGCCGGGGGTGGCCAGGTGGTTCATGGACGTGGTGGAGCCGGCGAAGGCCTCGTGCCACTGCCTCCACTGCTCCTCGTCGTTGGCGTCGTCGACCAGGTCGCCGGCGTGCACGGCCAGGTCCGCGTCGGGTTCGGCCTGCAGGGCGGCGTCGATGACGGGGCCGGCGCCTTCGGTGATGTCGGTCTGTACGTCACCGAAGGCCAGGAAGGTGAAGGGCCGGGCTTCTCGGGTGGCGGTGGTGAAGGTGTACCAGGACCCGGTCCGGCCGGTGCCGCTGCTGAGGCGGTAGCGGTAGGTGGTGTCTGGTTCCAGGCCGGTGGCTGTGGCGGCGTAGAAGGTGCCTCGGGCTTGGCCGGTGGCGGTGGCGGGCACGGTGGTGACCTGCCCGGGGGTGTGCTGGGGGGCGAGGTGCAGCTCGGCGTCGGCTTGGTCGGATGCGCGCCAGGTCACCGTTTGGGAGGTGGCCGGGTCGGCGGTGGGTGAGAGCAGGGTGTGTTCGGGCGGGTCGGTCAGGGCGTGGGGGGTGAGCATGAACAGGGCGGTGGCCATGGCCGTTGCGCTCAGGGCGGCGCCGGTGCGGCTCAGGGCCGTTCTGGTGGGTGCACGCATGGCCGCGGGTGCCTTTCGTGTTCGCGGGCAGGGGTCGTGGGGAACCTAACGTGTGCGGGGTGGGGCACGTGCGGGGCGGGTGGGGGCTGTGGGTCATCGCCACCACAGCAGGGCTGCGCACAGGGCGCAGGCGGCCGGGATCAGGGCTGCGGCGGGGGCCCACCACACCAGGGCCAGGGTGGTGATCGTGGCTCCGGCCAGTAAGCAGCCCAGGCGTGCCAGGGCCCACCGGTGGCGGGTCAGGCCCTGGCCGGTGGCGGCATCGGCTACCGCTGCGGTCAGGGTCCCGGTCAGGTAGGTGGTGTAGGAGCCCTGTGCGCGGGCCCAGGCGCTCTGGGCTCCCATGGACAGGGCGGCCATCCCCAGTAGGGCCGGGCCGGTCAGGGGTGAGGGGTCCCCGCCCGTGGTGATCCAGGCTGTGGCGAAGAGGGCCACCACGCTGGTTTGCAGGGCCAGTTGCAGGCGCATGCGGGCCTGGGTCTGTTCGTGGGCAGGGCCCATGAGGCGGGAGGCCAGGGCTGCCCCGGTGGCGAAGGCGGTCACGGCCCCTGCGGCGGTGGCGGCCAGGGACCAGTGCGCGGTACCCAGGCCGTGGGCGGTGTGGACCAGGTTTCCGGTGGTGATGGCGCTGAAGACCCCGCCCAGCACGGCGACTGAGAGCAGGTCCATGCCTCCGGAGCAGGCGGTCAGCAGTGCCAGGGCGGCCGAGCGCCTCATGGGGCGGGCATGTGCGGGGCGCGGGCGGGTGTGCCTGGCGCCGCTTGTGTCCTGGTGGTGTGCGCTGCGGCGATGGTCATCGTCCTCCCTTTGGAGCGTGTGGGCCTTGGGTCTACCCGGGGGTGTGGGCGGCCATGCTCGGCGGGGTGTTCGGTGGCGCGGGGGCAGGTCGATGCGGTCCAGGTCCCGGGCTGTGGTGATGGGGCCGGTGAAGACCTGGGCGGCCTGGTCGATGAAGTACTGGTCCTCGGGGTGTTCGTAGCGTTCGGAGATGTGCGCCGGCGCGGGTGGCGATGTGTGTGGCTTGGTGCAGGTGCACGGTGGTGCCGTCGGGGCGGTGCAGGTGGCCCCGGGTCTTGAGGCGGTCGGTGTCGGGGCCGTGGGTGTGGTGGCGGGCCGGTTCTTGGGGGCAGGTGCCAGGTGGGGGTCGGCGATGCGGTAGCCGTAGGTGGGCGTATCGAAGGGTGCCCGGCCGTGTCCTCGCCGCCGGGGTGTCCCGCGTGAGGAGTTCGTGTTGGAGGGTGTGTACTGGGACGCGGGCACTGCCCGCCTTCTGCCCTGCCTGGTCAAGGGCCATAACGTGCGGGCCGGTCTTCTTTCTGCGCCGGAATCCGGGGCCCGGCAAGGTCGTCGGTTCGCGCGAGGTCTGCCCCGGCACCGGGTTGGTCCGGCTGTGGTAGGGCCGGTCCCGAGCTCTGCTGACGCCCGCACCTGGCTCGGTGGTGTGTTGGGGACGGGGGGTGCACGAGTACCGTCATTGTGGCCTCACATGCCTTGTTGAAGCCGGCTCCGGCCTGGTGGTGTTCATGGTCGAGTCGCGGCACGAGAGACCCGAGAATGTGAGGAAGTACTTCCATCTCTCGGTGGAGGCGGTCGCCGAGGTCATCAGTTTGCTCGCGTCCGAGGGCAGCAGGCGTTGACCTCGGCACGGCAGGCCCGCGCGATCAACTTCCGTTTGTCTCTGTCTGACAAAGATGTCGAGCAGAGGCCGGCCGCCGGCCCGCCTTCCGGCCGGTCGGCGACATCGCCGATTGGCCGCGGCCGTTCCGAGTTGTCAGGTCTTCGTCGGTGGTGCGCTCATCGCTGCCGTCAGGAACGTGATCGCCCAGTGCCGGGTTGCCTCGCCCGCTACCGGGGACAGGCAGGCCGGGGTGCGCTGCTGGTGGGTCTCGATGCGGTCCACGGCCGTCACGGCGAGGAGCCCCCGCATCCGGAACCACAGTTCCTCCGGGGAAAGGCCGGGCAGTGCGCGTCCGAAGGCCGCCAGGTAGCGCTCGCGGACCGTGTTCTGGGTCGGGCCGGTCCAGCTGCGCACCTCTTCGGCCGGGTCGCTGAGGATCGTCACGATCAGCTGGGATGTTTGGGCACCGTCCTCGTCACCGGTCGGTATCTCGTCGAACAGCGGCCCCGCGAATGCCTCCACCAGTTCGGTGACCGCAGGGTCGGAAGTCCTGGCGAGCAGTCGGTCGAGTCCGGCGTGCTGGGCGGTGTTGATGGGCTCGATCACGCGGCGGGCGACCGCGGCCATCAGTTCTGCCTTCGAGCCGAAGTGATACCCGACGGCGGCCAGGTTCGCTCCGGCGAGGTCGGTGATCGCGCGGACCGAGGTGCCGCGGTAACCGCGCTCGGCGAAGAGGCGTTCGGCCGCGTCGAGGATCTGGGTGCGGGTGTCAGGTGGCGCCATGCCTGCGTACACTACAGACGTTTGATTAAAACGAACGTATGATTGAAGTGAGCGTACGGAGAAGGTGGCCATGAAGCTGCTCGTGTACGGTGCCGGGGTTCTCGGCAGCCTGTTCGCCGCTCGCCTGCATGAGGCCGGGCACGAGGTTGCGCTTCTCGCCCGGGGCAGGCGCCTGGCCGCTCTGCGCCGGGACGGCGTGCAGCTCGCCGAGGCAGAGAGCCCGGACGTCAGGCGGGTGCCGGTGCCGGTGGTCGAGCACTCGGCCGGCGGGTACGACCTGACCGCGGTCTTCGTCCGCACCCATCAGGTGGAGGCGGTGCTGGAGTCACTCGCCGGTCTCGAAGGTGACGTGCTGTTCCTGCACAATTGGGCGGCCGGCCCGGAGCCGCTGGGTTCGGTGATCGGCCACGAGCGGGTGCTGCTCGGCTTCGGCACAGCCGCCGGCACGATGGAGGGCGACGTGGTCCGCTACCGTGCGACCAACTTCATGACCCGCCGGGTCGCGATGCCGATCGGCGAACCCGAGGCCCGGAGCAGCCCGCGGCTCGAACGGATCGTGCGGACGTTTCGCACCACCGGGATCAACGCCAGGACCGAGCCGAAGATGGATGCCTGGCTCAAGACGCACGCCGCGTTCGAGGTGCCACTCGGCCAGGCGGTGCACACGGCGGGCGGCCCGGTGGCGTTGGCCGAGGATCCGGACGCGGTCCGCGGCATGCTCCGCCTCATGCGGCAGAACCTGGCCGCCATGCCGACGCCGCCGGCCCCGGGCGGGTTCGCTGCGTTGCGGATCCTGCCGGAGGGAGTGCTCGTGGCCGCGCTGCGGCGCTTCCTGCGAAGCCCGACGGCCGTACACAGCGGACTCGGCAACGTCTCGCCCGCGACAGCGGCCGAACTGGCGCGGCTGGCCGAACAGATCCGCGCCTGTACGAAAGTCCAGTAGGCGCCAGGCGGCTGCGCCTCCTGGGTCGGATCACACGTGAGTGCTGCTCTGGCCCATTCCGGGTACTCCTGGGCCGGTCGGCCCCGTCTGCTGCACCCGCGTCTTTTCTGGCGCCCTCACCCGCTGACCGGCCCGACCAGCTGCTCGGCCAGATACGCGGCCGCCTTCGCCGGCACCTGCCGCGGCCCGGACAGGAAACGGACCGAGTGGCGCGCGGACCCCGTACCCGAGCCGGTGGTGCGCACGCTGTTTGGCCTGTACCGCCTGCCGGTCCGCCCCGTCCAGGAAGAAGCACCGTTCCGACTCCGAGCGGGAGGGCGTCTCGGCAAACGACCCGTAGCCGGTCTGCTCACCCGACAGGAACTGGACCGCCACAACAACTCTGTGAAGGTCGACGACAGCGGCCCGTGAAGGCTTGGGCACGCAATCACCCCAGGTCAAAGCGCCCATCAACCGTGAGGTCCCTTGCGGTTGTGGAGAAGGTTTCGGGCCGGGTTCATGGCGAGCGCTGCAGGAGCAGGTGGGTCTGGACCCATCCGCGGCGCGTGTCCTGGGAGGGGGCCAGTTCCAGGCGCGCGGTCTCGGTCAACCCGGCGGCGCCGGCGGCCTTGAGCAGGTGCGGGGTGCTGTGGCGGTGGGCCGGGGCGAGGTCGTGGTCGAAGGGTTGGCTGGCCTGGCCGGGTTCTTGGGTCTGGAAGCAGATCAGCGCGGGAGCGTTCGGTGCCAGGGCTCGTGCCCACTCGGTGAAGGTGTCCTGTACTTGTTCGGGTGGGGTGTGGATGAGCGAGTAGTGGGCCAGGATCGCGCCCAGGGTGCGTGGGGCCAGGGGCAGGCGGGCCATGCTTGCGCGTACGAAGGTGGGGCCGGGGTGGGTACGGCGGGCGTGGGTGAGCAGGTTCGCGGACAGGTCCAGGCCCAGTACCGCAAGGCCCAGG
Organism: Nocardiopsis xinjiangensis YIM 90004; assembly: GCF_000341145.1. GTDB lineage: Bacteria > Actinomycetota > Actinomycetes > Streptosporangiales > Streptosporangiaceae > Nocardiopsis > Nocardiopsis xinjiangensis. The sequence goes on from NZ_ANBE01000006.1 coordinate 12,894, forward strand.
GTGTGCAGGTGGGCGGCCACGTGGCCGGGTCCGCATCCCAGGTCGGCGACCGGGTGGTCGGGCAGGGCCAGTTCGGCGAGGGTGGGGATCAGGGCCCGGTGCAGGGGGTGGTGGGTGTAGTGGTGGTCGGCGAAGTGGGCGTAGCGCTGGGCTTGGAGGTCGTAGGCGGTGCCGGTGGTGTTTTCGTGGGCGGGGGTGCTCATGGGTGTGATCGTAGAGCGTGCGCGGTGTGTTGGGGCGGGCGGGAAGGTTTGTGGAGGCTGCTGTCCTGGAAGGGGCGCTTGAACAGCAGTGATCGGTCCGCAGGTGTTCGGGGGAGAGCATGCATCAGGGTGAGTTCTTGGCTCAGGTCCGTGAGCGTGGTGAGTATGCCGACCAGGCTGAGGCCGAGCGTGTGACGCGGGTGGTGCTGGGGGTTCTGGCGAGCAGGATCCAGCCCAGCGGTATCGAGAACCTGGCGGCCCAGTTGCCCGGGGACCTGCCGGGGGCGTTGGACCCGGGTGATCAGGTGGAGGCGGACAACTTCGGGGTGGAGGAGTTCTGTGGGCGTGTGGCGCAGGGGGTGGGCACGGGTGCGCGTATCGCCGAGTGGGATGCGGCTGCGGTGTTGTCGACCTTGGCCGTCAACATCTCGGGGGGTCTGCTCAATCAGGTTCTGAGCGGGTTGCCTTCGGGGTATGCGTCCCTGTTCGGTCATCCTGAGTTGACCGAGTGAGTTCGGTTCTGGCCGAGCGTCGTCCTTCTTGTCCTACGCTGAGGCGGCCGAGGCGCGGTGGGCGGTGCGTTTTGTGGGCCCGCGGGTGGTGCGGCGTGTGCGCGCGTTCCTCGGGGGATGGGTGCAGCGCCGAACGCCTGTTCTTGAGGCCGGTGTGTTGGCGGCTGTGGTGGGCGGCTCGTGTCCGGCCCGGGCGGGCGGGTGGGTGGTCCTGGTTCAGGGGGTTGGGTGTATGCGGTGGGTTCAGGGCACGGGTCGGTCGGCCAGTTCCTGGATGGCGCGGGTGGGCCGGCCCGAGACGGTGGTGGCCACCAGGCGGTCCAGGCCGGGCAGGGCCGACAGTTTCAGTGCCAGGCGCCGCAGCCGTCGTTGTGCTGGGGTGGAGGGCAGGAACCATTGGGTGCCGGTGCGGGCGGCGCGTTGGCGTTCTTCGACCACCGGGCGCCAGCGTTGCTCGTAGTTGTTCAGGGCTTGGGGCAGGCTGTGTGCGCGGGCCAGTTCCTCGCCCAGGACGTAAGCTCCGCCCACGGCCAGTGAGGCGCCTTGGCCGGCCAGTAGGGAGACCGCTTGGCAGGCGTCGCCGACCAGGACGGTGCGGCCGCGGCTCCAGTGGTTCATCCTGATCTGGGCGACCAGGTCGTAGTAGACCTCTTCTGGTGGTGGGCACAGCTCGAGGGCGCGGGGGACGAGCCAGCCCAGGTGGGCGTAGGTACGGCGCAGGGCGGCTCGGGGGTCCTGGGGCAGGTCGGTTTGCTGGGTGCGGTGCACGGCGAAGGTGGCCACGCGGTCCTGGCCCAGCGCGTAGAGGCCCATTTGGGCGTCCAGGGTGTCGGTCAGGCAGAAGCGGCCCCGGGCCAGGGCGTGGATGCGGGCGTCGGTGAAGGTGTAGGCGCCGGTGTGAAAACCCAGGGGGTGCAGGTAGTGCTCCTGGGGGCCGAAGAGGTGGTGGCGCACGGTGGAGTGGATGCCGTCGGCTCCTACCAGGAGGTCGGCGTGCAGGCTCTGGCCTTCTGGCAGGTGCACTTGCACGCCCTCGGGTCCTTCGGTGAAGGCGTGGGGAGCGCATCCGTAGCGCAGGTCCACGTGCTCGGGCAGGGCCTCGCGCAGGGCCCGTTCCAGGTCGGGGCGCAGGAGTGAGACCACCGATCCGCCCAGGGCGTGGGCGAAGCGGTCCAAGCGCAGGCTGGCGCGGGGGTGGCCGTCGGTGTCGAGGAAGTCGGCGCGGGCGAAGGCGTGGCCCAACTCGCGGATGCGGGGCAGGAGGCCCATGGCTTGGGCTGCTTCGTGGCCGGGGCCGAAGAAGTCGATCATGTAGCCCTGCGGGCGCGGGCCCGGGGCGCGTTCGAGGACGTGGACCCTCCATCCGTGGTGGGCCAGGCGTTGGGCGGTGGCCAGGCCGGCGATGCCGGCGCCCACGATGACGGCGGTGTTGGGTGGGGGTGTCATTGTTCCTCCTCGGTGGGTGTGTTCAGGAGCCGGCGCAGGACGGGTGCGGTTTTGTCCGTGCTCAGGTCCGGGTCCAGGGTGCGGTGGAGCATGAGGCCGTCGATGGTGGCGGCCAGTAGGTGGGCGGTGGTTTCGGGTTGGGCGATGCCGCTTTGGTGGAGCCAGGTGCTCAGGTGGGTGCGTAGGCGTTGCAGGAGTTCGGTGATGCCTTGGCGCAGTTCGGCGTCGCGGGTGGCGGCCAGGTAGGCCTCGGTGAACAGCACGGTGTCGGGGCCTTGGGGTGTGTAGGTGTCGATGTGGGCCAGGAGTTGGTCCAGGCCTTGGTGGGGGTCGGTCTCGGGTGGCAGGTGGGTCAGGGGTTGGTCGATGACGGCGGCCATGCCGGTCAGGGCGGCTTCGTTGAGCAGTGCGTTCAGGGAGGGGAAGTGGTAGTGGACCAGGCCGGGGCCCACGCCGGCGCGTTGGGCCAGGGTGCGTGTGCTCACGGCGCTCCAGCCGCGTTCGGCGATCAGGGTGCGTGCTGCGTGTAGGAGGTCGTGGCGGACCTGGTGGCTCTTGGGAGTGCTCATGTGGGCCGGCTCCGGTTTTTGGGCATCTGTCTTGGACACTCGTGTTGGGCGTGTGCCCAATTCTGAGGGTGGCACATGGCAGGGCTTCTGTCCAGGGTCGGCACGGCAGGGGCTGCGGCAGTAGGGCGGCGATGCAGCAGCACACGGTTCACGGCCGCCTCGTCGTAGTGGTGCTGCCCGCGGGCGCTGCGTTCGCTGCAGAGCATGCCCTGCTTCTCGTGGTAGCGCAGAGAACGCACGCCGGCTCCGTTCCGGTTGGCCTCTGATACCGATGTTTCGCCGGCCGGCCGCTGGGCCCCGAGCGAGCCCGGATCGAGCCGAACGGTGGGCAGAGCTGCACTCTGGCCGAGAGGGTGAACGCGCTCTTGGATGAGGGCACCGGGAGATTGAATCCGCAGTTGGAACCGCTACGCCTCCAGCGACCGCTCGCAGTGACCGGTGGGCGGGGATCCACGGGGAATGCGGAGCCCTGGATCAACGGCTTCTTTCGGGCTCGCCCCTTGATGTGGCAGCATGAACGCCGACAGTCTGACGGGACCAGGGGCCGGTATCCCTCCTGTGGAGGGGAGGCGTTCAGTGGGTGCACTTACAAGGGTCCGGCGCATGCTCGCCGACTTTTCCGAGTGGTACTGGTTCGGCTCTCGGGGCACCAGAGTTGACCGGCCACGCAAGAGGCCGGGCATACACGTGGTGTGGCGACGGATCATTCTGGACAGGCTCGCCATCAACGTGAGCTACACCTGCAGCGCATACCAGGAACGCGGCTTCAACCGGCCCGGCCATTCCTTCTCCTCCGAGGAATACAAGGAGTTGGCCGACAAGAAGTCCTACACCGGCAACCTCCTTCTCTCCCTCCAGAGCGATCTGCGCGAACTGACCCTTTACGAGGAGGACCGCGCCGCACTGAAGTTCCCTCGCGTGCCGACCTACGACGAACTCCTCAAGTTGCGCCGGCGTGTGAAGCGCATGCGCGCGGAGGACTAGTGCCACATCAGGCAAGTCCGCCCTGTCGGCCACAACTCGTGCTCCAAGCCCTTGCTCCGGTCATCGCGCGGGCTCTGGGTTTTCACGACAGGACCACCACGCAGGTCCTTGTCGGAGCCGGAGGTGCCTGGGACCGCTACGCCTCCGGCGGCCACTTGCAGTGATCACGGCGGCGGAAGCGGCGGAGAACACAGGCCCCTGGATCAACGGCTCTTATCAGTCTCGACCTCCGGGCCGTGCCGCATGCATACTTCTTCGGGGCCGGAGCGCCCGCTAGGGCCGTTGGCCCGAGGAACTGTCGGTGACCGACCTGGAACAGTGCTTGGCCTCCCCCCCCGCTCGAGCCGGGTGCTTGAGCGTGCAGTCGTCTTCGTTCGGTTCCTCCTCGACCTCGGGCCCTTCCCGACCATCGGACCGGGGCCGCTTATGAGCACACCTGGCAGATTCGCGAAGCCTTCGGCTACCGCGGGTTCGCTGCCGGAAAGGACCTGGTCTCCTACCTCCCGGCCCCGGCCCGACAAGGCCGGCCCCCAGCGGCTCGTCGGCCGGTCACCACTTGTAGGGCAGGAACTTTCCGTCCAGGGTGATCTGCACGCGAGGCCCTTCCTGGGCGTCGACGCGTTGTACGTTCGCGCGGAAGGTGATGGCGCTCATGATGCCGTCGCCGAAGTCCTCGTGGATGAGCTCTTTCAAAGCGGGTCCGTACACCTGCATGGCCTCGTAGAGCCGGTACAGGGTCGGGTCCGTGGGGGGAATCTGCTCGAAGCTGCCGCGGGTGGGGATCTCGCCCAGCACTGCGACGATGTCCTCGGGCAGGTCGAGCAGGGACTGCAGAGCTTGTGCGGTGTCCTGGTCGAAGGGGTGCTGGCCGAGTAGGGCGGCGCTCGTCCACACCCGGTCCGTGCCCAGTTCCTCGGCGATGGCGCTGAAAGACAGCTGCTTGGTTCGCTTGGCCTCCAGGATGGCCTCTGTGGCCTCGGAGCGTCGCATCGCTGCCCTCCTCTTCTTCGGATGTGCGCGGCGCTGCCACGCTGTGGGTCTGTGTCCGGTACGCACTGCCCGCGGGTGGGTGCTGGGACACGCGCTTTGCCGAAGTGTTGCCTGTGGGGTCGCACGGGGGCGTGCTCGTTCCTGGCGCGGCGTACCGGCCCGCCGTGGAGGTTTGCTCGGCGCCTGCGTGAACAGCGCCGCGCGGCGGACCCTGGCGCGGGTGGTGTGTCCGGTGGTGCCGGCTCCTCGGGGAGCGGGGCGTCATCTCTCTTGAGGGTGGTGCCGGGTGCGGGTGTCGTGGTTGCTTCTCTGCGGGGTGGGTTCAGGGGTTGATACAGCTTGGGCTGTATCCGTCTCGTTCTCGGTGGTGCAGGCGGGTTCCTTCATTTCGTTGGTGGGGCCTGCGGGGTGCTCGGGGGCGGCCAGGGGCCTCTGGGGTTCTGGGCTCCGGGAAGGCCCACTTATCGGAGGCCAGGATTTGGGGTCTCGAGTCCGGTTTTTGTTGGCGCATAAGCCTTAACGTTATAGTAAAACGTTAATAGCAAACGAAACTAAAGAGGGGGCTCCAGAGGGCTCGGGCCCGGGTCGGCCACGGGTGCTCCCCATCCCCGGTCCCGCACAGCCGGTTCCGTCACCGCCGGTGCTGATCGCGGGCTCTGGCAGCATCCGGCATCCGGGCCGCTGAAGGCCTCCTCGGTGGGTGGGGCCGGAGCAGGGCGAGCGGGCGATCCGGGGCTGGGCGCCGAGGGCGTGCTGGGAAGTACGCCCGGGTCTTCCTCCGGGCGCTGGCCCGCTGGCAGCAAGCCCGTGCCCCGGCGCCGTTGATCAGCTCTCGTTGCGCCGGCGACCACGAGCAGTAATCCCCTATCTCGAATACAGGTCGCACGATTACACGAGCTCATCAGGCTCAAGCCCTGCCCCGAACACCCACCTGGATTTGGTGCCGGGTCCGCTATTTCCCGCCACCGCACCCTGATCGGTGCGCGGCCTCCGATGGCCAGGAGGGGCGCGGCTCACTTTGCAGGGCTTCGCCGAGCCGGACCGGCGCGGGTGCCGCTTCGGCGAGAACCGCCTGGTCGGAGGGGAGGAGTTCGAGCAGTGCATCCGCCGGTGTTCGGGCCTCACGGTGGCCACAACCGAGGATCCGGTCGGCTCGTTCCAGAACACCTTGTACACCGCGGTGTCGAGCCGGACGACGTCGAGGCTCTGCCCGGTGACCCAGCGACCGCCCACGTGAGCGCTATGGATGCGGTAGTCGATCGTCGTTTCGTTCTTGGCCTACATCTCGTACTGCCAGCCGTTGGCGTAGGTGTAGATGAAGCGGTGTCCGACGATGCCGCTGAGGTCGTTCTCGTCCAGATTCGCACCCGGAAGTATTGTCACGAACAGTTTTGTATCAAACTGTGTCCGATGGGGCGCCCGCCGTCGACAGTGAGGAGTCACGATCATGAGCACGCTCGATGTCTTGGTCCGCAATGCGGTGGTGCACACCATGGACCCGCTGCGCCCGCGGGCGAGGGCGTTCGGGATCCGCGACGGGCGGATCACCGCCGTCGGCGGCGACGTCGAGGTGGGCGGCGACGCCGGTCCGGACACCGAGGTCGTCGATCTGGCCGGGGCTGTGGTGCTGCCGGGGCTGCTGGATGTGCACAACCATCACGCCGCCGCCGGCGAGGCCGACCTGCACACCCTGCAGTTCCCCGTGACGGCGTCGCTGGAGCAGATCCTCGACGCGGTCCGCGAGCGGGTGCGCAGCCGGCCCGACGAGGAGTGGGTCGCAGGTGGTTCCTGGGGTTCGACCCTGTTGGAGCAGCTCTCGGACCCCAGCGCGCTGGCGCGCCTCGACGAGGCCGCCGGCGGGCGGCCGGTGGTGCTCACCGATGACAGCCACCACAACCGGTGGGCCAGTACCGAGGCGATGCGCAGAGCCGGGGTGCTGGGATTTGACGGCGACCCCGCCGGCGGGCGCATCGTGCGCGACAGCAACGGCCATCCGACCGGGGCGCTCTACGAGAGCGCAGGCGCGTTGGTGGAGCGAGCTCGCGCCGAGGCCACCGATCACGACGATGAGTACCGCGCCCGCAGCAGCGAGCGCGGCATCGAGCTGCTGCACCGGGTAGGGGTGACCGGTTTCCAGGACGCGGCTGTCTCGCTCGACCAGCTGGCCGGACTGCGGCGGCTCGACGAACAGGGGCGCCTGCACGCCCGGGTGGTGTCTTCGCTGCTGCTCAACAATTCACTGATGAGCGCCGATGTCGTGGGGGAAGAGCTGGTCGCGGTCGCCGAGCAGTACCGCACCCGCCACCACCGGCCGGACTTCGGCAAGATCTTCCTCGACGGTGTCCCATCCACGCGCACCGGCGCTTTCCTCGAGCCCTATCTGCCCGACGACGTGCACGGTTGCCACCACACCGGCCACACCACCATGTCGGTCGAGGAGCTCGCCAGCTGGCTGCGCCGGGCCGCGATCGCCGGGATCGGGCTGAAAATCCACTGCACCGGGGACGCGTCGGCCCGGATGGTACTCGACGTCGTTGAGGCCGCCCACCGGGCGGGCGAACAGGTGCCGCCGGTGCAGATCGCGCACGGCCAGTTCCTGCACCCCGACGACATCGGCCGGTTCGCGCCGCTGGGCGTGATCAACGACATGTCGCCCGCGCTGTGGTTTCCCGGCGTCATCGTCGATGCGCTGCGTGAGGTGCTGCCCGCGCACCGGGCTACCCGCATTCAGCCAGTGCGGGGCCTCCTGGACACCGGCGCGCTGGTGGCGGGTGGCTCGGACTGGCCGGTGGCGGGGTCGCCGAACCCGTGGCCGGGGATTGCCGGGCTCNAGCAAGCGATCTCAGTGCCCGAGGCCGTCACGGCCTACACCACCGGCGCGGCCCGTGCGATGGGGCTTCAGGACCAGGCCGGCTCCTTGGCCCCAGGGCTTTCGGCCGACTTCGTCGTACTGGACCGCGACCCCTTTGCCGTGCCACACGAGGAGCTGGCAGGCACGACGACCGAACAAACCTGGTTCGCCGGCCGACCCCGCTACTTCCGCTGAACCGCAAACCCCGGTACCCATAGCGCGTAGTGCGAGACCGATCCCCTTGCCGACAAGCAGCCACGCCCCTCTCCGGCCGGCCCGCATGCCACGGTGATCACGACACCGCACAGGAGCAGTGCGGGTGTCAGGACCACCGGGTACGACCAGAGGCTGTTCCTGGCCCGGGCGAGCTGGACCCAGTTCGCGGGGATGCGTGCACCGACCAGGACGCCGAGCAACGTGCCGCTCCTCCACGACGGCCAGTACGCCGCGTGGATGCCGTGGTAGCACCAGATTCCCTTTGCAGCAGCAGGGTGTTGGCGTGCACCAATGCCGTCTGGAGTAGATGCAGGGCGAGTATGCAGACTTCGGTGGAGTCGCGGTGGGGGCCGGTGAGCTCGCTGTTTTTTCCGTGGAAGATCACGCCGTTGCCGGAGTTCCAGTTCTCCATGGCTTGTAGAGCCCCTCGGCGCGGGAGCGCACCGATACCGCTTGTCGCAGCCGGTCCTCACCCAGCTCGACCGGGCAGACCTCCTCGGCCAGCCATCCAGCCAGCTTGTCCTCATCGTCCCGGGAGAACTCGCGGAAACCGAACGCGGCCCGAATCTGCGCTCGATGATCTTTGATCGAGCGGGAGCGCTACGAGTAGTGGCCGAACTCCTCGGTTTCCACACCGACCTGCTCCGCCGCGTAGCCAACCGCCTGCGGTGGAATCTCCTCGGCACGCTGCGGGAACCGCGCCTCGGCCTCGAAGAACTTCAGCAACAGAGCGAACCCCGGCCGCGTGGCCCCGGACTTGTTACCCACCGAACGCCAGTCGTCACCAGCCAGTGTCCACGACTCCACCAGCTCATCCGGCTGCCACTCGCGTTGCACACGCGCACGCTATCGAGCCTCCAAGCCAGCATCTCACTGGGATCGCTCTGCTCTGCCCCTCAGGACAGTTTCAGGGGTATGGGGCCCGCTAGGGGTGTCGGAGGAGCCATGCGCCGGGGTGTCGGAGAAGGCCGTGGTCGCCTGGTGCTCCTGGGCGGGGGGGGGGAAGGGGCTGCGCCGGCTCGCGCGGGAGCTGATGGCCCCTCGTGGCCGGTGCTCTGGCCATCGCCAACAGCCGGGCCAGGGCGGGAAAGAGCCGGCGTCTACAGCTGGCGCAGTGCCGCCGGCCGTGCCGTGGTCCTCTCGGGAAACACCCTCTCCCTTATCCTGAGAGCTCCGTCCTCGGGCGGCCGTGGAGGCCGGACCGGTCGGCAAGGTCTGGGTGAGCAGGGCGTTTCGCGGGCTCACCGCGACGCTCGAACGACTGCGGATGGACCGGCAGCTCGACCAGGTGCTGGCCCGCGGCCCGGATCCGCTGCACCCGGCGAACGTGTGCGGCCTCGACGACAAGACCGCCATCCGCTATGTCACCGCTGCCCAACAGCTCCTGGAAGGCCCCTCCGAACAGCATGCCTCGCGCGTTGGAGCCGGACCCAAGGGTCAGAATCGTTCATGAATCCCGAAGCCTTTCGGGTTGGCGCTGATGATCCTTCAGTTCCCACGAACTCCGGGGAATCTGCCGAGTAACCTGCGGGTAGACCCGGTTCTTGCAAAGCCACGGCGGTCTTCGCGGCGGGCCGTGCGGCGGGGATCGGACCCCGCCNGTAGGCGGCGTCGAGCCCGCCCGGGCGGAAGAGGATGCGGTACATCATGGGGGCGACCACGCGGTCCATCGCCGTCTCGACGTCGGGGGTGTTCTCCATGCGGCCGATCGCGCGGGCGAGAATGACGTCGACCTGTTCGGCCGCGTAGGCCGAGCACTGGCCGGCGTTGCTGCCGTCCGGGTCGCCGAGCAGAGCGTCGCGGATGTAGGCACGGCCCGAGGGGGACGACATCTCGTCGAGGAACTGCTCGGCCCAGGCCGTCAGGTCGGACAGCAGGTCGCCGTGCTCCTCCGGTGCGGTGTCGGGCCGCAGGCGCTCCACCGCCACGTCCGACAGCAGCTCCTGCAGGTCGCCCCAGCGGCGGTAGATCGTCGAGGGGGTGACCCCGGCGCGCTGGGCGACCAGCGGGACGGTCAGCGCGTCGCGGCCCTGCTCCGACAGGATTTCCCGTACAGCGATGTGCACCGAAGCCTGGACCCGGGCACTGCGCCCGCCGGGGCGCACCATCGGCTTGCGACTCATGGCACCACCTTAAAGCACATTCCTTGTGTTTAAGAAGAGCACTCCGGTTCGACGGCCGCGCCGGGCCCCTGGTCGGCCTCCTGGTCGAGGGCATCCGGGCCTGGTCCCGACCGGGGCCGGACGGTATCCGGGCCGGGCCGGATGCCGTGCGGCCCGCGCGCTGCTCTCAGGCGGCCGGCGCGAGCGGTCGGGCGGATTGCGTGCGCTCGTGGGCGTGGCCGACCCGCAGCAGCTCCCGCTCCCCGAAGGGCCGCCCGAGCAACTGCATGCCGGCCCAGTTCTCCCGAAGGCCCGGCAACAGGACAAGTAACCCGTAAGTAACTTAAAGTCCAGTTCGAGATCACGGATCAGACGAACTCCCCGGTAACCCAGCACCTGTCCGCCATCGTGTGCGCTGTCGACTGACCGCACACGATCGCGGAGCACCTTCATGCGCCAGGACTGGACCCCTGAACAGCTCGTCGATGAGTGGACCCTGGAAGAGGGCGACCGCAAGCTGCTGAGCAACAAGAGCGGCGCTACCCGGCTCGGGTTCGCGCTCAAGCTCAAGTTCTTTCAGATCGAGGGCCGCTTCCCCTCCTACGCCGAGGAGATCCCGGCGGCGGCGGTACCCTTCGTCGCCGACCAGGTGGGCGTGGAGCCGACCCTGTTCGGCAAGTACCCCTGGAACACGCGAGTTCCAGGGCGGCACCGCCGCCAGATCCGTGACACCTACGGCACCCACGCGGCCACCGAGGACGAAGAGAACCAACTCGCCGACTGGTTGGCCGACCAGGTGTGCCCGGTGGAAGCCGGCCGTGATGAACTCGCCCAAGCCGTTCAGCGCCGGTGCCTCACCCTGAAGATCGAACCCCCGCGCCCCGGGCAGATCGAGCGGATCGTGGCCTCGGGGGTGCGCCGGTTCGAGGAGGCCTTCACCACCAGCGTGATGACCCGCCTGGGCCCGGGGATCTGCGATCGGCTGGAGTCCAAGGTGCTGGGTACCGAGGGCGTGCTGGGGGCTGTGAAGTCCGACCCGGGGCCGCTGGGGTTAGAGACCCTGCTGGAGGAGGTCGACAAGCTCAAGACCGTGCAGGCCCTGGGCCTACCGGACGAGCCGTTCGGGGGCGTGTCGGAGAAGATCGTGGCCGCCTGGCGCTCGCGTGCGGCGCGGATGTACCCCTCCGACTTCGCCGAATGCGCCCCGGCGGTGCGCTACACCCTGCTGGCCGCGTTGTGCTGGACCCGTCAGGCCGAGCTGATCGACTCCCTGGTAGAGCTGCTGATCCGGCTCATCCACCGGATCAACGCCCGCGCGGAGAAGCGGGTGGAGAAGGAGCTGATCGGGGAGTTGAGCGCGGTGCCGGGCAAGAAGGGCATCTTGCGCCGGATGGTGGACGCCTCCCTGGCCGAGCCGGGCGGGACGGTGGCCGAGGTGATCTTCGGCGCGGTTCCGGGTGGGGAGAAGACGCTGCGCAAGCTCGCGCGGGAGTTGATGGCCACGGAGAAGGCGATGGCTGAGCGGGTGCGCTACCAGCTGCGTGGCTCCTACTCCCACCACTATCGGCGTATGCTCTCCCCCTTGTTGGCCGCGTTGTCGTTTGCCTGCAACAACACCGCCTACCGGCCGGTGATGGAGGCCATCGAGCTACTGGGCCGCTACACCGACGTCGACCGCTCCGAGAAGTTCTACGGGACCGCCGAGCACGTGCCGATCGAGGGCGTGGTGCCCAAGGCCTGGCACGAAGCGGTCACCGACCAGGCTTCGGGGCGGGTGGAGCGCATCCCCTATGAGCTGTGCGTGCTCATCGCGCTGCGCGAGGCCCTGCGCCGCCGCGAGATCTACGTTCAGGGCGCGGGGAAGTGGCGCGATCCTGACACCGATCTGCCCGGCGACTTCGCCGACAACCGGGACGTGCACTACGCCGCGTTGAACAAGCCCCTGGAGCCGAACGCGTTCGTGGACGGGGTACGCACCCGGGTGCGAGCGGCCCTGGACCGGCTGAACACCGCGATGTCGGAGGGCACTACCGGCGGGGTGCGGATCGTGACCCGCAAAGGCCAGCCCTGGATCAGTGTCCCGAAGCTGGAACCACTGCCCGAGCCGCAGAACCTGGGAGCGCTCAAGGCTGAGGTGCTCAGGCGGTGGGGCACCATCGACCTGCTCGACATCCTCAAGGACACCGCCCTGCTCACCGGGTTCTGCTCCGAGTTCGCCTCGGTGGCCACCCGCGAGGCCATCCCGAAAGCGACGTTGCACCGCCGGTTGTTGCTGTGCCTGTTCGCGCTGGGTACCAACATGGGCATCAAGCAGATGATCGCCACCGGCGACCACGGCGAGGACGAGGGGGCGCTGCGCCGTACCCGCGCCAGCCACATCACCCGCGACAACCTGCGCCGCGCCATCGCGACCGTGGTGAATGAGACCTTCGCCGCCCGCGATGCCACCTGGTGGGGCACCGCGACCACGACCGCGTCGGACTCCAAACGGTTCGGGTCCTGGGAGTCGAACCTGATGACGGAGTTCCACGCCCGCTACGGCGGGCATGGGGTGATGATCTACTGGCACGTCGACAAGGGCCGGGCCTGCATCTACTCCCAGCTCAAGTCGTGCTCCTCCTCCGAGGTCGCGGCGATGATCGAAGGGGTCCTGCGCCACTGCACCGACGCCGACGTTCAGGCCAACTACACCGACACCCACGGCGCCAGCATTGTGGGGTTCGCCTTCACCGAGCTGCTCGGGTTCAAGCTACTGCCGCGGTTGAAGAACATCGGCGCGGTGCGCCTGTACAGCCCCGACACCGGCCCGGCCACCTGGCCGCGCCTGGAGCGGGTGGTCAAGAACCGGCCCATCGACTGGGCGCTGATCGAGCGCAACTACGACCAGATGGTCGCCTACGCCACCGCCCTGAGGTTGGGCACGGCCGACACCGAGCAGGTCTTGCGCCGCTTCACCAAGGGCGGCGGCCCCAAGAACCCCGTCTATCAGGCCATCGAAGAACTCGGCCGGGCGGTGCGCACCATCTTCGCCTGCGACTACCTGGCCGACGAGGCACTGCGCAGGGAGATCCACGGCGGCCTGGAGGTGGTGGAGAACTGGAACGGCGCCAACGACAAGTTCTTCTATGGCAAGGAGGGCGTGCTCACCGGAGGCGATCGCGAGCACGCCGAGATCTCCATGCTGTGCCTGCACCTGCTCCAGTCCGCGCTGGTCTACGTCAACACCCTGCTCCTGCAACGGGTGTTGGAAGACCCGGCCTGGGCGGGGCGGCTCACTCCCGAGGACCGGCGGGCGCTCAACCCGCTGTTCTGGACCCACATTAACCCCTACGGCCGGTTCGACCTAGACATGGACAAACGCCTGGACCTGGCCGTGTGAGGATCTGGCATTGACACCGACAAGCAGGAAAATGGCACAACGTCTGGTTTTTACGTGTGCGGTTGGCGGTCTTCCCGGGCGCTCTGGTATGCCATTTTCCCAGCTCAAGCGGCAATACTCCTTTCATGAGCGAGGTCACCAGGACATCAAAGGGCTTTAACAGATGAGTTGATGCCAAGGAAGAGGATCATGGCCCTCATCCGTTCGATACCAAGCCTTAGGATCTTTGAGCAGGGGCAGCTGTGTTTGCTGTGGCCAAATGTGGCCCCGGGTGGTTGCTGTGCAGCATGACGGTAAAGGTGAGTATCGTCCGATCATTCCCCCTTGTGTAGAGGATGCTTTTTGATGCGCGTCACCTCCCGTGTCATCGCCACGACCGGAGCCGCCGCTCTGGCCTTCAGCCTCGCTCCCTCCGCCTCGGCCCTGGCCGCTGAGGTCCCGGAGCCGCAGGCCTCATAGGTGGCCGACGTGGAGACCGCCGGCGACACCACGACGCTCACCTATGAGGACGGCTCCACCTTCTCGAGCCAGCTCATGACGGGATACTTCTCCTGGGATGCTGAGTTTGACGGCGTCGTGTTCTCCCGCAACTACACCGCGACCGACTCTGGCACGCACACCATCACGGTCGACTCAATCACCAACTGCGACCCCGGCCTCGGGACCTTCTACATCCGCCTGGAGCAGGACGTCTGGTACGGGTGGGATGAGGTAGGCAGCGTCTACGGCTTGGACTGCGACGGCGAAGCCGCCACCTTCACCGGCGTCGAGTCCGGAACCTTCCGCTGGTACCTGGGCGTCAACGGCGGCTCCAGCGGGGACCTGTTCGGCTCTGACGAAGGCCACCGCGTCACTGTCCATGCCGGTAGCGTGGCGCGCCCCGCCACGGGTGTCAACAGATGTGACAGTTGCCGGTACTCACCGTTCCGTTCCTACTCGGACCCCACCATCACCCCGAGTCGCCCGTTCGGTGATCAGCTCGGTGGTTTCTCGGCGATTACGTCCACCGGTTCGATGGTGGGCTGGGCGAACAGGGTGCCGGTGTTGTCGGCGAGGGCTTGGGCGACCTGGCCCGAGAGGTGGGCTTGGCGGCCGGAGTCGTCGGGAAAGGCGTCGTAGATCCCGAACGACGAGGGCCCGAAGCGGATGGCGAACCACCGCACCGTGTTGGGCTCCTGCTCCACGATGCCGAGCCCCTGCTGCAGGAAGTCTTCGACCTCTTTCTCGTGGCCCGGTAGCGCCTCGATCCGGACGAGGAGCCCGACGGTCACCGATTCAGCCATGCTCTGGCCTCCTACTCAAACGGGTGCTGTTCAAAGCCGCGGCGGACAAGTCAGGCCGCCGTGCCGGGGTTGAGGACGACCTTGGTCCAGCCGTCTTCGCGGGCGTCGAAGTGCTTGTAGGCGTCCGGGGCTTTCTCCAGCGGCAGGTTGTGGGACACGATCCAGGAGGGGGTGACCTTGTCGGCGGCGATGAGGTTGCGCAGGTGGCGGTTGTAGCGCTTGATCGGGGCCTGCCCGGTGCCCATCTGCTGACCCTTGAACCAGAAGTTGCCGAAGTCGAAGCGGACCTTGCCCTGCTGGGACAGCTCGTCCGGCCCGCCCGGGTCCTGGGGGATAACACCCCGACGGTGCCGATGCCGCCGGTGAACCGAACGGAGGAGACCAGCCGGTCGACAGTGAAGGTATCGCCCTTGTCGATGTCAGCGTTCATCGACTGGATCTCTCCGGTGTGGATCGACAGCAGCGTCACCTGCGCCCCGGCCTGCTCCACCGCCTCGCGGGGCTGGGTCAGTTCGACCTGCTCGACACCGTCAGTGGCCAAGATCGCGACCCGTCGGCCGCGCAGCTCTTCTGCCATGGGAATCGCGCCTCCTCATAGTGTGGGATAACCACAGAGTTGCCCGGTCAGGCCGGGTCGAAACCACCCGCCGAGGGCGGTTAGCGCGGATCGACGGGCCGTGCAGGCGTGGCCGCGTGCCCACGGTGTTCACCCCATCGAGCACGAGCCCAAGGCGGGTGGGGTCAAGGGCTGTGCGGCCGGACGAGGGGGACTCTGACCGCTGTCGGTGAGCCGGGCCGACGCTGCGTCTCGGGCGATCACCGCCACACGGTCGCGCCGCGAGTGCCGTAAGCCGATCCCCAGCTGAGACGGCTACCACCGTTAGAACCTAAGCTCCTTCGGGCCCGCGTGGTGTCGGCTCCGTGGTTGACGGGCCCTGACGGACCCACCGACCCACGGACCCACGGGCCGGCCAGCGGCGCCGCTCACGTCATGGCGGGCTTGAGTACCACCTTGGTCCAGCCGTCCTCGCGGTTGTCGAAGTGCTCGTAGGCCTCCGGTGCCCTCTGCAACGGCAGGTCGTGGGAGACGATGAAGGACGGCTTCGCGCGGTCCTGGTGGATCATGTCGCGCAGCTGCCGGTTGTAGGCCTTCACCGGCGCCTGGCCGGTACCGATCCTCTGCCCCTGGAACCAGAACGTCCCCATCTCGAAGTCGAGCCGGCCGTTGCGGGACATCTCGTCCGAGGCCCCGGGATCGGAGGGCAGGAAGATGCCTACGACACCGATGCCGCCGGTGAACTTCACCGACTTCACCAGGTTGTTCATGGTCAGCTCAGGGTGCTCGACACCGACATGGTCATGGGCCTGGTAGCCGACGCACTCACATCCGCAGTCGGCACGGCGGCCGTCGGTGAGGTTGAGGATCTGCTCGACCGGGTCTCCCTTGGAGTCGTCGACGGGTATCGCCCCCATCCTCTCCACCAGGCGCAGCCGGTCGGGATGGCGGTCGACCACCATCACCTGGGACGCCCCTTGAAGCAGCGCGGAATAGCCCGCCATCAGTCCGACCGGACCCGCGCCGTAGACCACGCAGGACTCACCCGGCTTGAGCCCGGCCAGGCGGGTGGCGTGCCAGCCGGTGGGGAAGATGTCGGCGACCATGACGTAGTCGTCCTCCTTCTCCTGTGCGTCCTCGGGCAGCCGCAGGCAGTTGAAGTCCCCGAACGGCACGCGCAGGTACTCGGCCTGCCCGCCGGGGTAGGGGCCCATCCCGGCGAAGCCGTAGGCGGCCCCGGCCATGTCGGGGTCGGGGTTGACGGTCAGGCAGTAGGAAGGCATGCCGGTCTCGCAGTTGCGGCAGAATCCGCAGCCGATGTTGAAGGGCAGGCACACGTGGTCGCCGACCCGGATGCGCTCGACGCCGCTGCCGATCTCGGTGACCACGCCCAGGTTCTCGTGTCCGAGGACCTTGCCGGGCTCCAGGTCGGTGCGTCCTTCGTACATGTGCAGGTCGGAACCGCAGATGTTGGTGGCGGTGATGCGCACGAGCACATCGGTGGGACGCTCGATCCGGGCGTCCGGCAGTTCCTTGACGGAGACGTCGCGGGATCCGTTGTACACAAGGGCCTTCATGACCTTCTCCAATACGGGAGCGAGTTGGACTCGGTCAGGCGGCTCCTGGCCTTACCCGGGCCCTGTCCCCACAGCTCAGCGCTGAAACGAACCCTCGCGCATAGTCGGGACAACGAAAGCCAAGGTTTCGTGACTGGCCCGCCACGAGAGCCCGGACACCGGGTCCACCACAGGGCTGTTGCAAAGTCGGATGAGGGCTGCACCCGTGCTGGTCAGGGGATCTGGAGAAGCTCGAGAGGGCGCGTGAAGGTCTCGTAGGACACCCACCGCGTGGCCTCGGGGATGCCGCTCATCCCCAACTCGCTCAGCAGCGGGATCGCCAGATTGCGCAGCATCGCCATGTTCTGCGGTCCGTGCCCGCACCGCACCCGCGAGGCGTCCTCACCAAAGCTCACGTCCCGCACATGGTGCAGCACCTCGATCCGCCAATGGCCCCGCACCAGGCCCGCCAACCGGGCAGCATCGGCCCGCTCAGCGGGCAAACTCGTCACGACATAGGCGTAGGTGCGCCGCACATCACCGGTGGCCAACTCTTTGACCCACCGGTGTACCCGCAGCACCTGCGCCACGTGCGGGAAAGTGATCCGGGGTGCGGTAACGACCTTGACCGTGCGCCTTTCGGCCCGTCCGTGCCCGCGCTCGGTCTCGGCCCGGTTCTCCCGAAGCTACGGCGAGGGGCAAAGTAACCCGTGAGTAGCTTCGGGAGCGGTCTGAGGTCGCAGATGGGGGTCGAGGAGGATTACTACAGGATTTAGCGGTAGGCCTCCGGCCGCTCACCGGTCGATGGTGAGCGCCTCCAGGGCTGTGGCTTTGTCGGCTTCGGTGGGTAGGGCATAGCGGCGGGTGGTGTTGATGTCGGCGTGCCCCATCAGTTCGGCGACCGTCACCAGGTCCACCGGATCGCGCGCCAGATCGCCGCGGCCGCGCACCAGGTCGGCGCCGAAGGTGTGGCGCAGCACGTGCGGTCCGAACGCCTCGCCGTCATCGTCCGGCCCGATCCCCGCCGCCGCGCCCAGCGCGGTGACCGCCGCGGCGGCCGCCCGGGTCGACAACCGCCCCCCGTCGCGGTTGCGCACCAGCGGCCCCGCGCCGGGGCGGCCGAGCTCGTCCAACAGCCGCTCCAGCGAGGAGCGCACCTCGGAGTGCAGCGGCACCGTGCGGTCCTTGCCGCGCACCCGCACCGTGCCCTTGCGCGCCGACAGCCGCAGATCGGCCACGTCCAGGGCGACGATCTCGGCGACCCGCAGCCCGGCGTAGTAGGCCAGGTGGCAGATCACCCGGTCGCGCACCGAGGCGTCCCGGGCCACGGTGCGCAGGAACCGCAGCTTGGCCCGCCCATCCAGAGCCCGTGGGGCGCTGGGACGGGCCAGGTGCTCGCGGACCACGTCGGGGCGTCCTGAACCGCGCAGGGCGAAGAAGGCGTCCAACGCGGCCAGGCGGTTGTTGATCGTGGCCGCCGACAGGCGAGCGCCCGCGCGGGTGCGGGTGTTCTTCAGGGTGCGTCGGTAGTCGCGCACCGCCCAGTCCCGCGCGTTCGGATCGGTGAGTGGGTCGCCGTCCAGCGCGCCGGCCTCGCGCGCGTCGGCGAGCCAGGCCAGGAAGTAGCCGACGTTGCGCAGGTACTTGTCGCGGGTGGCCGCGCCCAGGTCGGTTGCCGAGGCCAGTCTCTCGGCGAAGGCCGCGCGTTCGGCGTCCAGGTCGCCGGGCAGCGCCACGGTTCGGCGCGGCCGCCCGGTGTGTGTGTTTCCAGAAGTCGAATCAGTAGCCTGTTCAGCGGAGGAAGCTGTGTTTCCAGAAGTCACCCGGCCAGTCTAATTCCGGGAACACTAGTTTCCAGAAGTACGACACCCGCTGCGAACGTCGACTAAGTTACTCGCGGGTTACTTGTCCTGTTGCCGGGCCTTCGGGAGAACTGGGCCATGCCGATCGGCATGCCTGCCGTGTCGTGGCCCACCGGGACGGACAGAGCGGGCACTCCGGTGATGTTGGCCGGGGAGGAAAGACGCACGTAAGCGTCGGAGACGGCCTCGGTCGAGCCGTCGGACCAGGTGATGCTCTCCTGGCCGGCCTCCACCGCGGTCAGCGGGACCGCCGGGGCGGCGATCACGTCGACCTTCTCCAGAAGGCGGGCCCATTCCTCCTGCATGAGTGTCCGGGAGCGCTGGGCACGCAGATAGTCGCCCGCGCCCATCAGCTCACCGGCCTCCAGGAGGATGCGGACGTCCTCCTGGTACAGCTCGGGGACCGTGCGCAGCGTGCCCTCGTGGTAGGCGGTGGCCTCCGGCGCCATCAGCCCCCATTGAGTGGCCTGGATGTACCGGGTCATCGGGATGTCGATCTCGACGGTCCGGGCGCCGAGCACCTCCAGTTGCGCGATGCCCCCGCGGACGGCGGCCTCCACCTCCGGGTCGACATGGTCGAAGTAGTAGTTGCGCGGTACCCCGACGCGCACGCCCGCCAGGTCCGGTTCCTGTTCCGGCCGGTGGTCGAGGGCGGGGGTGTTCAGCGAGGCGGGGTCACGCGGGTCGTGCCCGTCGAGGACGGTCAGGACCAGGGCCGCGTCCTCGACGGTGCGGGTGATGGGGCCGACGTGGTCCAGCGACCAGGACAGTGACGTGACGCCGTGGCGCGGCACCAGCCCGTAGGTCGGTTTGAAGCCGACGGCCCCGTTCAGCGCGGCGGGCACCCGGATCGATCCGCCGGTGTCGGTGCCGAGGGCGAAGGGCGCCGCCCCGGCCGCCCCCGCCACGCCCCCCCCGCCGCTGGATCCTCCCGCGACCCGGCCGCGGTCCCAGGCGTTGCCGGTCTGCGGGGTGGTCAGGCCGTAGGCGAACTCGTGGGTGTGGGTCTTGCCGACCAGGACGGAGCCTGCGGCCCGCAGTCGGGCGGCGACCGTGCTGTCGGCGGCTGCGCGGTGGCCGGCCCGGACCCGGGAACTGGCGCTGGTGGGAGAACCGGCGACGTCGATCAGGTCCTTGAGTCCGGCCGGGACGCCGTGCAGCGGCCCTCGGAACATGCCGCGGGCCGCTTCCTGCTCGGCCTCCCGCGCTGCGCCGCGGGCCTGCTCCGCGGTGACCGCGACGTATGCCTCGACGTGCGGGTCCACCTGGTCGATGCGCTCGAGGACGGAGTCGACCAGTTCGACGGGGGACAGTCGGCGGGCCCGGATCTGCTGCGCGGCGTGGGCGAGGGTCAGTTCATACGGCTGCATCGTGCTTCTCCTCTCCGGCGCGGTAGGCGCCGGCGGGCGGGGGGGCTNTCTCCGAAGTCCAGCTCACGCAGGACCGTGACGACGGAGTGGATGTGGTTGGCGGTGGCGGCGGCCGCGGTGTGGCGGTCATCGGACAGCGGAAGTCCGGCGCGGGCGGCCCAGCGGGCGGCCTCGGGTGGTGTGAGTTCAGCGGAGGGCACGGGTTTCTCCTGATCGGGGGTGTGGCAGCGAAGCGCCTCACACCAAAAGCTAATGGTTTGCGTTAATCCGACTGTAGGCCCTACTGTTCCTTAAGGCAAATACATTGCATTTATGGAAGGGGTTCCATGCCCGGTGTCATGTCCGAGGCACCCGTGATGTCCGAGGCACCCGCGCACGTCGCCCACCGGGCCGCCCGCGCCCGCAGGAAGGGCCGCACAGCTTCTTTCGCCCTTTCTTTCGCCCTCGAGGTGTCGATACTCGCGGCCCTGCTGGCCGCGTCCAGTGCTCCGACCCCGATCTACCCCCTCTACCAAGACCAGTGGGGCCTCTCCGCGCTCGCCGTCACCGTGGTCTTCAGCGCCTACGCCCTGGCCCTGCTGCTGGCCCTGCTCACCACCGGAGCGCTCTCCGACCACCTGGGGCGACGCCCCGTCCTGGTAGGCGCCCTGCTCATGGCGGCCGCCTCCATGGGCCTCCTGGCCTCAGCGGACAGCGCGGGCTCCCTGACCATCGCCCGGGTTCTACAAGGAGCGGCCACCGGCGCGGCCACCAGCGCCGCGGGCGCGGCGCTCCTCGACCTGGAAAACCCCCGGCGCCCGGGCCGGTCCGCCCTGGCCAACAGCATCACCCCGGTCGCCGGGATGGCCACCGGCGTGCTCGTGTCCACCTTGCTCGTCCGTTTCGTCCCCGCACCCACCGTCACCGTCTACGTACTGCTGGCGGCGTTGTTGCTCACCCAGGCGATCGCGACCGTCTTCACCACGGAGACGGCCCACCGCCGCGCGGGAGCGCTGCGGTCGCTGCGCCCGCGGGTCGGCGTCCCGCCACCGGCACGCCGCACCCTGCTGGCCGCGGGCGCCGCTGTCGGCACTGTCTGGGCACTGGGCGGCTTCTACTCCTCCCTCGGCCCGGCCCTCGTACGCTTGGCGGCCCCCGAGGCCCCGCAAGCAGCCCTTGGCATGGTCTTCTTCGCCCTCAGCGCCACCGCCGCGCTCACCGTATGGGCGCTGCGGCGCAGGCCGCCCCGAGCCACGGCGATCGGCGGCTGCCTGTGCGTCCTGCCCGCTGCGGCCCTGACCCTGAGCGCTCTGCACGGCGCCGGGCTACCCGCCGTCTACGGCGGAGCGGCGCTGGCCGGCATCGCTTTCGGCGCCGTTACCCAGGGGGTGCTGCGTATGCTCCTGGCCTCGCTCGAGGAGCGGGACCGCGGTGCGACGCTGGCCGCCTACTACATCCTCAGCTATCTGTCCATGAGCCTGCCCGCCGTCGCCGCGGGCGCCGCCACCCAGCACTACGGGCTGGGGGCCACCTCACACGCCTACGCGATCACCGCCGCTCTCCTCGCCCTGGCGGCCCTGGCGGCACTCACCGCCTCACGAGGCGGGGCGGCCCGCCCCGAAGCCGACCGATTCCACTGAAGAGAACAAAGGAAACGAGACCATGCACACCTCTTGCTCTGCCACCCCCATCCCCTCCTGGACCGTGGGCGGCCTCACCGTCCACCGCGTCGACGAAGTGGCCCTGCCGCCCGCGACCGGACCCTGGCTGCTGCCCGAGGCCGCCCCTGAGGTGGTGAGCGCCCAGGGCTGGCTGCACCCCCACTTCGCCGGCCAGGACGGGATCGTGCACATCGACAGCCACAGCTTCGCGTTCGTGGTGAACGGGCTGCGCGTTCTCGTCGACACCGGCATCGGCAACGGCAAAGAGCGGGCCAACCCGGCCTGGCACAATCTGCGTACCGACTTCCTGGAGCGCCTCACCGCCTCCGGGTTCCCCCCGCACTCCGTCGACCTGGTGATCCTCACCCACCTGCACGCCGATCACGTCGGCTGGAACACACAGCAGGTGAACGGCGCGTGGGTTCCCACCTTCCCCAACGCCCGCTACCTCACCTCTCGCACCGAGCGGGAGTTCTGGGCCACCTATGACATGGAGGAAGCACGCGAGCAGATGTTTCGCGACTCCGTGATCCCGATCGAACAGGCGGGTCTGCTGAGCACGGTCGACGTCCCGGACTCCGGCGCCGAGATCGCCCCCGGCCTGCGCTTGATCCCAACCCCCGGCCACACCCCCGGCCACGTCGCCGTGGAACTGACCAGCCAGGGTGAGACGGCGCTGATCTCCGGCGACTGCGTCCACCATCCCGTCCAGCTTGCCCACCCCGTCATCGGCGCCTGCGTCGACATCGCCCCGCGGCAGTCCGAGGCCACCCGCCGCAAGCTGCTCGGCTCCCTGGCCGGCACGGACACCCTCCTCCTGGGCACCCACTTCGCACCGCCCACCGCCGGCCGTGTGGTCGCCCACGGGGACGCCTACCGGCTAGAGCCCGTCCCCGCTTCCTGATGCTGTTGCCACGCCCTCCTGCAACACCTGTTCGCCAGCAGTCCACCGGCCGAGTTCCGTTCGTTGCGTGCTCTCAACGGCCCCGACGAGGAGTGCTGTGCCCCTCACCCGGTGCGGGTGAGGGGCACCTGGAGGAGGCAGCGGCCCGTCCTCGGTCTTGACCTGGGGCAGCCCCGCTCGGTGGCCGGGGCCCTTCGGTGTTGGGGCGGGTGGTCAGGCGGTGGTGTGGGCCCTCATCCGCTCCTGCCGCTGCCCGCGAGCGCCGGCGGCCGGTCCGCCGGCTCAGCTGAAGGGGCCCTCCTCATCACGCAGTGCGTCCAGGGCGGGGGCGTACATGCGGGCCTTGATGGTGCCCAGGGTGGCGGCGTCCTTGCCGGCCAGGGAGCGGGCCAGCTCGATGGCGGTGGGGCGCACCTCCTGCTCGGCCACGGCCCTGTCCACGATGTGGGCTGCTGCGGCGTCGTGGCCGCCGTAGCGGCGGGCGGTCACCATGGCCTCGTGCGCGGTCTGCGGGCTCAGGCGCGCCTGGATGAGTGCTGCCATGGCCGGGGTGAAGGGGATGTTGATGTCGGCCTCGGGCAGGCACCAGAAACCGCGGTCGGCGCGCATCACGCGCTGGTCGTGGGCCAGGGAGAACATGGCCCCGGCGGCGAAGGTGTGGCCCTGCAGGGCCGCCACTGTGGGCATCGGTAGTGCCAGCATGCGCGCGAACAGCTGGTGGACTTCGGCGACGTAGTCCTGGTAGCGGCCGGCGTTGGCCATGAGCCAGTCCAGGTCCAGGCCGTTGGAGTAGAACTTTCCGGTGGCGGCGGTGACCAGGGCCCGTGGGCCTGGGGCCTGTTCGGCCTCGTCCAGGGCTGCGTTGACCGAGGCGAGCCAGTGGGGGTGGAAGCGGTTCTCGTCCTCGCCCAGGTCCAGAACGAGGATCTCGTCGTGGTGTTGGAGTGTGGGCATGGTGCTCCTTGTCGTGGTGGGTGGGGGCTCAGGGGCCGGTCGGTCCCTGGATGCTGGTGTGCGGGTGCAGAACGTGGGTCAGCAGGTCGTGGGGCCTCTGGCCCGCGGGGCTTCCCGTGGCTCGGGGCGGTGCTGCGGTGGGCGCGGTGCATGCGCGCCGTGTCTTGGACCGTGCTGAGGATGCAGGCAGTCCGATGTTGGGGGCGGGCC
Source organism: Nocardiopsis xinjiangensis YIM 90004 (assembly GCF_000341145.1). Lineage (GTDB taxonomy): Bacteria > Actinomycetota > Actinomycetes > Streptosporangiales > Streptosporangiaceae > Nocardiopsis > Nocardiopsis xinjiangensis. The sequence goes on from NZ_ANBE01000006.1 coordinate 36,481, forward strand.
GGCCGTGGTTCGCGGCTGTGGCGGTGAGTGCCTGCTGCCAGAGGTGAGGGCCACGCGCTGCTGGCATGCGTCGGCCCCCTGCGCTCTACTAGCGAGTAACTTATGTTGGGGAGCATAGATCATAAGACCGATCTGAGGCCACGGGAGCGTCGAGGACCGAGCCCCGCAGGCCGGGCCAGGAATTTCCCGCCCGCACCTGCCCGCACCTGTGCGGGCGCCGTTAACGACCGCGGCACCAGCCGCAAACGGCGGTGAAGCCCTCATTCGGCCGAGGTGAGCGGGCCGAGCCCACGCCATGATCGTGAGTGTCGGCAAAGGACCCTCTGTCGGCACTTCGCCGGTGATCGTGAACCCGCAGGTGCGCGGTGTCGATAACCGGTGTTGGAAAACAACGGTGGCAAAGGCTGTTCGCGATAGCTTCCGATATGCCCATCGGCTACGCGCGGGTCTCCACCGCCGAGCAGAACCCTGACCACCAGATCGCCGCGCTCCTTCGGGCCGGGGTCGACCGGGAGAACATCCACCTCGACACCGCCAGCGGCGCGAAGGCCTCCCGGGCCAAGCTCGACTTGGTCCTCAGCTCCTGCGCGGGGGCGGGATCGGGATGCACGTGCTCGAGCAGAGCATCGACACCTCCGCCATGCAGGGCCGTGCCATGTTCGGCATGCTCAGCGTGCTGGCCGAGCTCCAGCGCGAGCTGATCGTGACCAACACCAACGACGGCCTGGCCTCCGCGCGGGCGCGGGGCCGGGACGGCGTTGGGCCTCAGGTAACGCTCCGTTGCCAGCGTTTCGCTTGCCGATGGTGCACAGGGCGCAACAGCCGCAGATCAGCTATCGCGCACGGTCCGCTCCCACGTGTCTCCGTGGTCGCTCAGCAGGAGCCCGGCCTCGAATGGGTGCTGCTCGGATACGCGAGCATGCCGGTCCGGGCCCCTGGTTACGCGGTGAGACAGCCACATGCTGTACCGTTGTACAGCCAGCTGTTTCCTTGTACAGTCACGTCATGACTGCTGCACCCCACCCCTCCGACCTCACGGGCCGTGCCCGTATCCGCAACACCGCTTTACGGCAGTTCGCCGAGCGTGGCTTCGCCGCGACCACCATGCGCGATGTCGCGACTGCGGCGGGCGTGTCGCCGGCCCTTGTACAGCACCACTTCGGCACCAAGGACGGGCTACGGGAGGCCTGCGACTCCTACGCCCTGGCCGCCTACATCGACATCGCCGAACGCAGTGTGATGAGAGGCGAGCTACCCGACCGCCACCAGATCGCCCAGGAGGCTTCCTGGTTGGTGCGCTACCTCGCGCTCGCTCTGGTCGAGGACTCACCCGCCGCCACCGCCATCTTCGACGCACTGGTGGCGGCGACCGAGGACTACCTGCGAACACGCGAGGGCGGCACCACCGACCTACACGCGCGGGCTGTCGTACTCACCGCCATGCGGCTGGGCGTCACCGTGCTGCACCGCCACGTCGGCCACGCGCTCGATACCGACGTGTTCTCCGAGGAAGGCGTGGCCCGGGTCAACCTGGCCTCCCTCGACCTGCTGGCGCCAGGGCTCGTTGACACCGACCTGGCCGAGAGCTGGCGCGCGGACCTGAGCGAGGTCCCCCGACGATCGGAACCGCCCGGGGCCCCTGGCGAGGCGGCACGCAGCACACCTCGATCAACACAGGAGGTTCGGTCCGAGGATGACTGAGGCGATATCGGTATCGGCCCTGGTGAAGACCTTCGGCCGAACGCGCGCACTCGACGGTCTGGATCTGTCCGTGGCCGCGGGCGAGGTGCACGGTTTCCTGGGCCCCAACGGCGCCGGGAAGTCGACCACGCTGCGCATCCTGCTGGGGCTCCTGCGGAACGACTCCGGCACCGCCCGCGTGCTGGGCGGAGACCCGTGGGCGCAGGCCACCGAGCTGCACCGGCGGCTGGCCTACGTCCCGGGCGACGTCACGCTGTGGCCCAACCTCTCCGGAGGGGAAGTGGTGGACCTGCTGGGAGGGCTGCGGGGCGGGCTGAACCCGGCGAGGAAGGCAGAACTTCTCGAGCGCTTCGAACTCGACCCCACAAAGCGGGCGCGCACCTACTCCAAGGGCAACCGCCAGAAGGTTGCCCTGGTTGCTGCGCTCGCCTCCGACGTGGAGCTGCTTTTGCTCGATGAGCCCACCTCCGGGCTCGACCCGCTGATGGAAGCCGCCTTCAACGACTGCATCAAGGCAGAGAGCGAGCGAGGCAGGACGGTGCTTCTGTCCAGCCACATCCTCGCCGAGGTCGAGGCCCTGTGTGACCGGGTCTCGATCATCCGCGACGGCAAGACGGTCGAGAGCGGGACCCTGGCCGAGCTCCGCCACCTCACCCGCACCTCCGTCCGGGCGGAGCTCGCCGAGCCTGTCTCGGGCCTCGGCGTCCTCGCCGGGGTCCACGATCTCACCGTCGAGGGCAGGCGGGTGAGTTTGCAGGTGGACACCGAGGAGCTGGACGGGGTGTTGCGTCACCTCTCCTCCTTCGGGCTGCGCAGCCTCACGAGCCAACCCCCGACCATGGAGGAGCTGTTCCTGCGCCACTACCGAACGGAGAAGACGCCGAACGGTGGGGCCCCACGAGGGGAAGGGACGGCCTGAGGGCCTCCCTCACCGGGACCGGGACGCTGATCCGGTTGATCCTCAGACGGGACCGGCTCCTGCTCGCGCTCTTCATCGCCCTGCCCGTGCTCATCGTCGCCAGCCAGACGAACGCTTTCCAGGAGCTCTACCCCACCGCCGAGGCACGCCGGACTTTCACTCAGCAGAGCAACGCCAACCCGGCGACCCTGGGCATGCTCGGCCCCATCTTCGCCTCGAGTCTGGGAAGCTTGGTCGCGTGGCGGGTCGGTGTCATGGGCATGCTCTTCGCCGGGATTCCGAGCCTGCTCCTGGTGATCCGCCACACCCGCGCCGAGGAGGAATCGGGCAGACGCGAACTGCTCAGCTCCACCACCGCAGGCCGCAACGCCCCGCTCACCGCAGCCTTGGCCGCGGTGTTCGGCGCCAACCTCGCCCTGGCCGCCGCCGTCGCGATCGTCCTTGCGGCCTTCGGGCTTCCCGTCGCCGGCTCCCTCGCGCTGGGGCTCTCCTTCGCGGGCGCCGGATGGATGTGCGCCGCCATCGGGGGCGTGGCCGCCCAGGTGAGCGAGAGCGTCGGCACGGCCAGAGGCATCTCTCTGATGGCCTTCACCGTCCTTTTCCTGCCGCGCATCGCCGCAGACGCGGCCGGTCAAGAGGGCGGGTTCGCGTGGCTCTCGTGGCTCTCGCCGCTCAACTGGACCCGCCTGAGCAGCCCCTTCGCCGGCGAGAAGTGGTGGGTCCTCGCCCTGGTCGTGGGCTTCACCGCCGTGCTGGCCGCTGCGGCCTACGCGCTCTGCGCGGGTCGCGACCTGGGCGCCGGCTTCCTGCGGCCACGGCCCGGACCGGCGCAGGCCGCCCCGGGGCTGGCCAGCCCGCTCGCCCTGGCATGGCGCCTGCACAGGAGCACGCTGCTGTCCTGCACCGTCGGGTTCGCGCTCGTCGGCGGCTTGGCGGGCTCGGTCGCCCCGATCTCCACGGAGCTTCTGGGCGACGCGCAGCCGGAGGGCGGCTTCCTGGCCTTCGCGGGCGCCGACGACGTCGGTGAAGCCTTCGTCTCGCTCATCGTCTACGCCCTCTCCGTCAGTTTGGTCTCGGCCTACGCCATCATGGCCGTGTTCAGGCTGCGCGCGGAGGAATCCAGCGGGCACGCCGACTCCTTGCTCAGCGGCCCCGTCCCCCGGCTGCGTTGGGCCTGGAGCCACCTGCTGATCGCCGCCCTCGGCCCGCTCGTGCTGCTGGCCGCCCTCGGTCTGAGCGCGGGGTTGACCTACAGCCTCGTGAGCGGTGACGTCGCCGGGGAATTGCCGCGCATTCTCGGTTCCACGATGGCGGCCTTGCCTGCCGTGTGGGTGATGGCCGCTCTGGCCACGGCCGCCTACGGTCTGCTGCCCAGGTTCGCCGCGATCGTCGGCTGGGGCGCGCTGGGGGTGTTCTTGTTCATCGAGCTGGGTTGGGAGGCCCAGCAAATCAGCGACGCCGTCTTCGCCCTCTCCCCCTTCGCCCACGTCCACCCATCCACCGAGGTGGGCCTGGTCACCCTGCTCTCACTCACCGCCGTCGCCGCGCTCCTCGCCGCCGGCGGCCTGCTGGGGTTGCGGGGAAGAAACTTCGGCTGATGTTGCCCGGCATCGCCTTGACCTGGTCCAGTACCGATTCGGCGTCCTCCTCCTCGGCGCCGCTCTCCGGACTGTGCTCGACCAGGCCCAGCACCCGTTCGCGCAGCTCAGGGTTCAGGCGGGCCTCGATGGTGGTGAAGCGGGCCTGCTCGGCCCTGCTCAGGGCCGAGCGCACCATCCGGGTGAGGCGGTCGGCGGTGGGAGGTTCGATGCGCTCGGCGAAGCAGTGCTTGAGCAGTTCGGTGCGTACCCGGTCGGTGCTGCGCTCGGGGTGGGCGGCCCCGGCCCACCCCGGCCGTCTCATGCCCGAGTGTTCGCCAGGGTGCGTCTCAGGAAGTCGCCGATGAGGCCGGTCGTGGTCTGCAGGTGGCTCTCGAGCAGGAAGTGGGCGCCTCCGGGCACCAGATGGATCTGGGCCTCGGGCAGGTCCTGGGCGAAGGCCCGCGCGCCCTCGGGGCCGAAGATGCGGTCGCCGGCTCCCCATACGGCCAGGAGCGGTACGCGGCTGCGCCGGAAATAGGTGTGTACCTGTGGGTACAGGGGCGGGTTGGTGGCGTAGTCGCGCAACAGGGCCAGTTGTGCGAGGTCGTTGCCGGGGCGGCTGAGGTCGCGGTGGTCGGTGGTCCAGGTGTCGGGGTCGACCAGTTCGGGGCGGTCCACGCCGTGCAGGTACTGCCAGCGGATGGCGTCCAGGTCCAGAGCAGTGCGCACTGCCGGTTCCGTTTCGGGGCCGGGGTCGGCGGCGTAGGCCCACACGGGTTCCCAGAACTGGGGGAGGAAGCCTTCTTCGTAGGCGTTGCCGTTCTGGGTGATGATCGCGGTGATGGCCTCCGGGGTGCGTAGGGCGAGCCGCCATCCGATGGGGGCGCCGTAGTCGTGCACGTAGAGGGCGTAGTGGTCGATGCCGAGTTCGGTCAGAAGTGTCTGGGTGAGGTCGGTGAGTGCGTCGAAGGTGTAGGTGAAGGTGTGGGCGGGCGGGGTGTCGGAGTGGCCGAAGCCGAGGTGGTCGGGGGCGATGAGGTGGAACCGGTCGGCCAGGTGGGGGATCAAGTGGCGGAACATGCGTGAGCTGGTGGGGAAGCCGTGCAGGAGCAGCAGGGTCGGTGCGTGGCGGGGGCCGGCCTCCCTGTAGAAGATGCGGTGTCCTTGCACGGTGGCGTATTGGTGGCGAACCTCGACCATGGGTAACCTGCTCGATCTTTTTTGGTGGTTATGTGAGGTCTCAGTGGACCCGAAGTGAGGTAACCTGTCAAGTCTGCCAATGGGGTTAGTCAGGAGGTGGGTGGACGTGATCGACGAACAGGCGCTGCTCGAGGCGCTGAACAGCACCCCGGTGGTGCAGGGTCGAGCGCAGGACCTGTGGGCGGAGGAGGCCGTGCTGCGGCAGTGGGCGCGAGAGCACGGCGGCCCGGATGGGCAACCGGCCCTGGACTGGCTGCGCAGGGTCAGAGACGTGCTCCAAGCCGCCACGCACGGTCCCGTGCCCGAGGCTGACCTGCAGCAGATACTGGCCGGCGTGCACCGGTTTCCCCAGGTCAGCACCCGGGGGCTGCGGTGGCCTCTGGGCGGGCCGCCCGAGAGGATGCTCGCGGTGGAGCTGGTGCTCACCTGGTACCGGGTCCAGGAACACAGGCCCGGCCGGCTGCGCCCCTGCGGCAACGAGGAGTGCCGCCTGTTCCTGCTGGACCGCTCCCGCGCCAACACCGCCCGCTGGTGCTCGATGAAGGCCTGCGGCAACCGCTTGAAGGCCCGTCGCCACCAGGAGCGTGCCCGCCGGGAACCGGGGGCCTGACCGGGCCGCCTCGGGCCCTTGCGGGGCACAGGGCAGGGGGCCCGGGCAAGAACCATGGGGCGGAGTTCCTGCGCGATTGAGCCATTTGTTAGGTTGTGTCGCTTATGAGGCTTTTTACCTTTTTCGCCCCTGTCCGCGGCCCCGCCGGGCAGGGACCATCCCCCGCATGCACCAGGACGATGGCCGCTGGCCTGGCGTTGCTGATCGCGCTGGCTCCGCTCACACCGGCCCAGGCCCACAGCTCCGGCGAACAGGGCCAGGACCCCTCCGTTCCGGTGGGCAGCGCACCTGAACCCCGGGACGGCCCGGCCAACTCCGACAAGAGCATCGGCTTCTACGTCGGCAAGGACCTGACCGATGACGGATCGGTGCTGCTCGGCGGTTTCGGGCACGAACCTTCCAGTCACTGGTTGGAGGTCGTCCAGGCCCAGGAGCACCCCTCCGATGCCACTGTGCAGGTCGGTGCCACCGAGGACGCCGACATCCCCGGCGAGCTCACCGAGATTCCGCAGGTCGAGCAGACCGCCAAGTACCTGACCATGAACTATTCGGAGTTCGCCGGCTTTCCTGCGCCGCTGACCAACGGCGGCCTCAACGAACACCAGGTGGCCGTGCGCGACATCTGGTCCGACTCCCGCGAAGAGCTCGTGGAGATGACCCCCACCCCGCAGGAGGGTCCCCAGTACAGCGACCTGGCGCGCCTGATGATGGAGCGGGCCACCACGGCCCGTGAGGCGGTGGAGCTCGCCGGCGAGCTCATCGACGAGCACGGCTACACCACCTACGGCGGCAACTCCCACCTGATCGCCGACGAGAACGAAGGGTGGGTGATGGTGGAGTTCGCCGGCGGCCAGGGCCTGTGGGCGGCCGAACGCCTGGGCTCCGACGACGTGCGGGTGTCCTACCCCGGCTACATCCAGGACTTTCCCGTCGACCGCGACGACGACAGCGACTTCATGGGCTCGGACAACGTGGTGAGTTTCGCCCAGGAGCAGGACTGGTTCGACGCCGAGGGCGAGCAGACCATCGACCTGCAGCAGGCCTACGGCACTGCCTTCCCCGGGCCTCCCGGTGACGACGAGGAGGCGCCCTTCCGCTACCCGCCGCGGCTGGAGGAGGAACTGCAGGAGATGGCGCCCATGTCCTTGCAGGACATGCAGCGCATGGTGCGCGATCCGCGCTGGTCCGATGACCGTTCCGGCTACGGACAGGTCGCCCACCTGCAGGAGGATCTGGCCCACCCGGACCTGGCGAGGCTGTGGGTGGCCCCCACCGCTGCGGTCACCGCGCCCTACATTCCCTGGCACATCGGTGCCGAGCAGATCCCGCCCGAGTACAGCCAGCACCGCTACCTCACCTCAGGGGCGGCCGCCAACTACCTGGACCCCGACTACGCCCACCTGGAGGCCACCCAGTATCCGGTGCGTACCTTCAAGCGGCTGATGTATTACACCTGCGAGCATCCCGGGGCCTTCCTGGGCGAGGTCACCGACACCTTGGAGGGGTTCGAGGCCCAGATGCTGCAGGACATCGGCGAGGTGGAGACCGAGGCTCTGGAGGCCCTCGAGGCCGGCGAGCAGGACGAGGGCCGCGCCGCACTCACCCGCTTCAGCAACGAGTGGGCGATGGACGCGCTGGACCTGGGTACCTTCATGGTCGAGGACGTGCAGGAACGCACCAAGGACGAGTGGGGCATCCGCATGCCCGAGCAGGAGCGGTCCGAGGACGTGACCGCCAATGCCGAGAGCCTGGACATGAGCTTGGGCGGGCAGGACGTGGTCACCTCCCGCGACCGGGTCAACTGCGACATGGGAGGCGGCTGGCAGGACGGTTCGACCGTCGACCGCCAGGGCACCTACGGCGACCCCGACGCAGTCCCCGACTTCCGGGCCCAGGAGGACGGGGCCCGGGCTTCGGCCTCCTGGGGCTGGGCCCTGGCCGGTACGGCTCTGGGCCTGCTCCTGGGAGCGGCGGGCATGTACCTGCTCGGGCGCCGGAACCGCGCTTGATCGGCGCCGTGGCGCCAGGCCGCTGACCGTGGCCGGCCGGTTGGCCGTGCAAAGGTCCCGTTCCCGATGTCGGGGGCGGGACCTTGTTGTGTTGCGCGCGGCCGCGGGGCGGGTGATGGGTCGTGGCATGGGTGCTCCTGTCGTGTCCGGGTGGTTGGCTCGGGCTGGTGAGCGAAGCGGCGCGTACCGGCAGGGACGCGGGGAAGAGAGGGCGACGATGCAGCAGGAGACGGCGGCACAGGCGAGCGGGGCGGTGCACGTGGCCGACAGTCACGAGCAGATCCGGGTGCTGGGGGCGCGGGAGAACAACCTGCAGGGGCTGGACGTGGTGCTGCCCAAGCGGCGGTTGACCGTCTTCACCGGTGTGTCCGGCTCCGGCAAGAGTTCGCTGGTTTTCGACACGGTCGCCGCGGAGTCGCAGCGGTTGGTGAACGAGACCTACAGCGCGTTCCTGCAGACCTTCATGCCTACCTCGGCGCGCCCGCAGGTGGATGTGTTGGAAGGGCTGACCACCGCGATCATCGTCGACCAGAAACCGATGGGCGCCGACCCCCGCTCGACGGTGGGCACGGCCACCGACGTCAACGCGATGCTGCGGATCCTGTTCAGTCGGCTGGGCGAGCCGCACATCGGTTCGCCCAACGCGTTCTCCTTCAACGTGGCCTCGGTGCGTGCGAGCGGGTCTTTCACGGTCGAGCGCGCCTCGGCCGCCCCGCGCGAACACGTGACCTTCACCCGGGCCGGGGGCATGTGCCCCTTCTGTGAGGGGCGCGGGCAGGTCGCGGACGTGGACGCCTCGCGGCTGTACGAGGCGGACAAGTCCCTGAACGAAGGGGCGATCACGGTGCCCGGGTACAAGGCGGGCGGGGTGTCGGTGCGCATGTTCGCCGAGTCGGGTCTGGTGGACGCCGACAAGCCGGTGCGGGAGTTCTCCGAGGAGGAGTTGCACGACTTTTTGTACCGCGAGCCGGTCAAGCGGCGCATCAACGGGGTCAACATGACCTACGAGGGTCTGGTGCTGCGGGTGCGCAAGTCGTTCCTGGCCAAGGAGCGCGAGGCGATGCAGCCGCACATCCGGGCGTTCGTGGACCGGGCGGTGACCTTCACCGAGTGCGGTGAGTGCGGCGGTACACGGTTGAGCGAGGCGGCACGTTCGGCGCGGATCGGCGGGCTCAACATTGCCGAGGTGTGTGCGATGCAGGTCAGCGATCTGGCCGAGTGGGTGCGGGGGCTGGGTGGGCGCGAGCCGTCGGTGGGCTCTCTGGTGGGGGCGCTGGTGCACACGTTGGACTCGTTCGCGCAGATCGGGTTGGGGTATCTGTCGTTGGACCGTGCCGCGGGCACGTTGTCGGGTGGTGAGGCCCAGCGGGCGAAGATGATCCGGCACCTGGGTTCGTCCCTGACCGATGTCACCTATGTCTTCGACGAGCCCACGGCGGGGTTGCACCCGCACGACGTGGCGCGGATGAACGAGCTGTTGCTGCGGTTGCGGGACAAGGGCAACACGGTGCTGGTGGTCGAGCACGAGCCGGAGACGATCGCGGTCGCCGACCACGTGGTGGATCTGGGTCCGGGTGCGGGCAGTGACGGGGGCCGGGTGTGTTTCGAGGGCACGGTCGGCCGGCTGCGTGGCAGTGGGACGGTGACGGGTCGGCACCTGGACGACCGTGCCCGGGTCAAGGAGCAGGTGCGTACGCCCGCTGGGGTGTTGGAGGTGCGCGGGGCCTCGGCGCACAACCTGCGGTCGGTGGACGTGGACATCCCGTTGGGGGTGTTGGTGGTGGTCACCGGTGTGGCGGGTTCGGGCAAGAGTTCGCTGGTGCACGCCTCGATCCCGGCGGGTGAGGGTGTGGTCTCCATCGATCAGAGCCCGATCCGGGGGTCGCGGCGTTCCAGTCCGGCCACGTACACGGGGTTGTCGGAGCCGATCCGCAAGGCTTTCGCCAAGGCCAACGGGGTCAAGGCGTCGTTGTTCAGTGCGAACTCCGAGGGTGCCTGCCCCAACTGCAAGGGTGCGGGGGTGGTCCAGACCGACTTGGGGATGATGGCGGGGGCGACCACCACGTGTGAGGAGTGCGGGGGCCGCCGGTTCGAGGCCTCGGTGCTCGAGCACCGTCTGGGCGGGTTCGACATCAGCCAGGTGTTGGAGATGTCGGTGGATCGTGCCCTGGAGTTCTTCTCCCAGGGTGAGGCCCGGGTCCCGGCGGCGGCGCGGGTCCTGGGGCGCCTGCGCGAGGTGGGCCTGGGGTATGTGGGTCTGGGCCAGCCGATGAGCACGCTTTCGGGTGGTGAGTTGCAGCGGGTGAAGCTGGCTGCGCACATGGCCGACCCGGGTGGGGTGTACGTGCTGGATGAGCCGACCAACGGGCTGCATCCGGCCGACGTGGAGCAGTTGACGGCGATGCTGGACCGGTTGGTGGATTCGGATACCTCGGTGGTGGTCGTGGAGCACCACCTGGCGGTGATGGCGCGGGCCGACCACCTGATCGACCTGGGTCCGGGCGCGGGTCACGAGGGCGGGCGTGTGGTCTTCGAGGGCAGCCCGGCCCGGCTGGTGGCCGAGGCGTCGACGTTGACGGGTGAGTACCTGGCCGAGTTCGTGCAGGCCTGATCCCCGCAGGCGAGCAGCGCGCGGGAACGAATCCCGCGGGCCCGCGGGGCGGGCCCGCCGAGCTCGCCCCGCGGGGATGCTCAGTGCAGGGTGCGCACGGCGTCCTTGGTGTAGGGCACCAGGTCGTCGCCGCGGCCGGACAGGACCTTCTCGGCCCAGGCGGGGTCGGCCAGCAGGGCGCGGCCCACGGCCACCATGTCGAACTCCTCGGCCTCCAGGCGGTCCAGGAGCGCGTCGATGCCGGTGACCTCGGCGCTGCGGCCCAGCCGGTCGGGGGCGAAGACGCCGTCCAGGCCCACCGAGCCGACGGTGATGGCGGGCAGGCCGGTGACCTTCTTGGCCCACCCGGCGATGTTGAGGCCCGGGTCGGATTCGGGGAAGGCGGGCTCCCAGTAGCGGCGGCCGGAGGCGTGGAAGGCGGTGACGCCCGCCCGGGCCAGGGGGGCCAGGACGGTGTCCAGGTCCTGCGGGGTGGGTGCGATCTGCGCGTCGTAGTGGTCGGCCTTCCACTGGGAGAAGCGCAGCAGGACGGGGAAGTCGGGGCAGACCTTCTCGCGCACGGCCTCGACGATGTCGGCGGCGAAGCGGGTACGGGAGAGGGGGTCGCCGCCGTAGGTGTCGGTGCGCTGGTTGGTGCGCTTCCACAGGAACTGGTCGATGAGGTAGCCGTGGGCGCCGTGCAGTTCCACCCCGTCGAAGCCCAGGTGTTCGGCCTGGGCGGCGGCCTGGGCGAAGGAGGCGATGAGGTCGTCGATGTCGGCGAGGGTGAGCGCGGTTCCGGCGCCGGCGGTGCCGTCCAGGGCGATGCCGGAGGGGCCGACGGAGGGTGCGTCGGTAAAGGGCGGGGCTCCGGCGGTGCGCTGGATGCCGATGTGCCAGAGCTGGGGCATGATCGCGGCGCCGGCGGCGTGCACCTCCTGTACGACGTGGCCCCACCCTTGGAGCTGCTCGGTGCCGGCGAAGCGGGGGACGCTGTCGCTCTCACCGGCGGTGGGGTGGCCGATGTAGGTGCCCTCGGTGATGATCAGGCCGGTCCCGGCGGCGGCGCGGCGGGCGTAGTAGGCGGCCACGTCGGGGCCGGGGATGCCGCCGGGGGAGTGCATGCGGGTCATGGGGGCCATGGCCAGGCGGTTGGGGATCTTGGCCGATCCCAGGGTCAGGGGCCGGTCGAGGAGCTGGGCGGCGCGGGTGGGCAACGGTTCTCCTGGCGTCACATCGGGGCGGGGGTGTGCACCGCGAACGTACCCGGGTGCCAGGGGTGTGCGGTGCACGGCGGGGTGTGGTGCGCACCGGTGTGCACGGGTGCGGTCCCGGCGCGGTGGCCGGGGCGCGGTCGGTGCGGGTCACAGGTGCAGGCCGCCGGCGAAGGGGCCTTGTTTCCACTGCTGCACGGCCGGGGTGAGGTGGTCGCTCAGTTCGGGCAGTTGGGGGATCAGGGCCAGGGTGGCGATGACGCGTAGTTTGCCGACGGTGTTGACGAAGGCCAACACGTCGGGGTCGGCCTCGCGCATGTCTTGGTCGCGGGCGCTGTGGTCGTAGGCCTGGACGAGTTCCTCGGGCAGGCCGGCCAGGTCCCATTCGATGGGGCCCAGGCAGATGAGCTCGAAGTCGGAGTAGAGGGGCCCGTGGGTGCTGGGGAAGATGTTGGCGGGCGGGGAGTCGCCGTGGACGGGTTGCAGTTCGATGTCGGGGAAGGTCTTTTCGAAGGCGGCGCGCGAGCGCACCAGGGGCTCGATGAGCTGCCACTCGCGTTGGGCACGGTCCAGGTCGGCCGCCTCGAGGAGGTCGGGGTGGTGTTGCAGGCGCGTGAGTTCTGCGGTCATCGATTGCGGGTCGGCGGCTGAGAGGAAGGGCAGTTCGCCGGGGTAGTGGCGCAGGGCCCGGTGCAGAGCGGGGGTGAGTTCGGCGTTGGCGGCGTAGTCGGGCTCGGCGTCCTGGTCCTGGGGCACGTGGGTCCAGAAGGTCAGGGAGAATCCGTCGCGTTGGAGGGGCCGGCGGGGGGTCAGGGGGCTGGGTGCGATGACGGGGACGGCCTGTTCGTGCAGCCACTGGGTGGTGTCGAGTTCGTGCTGTTGGCGCGTGGCCAGGTCGTGGGGGCTGGTTGCCGGGGGCAGGACGGTGGGGACGCGGGCCACCACGGGGGCCGGTGCCAGGTGCACGACGACGGAGAACAGGTCGTGCAGGATGAGGGGGTCGGTGACGGTCAGGCCCAGTTCGCGTGCTGTGGCCACGGCGGCGTCGCGGGCGCGGTCGGTGCGTTGGGCGCGTTGGGCCTGGGTCAGGTGCTGGGTCATGGGTTCATGGTGGCACGCCCACAGAGCCAAACGCGACGGTACGTCTCGTCTTTTTTGAGGGTGTGCTCGACCTCCTTCCGCGCCCGCGTTCGAGCCCTCGGTGGTGGAGGGCCAGGAGTGGGCGTCGGTGGGGCGGCCCTGTCCCGGCAGGTCCGGCTCGCGCCGCATCCGTGTCAGCGGGTCACTGCTCTGTCCGCGGCAGGCGGGGCTGGGCTCTGTGGATTCCGTCGAGAAGGAAGGCGGTGCGGCGGTCGTAGTCCTTGCGGTGCGGGCGGTCCCCGTGTTTGAGGGCGAGCGCGTTGTCGTGGACCAGTGCTTGCAGGTCGCCTGCTGTGAAGTCGGGCCGCAGCGCGCCGGCGGTACGGCCCGCCGCGATGAGTTCGTCGTGGAACTGGCCCGCGGTCCGGCAGATCTCCATGAGCTGTTGCGAGTGGGGGAATTCTTGCAACATGACGTCGTTGGTGGCGGGTCGGCGGTACTGGAGGTCGCGGATCTCGGTGATGTAGTTCCTCATCCGTTCCGCGGCGTCGGCGGTGGAGCGGGCGCGGTCGATGATGGCGTACAGCTCGGCCGCGACGAGCTCTTCGATGACGGCTTCGATGAGGCCGATTCGGCCGCCGAACCGGTTGAAGACGGTGGCTTTGCTCACCCCGGCCGCCTGGGCGACCTCTTGCAGGGGCACGCCCAGGCCCCGGTCCCGGAAGGCGCCGATCGCGGCGCTGCGGATGTGCTCGGCGTTGCGCTGGGCATCGGCGCGCAGGCGGGGNAGTTGACTTGCCGGGTCAGGTTACCTAGTGTCGGCGGCGCACTCGAAATTGACCATAGGGGTCAACTTAAGGCAGGGGCTGACCGCCGGTTCCCTCCCACCGGAAGTTCCAGGAAAGGACACGGGCATGATCGTCGTCACCGGAGCAACCGGCGCCCTCAACGGCGCCACGGTCGAACGCCTTCTCGAGCGCGTTCCGGCACATCGCATCGGTCTCAGCGTGCGCAGCGTCGACCGGGCGCAGCACTTCGCCGACCGCGGTGTACGCGTGCGCTACGGCACCTATGACGACCCGGCCGCCCTACGCGACTCCTTCGCCGGCGCCGAGCAGGTCCTGCTCGTCTCCTCGAGTGATTTCGGTGCCGACGTGCTCGGCCAGCACCGCACGGCGATCGAGGCCGCGGCCGAGGCGGGCGCCGAGCGGATCCTGTACACGAGTGCGCAGGGCGCCGCGGCCGACAGCCCCTACCCGCCCTTGGCCATCCACGCCGCCACCGAGGCGATCCTGGCCGGGTCGGGGGTCGCCTGGACCGCCCTGCGCAACAGCTTCTTCGGTGACCTCGGCCGGTTGCTCGGCCCGTGGCAGCAGACCGGAGTCATGGCGCACCCGGCCGATGGCCCCGTCGCGTGGATCGATCGCGCAGATGCCGCCGAGGCCGCCGCGCGCATCCTCGCCGGTGAGCGGTCCTTCGAGGGTCCTGTCACTCTCACTCCGAGCGAGGCCGTCACCATCGGCGATTTCGCCGCCATCGCCTCCGACCTCACCGGCCGCACCATCGAGCGCGTCCTGGTCGAGGACGAACAGTGGGTCGCCGACCAGGTCGCGGGCGGCACCCCGGAGCAGGTGGCCCGGTTCACGCTCGCCCTGTTCCAAGGCACCCGCGCAGGCCATTTCGCGCGGGTCGATCCACTGCTGGCCGAACTTCTCGGCCGCGAGCCACGCAGTGCCGCCGAACAACTCACGGACCACGTCGCCGCCCCGAGCGCTCCTTCGTCCTCGCCCGGCCGGCTGCCGGGTTGACTCCCGCGCCCAGCCGGACGGGCAGCTGTCCTACGTGGAGGGCTGGGAGCTCTACGGGCCCCGGGACCATGAGTGCTGGCCGTTGCCGGACGGGGGCGCACCCGTGCGGGCAGGCCCACGAGGCCATCGGTGATCGTTTCGCCGAGCGTTTCCTGGCTGGTGGGAACGGGTCCGGGATCGTGTGAGGTGGCTTCGGTCCGGTACGCGGCCCGGGCGGGGAGGTTCTGCTGTTGGCTACTTCCCGCACACGCTGTGCCGGGCAGCGCTGGGGCGAGCGCGCCGCTTCGTGGCCGAGGCAGGGGCGATGGCCTCGATCGGCCGGATGCGTGGTGCGCGTGTCCGGCTGGTGTGGCGGGTCGGGTGACCCGACCGCCCCGCCCGATTCTGCTCCGCTCGGGCGCGGAGGCCGGCTACACGATCAGTCCTCGTAGCCGAGACCGTGGCGCAGGTCCCAGGTGTTGGCCTCGGAATCGACGTAGGCGCAGTCGGGGTCCTCGGCGTAGCCGGGGACGTCGGAGGCGTTCTGCTCCACGCTCTCCTGGGAGGCCGGGACCGTGAACGGCATCTGCCCGGTCGAGGCGTACTCGCCGCGGATGAGGCCGATGACGGCCTCGGGGGTGGTGTTGAACGTCGACAGGACAGCATCGGCGCCCGGCTCGATCTCGTTCACCAGCCAGGGGTTGGTGAAGTTGATGCTGAGGATGTTGGTGTCGATCTGCTCCTGCAGCTCCATGATGCGCTCGTGGTCGATGCCGGTGTCCTGGTCCTTGCGCAGCAGCACCGAGGGCGGGTCGCCCCCGGTGTCGTCCTGGCTCCAGCTGAGGCTCGGGATCACCCAGAGGTAGGAGTGCGTGGCCTCGGCCTGGTCCTGGACGATCTCGATCGAGTCGTCGAGCCGGCGGAAGGTCTCCTGGAGGCCCCCGGTGGACTCGGCCGACTCCTCGGCCTCACCGGTGAAGACCTCGACGTAGAGCTTGACGTGCCCGGCCTGGTCCTCGGTGATCGGCAGCGCCTTCTCGCCGTCCTGCTCGCTGTTCCTCAGCAGCACGACCGAGTCCTGGTGCGCCTTGTCGGCCTTGGCCCGGGACTGGGCGCTGTCGCCGATCTCCTGGGCGCTCCGGGTCGACGTAGGGGTCCTCGAACAGGCCCAGGTCGAACATCTCGGCCAACGTGAAGGACAGCGACTCCTCGATCTCGGCCACGGTCACCAGACCCTGCTCGAGGGCCTGGCGCAGCGCAGCCGTGTCGCCGTCGCCGGAGAACAGGTTCGTGCCGGCCGCCATGGCGGCCGCGTACCGCTCCGGCAGCGTCAGGTCCTCCACGCCCCAGATCCGGTCCTTGATGATGCCGGTGTCGGAGTTGACGTAGCCTTCGAAGCCCCTCTCCTCGCGCAGGATGTCCTGCAGCATGTGCTCGTTGTAGGCGAAGGCGACCTCCTCGAACTGCTGATCCTCGGTGTGCCAGAGGTCCTCGGGCAGTTGCCGGGCGCTGGGCCCGTTCACCGGCGTGGCGTAGTACGGCATGATCGAGGAGGTACCGGCGGCCACTGCTGCCTCGAACGGCGGCAGGTGGTACTCTGCCAGGCTTCCTTCGGTCGGGTACTCGTTGGTCGAGCCCCACTCGTGGTGGGGGCCGGTGCCCTCGACGCGAGGCCTGCCGCCGGCGAAGTGCTTGATGGTCCACGATGAAGTGGCGCTGGCGGCCCTCGGTGATCGCGCTCCGGCTCTCCTCCTCGTTGAAGGTGGAGATGACCATCATCCCGGTTTTCTGGTCCGTGCTCATGCGCTCGAGCAGGTCCTCGACGCGTCTGTCGGTAGGCTTGCGCCAGTCCTCGTAGGTGTCCAGCTCGCCGTTCTCGTTGAGGTCGCGGAATTCTTTGTCGCCGTGCTCGATGATGGGTTTGGTGCGGGACTCGGCCTCGAGGGCGTTGCCGCCGTCGGCGTGATCAGGCGGTGGGGCGATGGCTCCGTCCACCAAAAGGAACGAGAGTGGGACCGCGGCCGCGGTGATTGTGAGTCCGCGCCGCCGATGGGGCGAGCTCGGTTTCTGAACCTTCATGGGGCTCCTCGACTCGTGTGGTTGGTGCGTTCCTCAGCCCCCCGTTCAGGGACGGTCATGGCCCTGAACACCGCGGACTTCGTTCCCCCGACGGTCATCCCACGTGATCCAGATCATAAGAAGCGCTTCTGTTGCGCGAGAATGAGTTGCCATCAGTTGTCGTGGCATTTTTCGGTGCGGGGGAGCGGCGGGTGAATCCCATGAAATGGGTATCCGTTCGGCTCTGGTCCCTACGCGGGCGTGGGCCAGGCCCTTCCGCGATGGTCTGTTGAGGCGGCAGGGGCTCGTGAGCTGTTCCAAGACCCAGCAGGTGCTCTCCACCGGCCGCTGAACAGCGCGAGAACAACGCCGATCATCGGGGCTTGGAACCTTTCGTAGGGCGGTGCCAGGCAGGTTTTCCGGGCACGCCGTGAGGCGGTCGGGGTTCGGTCTCCCGTCGGGGTTCGGTCTCCCCGGACGGAAGAAGCTCGCAGGTCTTCGTGATCATGGTTGTTGTCTACGCAACCGGAAACGAGAACCCGCGGGCTCGAACACACCGCCGACCGGGACCTGGAACCGTTCTGCCGCCCTCAGCACGCAGGCGTTCGCGTTGAGAAGAGGAGCGGCGCAGGAGGGGTCTCTTGCTCGGCCCGTTCGTGTCGGCAGGGCCCACCTTCGACCGGAGCAGAGAGGTCGGGGAGAGCTTTGCCGTCCCGGAGGTTTTCGTGGAGGGCGGTGGTGGCGATGTCCACACCACCGCCTTCTTCAACCGTGTGCTTCCTGGGCGGCCGCGGCGCGGTCGAGCTCGGCGGCCGGAAAGGGCGTCCGTTTGCTCTGCGTGAGCAGCCGGCGGTGGAAGGCGTCCAGGACCAGGGTGGTGCGGGCATGGCGTTCGATGAGCGCCGCGAGCTCCGGTCCAACAGCGCCGGGCCTTCGGCCTGCGCTCCATTCCTGCAGGAACACTTCTCTTTCCGTGCCGCCCCGAAGGCCCTCGAGCAGGTGGTGGAGCAGATGGCTCGCGGTGTAGTGGCCGTCGTAGGTGAGATGGCGTGAAAGGAATTGTTCCTCGGCCGCTGAGAGCTCAAAGCCTGAGCTCAGGGCCAGGCCGAAGTCCGTGAAGTAGATCATCCGGCCCTCGGTCAGGAGGTTGTCGAAATGGGCGTCGAAGTGCACGAACCCGCGAGAGCCCATGAATGCCGTTGCCCGCGCCAGAGCCTCCTCCGCCCACAGGTAGGCAGAGCCGGTACCGGCCGGCGCCGTATTCTCCCGGTGCTGGCTCAGCCACCTACCGAGGGTGTGCGGCACGTGCTCGAGCAGGAGCACCAGGCTGTGACGGGAGCGGCCGATGGCCTCCAGCCGCTTGCGCACGGCCGGTGAGCCCTGCCAGTGGGCGACCGCGCCGTCGATGCTACCGAATTCGTCCACGAAGCCCTCGGGGGCGGAATCGGCCAGCACACGCCAGTGGTACATCAGGGGAAAACCCTCGTGTTGCCTTCCCAGGACCCAGTTGTTGGCCATGGTGTGGGCCGCCAGCTCCCGCCAGGCGCCGAACCCGGCCGAGCCCGCTCCGTACTGGTAGGACATCGGCAGGCCGAAGAGGTTGGCCGTGGAGCGGATGTTTTCCGGCCGGGCCTCGAGATCGGTCAACGGCACCCTCTTGAGGAAGGCCCGCGTCCCCTCGACGTCCACTTCCGCGGATCTGCCGCCGAGGCCGGATCCGAGCGCAGGGGCCGACCGGAGGAGGTCGCCCAGGCGCCGATCGCTCATCGACGACAGGCGAGCGGCCATGCTCTCGTAGGTGGCCACACGTGCGGCGTAGGCGGTTTCGAAGCGGCACATCGACGGCTCCTGGGTGCACCGACCCCAGCACGTCGGTGATCGCTGTCCTCTTGCGGAGGAGGCTCGGCCTTCAGGCCGGGCAGGGATCCGGAAACAGCTCTGATCACACCGTACCCTGACCCGAACCGTGTGTAGGGGGCGGCGGAGCAGGAAAGCGGGTCTGTGAGAGCCGGCGCTGCGGCACGCTCGCCGTCGCGGCGCTCGGTACGGCACCTTGCTGTGTTGGACGCGGGAACCACGGTGCGGGCTCTCCTCCGGGACGGCGCGCAGCTCCTGGGCCGGCGCCGCAGGGCCCAGGCCGATCTCGAGGCCACCCGCCGCTACGGTCTACCCGCCGGATCCTGCAAGCGGCGTCCTGGACGCGCCGGCCACCGCCCGGTGAGCCGGTCAGGGCCTGCCGCTCAAGCCTGCGGTCCTTCTCCCCACCCGTGTTCCTGCTCAGGGGGCGGGGTGTGGTGGCGGGCCTGGCGGAGGATCTCGCGCAGGTTCTCGTGGTGGGCGCCGGGCCAGTAGATGCGTGCGCACCCGCGGCACTGGGCGAAGGTGTCGTAGGTGGCGCGGGTGCCGGGCTCGAGGCGGTGGGCGACCTCTTCGGGGGTGACCGGGTCCAGGAGTCCGTTGCAGGCCGGGCAGCGGGTCCAGGGGTCCAGGGGCGGGGCGAAGCGGGCCAGGACCTCGCGGAGTTGGGCATCGGGGTGTTGCCGGCGCACGTGGGCGCCGGCCTGCAGAGCGCGGCGGAAGAGCAGCCCGCGGTCGCGGGTGAGCAGGACGCGTTGTTCGGCGTTGGCCTGGGCGAGCAGGGCGGGGTCCTCGCGGTCGTTGTCGTAGGCGGTGTCCACGCCCAGGAGGCGCAGACGCCGGGCCAGGGCGCCCAGGTGCACGTCCAACAGCAGCCGGGGCGGGCTCGTGGGGGCCGGTTGGGGCCAGGTCCGGGACTCGACCCGGACGCTCTCGCCGGGATCGGGGCGGTGGCCTGCCTCGACGGTGCGGCCCTGGGTGTGCAGGCGCCCGACCTCGGTCAGGGGGATGCCCAGGCTCTGGACGGTGTGGCCCAGGGTGGCGTCGGAATCGTGGGGCAGGCGCAGGCGGCCCTGGCGGTGGCGCGCGGGCAGGAAGAAGCGCAGCTCCGGTGGGATGTGGACGGTGATCGGGCGCGCAGCCATGGCACCAGGATCGCACAGGGCCTTGCGCCGGGACGGAGTGTGCGGGGCCGGGTCCTGTCGGCGGTGCTCGGCGCCGGCCGGTGGCCGGTTGCGGCCAGGCGGGGCGGCCCCGTGGGTGGGGGTGTCCGGTGCAGGGCGCTGTCGTGGCAGGTGAGGGGCGGTCGGTGGTGGTGGCACCACCACCGGCGGTGGGCCATGGCGCAGATGGTTCGGGGTGGCACCGCGATCGAGTTCGGCTGCGTGCGTATCTAACGTGACCGGTGATGGTGCTCAGTGCCCCTGAAGCGGGGCCACGACCACGGGGAGATCCATGATCACGGCCGCACCGCAGCAACCGGGGCTGGGCCCGTTGACCTACCACGAGCACACCTGGCGGGGCCTGCGGCTGCTGGCCCGGGACAGCGAGGGTCCGGGGCGGATCGTGGAGGTTCTGGGCGAGGTGGCAACGGCCGACCACATAGTGGTGCTGGTGCCGGGCAACGACAACCACCTGGGCAACTACTTCGATCCGGGCCGGCGCACCCGTCCGCGGGTCAACGGGGTGGGGTTGTTGCGGACCATGGACCGCCTGGAGCCGCGGAGGCGTTTCGCGGTGGTGGTGTGGTTGGGCTATGCCACCCCCAGCGGGTTCGCGCAGGCCTCGCTGCGGGGCCCGGCCGAGCGCGGTGCGCCCGACCTGGCCCGCTTGACGCACATCTTGCCCCGCGATGCGCACATCACGCTGGTGGGGCACAGCTACGGGGCCGTGGTGTGCGGGTTGGCGTTGGGCGGGGCGCGGGTGCACGACTGTGTGGTGCTGGGCAGTCCGGGCATGGGCGGTTCCTCGGCCTCTGACCTGGGTTTCTCGGGCCGGTTGTGGGCGGCTCTGGGCGGGGGCGACTGGATCCGGTTCTTCCCGCGCGGGCGCCTGGGGCGGTGGGGGCACGGGCCTTCGCCGTTGCGGCCGGGGTTCGGTGCGGTGCGTTTTGCCACGGGAGCGATCGGGGGGCACTGCTCCTACTACACCGAGGACAGCGAGTCGGTGCGCAACATCGCGCGGATCGCGTTGGGCCGTTTCGCCCAGGTCACCCTGGCCGGGCAAGGCGGCGGCCCGCCCATCGGGGCGTCGGCGCCGGCCAGGGAGGTGGCGCGGTGAGTACGGTGATCCGGGCCCAGGGGGTGGGCAAGGTCTACGGGGGCGGGCGCGCGGCCCTGGAGGGGTTCGATCTGCAGGTCGAGTCGGGGACGGTGCACGCGTTGTTGGGTCCCAACGGTGCGGGTAAGAGCACGGCGGTGCGCATCATGGCGACCTTGGCGCGTTTCGACTCGGGCCAGGTGTGGTTGGAGGGGCGCCCGGTGCAGTCCAACACGCGGTGGGTGCGCTCGCGTATCGGGTTCGTGGGCCAGTACGCGGCGGTGGATGAGGCGTTGAGCGGGCGCCGCAACCTGGAGATGTTCGCGCGTTTGTCGCACCTGGGCCGGCGCCGGGCCCGCGCGCGTGCACTCGAGCTGTTGGAGCGCTTTGGTCTGCAGGGGGCGGCCGAGCGTGCGGTGGGTCAGTACTCGGGTGGGATGCGCCGGCGTCTGGATCTGGCGGCGGCGCTGGTGGCCGACCCGGTGGTGTTGTTCCTGGACGAGCCGACCACGGGGTTGGATCCGCGCAGCCGCGCCCGGGTGTGGCAGGAGGTGCGTGAGCTGGTCGGGCGTGGCACGACGGTGGTGTTGACGAGCCAGTACCTGGAGGAGGTCGACCGGTTGGCCGACCGTGTCTCGGTGGTGCGGGCGGGGCGTGTGGTGGCCGAGGGGAGCCCGGGCCGGCTCAAGGAGCGTATCGGGGGCGGGCGTATCGAGGTGGTGGTCGAGCCCGGTGATCTGGCTGTGGCCGAGCGGGTTCTGGGCCGGGTGGCCGGTGCGGCGGCGCGGGTGGAGGCCGAGGCGGGGCGGGTGAGTGTGCCGGCCGGTCAGGGGACTCTGGGGCTGACCGAGGTGGTGCGGGCCTTGGACAAGGCGGGGTTGGTGGTGCAGGACGTGGCGTTGCGCCGTCCCACCTTGGACGAGGTGTTCTTGAGCCTGACCGGTGAGGAGGGGGCCTGATGGGTGAGGGGCAGGGCCGCTCCGGGCCCGGAGCGGCCGAGCGGGCGGGGTGGATGGTGGCCGACACCTGGGTGGTGGCGGGCCGCTACCTGTCTCACCTGGTGCGCAAACCCGAGGAGATCGTGGGCACGTTGTTGATCCCGGTGCTGGCGGTGTTGCTGTTCGGGTTCGTTTTCGGTGAGGCGATGGGTGCGCTCCTGGGCGGGGGCGGTGATTACCGCGAGTTCCTCATGCCGGGCTTGTTCGTGTTGACGATGGCGTTCGGGATCGGTAACACCACGATCGCTGTGGTCACCGATGTGGGCCGTGGTGTGGTGGACCGGTTCCGGACGTTGCCGATGGCGCCGTCGGCGTTGTTGGCCGGGCGCAGTGTGGCCGATGTGGTTTCGGCGCTGGTGGATCTGGCGGTGCTGGTGGCCATGGGGTGGTTGGTGGGTTGGCAGTGGCACAACGGGCTCTGGGCGGCGCTGGCGGCGTTGGGGTTGTTGTTGTGGTTGCGGTTGGCCTTCACCTGGATCGGGATCTGGTTGGGGTTGGTGGTGCGCAGTCCCGAGGCGGCGATGAAGTTCTTCTCGTTGGTGTTTCCGTTGGCGATGGTGGCCGAGACCTTCGTTCCGGTGGAGACGATGCCGGGGTGGTTGGTGCCGGTGGCGGAGTGGAATCCGTTGTCGGCCACGGTGGTGGCGGCGCGGGAGT
This sequence comes from Nocardiopsis xinjiangensis YIM 90004, assembly GCF_000341145.1. GTDB lineage: Bacteria > Actinomycetota > Actinomycetes > Streptosporangiales > Streptosporangiaceae > Nocardiopsis > Nocardiopsis xinjiangensis. Next base: position 59,000 of record NZ_ANBE01000006.1, read on the forward strand.
TGTTCGGTAACCCGGCCGGCCCGGGCCAGGGGTGGCTGGCCCAGAACGCGGTGTTGGTGGCTCTGCTCTGGCCTGCGGTGTTGTTGGCGGTGTTCGTTCCCCTGGCGGTGGGCCGGTTCCGGAGGATGAGCCGCTAGGGCCGGTGCCGGGCCGGGTAGGGCGCAGGGCGCTGCGGCCTCATCCGGGGTGTTGTCCCCGGGCCTGGATGAGCCAGGCCGGTTCCCACCAGTAGTCGCACAGGTGGTGGGCTCCCACGTCGGTGAAGCCGGCCTCTTGCAGGTCCTGGACCCAGTCCTGGACGGAGTGTTCGTAGTTGGTGCGGGTGTGGGTGGCGAAGTGGCCCAGGACCACGGGCAGGATGAAGCCGCTTCCCACCAGGTCGCGGTCGTCCTCGTACTCGCGCAGGCCGCGTTCGAGGCGCTGCAGGCAGGAGTTGAACCACTGCGGGTCGAAGGGGTCGGGAACGTGGGCGACGTCGAACTCGACCACGGCCAGGTGCCGGGTGCGTTCGGCCAGGGCCTGCAGGAGGGGGCCGCGCTCGTGCGGGGGCAGCGACTGCAGGGCGAAGGTGGACTGGGTCAGGTCCCAGCGCTGGTCGGGGTGGCGGGTGAGTAGGTTCTCGACGGTGGTGTTGAAGGCCCGGTGGCCGATGCCCTGTGCCTGCAGGGCGTCGGTGGCCCCCTCGAGCAGGGCGGTGCTGGGTTCGACCAGGTCCACGTGTGGGGCGGGCCCTGCGGCGTCGTTCAGGGCGGGCAGTAGGGCCAGGCCGTCGCCGGGGCCGACGTCGAGCAGGGTGCGCGGGGCGTGTTCGTCGAGGTTGCGGGCCAGGGCACGGGAGGTGGCGTGGTAGAGCTCGACGTTGCCGCCGCCGCGGATGAAGGCGCCGAAGGCCTCGGGTGAGTCGTAGACGCCGGTGTGTTCGTGCTCCAGGTGGTGGGGCAGCAGGCGGGCGAACTCGCTGTGGGGGTCGAGACGGCGGGCCAGCTGTGCGTGCTCCCGGGCCGGGTCGGGGCGGCCGTCGGCGTGGGCCCACAGGGCCAGGTACAGGGCGGCCGGGGCGGTGTGGGGCGGGTGTGCGGCGGCGGCCTGGTGCGCGCTCAGGCCTTGTTGGCGGGCGCGGTGCAGATCTGTCAGTGGCATGGCCTGCTCCGTTGCGGTGTCGGGGCTCAGGTGTCCAGGCGTTCGGTGAGGCGCGGGTGGCGTTGGCGGGCGGCCTGGGCCGAGCCCAGGCCCAGGTGCTGGCCCATTCTCTGCCAGGTCATGCCGCGTCCTTTGGCCATGGTGAGCAGGCCCAGTTCCCTCTGGTCGAACTCGGCGCGGGCGTGGGGCAGCAGGGTCAGGGCATCGGCCAGGTCGCCGACGCGGCGTACCGCTCCGTAGGGAGTGAGGGGCAGGCCGGCCTCGCTCCAGCGGGTGTGGGCGGGGCCGGTGGCGTGGCGTTCGGTGAGGCGGATCAGGGCCCGGTGGCGTTCGGTGGGGGTGGGTGGGGTGTCCATGGCTCCAGCGCGGATTTTCAACACTTCGTTGTCAACGAAAAGTTGAAAACAAGGTGGTGGATCCGGATGGTCGAGGTCGTGCGCGGGGCCGGGCCAGAGGCCACGCGCGCCCCTGGTAACCGTCACTGCCCAAGGCGCAGAACTCGGCGAAGGCCTGGCTGGCCACCTTCCGGTCCGGGGCCAGATGCTCCCCGCGGCGGAAGGCGGCCATGACCGCCCCCGGAAGAGGCACCGGGACCGGGCGCCGGCTCGGGCCCACCGAATCCAGATACTGGCGGGCCAGCTCGGTGAAGGGCTGCACCAGCGGCCCGCCCATGTCGGCGACCCGCCCCTGCGGGGCCTGGGAGGCCAGGTGGGCCAGGCGCGCGGCGACCTCGGCCGTACCGATGGGCTGCACGTCCATATCGGGCACCGCCATGACCGGCAGCCGGGCACTGGAGCGCAACAGCAGCCGCACCAGGTCGTGGAACTGGGTCGTGCGCAGCACGCTCACCCCCAGGTCGGAGGCGAGCAGGGCCTCTTCCACCACGTGTTTGGTCTTGTAGTAGCCCAGCGGAACGCGGTCACAGCCCACGATGGAGATGTGCACCAGGTGCTGCACGCCGGCGGCCCGGGCGGCCGCGATGAGGTGGCGGGTCGCGGTGATGTCGCCGCCGGTGGGGGAGGAGGCGCAGTGCACGATCGTCTGGGCACCCTCCAACACCGGGGCCAGACCCTTGCCGGCAGCCAGGTCCACCGGCGCGGTGTCCTCGCCGTCCGGGTGGCGGCTGGCCGGGCGCACCTGGTGGCCCTGCCCGCGCAGCTGCTCGGCCACGGGCCGGCCCAGCGTCCCTGTCGCTCCGGTGACCACGATCGTTGCCATGTGTCCTCCCGCGGCCAGATGTGGTTTCTGGATCGAGAAGCTGACGCTAACACCGGCACGGCCACCAGTTCGGGTTCTGAACGCGTGTGGCGCGGGGAGGGGCCCCGAACCTGCGCGCCCGGGCACGCGGGGGTGCCCGTTAGGCTGCGCCCAACGTCGCCGCAGCAGGTGCGGGGACCCAGGCGTGAAGGAGCGTGCCCATGTCGGGGGTGGCCGAACAACTGCGGGAGGCGATCGGTACCGATCAGGTGGTGACCGACCCCGAGATCATGGAGGGCCTGGCCCACGACGAGGCCGAGTGGGCCCCCTACGGCAGCCCGGCCGCGGTGGTACGGCCCCGCCACACCCAGGACGTCTCGGAAGTGGTGCAGGTGTGTGCGGAGGCCGGGGTGCCGGTGGTCGCACGCGGGGCCGGCACGGGCCTGTCCGGGGGCGCCAACGCCGTGCAGGGCTGGGTCGTGGTCTCCTTCGAGCGCATGGACCAGGTTCTGCAGGTCGACCCCGTCCAGCAGACCGCGACCGTCCAGCCCGGGGTGGTCAACGCCCACCTGCGCGAACGGGTGGCCCGGGACGGGCTGTGGTACCCGCCCGACCCCGCCTCGGCGCCCTGGTCCACGCTGGGCGGGAACGTGGCCACCAACGCCGGCGGTCTGTGCTGCCTCAAGTACGGCGTCACCCGCGACTACGTGCTGGGCATGGAAGCGGTCATGGGCAGCGGTGAGGTGGTGCGGCTGGGCCGCAGCACCGCCAAGGGGGTGACCGGCTACGACCTGGCCGGGCTCATGGTCGGCTCCGAGGGAACGTTGGGGCTGGTCACCGAGATCACGCTGCGCCTGGTACCGCTGCGCACCGGGGTGGAGCACACCGTGGTCGGCTACTTCGACTCCCTGGTGCAGGCCGGGCGCGCGGTCGCCGCGGTCTCGGCCGCGGGGATCGTGCCCTCGGCGCTGGAGCTGATCGACCGGTTCTGCCTGCAGGCCGTGGACGAGTGGAAGAACATGGGCCTGTCGGCCGAGGGCGAGGTGCTGCTGTTGGCACGCAGCGACCTGCCCGGGGCCTCGGGCGAGCAAGAGGCCGAGCAGATCCTGGCCTGCTTCGAGGGACAGGGCGCGGTCTATGCGGTGCGCTCCACCGACCAGGAGGAGGCCGAGGCGCTCTTTGCGGCCCGGCGCCTGGCCTACCCGGCGCTGGAGCGGTTGGGGCCGTTGCTGACCGAGGACGTGTGTGTGCCCAAGGCCTGCGTGCCCCAGATGCTGGGGCGTATCGAAGAGGCCGCGCGCCGCTTCGACACCCACATCGGCAACATCGCCCACGCCGGCGACGGAAACCTGCACCCGCTCTTCATCGTCCCGGCCGGGGACGAGCAGGCCAAGAAGCGCGCGCAGGAGGCCTTCGAGGTGATCGTGGAGGAGGCCCTGGCGCTGGGCGGCACGGTCACCGGCGAGCACGGGGTGGGGTTGTTGAAGAAGTCGGGGGCCGCGAAGGAGCTGGGCCCGCAGGTATTGGGTATGCACCGGGCCCTCAAGCAGGCGTTGGACCCGGCGCAGGTGTTCAACCCCGGAAAGGTGTTCTGAGCCGCGGGCTGGGGCCGTCACCGGGCCGAAAACCCGGTGACGGCCGGTGGGCGCCCGGGTAATGTGCCCGCCCATGGACGCAGATGCAGCACAGCCGCCCCACTGGCGCGAGAGCAACCGCAGGCACTGGGACGAGAGGGTTCCGGTGCACGTGGCAGGGCACTTCTACGACCTGGAGGGTTTCCGGGCCGGGGATGAACCCCTGCGCGGCTTCGAACTCGCCGAGGTCGGCGACGTCACCGGCAAGACCCTGGTGCACCTGCAGTGCCACATCGGCACCGACACCCTGGGGTGGGCGCGCCACGGGGCGGAGCGGGTGGTCGGGTTGGACTTTTCCGGCGCGGCGGTGCGGGCCGCCCGCGACCTGGCCCAGGAGGAGGGCTACTCGCAGGAGCGGGCCGCTTTCGTGGAGGCCGACGTGCACCAGGCAGCTTCGGCCCTGCCCGAGGACTCCTACGACATCGTCTACACAGGCGTGGGCGCCCTGTGCTGGCTGCCCGACATCGACCGTTGGGCGCAGGTGGCGGCCTCGCTGGTGGCCCCGGGCGGGTTCTTGTACCTGGCGGAGTTCCACCCGCTGACCGATGTGCTCGATGACCGCACCGGCACGCGGATCGTGCACGACTACTTCTGTCGGCAGGCCCAAGTGCAGGAGGCCCCCGGCACCTATGCGGACTCTCAGGCCCCGACCGTGCACGACCGCAACGTGCAGTGGCACCACCCGCTGGGCGACGTGGTCTCGGCGCTGGCCGCCCAACGGCTGCGTGTGGACTTCCTGCACGAGCACGAGGTCTCGCTCTTCGCCCGCTTCGAGGCCTTCGAGCGCGCCGAGGACGGCACCTACCGGTTCCCCTCCTCCTTCCCGAGGGTTCCGTTGATGTACTCGCTGCGGGCGAGCAGGCCCGCCGGGGCCTGAAAGGCGCCCTCCTCAGGGCCGCAGGTGCTCGGGAAAGCCGCTCCAGCGCAGCTCCTCGGGCAGGTGGGAGAGGTCGTTGTAGACGGTGGGGCTGGCCGGTGCGTCGTGCGGATAGCGGATCACCGTCAGGGAGGCGTGGGCCGGGGCCAGGCTCACCCACCGCCAGTCCGGGGCGCCCAGAGCGTGGGCGAGCAGGAACCCGACGGTGAAGGCGTGGGTGATGACGGCTTCGCGCCGCTCGGGGCCCTGGAGGCAGGGACCGGCGAAGCGTTCCAGCGCCGCCCGGGTCAGGTCGGGCTCCTCCGCTCCGTCCACGCCCTGGACGAAGTCCAGGATGCGGTCGGCGTGCTCGGGCGGTAGCTGCGCGCGGGTGGGTGCGTGCGGGATCAGGTCGCCGGCCTCGGCCCTGACCTGTACCTGGATGCCGGGCAGGTGGTGGGAGAGCGTGTGCGCGGTGGCCCGGGCGCGCGCAGAGGGCCCGCAGTGGAGTGTGTGCGGGGCCAGGGCGGCCAGGCGCCTTCCCAGTGCGTGGGCCTGGCGTTCTCCGGTGGCGCTCAGGCCGCCATGGTCGGGGCCGGCTTCGGCGTGGCGGGCCAGATACAGGTGGCGGGTGGCACTCATGGGGGCCTTTCGGTCGGTGCCGATGGGATGCCTGCGGTGCAGGGATGGTTCACCTCGCCGGGCTCGGGTCTTTGCGCGGTTGAGCTCGTGCCGGCGTGAGGGGGCGCCTTCTGCGTGTCGGTGGCTGCTGGGGCCACCGCGTTGCGCGGGCCCCGGGTGCGGGCCTCCTGGCACGTGGAGAGGGTGGGCCACCTCATGGGGGCATGCATGTGTGAAGTGGGGGCCGCGGTGGGGTAGGGGCGAAAGAGGAGAGCACACGAGTGTGGAGGAAGGAGGCTCTCATGGCTGGGGAACTGAGCGCACGCAAGGTCGCTGTCCTGGCGGCGGACGGGGTCGAGAGGGTCGAGCTCGTCCAACCCCGGCAGGCGCTGCAGGAGGCCGGCGCCGAGGTGGAGCTGGTCTCCACACACGCAGGGCAGATCCAGTCGATGAACGGCGACATCGAGAAGGCCGACCGCTTCGACGTGGACCGGCAGGTCTCACAGGTGGGGGCCGGAGACTACGACGCGTTGGTGGTGCCCGGCGGCACGATCAACCCCGACCAGTTGCGGGTCGATGAGGACGCGGTCGGTTTCGTGCGCGCGTTCGTGCAGGCCCAGAAGCCGGTGGCGGCGATCTGCCACGGGCCCTGGATCCTGGTGGAGGCCGACGTGGTGCGCGGGCGCACCGTGACCTCCTACCCCAGTATCCGTACCGACATCAAGAACGCGGGCGGCACGGTGGTGGAACAGGAAGTGGTCACCGATCAGGGTGTGACCACCAGCCGCGACCCCAACGACCTGCCGGCGTTCTGCGAGCGCATCGTGGGTGAGTTCGCGCGCTCCTGAGCACGTGCTCGGCCCGGCCGGTGCACGCAGCACCGGTCGGGCCTTGGTGTGTCAGGGGATCAGGCCAGGGCCAGGAAGAGTTTTTCCAGTTCCTGCTCACTCATGGGGGGTTCCTCGCCGTTGGCGTGGGCGACGGTGCAATCGCGCATACCACCGGAAACGATCTTGAATCCGGCGCGGTCCAGGGCTCGGGAGACCGCGGCGAGCTGGGTGAGGACCTCCGAGCACTCCTGGCCTTGTTCGATCATGTGAATCACCGCCGAGAGCTGGCCGTGAGCACGGCGCAAGCGGGTGAGGGCGTTGCCGGCCATCTCGGGTCTCATCTGCATGGATTGACTCCTTCCCTGGCCAACATACCGACCCCGGTATGGAGCCGCCCGCAGCGGGTGGCATGCGGGCGGCTCGCGGTGGTGCGGGATGCTTCTGTGGACCTCAGTCCTGCTCGGGTTCTTCGGGGTGGCGCAGCAGGTGGAGTACTGCGGCTGCCAGCCCGCCCCACAGCAGGAGCATGGACAGGACCATCATGACGATCGCGCTGGTGCTCATCGGCGCTCCTCCGCGTCCTGCTCGTTCTCGCCCGACTCTTCCCGGGCGTCGTATTCGGCGATGCGGTCGGCCCGCTTCCAGGGCAGCAGGGCCATGACGATACCGAAGGCGATCGCGCCGAGGGCCACGCCCCACCCGGTGAGCAGCAGGAAGGTGTCGGGGTAGCCCTCATAGTTCTGCGTCAGTTCCACACGCAGGCTGTCGAACATCATGAAGCCCAGCAGCAGCGGGGTGATCACACCCAGCGCCACCCGCCACCAGGTGCCCAGCCGCACGAGGGAGACCTCGTTGGCGTGGCGCTGGAAGTAGGGCAGGCGGCGCAGCACCCAGCCGAAGACGATGATGAGCACGAGCCCGGCCAGGGCGATGCCGTACTGGTTGATGAAGTGGTCGAAGGCGTCAAGGATGTAGAGGCCTTCGTGGGTGGGAAAGAGCAGGATCGAGGCCAGGGCGGTGGCCCCGCCCACCAGCGCCACGGACTGCACGCGCCCCAGGCGGGCGCGGTCCTGCACCGCCGAGACGATCACCTGCACGATGCTGATCAGCGAGGTGAGACCGGCGATGGTCAGCGAGAGGAAGAAGAGCACCCCGAACAGCGTCCCGCCCACGGGCAGGCTGGAGATGATCTGGGGGAAGGCCACGAAGGCCAGGCCGATGCCGTCGGCCACGACGGTGTCCACGCTGGTGCCGGCGGTGGTGGCCATGAAGCCCAAGGCGGCGAAGACACCGATGCCGGCCAGCAGCTCGAAGGAGCTGTTGGCGAAGGCGGCCGTGATGGCCGTACCGGTCAGGTCGGCCTTGCGCCGCAGGTAGGAGGCGTAGGTGACCATGATGGCGAAGCCGATGGACAGGGAGAAGAAGATCTGTCCGTAGGCGGCGATCCAGACCCCGCCGTCGAGCATGGCTGACCAGTCGGGGGTGAACAGGGCGTTGAGGCCCTCCACGGCGCCGTCCAGGGTCAGCGCCTGCACGACCATGACCAAGAAGAGCACGACCAGGACCGGGATGAAGACCTTGGTGGCCTTCTCGATACCGTTGCGCACACCCAGACCCAGAACGAGCAGGACGACCACCCACACCCCGATCAGGGGCCAGGCCACGCCGGAGACGTAGCCGGAGATCATCCCGGGCTCCTCGGCCACCTGCAAGAACTCCGCGTTGAAGAAACCGTCGGGGTCATCGCCCCATTGCCGGCCCACGGAGAACCAGGTGTAGCGCACGGCCCAGGCCACGATGACGGCGTAGTAGACGGCGATGACGAAACAGATCGCCACCTGCCACCAGCCGATCGCCTCCGCGGGGCGTTTGACACGCCGGTAGGACAGCGGAGCCGAGGAACGGTAGCGGTGCCCGATGGTGTATTCGAGGATCAACAACGGGATACCCGCGCTCAGCAGGGCGATCAGGTAGGGCAGCAGGAAAGCGCCGCCCCCGTTGTCGTAGGCGACGTAGGGGAATCGCCAAATATTTCCCAGTCCGACGGCCGAGCCGATAGCGGCCATCAGAAAGCCCGCGCGCGTTCCCCACTGCTCGCGAGTCTGTTGGACCATGTTCAGGTCTCCTAAATCATCCCGTAGTTCGCGAGCCGCACGCTAGCAGGAGTTGCGCCCTTGAGCACGATCACAAGTGCAGAGTGATCAGGATGTCGTACAACCGTGGGCTTTTCATGATGCTACGTCCAATCCCTGCTCAGAGCAGGCAAGGGCCAAGCCTTCCTTGAGCAGAGCGTGTAGGCACCCTGAAGCCCGGGCAGGCGGCACCAGATCCTGCCACCGCGCGCCCGCCCCACCACGGCTTGCCCCCGCCCGGGACCCGGCCCGGCAGCGGACCTACTCGGGCCAGGGGGAGTCCTTGATGGCCTGGACGAAGTCACCGCGCACGAACCCGGGCACACAGTGGGCGAGCACATCGGCCTTGACGTTGCCGAACGTGGTCTGGGGACGATGCCTGAGACCCTCGGTGAAGGCCCCCAGGATCCGGTTCTTGAAGTCGGGCCGGGGATGGGCCGCCACCACGGCCTCACGCTGCTGCTCAGAGACCGCGTGGTAGCCCACCCCCAACACATCCAGCTCCACCCCGCGCGTGAGCAGGGCGACCTCCGACTCCATGTGCAGCGGAACCTCCGGCGTGGTGTGCAAGGCGATGGCCCTCCAGACCCGCTCGGCCTGCGGACCCCAGACGCCGTGGGCCTGCAGGAAACGCCGCGCCTCATCGGCACCATCGATCTCAAAACGCTGGTCGCTACGGCCAAAGCGCTCGGTCAACCCCAGGTCGTGGAACATCGCTGCGACGTAGAGCAGCTCCGCATCAAAGCCCACCCCCTGTTCGCGTGCGCGCAGCGAGGCCCACAAGAACACGCGCCGGGAATGGTCGAACAGCAGTCCCGGCGCTGTCTCACGGAGCAGTTCGCCCGCCTCCCGCGCCAAGGCACTGTCGGGGATGGCCACGCCTGCGATCGACTCGCTCATGATCTCTCCACTCCAAGCTCATACGGCCTGCCCCGGGCCGCTCCCGCGCGGTCACCGTGCACCGGCCCGGCGCCCTGTCCTTGCGCGCTCAGGCCAAGGCACACGAGACCGGCCCAGGGCACACCTGCCCGCCCCCCGTGCGCGGGTCCGGCACTCACCATTTCATGTGCACGTGCTCGGCGAAGCCCGCCAGAGCGCGCACGGCGATGACGGTGCCCTGGTCGGTGCGCACGGTGCCCTCGTAGTGGCCGAAACACTGGGTGGTGTCGTTGAGCACCAGCCCGGCATCAGTACGCTCGGCCCGCTCGTGGAAGGGGGTGAAGGCCAGATCCACCTGCGCGGAGCCGGGGGTGTAGAGCCGCCAGGGGCGCAGGGGCGCGGCCAGGTCGTAGTCCCACCGCAGCTCCTGGCCGATCTTGGTCAACTGCCCGTCCACGCACAGGGCGTTCTCGGTCAGGCCGGTGCCCTGGGTCCACTTGCCGCCGAACTGCAGCCCCAGGGTGTGGCCGCCGGTGTTGCCCGCGGCCGCGCCCCAGTTCCAGGTGCTCTCGTAGGGCCAGCGTCCGCGCCCGTGGTCGAGCACACCCCAGGCGTCGGTGAAGTCGATGTCGCGGCCGGCCAGGCGCACGGTGCCGTGGGCGGGGCGGGCCGTGTGCTTGGAGGTGTACTGGAACCGGGTGGGGCTCCAGGGGATGACCACGTTCATGCTCTGGTGGCCGGGCGGGCGGGTGATGGTCAGATCGGCGCTGAGCGGGCCCTGGGAGGTGGTGCAGGAAAACCGCAGGCGGGTGCCCTGGGCCCTCTCGTGCACACGGGCGCGCAGCGGCCCCAGGGCGGTGACCGGCCCCGATCCCAGGCTCTGGGGCACGTGCACACCGTGGGCCAGGGGGCGCAGGGCGGTGCGGGTGAGTTCCCGGCCCCCGTGCTCGAGCAGGTAGATGCTGCTCAGGCCCAGGTAGTCGATGTCGGCCACGGTCAGCGCGATCGAGTGCGTGGGGGAGCTGACCAGCCAGTACTCCCAACGCTTGGTGCGCCCCCATCCGGGCAGCGGGGTGGAGTGCAGCGGGGTGCGCGACCAGCCCACCGCCTCGGGGTTCAACCGCCCATCGGGGGTGGCCAGGGACACGGGTTCGGTGAGTTCGTGTTCGTGTGTGGACATGGCCGAACCCTAGAGCGCCCGGCTCCACCGGTGCTGTTGCCGGGGCCGCGGGCGAGCTTGGCCCCGCAGAGCCCGCCGGTGCGAAATGGTGGTGTTCTTCCAGGCGGTGGGCGGTGTCGAGCACGGCAAGGGCATCGGTACCCTGCAGAGGGCAGGCCTTCCCACAGCTGCAGGGCCTTGCGGTTGAGTGCGGCGGCCCGGTCGGTGCAGAGGGAGCCGGGCCGGCTCCGGATGTCGTGGCCCCCACACGGCCTGCGCGGGCACAGCGACCCAACTGCATATGGTCCATCTCACCTGCGTCCGAGTATGACAGAGGTGAATGCAGGCGCCCCCCGGGAAGAGCAGTTCGGAGTCAGTAACCCGGCACGAGCACAGGTCAATGAGGACCGAAAGCCTGGTCAGTGACCGAATAGGCCCCAAGGTCACCGAGTAGACAAGGAACTGCGGGGAAATATCCCGAAACACCCTCGGACACGCGTGTGTGTTTCGGGTCGGCCACAACGGCGTGGTGTACAGCAGAACAGCCACAAGAAGGGACCTGGTACCTCCATGGCCAGCGAGTCCGACCTCCACGACCACCACACCGGTGTGCGTTCGGCCTACAAACACGTGGTACGGCGCAACCCCTACGAGCCCGAGTTCCAGCAGGCAGTGCTGGAGGTGCTCGACAACCTCTCCCCGGCACTGACACGCCACCCCGAGTACGACGACCAGCGGATCCTGCAGCGCTTGTGTGAGCCCGAGCGCCAGGTCATGTTCCGCGTGCCCTGGCGCGACGACAACGGCAACGTGCACGTCAACCGGGGCTTTCGGGTCCAGTTCAACAGCGCCCTTGGCCCCTACAAGGGCGGACTGCGTTTCCACCCGAGCGTGAACCTGGGCGTGATCAAGTTCCTCGGGTTCGAGCAGATCTTCAAGAACGCGCTGACCGGGATGAGCATCGGCGGCGCCAAGGGCGGCAGCGACTTCGACCCCAAGGGCCGCTCGGACAACGAGATCGAGCGTTTTTGCCAGTCCTTCATGACCGAACTGCACCAGCACCTGGGTGAGCACACCGACGTCCCGGCCGGCGACATCGGGGTGGGCGCCCGCGAGATCGGTTACATGTTCGGCCAGTACCGGCGCCTGGCCAACCGGTGGGAGGCCGGGGTGATGACCGGCAAGGGCCTGGACTGGGGCGGCTCGCGCGTGCGCACCGAGGCCACCGGCTACGGCACGGTGCTGTTCACCCAGCGCATGCTCGAACGCAACGGCAAGGACCTGGACGGGCGGCGCGTGGTCGTGTCCGGGGCGGGCAACGTGGCCCTGTACTCGATCGAACGCGCCCAGCAGCTGGGGGCCAACGTCGTGGCCTGCTCCGACTCCAACGGGTACGTGGTCGATGACAAGGGCCTGGACCTGGATCTGCTCAAGCAGGTCAAGGAGGTCGAGCGCGCAGGCATCGACGTCTACGCCGAGCGGCGCGGCCAGAGCGCGCACTACGTCCGGGGCGCCGGCGTGTGGGAGGTGCCCTGTGATGTGGCCCTGCCCTCGGCCACCCAGAACGAGCTGGACGCGAAGGCGGCGCGCACCCTGATCGACAACGGGGTGATCGCGGTCGCCGAGGGCGCGAACATGCCGACCACCCCCGAGGCGACCTCGCTGCTGCGCCGGGCCGGGGTGCTGTTCGGCCCGGGCAAGGCCGCCAACGCCGGCGGTGTGGCCACCAGTGTGTTGGAGATGCGCCAGAACGCGCGCCGCACCTCCTGGTCCTTCGACCACGCCGAGCAGGAGCTGGCCGAGACGATGGCCGGTATCCACGACCGGTGCGAGGAGGCGGCCGAGCGCTACGGCTGCCCGGGCGACTACGTGCTGGGGGCCAACGTGGCCGGTTTCGAGCGGGTCGGTAACGCGATGCTGGCCCAGGGCCTGGTCTAAGGCTTGCTGGCTGGGGCGCCGGAGGTCTTCCGGCGCCCCAGCAGCCCCACCCCTGCAGCGGGGCAGGGGCGCTGGGCATCAGGGGCGGGCCCGAAAACCAGGTGACAGGGCCACAGGAGCCCGCCACCATGGACCGATGGTCGATGCCCACTACAGCGATCCGGACCTGGCCGCGCTCTACGACCTCTTCAACACCTGGCACTCCTCGCCCCAGAACCCCTTCTACCTGGAACTGGTCATGGCCGCCGGCGACGCCCTGGATGCAGGGTGTGGGACCGGCAAGCTGCACCGCACCGCGCGCGAACGGGGACACCGCGGGCGCCTGGTGGGCCTGGACCCTGCCGAGGCGATGCTGCGGGTGGGGCGCGCCGACCGCGAGGACATCGAGTGGAGGCTCGGCGATCTGGTGGCGGGCCCCTCCCAGGGGCAGGACCGAGGGCCCTACACGGCCGAGTTCGACCTGGTCACGATGTCCGGGCATGCTTTCCAGGTCTTGCTCACCGACCAGGAGGCCCGCGCCCACCTGGCTGCGGCGCGGCGTGCGCTGCGCGCCGGCGGGATGTTGGCCTTCGAAACGCGCAACCCGGCCGCGCGCGCCTGGCAGAAGTGGACGCCGCAGCACGAGCGCAGGGTCACCGCGCCCGAGGGGCGCACGGCCACCTCGGTGCACACCCTGGAGCGCGTCGAGGGCGAGCTGGTCACCTTCTGCACCGCCTATCGGATCGATGGGTGGAAGGAGCCGGGCCACAGCCGCAGCACCCTGCGCTTTCCCGGGGCGGAGACGGTGAACGCGCTGTTGACCGAGGCGGGCTTCGCGGTGCAGGGACAGTACGGGGACTGGGACCGCGGCCCGCTCACCGACGCATCTGCGGAGATCATCACCCTGGCCCGGGCCCTCTGAAGGCCCGCGCACGGTTGCGCGGCCGCCGGTGGGCATACTGGACCCACATGGCCCCGGCGCTGTTACTGGGAGGCGCACGTGTTCTTCTTCTACAACGGCCGGATGGGTTGCGCGGGCTCGTTGCTGGTCTCCATCGCCCTGAGTGCGGTGCTGTTGCTGGCGCTGCGCGCGTGCGGGATGTGGTGAAGGCCCCGGCCCCGAAAACCTGACTCGGCCTCCCCGCTCGCCTGTGCCCAGGCGCGGGCCTGGGCGGTGGTGGAGGCTGCCGCGCCCCGATATCCCTGGCCTGGGGGTAGGGGCGACTACAAAAACAGAATGATCCGGACAATAGCGATCATTCTGGGGAAAGTGAATTTTCTTCTTGCGTGTGCGGGGGTTTTTCGAAAAACCCAGCGAACTGGTGTTCGGCGCGCTAGCTTGAGCTGCGTAAACAAAAAGCCCCGGACGGTGCGACAACACCGGTCCGGGGTTTGGTCGGCCCCTGTGCAAAACAGGGCCCGACTGCGCCACCTCCCTGCTCAACCAGGAAGGCGACCTCGCCACCTCCCTGCAACACCAGGAAGGCGACCTCGCCACCTCCCTGCTCAACCAGGAAGGCGACATCGTGGATCCTACACTCGATGCCCCTGCCGCAACACCCGGAACCGGTTTTTCGGCCGGGCCGACCCAGCGCCCCCGCGGATGCATGCGCCCCGTCGGGTTCGCTCCTGCCATCTGGGTCAACATGGCGCTCGCACAAGGCCTCTTTCCCACCGCGCGCTCCTTCGCCGTGGCCTCGGCCCTCGCCCGCGCCGTGGACGCCGACGGGCGCTGGTGCTTCAAGCACCTGAGCACCCTGGCCTCCTCCTCCGGCCGCATGCTGAGCAAACGCACGGTCCAGCGCGGGATCGAGGACCTCATCCGGGCCAAGATCGTGCGCAAGCTCGACGACCCGCAGACCCAGACCTTCTTCTGGCGCACGATCGCCTCCGGATGGCGCTCGGCCGAGCACATGCCCTGCGTGCTGGAGCTGTGCATCCCCGCCCGGGACTTTCCCGATGCGCAGCTGGAGCAGATCAACCGGGTGCGCCGCGAGCTGGGGGAGGAGCCCCTGGAGGAGACCACCCGCCCGCGGCTGTATCCCGCGCCCGAGAAGGAGCGCTGCGCCCCGGCGAAGAAGGCACCCGCCCCACGCACCAACTGCACGAACCAGGACGCCGACACCCCCACCCCGTCAAGCACAGAGAGTAGTATTTCAACTACAGAGAGTGAAGAGAGTGGACACTTTGACCAGACCCCCTGGTCAAGTTGGCCACCAGACCTTTCCCCCACTGACTTCTTTTCAACAGGGGCGGGCACGTCCGTGCGTGGGACCTCCACCACAGGGCGGCGCGCACACGCGCTCATCGCACGCATCCCCAACGCCCTGCTCAACAACCCCGCCGGCGACCGCGACCTGCTCGGCCGGGCCGTTGAGGCCCTGGCCGAGCACGGCATGGACGAGCAGCAGCTCACCGCCCTGCTCAGCGGCGCCGAGCAACTGCGCAAGCCCTTTCCCGGGCTGATGAGCAGGCTGAGCTCGCCCCAGCGCGCCCTGGCCTTCCTGGAGGGGCAGCTGGGCCGTGGAGTCAACTCGTCCTGGCCCCACGGGCCCACCCGGGGCCCGCAACCACCGGCCCGGCCCTGGCCCGAGTACGAGCAGGAGGCGGAATTCGTCCTCGACGCTCACGGGCGCGCCGCCCGTACTTGCCCCGACCATCCCGGGGTGCGCAACCCACCCGGTGGCACCTGCTCGGTGTGCGCCCGCCCCTGCCGCACCGATCCCGGCCACGAACCACCCGAACCCGCCCCGCCCCAGCCCGAAGAAGCCTGCCCGGAAACCGAGCCCGAACCCGCCTCCGAAACTGACGGCGACCCCGAACTGGCCCGGCGCATGCTCCAGTCCCTGGAACAGGCAGGCAAGGCAGAGCCCACCGCACCCGCCGCCGACCAAGCGCCCCCGCGCAACCCGCCCGCACGCCAGGCCACCATCGACGCCCTGCGCCGGCGCCTGAGCCCGCCACAGCAGGCCCCGCACCCCGAGCCCGAGCCCCCGACGGCGAGCCCGCCGCCGGCTCGGCCTGCCCCACCCGGAGCCCGGGACAGGACCCCGCTTCCAGGAACAAGCCCGCCCCGAACGGGTATGCCACTACCCGGCCCGGCCCCCACCGGGGCGCACGCTGTCCAAGACCCCCGACCACACCTTCAGGAGGCCCCGATGAGCACCCTCACCACCCGCACCGGCACGCCGCACGTTCCCGCGCCCCGCCTCGGGCGAACCGGCAACAACACCCGCGCGACAACACCGATGACCGCCAAGGCCGCCACCGTGGCCGGGGCGAGCCTTCTGACCATCGCCCTGGCTCCCGCAGCGCCGGTCTCCGCGGCCCAGGACACCTACGCCGACTACGCCGAACTGGCCGCCAACGAGAGTGAGGGCACCGACTACCGGCGCACCACACGCCAGGGCGAGACCGACGTGGCCCACATCGCCATCCACGGCGGCGGTATCGAACGCCCCACCACCGAACTGGCCGACCACGCCGCACAGGAGGGCGAGCACGCCTTCGCCACGTTCGAGGGCATCAAACCCACCGGAAACAGCATCCTGCACATCACCTCCACCAACTTCGACGAACCCATGACCCTGGAGGTCGTCGCCGACGCCGAGCACACCCTCTCCTGGCACGGGGCCGCCGGCGAGGACTCCACCACCTACGTCGGCGGTCTGGACACCGACCTGCGCGAGCGTGTTCGCGAAGAACTGCGCGCGGCCGGATTCGATGCCCCCGAGCAGATCCCCGACGGCCTCAAGGGCGAGAGTCCCGACAACATCACCAACCGCAACGCCCGTGGCGAAGGTGTCCAGCTCGAGCTCACCCGAGCCCAGCGCGATGCCTTCACCGATCAGGACGGCAGCCCCACCGAGGCCTTCCATGACTACACCGCCGCCGTGGAGCGGGCCGTGGACCAGCGTTGACCCGCTCGGGCGGTCNCCACATACCTCAGGTACTTCTCGTGCACCGGGTCGAAGGGGCACCGCGCGCTGTGGGCAGGCCCACGCCCGCAGAACTGCCCCCGACCCGGCGCTGGGCCCTGCGGCCTGGTCCAACCACCTGCGACAGACCGACCCAGGGCACTAGCGTCGAAGTCCCACCACCGACGACAGGAAGAGCCCATGTCCACCCAGAAGGAACGCATGCTCGCCGGCCGGCTCTACAAGGCCGGCGACCCCGAGCTCCAGGCCGATCTGGAGCGGGCCGAGAACCTGACCGTGGCCTTCAACGCCACCCCGGTCAACACCGAATCGCGCATGAAGGCCCTGGGCGAACTGTTGGGCAGCGTGGGCGAGGGCGCCTACCTGCGCCCACCCCTGGCGGTCGACTACGGCTACCGCATCAGCCTGGGCGCACACACCTTCGTGGGCACCGGCGCCGTCATGCTGGACGTGGCCCCCATCACCATCGGCGAACACACCCAGATCGGCCCGAGCGTACAGCTGCTCACCCCCACCCACCCCCTGGACCCCGCCCAGCGCAAGGAAGGCTGGGAGAGCGCTGAACCCATCACCATCGGCGACAACGTCTGGCTGGGCGGCGGGGTCATCGTCTGCCCCGGCGTGAGCATCGGCGACAACACCGTCGTGGGCGCCGGCTCGGTGGTGACCAAGGACCTGCCCCAAGGCGTGGTGGCCGTGGGCAACCCCGCCCGCGTGGTCAAGAGTCTGTGAGCACACCCTCCGGACGCAGGGCCGGGGTGACCTCGCAGCGCTCCTGCCACCCCAGAGAGCGGTAGAGGGCACGCCCGGCCTGGGTGGCCACCAACACCCCCCGCTCGGCGCCCTGATCCGCGCTGATACGGCCCAGCACCCCCATCAGGGCCCGGCCCAGACCGCGGCGCCGGTGCGCCGGAGCGGTACAGACCCGATCAAAGACCGCATGGCCCCCGTGCAGGGCCGCCCACGCCTCAGCGGCCGGCTCGCCCCGCCCGCTCAACGCCAACGCCCGGTGGGTGCCCCCCTGGGACTGGATCTGCAGCCGGTAGGGCTCAGGGGCCGGATCGCGCCACACGCTCAACGGGGCGGTCATCAACACCTCACTCCGGCCCACCCGCCACCCGGGCCCCAACGCCGCCACCGCCTCCGGGCGCGGACCGAAGACCTTCACGACCGTGCCCGGTCCCCTCCAAGCGGGCACGTGCCAGGCCAGGACCCGGGCCGAGGCCACCACATAGCGCACACGGTGCTGGGGCAGACCCACCTCCAAACGGTGGGCCTGCCCCGAACGCGTGGGAGCCCCGACATCGCGGGCCAGGGCCCAACCATGGGCCCAGACCTCGGCCAGGTGCGTGATCTGTTCGCTCGCGGCCTGCATACCTTCCAGGATGTCACCACCGGGGCAAGGCCCGGTCCCGTGGCGTGGCGCCGCCGACGGGACCGGGGCGGGCCCAGGTGTGCCCGCACACGCCTGGGCCCGGTCTTGCTCAGAGACCGGCCTCCACAGGCTCCTCCTCTGAGAACTGGGTGCGATACAGCTGGGCATAGCGCCCACCGCGGGCCAGAAGCTCGGCGTGGGTGCCGCGCTCGAGGATGCGGCCCTGCTCCACCACGCAGATGGCATCAGCAGCCCGGATCGTGGACAGGCGGTGGGCGATCACCAGCGAGGTGCGCCCGGAAAGCGCCTCACCCAGAGCCTGCTGCACCGCCACCTCGGAAGTGGAGTCCAACGCCGAAGTGGCCTCGTCCAGGACCACCACCTGCGGCTCGGCCAACAGCAGCCGGGCGATGGTCAACCGCTGGCGCTCACCCCCGGAGAAGCGATACCCCCGCTCACCCACCACCGTGTCCAACCCCTGAGGCAAACCGGCCACCAACCCACCCAGACGGGCACGCTCCAACGCCCGCCAGATCTGCTCATCACTGGCACCGGGCGCGGCAAGGGCCAGATTGGCGCGGATGCTCTCGTGCAGCAGATGGCCGTCCTGGGTAACCATGGCCACCTTCGAACGCAACGTGGCAAAGGTCAGATCACGCACGTCGTGCCCGCCCAGGCGCACGGTCCCGGCATCAGGGTCGTACAGGCGCGGGACCAGCGCGGCGATGGTGGACTTGCCCGCCCCCGAAGAACCCACCAGCGCCACCATCTGCCCGGGCTCCACGGTGAAGGAGACCTGGTCCAACACTTGAGCAGAACGAGTGGCATCCAAGGTGGCCACATCCTCCAGCGAGGCCAAGGAGACCTGCTCGGCACCGGGATAGGTGAAATCCACCTGCTCCAACTCCAACGACAGGGGCCCCTCGGGCAGGGCGCGGGCCTGCTCCTTCTCAGCGACCAGGGGATGCAGATCAAGGACCTCAAAGACCCGGCTGAAGCTGACCAGGGCGCTCATGATCTGCACCCGCGCCCCGGCCAGCTCGGTCAGGGGCGCATACAACCGGGTCAGCAGCATGCCCATGGACACCACCGTGCCCGCCTGCAGACCCCCCGAGAGCGCGTAGAAACCACCCAACCCGTAGACCAGCGCCAGCGCCAGCGCCGAGACCAGCGTCAGGGCGGTGAAGAAGACCTCCTGGACCATGGCCGTGCGCACACCGATCCGGCCCACCCTCTCGGCGCGGCGGGCGAACTCGGCCGACTCGGCCCCGGGGCGGCCCCAGAGCTTGATCAGGGTGGCACCGGGCGCGGAGAAACGCTCGCTCATCTGGGTGCCCATGGCGGCGTTGTGCACGGTGCGTTCGCGTTCGATCCGCGCCAGACGCGCACCCATACGGCGGGCCGGCAGCACGAACAGCGGCAACAGCACCAGGGTGATCAGGGTGATCTGCCAGGACAGGACCAGCATCACCCCCAGCGCCAACAACAAGGTGACGACGTTGCTCATGATGTTCGAGAGCACGTCACTGAAAGCGCGTTGGGCCCCGATGACGTCGTTGTTGAGGCGGCTGACCAGAGCGCCGGTGCGGGTACGGGTGAAAAACGCCACCGGCATGCGCTGGACGTGGTCGTAGACGCTGGTGCGCAGATCCACGATCAACCCCTCACCCACCCGGGCCGAGAGCAGGCGCACCCCCAGCCCCAGACCGGCCTCGGCCAGGGCCACGGCGGCGATCAGGGCGGCGATGGCCACCACCGTGCGCAGGGGCCCGCCGCCCACGATGACCTCGACCACCTGCCCGGCCAGCAGGGGAGAGGCCACCGCCAGAGCTGCGGTGAGCACGCTCAAGGCCAAGAACAACACCAAAGGCCGAGCGTAGGGACGGGCGAAGGCACCGATGCGTCTGAGCGTGGCCGCCGAGAAGGGGCGACGGTCCTGCTCGGCGTGCGTGGCGTGGTACATGGCGCTCCACGCGGCCATCTCCATACTCATGGGCCCTCTTCCGTGGCTCGTGCGGTGTCGTCGCCACGAACGTAGAACCTCAACCTTTGTTCAGGTCAATAGGGGAGTGGCACCCCGACCCGGCCCCACCCCTGCACGGCCCTGCGTACGAGCCGCCCCACCAGGGCGGTACTGTGGCCAGCGACGTGCGAGGGGAGGGGAGCCCTTTGACCACCACCGACACCGGCCAGAGCCAACCAGAGCTGAGCTACCGCGCCGCCACCGAAACCGACGCCGGCGCCCTGGCCGAACTGGTCAACTCCTGCTACCGGGGCGAGAGCTCCCGCCAGGGCTGGACCACCGAGGCCGACCTGCTCAGCGGCCAACGCATCGACGCCGAGGCCGTAGGCGCCCTGATCCAACGCCCCGACACCACCATCCTGCTGGCCGAGTCCGACCGGGCCCTGGTCGCCTGCTGCGAACTCCAGCGCGGGGTCAACGGCACCTACTTCGGCATGTTCTCGGTCTGCCCCCGCTCCCAGGGCATGGGCCTGGGCAGGCGCGTACTGGCAGAGGCCGAATACACCGCCGCACGCCTGTGGCGCTCACGCCTGATGCGGATGAAGGTCATCAAGCAGCGCACCGAACTCATCGCCTGGTACGAACGCCGCGGCTACACCAGCACCGGACGCACCGAACCCTTCCCCTACGGCGATGCCGCCTTCGGCGAACCCCAACGCCAGGACCTGGCCTTTGTGGAACTGACCAAAGAACTGCAACCCATCGCCTGAGCCCGGGCGCCGGCCCGGGTGCCTTCACCCGTTCTCCAGGTTGGCCGACATCTGCTCCAACACCTGCACCGCCGCCCGGTAATCGCGCTCACTGACGCCCTCGCTCAAGCGCCGCTGCGACTGCTGGATCCGTTCGAAGAGCTCTTGGTGCACCCGCCCCCCGGCCTCGGTCACCGACAACGAGCCCTGGCCCTGCACCCAGCGGCGCGCGCGCAGCTGCTCTACCACCGGGGCCACGGTCTGCTCCTGCTCCTGCAGGAACGGGGCCAGACGATCATCCAGCTCATCCACCGTGGCCGAACCCCCGTGCAGCGAGTGCAGCACCTGCCAATGGCGCCGGCCCAGCGACTCAGCAGCCAGGATCCGATCGAAATCACTCTCGATGAGCCGGTCCAGATGCTTGAGCCAGTAACCGATCGGCAGCTCGGACATGGACTTCCTCCCGCGCGTGGGCGACCTCGCCTCCGAGCGCCCTGTCAAACACGCCCCGAGGTGTGGTGGAGCCCTACCCGCCCGCCCCGGCCCCTCCACATCCGCCCCCCGGGCCCCTCACACCCGGCACAGCAGAGCCCCGCGCGCAACCACGAACACCCCGTCGGGATCCTGGCTCCAGCGCAACCACCCCGCCGAGATCTCCTCCAACTCCTGGCGCGTGGCCAACCCCTCCTCCAGGGCCTGGCGGGCGGTGTCCGAGTCCAGGATGCGCCGGGCCCACATCTGCCCCCACCAGGTACGGCGCCCAGGACTCGAATGGTTCCAGGACTCGACCACGTAGGTGGGGTCGGCGAACCCGGCCGCACGGGCCCAGGCGAGCATGCGCCGGCCCGCATCGGGCTCGCCCCCGTTGCGCCGGGCCAGGCTCTGGTGCAGTGCCATCCACGCCTCCAACTCGGGCAGAAGCGGATACCAGTACATGCCCGAATAATCGGAGTCGCAGGCCGCCACCACCCCACCAGGGCGGGCCAGGCGGCCCATCTCGGACAAGGCAGCCACCGGATCACCCACGTGCTGCAACACCTGGTGGGCATGGACCACGTCGAACATGCCATCTTCCAGATCCAGCGCATGCACGTCACCGACCAGGAAATCGATGTTGTCGACCCCCGCCTCGGCCGCGCTCTGACGGGCCAGCTCCACCGCCGAAGCAGAAGAGTCCAGGGCCATGACCCGCCCCGGGGCCACCCGCGCAGCCACATCGACAGTGATACTGCCCGGCCCGCACCCCACGTCCAGGACCCGCCGGCCCGGAGTGAACTCGGCCAAAGCATAGGCCGCGGAGTTGGCCGCGTTGCGCCAGCGGTAGGAATCGGTGACGGTGGGATGCTGCCCATGGGTGTAGCGGGCCATGGTCCGCCCTTCTGCGTGATCGTGCGAGCAAAGCGACCCTAACAGCACCATCTCTTCAGGTAAGACCGCCGTCTCTGCATGCGAGAAACACAGGGTGTTTGTCGCCCGGTACCACCCACCCGCGCCCGCGGCCCCGAGCTCGAACACACGAGCCCGGCCGGCCCGGGCACCACCGCCGCCGAAAGGACGATTCGTTGGCAACCGGCCAGAGGAGCCACCTCACCCACACCCACATCGACACAGGCACCACCACCCTGCACGTGGCCCAACAAGGCAGCGGCCCCCTGGTGGTGCTCCTGCACGGCTTCCCCGAGAGCTGGTACTCCTGGCGCCACCAGTTCACCGCCCTGGCCCGGGCCGGCTACCGGGTCGTGGCCCCCGACCAGCGCGGCTACGGCTCCAGCCACAGCCCAGAAAACATCCAGGACTACACCCTGCCCCACCTGGTCGGCGACCTCATCGGCCTCATCAAGGCCCTGGGCCACGAACAAGCAACCGTCGTGGGCCACGACTGGGGCGCCCCCGTGGCCTGGGCCGCGGCCCTGATGCGCCCGGACATGGTCCGCGCCGTGGCCGGACTGAGCGTGCCGCCCTCCCCGCCCGCCTTCATGCCCCCGCCCTCGCTCACCCGCCGCCTCTACGGCGAAGGGTTCTACCAGATCCGCTTCCAAGAACCCGGGGTGGTCGATGCCGAACTGGCCGCCGACCCGGCCGCCACCCTGCGCCGCTTCCTCGTGGGCGCCTCCGGCGACGCCCCGGGCCTGAAGGAACCGGCACCGTGGGTGATACCCCAGGACAAGCAGGTGCTGGACACGATGCCCGAACCCCAGTCCCTGCCCCCATGGCTGGACACCGAGGACATCGAGACCTTCGCCCGCGACTACGCCCACCACGGCGAGCGGGCCTTCACCGGGCCGCTGAACTGGTACCGCAACATCGAACGCAACCAGCACCTGATGTCCCCCTTCGCCGGACGCACCATCGACGTGCCGGCCCTCTACATGGTCGGGGACCTGGACATGGTCACCTCCCTGCACGGGATCGCCGAACTGCGCCAGTCCCTGCACCTGATCGCCCCCCAGCTGCACGCCCAACACACCCTGGCCGGATGCGGGCACTGGACCCAGCAGGAACGCCCCGAGCACGTCAACGAGGCCCTACTGGACTTCCTCGCCCACGTACACGCCTGAGCCGCCCGGGGCGGGTTGTTCACCCCAGAGCGCAGTCCCCGCACAGCCCGCCCCCACCCAACCGGTAATACAGGCAACACGTGGTCCGGACGAACCGCTCCTGCCCCGCCGGGCCGGTGCAAGAACCCGACAGCTCCAGGCCCGGGCGGGCCAACAACTCCCCCGCCAACTCTCGGCCCGCCCGCCCCCACCCAGGCATCCCGGCGCCCAACGCACCCACCGCCCCCACCAGAGCCGAGGCCGCATTGCCGCGCAACAACCGTGGTGAGACACGCCCCGCCCCGGCCAGAGCAGCCTCCACACGCCCCAACACCCCCTGCTCGGGGTCCAGGACCGTGCGCCCCACCCAGTCCGCGGCCCCGCCCAGAACCCGGCTCCCCTCAGGCACGCGGACAGCACGGCCCTGATCAGTAGCCAAAGCGATCGACCCGCCGGTGCGCTCGGGATCCCAATGCAACCGGTGCGCCTCGATACCCACCCCGTGGCACAGGGCCGCGGCCACCACCGGTGAGAGCACCCGAGAAGCCAGACCCTGATGCAACAGCGAAGCAGCCACCCGCCACTCCACCCGCTCCACGCCGGTGCCCGACAACAGGGCCAACCGGGCGCGGGTGCGCTCGACCTCCCCAGCCACCACCGCCACACCCAGACCCGCTCCGTCCAAACGGCGCCGACCCGGCGCGCACGCCGCCTGCTCCAGGGCGAACATCATGTTGATGCGCCCCACCCGCTCCAACACCGGCCCCACCGCCACGTCCTCACCCACCGCGCTCCACCCCTCCTTCGCTCACCAGGCCCGGCCCGCCCCCGCCCGCGGTGGTGATCGCACTACCCCCGAGCCACGTGCTGGTGGCATCGATCAACACCGGGCCCCGAGCCTAGGTTTGAGAGTGTGAGCAGCCACCAGCCCCACACCCCGGCCGCCGAGCCCCAACGCCCCGGCCCCGAACCCGCCTGGCGCACCCGGGCAGTGCAGGTCCTGCACCTGCTGACCTCCCTACCGCTGGGGCTGTTCTACCTACTGCCCGCACTCATGCTGGCCACCGCCATCACCGCACTGGCACTCACCTTCGCCCACCCCTGGCTCGCCTGGACCCAGGAACTGAGCATCACCCCCCTGACCTGGCACACACCCATCTACGCCGCCCTCCTGTGCGTGGCAGCCACCCTCACCGCCCGCCTGGCCTGCCGGATCCAACGCGAGCGCCTCGACACCGTCTTCGGCATCGTAGAAACCCAAACCCCCGACCCACTACCGGCCCCCGGCCCCGCCCTGCGCACCTGGCGCCTGCTGTTCGGCCCACACGCCTGGTCCATGGTCCTCTACAGCACCGCGGCCGGCCTGCACGGCCTCCTGCTGGCCGGAACCACCGTCCTGCTCGTGGTCTGCGGCACCGCCACCGCCGCCGGAGCCCTCCTGGCCCTGGTGGTGATCCTGGCCGAGACCGCCCCCGCAAGCCAGGCGTGGTGGCCCCTGGCCCTGATGCTGGCCGCACCCCTGGCCGCCCTGGCCGGCATCCGCCTGGCCCCCCTGGCCGTGGCATCGGAAATGTACCTGCACCGCACCCTGCTCCTGGAAGCCCCCCAAGCCCGAGTACGCCGCCGCCTACTACACGTGCACAACAGCCGCCTGCGCATGGTCGACGCCGCCGAAACCGAACGCCGCCGCATCGAACGCGACCTGCACGACGGCGCCCAACAACGCCTGCTCGCCCTGACCCTGACCCTGACCCGCGCCCGCGCACACCTGGCCACCGACCCCGACAGCGCCCTGGACCTGATCACCCAGGCCCAACACGCCTCCCACGAAGTCATGGACGAACTACGCCGAGTCGCCCGCGGCCTGCACCCCAAGGTCCTGACCGACCACGGCCTGGCCTGGGCCCTGCCCGTGGCCGCCGAACGCGCCCCCGTCCCCGTCCAGCTGCACCTGCACCTGCACCAACGCCCCTCCCCACGAGCCGAAGGGGTGGCCTACTACGTGGTCTGCGAAGCACTGACCAACGTCGCCAAACACGCCCGCGCCGACCAGGTCACCGTGCGCGCCGAACACATACCCGCCACAGGCCCAACACCCGCCCTGCTGCGCGTGAGCGTGGCCGACAACGGCCGCGGGGGAGCCGACCCCGACCGGGGAAGCGGCCTGTACGGACTCTGGGACCGCCTGGACGCCCTCGACGCCACCCTGAACGTGACCACCCCCCAAGAGGGAGGCACCGTCCTGACCGCACACATCCCGTGGAAGGCATGAACATGCACGGCCCCAGCGAACACGAACCCGCCCCGGCCCAAGGCCCGCGCGTGATCATCGCCGAGGACTCGGTCCTGCTGCGCGAAGGCATGGCCCTGCTGCTGCAGGAATCAGGCGTGCACATCCTCGACCAGGTCGGCGATGCCCGAGCCCTCCTGGAATCGGTGGCCACCCACCCCCAAACGGACCTGTGCCTGATCGACATCCGCATGCCACCCACCTACTCCGAGGAAGGCATCGAGGCCGCCGTGCACATCCGCCGCCAACACCCCCAGGTGGCGGTCCTGCTGCTGTCCCAACACGTGGTCAGCCGCTACGCCGCCGACCTGCTGGGAGCCGGCTCCACCAAAGTCGGCTACCTGCTCAAGGACCGCATCGCCCACATCGAAGAATTCTCGGCCACCCTGCGCCGAGTCGCCGACGGCGGCGCCGCCATCGACCCCGAAGTGATCACCCAACTCCTGAGCCGCAACCGCGACCACGCCCTACAGAACCTGACCCCCCGCGAGAACGAAGTCCTGCAAATCATGGCCCAAGGACTCAACAACGCCGGAATCGCAACGGAACTGACCATCACCGAACGCGCCGTGGAAAAACACATCCGCTCGATCTTCACCAAACTCGACCTGGGCCAGGACGAACACGAGCACCGCCGCGTCCAAGCAGTACTGCACTTCCTACGCGGCGCCCACCATCTCTGAACGAGCACACAACGAACACCTGAAGGACCACGACCCCCCACGGAAGGCAAACACCGTGACATTCAAGGCACGAGGCCTCTACGCCTCCTCCAGCAAGGTACCGCGCCGCCCGCGGATGGGCCTGTGGCTGCTTCTGGGCGCCCTGCTGGCCCTGGCCCTGGTGGCGGCCACGGTCCTGTCGGTACTGGGCAACGTCGCCCTCACCCGCCAGCAGACCTCCGACACCTACCAGAACCAGGAACGGGTGGAAATCGACAACCGCACCAGCGGCTCGGTCGAAATCACCACCGCCGACACCGACCAGATCCACATCGAACGCACCCTGAGCACCAGCCCCCTGCACCACGTCGAAGAAACCATCGACGAAACCGGCGACAGCGTGCAGCTACAAGCCCACTGCCCCGGACCGAACCTGTTCTTCACCACCTGCGCGGCCGACTACGAGATCACCCTGCCCCAACAGAGCGATACACAAGTACACACCACCACCGGCCAGATCCACACCCACGGACTCCAAGGACAGATGCAGGCCAGCACCACCACCGGCCAGATCCACATCAGCAACCACCAAGGACCGGTACAGGCCGAATCCACCTCCGCGCTCCTGCAGCTGTCCCACGTACAAGGCCCGGTCCAGGCCCAGACCGTCAGCGGCGACATCGAACTCACCGGCCAGGGCGAACAGGCCCGAGCCTCCACCACCTCCGGCCAGGTGGACCTGAGCGGCTTCACGGCCCAGAACGTGGAAACCACCACCACCAGCGGCGAAGTGAACATCGGCGACTTCACCGAAGCCCAGGCCTCCAGCGTCTCGGGCAGCATCCACATCCGCAGCAACCAGCCACTGCAGTCACTGACCGTGGACACCACCAGCGGCAACGTGAACGCCCAAATACCCGAGGAGGACTACCACGTCAGCGGCAACTCCACCTCCGGCGACCGAGAAATCGCCGTGGCCACCTCACCGCAGGCCGGCGCCCGCATCACCATCGACACCGTCAGCGGCTCGGTGCAACTCACCCACCCCCCGAGGTGAGCGGCCCCTACCCCTGCACGGGCTCGAACCGCAACGCCGCCCAATCCGAATCGATCGGCACCTGGGCGGTACTGCGCCAACCCGCATCGACCAAACTGTCCCACCCCTTCTGAGCAGTCAGATCGGTGATGATGGTGCCACCACGCTGAGGAAAACACACCCACAACCGAGTGCCCGGACCCACCGCCGCCAACACCCGCGGCGTCTCACGATCGACCGTGCCCCGATCCAAAGTGAACAAGTGCACGTCGTCATAGACCACACCCTCGATCGGACCCAGATCGATGTGCAACTCAGCAGGCGGATCCAGCAACCGCACATAACGCTCAGGGGCATTGAGGACGAGCAGCCGGTCGCCGGCCTGCACCCCCAGTCGCTGGGCGAGCGTCTCCGACATTCCTCCTCCTTCGGTGTGCCGCACGGGTTGGCCAGCAACCCCTCTCGGAGGCAACAGTACGACCCCCGAGCCACCAAACCCAGGATCTACCCCTCTCCCACCCTAGAGGGCCCCATTCTCAGGATGCCTCCATGGCAAAGGAGAACCCCGCCCCCCGCTGGGGCGTGATGGGAACAGGCGGGCGCGCCCACGCCCTGGCCCGGGCCCTGGGCCCACACCTGACAGCCGTGGGCTCACGCTCACACGGGCGCGCCCGCGCCTTCGCCCACACCTGGAACCTGCCGACGGCCCACGACAACTACGCCGACCTGGCCGCCGACCCCGGCGTGGACGTGGTCCACGTGGCCACACCCCACCCCTGGCACCACCCCCACACCCTGCTGGCCCTGCACGCGGGCAAACACGTACTGGTCGAGGCACCCCTGGCCATGAACGCCTCCCAAACAACCCACCTCCTCCACACCGCACACGCCGCCGGATGCTTCCTCATGGAAGGCTCACCCCCGCGCCACCTTCCGATACACCGCCTGGTACACCGAATCGTCGCCCAAGGGGCCATCGGGCAGGTCAGCTCGGTGCACGCCCAATACCACCTACAGATCCCCTACGACCCCGCACACCGCCACTTCGACCTCGAACAAGGCGGCGGAGCCCTGCTCGACGCAGGCATACACCCGCTCCGGCCGACCCACTGGTACCTGGGAGAACTGACCGTGGTGGGAGCCACCCGCCCCCTGGCCCCGGGCCAGATGGTGGACACCGCCACCACGGTGCTCGCGCACGGGGCCGGCGGGGCCACGGCCACCCTCTCCTGCGCCTCACAAACACCCAGCACCCAACAAGCCCTGATCACCGGCACCACCGGCCAGATCCAGATCCAGGGACTGTACAGAGCCGAGCACGCGGTACTGCACCGCCAGGGCCATGCCCCCCAACCCCTGTACCGGCCCGCCCAGAACGGCGCTCACCCGCACCAGAGCCAAGAGGTCACCCGGTGCCTGCAACAAGGACGAACACAGAGCCCGGTGATGCCCTGGGCCCACAGCCGAGCCCTGGCCCAGACCCTGGACCGGGTCCGCGACACCGCCACCCTGCTGCCCGACCCCGCACACCTCACCAGCACCCCCCGGACCTGAGCGCACCCGCCCACCCGCGCGCACGCTCGCGCACACACCGCGAGGCGAGGGCCCCGGCCAACAACGGCGCGTTCATCCGCGCCACGACCATGAGCGCGTCCTTGCCCGCGACCCGGTCCGTGAAGTAGGCATCGATACGCTCATCCCCGCACACCGGCTCACACCCATACACCTGGCCCTGAAACATCCTGTAGGCATCACGCACCAACAGCTCCTCCGGCTCCAGATTGGGACCATCCCCCAACCAGTGGGCCGCCTCCTCCGCCACACGCCGGACCTGAGCGGGGACGGCCCGGTACTCGTTGGGAAAGACACGGCCCGCACCCAGGCCCTTGCGCCACCCCGCATACACGGCCGGATGGCGGGTGCGCAGCAGCACATACGTACTCACCAGCGGATGACGCCAGACCTCCCGGACCATGAAATGCAACGTCAGAGCGGCCGAGAGCCCGAACCGGCGGTGTTCGGGCACCACCCCGGCCGCATCCAGATACAAGGCCCGACGGCCGGCGAAACAATGCCGGTGGTAGCCGCCCCAACCCACCGGCCTACCGTCCGGCCCCAGGATCAGGGCCAGAGTGGAGATGCGGTCGAAGAACCCGCCCGCCACACGCGCATCCCAATAGTCGGAATGGTCGACCTCGAACGCGCGCGCGGCCAAGGACCGCAACAACACCTGCACACGTTCGCGACACCGGGCCCCCAAAGCCCAAGGCTCCTCCCACAAGGCCAAGCGGTAACCGGAACTGAGAGCACGGACCTCGGGCTCCACACTGAGACCACGCAACTGCGGGCACGGGGGCCGGATCTGAGCAGGCAACCGAACTCCCTACTTTCCTCACTAGACGCAACCAAACGACTCCTCAACGTAGTTGATCACCCGCACGCACGCCCGCAGTTCCCCCACACAAACGATCGATCATCACCGGCCCGGTCTGCGCCGAACCCGCCGGGCATGTTCAACCAACACCCGTCCCCCGAGGAGAGCGGTCGCTACCATGAGCTCCGAGAAACACGAGCGCAAGGAGCAGAGCATGGGGGCCCAACCCGTACCCGACTGGATGGTTCCGCCCGTCGACGGGTTCAGATCCCAGGACTTGGACACCCTGCCCGATCTGCCCCCGCACACCGAGCTCATCGACGGGAGCCTCGTCCTCGTGAGTCCTCAGAAGGGCTTCCACAGCATCGTGCTGGACCACTTGGTTCAGGCTCTGCGCACGGCCGCCCCCGATCACTACCGCGTCCGCCGCGAAATGACTGTGACCTTGGGCCCGCGCCAACGCCCCGAACCCAACCTGATGGTGGTGCGCGCCTGCTCCATCGACAACGAGCAGACCACGTTCGCACCCCAGGACGTGGCCCTGGCTGTGGAGGTCGTCTCCCCCGAGTCCACCGAGCGCGACCGCAACCGCAAACCTTCGTTGTACGCCGGCGCGGGTATCGCGTACATGTGGCGGGTGGAGAACATCGACGGACTGCCCGTGGTCTACACCTACGAGCTCGACCCCGCCGGACACGCCTACGGCCTGACCGGCATCCACCACGACCGTCTGCGCACGGTTCGCCCCTACCCGCTCCAGGTCGACCTGACCGAAGTCACACGCCTGTGACAGCCCCTGAGCCCGGCCGCCGCAACGACAGCACCCCGTGCGTGAGCGCGGCCAGGAGGTGAACTCCGGCCGCCACCGCCAAGCACAGCATCACAGAGCGCTCGACCAACGGGCCCGCTACAGCGGCCCCCAGGGCGAAAGCCGAGATCTTCAGGCTCGCACCGACGGTGAAGACCTGCGCCCGCAAATGCCCGGGAGCATGGCGGTGGCGCACCGAGAACAACGCGGTCAACTGCGGGCCCTCGGCCGCGCCCAACACCAGCGCGGCCACGGCCATCCCCACCCACGACGGCGCCACCGCAACCAGAGCCGTCCCAGCCGCCTGGGCCAGTACGCACACCAGGATCAAAGCGCCCGGGGACGGGGCACAAGTGCGCCGCGACAGCACCAGGTTGGCCAGAAGCGAGCACACCGCCATCACCGACAACAGCCACGCCCCGTGGGCGGCCGCGCCCAGAAAACGCTCACCCAGCATCGGCACACACACCACAACCATGCCGGTCCCGGCCAGCGACAGGGACGTGACCGCGGTGGCACGCAGCAAAGGAGGCGAACGCAGGCACACGGCCGCCCCCGCCAGAAGTTGAGCCCCGACCCGCCCCTGCTCTTTCACATGGCCCACCACGGGCAGGGAACGGGCCAGAGCAGCCGCCAACACCAGAGCCCCCGCCGAAGCCCACACCGCCACCCACGGTCCGGCCCCGGCGGCCACGGCCGCGGCCAGAGCGGGCCCGATCAGGGCGGCCGCCCCGAAGGTCATCGCGTCCCAGGTCGTGATGTGCTCCAACCGATCGGAGCGAACCAGGGCGGGCAACTGGGCCGTCCATCCACCCGAGAGCACCGGCCCCAGCACCCCCAGGACCAGCGCCGTTGCCACGGCCCAACCCAGAGGAAGAGCAGAGCCCAACACGAGTGTGAGCGCCACCAAACCGAACGCGTACAGAGCCAACAACCACGCCAGCAACCGGGCGGGGCGGGCACTACGATCCAGAGCCAACCCCACCAGCGGCCCACCCAGAGCCGAAGTCGCAGTCAGCGCTGCCCACAGAGTCGAACCGGTACTGATCGAACCCGTCGCGCTCAAGCCGAGCAAGAGCAGGGCAGGCCCGGACATCTCCTCACCGGTGCGGGCCCAGGCGGCACCGATCAGATACCGCACCGAGGAACGGGGCATGTGCATGACCGCGACACTAAAAGGTAACGCCTCAACACAGAAGAGGCGTTACCATGGCCGCATGGACACCACTCACCGGTGGCATGCGGTCTCGGGGCAGTCGGTCCGGTCCGTGGCCGAGCGCACCGCCGACCTGCTCAACACCCTGGCTCAGGAGGATGCGGGCCCCGCCCAGATCGAGGAGGTCCTGCGCGCCCACGGCGAGAGCGAACCACACCTGAGCAGAACCGACCTGCGCTGCCTGCACCGGGCGGCCGCGCAACTGCGCCACGTGCTGCGCGCGAGCACCACAGAACAGGCCGCCGAACGCCTCAACCACCTGTTGACCGCCACAGCCCACCCGCCACGCCTGACCGACCACGGCGGCACCACCCACTGGCACCTGCACCTGGACAGCCACGACGACGCCCCCTGGGCCGAATGGGCGGCCTCCTCGGCCGGCATGTGCCTGGCGCTACTGCTGAGCGACCGCCAACGCCCACCCGGGGGCGTGTGCGCGGCCCACGGGTGCGCCCGGATCTTCATCGACACCGGCAGCGGCAGCCCGCGCCGCCACTGCTCACGCCGGTGCGCCACACGGGCGCGCGTGGCCGCGCACCGGGCCGCTCCTCAGAACTCGGCGAGCACCGCCACCGCATCGACCTCCACGAGCTGGTCCTCATAACCCAGCGCGGCCACCCCCAACAGGGTGCTGGGCGCATCGTGCTCACCCATACGGGCCCGCACCCCCTGCCAGGCCGCCACCAGATCCTCCTGACACGAACTGGCCACATACACCGTGGTCCTGACCACATCGGCCAGTCCCGCCCCCGCATCGGCCAGGGCGGTGGCCAGGTTGTCCATCACCTGTGCGGCCTGCCCGGCCACATCGCCAACGGCGACCGTGCCACCCCGCGCATCCAACGGGCAGGCACCCGCGGTCCACACCACCCGCGCGGGTGTGTGCGCCACCGCCGCATAGGCATAGTCAACGTGTTCGCTCAGGCTCTGACTGCGTACGAGCACGACATCCTCCACCAGTCGGAAACACTCTCCCCCCAGGAACGGGCCCGGACCGGTCAGAGTTCGCCCTTCTGCGCCCGGCAGAACCCGCCCAGCACCGCGCACCAGCACACCCAGACAGCTCACCCGGGCCCGGAGCGCCTCGCACCCGCAGATGTCGACGCCCAGCACCGACCCCAGGTGTTCGCGCCCCCCGGCCCCGGGCAACACCAACCCATGGACGTGATCGTTGTCGGCAGCGGCATCGTGGGGGCCAGCACCGCCTACCACCTGTGCAAGAAAGGCATCGCGACCCTGCTGGTGGAGACCAACCACACCGGCCAGGCCACCCAGGCCGGCACCGGAGTCATCCACCCCTGGCCCTTTCCCCGGGACACCCCCGCCGACTGGGACTTCAAACTCGCCGCCGCCACCCACCTGCCCCACCTGATGAACGAACTGGACCAGGACGGCCACCCACCCGGCTACGAAATCACCGGCTCCCTGTCAGTGCAGACCCAGGGCTCCCGATCGGCCTTCGAGCTGATGGACTCCCTGTCCCGACGCGAGGGCTTTGAGACCATGGGGCACGTGCACCGCCTGGGCCCGGGCCAAGCGCGCGAACTCTTCCCCCTGCTGAACGAACACGACCAAGGCGTGCACATCGAGGGCGGGGCCCGCCTGGACGGCGCCCTGGCCCGCCACGCCCTGCTCGAGGCCGCCCAGGAACGCGGCCTGCACCTGCGCGCCGGCCAGGCCCACCTGCTGTGGGAGAACCAGCGGGTGAGCGGGGTGCAGGTGGGCGATGAGCACCTACGGGCGCCGGTGACGGTGGTGGCCGCAGGCGCCTGGTCGGCCCAGCTGCTCTCCCCGACGGGCGTGCAGTTGCCCCTGTTTCCCGTGCGCGGACAGATGGCCCACTTCACCCTGCCCGGACAGCAGACCCGCACCTGGCCGGGGGTGCGCTTCGGCGACCACGACTTCCACGCGCTCGCCTTCGCCCCCAACCACGTGGCCACCTCCGGCACACGCCGCCCCGAGGCCGGATTCACCCACCAGGCCACCGTCACCGAGCTGTCCCAGCTTCTCGACACCGCGCTTCAGACCATGCCGGGCCTGGGCCAGGCCTGCCTGTCCCGGACCCGGGTGGGTTTTCGCCCGGCCACCCACGACGGCCACCAGCTCCTGGGCCCGCTCCAGGATGCGCCGGGGGTGCTCATCGCCACCGGACTGGACTCCCAAGGCCTGACCCTGGGCCCCTTCCAGGGCAAGGTCGCCGCCCAACTGGCCCTGGGCGAGCCCACCGGCCTGGATCTGGCACCCCTGCGCCCCGACCGGCCCACCCAGGCCCCCTGAACAGGCCCTCGACCCTTGGGCGCGCTCGCGCTCCCGTGGTCCACCCCCCGTGCCTCTGGGCGGGCACCACCGGCCGCGGCCAGATCTGGTGCACACCCCCGAACTCGGGGATCGGCCGTGGGGCCGCGGCAGGCACGGGCCGGGTCATGGTTCTTCTCCTGCACTCTCGGGCCCGGTCAGGTTGCGCTCCTCATAACTGTGGCGGGCCCTCTTGTCGGCCAGCGCGGCGATCTGGTCGGGCACGGCCAGACGCAGCAGGAAGTCACGCAGCCCCTGAGGCAGGACCTGGGCCCACCTGGCCAAGGGCCCCACATGAGCGGGCAGACTGACCTCGAAGCGCGGGCGGCGCACCAAGCCGGCCACGGCCCGGGCCACCTCCTCGGGGGTGAGCAGCCGGGCCGCCCCCGTGGCGGTACCGGCGGCCAGCTCGGTCCGCACCACCCCCGGCAGCACCACCGACAGCTGCACCCCGCTACCGCGCAGCTCCGAGCGCACCCCGCTCAGGTAGCCGAGCACCCCGTGTTTGGTGGCCGCGTAGGTGGATTCACCCGCAGGTGAGAGCCTGGCGGCAGCCGAAGCGATCGTGATGATGTGGCCGCGGCCGCGTTCACGCATGGCCGGCGCGGCCAACTTCACGCCCCGGATCGTTCCGTGGAGGTTGACCTCGATCTGCCGGCGGGCCGCTTCCTCCGGTTCCTGATCGAAGGGGCCCACCCACATCAGGCCGGCGTTGTTGACCAGTACATCGATCGGGCCCAGGCGCTCGCGCACACTCTGCAGGAAGAGCGAGAAGGAGGAGGTGTCGGTGACATCGCAGCCCAAAGCCTCGACCTTCCCGGGAAGCTGCCCAGCGCTCGCACGCGCCTGCTCCAGATCGCGGTCGCCGATGGCCACACGGGCACCGCTGCGGGCCAGGTGGGCCGCCACCGCCCGTCCGATCCCACGCGCTCCTCCGGTGATGGCCACGACAGGGCCCACCAGTACTCGGCCCACACCCGTCCTCCGATCCGGGGATTCCAATCTGACATGCACACGTGTCAGATGCGCGGACAGCGTGCCACAGCCAACAGGACAGGGGAAGAGGTTTGACCGGCAAAACAGCACAAACGCAACCCAGCAGGAGCCGATACTCAGGACTGGACGCCCCAGAACGCACACGCCGACGCCGACAGGCACTGCTCGAAACAGCCCTGGAACTGTTCACCACCCAGGGCTATACAGCCACCTCGGTCAAAGACCTCTGCCGCCGAGCCGGACTCACCGAACGCTACTTCTACGAATCCTTCCGCGACCGCCACGCCTGCCTGGTCCAGCTCTACGACGAACTGGCCGCACAACTGCTCGAGAACACCACCACCGCCACCCGGCAAACAGGCGACCTCGACACGGACCAGATCACCGAGCGAGCACTGTCGGAGTTCATCGACCACCTGGCCCGCGACCCCCGGCGCGCACGCCTGATCCTGCTCGAGGTCGTAGGCGTGTCCCAGGAACTGGAAGAACGCAGACACACCGTCCTGCGCAGCTTTGCCGAACTGACCGCCAACGTCTGGACGCAACAGCTCGCACACACCAACCCCACCCCCCACCAGCACCTGGCCACCATCGGACTCGTGGGCGCCCTCAACCACCTGCTGGTCGACTGGCTGCACCGGAACCAACAGGAAACACAAACCGAACTCGTGCAGGTCTGCACCCGCATGTTCTGCGCCGTCCGCCGCCAGATGGAGCAATGACCCGACCAGAGGCGAAGAAACCCCAGCACAACAGGGTTATGGTGACTTATTGCGCCCCCTGGGGTGACTTAGGTCAAGTATGCGTAGTAAGGTCCTGCGCAGCCGGTTCGACCTCGGCCACCTGCCATATCGGCCCCACACCGGCCCACCCATACACACACCGCCCGGCACACCCCGCCCACCCCCCACGGGCACCGGGCGCCACACCCCTGGGGGAAGGAAACCACCATGAGCTCAACCGACACAGTCGGGGACCCGCGCCCCGGCACCGGAGGGGCGAGCCTGACCCACATCACCCTCATCGCTGCCGCCGCAGCCATGGGCGGGTTCCTGTTCGGCTACGACAGCTCCGTCATCAACGGCGCCGTGGAGGCCATCCAAGGCCGCTTCGACGTCGGCCCCGGCACACTCGGCTTCACCGTGGCCTCGGCCCTGCTGGGCTGCGTCCTGGGCGCAGCCCTGACCGGCCAGATCGCCGACCGGCTCGGCCGCCTGCCCGTCATGCGCATCGCCGGCACGCTGTTCCTCCTCAGCGCCATCGGCTCCGCCCTGCCCTTCACCATCTGGGACCTGACCGCCTGGCGCATCCTGGGCGGGATGGCCATCGGCCTGGCCTCGGTCATCGCCCCCACCTACATCGCCGAAGTCTCACCCGCCCCCTACCGCGGACGCCTGGCCTCCCTGCAACAACTGGCCATCGTCCTGGGCATCGCCGCCTCCCAACTGGTCAACTACGCCATCGCCCAGATCGCCGACGGCAGCGCCGCCAACACCCTGGGCCCCCTGCAGGCCTGGCAATGGATGCTGGCCATCGAGACCCTGCCCGCCCTGGCCTACATCGCACTGAGCTTCCTCATCCCCGAATCACCCCGCCACCTGGTCCGCGTGAACCAGACCGACCGGGCCCGCCAAGTCCTGGCCCGCATCGAGGGCCCCGACGCCGTCCAGGACCGCATCAGCGAGATCCGCCGCGCCCTGGGCACAGAAGTACGACCCAAGCTGGGCGACCTGGCCGGACGCTACGGCCTACTGCCCATCGTCTGGATCGGCATGGGCGTCTCCGCCTTCCAACAACTGGTCGGCATCAACGTCATCTTCTACTACTCCAGCTCGCTGTGGCAGTCGGTAGGCATCGACGAAGGCAGCTCCCTGCTGCTGAGCCTGTTCACCTCCGTGGTCAACATCATCGGTACCCTCATCGCGATCGTGCTCGTGGACCGCATCGGCCGCAAACCCCTGCTGCTCATCGGCTCAGCCGGCATGACCCTGGCCCTGGCCACCGCCGCGCTGGCCTTCAGCAACGCCACCGGCCAGGGCGAGGACGTGGCCCTGCCCTTCGCCTGGGGCGTGATCGCCCTGATCGCGGCCAGCTCCTTCGTGCTCTTCTTCGCCCTGTCCTGGGGCGTGGTCGTGTGGGTGCTGCTGGGGGAGATGTTCCCGCTGCGCATCCGCGCCGCCGCCATGGGCGTGGCCACCGCGACCCAATGGCTGGCCAACTGGCTGGTCACCGTCAGCTTCCCCGCCATGAGCGACTGGAACCTGAGCCTGACCTACGTGATCTACGCCCTCTTCGCCCTGCTCTCCCTGCTCTTCGTGTGGAAATTCGTCTCCGAGACCAAGGGCAAGACCCTGGAAGAAATGCAAGGCTGCCCCGCCCCACCCACCCCGATCCGCCCCCAGGGCCCAAGAACAGGCCCTGGGGGCACACCTTTGCCCCAGAACACCATGCGCCCGCCCCCGCCCTGAGGCCCCCGAGCCCCCGCCCCGAGCAAAGACACCCGCACAAAAGCAAGGAAGAGGCCAGAGCCGACCCCGCCCGGGCCCGCCCCAGAGCGGCCTTGCACCGCAAGAACTCCTCACGGCCCCCGCACCCGAGCACAAGGAAGACCATGGACCACAACACCGCCACCCAAGAAGCCATCACCGCAGAGCTGCACCTGCTCGACCCCCACCTGCGCGCCGACCCCGCCCGCGCCCGGGCCCTGCTGGAGGAAGACTTCACCGAATACGGCTCCTCCGGGACCGTCTACGACCGCGAGGCGATCCTGGACCTGCTCGCGCGGGAAAACAGCGGGGGAGCGGTGCGGCACCGCCCCCACGTACACGGACTGACCGGCCACGAACTGGCCCCCGGCCTGGTACAGCTGACCTTCACCACCAGCTCCGCCGAACACCGCTCCCTGCGCAGCAGCCTCTGGCGCCAAGGCACCGACGGCATCTGGCGCTGCCTCTTCCACCAAACCACCCCCACCCGCAGCTGACACACGCACCAACCCGGCAACAGGGCCCGCCCCCACGTACACGCCACAGCCCCGCGCACCAAAGGGCCGCCCCACCGCGCACACGGTACGGTTACGGCCATGGACAACGCACCGACACGACCGTCCACGTCGGTCGAGGACTACGTGAAAGTCATCTACGACCTGCAGGAGAGAGGCACCAAACCGGTGACCATCTCCGGCATGGCCGAACGACTGTCGGTGTCCAACTCCTCCGTCTCAGGCATGCTGCGCAAACTCAACGAACTCGGCCTGGTCCAACACCAGCGCTACGGCACGGTCAACCTCACCGAAGCCGGCACCAAGGCCGCCCTGTCGGTCCTGCGCCGCCACCGCCTCCTGGAGACCTACCTGGTCGCCGAACTCGGCTACTCCTGGGACGAGGTCCACGACGAAGCCGAAATCCTCGAACACGTGGTCTCCGACAAATTCGTCGACCGCATAGCCCACCACCTGGGCCAACCCATCGTCGACCCCCACGGCGACCCCATCCCCACCCGCGAAGGCGACATCGTCCAACGCCCCTCACTCCTGCTCTCCCAAGCCGAGGAAGGCACCACCGGCACCATCGTCCGGGTCAACGACACCGACCCCGACCTACTGCGCTACCTCGCCGAAGTCGACCTGGGCATCGGCATGCACCTGCGCGTGGAACGCCACCAACCCTTCGCCGGCTCCATGGAGATCACCGTGCACACCCCCACCCAGGACGAGCCACGCCACCAAGCACTGGGACTGGTGGCAGCCCAAGCCCTGTGGATCAGCCCCGAAAACCCCTGAACCACCCACCCCGGCACCCGCACAGGACCAGGGCCTGGCACCGAGAACGAACCTCCCCCTACCCTGAAGCCATGCACAAGCGACGCTGACCCACCACCGGAGGTCGGTCGACCCCGCGGGCACGCGGGCCCCCACCAGGGCCCGCCACCACCCGCGCCCGGCGACCCGAAAGACCTCCATGCGCGCCCCGTTCACCCGCACCCACCACGCGCGCCTGCAACGCCTGACCCGCCCCCTGTACACCTACGCCGTGTGCCAGGAGTTCGTGCTCCTGTACCCGGTCTACACACTGCTGTTCGAACAGAACGGGCTCTCGCTCACCCAGATCAGTTCCCTGTTCGTGATCTGGTCCCTGACCGGCGTCCTGCTCGCCGTGCCCGCCGGCGCCTGGGCCGACCTCCTGCCACGCCGACACCTGCTGACCCTGGCACCGCTCCTGACCGGCGCCGCCTTCACCCTGTGGCTCCTGGCCCCCTCCTACACCGCCTTCGCCACCGGGTTCGTGCTCTGGGGCGCCGGCGGAGCCCTGGCCTGCGGCGCGCTGGAGGCCCTGGTCCACACCGAACTGGCCCACCGCGGCGCCACCGGCCACTACGCCCGCATCATGGGCACCACCCGCGCCCTGGCAGTGGCCTCGGCCGGCGCCGCCACCCTGCTGGCCGTACCCGTCATGGCCCAGGGCGGTTACACGGCCCTGGGCACGGCCAGCATCGCGGTGTGCGCACTGGGTTCCCTGACCGGGCCGGCCCTGCCCGAGGAACGCACCACCCACCGCCACCCACCGCAGGACCAGCAGCCCGAACCCGAACCGGGCTACATCCGCACCCTTCGCGCCGGCCTGCACCAGGCCCGCACCAACCGCCCGGTCAGGTCCGCCCTGCTCCTACTCATCGTGGCCACCGCCTTCTGGCAGAGCCTGGAGGAATACATCCCCCTGCTGGCCTCCGACAGCGGCGTACCCACCGCCACCGTGCCCGCGGTCCTGTTCCTGGTCTGGGCCTTCCTCACCATCGGCGGCCTGATGGCCGGGCGCGCGGCCCGGTGGCCCCACCCGGCCCTCTTCACCCTGTTCGCGCTGCCCTACGCCGTGGTGGGCCTGCTCCTGCTGTGCCCGGGCCGGCGCACACGCACCAAGGGCCGCCCCCGCCTCCGACCTCAACAGGACCGGGGCAAGGGCGGCCCCCGCCTTCGCCCAGGACCGCTAACCGCCCCCGGGGCCCCTGCCCGAAGCAGGCGAGGAGAGCCGCTGCTGAGCATGCTCCTCCTCATCCTCCCGGTCCCTCTCACGCAACATCCCCTTCTCGGTGGAGGCGACCACACGCGTACCCGCCAAATCACCGGTGACGTTGCACATGGTGCGGGCCATGTCCAACAACGCGTCGATACCGGCCACCAGAGCCACCGGCGCCATGGGCAGACCCACCGACGTGGTGGCCATCGTCAACATGACCAGCCCCGCCCCGGGCACCCCGGCGGTACCGATGGAGGCCAACACACCCACCAGCACGACCGTGGCCAACTCGCCCACACTCAGGCTCTGCCCGGCGATATTGGCCACGAACACCGTGGCCGCACCGACATAGATCGCGGTGCCGTCCATGTTGACGGTCGCACCCAGCGGCAAACTGAACCCGTACACACCCTCGCGCACACCCATACGCCGGGCCGCCGCCGTGGACACCGGCAGGGTGCCGCTGCTGGAACGGGTCACGAACGCAGTCACCATCGGATCCTTGGCCGCACCGAAGAAACGGACCAACGGCACACGGAACAGCAACAGGATCAACGCATAGACCACGACCATCAACACGACCGACCCGTAGACCACACCGGTCAGCTGCAGCAGCGGACCGATCGCCTCGGCCCCGGTATCGGCCAGCACCGCCGCGATCAGCGCGAACACACCCACAGGCGCATACTCCAGCACACCACGCACCACCCGAAAAACCAGGTCGGCAGCGGCGTCGATGCCCTTGCGCAAGAACAGCCCCAACTCCTGGGCGCGCTCGTCCTCGCTGTTCATCATGTAGGTCAGCGCCAGACCGAAGACCAACGCCAAGAACATGATCGCCAGCACATTGCCCTGAACCAGCGCCTGGAAAGGGTTGGCGGGCACAATCCCCACCAGCGTCTCGACCACCGAGGGCACCTCAGCGGCCTCTTCCTCGGCCCGGCCGGGCATGCTCAACCCCGCACCGGGCGAGAGAGCCAAAGCCAGACCGAGCCCCACCACGAGGGAAAAAGCCGACGTGAGCAGGTAGAACGCGAAAACTTTCACCCCGATGCGCCCCAACCTCTGCGGGGAGATCGAGGTCACCCCCACGATCAACGTGGTGATGATCAGCGGGAAGATCAGCATCTGCAGCAAGTTCAGGAAGATCTCACCGAGCGGATCCAGCACGGGCAGAGCCCGCTCCTGCACACCGGCGGCATTGATCACCAGACCCGCCACCACGCCCGCCACCAGGGCCACGGCCATCTTCCAGATCAGGGCGATGTTCAAGTATCGACGCAGCAACGAGGCAGAAGCTGCCGGGGGTTGGGTGGACATCGGTGTCCTTCATCGTCTTGGCCATTTACTCGGAAAAACACGGCGAGGACCACCAAAACAGGTGGTTTCCCCTCAGCCGCCCACAGCAGATACCCCTACAACCCGGCCACCAACCGCTCCGGGCCACCCGTCACCACTTCGATACACACCCGCCACACTCCGCCCCCACCTGCACCGAAACCACCCGCCTGACCCAGCACAACCAGCAGGAGCGCAGGTCAGCACAGAGCAAATCCTTGGACAAGGTCCACCTTCACCCGCACACACCTATGTCCACATCGCACCCAGTGCCCGAGGATGGACGACAGGGCCGACCCCAAGAAGGAGGTGGAGCAGGGCGGGGGGAACACACGCCCTGCACACACATGGACCTGGGTTTCCTGCGACCTCTCTACAGCACCGAAGCCCCCGTGGCCTCGGTACACCTGGACACCAGCCGCCAGAGCACCGACTCCGACAAGGAAATCGAACTGCGCTGGCGCCACCTGCGCGAACACCTGGCCGAACTGGGCACCGACCACGCCACCCTCCAAGCACTCCACGAAGCCGTGGGCCAAGGCGCCTCACGCTCCTACGGCACCCACGGCCAATCCCTGTTCGCCTCCCGAGGCCAACTCCTGAACACCCACACCCTGGCCGTTCCACCCCAACGCGACCACGCCACCTGGATGCCCGTACCCGACCCGCTACCACTGGTCCTGGACCGCGCACGCCACGTCCCCTACGTCCTCATCGCCCTGGACCGGGTCAACGCCGAGATCGTGGGC
This sequence comes from Nocardiopsis xinjiangensis YIM 90004, assembly GCF_000341145.1. GTDB lineage: Bacteria > Actinomycetota > Actinomycetes > Streptosporangiales > Streptosporangiaceae > Nocardiopsis > Nocardiopsis xinjiangensis. The sequence goes on from NZ_ANBE01000006.1 coordinate 100,703, forward strand.
TACACCGACCAACCCGCCCAAGGCCCCGTCCTACAAGAAAACCCCACCGGCCAAACCATGCACGACCTCGACGGCCCCATCGGCCGCAGCGGCCCAGGACAACACCGCGGACTGGGCGCACGCGGCAACGCCCAACACGCCGCCCAACAGATGTGGCGCGAAAACACCGCCGCCTTCGCCGAACACGTACGCGAAGCCGTACGCGCGGTCCAGGCCAAGATCATCCTGGTGGGCGGCGACGAAGAAGCCATCACCTACCTGCGCCAGAACCTGGGCCCGCGCCAACTGAGCATCCCCATCCGCATCATCGCGGGCGGACGCGGGGGACAGGCCGCCCGCGACCGCCTGCACCAGGCCGCCGAACAGGCCCTGAACGACTTCATCGCAGACGAACACGCCCGCGCCCTGGCCGACTACCAGCAAAAACTCGCCAACGAACAAGCCGTGCAAGGAACCGGAAAGGCCGCACACATGCTCACCGAGGCCCGCGTGCAGACCCTGCTGCTGAGCCCCGACCGCGAAGAGGAGGAGCAACTGTACGCAAGCCTGCACCAACCCGTCCCGGTGGCCCAGCACAGCGCCGACCTGGGCCAACCCGACCAGGACGTCTTCACCGCCCCGGCCAGCGCCCTGATGCTGCGCTCAGCGGTGGCTTCCGACGCCTCCTTCACCGAGCTGACCGAGCAGGAGCGCACCGACCACGGCGCCCTCCTACGCTTTGCCGACAACAACCACTGACGGGCCGGCTCAGGCCCGCCCCAACCCCAGCAACGCCAAGAAGTGCGCCTCGTCCACGACCCGCACCGCCTGGCCCCGGGCAGCATAGGCCTCGGCCTGGCGCTGCTTGGCGCTCTTACCGCCGTGGTCGTTGCGCCCGGCCACCAGCACACCGGTCTTCTTGGTGACGTTCTTGGCCGGATGCCCGCCGGCCTCGGCCACCCGCTTCCACGCCTCGGTCTTGTCCATGGACTCCAGGTCACCGGAGACGCACACCACCTGCCCGAACAGGGCACCCTCCGCATCGGCCTCGGGGTCGGCCCGGGGCAGCTCGGCCCGGGCCTGGCTCTGCCAGCGACCGAAACGCTCCGACCCGGACTCGGGCGCCGCCTCGGGCCCGACCTCGGGAGCGGCCACCGCAGCCCCGGCCGGCAGATGCGACAGGGCCAGCCCACTGGCCCCGGACAACTCCAACAAAGAGGTGGTGCCGTGGTGGGCCATGGCCGCCAACATCACCTGCGCAGCCGCCTCGGCATCGGCATCGGCCCGGTGGTGGGCACTCAACACATGACCGATGTGCGCACACACCGTGGGCAGCTTGTGGTCGGCCAACTGCCCCCAAGTGCGCCGCGACAACGCCAACGTGCACACATAGTCCCACTCGGGGCGGGCCATGGCGCTGTGCGCACACGCCCGGACCAGCACCCCCATGTCGAAGGCGGCGTTGTGCGCCACCAGCGGGCTCCCCGCGCAAAAATCGACGATGTCGCGGTGCACCTCCGGCCAACCGGGGGCCTGGGCCACATCAGCGGCAGTGATGCCGTGCACGGCCGTGTTGCGGGCACTGAAGAAATCCACCGCCCGCGGCGGACGGATCAGGGAACTGTAACGCTCGAGCACACGCCCGCCACTGACCCGCACCAACCCCACCGCGCACGCACTGCCACGGTCGTTGTTGGCGGTCTCGAAGTCGATCGCGGTCCAGGTGTCGAGCACCACGTACCTCCTGTAAGGCAAGGGCGGGAATCGACCACGAGGATACCGCCCCCACCCCCGCCCCCGGCCCCCGGCGCATCGCCGCGCAACCGTGCTCAGAACACCCTCAGACCGCGCTCTCGACATGAGCACCGGGACCGGCCCCGGGCTCACCCTCAGCCAGGAAATCACGCACCAAGGCATTGACCAGGCCGGGGGACTGGCGGTGCAGCCAATGCCCGTGCCCGCGCAACATACGCAACCGCGCCCCCGGCACCCGGCGCATCGCCGCGATGGTGGCCCGGGGCGAGAGGACCACGTCCCGATCCCCCTGCAGGAACAACACGGGCGAGGCGATACCCCCCAAGTACGGACGCAGATCCACATTCAGCCCGAACGGGTTCAACGAAGCCTTCTGCCAATCCGAGGGGCCGGCACCGTTCTGGCGCGCCTCCGCCCAGATCTGCTCCACCACCTCATCGAAATCGGCCACGGGACCGTGGAAGAGCACACGGCGGGCCATGGCCGCCACCCGGCAGCGCCTGCGGCTGAACATCGCGGGCACCGTGGTGTTGAGCAGACGGCTGCGCCCACTCAACCACAGCAACTGGTGCAGCCCCGGCGCGTAAGAACTCACCCCGCCCGGAGCCATGGCCACCACCCGCCCCACCCGGCCGGGACGAGCAAGGGCCTGAGCCAGAGCCAGAGCCCCGCCCTGGGAGGACCCCACCAGATGGGCGCGCTCGAAGCCGAAGTGGTCCATGAGCGCTTCCACCACCTCCACCAGGCCGGGATGGTCGGCCACACCGTTCCAGGGGCGGCTCCGGCCCTGCTTGGGCCAGTCAGGAGCCACCACCCGGTGATCGGCGGCCAGATCAGCGATCAAGGGCCCCCAACTGAGCAAGGCGTTGTCCAAACCGCCCCCGCCCAGCAACACCACCGGACTGCCCCGCTCTCCGGCGCTCAGAACACTGAGCGGGCCCTCGGGCAACTCCAGGGTGGTGCGCTGCAACGGCTCAGTGGTGGTCATGGTCGAGGAGTCTAGGGCCCGGGCGCACAGCAGGGCGGGCCACCACGCCCACCCCGGCCCGGACCGTACCCCCGGCTGCGCGCGCTCACCCACCACCGATGTGTTGTGCGCCCAGCCCGTGATAAAAAGTTAGGCGAGGCGAACTTGAGAGATTGGTGCGCTTCATACCCAGGATCGCGCCCCGGCCCGCCACCCCGGCCGACACGGCCGAGGACACCGGCACCCACGCCCCCCTGCAGGCCGCCCCGAACCTTTTGCACCACCACACCCAAGGACCCACACCCCCAGAACAGGAACACCCATGAACCCAGCAGCCATCGACGTCACCGACACCACCGTCCACCACGGCCACATCCTGGCCCTGGACCGCCTCGACCTGCACATACCCCCCCAAACCGTCTGCGGCCTACTGGGCACCAACGGCTCAGGCAAATCCACCCTGTTCAAAACCATCCTCGGCCTGACCCGCCCCGACCACGGCCGCACACGCATCATGGGCCACACCCCCACCGCCGCCCGCCGAGCCGGCCTCCTCGCCTACCTCCCCCAAGCCGAACAAGTCGACTGGACCTTCCCCCTACGCGTGGACGACGTGGTCATGATGGGCCGCTACAACCACATGGGCCCCAGACGAGACCCCCGCCCCACCGACCGACAAGCCGTCGACCAAGCCCTGCACCGCACCGCACTCACCGAACTCGCCCACCGCCAGATCGGCGCCCTGTCCGGCGGACAACGCAAACGCGCCTTCCTCGCCCGCGCCCTGGCCCAGAACGCCCCCATCCTGCTCCTGGACGAACCCTTCGCCGGCATCGACAAACACTCCGAATCCACCATCACCGACCTACTACGCACCCTCCCCGCCCAAGGCCACACCCTGCTCATCTCCACCCACGACCTGACCCAGGTCCCCACCCTGTGCGACCAAGCCCTGCTACTCCAACGCCGCGTCCTGGCCCAAGGCACCCCCGAACACGTCCTACGCCCCGAACTACTCATGCAAGCCTTCACCACCCACACCCCCCAAGAAGACCCAGCATGAACGAAACCCTCACCGCCCTGACCGACTTCTTCGCCCTGCCCCTGCAATCCCCCCGCATCCAACGCGCCCTCCTGACAGCCGTGGCCGCCGGCCTGGTCTGCGCCGTCCTCTCCTGCTGGATAACCCTCATGGGCTGGTCCCTGATGGCCGACGCCATCTCCCACGCCGTCCTGCCCGGCGTCGTCCTCTCCTACATGTTCGGCCTGCCCATCACCCTGGGCGCCCTGATCTTCGGAACCGGATCAGTCGCCCTCATCGGCACCGTCAACCGCACCTCACGCATCAAAGAAGACGCCGCCATCGGCGTCGTCTTCACCACCATGTTCGCCCTGGGCCTGGTACTGAACTCCCGCATGCCCACCCGAACCGACCTGGAGGACATCCTCTTCGGCAACATCCTGGACGTGAGCAACACCGACACCGCCCAAGTCCTGACCCTGACCGCCCTCGCCCTGACCCTGCTCTGGTACAAACACCGCGACCTGACCCTGTACGCCTTCGACCCCGTCCACGCCCACACCCTGGGCCTGCACCCACGCCGACTGGAAGCCCTACTGCTGGGCCTGCTCGCCCTGACCGTCGTGGTGGCCCTCCAAGCAGTCGGCATCATCCTGGTCGTGGCCATGGTCATCATCCCCGGCACCACCGCCCGCCTGCTCACCGACCGCTTCGAAACCATGCTCGCCCTCGCCTCGGCCATCGCGACCACCGCCGCCCTGCTGGGCGTACTGACCAGCTTCCACCTCAACACCCCCACCGGCGCCACCATCGTGCTGACCCAATCCGGCGCCTTCACCCTGGCCTACCTGCTCTCACCCCGCCACAGCCCGCTCACCCGGCCACGCCAACGCACCCGCACCTGAAGAAAAACCCAGCACACAGCGACCACAACAACACACCCACCCCCTCGCCGCCCCGGTTGCCCACACCCAGAGCCCCCCATAACGTTCTGGCGGAAAAGACCAGTTCAACCACCAAACCGGCAACCCACCCACCGGCGAAGGAAAACCCCGATGACACTTCTACTCGCCCACATCAGCGACCTGCACCTGGACGAAGGCACACGCGCCACCGAACGCGCCACCCACGCCCTGAACCACCTCACCCAACTCTCCCGCCGCCCCGACGCCCTCCTGGTCACCGGAGACGTGGCCCACACCCCCGCCACCGCCCGATACCACCAGGCCGCCCACCTGCTCGACCTGCCCTTTCCCGTCCTGACCTGCCCCGGAAGCCACGACGACCGCGCCGCCCTGAGACAACACCTGCTCGGCCTGGCCCCCACCACCGGCCCCCTCAACCAACTCCACCACCTCAACGGCACCGCCGTCCTGGTATGCGACTCCACCACCCCCGGACGCGAAGGCGGACACCTACGACCCTCCACCCTGATGTGGATCAACCACACCCTGCAGGAACTGCCCGAGAACACCCCCGCCCTGCTCGCCCTCCACCACCCACCCGCACGCGTGCACCACCCCCTGGCCGACCACCTGCGCCTGGACAACGCCCAAGACCTGGCCGGACTCCTACGCGCCCACCCCCGCGTAGCCGGCATCCTGGTCGGCCACGCCCACACCGGCGGCGCCACCACCTTCGCCGGACGCCCCCTGCTGCTGGCCCCCGCCCTGATCCGCAGCGCCCCCATGCCCTGGGACAGCGAACACACCGCCGCCATGGACCAGCCCCCCGGCGTGGCCTTCCACCTGCTCGACGACGAGCACCGCCTGACCACCCACTTCCGCGCCCTCGTGTGAGGAAGAGGCCACAAAAAAGAGGGGGCCACCGGCCCCCACCCCCTCACACCAACATCGCCAACTGACGGGCCTGGGCCACCAGCACACCCGAGCGGTCCCAGATCTCCATGTCCTCCTCGTGCAACCCACCGCCCACATGCTTGGTGAAGACCCGGCAGGCCAACCACCCCGCCACCGGACGCGCTCGCACGTGCACAGTCAACTCCACCGTCACCGTGGAGAACTCACCGACCTCCAACACCGCCGGCGCAGCGAAATCCACCATCGAGACCAGAGAGCGGGTATCGGCCGGACGCCCATCGGCAAAACGCATCCAGAACTCCGCATGGGGACACCCCCCGACCTCACCGTCCAACCAGCCGGGCCGCTGCGCGTACCGGTACTGCACACTCGAAGCGATCGTCAGCTCCCGGGGCGCCTCGAACTCGGCCGGAACCAGGCACTGCTCGGGATCGGGCAACTGCGGGGGCCGGTCCAGACTCAACACCCGCGCCTGGGGATCGGGGGAGAGGTCGCCATAGGTGGCCCCGGCACGCACGACCTCCTTACCGCCCTGCTCCAACACCACCTGGCCCGTGGCCGTACGCCGCCCCTGGCGCACCACCTCGGTACGCACCACGGCCCCACCCGGGGCGGCCGGACGCAGGAAGAAGGCCGAGACCACCAAAGGATCGGGGTGAGGCAGCTGCCGGTCCAGCCCGGACAGGGCCGCGCCCAGCACATAGCCGCCGTTGGGATGGGTGGTGAAGGTCCTCCAAGCATCGGTGAGGGTGGCGGTGAACTCACCCTCGGCGCGCTCCTGCACCGCGGTGTCGCGGTCGAAGCGGTACTCGTGGCAGGTGTCGTGCAGGCTCATACCCCTATGTTACCGAGCGGTAGGAAGCGTGGGGGCGCCCACCCTTCCCGCCCCCACGCGCCTCATGCGCGCCCCGGCCCACCGCCCCGGACAGGCCTGCACCGCGCCCCCACGAGCCGGCCGGAACACCCCTGACCCACGCACGCACCAACCTGTTCCCGCAGGTCATGAACCCGAGCCACCCCGCCCGCGCGAGACCCGGTGAGAAGTTCCACAAACCCCGCCTTTCCGGTAACGTTACCCCCGCGTTACTCATAGGCTCAGCGCTCGGACCCCGCAAGAGTCCTCCTCAAGCGCCCACACGCACCCCTTGTTCACCCAGGTCGCCCTTGCCCACCCGGCCCCGACGCCACCTCCCGGGACCCGGACCGACCACCAGGGGGCACACGCCCACGGCACGGCCCACGGCCACCAGGGCACACCGCTCACCCTGTTCCCGTTCGAAGGACACACCTGATGGGCACACACCAACCCGACTCCGGCCAGGACGAGGCCACCACCCTGGGCCCGCGCCGCGCAGCCACCCGCCACCGCAAGAGGCGCGCACTGTTCTTGGGCTCGGCCCTGAGCGCGACCCTGCTGGTGGCCGCCACCGCCGCGGTCATCGCCACCGACACCGGCCCCGAGGACGCCACCCAGGCCGCCACCGTCCCCGAAGCGGCCACCGACCCCCTGCAGCCCTCCGGCCAGGACGAGGACGAGACCGGGGGAGAGCACCCCCAGGCCTCCGGCGAGCGCACAGAGCACAACGCCACCTCCTCCTCCCAGGGCCAGGCCATCACCGAAGAGGACGAACCCACCCACAATCCCTCCCAGACCCAGGACAACCACACCCCCGATCCCTCCGACTCCTCGGCGCAACCCACCGGAGAAGGCGGCACCTGCCAAGCCTCCTTCTACGGCGACGGCTTCCACGGCTCCACCACCGCCAACGGCGAAACCTTCGACACCCACGCCATGACCGCCGCCCACAAAACCCTGCCCTTCGACACCAAGGTCGAAGTCACCAACCCCACCAACGGCCGATCCGCGACCGTACGCATCAACGACCGCGGCCCCTACATCGACGGCCGCTGCCTGGACCTGTCCACCGCCGCCTTCGACCAAGTCATCGGCACCGGAGCCGGCGTGGGCACCGTCCAATGGCAAGTCCTCCAATAACCCCCCCACCCCGCCCACCGAGCCCCACACACCCGCACCACCACCAGAAAAAGCCCCACCACCACCCGGTTTCGGGCACCGACCCGCGTGGAGTACGTTGGTCACACAAGGCGCCACCACCTGCCCCACCAGCACCGGGGCACCCACCCGAGCCCCACCCGCAAAAGGGGCGCCCACACCAACCCAGCCGCCATGGCCCGCGCCGCAGAACCCGAAAGGCACCACGGCCCCCGTGTCTGACCGTCCCTCCACCACCGGCGGTGGCCACAACACCCGCCACCCCACCGGAATCCGCATCGTCCTGGCCATCCTGGCCACCCTGGCCCTGATCCTGGGCCCAGCCGGCTACCTCATGGGCCTGCAAGCCACCGCCCACGCCGGCTCAGCCGCCGAATGGTTCACCATCGCCTTCGGCGCCGCCGTCGGCCTGCCCTTCCTCGGCGCCGCCGTCGCCACCGTCGCCGGCGACCGCAAAGCCGCCCTGTGGTGCCTGGCCCTGCTGGCCTGGCCCATCGTGTTCGTGTCGGCCATCCACCTGCTCTCCCTGGGCGGGTAAGCTCCCCGGCGTGTCACCCAAGAAACGCAAACGCCACCAACACGAGCCGCCCACACACAGCCACGACACCAGCACCGCCACAGAACCGGCCCGGCGCCCCAACCGCGAACCCGTTCTCGTACCCGACCCGCCCGACCGGCGCATCACAGCCCTGTGGCTGGTCCTGGCCCTGCTGTGGGCCCTGGGCACCCCCCTGGCACTGGCCCACCTGCTCTTCACCTTCATGGACGTGCAGCAAACCCTCGCCAGCACCCACGCCGACCCCAGCACGCCCCTGCCCGGCGACCACCTCAGCGCCCTGGGCACCGCCCTGATCTGGGTCCTGGTCCTGGCCCTGGCCATACCCCTGCTCGCCACGATCCTGGCCGCACTCCTACGCCGCAAGATCGCCTTCTTCGGCTTCGCCGCCGCCCTGGCCGCCACAGCCCTGCCCCTGTTCCTGCTCATGCCACCAGCAGAACTCTGGCAAGCCCTGACCGCCCACTTCAGCGGCCCCTGAAGGCGAAAAGAACCCACATGCACCCACCCCAGGACACCAACGACCACCACGACGAGCACGCCCTGCCCGCCCCCGTGGCCCAACGCCTGCACAAAGCCACCCACAGCGTCCTGGTCGACCCCGACGCCCTCCAAGCCGTCCGCGAACGCTTCGACACCGAACAAGCCCACATCCTGGGCCACTACCTCACCCAGGCCCAATCACCCAACACCCTGCGCGCCTACCGCACCGACTGGAGCCACTTCACCACCTGGTGCCTGGCCGAACACCGCCAGAGCCTGCCCGCCGACCCCGTCGACGTCGCCGTCTACCTCGCCGCCTGCGCCCACACCCGCACCACCACCGGAACCTGGGCCCTGGCCACCTCCACCCTCCAACGACGCGCCGCCGCCATCGCCGCCGTCCACGCCGCCCACGGCCTGGCCTCACCCACCCGCACCGACGTGGTACGCACCACCCTGCGCGGCATCCGACGCACCCGCCGCACCCGCCCCCAACGCAAGAACCCCCTGCTGCTGCACACCCTGGAACACCTGCTCACCCAACGCCCCACCGACGGATGGCCCGGGGGAGTGGCACGCAGACGCGACGCCCTCCTCCTACTCACCGGCTTCGCCGGCGCCCTACGACGCAGCGAACTGGCCGACCTGCACCTGGCCGATGCGCACCTGCGCACCGACCCCACCACCGGCCACCCCACCCTCCTCATCGAACTGGGCGCCACCAAAACCGACCAAGAAGGACAACGCGGCCACCAGGTCGCCCTCCCACGCGGACGCCACCCCCACACCTGCTGCCTGTGCGCCTACACCGACTGGACCAACCTCCTGGCCCTGCACCACACCCACGGCCACCACACCTTGCGCACCCACCTGCAACACACCGCCCCCACACCACCCCCACCCACCACACACCACTGCCACACCCTGCTCACCCACCCACCCCAACTCCCACCCAACACACCCCTCCTACCCACCATCGACCGCCACGGCCGCATCGGCACCCGCCCCATGTCCGGCCGCGCCGTCACCGAACTCGTCAAACGCTACGCCGCACGCGCCGGCCTGGACCCCGCCGACTTCGGCGGCCACTCCCTACGCGCCGGCTTCGCCACCCAAGCCGCCCTCGGCGGAGCAGGCGACCGCGAAATCATGCGCCAAGGCCGCTGGACCAACCCCCGCACCGTCCACGACTACATCCGCACCGCCGACCCCCTCGAAGACAACGCCGTCACCCGCCTGGGCCTGTGACCCCCACCAACAGACCGGGCGAACCCACCCCAGCGACACATTAAGTTAGTAAGGGGAGAAAGGGGACGGACGTATGGTCGAACAATTCCGCACCGCATTCCAACAACTCATCGACGCCTCAGCCGCAGCAGACCCCCACCACTTCCCAGACGCCCTCCACCGCGTCCACACCCAAGCCGCCCACGTACCCACCAACGAACGCGAACTCGCCCTCGAAGCCCTCACCACCCTGCTCCGAACCACACACCTGGCCCCCGGCATCACCGCCGACCTGTCCGTCCTGGCAGGCGCCCTCGTCGAACTCGGCACCGACCCCGGCCCCACCGGCCCCCACATCCTCCACCTACTACACACCGTCGGCCAAGACGCCCTCACCTTCCTCCACGCCTGGAACCACACCGGCGAGGACACCCCACCCGCACCCGACCACACCACCGCCGACGCCGAAACCCGCGTCGCCACCCACCTGGGCCCCCACACCGCCCCCACCGCCACCATGAGCTGGTGGACCCTGGGCCGCCACACCCTGGCCGCACGCACCATGCTCAGCGAACCCAGCGTCCGCGCCCACCTGCGCCGCACCCCCGCCCTGCACGCCAACCTCATGGCCCTGGCCAACCAACTCAGCCCCCACCTGGCCGACTTCGACGACATCCGCGCCCTCCTGCGCATGAGCGAAGCCACCTCCGCCCTGGTCCTGCACCGCACCACCGGCCGCGCCTTCCGCGTCCTCTTCGACGGCATCGGCGACAACTTCCAACTCCACACCCTGCTCGCCCACGCCCTCATCGGCCCGAACCGCCAAGGCCTCAGCGGCCCAGAACCCGACCCCCGCTGGGTCGCCTCCTTCCGCGACGGCCCCACCGACCCCGACGCACGAACCGTCTGGGGCTGGTGGAACCTTCTCGCCCACGACGGCACCTGGGTCTGGAACGAAGGCATGCCCGCCGAGATCCCCACCGTCGAAGGCGAACGCGTCCTGATCCTGGACCCCCAGCCCTACCCGCGCTCCTGGAACGCCGGACGCCGCCACCGCCACGTCCACGGCTGGCTGGTCGTGGACAGCGAACTGGACCACGCAGAAACCCAACTGTGGTGGAAACACATCGCCCCGGCCGAACCCGCCCTGCCCCACCAGGAGCCGGAGCAGGCGCCCCTGCCCGAACCGCTCACCACCGCCGACCTGAGCACACCCCCCGCACGGCCCGCAACGGCCCATCCCGCGCCCGAGAGCACGCCGCAACCTGCACCCGAGACCACCGCGGACACCGGCCCCGGGTCCGGGTCCGCGCCCCTCGCCCAACCCGCCGCCCCCACTCAGGGCCGGCGCCGCCCCCACCCCGCCCTGGGACTGCCGCCCCTGCCCCCGGAAGTCTCACGCAGCCACTCCTGGGGCCCCACCTGGCGGCACTGAAACACCACGGTCCCGGGCCCGGCCCCGGCACAGGAACCAGACCCGGGACCGCCCAGGCCCCACCGGTCAATACCGGTGCTTGGGCCCATCCTCCGAAGGATCCTGCCCATACAGGCCCTCGAAGTACTCCTCCTCACTGACCTCGCCCTTCTCACGGCCCCTCCACCGCGTTCCCACGAACAACGGCGCCAACAACACCATCACCACGGGCACGAACACACCCAACGGCAACAGCACCATCGCACCCTCGGCGCCAGGAACCATCGGCAAACGTTCCAAAAGATGCATCCGCACCACCGCCACAGCGCTGGCCCCGCCCATCGTCAAAGCGGTACCGAAAGCCAACATGGGCGTCAAGCGGGACGGAACGGCCACCAGAGCCAGGATCAGACCAGCGGCCGCCAACCCGGACAGAGCCAAAGGCCCTGAACCGGCCAACACAGAACCGTCGTTGGCATGCAGGTTCCTCAAGTGGGAGAACGCCCAGCCGGCAATCAGGACCAACAACGGTCCCAACAGCAGTCCGGACAAGAAGCCGACAACATGTCGCACGGGGAGCTCCTCTCAGGGGTTGCGCAGCACCCTAGCGACAAAACCGATGAGAGCAACACATGCCACAAAACAGGCAACCCACGCGCCCACCGCCCCAACTCGCCAAGGCCGCTAGGCTCACCCCGTGAGCAACCAACAACCCGACCACACGCCCGACATCGTCGAACTGGCCACCCGCATGTTCGACCACGCACGCCAAGGCCAGGCCCAAACCCTGGACCAGTACCTGCGCGCCGGACTGCCGGTCAACCTCACCAACGACCAGGGCGACACCCTGCTCATGCTCGCCGCCCACCACGGCCACCCCGAAACCGTAGCCACCCTCATCACCCACGGCGCCGACCTGGACCGCCTCAACGACCACGGCCGATCCCCCCTGGCCGCCGCCGTCTTCCAAGGCCAGAGCGACCTCGTGGCCCTACTCACCCACCACGGCGCCGACCCCGACGCCGGCACCCCCACCGCCCGCGAGAGCGCCCACCTCTTCAACAAGAGCACCTACCTCACCCTCTTCCAGGCCCCCACCGAATAACCCCCCGCCCACAAAAAAAGGGGGCGCCCCGGCCGCCCCCTCAACGCTCACCCGAGCACACTCACCCCGGGCCCGCGCCCTCCTGCCCAGAGCCGCTACCACCCTGGCCCTGGTTCCGGTTCTGCCGACGGGCCTCCTCAGGGTCGGCCCCCCGGCGCAACGCATCAGTACCGGCCCGCTCAGGCACCGGCAGCGCCACCGCACTGGGCTCACCCCCACCCAGACGGCGCCGCAGCTCATAAGCGAGTAGAACCACGGCCACCGACCCCAACGTCGCCCCCAACGCCTGACGCTGATCAGGGATGACAGCCATGGCCACACCGATGGTCACCAGCCCGGCCAACACCACCCAGGTCAAGTACGGAAACGCCCACATGCGCAGCGTCAACCGGTGGGGCTGCAACCGGCGCACCCGCGCACCCAACACCAACTGCGACGCACAAATGGTGATGAACAACACCAGCAGAATCGCACCGATCGAGGAGACCAGGAACGGAAAGACCTCATCGGGGAACGCATACTCCACCACCACGGCCACATACCCCACCACGGTGCCCAGCAAGATCGCCCGCACCGGCACACCACGCCGGCTGGTACCCCGAAACACCCGGGGGGCATCCCCCTGACGGGTGAGCATGAACAACATCCGCGAAGAGGTGTACATCGCCGCGTTCAACACACTCAACACCGCGACGAAAACCACGATCTCCATGATGAGCGAGGCCCCCGGGATCCCCACCCGGTCCATCACCGCAACGAAGGGGCTGTAACCCGGCTCCACGCTCTGCCAGGGCAGCACCATCACCACCACCAGGATCGAGGCCACGTAGAACAACCCGATCCGCCACAACACATTGGTCACAGCCGAGGCCACACCCCGCTCGGGCTCGGTACTCTCTCCCGCAGCCACCGTGATGATCTCCACGCCACCGAAAGAAAAGAGCACCACCACGGTCGCAGCCAGGACCGCCACCCACCCCTGGGGCACGAACCCGCCCTGAGCAAACAGATGGGACAGACCCGGCGCATCCGAACCCGACCACAAACCCAGCGACCACAACACCCCCACCAACAAGAACGCCACGATCGTGGCGACCTTGACCAGGGAGAAGAACGACTCGGTCTCAGCGAAGACCCGCACCGAGATCAGATTGGCCACCGTCATCGACACCAGCACCAACAGAGCCAGCATCCACCCGGGCAGAGCCACCCACTGGGCCAGGATCGCCGCACCGGCCGTCGACTCGGCCGCCACCAGCACCGCATACATCCACCAGTACAACCAACCGATGGCAAAACCGCCCCGCGGCCCGAACGCCAACCGGGCATGGTCGGAGAAGGAACCCCCGGTGGGAACGGACACCACCATCTCACCCAGCGCCCGCAAGGTGAAGAAAACCAGCGCCCCCGCCAACGCATAGGACAACACCGCCGCTGGCCCAGCGGTCTGGATCACCGCCCCCGACCCGATGAAGAGCCCGGCACCGACCGAACCCCCGATAGCGATCAAGGCCATGTGGCGACGGCGCAGACTGTGCGCCAGCCCCGCACCTGCATTGTTGTGGGCCGCATCCTGGTGCGGCATCTGACTCCTGCTCACCCGCACAAGCCTATGAGCCCCCACACCCCACACGTCCCATCACCCCACACACAAACACCCGCCCCTCGGCCGTTACCACGACACGCCCCACCCACACCACTACACAAAGCAATCACACTGCTACATTCAGCACGCGTTTTTGTGCACACCCCGACCCCGAAAGGCCCGCATGACCACCACCCCGGCCGCCACCATCAACCTCGACCACATCACCACCCTCTACCGCACCCACCGCGACGACCTCGCCCGCGCACGCGAACACATGCGCGCCCACCACCTGGCCGCCGACCCCACCATGACCCCCCAACTCGACGACATCGAAGCAGAAATCACCTACCTGCTCCTACGCGAACACCAACCCCGGAACGTCGTCGAGATCGGCACCTACTACGGCTGGTCCACCACCTGGATCCTCACCGCCCTAGCCCACAACGGCACCGGCCACCTCCACTCCTTCGACATCCTCGACCACGCCCCCCGCCACGTACCCGACGACCTCGCCCAAGACCGCTGGACCTTCACCAAAGGCGACGTACGAGCCAAGATCGCCCACATCCCCACCCACACCGACTACCTCTTCCTCGACGCCGCCCACAACGGATGGTTCGCACGCTGGTACATCAACCACCTGCTGCCCCTGCTCGACCCCCACATCCCCATCAGCGTCCACGACGTCTTCCACCAGCGCTACGCCCTGCCCTTCACCGAAGGCGCCTTCGTCCTCAAATGGCTCACCAACAACACCACCAACTACTTCACCGCCTCAGCCCCCCGCGCACCCCGCGCCCACCAACACCTCAACGACCTCAAAACCGAACTGGGCCTGAACGAACCCATCCGTACCAGCGCCACCAACCCCATGATCTTCTTCCGCATGCCCCAACGCCCCCGCCCCGGCTACAGCCTCAACACCCCACCCCAACGCCCCGACAACACCTGACCCCCACCCACAAAAAAGGGACCAGGGCCCAGAGAACACACCCTCACGAGCTCTCAGCACCCGGACCCAACCGCCGCCCACGCTCCCGAACCCCCTCACGCACCGACACCACATCAGCCGCATCCGCCACGATCCGCGAAAAATTCGCCGGCTGATCCAAACTCACCATGTGCCCCGCCCGCGGAACATTCACCAAACGCCCGTCAGCACACGCATCAAAAAACTTCTTCTCATGAATCCGGAAATGATCACGCGCCCCGTTGACCAACCACACCGGACCCTCATACGAAGCCAAAGCCGACAACGTATCCAACCCCTGAACCTGATCAATGACCGCAGTAGCCGCCTCCACAGCCAAACCACCGTCCAACACCGCCTCCGCCGCACCATCACGCAACGTCAACCGATGAAAACGCTCATTGACCGCCGCACCCCGATCCGGCAACCGATCCATCAACACCGACGGAATCCGATACACCTGCGCCAACGCCTGAGCCGGCCTGGCCGTACAACTGGCCGCCACCAACCCCGCCACCCGCCCCGAAGACGCACCAGCAGCAGCAATCGAAATGAACCCGCCCAAACTCAACCCACACAACAACGCCCGACCGCCCACACCATCGATCGCACCCAGGACCGCATCGACCGCCCCACCCAGCGAGAACTCCTCACCCCGCCGCGAACCATGCCCAGGCAGATCCGGCGCCACCACACGCCGCCCCTCAGAAGCCAACAACTCCACCTGCGGCCGCCACATACTCGACGACAACCGCAACCCGTGCACCAGAACGATCGGAACGCCCATCACGCCCCCTCCAACTCATAACGCACCGTCACCGGAGCATGATCGGACCACCGCGACCCGTGCTCGGCCGCACGCTCCACGCGAGCCGACACCGCACCCCGAGCCAACCCCGCCGTAGCCATCTGATAATCAATCCGCCAACCCGCATCATTATCGAAAGCCCGCCCCCGATAAGACCACCACGAATACGGGCCCACCTGATCCGGATACAACCCCCGCACCACATCAACCAACCCGGCCCGCTCCAACACCCGCCCCAACCACGCGCGCTCCTCCGGCAAAAACCCTGAATTCTTACGATTACCGCGCCAATTCTTCAGATCAGCCTCCGTGTGAGCAATATTCCAATCCCCACACACCACCAACTCACGCCCCCGCGCACACGCCTCCGCCGAAGCCCCCACCACATAAGGCAGGAACGCCTCCATGAAACGCTCCTTCTCCTCCTGACGCGGCGTACCCACCTCACCCGAAGGCAGATACAAACTCGCCACCGTCACCGACCCCAGGTCCACCTCCACATACCGACCCGCATCAGCGAACTCACTCACACCAAAACCCACACGCACCGCATCGGGCTCACGGCGTGAATACACCGCCACCCCCGCACGCCCCTTCGCAGCAGCCGGACACAACTGCACATGCCACCCCTCAGGAGACAACACCTCAGCCGACAACTGCCCAGCCAACGCACGACTCTCCTGAACACACACCACATCAGCGCCCGTGCCGGCCAACCAGTCCACGAACCCCGGATCCTTCTTGGCCGCCGCACGCAGCCCATTGACATTGACAGTGGAAATCTCGATGCGCCTCACACACCAAAGACTAGGACCTCACCCACCCAGACCTCACCCACACCCGCTCTACTCATCAGCAGCCAACTCCCGCAACACCCCATAAGTACGGTTCACCGAAGCCGCCTCACGCCGCGCCCCCTCACTCACCTCGATATAAGCCTGCGACGAAGACACCGACGCATGCCCCAACAAATGCATGATCTCGGTGACCGAAGCCCCGTCCTCGGCCAACCGCGTCGCGAAAGTGTGCCGCAACGCGTGCACCAACGTGCCCCGCGCCACCCGATCACCCACCCCCGCATGCCGATAACACTGCTGCACCAAATACTGCAGACCCCCGCGCCGCAACCCCCGGCCACGGTTGTCCACCAACAACGCCTCCTCATCACGCACCGCACGCCCGAACCGCCCACGCCGCGAGACCAGATACGCCTCCAACAAAGCCTCCAACGGCCCCTCGATCGGCAACACCCGCTCCGAGCCGCCCTTACCCACCACCCGAACCCGACGCTCCCCGGGCCGACCACTGACCGCATCCACCCGCAACGACAGCATCTCCGCCGACCGCATCCCCGTCAGCAACGCCAACGCCAACACCGCCAGATCCCGCTCCGGCCACGGATCCCGCGCCTTACGCGCCCCCTGCGCCAGAGCCCGCAACAACTGCTCCGGGGTGTCCTCACCCCGCAACGGCTTCGGAGCCGCCGAACGCACCCTCGGCCGCGGCACCGCCGACATCGGATTGCCCGCCAACACCTGCTCAGCCACCCAGAACCGAAAGAACCCGTTCCACGTCGACCACGCCCGCACCACACTCGAAGCAGCCCGCTCAGCAGCAAACTCCGCAAACGCCGACCGCAGCACCACCACCTCCAGCCGACCCAACTCCACCTCTTCGGGCCGAACCTGCACCACACGCGCCACACACCCCAGCACCGCATGCAGATCCCGCCGGTAGGCCGCCACCGTGTGCGCCGAGGGCTTGGCCGCACCCCGGGCCCGCAAATACTCCTCCACCAGATCGACCACCCGATCACCGCCGCGGCGGCCCGACCCGTCTGCGTCCTCGTCGTGTTGCACACCCATACCCCACAGCATCCCCCATCGGCCCGCCCCGGCCCCACCCGCACACAGATCCCGACCGCGCCGCGCCCCAGGCCCAGGAAGAGGGGGTGTGCGCAACGGTCACCGCGGGGGAGCGGACCCGGGGCGGGGGAGCACCCACAGCGTTCGCACAGCGAACATATGGCGGGTGCCTGGAACTGAGGCAACGGGGCAGGGGAGGGCCGAGGAAGATCCGGCAAGCAGCAGACCGGGGGAGCGGGTCGTGCGCACAGCGAACGTCGGCGGCTCTCTCATGCACGGAGCAGGGGAGGACGCCGGCGCCGAGGGGCCAGGGGAGAAGGTCGACCGGCCGAGTCGATCACGGCGAAGCGGTCACGACACCACCGAGAAACGCCCAAACAGCCGCAAAGCTCACAAAATCATGCATAACACAGTTTATGCATGAAACATGACAAGAAGGGGCTAGGGGCTAGGAGTCGCCCGGCGCAGAGGACCGGAAGCCCGCACACACCTTCCACCAACACCACCCCTCAGGCCACAAGAGACGCACACCCACACGCCAGGACGCATCCCCACAGAACCCGCAGGCCAGAACACAAGAACCCCACAAGACCTGCGGAAACACCAGGCACACCGAACCAGCCGATCAGCGCCCACAGAACACACAGAGCCACACAACAGACAGCCACGAACCCCAACGGGCCACCGAGCCGAACACACGAGAGCGCGCAGCCTCCCACACGGCCCGCCCGCGCCACAGCGGCCCACAGAGCAACAACACGCACAGAACGCGCGGGCCCAGCAGCCGCCCACCCCTTCTCCCAGCCCACACACAACGCCGATAATGCACATTATGTCAAGTAAAGCGGATCAAAGACACCACAACCCCTACCCCACAGGCCACCCAGCACCACACCCACCACCACACCAACACCAACCCAAAACCTCACCCACCCATCACAACCCCGACCAAAACACTCACACCCCCACCCCGCACCTGCCTATGCTGCCCCCTATGCTCATCCACCTCATGTGCCGCTCCTGCCTGGGCAGCGGAACACGCGTGGACCTCCACGCCCACCGCGACATGGGACAAGCCCTCGCCAGACGCCCCTGCCCCGACTGCCACGGCAACGGCCACCACACCCAACCCGCCACCACCCGATAACACCCGAACCACAACACACCTACGACAACCGCACCCAACCCGTCCTCACCCACCACCGACCACCCCGCTCCAACCGATCCACCACCGCACGCTCCAACCGCGTCCCACGCGGAGCACGCCCCACATCCACCTCCGACATCCCAAACACGAACCGAAACACATCCGCCTCCCCCGCACGCCCCTCACCCACCAACGTGAACCGACGCTGAAACGCCACGATGTTGGAACCCTCCCCCAACACCTCGGCCCACTGCGGATCCAACAACCACGACGTACACGTAGCCACCACCGGATCCAACCCCAAACACTCCCGCGCAAAAGCCCCCGCACGCCCCAACGACTCCTCCACACCCGCCGGATCCAACCCACCCGACGGAATGTGCAACCGCAACACCGGATCCCCCACACCCATCCCCGCACCCAACCCGGCCGCCTCCCGCGGCCCATACCACTCCACCCCCGCCTCACACACCAACCGCGCAGGCTCCAACTGCAACGCCCCCACCCAGAACAAACGCCCCCGAAACTGCACAGCCACCCACCCCGACGTCTCCAACGACAACCACCCCCACATCCGACGCGACCGCGCCACCTGCACCCCCACATCCGCCAACGTCGCCACCGTCACCGAACGCGGAACCCCCCACCGCGCCTGAACCGCCAACTGCGCCGGCACCATCGCCGCGAACGCCCACAAAGACGCCACCCGCACACGCCGATCCCCGACCCCCACCAACGTCGGCCACACCCGAAACTCCCCCACCGGCAGCTCCACATCCGCCCACAACCGCCGATACATGCACTCCACCACGTGCCACAGCTCCGGCGACCACTCCCCAACAGACCCCCCACGGCCCCCACCGGCATCACCCGGCCACAACGCCTCCACCTCGGCACGATCCCGCTCCGCCAACCCGAACATGTCCAACACAGCGGCCGCCTCCGCACCCGTAGGCACCCGCAAAGGCCACTCCGGAACCGGCAACCGCTCCGCCTCGGCCAACCACTCCCCCACATCCGGACCCAGACCGAACCGTTCCACCACAACGCTGCTCTCCATGCCCCCATCCTCCAACCACGTCAACCACCCACGCGAGTGAGGTCACCCTCACAATTGGGCATAGTGTTGACGTACACGGCCCCGACCCACCAACCACCCAGAACGAGGACCACCACCGATGCCCGACCCCGCACAGCGCGTGGCCGACTGGCTCGCCACCTACGACACCCCCACCACGTCAGTGGCCCACCTGCTCTGCGACCGCCACGAACCCCACACCACCGCCATCACCGAGGTCGGCCCCACCCTCGCCCCCACCACCCTCACCTTCGGAGAGCTCACCGAACGCTCCCGCGCCCTCGCCACCGGCCTGGCCGACCTCGGCATCGGCCACGGCGACCGCGTGGCCACCCTCCTGCCCAAAGGCATCGACCTCACCGTGACCGCCCTGGCCGTGTGGCGCCTGGGCGGGGTCCTCGTTCCCCTGCTGTCCTCCTTCGCCCCCTCCGCCGTCAACGACCGCCTCCTGGGATCCAACGCCCGCCTGGTCGTGTGCCTGGACGAGCACCGCGGCAAACTCGACCCCCACCCCAACACCACAGACCACCCCACCTGGCAGATCGCGACCGTGGGCCCCGAACCCACCCGCGACGGCGACCACACCCTGAACGAACTCTCCCGACGCGGCACCGGCCCCGCCCCCGAGGTCGCCGTCGGCGGCTCAGGCACCATCGCCGTGGCGTTCGTGTCCGGACTCGCCGGACCACCCCGAGGCGTGGTCGTTCCCGCCCGAGCCCTGGCGGCGATGCACTCCTACCACCACTACGGCCTGGGGGTGGAGGACGAGGACGTCTACTGGAACACCTCCGACCCCGGCAGCGCCTACGGCCTCTACCACGGCCTCATCTCGCCGTTGCTGGCCGGACACGGATCCCTGGCACTGCGGGCAGGCTTCTTCGACCCCGAACTGACCCTGGACGTGCTGGGCATGTACCAGGTCACCAACCTGGCCACCGACCCCACCACCTACCGGACACTGAGGGCGGCCACCAAGACCCTGCCACCCGAGGTCATGGTCCAGCGCCTCTCCAGCGCCGGTGAGCAGCTCTCCCCCGAGGTCATCGCATGGGCCGCCGACATGTTCGGTGTTCCGGTACGCGACCATTACGGACAGACGGAGCTGGGCTGGTGCGCGGGGGCACCCAACGGCGATACCGGGGAGCAGGACCAGCCCCTGGCCCCGGGGGCGGTCGGCGGATCGCTACCGGGGTGGCGGATGCGTGTACTGGAGGCCATCAGCGACGAGCCCGCTCCGGTGGGCGCCTACGGACGTGTGGGGGTGGACCTGGCGGAGAGCCCGTTGGCGTGGTTCACCGGATACCTGGACAACGAGGCGGCCTCGCAAGTGCGCTTCACCCCCGAGGGTGACTACTACCTGACGGGCGACACCGGGATCCTGGACCGTGAGGGGCGGCTGCACTTCTCCACGCGCGACGACGGGGCGATCCTCACGCACGGGTACCGGATCGGGCCCGCGGAGGTGGAATCGGTGCTCAACGAGCATCCGGCGGTGGATGAGTGCGGGGTCTACTCGCTGCCCGACGAGATCGCCGGGCAGCTGGTCGGAGCCCGCATCGTGCCGGCGAACGGGTTCGAGGCCGGCGACACATTGGCCGAGGAGCTGCGTGAGTGGGTGCGCTCGCGGTTCGCCCCGCACGCGGCGCCCGCAGAGGTCGAATTCGTGGCGGAGCTGCCGCGTACCGCCTCGGGCAAGATGCGGCGGGCCCGGTTGCGTTGACACCGCTCCCCCGGGCCCGCCGGCGGGTCAGCGTTCGTGGCCGGGCACGAGCTCGTCGATGCGGGCGGCCAGGGACAGGTCCTTCTCGGTCAGAGCGCCCTCGGAGTGGGTGCTCAGAGCCAGGTGGACCTTGTTGAAGCGGATGTCGATGGCGGGATGGTGGTCGGCCTGCTCCGCGGCCTGCGCGATGTCGTCGACCAGGGCGATGGCCTGGGTGAACCCCGGGAGCCGAACGGTACGTCGGATGACGGGGGCCGAATCGTCGCGTTCCCAATCCTGGAGCCGCCCCAGGCCTTCGTCGATCTGTGCGTCGGTGAGTTCCACGGGAACCTCTCCCCTCGTGTGTGGTCAGCCGTGCGCTGTCCTACCCAACGGGTATCGAAGGGTCCCGTGTGCAACGTGAACCCCTTGTAATTGGTGCGGCGTAGCCGCGCGATTGTGGTGGTGTTGCTTTTCTCTGGAAAAGCCAGAGCTCCTTTACGTTGTAGATTTTAAACTGGCCGAACTCGGCCCCACCCCCTCCCGCCTGGGATGATGCTCCACCTCGACCCCTGCCGCGCCCTGTAGGTCTTGCGTGTTCGGGTTCTGCGACTGTTCACTCTGGGAGACCCCGGTCACCTCAGGCGGGGACGCCCCGTTCCCGCCGCTTCTCTCTCCCCCCTGGAAGCGAGACCATGTCCCACGAGCGCCCCAGAACCCCTCTGCCTTCCGAGAGCGCGTCCGCCCCGGCCCTTCCCTCCCCTGCCAGGGCAGCCGCCCGGTGAGCCGCCCCCTGTGGCCCCAGGAACCGGGCCCCGAGATGAATGTGATCCGGCCCTACTCGTTGACGGACGGGCGCACCCGCCCCTCACGGTCGGATCTGTCCCTGGCCGCACAGGTGGTGTCTGTACCGGCGGTGGAGGAACCGCAGGTGGAGACCGAACTGCGCGAGATCCTGGCGATGTGCGTGTATCCGCTTCCCGTGGCGGAAGTGGCGGCACGGTCCGCTCTGCCGTTGGGTGTGGCGCGGATCCTGATGTCGGATCTGTTGGACCAGGGCCTGTTGATGGTGCGCGAGGCCGGGCCTCCGAACGAGCGGCCGAGCCTGGACACGCTGCGGCTGGTTCTGGAACGCATCCGCGAGATCTGAGGCGCAACGGCCAGGGGGCCACCGGGGCCCGGTCGGTTTCGAGCGGGTCCCGCGGCCGGGTCAGGCGATGTCGTCGTCGATGGCGAGCTTGAACTGAGCGTGCACCAGGCGGCCGCCGGCGTCGTCGTTGTGGGCCACCATCAACGCCAGAGGTGTGTCCGGGTCCACGAAGATCTCGTGGTGCTTGGTGAAGCACTGCATACCGGGGCCGGGGACACGGTGGTCGGTGGCGGTGGAGTCGGCACCGCCGGCCAGCTCGAGGGGATCGCGCACGAAACGGTCGCGCAGCTCGCTGTAGTCGCCCGCCTCCCACTGAACCATGGCGATCAGGCTCGCCCAGCCGGCGACGGAGGGCCAGATGAGCCCGGAGCGCTCCTCCTCGTCCCAGCCCTCGATGATGTGGCCGTCGGGTTGGCGGACCTGATGCATCCCGTGGACGTCGGAGGATTCTGCGGCCCCGAAGGGGAACCGCACGACGTGGTAATCGCCGTCGGCGGGCACACTCTGGTCGAGGTCGCGGATGAGGGAACAGATGTGCAGTGCCAGGGCAACCAACTCCTCGCTCGGATGCTTCGGGCCCCGATCATTCCACGGGGGACCCGCCCTCGTCCGGGGGTCGGGAAGATCGCCTCGACCATCCGATGATTCGGAGGCTGAAGTTTCGTTCTGACTCTCCCTGGCCGGTGAGGGTTCAAGAGATTCGGACGTATTTGCCTTCTCAACTGCCGTTCCTGTTACCCGACAAGGGCTCAGGCGAACAGGTCCCAGCCCATGCGCAGGAGCAGGGCGAGCACGACGACGAGCAGGACGGCGCGCACGAAGCCGCTACCGCGTTTGAGTGCGCTGCGAGCACCGATCTGGGCACCCAGGATGGTGCACACGGCCAAGGTCAACCCCAGGAGCCAGTCGACATGGCCGCCTACGGCGAAGACGGCGAGAGCACCGAGGTTGGTACAGGCGTTGACGATCTTGGCCGAGGCGGAGGCGGTGACGAAGTCCAGGCCCAGGACGGCGGTGAGGGCGATGATGAGGAAGACCCCGGTGCCGGGTCCGATGAGGCCGTCGTAGAAACTGATGCCCAGACCGGCCAGCGCGATGGTGGCCAACAGGCGGTTGCGGGTGCGCAGGCCGGGGTCGGAGGCGGCACCCATGGTGGGGCGGAAGTAGACCATCAGGGCCACACCGGCGAGCACGACCATGATGATGGGCTCCAGGACTTCGCTGGTCAGTGCTGTGGCCAGGCCCGCGCCGAGGCCGGATCCGACCAGGGCGAGCAGGGCCGTGGGAACGACGACGCGCAGCTGGATCCTGACTTTGCGGGCGTAGGTGAGGGCGGCCGAGGTGGTGCCGAATACCGAGGCGAGTTTGTTGGTGCCCAGGAGGGTGGCCAGGGGCGCGTTGGGTGCGCCCACCAGGAGGGCGGGCAGGAGCAGGAGCCCTCCTCCCCCGACGACGGCGTCGATCCAGCCGGCGGCGAGGGCGACGGTGAGCAGGAGTCCGAGGATCTCGGGTTCCATGGGTCACCGCCCCGGGGACGGGAGTGAGAGGATCATGGGTTCTTTCCTGGCGGGGGTGCCAGAGGTGGGGTGTGTTCTGTCGAGAGGAGATTACACAGAAATGTCGCTTTTACGATGTAGATTCAAATAGGGATGCAGGGCGGTGGTGACGTCCGGGACCAAGGGACGTCACCACCGCCCGAGAAGGCTCAGAAGCCGGAGGCGGAGAACCAGGAACGTGCCTCTGCCAGGACATCGGGGGCCAACTGGTGGCCTCCCGGGTGCTCGCGTTCGCTCAAGCGCGCTCCGCGCTCACGCAGCTGCCGGCCCAGCAGGCGGGCCTGGCCGATGGTGGTGATGGGATCGGCCACACCCGAGCCGAGGAAGACCGAGGTGGCACTCAGATCGACCGGGTCGGGCTCGCGCCCCTGCAGGGGTGCCCCACCCGCGAAGAGAGCGGCGCCGGCGACCAGGCCGGGGTGGAGCAGCAGCAGGGCCGCTCCGGTGTTGGCACCGTTGGAGAACCCGCTGACCACGATGCGGCCGGGGTCCAGACCGTAGGCCTGGGTGGCCTCATCGATCCAGGTGGCCAGCTCGCCGGTGCGTTCGATGAGGTCCTCGACGTCGAAGACCCCTTCGCGCAGGCGGCGGAACCAGCGGTTCATGCCGTTCTCGTCCACCGTGCCGCGCGGGGACAGCAGCGCCGCGCCGGGTGCCAGGGCACGGCCCAGGGGCAGCAGGTCGTGTTCGTCGGCTCCGGTGCCGTGCAGCAGCAGGACGGTGGGGGCATCGGGCTCGGTGGCCGGTTCCCACACGTGTTCGTAGTCCTTCAGAGCCATCAGCGCACCTGCAGCTCGGGCAGGGACGCGGCGATCTGTTCGCGGCGCGGTTCCAACCAGGGCGGGAGTTTCAGGGAGCGGCCCAACTCCAGCAGGGGCTCGTCGTAGTCGAACCCGGGTCCGTCGGTGGCGATCTCCAGGAGCACTCCTCCGGGTTCGCGGAAGTAGATGGAGGTGAAGTAGCTGCGGTCGCGGATCTCGGTCACACCGACCCCGTCCTGGGCCAGGTTCTGGCGCCAGGACTCTTGGGTCTGACCGTCGGGTGCGCGGTAGGCGACGTGGTGAACGGTGCCGGCGGCGACCAGTCCGCGTTCGGCGCGGGGACGGGCGAGCACGTCGACGATGGTGCCCACGCCCTCGGTGGCGGCATTGGTGCGAAAGCGCAGGCGCCCCTGGTCCTCGCTCTCCAGACGGAAGCCGAGTTGACCGTGGAGCATCTCGACGGTGCCGTCCACGTCCTGCTCGGTCAGGGTGACCGAGCGGATACCGCGGATGGCGTGCTGGGGCGGGACCGCTCCCCCGTCCCAGGGTTCGGTGTCGTGGTGGTCGGCGCCGGCGGCGAGTTCGATGAGCAGGCCGTCGGGGTCGCGCAAGGTGAGCACGTCCTCCTGGCCGCGTTCGGTGGGACGGCTGGTGGGCACGTCCAGGGCGGCCAGGTGCTGGGCCCACCAGCCCAGGGAGCCTTCGGGCACGGAGAAGGTCGTGGTGGTGGCCTGTCCTGCGCCGATGCGGCCTTTGGGGGCGTCGGGCCAGGGAAAGAAGGTCATGATGGTGCCGGGGTTGCCCGCGCGGTCGCCGTAGTAGAAGTGGTAGGTCTCCGGGGAGTCGAAGTTGACGGTGCGTTTGACCATGCGCATGCCCAACGCGTTGAGGTAGAAGTCGGCGTTGGCCTGTGGGTCGCTGGCGATGGCGGTCACGTGGTGGATCCCCGCCGGGCGCACATCCATGTCGTCTCCGTTTTCCGTGGGGCTCGCCGGTTCTCGGCCCCCTCATATAGTTGAATTTTAAACTACACCGGGTGGCTCTGTCCTCCCCACCCTGCCCGCGGTCAGCCCCTCTGTCGCCCAACGCAGCCCCAAGGCCGCTTGTGGCCTCAGTCCAGGCGGCGCAGACGCAGGGCGATGAGAGCGGCCAGCACGGTCAGGCCGACCGCGAAACCCAGGGCCCCGTTCCAACCCACGGCGTCGTAGACCAGACCACCCATCCAGCCGAACAGGCTCGATCCCAGGTAGTAGCACAGGGTGTAGATGGCCATGGCCTGGGAGCGGGCGCGTACGGCCCGTGTGCCCACCCAGGCCGAGGCGGTGGCGTGGGCGCTGAAGAAAGCGAAGGTGAGCACGAGCAGGGCGCCGATCACCACCGTCAGGAAGGGGGCGGCCAGGGCGGCCGTCCCGGCCACCATCAGCGCGCCGGCCGCTGTCAGGACGGTGTATCCGCCCCAGCGCACCGTCATGGACCCGGCCGCGGCCGAACCGGCCATGCCGGCGGTGTAGGCCAGGAACAGCAGGGAGGCGGCGGCCTGGCTCAGCCCGAAGGGGTGGTCCATCAGGCGGAAACCCAGCAGGTTGTAGACGGTCATGAAGGCGCCCATGAGCAGCAGGGCCTGGGCGTACAGGGGCAGTAGTCCGCGGGTGTTCAGGGCGGCGCGCAGGCGTGAGGCCGTGCCCCCTCCCCTGCCGCCGTCGGTGCGGGAGGTGGCGGTGCCGGCCCGGGCACGGGGCAGGACGAGGACGAAGACGGCCAGGGCGAGCAGGCCCAGCAGGGTGTTGGCGCCCACGCCCCACTGCCAGCCGCCGTAGTCGGCGGCCATGCCGGCAAGCAGGCGTCCGCCCATGCCGCCCAGGGGGTTGCCGGCGATGTAGAGGCCGGTGGCGCGGGGCACGTCGGCCGGGTGGATCTCCTCGGCCAGGTAGGCCACGGCTGCGGCCGGGACCCCGCCCAGGGCGGCGCCTTGGAGGGCGCGCAGGGCCAGCAGCAGGACCAGGTCGCTCGCGAAGGGGGCCGCGCAGCCCACGAGGGTGGCCAGGAGCAGGGACAGGGTGATGACGCGGGCGCGGCCCAGGCGGTCGGCCAGGCCGCTCCAGACAAGGGTGAAGCCGGCCATGCCGCCGGTGGCCAGGGAGATGGCCAGGGCGGCCTGGGCGGCGGTGGTGTCGAAGCCCTGGGCCACGGCGGGCAGGATCGGTTGGAGCGACCACAGTTGGGCGAAGGTCGCCACGGCTGCTGCGATCAGGGCGATGACCGTGCGCCGGTAGGCCGGGGTACCGGCTCTGGGGCGTGAGTCTCGGTCGGGTGTGGATGTGCTGGTCACGGTCATGATTCCACGCTAGAAAGGCGCGTTTTCATACGTCCAATGCATGATTTTCCGTTGATGCATACTGTTACGTATGGATTCTCCTGAGGTGGACCGTTTTCTGGGGGCGTTGGTGCCCCGCCTGCGGATGATCACGGCGGTGGCGCGCACCGAGCACATCACCCAGGCGGCCGAGTCGTTGCGGATGCCCCAGCCCACTCTGAGCAGGTCTTTGGCGCGGCTGCAGGAGGAGTTGGGGTTGGCGCTGGTCGAGCGCACGGGGCGGGGCGTGCGCCTGACCCGGGCGGGGCGGTTGCTGTTGCCGCACGTGGAGCGTGCCTTGGAGGACCTGACCCATGGGGTGTCGGAGATCACCGGTGGTGAGCAGGGCCGGGTGGCGCTGTCCTTCCTGCCCACCCTCGGGGTGGAGGTGGTTCCGGCGCTGCTGCGCGGGTTCCGGGTCGAGCACCCCGGGGTGCGCTTCTCCCTGAGCCAGGAGCCGTGGGCGCAGTCGCTGCGGCGGCTCTCGGCGGGCCGGGCGGACCTGGCGCTGACCTCTCCCCTGCCTTCGTCCCCGGGGCTGGCCGCGGCGGTGCTGCACACCCAGGCGCTGCGGTTGGTGGTGCCCGAGCATCACCGGCTGGTTTCCACAGGGGCGGCGGAGGTGCCGTTGGCGGCGGTGCCTGAGGAGTTCATCCTGCTCAAGCCCGGGCGCGGGGTGCGGCACCTGACCGACCGGCTGGGTGAGCGTGCCGGGTTCACGCCCCGGGTGGCCTTCGAGGCCGACGACATCGCCACAGCGCGCGGGTTGGTGGGTGCGGGGTTGGGGGTGTCGGTGCTGCCTGCGCGGCCGGAGGGCCCGTTGCCGGGGACGGTGGAGCTGGGGATCGCCGACGGGCAGGCCGAGCGCCCCATCGGGTTGGTCTGGCCCGTGGCGGGTTCGGGGGGCGGATACGAGCCGCCGGCGGTGGGATTGTTCCGGGACTACGTGCGCCGGGTGGGGCCGCGGGTCATCCCGGACCTGACCGGGTGAAGGGCGGGCCCGTGTGTGCCGGACCCGCCCTTCACCCGGTGTGGGGCCGTGGTCAGGACCAGAAGCCGAAGCTGTACAGCAGCCCGTTGGTGGCGGCGATGACGGCCAGGGCCAGTACCGATCCCACCACGTAGGAGGTGCGCAGCGACCGGATCAGGTACTCCAGCGAGACCAGGTTGTTGAGCAGGAAGTAGCCCAGCATCGTGGCGTGCCAGAAGGAGTCCATGGACAGCGGCTCGAAGTAGGAGGGGGTCCCGGTCCACACGTCGGTCTCGGTGGTGAACCAGGACCAGGCCAGGGCGGCCCCGTACCCGAGCGGGATCTGGATGAGCGGCAGGACCAGCAGGGGCAGGAGTTTGACGAAGCTCCACAGGCCCGGCTGTGCGGCGCGGCGTGCCTGGGCCTGGGCGCGGCGGGTGGCCTCCTGTTCGGCGCGCAGGCGTTCGCGGTGGGCGCGTTGTTCCTCCTGCCTGCGGCGCTGGTCCTCCTGCTGTCGGCGTTGTTCTTCCTGGCGCCGGCGCTGCTCCTGCTGTGGGCGGGCCTGGTCCTGCCGGCCCTGCTGCCGGCCGGTCCGTGAGCGCGGTTCGCCGTACAGGTCCGCGTAGGGGTCCTGGTTCTGGGCCCCCTGCCCGTACTGGGCGGTGGGCGGGCTCTGCTGTTGGGTGGCCGGCAGGGGCGCTGTGCCCTGGGGGCCCTGCTGGGACCGGCCCATGACCGAGGTGGCGTCGTCGGCGCCCTGGCCGGTCTGTGCGTCTCGGGGCGCGGCCTGGGTCCGGGCGTCCTCGCCCGGGGCGTGTGCGGCCGCGGCGCCGGCGGCGGCCCCTGCGGCCCCGCCCAGGAGCGCGGCTCCGCCCGGGCCCATCCCCTGCTGGGTGCGCTCGTGTGCGGCGGTCTCGCCGGCGGAGGTGGCCAGAGCCTTGTTGACCTGGGCGACCTGTTCCTGCACCCCGGACATCACCGCGGGGGGCAGCCAGGCGGTTCCTGCGGGGACGTCGCCGACGTAGTCGAGGATCTGGCCGGGTGTGGGGCGTGCGTTCGGGTCCTTGGCCAGGCAGGCCGCGACCAGTTGGCGCAGGTTCTCGGGCAGACGGCTCAGGTCGGGTTCGTGGCTGATGATGCGCATGACCATCGTGGGCATGTTGCCTTCGCCGAAGGGGCCGCCTCCGGTGGCTGCGTAGGACAGGACGGCGCCGTAGGCGAACAGGTCGCTGGCGGGGGTCATGGTCTCGCCCTGGACCTGTTCGGGGCTCATGAACCCGGGGGTGCCGATGACCGACTGGGTGGCGGCGGTGCCGTCGGTGGCGCGGGCGATGCCGAAGTCGATGACGCGGGGCCCGTCCTCGGCCAGCAGGACGTTGCCGGGTTTGAGGTCGCGGTGGATCAGTCCCACGCGGTGGATCTCGGTCAGGGCCTCGGCCAGTCCGGCGGCCAGTACGCGCACGGTGGGTTCGGGCAGGGGCCCGTGGTTCTGGACCGCATCGTCCAGCGGGAGGGAAGGCACGTAGGAGGTCACCAGCCAGGGGACCTCGTCCTCGGGGTCGGCGTCGATGACCGGTGCGGTGAAGGCGCCGCTGACCTGGCGGGCGGCGTTGACCTCGCGGGCGAAGCGCTCGCGGAAGGAGGCGTCGGCGGCCATGTGCGGGTGGATGCGTTTGACGGCCACCGCGCGGCCTCCGGCGGAGCGTCCGAAGAACACCTGACCCATTCCGCCGGCGCCCAACCGGCCGATCAACCGGTACCGGCCGATGCGCTCCGGGTCGCTGCTCTCCAAAGGACCCAACGTCCTCAACCTCCGACTCTGCCGTGTCTGTCTTGCCTGCGGCTCCAGTGATCGTAGCCAACCGCGCGTGGTGCCGGGGACGCAGCGGGGGGGGCGCGGGGCGCGTCATCGGCCGAGGGCGCCGGGTCCGGGTGCGGCGTGGTGGCGGGGGTTCCCCCACGGTGTGGGCCCCGGTCGGCCCGCGGGTCTCGCGGGGATCCGGGCCGAGCGTGGCGGCGGTGCTGGTCGGACGGGTCCGGGGCGGGGACGGGACGGTTCCCTGGTGGCCGTCATCGGCCATCGTCGCCAGAGGCAGGACGGGGGCCGGTGCTGGGCTCTAGGGTCGGTGACATCACGAACAGGACATGGCAGGGACCTCCTCGGCGGGCCGCGCATCGAGGCCCGGTCGTGGACGGCGCACGCGGTCTCCTGGGCCCGGGCACAGCGCGCTGGTCACCTCGGGCGGCTGTTGTGCGTCGGCTCCGGCGGCTCGGCCCTCGCAACCGCCCACGCGCGGTTGCGAGGCGCGGACCCGCAGGTGCGGACGGCGCGGCATCTCGGGCGGGTCCGGCGGGCGAGGGCATCATGGGACGTGCTCTTCGACCGGTTGCCCGGTGCGGCGTCGCGGGTGTCGGCCGAACGGTTCCCGGGGTGGTGTCGCTGCCGCGGCGGTGCCGGACGTTGACGGTGCGGGGGTTGGCGGACTTCCCGGTGAAGGTGGGTGTGCGTTGGTGGCTCGGCAGCAGGGTGGAGCGGGGGCGCCGTGGTGGCGTCGCGGGGCTCTGGCAGCGGTGGCCGTGGGTGTGGTGGTGCTGGTGGTGGGCGCCGCGCTGGTGTTGGTGCCCTGGTCGGGTGAGCGGGAGAGCGATCACGCCGAGGGTGATCTGCGGCAGTTGGCCGATGCCCGGGGGATGGATCTGGGGGTCGCGGTGGCGGTGGATCCCTTGGCTCGGGACAGCACCTATCAGGACGTGGTCTCGGGCAACTACACGTCGATGACGGCCGAGAACACGATGAAGTGGTCGTTGGTCCAACCCGAGCGGGGCGAGTTCGACTTCAGCGGCCCGGACGCGCTGGTGGATTTCGCCGACGAGCACGGGATGTCGATGCGCGGGCACACGCTGACCTGGCACAACCAGCTGCCGGAGTGGTTGGCCGAAGGCGAGTGGGAGGAAGAGGAGCTGCGCGAGGTGCTGCAGGAGCACACCGAGGCGCTCCTGGGGCGTTACCAGGGCCGGATGCAGGCCTGGGACGTGATCAACGAGCCCTTCCAGGACGACGGGCCCGAGCTGCGGGAGAACCTGTGGTTGGAGGCGATGGGCGAGGACTACATCGCCCACGCGTTGTGGACGGCCAACGCGGTCGACCCCGACGCCGAGCTCTACATCAACGAGTTCAACGTCGAGGGCGGCGGGGCCAAGTCCGATGCGTTGTACGAGTTGGCCTCGGACCTGTTGGAGCGGGACGTGCCCTTGCACGGGATCGGGTTCCAGAGCCATTTCCTGCACGGCCAGGTGCCCGATGACCTGGTGGAGCAGATGGAGCGTTTCACCGACCTGGGGTTGGATGTGGCCGTCACCGAGCTGGATGTGCGTATCCCCGAGCCCGTGGGCCAGGAGCAGATCGAGGAGCAGGGCCAGGAGTACCGGCAGGTGGTACAGGCGTGCCTGGAGGTGGAGCGCTGCCCGGGTGTGACGGTCTGGGGCGCGGCCGAGCACCATTCGTGGGTGCCCGAGTGGTTCCCGGGGACGGCACAAGCGTTGCCCTTCGATGAGAACTACGTTCCCAAGCCGGCGCGCAGCGGCATGGTGGACGCGCTCAGCCGCCGACGGCAGGGGCGCCGCCCTTCGCGGTGAGTGGCGCGGGTTCCAGCGAGGTGTTGGAGCCTGAGAGGCTCTTGTGCTCGACAGTCGGAGACGCCGTGGCCCCGCCCCCCTTTCGCGTCCGAGCCGGCCGCCGTGTTGGAGCGCACGGGGCGGCGGCACGGGCGGAGGACCTGTCGGGGTTGCCTCCGGCGTTCTTGGACGTGGGCGCGGCCGAGACGTTCCGGGACGAGGTGGTGGCCTTCGCCTCGCGTATCTGGCCGGTGGGCGGGCACGCGGAGCTGCACGTGTGGCCGGGGGCCTGCCACGCCTTCGACGAGCCGGCCCGCAGGCGTCGGTGAGCAGGGCGGCGGTGGTCCAGCGCCTGCCGTGGTTGTTGCGGGTACTGGGGCGTTGAGGGTTTTGCGTCTTCGTGTCAGGGCCTGGTGGTCGGCTGTGGCTACAGCCGACCGCGCCCTTGACGATGTAGATCCATGATTCGGACGGGAACAGGTTCAAGTGAGCACGGTGATGCCCAGGGCAGCCAGGAGCGTGCCGGCCTGGGCGGGTCCGATGCTCGCCCCGCGCAAGGCCCCGGCCTCCTGCAGGGTGGGCTCGCCCAGATCGGCCCCGCGCAGGTCCGCGCCCCGGAAGTCGGCCGCGACCCAGGTGGCCCCGCGCAGGCGCGCATCGCTCCAGACGGTCTCGCGCAGGTCCGCGCCGGACAGGTCCGCCTCGTCCATACGCAACCCTTCGAGCGTCTGACCGCGCAGGTTCATGCCCTTGCACCGGGCGAGCATGAGGTTGCACTGGGCGAAGGTGTGGCCGACCCCGCGCAAGGAGGTCAGGTCGGCGCCGGTCATGCGGCAGCCGGTGAAGACGGTGTCGGTGAGCAGGGCGCCCTGGAAGCGGGTGTTGGCCAGGTCCATCCCCTCGAAGCGGGTGTCGGTGCAGTCGGTGTGGGAGAAGGCGGCCCCGGAGGCGCTGCCGCCGGTGAGGCGGGCCTGGTCCAGCACGGCGCGTTCGAGGCGGGCCCCGTCCAGGCGGCAGTCGGCGAAAGCGGCCCCGGCCAGGTCCGCGCCGCGCAGGTCGGCCTCGGTGAGGTCGCAGCGGGTGAAGACCCGCGGGGCCGGCGCGGGCGCGGTCAGGGCCCGGCGCAGGTCCGCCCCGGCCAGGTCGGCGTCGGTGTGGTGGGTGGTGTCGGGATCGATACTCATGGGGGTCGAGCTTAGGCAGGGGCCACGACAGTTCGGCTCAATCCCGCAATTTGAGGGCCAGGAAGAGGTCGACGCGGTGTTCGAGGCTGCTCAGGTCTCGTCCGGTGATGTCCTCGATGCGGCCGATGCGGTAGCGCAGGGTGTTGACGTGCACGTGCATGGCGGCGGCGCAGCGCTGCCAGGAGCCGGAGTGGTCGAGGAAGCGCTGGAGGGTGTCCACGAGCTCGGAGCGGTGGTCGCGGTCGTAGTCCAGCAGCGGGCCCAGCAGGCGGTCGCGGTAGGAGGACTGGACCTCTTCGGGCACCGAGGCGAGCAGGAGTTCGTGGGAGTCGATCTCGGCGCCAGCGATGACGCGGGAGCGTCCGCCGCGCAGTTCGGCCAGGCGGCGGGCGTGGCGGGCCTCGACGGCGGCCCCGCGCAGTTCGGCCACGCCGCGGGCGGCCGAGCTGAGCCCCACGGCCAGGCGATGGTCGAGCAGGCCGCCCTCCAGCACGCGTGCGCGGTGGACCAGGTCGGCGCGGATGTGGTCGGCGCGTTCGCGGGCGGGGCCGTCGACGTCGGTGACGGGCACGACGGCGAGCGCGTCCTGGTCGCCGGTGACGACGGATCCGGGCCAGGCGGCGACGAGTTCGGTGAGCACGCGCCGGGCCAGGTCGGGCACGCGGGGGCCGGGGAGCATGGTGGCGCTGACGGCGACGTGTCCGGTGTCGTGGTCCTCGTCGGTGGGGTCCACGCCCTGCATGAGGGCGGTGACCTCGTCGAAGCGCTGGGCGGCCAGCAGGCGGGGCAGGCCTTCCAGGTGGCGGGCGTGGGTGAGGGCGCGTTCGTCGGTGCGGCTGCGGCCCAGCACGGCCATGGAGGTGAGTTCGGCGGCGGCCTCGTGCTCCTCCTCGCCCCATTCGTTGTGGTCCCCGGCGCAGACCAGCAGCCAGGTGGCCAGGGGGTGGGAGTCCTTGCTCTGGACGGGCCAGACGGTGACGACGGTGTGGTCGGGGTCCTCCAGGTGGGTGGCGTGGGGAAAGTCCGACCAGGTCAGGGTGCGGGCGGCGAGGTCGTCGGCCTCGTGGGGGGCGAGGGGTGTGGTGGAGGCGGCCACGGGTCGGCCGGTGGAGGACAGGACCCAGGCGCGCAGGCCCGCCTGGGTGGCGGCCTGGGTGAAGGCGGCGGGGAAGTCGGCGCCGGCGGCCAGGTCGGCCATGTGGCGGCGGTGGCGGTCGCGGGTCTCGGCGATGGTGGTGAAGCGGTGCCGGGTCAGTGAGCGCAGGACCTCTTCGGTGACAGCGCCGAAGGAGGTGTCGGTGGGCACCTCGACCAGGGGGATGTCGTGTTTGCGACAGGCGGCGACCAGGTCGGGGGGGATCTCGCCCAGGGCGGTCCCTGCGCCCACGGCCACGGCGCCGGCCTGCACGATCGAGGCCACGAAGGTCTCGGAGTCCTCGGGGGTGTGGTGCCACATCATTCCGGTGAGGACGAACTCTCCGCCGCGCAGGTAGCGGGCGGGTTCGAGCAGATCGGTGGTGTAGGCCCACCGGAGGGTGCGGTGGGCCTGGTCGGCACCCGTCAGAAAGCGCAGACGCAGCCGTTTGACCGCGATCAGTTCGCTGATCTGCATGGACATTCCTCTGTGGCTCCGGTGGGTCGGTGGCGTGTGTTCGTTCACTTGTAGGAAAAGACCAACTGTAACGCCTGGTTGCAAAGCTCTTCATGTCATCGCGTTCTGGTCGGCCCACCAGCGAAAGTGATGTACTCCACAAACGGGCACCGGTGAGTGGTGCCCAGGACCCGATCGTGCGTCGGCTGTGACGGCGTACTGGCAACGACGAGGACGAGCATGGAATTCCTGAGCCCCTCCACTCTGGAGGAGGCGCTCGAGGCCAAGCACGCCCATCCGGACGGGGTGCCCATCATGGGCGGCACCGATGTGATGGTGGAGCTGAACTTCGACAAACGCCGCCCCCGGACTCTGATCGACCTGTCGCGTGTTCCGGAGCTGTCCGAGCTGGGCCCCGAGCAGGGACGGATCCGCCTGGGCGCGGGGGTGTCCTACACCCGGATCGTGGACGGGCTGGGCACGAGCGCCCCGGCTTTGGCCAAGGCCTCGCGCACGGTTGCCTCCCCGCAGATCCGCAACCGGGGCACGGTGGGCGGGAATCTGGGCGGGGCCTCCCCCGCCGGGGACACCCACCCGGCCCTGCTGGCCACCGACGCGGTGGTGGAGCTGGCCTCGGTGCGGGGCCGGCGCACGGTACCGGCGCGGGAGTTCTACCTGTCGCTGCGCGAGACGGCCTGCCGTGAGGACGAGCTGATCACGGCGGTGCTGCTGCCGGAACCGACAGGGCCCCAGCAGTTCGCCAAGATCGGGACCCGCAACTCGATGGTGATCGCGGTGACCTCCTTCTCCCTGGCTCTGGACCCGCACACGCGCACGGTGGGCACCGGGCTGGGTGCGGCGGCGCCCACACCGGTGCGGGCCGAGGCGGCCGAGGAGTTCCTGGCCGCGGAGTTCGACTGGCGGGACGGGTCGAACCTGTCGGAGGCCACGGTGCGCCGTTTCGGTGACCTGGTGGCCTCGGCGGCCCGCCCCATCGACGACCAGCGGGGCAGCGCGGACTACCGCAAGCACGCGCTCGCGGTGATGGCGCGGCGTGCACTGAGCTGGTCGGTGACCGACTACCGGAAGGGAGCCACGCGATGCGCGTGACGTTCAACGTCAATGGTGAAGACGTGAGTGCCGACAACGTCTGGCCGGGTGAGAGCCTGCTGTACGTGCTGCGTGAGCGGCTGGGGCTGCCGGGCAGCAAGAACGCGTGCGAGCAGGGCGAGTGCGGTTCCTGCACGGTCTACTTCGAGGGACGGACCGCGTGTTCGTGCATGATCGCGGCCGGTCAGGCCGAGGGGCGCCAGGTGCGCACCGTGGAGGGCCTGGCCGAGGGCCGCGGCAAGGGCACCGACGAGCGGCCCCTGGGCGCGGTCCAGGAGGCGTTCGTGGAGGCCGGCGCGGTCCAGTGCGGGTTCTGCACGCCGGGGTTGCTGGTGCAGACCGACGACCTGTTGGAGCGCACGGTCGGTGCCCGTGGACAGGCCCCCGACGACGCGGAGATCCGTGAGGCTCTGGCGGGCAACCTGTGCCGGTGCACCGGTTACGAGAAGATCATCGACGCGGTGCACCTGGCGGCCGAGCGCCGCGCCCGGGCCGGGAGTGGCGCATGAGCGGCGGGGCGGCGGTCGTCGAGGGCGCCCATGTGGTGACGGTTTCCGGTCAGGAGTTCGCCGGCGGCCACGTGGTGGTCGAGGGCGGGCGTGTGGCGGCGGTGGGCGCCGGCCCGGCCCCGTGGGTCCCGGAGGGGGCCGAGCGGGTGGACGGGCGCGGGTGCTTGCTGACGCCGGGCCTGGTCAACACCCACCATCACCTGTACCAGTGGGCGACCCAGGGGTTGTTCGCCGACGGCACCCTCTTCGAGTGGTTGGTGGGTTCGTACCGGATGTGGGCGGGCCTGGACGCGGCGATGACTTCGCAGACCACGTCGGCGGGGTTGGCGCACCTGGCGTTGTCGGGGTGCACGACCGTCTCCGACCACCACTACGTGTATCCGTCGGGGCGCGGTGACCTGGTGGCCGCGCAGGTGGAGGCCGCCCGCGAGGTGGGGGTGCGTCTGGATCTGGCGCGCGGGTCGATGGACCGCGGCCAGAGCCTGGGCGGTCTGCCCCCGGACGAGGTGGTGGAGTCCACCGAGGGGGCGTTGGAGGCCACGGCCGCTGCGATCGACGCCCACCACGATCCCTCCTTCGATTCGATGACCCGTCTGGCGGTGGCCCCGTGTTCGCCGTTCTCGGTCTCGCGGGACCTGATGGTGCGCGGCGCGGAGCTGGCGCGGGACAAGGGCGTGCGGTTGCACACCCACCTGGCCGAGACGATGGACGAGCAGGAGCAGTGCCTGGCCGAGTTCGGGTGCACCCCGGTGGAGTACGCCGAGTCGTTGGGCTGGCTGGGTGAGGACGTGTGGTTCGCGCACGCGGTGCACCTGTCGGACGAGGCGATCAAGACGGTCGCGCGTACGGGCACGGGTGTGGCGCACTGCCCGACCTCCAACGGGCGTCTGGGCGCGGGGATCTGCCGGGTCCCGGAGCTGGTGGAGGCCGGTGCCCCGGTGGGGTTGGGTGTGGACGGTCCGGCCTCGAGCGAGATGAGCACGATGGCCGGTGAGATGCATCAGGCGATGCTGATGGCGCGGGCCCGGTCGGGGCCCACGGCGTTGAGTGCGCGCCAGGCTCTGGGGCTTGCCACCGCTGGTGGGGCCCGGGTGCTGGGGCGCCAGGAGGAACTGGGCACGGTCGAGGTCGGCAAGGTCGCCGACCTGGCGCTGTGGCGCGTGGACGGACTCGGTCACGACGTGATCGACGACCCGGTGGTGGCGCTGGTCTTCGGCAGTACGCCGCCGGTGGAGCGGCTCTGGGTCGGCGGCCGGACGGTCGTGGACCGCGGTGAGCTGCGCACGCTGCCCGCTGAGAAGGCGGCGGCCCGGGGCCGGGCGGCCCACCGGGCCCTGACCAAGGAGGTGAGCCGCTGATGGCGGCGACGACACGTGTGACGGACCTGTCGAGCACGACCCGCGACGGTGTGGGTACGAGCCCGCGGCGGCCGGACGGGACGTTGAAGGTGACCGGTGAGTTCGCCTACTCGTCGGACATGTGGATGGAGGACATGTTGTGGGGGGCGACCCTGCGCAGTCCGCATCCGCATGCGCGGATCCTGGGCATCGACATCACCGAGGCGTTGAAGGTCGCGGGTGTGCAGGCGGTGCTCACGCACGAGGACGTGCCGGGCGAGAAGCGGTACGGGTTGGAGTTCCAGGATCAGCCGGTGCTGGCCTTCGACAAGGTGCGTTACAAGGGTGAGCCGGTGGCCGTGGTGGCGGCCGACCACCCGGAGACGGCCCGCCGTGCGATGGAGCGCATCCGGGTGGACTACGAGGTCCTGGACCCGGTCAGTGACTCGCGTCAGGCGGCGCTGGACCCCGATTGCCCGCTGGTGCACGAGGCCGGCGAGGTACCGCACCACCCCGAGTACAACCCGAGGGGCAACCGGTTGCGGTACCAGCCGATCCGCACGGGGGCCTTCACGGAGGTCGCCGGTTCGGCCGATCGCGAGCAGGAGGTCCTGGAGGGGTTGCGTGCCGAGGCCGCGGCCGTGGTCACCACCGAGTACGAGGTGGGGATGCAGGACCAGGCCTTCCTGGGCCCGGAGTCGGGTATGGCCGTGCCGGCCGAGGACGGCGGCGTGGATCTGTACGTGGCCACGCAGTGGTTGCACGCGGACCAGCGCCAGATCGCCCCGGCCCTGGGTCTGGACCAGGAGCAGGTGCGGTTGACGCTGGCCGGTGTGGGCGGGGCCTTCGGTGCGCGTGAGGACCTGTCGATGCAGATCCACGCGTGCATGCTGGCGCTGCACACGGGCAAGCCGGTCAAGTTCGTCTACAACCGTGAGGAATCCTTCTACGGGCACGTGCACCGGCACCCGGCGAAGATGCGCTACGAACACGGTGCGCGCGCCGACGGGAGCCTGCTGTACGCCACGGCCGAGGTGATCGTGGACGGCGGTGCGTACGCGTCTGCGACCCCGGCGGTGGTGGGCGTGGCCTCCTCGCTGGGCTTGGGCCCCTACGAGATCCCGAACGCGTTGATGGACGCCTACGGGGTGTACACGACCAACCCGCCGTGCGGCGCGATGCGCGGGTTCGGTGCGGTGCAGTCGTGTTTCGCCTACGAGTCGCAGATGGACAAGCTCGCCGCCGAGCTGGGGTTGCACCCGGTGGAGCTGCGGGTACGCAACGCGCTGTCGCAGGGTTCGAAGGTCATCACCGGCCAGGAGATCGACATGCCTCTGCCGATGGTGGAGATGCTCGAGCGGTGCCGGGAGCTGCCGATGCCCCCGGAGCGTTCGGCCCTGGCCGACCCGGCCGATCAGCGCACGCTGCCCGGCGGTGTGGCCGGCACGACCCGCGGCGAGGGCGTGGTGCGCGGTGTGGGTTACGGCGTGGGGCTGAAGAACCTGTGCTATTCGGAGGACTTCGACGACTACTCCACGGCGCGGGTACGCATGGAGGTCGCGGGTGGTGAGCCGGTGGTGCAGGTGCACACCGCGGCCGCCGAGGTCGGCCAGGGGCTGGTGACGGTCAAGGGCCAGATCGCCCGGACGGAGCTGGGTGTGGAGAAGGTGGTCATCACCCCTTCCGACACCCAGGTGGGTTCGGCCGGTTCCTCCTCGGCCTCGCGCCAGTCGTACATGACCGGTGGCGCGGTCAAAGTGGCGTGCACCTCGGTCCGTGAGGAGGTGTTCGCGCTGGCGCGGGCCAAGGGTCTGGTGCCCGAGGGGTCGCAGGACACCGATCTGTCGCTGACGGGCGGCAAGGTGGTCTCGGCCACGGCAGGGGCGTTGGTGTCGTTGGCCGATCTGTTGGGTGAGGCGGCCGAGGGCGGTGCGGTGGTCGAGCACACGCGCGAGTTCCACCACCGGCCCACGGAGATGTTGGACCCGCAGCTGGGCCAGGGCGCCTCGCACACCCAGTTCGGGATGTGTGTGCACCGGGCCGTGGTGGATGTGGACGTGGATCTGGGGCTGGTCAAGGTCGTGGCCCTCGACGCGGTCCAGGACGTGGGCAAGGTCCTGCATCCCCAACAGTTGGCGGGCCAGATCCAGGGCGGTTCGACCCAGGGTCTGGGGTTGGCGCTGATGGAGGAGGTCCAGGTCGAGGGCAGCGAGATCCGCAATCCCTCCTTCACCGACTATCTGATCCCCACGATCCTGGA
Source organism: Nocardiopsis xinjiangensis YIM 90004 (assembly GCF_000341145.1). Lineage (GTDB taxonomy): Bacteria > Actinomycetota > Actinomycetes > Streptosporangiales > Streptosporangiaceae > Nocardiopsis > Nocardiopsis xinjiangensis. The sequence continues at coordinate 140,595 of NZ_ANBE01000006.1, forward strand.
CACCCCGCCGATGCGGATCGACGTGTTGGAACGGCCCGACCCGCACGCGCCCTACGGGCTGCGTGGCGCGGGTGAGCCTCCGACGCTGTCGTCGACGCCGGCGATCGTGGCGGCGGTGCGCGAGGCCACGGGGCGTCCGCTCACGCACGCGCCGGTGCGGCCGGAGGACATCGTCGGTATCGAGGTGTGACAGGCCGGGCGGTGTCGGAAGCGCCCGGCACCGCCCCCGGTTCTGCGTGATGGGTCCCCCGTGGGGGAGTTGCACGCCGTCGCTGCACACATCCCTCATCGTCACGCAGAGTAGTTAACTAAAAACAGTCGGTTATCAAGGCCGGCGGGTCCCCCTAGGAGCGGGCATGAGCAAACAACACGAGGCCGACAGTGGCTCGACGGCGCCACCCCGGCCGCAGCGGTCCTTCATCGACCGGTTCTTCCACATCAGCGAACGCGGGTCGACGGTGGGCACCGAGGTGCGCGGCGGGTTGACCACGTTCATGGCGATGGCCTACATCATCGTCCTGAACCCGGTCATCCTCGGCGGTGTGCCCGACGCCAACGGCGACTACCTCTCCCCCGTCCAGCTGACCACCATGACGGCGTTGGCGGCCGGCCTGGTCACCATCCTGATGGGGGTGGTCGGACGGGCGCCGATCGCGTGCGCGGCCGCCCTGGGGGTGATGGCGGTGGTGGCCTACCAGGCCGCCCCCGCGATGAGCTGGCCCGAGGCGATGGGTCTGGTGGTCTGGCAGGGCGTGGCCATCGTACTGATGGTGGTCACCGGGGTGCGTACCGCGGTGATGAACGCTCTGCCCCACCAGTTGAAGCTGGCCATCGGTGTGGGCATCGGCATGTTCGTGGCCCTGATCGGGATGGACAACGCCGGATTCGTCAGCGCCGGCGAGGGCACCCTGCTGCAGATCGGCCCGCCGGGCGGGGACGGCAACCTGGTGGGTTGGCCCATGCTGGTCTTCGTCGTGGGTCTGGTCCTTGCCGGGATCATGCTGGCCCGCGGGGTCTCGGGCGCGATCTTCTACAGCATCGTCATCGCCACCGTCTTCGCCGTGGTGGTGCACTACGCCGCGGGTCTGGGCGAGGACGCCTGGGGCGGGGGCGTGCCCAGCCTGCCCGAGAGCGCGGTCTCCATGCCCGACTTCGGTCTGCTCTTCCAGGTGGACCTGTTCGGTGCCTGGAGCTCGGCCGGGCCCACCACGGCCGGGGTCATCCTCTTCACCCTGGTGCTGGCCGGCTTCTTCGACGCGGTGGGCACGATCCTGGCCATCGGCAGCAAGGCCGACCTGACCGGCCCCGACGGGAACATGCCCCGCACCAACCAGATCCTGGCCACCGACGGCACCGGCGCGATCGTGGGCGGGCTGAGCAGTTCCTCGGCGACGCTGGTGTTCGTGGAGTCCACCGCCGGTGTCAGCGAGGGTGCGCGCTCGGGTCTGTCCAGTGTGGTGACCGGGCTGCTGTTCCTGGCGGCGCTGCTGTTCTCCCCGGTGTTCACCATGGTCCCGGCCCAGGCCGCCTCGGTGGCGATGGTGATGGTGGGGGCGCTGATGATGACCCAGGTGAGCCAGATCGACTGGTCGGACCCGGCGATCTCGGTCTCGGGCTTCCTGACGATCGCCATGATGCCCTTCGCCTTCGACATCGCCAGCGGCATCGGGCTCGGGATCATCGCCTACACACTCCTGCGTACGGCCCAGGGGCGCATCACGGATGTGGGTTGGCTCATGTGGATCCTCACTCTCGTGTTCACCTTCCATTTCTCCATGCACGCATTGGGATTGTGATCGGCGGCTGACCGGAAACGGCCACGGGTCGGTGGTGGCCGAAGCAGAAACGACTATCACCGACCCTTCGCACGAACACCGTGAAAAGGACTGTTGTCCATATCGGCTGACAATCCGTCCTGCTCGTGCAACAACAAGCGAACGAAGAGCGTGAAAAACGTCCTCAGCCGTGCGCGGACGGCACCCATGCTGGTCTCATCGGAGCAGGCCGATCCCTCTCGCATGGTCACCGGTTCGATACACACGATCCGGGAAGCCCCCACTCGCACTGGGTAGGTCTTTGATCAAACCCCCAAGCGGTGAAGGACGAACATGCGGCCGAAGATCAGCGAGATCGGCGGATTCCGGCTGGTCCGGGAGATCGGACGCGGAGGGTTCGGTTCGGTCCATCTGGGTGAACGCGAGGACGGCCGGCGCGCCGCGGTCAAACTGCTGCACACGACCCCCGCCACCGATCCCCATTTCTTCACGCTCTTCGCCCGTGAGGTGGAGGCCGCCCGCAAGGTCAGCCCTTTCTGTATCGCACAGGTCCTGGACGCCGATCCCCGGGCCGAACAGCCCTGGATCGCGGTGGAGTACATCGAAGGGCCGACCCTGTCCGAGGAGATCCGGGAGAAGGGCCCGCGCACGGGCGCCTCGCTGCAGCGCCTGGCGGTGGCGACCGCGACCGCGCTGGCGGCCGTGCACGCCGCCGGGATCGTGCACCGCGACCTCAAACCCAGCAACATCATGATCGGCCCGGACGGTCCGCGGGTGATCGACTTCGGAATCGCACGCGCCTTCGAGGAAGCCACCGCCTTCACCGCGAGCGGGATCCTGGGCACCCCGCACTACATGGCCCCCGAGCAGCTGGAGTCCGACACCAAGCTCACCCCCGCCCTGGACGTCTACTCCTGGGGCGCGGTCATGGTCTTCGCCGCGGCGGGCCGGCCGGTGTTCGATGCCACGCGCCAGAGCGCGCTCCTCAAGCAGATCCTGTGCGACACCCCCGACTGCTCGGTGTTGGAGGGACCGCTGCGCACGGTGGTGGCCCGGTGCCTGCGCAAGGAGCCCGAGCGCAGGCCCAGCGCCCGTGAGCTCATCGACCTGCTCACCGTCGACCCGCCCGAGCCCGAGAACTCAGGCGGGACCGGGGACGAAGGGGCTGCGGCGGCGACCGAGCCGCTGCCCTCGGTGCCCCGGCCACGCCCGGCCACGGGCCGCCACACGCCCGCCGATGAACCCTCGCCCGCGCAGGAGCGGCGGCCGCCTCACCCCACCGGGGCGCTGCTGTTCGCCGGCCGTTACCACGGCACGCCCGGAGATCTGTCCGAGACGATGCAGCGGTGCTGGGTCGATGCGCGCCAGTTGTTCACCGACCACGGTGAGCGCCTGGCCCTGGCCTCCTGGCTCGAGGAGGAGCACCCCTCGGCACCGGTGGACACCGGGTTGCTGGGCCGTCCTCCCCTGGACGCGGATCTGGCGGTGGCGCGGTTCGTGGCGCAGCTGCGTCCGGACCTGCCTCCGGTCTTTCGCGGATGGGAGATGGACCTGGCGTCGATGGGGGCGCGGGCGCACAGCGGCTCGGCGCCGGTGGCGGCGCGGGCCGACGTGGAGGTCATGCGGGTCATGGCCGACCACCACTGTGTGGAGGCCGAGCACACCTGTTCGGGGCGGCCGTGCACCGGTTACCGCACGCTGGTGGGTGATCTGTGGGAATCGCTGACGGCCGCAGGGCAGCCCGCGGCCGACCACAACCTGTGGCTGAGCGCCTTCGACGAGTTGGTCGACGATCCCCAGCGGGTGGATCTGACCGGTGCGGGTGCCACCGAGTGGGTGCTGACGGTGCTGCTGGCGCCCGACCGCGGGTACCGGCGGGTGGAGCGGGCCCTGGAGCGGGTACCGCGTTCCTGGCGCCATCTGGTGCCCCACAGGCACGCCGACGCCTCACGCACGGCCGGGGCCGGGATGGGGTTCGTGACGGTGGCGGTGTGCGGAGCGCTGGAGCGGTTGGCCTCCTCGGAGGAGCAGCTGCGTGAGCGCCTGCGGGAGTGGCAGGCCCATCACCGGCAGTTCGGTGCGCACGTGGCCGCGGGTACGGCTGCAGCCGTGGCCTCGGCGGGTCTGTGTCTGGCGCTGTTGCCTTCGGCGGGGACGATGGCGCGGGCGGTGCTCTACACCCTGGCGTGCCTGGTACCGCTGTGGATCTGCTTGGCGTACTGGGGGCTGCGGCGGGGCCGGGTGGGGCTGCGGCGGCCGCCGTGGATGGAGGGGGCGCGTTGGCGTCCGGGCTTCTCGCGGGCCTTCCGCGCCCAGGGCGAGCGTTTCCACCGGGAGTTGTCGGAGCTGGTGCACACACGCGGCCGTCCCGACACCCATCCGTTCGTCACCCACGCCTCGGACGTGGGTCCGTTGACGCCCCGCCCGCACCCGGCTTGAGGCTCCGGGCGCGGGCTCTTGCAGCGGACGCGGGCCGGTCGGGTCAGTCGCGCGCGTGGGGCGGAGCATCGGTCCGGGCAACCCGAGCCGCTCGGTCCTCGGTCTCGGGTTCGGTGCCCTGCTGCGGCCGGCCCCCGGACCGCTCCTCGTCTTCGGCGGTCTCCTGCGGGGTCTCCTCGCGGTCCAGGACGGCGCGCATCCGGGCCATGTCGAGCTGGCCCTCCCAGCGGGCGATGACGAACGTGGCCACGCAATTGCCGAGCAGGTTGATGGAGACGCGCATGCTGTCCATGAGCCGGTCGGCGCCCAGCAACAGGGCCACCCCCGCGGCGGGGAAGGCACCGATCGCGGTGGCGGTGGCGGACAGGGCGAGGAAGGCCGATCCCGGGACGCCGGCCATTCCCTTGGAGGTCAGCAGCAGGACGAGCATCATCATGAGCTGGTCGGCCAGGGTGAGGTCCGCGCCGAAGGCCTGCGCGAGGAAGAGAGCGGCGATGGGCAGATAGATCGCGGCTCCGTCGAGGTTGAAGGAGTAGCCGGTCGGGACGACGAGTCCCGTGGTGGCCCGCGAGCAGCCCGCGTTGCTGAGCTTCTGCATGATCCGGGGCATGACCGCCTCGGAGGAGGCCGCGCCGAGGGCCAGGACGAACTCCTCTTTGGTGTAACGCAGGAACTTGAACAGGTTGACCCCGGCCAGGGCCCGTGCGATCACGACCAGGACGAAGAAGAAGATGAGTGCCGCGGTGTAACAGGCGACGATGAGCATGCCGAAGCTGCTCAGCGAGGAGAGGCCGTAGGCGCCGATCACGAAGGCCATGGCCCCCAGGGCTCCCAGCGGCGCCACGCGCATGATCCAACCGATGCAGGTGAAGATGACGTCGGTGAAGCGGTCGATGAGGTCGAGCACCGGCTTGCCGCGTTCACCCATCTTGCTCAGGGCCAGGGCGGTGAAGACGGCGAAGAAGAGCACCTGGAGCAGCTCGTTCTCGGCGAAGGCTCCCACGACGCTCTCGGGGATCACGTCGAGGAAGAAGTCGGCGATGCCGGGGATCTCCTCTCCCCCGGTCACTTCCTCCATGGCAGCGGTGTCCACGTCGGCGGAGTCGACGTCGAAGCCGTCGCCGGGGCGCAGCAGGTTGGCCACCACCATCCCGTAGAAGAGGGCGAAGGCGGTGACGGCCTGGAAGTAGACCAGGGCCTTGACGCCGATCCTGCCGACCGATCCCAGGTCGCCGACCTTGGCGATCCCGGTGACGATCACGCAGAAGATCAGGGGTGCGATCAGCATCTTGATCAGGCGGATGAAACCGTCCCCCAGGGGCTTCAGGCTCTCGCCGAGCGAGGGCCAGAGGTGGCCGATCGTGATGCCGATCGCCACTGCCACGAGGACCTGGAAGAGGAGGGAGTGTTGACGTCCTCCCTGTCGTGAACGACGGGGATTGCCACCCGCCCTTGAGGGGCGAGTGGCGCTACGCGCCTCACGACGCGCGCTGGTTCCTGTTTCACCGGGTCCTGCCGGCCGCTCAGGCGGCTGGTCTTACGGTCCCTCCGCAGGCGTTTTGCCTGTCGGCCCGTCCGGCCGCCAGGACGATGCGGGCCGCGTTCACGTCCCGATCGTGGAGGGTGTGGCACACCGGGCAGGCCCAGGTGCGCACGTGCAAGGGTTTGGGCCCGTCCACGACCCAACACTTCGAGCAGGTCTGTGAGGAGGCCAGGAACCGGTCCACCTTGGTGAAGGTGCGCCCGCAGCGGGCCGCCTTGTACTGGAGCATGTTCACGAACTGCGACCAGCCCGCGTCGTGCACACTCTTGGCCAGCCTCGTGCGGCCCAGGGCCTTCACCGCCAGGTCCTCCACACTCACGGCTTGGTTCTCGCGCGTGATGCGTGTGGAGAGCTGGTGGTGGAAGTCCTTGCGGGCATCGGCCACCCGCACATGGGCGCGGGCCAGGCTCCGGCGGGCCTTCTCCTTGTTGGCCGAGCCCTTGGTTTTGCGGGACAGGGCGCGCTGGGCCTTCTTCAGTTTCTTCTCGGCCCGGCGCAGGAACCGGGGTTGGTGACCTTCTCCCCGGTGGAGAGCACCGCGAAGTGCCTCAACCCGAGGTCGATACCGACCTCGGGCGTGGTCTCCGGCCACGGCTCGTCCTCGGTTTCGACCACGAAGGAGGCGAAGTACCGGTCGGCGGCGTCCTTGAGGACGGTCACCGACGACGGGGCCGAGGGAAGGTTGCGCGACCACGCCACCTTCACCTCCCCGAGGCCGGGCAGGGACAGTTTTCCCTGGTCGGTGATCTTCCAGCCGGCGTTGTTGGTGAACCGGGCCGACTGGGAGCGGTCGCGGCGCGACTTGAACCGGGGCACACCGACCTTGGGCCCCTTGCGTTGACCGGTCTTGGAATCCCCGTGCGCTTTCCAGGCCCGGTCCACATCCCGCAGCACCTGCTGGAGCGGGACCGCCGACACCTCGCCCAGCCAGGCCCGCTCGGGGGTCTTCTTCGCCCCGGTCAGCAGCACCTTGGACAACTCGGCACTCTTGGGCACCCGCACATAAGGACCCTCGGCGATCCGGTGCTTGGCAGAACCGAGCAGCTTGTTGGAAGCCTTCACCGGCCTGGTCCGTTCCAGCGCGTCGTTGTAAACCACCCGCACACACCCGAACAAACGGGCCAGCGCCGTGCACTGGGGCCCGTCCGGGTAGAGGCGATACTGGAACCGAAGCTGCATACGAACAACCGTACGACCAGGGTCGGCGCGGGCGCAGGAAAACCAGAAAAAAGCCCGGACCGGACGGTGGCAGACCGTCCCGGCCTGCTCCACCTGCACGGGCCAGCGTCAGCTCCTGGCCCCGGCCGGGCAGGGCGTGGGGTTCGAAACCGCGCAGACCACGGGAGAAAGTCCCACCGGACCGGTGTGCTGCGCTCCTCCGCGCCAGGACCAGAAACGCCCCTCCTGGCACGAAAAGGCGTGGTAGCCAGGCCCGATTCACCTCCGGCCTGAAGACCGGAGCACTCACGGACAAGAGGGGTAGAAGCGGGGGCGGCGATCGGGGGGTTTGTTGCCGGAGCGGACGGCCATGGTGTCTCCCGCACGTCAGGGGGTTTGTGGAATTTTGTTTCCTTATAGCGGAAACCAGCCCTGGAAGATTAATGCACCACGTCACACAGGGCAATGGGTTCGAGGCGATCCGTATCGCCCCGAGGTGTCAGGCGAGGCGTTGACAGGGGCGAGGAGCCGCCTCTATGTTGACGGCCTCCACATCACCCCCTTGATCCGAGGACCCCTCATGGACGCCGACGTCAACGGGCGGCGCGGCCCGGTGCCCGACTCCGGGACGGCCGCCGAGCACCTGCGTGAACAGCTGGGCCTGACCGGAACGAAGGTGGCTTGCGGCTCGGGGGCGTGCGGGGCCTGCACGGTCCTGGTCGAGGGCTCCCCCACCGTCTCCTGCCTGCTGCCGGCCGACCGGTTGGCCGGGCGTACGGTCACCACCGTGGAGGGCCTGAACGGCGAACATGCGGTGCAGCGGGCGTTCGTGGCCCACGACGCGATGCAGTGCGGTTACTGCACCCCCGGGTTCGTGGTCGCGGCCGCCGCCTTCACCGACCGGTGGCGCAGCGAGCACGGCGACGTGGCCCCCGACCGGGCCGCGGTCGCCGATGCGCTCAGCGGCCACCTGTGCCGCTGCGGCGCCTACGAGGGGATCATGGCCGCGGTGCGCGCCGCCTGTGCCGGGGAGCACGACACCGATCCCGAAGGGGCACCACCGCGCTCGGACGCGCCCGAGAAGGTCACCGGCCGGGCCCTGTTCACCACCGATCTGGGGGGATCCCAGGCCTGGGAAGGGGTGATCGTGCGTTCGACCCGGCCCCACGCCCGGGTCCTCAAGGTCTCGGCCGGGCATACCCGCACCGAGCCCGGCGGCGGGGACCGGGCCCCGGTGATGGTGCCGCTTCCGGTCCCCGACGGTGTGGTGCGCCATGTCGGCCAGCCCGTGGCGGCGGTGGCCGCACCCACCGCCGAGCTGGCCCGCCGCGCCGCCGATCAGGTGCAGGTGGACTACGCTCCCCTGCCGCCGGTGATCGGGACCGAGCAGGCCCGGAGGCCCGGGGCGCCGGTACTCTACCCCACCGCGAAGGAGCGCGGACGGGTTCCGTCCTACGGCGAGGCACCCACCCCGCCGGCGCCCTGGCGGGGCAACGTGCGCGGCCCCGGGGTGGTGAGCCGGCGCGGCGCCACGGCCGTGGACCGGCTGCGCCGGGCCCGCCGCAGGGACGATCCGCTGCTGGTGGCCCAGGAGTACACGACCGCCACCCAGGCGCACACCGCGTTGGAGCCGCATTCGACGCTGGCCCGGTGGGAGGAGGACGGCTCGCTCACCCTGGAGGTCTCCACCCAGACGGTGCGCAAGGTCGTGGCCAAGGCCGCGGCGCACTGGGGCCTGGAGCCCGAGCAGGTGCGGGTACGGGCCGGCTACGTGGGCGGGGCCTTCGGCGCCAAGAACGGGATGACCACCGACGTGGTGGCCGCCGGTGAGTTGGCCCGGGTGGCCGGTGCGCCGGTGCGGGTGCGGTTGAGCCGTTCCGAGGAGCTGGTCGACGGCGGCCACCGTCCCGGCACCAGCACCAAGGTGGCTCTGTTGGCCGACCGCCGGGGCCGGTTGCGGGCGATGGCGGTGGATTCCGAGGGTGATGGCGGGATGTCGGTGGGCTCGACCACCGCGGCCCTGGGTGCGTTGATGTACGGGGCGGCGCCGCGCAGATTGCGCGACTTCGACGTGGTCACCAACCGTCCCCCGGGTGCGCCGATGCGCGCGCCGGGCGGCCCTCCGTTGGCCTGGGCGCTGGAGCAGGCGGTCGACACCATGGCCGCACGTCTGGGTGAGGACCCCCTGACGTTGCGGCGGCGCTGGGACGGCAACCCCAAGCGCCAGGCCTTGTACCGGACGGTGGCGGACCTGCCGTTGTGGCGCGGCCGTCCCCGCGGGCCGCGCCCCGGCCGGTTCCGGCGCGGGGTGGGGTTGGCCGCGGCCACGTGGGTGTACATGCTCGCTCCGCAGGCGCGGGTGGAGCTGCGGGTGGTCGACGGGGCCGTCGTGGCTCGCTCGGCGACCCAGGACGTGGGGACCGGGATCCGCGGGGTGGTCTCCGACGTGGTCACTCGGCGGCTCGGTGCCCCGGACGGGTGGGTGCACGTGGAGATCGGCGACAGCGGTGCGGTGCACGGCACGGGCGCCTTCGGCAGCCGTACCACCCCGTCGATGGGCCCGGCCGCGGCCGAGGCCGCCGACCGGTTGCGCGGGGTCCTGCGCGAGCGGGTGCCCGAGATGCCCGCGGCGGGGCCGGTGGAGGAGCACACCCTCAAGGAGGCGCTGACCGCCGCCGAGGGGCTGAGCGTGGTCGGGGAACGGAAGCTGGACCGGTGGGGCCAGCTCACCCCCAGCATGGCCAACGACCTCGCGGTGGGCCGCGGGCTCAGCGGCGCTGTGCACGTGATGGAGGTCGAGGTCGACACGTTGCTGGGGCGGGTGCGCCCGACCCGTTGCTGGGCCGGTCTGGGTGTGGGCCGCGTCTATTCCGAACGGATGGCCCGCAACCAGGTCGAGGGGGCCGTCGTCCAGGGCGTGGGGTATGCGTTGTTCGAGGAGCTCCGCCACGACCCGGCCACTGGGACCGTGCTCAGCGACGACCTGGAGGACTACCGGCTGCCCGGGCCGGGGGACGTGCCCGAGACCGAGGTGCACTTCCACCAGGAGGGGTTCGAGCACGTCCCGGGTGCGGGTGTGGGCCTGGGCGAGGTGTGCGCGGTCGGGGTGGCTGCGGCCGTGGGCAACGCCGTGCACGATGCGACGGGGCGGCGGCCGCACGCCCTGCCTGTGCGTCCCGACCGGCTGCTGGAGGGAGTGCGTTGATTCTTCGCCCCTCTGATGTGGAAGAGGCCGTCTCGCTCCTGGGCGAGGGCGCGCGGGCGCGCGCCGGGAACACCGGTGCCGCATCCGCCCTGGCCGCAGGCGCCGACGTGGTGGACCTGACCGGTGTGGCCGGGCTACGGGGTGTGCGTCCCGGGCCCGAGGGCTCGGTACAGGTGGGCGCGGCCACGACGGTGGCCGAGCTGGCTCAGGCCCCGGGTCTGGCCCGCAGCCACCCGGCGCTGGTGCGTACGGCCGCGGCGCTGGCCACCCCCGAGGTGCGGGAGAGTGCGACGGTGGGCGGGAACCTGCTGCAGCGCAACCGGTGTGCGTACCTGCGTGATCCTGCCTTTTCGTGTCTGCAGGACGGTGGCCGGGGGTGCCCGGCCCGTTCCGGCGATCACCCTCGCGGGGTGGTGGTCGATTCCGGCGGTTGTGTGGAGCCCCACCCGTCGTCGCTGGCGGTGGCGCTGTTGGCGCAGGAGGCCACCGTCGAGGTCGCTTCCCCCGGGGGACGGCGCAGTGTGGACGCCGGCGAGCTGTACGCCTCCGGTGAGGGGGCGGGCGACCACGTGTTGGGGCCGGACGAGGTGGTGGTGTCGGTGCACCTGCCGGGGCCGGCCGCCGGTGAGCGGGTCGGGCACCTGCGGGCGGCGGCTCGCTCGCGCGCGGAGTGGCCTCTGGTGGAGGCGGTGGTCCGTCTCGGGGTGTCCGGCGGGGTGGTCGGGCACGCCCGGGTGGCGGTGGGTGCGGTGGCCCGCGTGCCGCTGCGGTTGCCGCAGGTGGAGCAGGCCCTGGTGGGGGCCCGCCCCGGACAGGCCCTCGACGAGCGAGCCGAGCGGGCCTTGGAGGGGGTGCGCAGTTGGTGTGCCCCGTTGCCGCAGACCGGCTACAAGGTGGCCTTGCTCGGCGCGACGGTCCGTGGTGCCCTCGAGGAGGCCCTGGCAGACCCGGGCCGGTGATACGGGCACGGATCCGGCCGCAGCCGGTCGGGTGGGCCGCCGTGGCGTGGCGGCCCACCCGGCCTGTTGGTTCTCAGGAGCGCGCGAGGGCCTGCTGGGCCAGTTCGCGGCACAGCAGGGCGAAGTCCGTCCCGGCGGCCGCGGCGGCCATCGGGAAGGTGGAGGTGTCGGTCAGCCCGGGGGCGACGTTGGTCTCCAGGAAGACGGCCTCGCCGTCGGGGCGCACGATCAGGTCGGTGCGGGAGAAGTCCCGCAGCCCCAGGGTGCGGTGAGCGGTGAGGGCGACCTCGGCGGCTGCCTCCAGGGTGGCCCCGTCCAGGCGGGCGGGGCAGAAGAACTCGGTGCGCCCGGCGGTGTAGCGGGCGGCGTAGTCGTAGACGCCGCCGTCGGGCACGATCTCCACGGCCGGGAGGGCCTCGGGGCCCTGGCCGGTGTCGAGTACACCCACGGCCAGTTCGGTGCCCTGGACCTGTTCCTCGATGAGGGCGGAGTCGCTGTAGGCGAAGCAGGAGACCAGGGCGGCCGACAGGTCCTGGGCGGAGGCGACGGGTGCGGCTCCGAACGCCGAACCGCCCCGGTCGGGTTTGACGAACAGGGGCAGGCCGAGCCGCTCGGCCAGGCGCTCCAGCAGTGCGGGGGCGCCCAGATCGTGGAAGAGGGACTTGGGCAGGGTGGCGCCGCGCGGCACGCTCACGCCCTGTTCGGTGAGCAGGGTCTTGGCGGTGGGTTTGGAGTAGGCCAGGCGGCAGGCCTGCGGCCGGGCACCCACGTAGGGCGCTCCGGCCAGTTCCAGGACCTCGCGGATGGCGCCGTCCTCGCCGGCCGAGCCGTGCAGGACGGGGAAGACGACCTGGGGCGGGTCCTGGGCCAACCGGTCCAGGAGTCCGGAGCCGACGTCGGTGACCTGGACCTCCACGTCCAGGCGGCGCAGGGCCTCGGCGACGCTGCGGCCCGACTGCAGGCTCACCTCGTGTTCGGGGGACAGTCCTCCGGCGAGGACGAGAACCCGGTCCAGGTCGGCCACGGCGGGGACCTCTTTCTGTGCTTCTGTCATAGTGCTCTGTGCCCTCAGGGAGATGATCAGGGCAGGTCGGCCGCGGGTGCCTGGCTGCCTTCGGCCGACGGGCTGAGGGTGGAGCCGAAGGTATCACGCAGGTCGAGCTCGCCCTCGATGGCGCCGACGAGGCGGCGCACGCCTTCCCGGATCTGGTCGGGTGTGGGATAGCAGAAGCTCAGGCGCATGGAGGCGCGGCCGCGGCCGTCGGCGTAGAAACCGGTGCCGGGCACGTAGGCCACCCGTTCGGTGACCGCGCGCGGGAGCATGGCCTTGGCGTCGATGCCCTCGGGCAGGGTGGCCCAGACGAAGAAGCCGCCTTCGGGTTCGGTCCAGGTGCAGCCCTCGGGCATGAGGGAGGACAGGGACGAGAGCATGGCGTCGCGGCGCTCGCTGTACATGGCGTTGAAGGTCTTGATCTGTTCGCGCCAGGGGAAGGTGTCGAGGTAGCGGCGCACCACGAGCTGGTTGAAGGTGGAGTGGCTGAGCATCGCCGATTCGGCGGCCAGGACCAGTTTGGCGCGGACGGCGGACGGGGCCAGGGCCCAGCCGATGCGCAGGCCGGGCGAGAGGGTCTTGGACAGTGATCCCAGATAGATGACGTTGCCCTGGCCCTGGGAGTAGAGGGTGGGCTGGGCCTCGCCGTCGTAGCGCAGCAGGCCGTAGGGGTTGTCCTCGACCACGAGCACGTCGTGGCGTTCGCAGACCTGCATGACCTTGGCGCGGCGTTCGGCGGTCATCGTGATGCCGCCGGGGTTCTGGAAGTTGGGGATGGTGTAGAAGAACTTGACGGGTTTGCCCTCGCGTGCGGCGCGGGTGAGGGCCTCGTCGAGTTCTTCGGCGTCGNGTGTTGATCGCGGTCACGTAGGTGGGTGCCTCGGTGAGCACGATGTCGCCGGGGTCGACGAAGACGCGGGTGATGAGGTCCAGGGCCTGCTGGGAGCCGACGGTGACGATGACGTCGTCGGGGGCGGCCTCGACGCCTTCGAGGGTCATGTAGTCGCAGAGCTGTTCGCGCAGAACGGGGTCGCCCTGGGCCGAACCGTACTGCAGGGCGGCCGGCCCCTCCTCGGAGACGACGTCCTTGACCAGGTCACCGATCTGTTCCAGGGGCAGGGCGGCGACGTTGGGCATGCCGCCGGCCAGGGAGACGATCTCGGGGCGCGAGGCGACCGCGAACAGTGCCCGGACCTCCGATGCGACCATGCCCTGTGCTCGGTGTGCGTAGCGGCCCACGTGCGGGTCGATGCGCGAACCCTGTTGGCCGGGCTGCTGCTCTCGGTGGTCAGCGGACACGATCCACCTCCGAAGGAAGGACGGTCTGTGGGCAATCGCGGTGCGGTCGTCGAGAACGGACGGCGATGTCGGTACCCGGTTCGACTCCCGGCGCGGGGCCGTGGTTCACCCGGTGCGCCCGCGAGTGCGGGCGGGGTGTGCTTGCGATACCGGCCGTGCTCGTAAGACGGTCCGGTAAATGCGATCGAGTCTAGGGCATCCAGTGCTCTACCCGTGTCCCTTCATGCCCATACAGCATGACCAGAACATGGGTCACTTTTCACTCTTTTAGCCCGAGTCGGACATATGGCCGACGGTCCGCATCGGCGAGATTGGGCGCCGGGGTGCGTGTGCCTACGGGCCGCAGCGCCCGCACCGATGATCCAGGAGGGACCCATGGGAGTGCGCTCGACCGCCGCCGCACCGCTGGCCGCGGTGCTGCTGTGCGGTGCACTGGCCTCGTGCTCGCCCAGGCAGGAGGAGGACGAGGCAACGATGGCCGAACTGGAACAGGCCATCGAGGACCTGTCGGCGACGGCGCTGCGCCCGGGCGCCGAACAGACCTTCGCAAGCCACGGCCATCCCCTCCCCGAGGGACTGGTGTGCTCGGTCGAGGCACCGGGTGCCCCTTCCCCTTCGAAAACGCCCCCGGGCTCCGAGGACACCCGAACGCGCATCGGCGGGCCGGACGGGGCCGGCCCGACCTTCACCGCCGCCCCCGACCTGGAACCGACCTTCACCGCGGCGCCCGGGGAGGGGGCGGAGGGGTACCTGATGGTGGTGTGCACCGGTAGGACCGAGGAGGGCGAGGAGGCCTCCTTCGAGGCGACGCTGCCGCGCCAGGCCCTGATCGCGGGGGAAGAGGGCGGAAAAGGCCTGTCCGGTGAGTTCGTGGGCCGTGTGGAGCGCGAGGAGCTCTTCACCACGGACTGTTTGCAGTGCGTCCCCCAGGACGGGCCCGGCCCCTGATCCTGCTCCGCCCCGGGGCACAGTGACAGCGGGAGCCCGGAGGCTCGGCCTCCGGGCTCCCGCGCGCACGGGCACGTCGCGCTCGGTCCCTCCCACAGCCCCCCTCGTGGCGTGGCAGGGCTCGCACCCGCTCCCTCCGACGGGGCCGTGCTCGGAGTACGGCCCCACCCGGGTTGCGCTCGCTCAGTCCAACGCACCTGAGCCACAGCAGCAACAGTTGCACTGGGTTGCCTAGCGCTGTCCCATGGTCATGTCCGCGATCTGCTCGGGATCCGCCTGCCGCAGTTCGCGTACCGCCGGAGCGGTCGAGGAGGGAAGCATTTCCTCGAAGGTGCCGGGCGTGTGCACCCGCACGCGCACCTCTTCGCTGAACCGGTAGGGGCGGCTCTCGATGATGCCGCCGAGCTGGCGGCGCACACGTGAGAGCTCGGCGCGGACGGTGACCACGTGTTCGGGGGAGCCGAAGAGGTCCTGGGAGAGCTGGCGGGCGGTGCGCCCGCGCCGGTGGACGGCCAGCAGCAACAGCAGTTCGGTATGGCGCGGGGAGGGCCGGTGGGCCCACTCGCCGCTGTGGCCGGCCACGGCCACGGTCGGTTCGGACCCGGCCAGATCCAGTGTGACCGAGGTGGGGGTGCATTCACCGCGGGGCCTGGGGCGTACGAGCCATCCGCCCGGCAGCGGTTCCAGGGAGCACTCCCCCAGAGCGGGCATCCAGGCGGTGGAGCCGTACCGGTGCCGGGGCAGCAGGATCCTGCGCACCGGCTCCATGTGCACGGCCGCGGCCGTCCAGCCGGACTCGTCCACGACCAGGGCGGGCTCGTTCAAGCCGGCCAGCAGGGGTGCGGCCACCGAACGCAGGCGTTCCAGATGCGTGTGGTGCATGCTCTGCAGGTGGGCCTCGGCCAGGCGGGCGACGGTGTGGACCAGGGCGAGGGTGGAAGGGTGCACGGTCGAGACCGGCCCGGTCACGTCGATGGCGCCGAGCAGGCGGTCGTCGCGGGGGTCGTGCACGGGTGCGCACGCACAGGTGAGGGTGTGCAGGTTGCGTACGTAGTGTTCGGCCGAGTAGATCTGCACCGGTCTGCCCACGGCCAGGGCGGTGCCGATGGCGTTGGTCCCGATGCTGGCCTCGTTCCAGTAGGCGCCCTCGACCAGACCGACGCGGTCACCCACCGCGCGCACCCGGTAGGAGCCGTCGCGCCACAGGATCTGTCCGGCGGCATCGGTGACGAGCATGACGTGGTCGGCCTGGTCGGCAACAGGCACCAGTGAACGACGGATCAGCGACAGGACCTCTGCTATGGGCGAGGCGGTGCGGTCGCGTTGCAGTTCCTCCATGCGGGCGGTGCGCGGGGGCGGCCCGCTGTCGGGGTCGATGCCCAGGCGCCGCACGCGGGCCCAGGAGTCCTCCACGACCGGTCGCAGTGATGCCGGGGTGGGGCGTCCGCTCAGGGCCGCCTCGTGCACGCGGCGCAGCACACGTGCGTGTTCGCGGGCGTCGACCCCTGCCGGCAGCGCCGTGTCCAAGGACGGAAAAGACATGAGTCCCCCTGACCTCACCTTTGCTGTGGATACACCAGTGTCGTGTCTGGGCCCGTGAAGGGCCACCCGACCGGAAGCCGGTCTCAGGGGGCCGCGGTCGCGCCGGCACGGTCGCCCCCCAGACTCGACCAGGTCAGAGCGGTGACATGGCCGGCCATCGTGTGGGGTGTCTCCTCCGGGTGTTCCAGGAGCCAGTCGGTGAAAGCGTCGGCGGTGCTGACGGCGACGCGGGCCAGGAGCTGGGCGTCGCGCAGGTCGGGGGCCACACCGGCGGTGCAGGTGATGATCAGGTCGACGATCTCGGAGATCACACGCTCGCGGGTGCGGGCGACCTGGCCGGTGAAGGGTTCGCCCTGGCCCCCTGCGCGCCGGTAGAGCACCGTCCAACTGTCGCGGTTCTCGGTGATGAAGGTGAAGAAGGCGAGCAGGCCCCGGTGGAGGGGGTCGTCCTCGCGCGGGGCTCGGGGATCGTGCACGGCGCGGCGGATCGCGTCGACGAGCCGGTCGGCCTCCCGTCGCACGCAGGCGAGGAAGATCCCTTCCTTGGAACCCAGGTGGTGGTACACCGTCGGTTTGGAGGTCCCGGCCGCCTCGGCGATCTCGTCCACGCGGACGGTGTGGTAATCGCCCCGGGAGAAGGCGTCGATGGCGGCGTCGATCATCTGTTCCCGGCGGACGCCACGCGGTAGTCGGCGATGTTTGGTCTTCACTTTCAGCAACCCTAGGCGACGGGCGCGGCTTTTCCAGGGACTCTCGTCACTGCCGAGGCCCCTGTTCGCGGGCTCGGAAGCACGCACGTGTGTGACCAGTGGCGACGGGGAGGCCGCCCCCGGGTGCTTTCGGCCACACGGCGGCGGTGGCGTACCTCAGCCGGGGGTCGGGCGCAGTTCGAGGGTGCAGCACTTGGCTCCGCCGCCGGCCTTGCGGAGCTCGTCCAGGTACACGGGGTGGACGGTGTGTCCGCGTCGGCGCAGGCGCTCGGCCAGGCCGGTGGCCTCGGCGGCCATGACGACGTCGGTGCCGGTGCACACCGCGTTGAGGCCCAGGGCGGCGGCGTCGTGTTCGGTGGCGAGGAGAGCGTCGGGAAACAACGCTCGGAGCACGCGCAGGCTTCCGGCGGAGAAGGCTCCCGGGTAGTAGGCGACGGTGTTTCCGGGCAGCGCGAACAGGGCGGTGTCCAGGTGGTAGAAGCGGGGGTCGATCAGCCGGAGGGTGACCACGGGCCGGTCCAGGAACCATTCGGCCTCCTGGTGGGCGGCGGCCTCGGTACGAAAGCCGGTGGCGGCCAGGGCGAGGTCTTCGAGGATGACGAAGTCGCCCTCGCCCTCGTTGACGTGTTTGGGCTCGCGGGCCCCGGTGTAGCCGGCCTTGCGGAACCAGTCGAGGTAGGCGGGGCCCTCGGGGGTGCGTTCGGCGCCGGCGAAGCGGGCCCCGTAGACACGTCCGTCGACGACCAGGCCGCCATTGGCGGCGAAGACCATGTCGGGCAGGCCTTCGATGGGGGTGATCTCGCTGACGTGGTGGCCCAGGGCGCGGTAGAGATCGCGCAGGTGGCGCCATTGGTTCAGGGCTCGGTCGCGGTCGACCGGGACGGAGGGGTCCATCCAGGGGTTGATGGCGTATTCGACCGCGAAGTGGGTGGGCGGGCACATCAGGAAGTGGCGCTGTGCCGGTGCGCTGCTCGTTCGGACCATGGGGCCTCCCTGTCGGCCGCGTTCTCGTCCTGGGTGGGAGCGATGGAGATATACCCGGGCGAGACCGGGCGAGACCCCGTTTCCGAACACGCATCCCCGCAGTGGCCGCTCCCCCGCTCTTGACCGACTGGTCGGTATTGCTAAGGTCGCGGCAGTTCGCGATTGGAGGCCCCCATGCCCACCACCGTCAAGGCCGCCGTGTTCGACGGCCTCAACTCCGCCCCGCGCATCAGCGAGATCGTCCTGCCCGACCCCGGACCCGGCCAGGTGCGTGTGCGCTTGGCGGCAGCGGGTGTGTGCCACTCCGACCTGTCCTTGTCCAACGGCACCCTGGCCCAGAAATGGCCCGCCGTGCTGGGCCACGAGGGCGCCGGGACCGTGGAGGCCGTCGGGGAGGGCGTGTCGGGCCTGTCCCCCGGACAGCTCGTGGCGTTGAACTGGGAGCCGGCCTGCCGTGAGTGCTGGCACTGCCGCCAGGGCGAACCCCACCTGTGCGAGCACGCCCTGGACGGTGCGGCCCGCCCCTACGCCGAGCTCCCCGACGGCACCCCCCTGCATCCGGGGCTCAACATCGGGGCCTTCGCCGAGGCCACCGTGGTGCCCGCCAACGCCGTGGTCCCTCTTCCCGAAGGGATCGACATGGGTGTGGCCGCCGTCCTGGGGTGTGCGGTCCTGACCGGGTGGGGCGCGGTCAACAACTCCGCCCAGGTGCGCCCGGGACAGTCCGCAGCCGTGCTGGGGCTGGGCGGTGTGGGCCTGTCGTTGCTGCAGTCGGCCCGCCTGGCCGGCGCCGACCCGCTCGTGGCCGTGGACCTGTCCCCCGACAAGGAGGAGCTGGCGCGTTCCCTGGGCGCCACCGACTTCGTGCTCGCCGACGAGTCCCTGACCAAGAACGTGCGGGCCCTGACCGAGGGGCGCGGCGTCGACCATGCCTTCGAGGTGGTGGGCTCGGGCAAGGTCGTGCGTGCGGCCTGGAACTCCGCCCGCCGCGGGGGCACCGTCACGGTCGTGGGGGTGGGCAGCGTGAAGGACGAGGTCTCCTTCAACGCTCTGGAGCTCTTCCACCAGGCGCGGACGCTGCGCGGGTGCGTGTACGGATCCAGCGATCCCGACCGCGACATCCCCGTGGTGGCCGACCTGGTGCGCTCGGGTCAGCTGCGCCTGAACACGATGATCACCGACGAGATCGGTCTGGAGGGGCTGCCCGAGGCCTTCGACCGGATGCGCCGGGGCAGCGGCGGGCGTTCGCTGGTACGTCTCGGCGGCTGAGGCCGGGCGCCGGTCACACTCTGGTCACCGATGCGCCTCCCGGCCCATCTGCCCCTTGTGGCCGCATCGCGGTGCGCGGCACAGTCGGGTCAGGCGCGCCCGCCGGGTCCGGGGCACGGACCGCAGAACGAAGGGAAGCGGATGAGCGAGGGAGCCGAGCAGGCCGACACGATCGTCGTGGGCGCCGGTCTGGCCGGGCTGGCGGCAACGGCGGAGCTGGCCGAGGCGGGAAAACGGGTGCTGCTGGTGGAGCAGGAGCCCGAGCAGTCCCTGGGCGGTCAGGCGCACTGGTCCCTGGGCGGACTGTTTCTGGTGGACTCGCCCGAGCAGCGGCGTATGGGGGTGCGCGACTCCGCGGAGCTGGCCCTGCAGGACTGGATGGGCACGGCCGGCTTCGACCGCCCCGAGGACGCCTGGCCCCGCAAGTGGGCCGAAGCCTACGTCGACTTCGCCTCCGGGGAGAAATACTCCTGGTTGAAGAAGATGGGCATGTCCTTCTTTCCCGTGGTGGGCTGGGCCGAGCGCGGCGGGGGCCTGGCCGGCGGGCACGGCAACTCCGTCCCGCGTTTCCACATCACCTGGGGCACCGGCCCGGGGGTGGTGGCCCCCTTCGAGCGCCGCGTGCGCGCGGCCGTGGAGAGCGGTCTGGTGGAGCTGCGGTTCCGCCACCGCGTGGACGAGATGGTGGTCGAGGGCGGCACGGTGACGGGGGTCCGTGGTGCGGTGCTGGCGCCCAGCGGGACCGAGCGCGGCCGGGCCAGCAGCCGGGACACGGTGGGTGGCTTCGAGCTGTCGGCGCAGGCGGTGGTGGTCACCTCCGGCGGGATCGGCGGCAACATCGACCTGGTGCGGCGCAACTGGCCCGAGCGGTTGGGCGCGCCCCCGCGGCACATGCTCTCGGGGGTGCCCGAGCACGTGGACGGGCGGATGCTGGCCATCGCGGAGAAGAGCGGCGCCCAGATCATCAACCGCGACCGGATGTGGCACTACACCGAGGGCATCACCAACTGGGACCCGGTCTGGGAGCGGCACGGTATCCGGATCCTGCCCGGGCCGTCGTCGCTGTGGTTGGACGCGACCGGGAAGCGGTTGCCGTCGCCCAACTTCCCCGGGTTCGACACGCTGGGCACCCTGGAACACATCATGGGCAGCGGCCACGAGTACACGTGGTTCGTGCTCTCGCAGAAGGTCATCGAGAAGGAGTTCGGCCTGTCGGGTTCGGAGCAGAACCCCGACATGACCGGCAAGGACCTGAAGCTGGTCCTGCAGCGGGTGCTTCCGGGCGCCCCGGGGCCGGTGGAGGCCTTCAAACAGCACGGAGTGGACTTCGCCGTGGCCGACCGGTTGCCGGCGCTGATCGAGAAGATGCGGGCGATCGCCGGTGACGGTGCCCTGGACGCCGACACGGTCACCCGCGAGGTGGTCGCGCGCGACCGGGAGATGGTCAACGACTTCACCAAGGACCTGCAGGTGATGTCGATCCACAACGCGCGCTCCTACCGGGGCGACCGGTTGGGCCGGGTGGCTGCCCCGCACCAGATCCTGGACCCGAAGGCGGGCCCGCTCATCGCGGTGCGCCTGCACCTGCTCACCCGCAAGACGCTGGGCGGACTGCACACCGACCTGGACGCGCGGGTGCTGCGCTCGGACGGCAGCGCGCTCCCCGGTGTCTACGCCGCCGGTGAGGCCGCCGGGTTCGGCGGTGGCGGGGTGCACGGTTACCGCGCCCTGGAGGGCACGTTCCTGGGCGGGTGCATGTTCTCCGGCCGCACGGCCGGGCGGGCCGCGGCTGCCGCCACCGGTTGAGCCCCTCCGGGCCGGCTCCGGAGGGGCCGGCCCGGACCGTTCAGGGCGTGCTCTCAAGCCCCAGTTCCGAGGCCAGGAAACGGCGCAGGTGGGCACGGGCCTGGTCGATGCTCAGAGGCGGGGCACCGCGCAGGCGCCTCAGGGCCAGGCCGTCGACCAGGGCACTGAACCGGACCGTGGTCTCGGCGACGTCGTCGCAGCGGAATTCCCCGTTGTCGCGTCCGCGCTCGACGAGTTCACCGATGCGGTCCGACCAGTCCTCGTAGCGGCGGCGCTGGAGAGTGTCGGGGGTGCGTACGGCGTCGGCGGCCCAGCTCTCGAACCACAGGCGCCAGTGCTGGTCGGTCTCGGTGTTGAACACACCGGCCACGAGCACGTCGATCCCTTCGACGGCCGAGGGAGCCGACAGCATCCGTTCCCCCAGAGGCCGGTAATAGGCGTCCACCTCGATGGAAACGGCCTCACCGATGATCTCGCCGATCCCGCCGAAGTGGTAGGTGACGGTTCCGACCGAGACCCCGGCGGCGCGGGCGATGTCACGCAGGCCGACCCCGCTCACGCCGTGTTCGAGGACGAGCGGAACGGCGGCCTCCAGGATGAGGCGGCGCCGTACCTCGGTGGGTTGCCGGGTGCGCTGTTCGGGTGAGACGGCCCTGCGCCGGGGCCCGCCGGCCCCGGCGGGGGGGGGNTCGCTCCCAGGTGCGGTCCGCCACGACCTCGCCGCCGGAGTGGGCCTCGACCCGACTGTGCACATGGAAGTGGTCGTCGGTGGCGCTGAGCTCGCTGGACGTGCGCACCAGGACGTCCCATCCCTCCCGCTCCAAAGTGATCTGCCATTCGGATCTTGCCACAGCCGACAACGGGTCGTCGACCTGGATCCGGTAGTGCTCGCGGGCCTTCTCGGTGTAGACGAGCCCGTCGGGGTAGGTCCGCGATCCCCCGTAGTTGGGGTCCACGTCCAGGACCCACTCGCCGGTACCCACGTCGTGGCTGATGAGGCGTTCGGGGCGGTCCTCGGCCGTTCCCCGCACGATCGGGAGCGGGGACGCCTGCTCGGCCTCCTCGAAGACCACGGGCTCGCGGCCCAGGTCGGCGCCCTCGGGCCGTTCGGGCAGCAGCAGGGCGCTCCGGTCCGGCCACACGGTCAGCGCTGTGTCGTCGGGCTGGGGCCAGACCCAAGGCCAGTAGGAGGTGGACAGGGCCACCCGGATCCGGTGGCCGGCCGGGAAGGCGTAGCCCGTTCCGGAGAGCTCGACCTCGACGTCCTCGGGGGTACCCGGTTCCCAGGGCACGACCCGGTCCCTGCCGTGGCGGCTGCTGAGGTTCATCACGCCCCGGCTGACCAAGGTGGAGCTCCCGTCGGGGGCGACGTCGCACACACGGACCACGACGGTGCCCCGGGGGTGGTCGGCGTCCATGCGCAGGCGTACGCGGGCACGGCCGAGGATCTCGGTGCGCCGCTCCAGGAGGGCTCCGTCGAAGCAGGTGGAGCGCCCGTCCTCCTCCCGTTGGTCGGAGGGCAGGTCGGTGGAGTTTCCGTAGGGGAAGTACCGTCCGGCGTCCACCCCGGTGTGCTGGGGGCTGTGCACGGTGACCGGCCCCTGCTCGCCCAGGGGTGTGCTGGTCCACTCGGTCAGGGGTGAGGGCCAGGCGTCGTCGGAGACCCAGCGCCCGGGGCGCTCTGCGTAGGCGGTGGCGGGGGCGACGGGTTCTTGGAGGTAGGAACGCAGTCGGGGTGTGTCCATGGCGCCGTTGTCGGCGTCCTTGAGCCAGTGGTCCCACCAGCGCACGGTCTCCTGGAGGAAGCCGATGTGCGGGCCGGGCGGCAGGTCGATGTCGGGATACTGGTGTGCCCAAGGGCCGAGGATGCCGCGTACCGGCCCGGACAGGTTCTCGACCAGGCGCAGCACGGTGTCCCTGTAGGGGTCGGCCCAGCCGCCGACTGCCAGCACCGCCGCGTCCAGGGCCGTGTAGTCCTCGCACACACTGCCGTGGCGCCAGTAGTCGTCGCGTTGCTGGTGGGCGAGCCAGGTGTGCATGAACGGTTCGACGGCACCGAGGCGCTCACGCCACATCGGCAACCAGTCCCGGCCCACGGCGGTGGGGTCCGGCGGACGTGCGGTGAAGGCGAGCATGGTTCCCGACCAGCCGGCCATGTCGATGCCCAGGACGGAACCACCGATGTAGTGGACATCGTTGTCATAGCGGTCGTCGGCAGAGCAGACGGTGACGATCGCCTTGAGGGGTTCGGGGCGCCGTGCGGCGATCTGCAGTGAGTTGAATCCGCCCCAGGAGATCCCGAACATGCCGACTTTGCCGGTGCACCAGGGCTGGGCGGCCAGCCAGTGCACGACCTCGACGCCGTCCTGGATCTCTTGTTCGGTGTACTCGTCGAGCATGACACCCTCGGAGTTGCCCGAGCCCCTCAGGTCCACGCGCACCGATGCGTACCCGTGCCCGGCGTAGTAGGGGTGGCGTTGGGCGTCGCGAGGCGCGGTCCAGTCACCCTTCCGGTAGGGCAAGTATTCCAGGAGTGCTGGGACGGGCCGGTCCGCGGCGTCGGCCGGTGCCCAGATGCGCGCGTGCAAACGGATGCCGTCGCTCATCGGGATCCAGGTCTCGTGCACCTCGACGTCTCTGTCGAAGTGGTCTCTGTGGCGCATGGTCCCCCGTTCGTGTGTGGTGGTGATCCGGTGTGCGGCGGTGTTCAGGTGGCCTCGGTCGTCTCTGGCCCGGAGCCCCGGCGGCGGATGCGGTGGCCCGCTCCCAGGTCGAGCCATACGGGGTCGTCGCCGGTGTCAGAGGGCAGCTCCGGCGACAGGTGTGTTCGGGCGGGTTCGGGCCCGTGTGCATCGGAAGGATCGAGCACCGCATCGATCAGGCTCCGTGTGTAGGGGTGGTTGGGCCCGGAGAAGACCGCTTCCACCGGGCCTTCCTCCACGACCCGGCCGTGGCGCAGGACGGCGACCCGGTCGGCGATGCCGCGTACGACCGCCAGGTCGTGGCTGATGAAGACGAAGGCCAGGTCCCTCTCCTCGCGCAGCTGTTCGAGCAGGCCCAGGACCGAGGCCTGCACCGACACGTCCAGAGCGGTGGTGACCTCGTCGGCCACGACCACCTCCGGTTCCCCTGCCAGAGCCCGGGCGATCCCGACCCGTTGGCGTTGGCCTCCGGAGAGTTGTCCGGGCAATCGGCCGGACAGGGCCGGGTCCAGGGCGACGTCGGACAGCAGGGTGTGAACACGCCCGTCCGCCTCGCGACGGGACAGGCCCCCGAAGAAGCGGAGCGGGCGGCGGATCGCCTCCCGAACCGCACGGCGGGGGTTCAGGGAGGTGTCGGCGTTCTGGAACACCAGTTGGACACGGCGTCGCACGTCGAGGGGGCGCCGCCGTGCGGTGGCGTCCAGGTCCCCTTCGGTACGGCCCTGCAACCGCATGTGTCCGCTCGAAGGAGCGTGGAGCCCGGCCAGGGACCAGGCCAGGGTCGACTTGCCGCTGCCCGATTCGCCGACCAGGGCCAGGACCTCGCCGCGGCGCAGGCCGAGGGTGACACCGTCGACGGCGCGGGTGGGGCCGTGGTCGATGGTCACGTTCTGCAGCGAGACCACTTCGGGTGCATCCTCGGGTACCGGTGTGCGGGTGCGTACGGCACGGATGCCGTCCTGGTCGACCTCGATGAGTCCGCGGTCCTCCAGGCGGGGCACGGAGGCGAGCAGGAGCCGGGTGTAGGGGTGTTCGGGGGCCGTCAGGACCTGCTGGGCGCTCCCCTGCTCCACCACGGCCCCTTCCCTCATGACGAGGACCTCGTCGGCCATGCGTGAGACCACGCCCAGGTCGTGGCTGACCAGGATCGAGGTGAGGCCGAGTTCGCTGCTCAGGTCGGCGACCAGGTCCAGGATGCGCGCCTGGGTGAGCACGTCCAGGGCGGTGGTGGGTTCGTCCAGGACCAGCAGGCGCGGACGTGCGGCCAGGGCCATGGCGATCGCGACACGCTGCTGCTGTCCGCCGGAGAGTTGGTGGGGGTAGCGGCGCAGCAGACTCACGGGGGCGGGCAGGTCCACCTTCTCGGCCAGGTCGAGGACCTGTGCGCGCCGTTCGTGGCGCGGCAGGCGTTGGGGCAGCAGGGCCTCCTCGATCTGCGCACCCACCCGCATGGAGGGGGTCAGGGAGTGGCCCGCGTTCTGTCCGACCAGGGCCACGTCGTGGGCGCGCAACCGGCGCACCGCCACCGGGTCGAGGCCGAAGAGGTCCTGGCCGGCGAGTTCGACCCGGCCGGAGGTGACCCGGGAGCCATGGCGCAGGTGGGCGAGCAGGGCGGCGGCGACAGTGGATTTTCCGCTGCCGGACTCACCGACCACGGCCAGTGTGCGTCCGGCCCTGACCTGGAAGGAGACCCCGCGCACGACGGGGACGTCGGCCCCTTCGGACGTGTAGGCCACCGACAGGTTCTCGACCCTCACCAGTGGTCCGGTGTGCTCGGTGTTCATGAGGCCTCCTCGGTTCGGTCCACGCTCCAGGCCCGGGACAGACCGTCGGCCGACAGGTTCAAACCCACGACGAGGGTGGCCAGGGCGATGATCGGGGCGAGCGTCGCCCAGGGCAGGACCACCATGGCCGTGCGGTTCTCCGAGATCATCAGTCCCCAGTCGGGGGTGGGCGGGTCGGCGCCGAAGCCCAGGAACGACAGTGAGCTGATGAGCAGGACCACCCAGGAGGCGCGCATGGCGAACTCGACGGCGACCACGTGCACGATGTTGGGCAGGACCTCGCGCAGCAGGATCGACAGGGTGCGTTCCCCTCGGGCCCGGGCGGCGGTGACGTAGTCGAGCGGGGCCACCCCGAGAGCGGCGGCGCGGACCACACGTACGACCTGGGGGGTGTAGACCAGGGTGACGGCGAGGACGATGACGGCCGGTCCGGCGCCTAGCACGGTGACGACCACCAGGAGCGCCAGGATCGGGGGGATGGCCAGGACCGCGTCCAGGACCCGCATCAGGAGCCCGTCGAGGCGTCCTCCCTTGAGGGCGGTCGCGCACCCCAGGACGGTTCCCAGGGCGATGGCGCAGGTGGTGGCGGCGAAGGAGACGGTCAGAGCGTACTGACCGCCGTACACGACCCGGGTCAGGACGTCGCGTCCCAGGGCGTCGGTGCCGAGCCAGTGGTCCCCGCTCGGGCCCAGCAGGGCCTCATCGGGGACGTTGGCCGTGGGTGAGGCCGAGGTCAGCAGTGGTGCGAGCACCGCCACGGCCAGGTGGAGCGCGACCAGGCCCAGGCCCACGCACGCCGTACGCGAGCGCCGCAGGGTGCGCACGGTCCGGCTCACAGTGTGTGCGGCCGTCCTGCTCGGGGTGGAAGGGGTGCCGTGGTTCGGCTCGCTCATCGCTTGCTCCCTCCCCCGGTGCGCAGGCGCGGGTTGAGCGCCATGGCGCCCAAGTCGGCCGCCAGGTTGCACAGCACGTAGACCAGTGCGCTGATCACGGCGATGGCCTGGAGGACGGGCAGGTCGCGGTTGTGCACCGATTCCAGCATGAGCTGACCGATCCCGGGGTAGTTGAAGACGTTCTCGACCACGGCCACGCCGCCGACGAGCCAGGCCACGTTCATGGCGATGACGTTGAGTGTGGGCAGCAGTGCGCTGGGCAGCGCGTGGCGCACCACCAAACGCACGGTGCTGATCCCCTTGAGGCGGGCGGTGGTGACGAATTCGCCGGCCATGACATCGATGATGCTGGTCCTGGTCATGCGCACGATGTAGGCGGTCATGACCACGGACAGCGCGATGGTGGGCAGGACCACCGCCGGCAGCAGATCGGCCACGGGTGCGGTGGCCTCGTCGAGCACGACGGCGGGAAGCACGGGCACGGTGATGGACAGAAGCAGCACCAGCAGCGTGGCCATGACGAACTCCGGCACGCTCATACCGATAAGGGTGAGCGTGGAGATGAGGGCGTCGGGCCACCGGTCGCGGTACAGGCCCGCGAGTACGCCGAGCACGACCGATGCGGTCACGGCGACCACGATGGTGGACACGGCGATGAGCACGGTGTTGCGCAGGTGCGGCCAGAGCGTGTGGGCGACGGGCTCGCCCGAGACCGGGGAGAGGCCGAAGTCGCCGCGCGCGGCGCCGGCGATCCAGTCGAGGAAACGCACCGCGGCGGGGCGGTTGAGGTCCATCTGGTCCCTGAGCGCGGCCACTGCCTCGGGGGTGGCGTCCTGGCCCAGGACCTGAGTGGCCACGTCCCCCGGCAACAGTTGCACGGCGGCGAAGACCAGCACCGCGGACAGGACCACGGTCAGAACCGCCGACAGCAGGCGTCGGCAGGTGTAGAGGAGCATCAGGGCCTCAATCCGATGTTGAGGTAGTCGAACTCGAATCCGGACTCGTGGTAGTTGAGGACCTCTCGGGAGAGCCCGACCAGGCGGTCGGCGAACATGGGTGTCATCGCGCCCGCCTCCTCCACGACCAGGCGTTGGGCGTCCTGGTAGAGGCGGCGGCGCCGGTCCCCGTCCGCGGTGCTCCGGGCCGAGTCCAGCAGGTCGTCGAAGTCGGGATCGGACCAGGCGGTCTCGTTGTAGGAGGAACCGCTGCGGAAGATCTGGTTGAGAAGCTGGTCCGCGGGCCGGCCGGTGTACCAGTAGGTGGCCATGAGGGGCCGCTGCATCCAGATCTGGGTGTAGTAGGAGTCGGCGGAGGCGTTGCGTACGCGCACGTCGATGCCGGCCTCGGCGACCGAGTCACGGTAGGCCAAGGCCATGGGGGTGAAGACCGGATCGTAGGTGGAGGTGTACAGGTCCACCTGCAACCCCTCGTGGCCGGCTTCGGAGAGCAGGGCACGGGCCCGTTCCGGGTCGCGTTCGAGGGAATGGTCGGTCCAGTAGGGGGTCTCGGGCGGTACGGGGTTGTCCTCGCCCACGACGCCGGTGCCCTGAAGCGCGACGTCGAGGAGGTGCACCGGGTCGTAGGCCGTCTTCATGGCCCGGCGCACCCGGGCGTCGGTGAAGGGCTCAGCGGTGGTGAGCATGGGCAGCACGTACCACTGGGCGTTGACCGAGCGGGCGATGGTGGCGTTGTCGGACGCGGCCACCACACGTGCTGTGGCGAAGTCGAGGTTGGTCTGGGAGAGCAGGTCGACCTGACCGGCGAGCAGAGCGTTGGTACGGGCCTGGATGTCGGTCATCGCGAACATCTCGATGGCGTCGAGGACGGGTCGCCCCTCCCAGTGGCCCTCGTCGGCGACCACGCGGCCCCTGCCTCCGGGTGAGAAGTTCTCCAACCGGAAGGGGCCGGTGCCGATCCCGCTCTCGCCGATGCTGCCGCCGCTGCCCTCTGGGACCACATAGCAGTGGTAGTTGGTCAGCAGGGCGGGGAACTCGAAGTTGGGGGTGTCGAGTTCGACCCGGAGCACGCCTGGTTCGGGGGTGTGGACCCCCTCGGGTGAGAGCAGAGGGGTCAGCACGGTGGCCTGGGGCGATGCGAGGTCGGGGTCGAGGATGCGGCGCAGGGTGTAGGCGGCGTCGGCCGAGGTGAACCGGGTGCCGTCGTGGAAGTCGACCCCCTCGCGCAGCCGGAAGGTCCACTTGGTGCCCTCGTCGTCGGACTCCCAATCGGTGGCCAGATCGGGCACGGTCTCACCGTTCTCGTCCATACGCACGAGACGGTTGTAGAGCGCACCGAGGTACTCGTAGGCCGACAGCGAGTCGGCCGGGTCCAGGGTCTCGGCCTGGGAGGCGGGCGGGCGGGCGATGCGCAGGACTCCACCGTCGGCGGGTGTGCCGGTGGCCGCACCCTCGGGGACGGAGGAGGCCGCCTCGGCTCCCGTACGTGAGCATCCGGTCGCCAGGGTGGCCGCACTCACGGCCGCAGCGCCGCCCAGGAGCGCGGTCCTACGCCGGATCCGTGGCACGCCCCTCTCGGAGCCCGGTGAACGCGGCATGTCTTCCTCTCCAACGGGGTCGTCCAGCGGCACACACAACCAATCGTTCAATGAACGATTGATGTACCGAGTGAACGATAAGGGGTGGAAGCTCACCTTTTCAACCTGGGACGATCCGAAACACCACCGGCCGCCTCGCGCCGAGGCGGCCGGTCCAGGGGCGGGGCGGTCTCATCCGCCCTCGGGCGTCTCCTCCTCTCCGGGGGCGTCCTCCTCCGCTTCCGGGCGGCGTTTGCGGGGCCGTCCGCGGCGGGGCAGGTCCCCTGCGCCCTTGGGCATGCGCCCGGCCTCGTCGAGGGCACGGCGCAGGACGAATTCGATCTGGGCGTTGGTGCTGCGCAGTTCCTGACCGGCCCACCGCGCCAGGGCGTCGTGGACGGCCGGATCGAGCCGCAACAGCACCTTCTTGCGCTCGGGCACGGCGCCTCCCCCTCTACTGGTAGAGGGTCCCGGTGTTGACGACGGGGCTGGCCGGGGTGTCGGAGCACAGTACGACCAGCAGGTTGCTGACCATGGCGGCCTTGCGTTCCTCGTCCATGTCGACGATGTCGTCGTCGGCGAGGATCTCCAGCGCGCGGTCGACCATGCCGACGGCCCCCTCCACGATCTCCCGGCGGGCGGCGACCACCGCGCCGGCCTGCTGGCGCTGGAGCATGGCCTGGGCGATCTCGGGCGCGTAGGCGAGGTGGGTGAAACGGGTCTCGATCACACGCACCCCGGCCGCCTCGACGCGGGCGACGACCTCGTTGGAGAGCTCCTCGGTGATGGCCTCGGCGTTCTCGCGCAGCGAGTAGGCGTGTGCGTCGTCGTGGGAGTCGTAGGGGTACTTGCCGGCGATGTGGCGCACGGCGGCCTCGGTCTGGATGGAGACGAACTCGACGAAGTCGTCGACCTCGAAGGAGGCGCGGGCGGTGTCCTCGACCTGCCAGACGGCCACGGCAGAGATCTCGATGGGGCTGCCGGAGGCGTCGTTGACCTTCATCACGGAGGTCTCGTGGTTGCGGATGCGCGTGGAGACCTTGGTGCGTGCGGTGAGCGGGTTGACCCAGTGCAGGCCCTCGGTGCGCATGGTGCCCACGTAGCGGCCGAAGAGCTGGACGACACGGGCCTCGTTGGGCGCGACCATCGTCAGGCCGATGGAGAGGAAGACTCCCGCCAGGGCGACCGCGATACCGATCCCGATGAGGAATTCGGGCAGGCCGATGGCGGGGGCGCAGGCGATGACGACGCCGAGCAGGACGATGGCCAGTGACACCAGGAGCATGGGGACACCGCCGGCCCCGGAGGTGGCGCGTTCGCGGTACTGGGGCGCGGCGTCGATGACGGACGGTGCATCGGGCACGGATTCCTCCTCTGATCGAATGATGACTCGAGCATAGCATTGTGATATCACTTTAAAGAACGCTTACCCCCAAGCCCCAGCGAGAGGAGACGAGGCCACGATGAGCAGCGACGCTCTGCGTTTGCGCCCGCCCCGCCACCGTGTGGACCGGCGCGCGATCATGTGGTGGACCGCCCGGGCCCTGATGACGACGGTGGTGATCACAGCGGCTCCGGCCGTACCGGCGGTCTTCGTCGAACCGATCCGTTTCTGGCTCCTGTCGGCGACCGTGGTCGTGGCCGTGACCGGGCTGTCCGTCACCGTGGTCATGCCGCAGTGGCGCTACCGCGTGCACCGCTGGGAAGTCACCGACACCGCCGTCTACACCTCCAGTGGGTGGTTGTGGCAGGAGTGGCGTGTGGCGCCCATGTCACGCATCCAGACCGTGGACACCGCGCGGGGACCGCTCCAGCGTGTCTTCGGACTCTCCAGCGTCACCGTGACCACCGCGTCGGCGGCCGGGCCCATCGAGATCAGCGGCTTGGACCACATGAGGGCCACCGAGGTGGTGGACCAGCTCACCGAGACCACCGAGGCCACCCCGGGGGATGCCACATGAGCCCGCACGGGGAGAAGCCGGCCGACGGCTGGCAGGGGTTGAGCCGACTGACCGTGTGGGCCGACGCCGTCGTCGGGGCACTGATCATCGCGCCGGCGGCGATCGGTCTGACCATCGCTCTGGCCCTTGCGCCCTTGGCATGGGGATGGTCGGTGCTGCCGGTCCCCGCCGCACTCGCCCTCTTCGCGGGGATGACCTACCTGGACCTGCTGCGGCTGCGCGCGGTGGGTTACCGGGTCACCGACGAGCGGATGGAGATGCGTTCGGGCCTGATCGCCAAGGCCTACCGTTCGATCCCGCGCGAGCGGGTGCGCAGCGTCGACGTGGCCGCGCCCCTGTACGTGCGTGTGTTCGGGCTGTGCACGGTCACGGTCGGCACCGGGGAGTCGGCCGGGGCGGGCGGTTCCGACCAGCTGCAGTTGCAGTTCGTCACCGCCGGGCAGGGCGAACAGCTGCGGCGTGATCTGCTGCAGCGCGGCCCCGTTCCGAAGACCACCGGTGAGAACGAGGAGAACGGGACCGGAGAGGGGCCGGAGGAGGAAGAAGAGGAGCTGGCGCGGCTGAACCCGCGCTGGTTCGCCTACGCGCCCGCCACCGGGGCCACGCTCGGTATCGGCGTCGGTGCGCTCGCCACTCTGGCCAGCATCAGCGCGCAGATGGGCGGCCGGGGACGGCAATGGCTCTCGGAGTGGCTCGTCCTGCCCAGCGGGGCGGAGATCGGCGCGTTCATCATGGGGCGGCTGTTGTTGCTGGTGCCGCTGACCCTGTTCGCGCTGCTGCTCCTGGGCGCGGTCGTCACCCTGGCCGCGGCCGTGGAGACCTGGTGGGACTACCGCCTGATCCGCCAGAGCGACGGGACGGTGCGGCTGCGCCGCGGCCTGCTGACCAGTGTGTCGCTGTCGGTGGAGGGACGGCGCCTCAACGGTGTGGCACTGCGGGAGCCCTTCGTCCTGCGTTCGGTGGGCGGCGCCGAGATCCGGGCGGTGGCCACGGGGCTCTCCGCCGGCGACGACGAGAAGACCGCCGCCAAGAGCCGCCTGTCCCCCGCCATGCCCGGCAAGCGGGCGCGGGCGCTGGCCGCGACCCTGCTGCGGACCCCCGACTCCCCCTTCGGCCCGGTCCCCCGGGTGCACCCGCGTGCGGCTCTGCGCCGCCGGTTCGCCCGCGCGGGGATGGCCACACTGGCGGCCACGGCGGTGGCCGGGGCGCTGACGTGGGTGCACGTCCAGCTGCGCGGCCCCTGGGCCGATGCGTGGAGCTCGGTGGAGGCCGAGGCCATGGGCGTACCCCTGACCAGCGGGGCCGCGGAGGCCACCCCGGTGTGGGGCTGGTTCGCCGTGGCGGCGCTCTTCGGTGCGGTGGCGTTCTGGTACGCCGTGGGTTCCTACCGGGGCCTGGGCCATGGGGTGCACACGCGCCATCTGGTGGTGCGGCGCGGTATGGCGGTGCGGACCACGGTGGCGATGGAGCGCTCGGCCGTCATCGGCTGGCGCATCAGCCGATCGCCCTTCCAGCGGCGGTTGGCTCTGGCGGACGTGTCGGCCACGACCGCGGCCGGTGAAGGCCGGTACACCGCCGCCGACGTGGGTCTGGGTCAAGGGGTGGCGTGGGCCGAGGAGGCCGTGCCGGGTCTGCTGGCGCCGTTCGTGGAGCGTGTGGAACCCGAGAGCGGAGCTCCGGAGCGTTCGGTGCTGCCGTGAGCCGCGGCCGGGGCGGGCGCCCGGTCAGGGCGTGTCCGGCACCGTGCGGTCGGCTTCGGACGCGTGGTGGACGGGGCGCCCGTCTGCGTGGGCCCTGGCCATCTGGACCACGGGGTAGATCTCGAAGAGGTTCCCCAGCTCGAGGGCCTGAAGGACCCGGGCCGCCACGGGGGCGGGCTCGGCCAGAGCGAGGTGGCGCCCCTGGAGGGTGAGCTCGTGGTGGACCGCGATCAGGGAGCGCACGCCGCTGGCGTCGAAGAAGTCGAGTCCGGACATGTCCACGACCAGGCAGTCGTGGACACGGCGGGGGGCGGTACGCAGGAGCCGGTCACGCAGGTGATCGGCGGTGGCCAGGTCGATCTCGCCGTGGACGGGCACCACCGTCGCCCCCGCGCAGCGGAAGCGCTCCCGGTTCGAGAACCCGGCATCGTTCGCCACTGGGCCACCTCTCACTGGACGTAACCTTTCCACTACGTGACCGCGTACGAGATCGTAACCTCTCCAGAGAGGCTTCGGAGGTCCTTCACCCCCGGGGTCACTCCTTTCTCACCACCCGGACACACGGAAGTGCACACGGTCACGGCTCGCTCACTTGTCTTCTCTCGGACACTCCGGACTTCTCACGGCACTGTGCGTTCGCCGGACCTGTGCGGTAGAAGCGAGAGGGCACACTTCGCGTCCAACGAAGGGAGGGAGCGGCGTTCCCGCTCCGGGCCCGCCGCGCACCCGATGACCGAAACCGCCGACACCCAACCGGGTTGGTTCTCCGCCGAGGAACTCCAGAACGTCCGCGGGCGCATGCCCCTGCTCTACGTGCAAGCCGTCCCCGTCCGTGTCGACGAAGCAGGCATGGTCACCCACATCGGGCTGCTCATGCGCGCCGACGAGAGCGGGGACTTCAACCGGTCGGTGGTCTCGGGACGTGTGCTCTACCACGAGCGCATCCGCGACGCCCTCCTGCGCCACCTGGAGAAGGACCTGGGGCCGGTGGCCCTGCCGCGCATCCCGGCGTCGCTGCAGCCGTTCACCGTCGCCGAGTACTTCCCCACCCCGGGCATCACCCCCTTCCACGATCCCCGCCAGCACGCCGTGGCCATGGCCTACATCGTTCCGGTCACCGGTGATTGCCAGCCCCGGCAGGACGCGCTCGACCTGGTCTGGCTCACCCCCGAGGAGGCCGCGGACGCGACGGTGCGCGAGGAGATGACCGGTGGCCAGGGGGCCCTGGTGCGCCAGGCGCTCGCGCACGTGGGCCAGGTGCCCTGAGCGCGGCCACACGCCGCTGCACGGCCTCGGGTGCAGGAGGGCGCGCCCGGGGCCGTAGTCTTTCCTCCATGCCGGAGTCCCTCGTCGCGCACGCACTGTCCCTGGTCCCCTCGAGCGAAGGCCGGCGTACGGTCCTGGCGTTGACGGGGCCGCCCGCCGCCGGCAAGTCCACGCTCGCCCGCTACCTGGTCCACCAGGTCGAGGAGAAACTGGGCAGGGGCACGGCCGGGTACCTGCCCATGGACGGCTTCCACCTGTCCAACGGCCAGCTGGACCGCCTGGGCCGCCGCGACCGCAAAGGCGCCCCCGACACCTTCGACGCCCACGGATACGTGGCGCTGTTGCGCCGGCTGAGGGCGGAGACCGATCACCCGGTCTACGTGCCCGACTACGATCGCGTCCTGCACGAACCCGTGGCCGCCCGGCACGTGGTCCTGCCGCACACCCGGTTGGTGGTGACCGAGGGCAACTACCTGGCTTTCGACGAGGAGCCGTGGTCCTCGGCGTGGGAGATCTACGCCGAACTGTGGTACGTGGATGTGCCCGACGCCGACCGCGAGCACCGGCTCGTGCGCCGCCAGGTGCGCGGGGGCGCGGACGTGCACCAGGCGCGGGCATGGGTGGAGCGCAGCGACCGGCCCAACGGGGAGCTGGTCAAGGGGATGCGGGAGCGGTGCACCCGTGTGGTGCCCGGGGGCCAGGTGCCGCGGGGGTGGTGGAAAACGAGGCGCCGAAAACAGAAGTAGGGACGCTCGGGTCCCAAGCCGTGCCACACGGACCTTCCCGCCCCGAACGGAAGGTCCTCACCGCCGGACTCGTGAGCGCATCGACATGGCTCCCCCACGCGTGGGTGAGAGAGGCACCCAGGCTTTTCCGTCCGCCCTCTTCGAGGAGTTCGCCCGAGGCCTCCATCCGCGCGAGCGGGGCGAGCAACCCGGCCCTGAGCCCATCGATGCGGGCGTGCACCGCTTCGATGCGTTCCAACACCCCCGCGGCCGCACCGAAAGGAATGTCACCCCCGAAAAAGGCGATGACGTCCTGGACCGCAGCACCCAGCGCAGCAACGGCCGCGTCGGGGGCCGTTCCTGTTCCGGGTACTGCGGTGTGTTCCGTCATGCT
Source organism: Nocardiopsis xinjiangensis YIM 90004 (assembly GCF_000341145.1). GTDB lineage: Bacteria > Actinomycetota > Actinomycetes > Streptosporangiales > Streptosporangiaceae > Nocardiopsis > Nocardiopsis xinjiangensis. The sequence continues at coordinate 175,241 of NZ_ANBE01000006.1, forward strand.
CCCACTCCAAGAGAAACACCCCTGAAGACAACACTCCCCCGAATACAGAAAACCCTTACCTTTATCCACGAACCCGATTCGGAGCTCCCCGTGAATATTTCCCGAAAATGGCCTTGTGGGCAACTCCATGACCCCGCTTTCCCGGAGTAGGATGAGAGGCGCCCCGAGTGCGCACACCGGCCTGTCCCGGCCTCGATGCCGTCACCGGGAGCAGGCGGGGCCGGTCGTTGCTTCCGCAGGGGCGAGCCGCCATGCCCACACCGCAAGCGGTGGCCGCAATGTGGCCACCGCAGGGGGTTTGGCTTTTGGGATCCCACTTCTTCGGCCGGATGGGGGCCTGCGGCCGGCGGGTGTTCGGCGGCAAGAACGGGTCGGCCCGGCGTCAAGGGGTGGACCGCACACCCCGAGGCGTCCCACACCAACCGAGCAGGACGCCGCCACCATCCCTACCCGGGGAAAGGTGCGTGGGGGTGGCGCCGAAGCGGGCTGCGAAAAGCCCCGGCCGGGTTAGGCTCAACGCTCCGAGGAACACCACCCGACACCAACCACGAGCCCCTGCCCCTCCCGGCGGCGTCAATTCGTTGAAGCAACACCCTCACCTTCCCCCGGAAACCCCTCATGAACGCATGGTGCCGAAAGTCCCTACGAATCCATGACGCACGGCCCTTGCGCCCCACCCCGACTCAACATGATATCCCGCATTCCTCTCCTTGCGCCCTCGAACCACCCTCCCCATGCCCCGTACATGGCACTCCACAACGCCTTCTGAAAAGGTCCCCCTAGACTCGGAACCGCACTGTTTACCACTGCCGGGAAAGAGATTCCATGAGTGACACCGACGGCAGTCGCCTGAACACCGAACAGGAACGACTGTCCCTTCCCGAGGTGCGTCTGGACGACCTCCTGGACGAGGTCCGCTCCCGGATGAGCATGATCTCGGCGACGCAGGAACGCATCCGCACACTCCTGGAATCGGTGGTCTCCATCGGAGAGGGGCTGGAGCTCGATCCGCTCCTGGTCCGTATCGCCGAGACCGCGACGAGCTTGGTCAACGCCCGCTACGGCGCGCTCGGTGTGGTCGGTCCGGACGGCGAGATGAGCCGGTTCATCCCGGTGGGCCTGGCTGAGGACGAGATCTCCTGCATCGACCACTGGCCTCGGGGCGAGGGGATCCTCGGTCTACTCATCAAGGATCCCGAGCCGCTGCGGCTCAAGGAGGTCTCCGAGCATCCGGAATCGCGCGGGTTTCCCGAGGGCCACCCGCCGATGCACACGTTCCTGGGTGTGCCGATCCGGATCCGCGACCAGGTGTTCGGCAACTTGTACATGACCGACAAGCAGGACGGTTCGGAGTTCACCGGCGACGACGAGCTGCTGTTGCGGGCGCTGGCCACGGCGGCGGGTACGGCGATCGAGAACGCGCAGCTGTTCTCGGAGTCGCGCAGCCGGGAGACGTGGCTGAACGCCTCGGGGCGCATCACCACGACCCTGTTGTCGGGTGCGCCTCCGGAGGAGGTGCTGCGTCTGGTGGCGCAGCGGGCGCAGAACATGGCACAGGCCGACCTCGCGGTGATCGCGATGCCCGGGGAGGAGCCGGAGACCCTCACGGTGCGGGTCTGGGAGGGCCCCGAGCACCAGGCCCTGGCCGCGGGGACGCGGGGTGCGACACTCTCGTGCGCGGCCGAGACCCTGCTGGGCCGGGTCTACTTGGGTGGCCGACCGTTGCAGACCGACGTGTCGGAGAACTCGGACGGCGGCGCGGAGTTCCTGATCCGGCTCGGTATGGGCCCGGTGCTGGTGTTGCCGTTCGGCCCGCCCGACGGGGCGCGCGGGGTGCTGGTCCTGGCGCGTGAGTGCTCACGCCCGGACTTCCGGAGCAGTTGGTCGAACATGCTGTCCTCCTTCGCCAACCAGGCCGCGGTGGCGTTGGAGTTGGCGGAGGCGCGTCTGGACTCCGAGCGCCTGAGCGTGTTGGAGGACCGGGACCGTATCGCCCGGGACCTGCACGACACGGTGATCCAGCGCCTGTACGCGACGGCGATCACGTTGATGGGGACGGTGCGCCGGATCGAGGACTCGGCGTCGGCGACGCGGGTGCGCAACGCGGTCGACGACTTGGACGAGACGATCCGTCAGATCAGATCGACGATCTTCGCGTTGCAGAGTCCGGCGGAGGAGGACCAGTCGTGGTTGCGGTCGCGGATCCTGGACCTGGTCAACGGTGCGTCGGAGACACTCGGTTTCTCACCGCGTCTGCTCACACAGGGGGCGATCGACAACGCGGTGGACGAGCGGACGGGTGAGCACCTGTTGGCAGTACTGCGGGAGCTGCTGTCGAACGTGAGCCGGCACGCGGGGGCCACGTCGGTGGATGTGGAGGTGGCGGTGGGTGATGGTTCGGTGGCGCTTCGGGTGCGCGACAACGGGCGCGGGATTCCCGAGGGCGCGGCCCGTAGCGGGTTGCGCAACGCGGCCGTGCGGGCCGAGGAGCTGGCGGGCTCGCTGACGGTCGTGTCGGAGCCGGAACAGGGTGCGCTCGTGGAATGGGCGGTGCCGGTACGCCGGTGAGCCGCGCCGGCGGGGGCCGGGCCGGGCGGGCTCAGGCGGACTGTTCCATGGACAGGCGCACGGCGTAGGCAGCTGCCTGGGTGCGGCGTACCATGCCGAGTTTGGCCAGGACGCGGGAGACGTAGTTCTTCACGGTCTTCTCGGCGAGGTACATGCGTGCGCCGATCTCCCGGTTGGTCAGGCCTTCGCCGATGAGTTCGAGGACACGGCGTTCCTGTTCGGTGAGCTCGCTCAGGGGGTCCTTGCGTCCGGCCTGCTCGCGCAGGCGCTGGAGCATGCGCGCGGTCGACTCGGGGTCGAGCAGGGACCGCCCCTGGGCGACGGTGCGCACGGCGCCGACGAGGTCGGTGCCGTGGATCTGTTTGAGGATGTACCCGGAGGCTCCGGCCATCACGGCCCCGTAGAGGGCTTCGTCGTCGGAGTAGGAGGTGAGCATGAGCATGCGGGTCTCGGGCAGCATGGAGCGGATGTCGCGGCAGACCGTGACGCCGTCGCCGTCCGGCAGGCGGACGTCGAGGACGACCACGTCGGGCTCGAGGGCGGGCACACGGGCCAGGGCCTGCGCGGCGGTGCCGGCCTCGCCGACCACTTCGATCCCGTCCTCGTCGTCCAGGAGTGATCCGACCCCGCGTCGGACGATCTCGTGGTCGTCGACCAGGAACACCCGGATGTTGTCGTCGCCACCCATCGGGTGCGCACCTCCTCAGCGCTGGATGTGAACCCTGAGGCGGCAGTGCCGCCCCGGGCGGGGTCGAAACGCCCGTTCACCAGCTTAGACAGTGCGACTCGTCCGTAGGGCTGCCAAACGTCCCCTCCTGTTTGGGGCGTGTGTCCTGCCGGGTAATCGGGGGATGGGGACCTTCGCCGTGCGAGGGGTGACCGGCGGACCATGCCTTCGGGTTCTGGAACCGGGAGTATGGCGGGGGTAGGAAGCGGAAGGCACACCACCTGGGGGGCTTGTGATGGCTGAGACGAGCGGTGTCGGTGCTGGGCGGGGCCGTGGTGCGGCCCCGGGGGCCGGACCTCCTGGCCAGCGGGAGGCGGCCGAGGAGTTCGCCGGGTCCGACCGGCTCACCGAGAGCGAGACCCTTCTTGAGGGTGCCGACCTCGCTGAGACGGACGATTCCCAGTTCACGGTCCTGGAACGGCAGACCTGCTTCAACCTGATGGCCTCCCGTGACATCGGTCGGGTGGCCTTCACCATCGAGGGGGACGCCGCTCCGACGGTGTTGCCGGTCAACTATGCCCTCATGCACGACACGATCGTGTTCCGGTCGACGCTGGCCGGCACGATCATGCGGTTCGCCCGGGGCTATGCGGCCTTCCAGGTCGATCTCTTCGACGAGGAGCGCCGCGAGGGGTGGAGCGTGCTCGCCTCGGGACAGTGCCGATGGGTGCAGAACAGCGGGGAGTTGGCCCGCGTTCCGCAGGGCCGTCTTCCCCGGCCGTGGGCGAAGGGCGACCGGAACCAGATCCTGAAGATCACCCCGGGCCGGGTGTCGGGCAGGCGGATCGCCAGGGCCTGATATCGGGGTGTGTTTCCATCGGCGTCCGGTCCACTGCGGGGTGGGCCGGGCGTCCGCTTTTTCGGTCACATCCGTCATCCGGTGTTGTGTTGCGGTTCGCCGGGTTCGGGGTATCGATGCCGTCATGGGAGTGCAAAGCCCGCCTCTTCCCCGGTGTGTAGGCGTCACCGCCTGCGGGCCCGGGGGCACGATCGCCCCGTGCGCCTGCGATCTCCACGTTCTGCCGCCCGTCCCCTCTTCGCCCGACGTACCTGCGGGGGCGTCGGTCCCATGCGTGTGAGGCCTTGGGGCCGGTGCAGTCCGTTGGGCGCGGCCGTGTTGGCGGGGATCCTGGCGGCGTCGGGGACGACGTCGGCTTCGGAGCCGTCGGCGACGGCGGGGGCTCTTCCTGCTTCCTCGGCCCCCTTCGCCCCGGCGGCGGGCGGGACCGGTACGCAGATGTCGGTGTCGGTGCTGTCCTCTCGCCCGGACATGGTGACGGGCGGCACGGCGCTGGTGCGGGTGGAACCGCCGGCGTCCGTGGACCCGGAGCGGGTGCGGTTGCGTGCGGCGGAGGTGGACGTCACCGACCGGTTGCGGACGGTGGATGCGGGCGGGTCCCTGGTGTTGGAAGGTCTGCTCACCGGTCTGGCCGAGGGTGAGTCGGAACTGGTGGCTTCGGTGGACGGGCGGGACTCCGACGAGTTGACGGTGGTCAACCATCCCGCCGAAGGTCCGGTGTTCTCGGGCCCGCACCAGGATCCGTTCCTGTGCGACACCGGCCGGTTCGAACCGGCCGGGAGCGACGGCGCCACCCTGGGCCCGTCGTTGGACAAGGATTGTTCGGCCCGCACGGTGGTGCGCCACGTCTACCGCGACACGCACGGCCAGTGGCATCCCCTGCCCGACCCCGAGACGGTTCCCCCGGACGCGGACACGGCCACGACCGCGGACGGGGCGCGGGTCCCGTTCGTGGCGCGGGTGGAGACAGGCACGGTCAACCGCTCGGTGTACGAGACGGCCGTGCTGCACACCCCCGCGGAGGAGGACCCCGACCCGTGGACCGCTCCGCAGAACTGGAACGGGCGCCTGGTGTACAAGTTCGGGGGCGGTTGCACGGGCGGCTGGTACGTGCAGGGCCGCGGCACCGCGGGGGTGTTGGACGGCCCGATGCTCGCGCGCGGATACGCGGTGGCGTCGGCGTCGTTGAACGTGTTCGGCAACAACTGCAACGACCTGCTGGCGGCCGAGACGATGTCGGCGGTGCACCAGCGGTTCGTGGCGACGATGGGGGTGCCGCACTCGACGCTGGGGTGGGGGAACTCGGGCGGGGCGTACCAGGCGCACCAGATCGCCGACAACTACCCGGGGTTGTTGGACGGGATCGTGGTCTCGCAAGCCTTCCCGGACGTGGGTTTCTCCGTGGTTCCGGTGGTGACCGACGCCTTGCTGCTGCGTGAGTACGCCCGGGAGCACCCGGGGGAGCTGGACCGGGTCGAGCAGCATGCGGTGTCGGGGTTCCTGCAGTTCGAGAGCATCGACCGGTTGGCGCGTGAGGCCTCCCGGGTGGATCCGCGCGGAGTGTGCCGGGAGGATCTTCCCGAGGAGGAGCTCTATCACCCCGAGGACAACCCGGGCGGGGCTCGGTGCGAGGTGTTCGCCGCCACGCAGAACGTCTACGGCACGGACCCGGACACCGGTCTGCCGCGCCGCCCGTTGGACAACGTGGGGGTGCAGTACGGGCTGCACGCGCTCATGGAAGGGGTCATCGACACCGACCAGTTCCTGCACCTGAACGAGCACATCGGGGGGCTGGACGCCGACGGGGCGGTCTCCGGTGAGCGTACCGAGGCCGACGGGGCGGCGACGGAGGCGGCCTACCGGTCGGGGCGGCTGCTCAACGGCGGCGGGGGCCTGGCCGACGTCCCGGTCGTGGACCACCGTTTCTACCAGGACGATCTGCCCGGCGGTGACCTGCACATGCGCTACCACTCGTTCTCGGTGCGCGAGCGCATGGAGCGGGCCAACGGCACCGCGGACAACCACGTGATGCTGGTGGAGCACGGGGACCGCTCCCCCGACGGGTTCGTGTCCGGCTCACCCTTGGCCCTGCGGTCGTTGGAAGAGCTGGACGCCTGGGTGAGCGGGATGCGGGAGCAGCAGGCCCGGAAGCCGCATTGGGAACCGATCGACGCGATGCGTGCCTCCCGGCCGGACTTCCTGCAGGACTCGTGCTGGATCGGGACCGGCCCGGACGCCGAAAGGGTGGTGGGTGAGCAGTTGCCGCTGCCGGCCGGGCAGGGCGACCGGTGCGCCGACGCCTTCCCCGTGCACACCTCGCCGCGCATCGAGGCGGGCGGGCCGTTGGCCTCGGACGTGGTGGCGTGCACGCTGAAACCCTTCGACGCGGCGCGCCACCCCGGGGACTTCACCGGGGAGCAGGCCGAGCGTGCCGAGGAGGTCTTCTCCGAGGGTGTGTGCGACTGGGACGAGCCCGGGCGCGGTCAGCAGGGCCTGGGCGGAACCTGGCAACGGTTCTGAGCCCTGCGGCGCGCCCGCGGTGCGCGGTCGCAGGCCTCATACGGGCAGGTGCCAGGACAGGGCGAGGGAGACGGGGTGGCCGCGGAAGCGTTCCCACTTCGGTTTGGCCGCGATCCAGGTGTCGTCGACGGTGCCCTCGACCATGCCGGACAGCTGCCAGCCGGCGGCCAGGGCAGCGCGGACATGGTCGCTGATGAGGTGGACGTGGGTGGTGATGGCCACGTCCTCCCCCGAGGCGTCGGTGTAGTGGGTGGGCATGCCCGAGACCATCGCGAAGTGGGGGTGGTAGGCGGCCAGCAGGAACCGGCCCCCGGGGCGGGCCAGCCGGGCGGCTTCGGCGTACAGGGGCGCGGTGTCGGGCAGGTGCTCGTCGATGAGGGAGGCGACGACGGTGTCGTAGGCACCGGTCTGCAGCCCGCTCTCGCGCACGTCGGCGCGGGCGAGGGTGTCGTGGGCGCCGCGGGAGCGTGCCAGGTCGAGCATGCCGGTGCTGAGGTCGACGCCGTCGATGCGTGCGGCGCCGCGTGAACGCAGCCACGTGCCGGTGCGCCCGGTGCCGCAGCCCAGGTCGGCGGCGCGGGTTCGGTGCAGGTTCCCGGGGTTCAGGCGGTCCAGCAGGTCCAGGTCCATGGCGTCCGGGACGGAGCCGTCGTAGGTGGCGGACCAGCCGTCGTATCCGGTGGCCACATCGACGGTGCGGTAGTGGCGGGTGTCGAAGGCGGCGAAATCGGTCATGGGCACATGATGGCCGTCCGGGCGTGCGGGGGCCAACGGTTTCCCGCCCCGGGTGCAGGCCCCGGGGCGGGAGGGATCAGTGGTCGCCTCCGTGATCGGCCATGGCCTCCACCGGCACGGTGAGGTCGAGTTCGGTTCCCCCGTCGAAGGTGAGGGCGGTGGTGAACTCCTCCCCCTCGGTGAGCGGTTCGGGAATGTCCAGGACCATGACGTGGTATCCGCCGGAGGTGAGTTCGACGCTCTCCCCGGCCGGCACGGGGACCTCCTCGACCTCCTCCATACGCGAGACACCGCTTTCGTCGGTCCCGGTGGTGTGGAGTTCGGCCGTCTCGGAGACGCTGGTGACCACGCCGGTGAGGGCGTCGTCGTACTCGGCGCCGTTGGCGACCTCGAGGTAGAGCGCGCCGACCTCGGGGTTGGCCGGCTCGGGCATCCAGGCCCCGGACACGGTCAGATCGCCCTCCTGGGCGTGGCCGTGTCCGGATGCGTCGCCGGCGGTGCCTTCTTCCTCCGGGATGGTGGTGGAGCAGGCGGTGGCCAGTGCGAGCGCCGCGGCGGCGGACAGGGCGCGGCGGGTGCTCGTGTGTTCTCTCATGCGGTTTCCTCCCGGGTCACAGGTGGTCGAGGAGCGGGTGGGGCCGTCCGGGTGCGGTGGCCGGGACGGCGAACAGGGCGCTGCCCTCGTGGCGTACGTAGTCGTTGAGTGCGTCGCCGCCCTCGTCGAGGGATTGTTGGACGGCGGTGAATCCCCGGCGCGGATCGGCCTGCCAGGCGGTGAAGAGCAGCCCGGCCCGGCGCCGGCCGCCGGCTTCCCAGCCCAGGTCGTAGGAGAAGCTGCGGCGCGCCATGCGCGCACCGAGGGTGGCCTCGGGCGAGGCGAGCCGGATATGGGCGTGCTCGGGGATGACCGGGGTGCCGTCCTCGTGGCGTGCGGCCAGATCGGGCAGGTCCTCCTCGCGGTCGCCGCTCAGAGGGGCCCCGTCGGAGACTCGACGGCCGATGACCGCTTCGCGCTGGTCCACCTCACGGGAGAACCAGGTGTCGAGCAGCATACGGATGCGGCGCACGACGACGTAGGTGCCGCCGTCCATCCACGCCGGGTCCGGTTCGGTGTGGACCGCCCGGACCTGGGTGTCGAACAGGGCCTCACCGGGGTCGGGGTTGACGGTGCCGTCGATGTGGCCCATGAGGTTGCGGGGTGTGGCGGAGGGGTCGCGGGCGGCGGCGGTGGAGCGTTGGAAACCGGGCAGGGCCCAGCGCACACGGGCGTGGTCGCCCGCCAGGCCGACCAGATGGTCCACGGCCGAGCTGACCACGACGGGGTCCTCGGCGCCCACGTGCAGCAGGAGGTCGCCGTCGCAGTGGTCGGGATCCAGATCGTCGGCCTCGAACGAGGGCAGGTCCTCCATCTCCTCGGTACGGTGCGCGGTGAGCCCGGCCCGCTCCAGCAGGGAGGCGCCCACACCGGTGGTCACCCCCAGGGAGGCGGGGTGCAGGCCCTGGGTCGGCGAGCCCTCGGTGAGCTCGGAGAGGCCTGCTTCGTGCAGGGCGGGCACGTGGTCCTCCCAGGCCTGCAGGACCTCGCGGGCGGCCCGGCGCACCTCGGAAGCGTTCGCGCCGTTCAGGTCGAGGGCGAGCACGTGGACGTGGGCGGGTGTGGGCGCGGCCAGGGCCGGTGGGCGGCCTTCTGCGGTCTCGACGCGCCGGCGTGCGGGTGCCAGGGCCGGGTCCCCGCGCCGGGTGCCTTCGGCGACCGCGTGTCCCGCCAGTCCCCCGGTTGCCAGTCCGGCGGCCCCGGTGGCACCCAGGCCGGCGAACAGGCCCCGCCTGGAGGGGCCGGCGCTCACAGCAGGTCCTCGGCCAGGTCGGGCACCAGCGCGGCGATCTCCTCGGCCTCGGTACGGCCGTCGATGAACCCGGCGGCCGCGCCGTCAGGGGTCACCACAGCGACGCGTTCGCTGTGGGCGGCGTGGTAGTCCTCGTCCTCGGTCTCCTCGGGTATCTCGATGGGGATGCCGTAATCGGTGGCGGCCTCGACCGTGGTGTCGGCCTCGCCCCGGACCCCCTGGAAGTCGGGGTCGAAGCGTTCCAACCAGGTGCCGAGCTGCTCGTCGGTGTCGCGTTCCGGGTCGGTGGTGACCATGACCACGTCGAAGGGCCGGCCGGTCTCGGTCTCGACCTCCTCCAGGGCGAGGTTGAGCTCGGCCATGGTCATGGGGCAGACGTCGGGGCAACTGGTGTAGCCGAAGTAGAGCAGGGTGAGGCGGTCGTCGGCGACGTCGGTGAAGGTCCATTCCTGCCCGTCGACGGTGGTCAGTTCCACGTCGGAGGCGGGCATGGGGTCATCGGACAGATCGAGGTAGTACTCGGCGTCGGCGCCGGTGGAACAGGCGGTCAGGCCGATCAGGGCGAGTGCGGCCAGGGGCGCGGCGGTGCGCGTGGGCATGGTTCTCCTCGGACGGACCCGGTCCTGCCGGGCCGTGGACGTGGTGGGCCGGTGCCGGTGAGCGGGCAGCGCGGGCCGCACCCGCGGTGTGCGGGTGTGGGTCCGGAGCCGCTCAGGCGGCGGTCACCACGGCCGGCGGGCCGCGTACGAGGCGGGACCAGCCCAGAGGGGGCCTGTGGGGACGGTCGGGTCGCGCGGCGGTGCGGACACCGCCGGGGCGCAGGCGCACGGGTGCCGCGGCTGCCACGAGCAGGAACGGCAGCACCGAGGGCACCCGCCACGCCATGAAGCGCAGGAACGCGAAGAGGGCGCGTTCGCCGCGGTGCAGCCACCAGGCTCCTGCCAGGGCGGCGGCCCCGTGCAAGGCGAACATGCTCTCGGCGGGCAGGTCGGTGTGGGTGAGCGCCTCGGCGGTGTGGGCATGGGCGCCGCCCAGGGTCTGGGCCCGGCTGAAGGCCACGTGCAGGGCGAGTTGTCCCCATGCCGTCCACGCGGTCAGGGAGCCCAGCCCGTGGCGTTGCCCGGCGGCCGCCCAGGCTGTGACCAGGACCACGAGGGCGCCCAGGGCGAGCCCGAGGAGCGGCACGTCGTGTCCTGAACTCAGCGCGTGACCGTGCGCGGACAGATTGGTGCACACCAGGGTGAAGACCCCGGCGCGCAGCAGTCGGCACGGTCGGTTCTCGGGCATCTCCTGCATGCTCTCACCGGCAGGGACGGGGTGCGCACCGGGGTGGTCGCCCGGGCCGGGAGGGGCTGCAGCACCCGCGATTCGGGGCTCGTGGACACCCGTTCGGCGCCGCCTTAGCGTATGGGTATGCGCACGCCCCTGCCGCTCCTTCCCGCTCTCGTCCTGGCGTTGTGTCTGAGCGCCTGTGGCAGCGACGGGCCGACCCCGCTCGTGGAGGACCCCGCCGCCTCCGCGGCGGCCGAGGAGCCCTCACCGTCCGGGCCCCTCCCACAGGAACCCGGCCCTCCGGATCCCCCGGACGAGGAGCCCTCACCGCAGAGCACCGCCGACTTCGGTGAGGCCGTCGGGTTCGCGCACCCGGTGGGCCCGCACGGGGCCGATCCGGGCGAGGAGGCCGATGTGGTCTACACCGTGGACGGGGTGGAGCGCCCGTGGGCGGGCCGGGTCGACTTCACGGTGTCCGTCGAGGTACCGGAGCTGGCACGCACCTTCCCGCTGACGGACATGGAGGTGGTGTGTGAGGCGGGTCCGGAGATCCCCCTCGCGCAGACCGAGGAGCCGTTGGCCGCGGTGGAGCAGGGCACGCACGATTCCCGCATGTGGTGCGAGATCCCGGACGATGCCGACCGGGTACGCATCGTGGTGACGAACGGCGACGACGAGGCGGCTTTCGGCGGCAGTGTCTGACCCCGCCCTGCACCCTTGGCGCTCAGACCCGCACGAGGGCGAAGGACTGTCCGGGCACATGGACGGTGTTCCCGGCGATCTCGGGGCGGCCGTGGGCCGCCAGGAGCTCGGTGGGGGCCGTTTCCAGCTCGATCCCGGCGCTCTCGGTGCCCAGGTTGCACAGCACCCGCAGCCGGCCGCGCAGGAGCACGACCGTGCGCCCGCCGTGGCCGGTGAGAGCCCCGCAGCGGTCCAGGCGCGGGTCCGACAGTTCCGGTTCCGAGCGGCGCAGGGCGATGAGTGAGCGGTAGGTCGACAGGACCAGCGCGTGGTCGCCGCGCTCGCGCTCGCTGCGGTCCAGGACCGCGCTGTCGCGGGTGGCCGGATCCATGGGGTCGGGTACGTCCTCGGCGCGCCATCCCAGGGCGGCGAACTCGCGTCGGCGCCCCCGGCGTACCCCCTCGGCCAGGTCGGGGTCGGTGAAGGAGGCGAAGAAGGGCCAGGGTGTGCGCGCGGCCCATTCCTCCCCCATGAAGATCATCGGTGTGCAGGGCGAGCACAGCACGAGCGCGGCCCCGCACAGCAGCAGACCGGGCGGGACGTGTTCGGCCATGCGGTCGCCGCGGGCCCGGTTGCCGATCTGGTCGTGGGTGCTCAGGTAAGCCAGGAAGCGGTGGCCCGGGGTGCGGGTGGTGTCCACGGGGGCGCCGTGGGTGCGGCCGCGGAAGCTGGAGTGGGTGCCGGCGTGCCAGAAGACCCGGGTCAGGGTGGTGGGCAGCGCCTCGGGGGCGGCGAAGTCGGCGTAGTACCCGTGGGTCTCGCCGGTCAGTGCCACGTGCAGGGCGTGGTGCAGGTCATCGGACCACTGGGCGCTCATACCGAGCCCGCCGGCCTCGCGGGGCAGCACGGTGGCCGGGTCGTTGCGGTCGGACTCGGCGATCAGGCTCAGGGGCCGGCCCAGATGGGTGGCCAACGCCTCGACCTCGGCGGACAGCTCCGGCAGCAGCGGGTCCGCGCGTGTGTCGCGCAGGGCGTGCACGGCGTCCAGGCGCAGTCCGTCCAGGTGATGGTGGTCCAGCCAGTCGAGCACGCAGTCCAGGACGTGGCGGCGCACGTGGTCCGAGCCGGGGCCGTCGAGGTTGAGCGAGGGTCCCCAGTCGTTCTCCCCGCGGAAGTAGGGGCCGAAGCGGGGCAGGTAGGCGCCGGAGGGTCCCAGGTGGTTGAGGACCACGTCGAGCAGGACCGCCAGTCCCTGTGCGTGGGCGGCGTCGACGAAGGCCTTGAGTGCGTCGGGGCCGCCGTAGGGTTCGTGCACCGCCGACCACAGGACCCCGTCGTAGCCCCACCCGTAGGTGCCGTCGAAGGCGTTGAGCGGCAGGAGTTGGACGTGGGTGACACCGAGATCGGCCAGGTCGGGCAGGTGCTCGATCGCGGCGGTCAGGGTGCCCTCGGCGGTGAAGGTGCCCACGTGGAGTTCGTAGACGATGCCGCCGGCCAGGGGACGTCCGGTCCAGGCCCCGTCGGACCATTCGTACCGGTCGTGGTCGTGGACCCGGGAGGGTCCGTGCACACCCCGGGGTTGGTGGCGCGAGCGCGGGTCGGGCAGCGGGGCGGGACCGTCGTCGAGCAGGTAGGCGTAGTCGCTGCCCGGCCCTGCCCCGGGCACCTGGGCGTGCCACCAGCCGTGGGGACCGGGGCGCATGGTGTGGTCGCTGCCCTCGACACGGACACGGACGCTGTGTGCCTCGGGGGCCCAGACGCAGAAGTCGCCGTGCAGGCCCAGCCCGGCGGAGCGGGGCCCGTTCGGTCTCATGTGGTGGTTCACGGGCGGTGACCTACCCCGGACCACGGGTTTCGACCCCCGCTCAGAGCTGGGGTCGGGGCCGGTAGGTGTTCACCCGTACCGACGCGGTGACGGTGACGGGCTCGGGCAGGGCGGCGACCCGTGCGGTGAGTTCCTCGGGGGTGATGTGGCGGGCGCTGGGTCCCATACCGACGACGGTGGCCGCGTCGGCGTGGTCGAGCTCCATGGTGAACCGCAGCGGGGTGCTCTGCTGCGGGGCGAAGTGGCCGTCCAAGCTGTGGGAGAGGCGTTCGTCCTTGTCCGGATCGACCGCCAGCAGGCCGAGGGGTCCGCGGAGCTGGGCCAGGTGGTCGGCGCCGGGGGTGACCACGACGAGCAGTCCTTCGGGGCTCAGGACACGGTGGAACTCGGTGCTCTGGCGGGGTGCGAACACGTTGAGCAGGGCGTCGGCGGTACCGGTTCCCAGGGGCAGACCGCGCCAGGTGTCGGCGGTGACCGCGCCGGCGCGCGGGTGGACCTTGGCGGCCTTGCGGGCAGCGAACTTGGACACGTCGGTGGTGAGCCCGTGGGCACCGGGCAGGGACTCCAGCGCCAGGGCGAGGTAGTGGCCGGTTCCGCCGCCCACGTCGACGACCAGGGGTTCGTGGAGGCCGTCCAGAGCCCGGGCCAGGGCGTGGCCGATGGGGTCGTAGTGGCCGCTCTGTTGGAAGCGCAGGCGGTCGGCGACCATCTCCTTGGTGTCGCCGCTGCCGGGCGGGGTGGCTCCGGTGAGCAGGCCGGCGTAGCCCTCGCGGGCGAGGTCGAAGGTGTGGCCGGCCGCGCAGGCCAGTCCCCGGGGGCCGAGGGTGAGGCCGTCGCGGCAGACGGGGCAGGCCAGAGCCTGGAGCACGGGGGCGGGCGGGGTTCTTCTGGGCATGATCGGGACCAGCCTATCCCCTGGCCAGGACGGCAACGGGATAGCGGTGGAGCAGTTCGGCCAGGCGGGGTGCGGTGGCTCCGTCGGCTCGGGTGGAGGGTACGGCCTCGCCGGTGAGGCGGTCCGTCCAGGGACCCGGGGGCAGGGGCAGGACGGTCTCGCCCCAGCCGCCGGTGCTCTCCAGGGTGTGGGGCAGGCGGGTGCCGACGACGGCGAGGTCGGGGCTGTGGGCCCCGGGTGAGGTGCGTGCGAAGGCCAGGGCGTGGCGGGCTGCGGGGCCCTCGGCGTGCAGGGGTGTGTAGCCCCGGGGCATCAGCTCGCGGCGGGTGTGCAGACAGGTGCGGACCAGATGGAGTTTGGCGGCGCCGGTGCTGTCCACCGGGGGACGCCACCCGGCCTCGATACGGTCGAGGAGTTCGGCGCGGGTGCGGTGGTCGACGGGGCGGCGGTTGTCGGGGTCGACCAGGGACAGGTCCCAGAGTTCGGTGCCCTGGTAGAGGTCGGGTACACCGGGGCCGAGGAGTTGGAGGGCCTTCTGGGTGAGGGCGTTGCTCCAGCCGGGCAGGCGCACGCGGTCGACGAAGGCCGCGACGTCCTCGCGCAGGTCGGTGAGCACGGCCGGCGCCCAGTCGCGCACGGCCTGCTCGAAGCCGCGGTCCGGTTCGGTCCAGGAGGTACCGAGGCGGGCTTCGCGGGCGGCCTTGAGAAGGTATGCGGTGAGTCGGTCCTCGCCGATGGGCCAGGCACCCACGAGTGTCTGCCAGCCCAGCAGGTTCAGGGAGGGGTCGGGCAAGGGGCGGGTGGCCGACCAGCGGCGCACGGCATCGGCGAAGTCGGCGGAGAGTTCGGACAGGACCGCCAGGCGGGCGCGTACGTCCTCGGAGCGTTTGCTGTCGTGGCTGGACAGGGTGGTCATGGTGTGGGGACGGCGGGCCTCGCGCCGTGCGGCGGCGGTGTGGAAGGCCTCGGGTGTGAGGCAGAACCGCGCGGGGTCGCCGCCGACCTCGTTGAGGGCGATGAAGCGGGTGGCCCGGTAGAAGGCGGTGTTCTCGGTGCCCATGGCCACGACCATGCCGGAGGTCTGCTGAATACGCCGGGCGGCCTCCCCGTCGGGGTCCTGGCGCACGTGGTGGTCGAGGGCGGCCAGGGCGGTGGCCAGGTCGGGACGGCGCGTGCCGGCCAGGTCGACGGCGCGGGTCCACTCGGCCAGGCCCTCGGGCAGGTAGGTGCGGTAGACGGCGAAGGCGGCCAGGAGTTCGGCGACGGCCTCCTCCTCGTGCGGGGGCACGAGGGCGGCGATACGGCGCATCTCGGCGCGCAGCAGGGTCGAGGCGGCGTGGAGGCGGGCGGAGTGGTCGGTGGCCTCGACGTCGACGGGTACCCCTTCACCGGTGGCCAGGGCCGTCAGGTCGGCCTCGCCGGCGGGGTCGACGAGGACCCCGGTGTACTCGCGCAGGGCGTCGTAGCCGGTGGTACCGGCCACGGGCCAGCTCTGGGGCAGGTCCTCCTCGGGGGCGAGGATCTTCTCGACCACGATCCAGCCGGGGAACCGTGCGGTGAGGCGGCGCAGGTAGGCGCCGGGGTCGCTGAGGCCGTCGACGTGGTCCAGGCGCAACCCGTCGAGCTCGCCGAGCCCGGCCCAGCGCAGGATCTCGGCGTGGGAGGCCTCGAACACGGCGGGGTCCTCCACACGCACTGCGGCCAGCTCGTCGACGTCGAAGAAACGCCGGTAGGTGAGCTCGCTGTCGCCGCGCCGCCAGGAGACCAGACGGTAGTGCTGGCGCCGGTGCACGGTCTCGAGGTCGTCGCCGGATTCGTGGGTTCCGGGTGCCAGGGGGTAGCGCTTGTCGTGGTAGGCCAGGCACCCGTCGGCGATGGTGAGGGCCTCCTCGGCATCCTCGCCCAGGACCGGGATCAGCAAGGGCACCGACAGGTCGACGTCGAAGCAGCGTGCGTAGGGCGAGTCGGGGCCCAGGCGCAGCAGGTCCCACCACCAGGGGTTGGTGTCGGGGCGGGCCACGGACATGTGGTTGGGCACGATGTCGACGACCACTCCCATGCCCCGCTCGTGTGCCTTGTGCACCAGGGCTGATCTGGCCTCGTCACCGCCCAGGGCGGGGTCCACGGCGGTGGGATCGACCACGTCGTAGCCGTGTCGGGAGCCGGGGCCGGCCGTCAGGACCGGCGACAGATAGAGAGCTCCCACTCCCAACCGCTCGAGCTGGTCGAGCAGGCCCGCCGCGTCACGAAGCGTTAACCCGGCGTTCAGCTGGAGGCGGTACGTTGACGTCGGCGCGGAGGCCGGGCGGTTGTCGTGAGCGCTCATCACGTCCTGGGCCGTGCCCGCGTTCTCGGCGTGTCATGCGCACGCCCCCTCCCTCTCGGTGAGCTGCACGCCACACGTGGGCGTATTGGGGGTGCGGTGACGCCGATGATTGAATTCTCGACGGTGCCCGCCACCCGCGAGGACACCTCACCGACGAAGGGGATAGAAGCAGTCGTGTTCCCGTCCAAGAAGCGCTCGAGCGCGCACAGGCGCGGCGTCCACCAGGGTGCGGCCTCGGCCGCACTGGCCGGACTACTACTGGCAGCCACCGCCTGCGGCAGCGACAACGCGGTACCCGAAAGCGCAGCGCCGGAGGTTCCCGACGACCTGGAGTGTTTCTCCGGGAACTTGTCCGGTTCGGGTTCCAGCGCCCAGGAGAACGCCATGGCGACCTGGGTCGCCGGTTACCAGTCCGCGTGCGAGGACGCGGACATCTACTACGACTCGATCGGGTCCGGCGGGGGCCGGAGCCAGTTCATCGACGGAGCCGTGTCCTACGCCGGGACCGACACCGCGATGGAGCCCGCGGAGAACGAGGAAGCGCTCGAGCGCTGCGGCGGATCCGACACCGTGAACCTGCCCGCTTACATCGTGGCGATCGGTGTGGCCTTCAACATCGAGGGTGTCGACGACCTGAACCTGCGCCCGGACACGGTCGCCAAGATCTTCAACCAGGACATCACGCACTGGGACGACCCCGAGATCGTCGAGGACAACCCGGACGCGGACCTGCCGGACCTGAAGATCACCCAGGTCAACCGGTCCGACGACTCCGGTACGACGGAGAACTTCACCCGTTACCTGGAGGAGGCGGCCCCGGACTCCTGGCCCCACGAGGCCGGCGACCAGTGGCCGATCGAGCCGCAGGAGTCGGCCCAGGGCAACAGTGGTGTGGCCGACACGGTCTCGCGCGCCGAGGGCTCCATCGGGTACCTGGAGATGTCGCACCTGCACGGGTTGGACGCCGCCTCGATCGGTGTCGGTGACGAGTTCGTCGACATCAACCCGGAGGGGGCGGCCCAGGTGGTGGCCGACTCCCCGCGCCGGGAGGAGAACACGAGCGAGTACGACCTGGGTCTGGAGCTGGACTACGGCACGACCGAGCAGGGCACCTACCCGTTGGTGCTGGTCAGCTACGAGGTGGCCTGCTTGGAGTACGAGGACCAGCAGGAGGCCGATCGGGTCAAGGCGTTCCTGGAGTACGTGGTGAGTTCGGAGGGCCAGGAAGCCGCCTCGGCCGAGACCGACTCCTCCCCGGTCAACGACCAGCTGCGTGAGGATCTGCTGGAGTCGATCGACGCGATCGGCGTCCAGGACTGACCGACCGGGTCACCGCTCCCCCGCGCCGCGGCCGTCGGTGCGTCCTCCCCCGTGGGCCTCGCGGACACGCTGCCAGCACTCGCCGATCCATGCACCCAGGCGGCGCAGGGGTGAGCGGTACCGGCCTCCCCCGGTGGGAGCCGGCTCCTCGCCGCACGTGTCGGCGGGCGCGTAGTGGTCGGGCGCGCTGCGCGGCGGCTCTTCCCCGTGCCCGGCGCGGGGGTCGGGGGCCCGTCGCGGCAGAGGCGGAACGGAGCGGTACAGGGACAGGTCGGTGAGGATCTCCTCCCCGCCGTGGATGCGGTAGCGCCCGTGCAGGGCGGAGACGACCTCGCCGAGGTCCTCGCCCTCCTCCTGTGCGCGTAGGGCCCGGGCCAGCGCGCGGGTACGCCACAGGCGCACGCCCGGGGCGTTGGTGGCGGTGGCGGGGAAGAGCTCGGTGAGCCCGGCCCGGGAGCGTTCGGCCCCGGCCAGCAGCCGGGAGAGTGCGACCTGGCCCAGGCCGCGGACGACAGGCACCTCCAGCAGGAACGGCGAGGGAAAGGCCGTGCGCGGGGTGCCGGCGGCGAAGGCGATACGGGACTCGCGCAGGTAGTTGGCCTGGGTCAGGCGCAGGCCGAGCTGGAGCTCGCCGAGTTCCTCCTCCTCACCGGTGAGACTCTCCCAGTCGGCTACCAGGGTGATGAGCAGGTCGGTCTCGGCGCTGTCCAGGAGGCGGTCCACACAGCCGCGCACCAGATCGTAGGGGGCGCCGGAGATGTCGACGACGGCGTGCACGAGCGGGACGCGGCGCCGTTCGGCGGGTACCCGTTCGCGGTACAGGTGGGGATGGGGCATGAGTTCGGCCAGGACGTTGGTGCGGAAGCGTTCGGAGGGCAGGCGGGTGCGGAAGGTTTCTCCGGGGCCCAGGTGCCAGGCGGTCGCAGTGCGTTCGGGCAGCATGACGGCTCCGGCCTGCCAGAGCCGGTAGCCGAATTCGGTGTCCTGTCCGAGGTCGAGGTCGGGGTCCACGCCCCCGGCGATCTCGTACAGGCCCCGGCGCAGGCCGGCGGCGGCCCCGACGTAGGCGTGGAACCCGAGGTGGTCGGCCTCACGCAGGTCGTCGGTGTCGGTGAGGCGGCGTTCGACCCAGGCGTGGTGGCGGCCGTCGTCGAGGGTGTGGTGCAGGGCGCCCGACCGCATGAGGCCGAGCAGGTCGGCGGGGTCGTCGGGGATGTGGCCGGCGAAACGGACCCGGCCGAGGGTGACGCACTCGGGATGGATGTGGTGCCAGCGGGCCTGGGCCTCGACGAAACGCGGGTCGGCGACCATGTCGGCGTCCATCCACAGCAGGATCTCGCCGACGCTGGTGTGGGCCCCGTAGGCGCGGGCGTAACCGGCGCCGTGGCCGCCGTCGGGGGTGCGCACGAGGCGGGTGTTGGCGGGCCGGACCGGGGGCAGGCGCAGGGCGGGTGCGGAGTGGTCGTCGACGACGACGGCCTCGATGAGTTCGTCGGGGTAGGTCTGCACGGCCAGGGAGGCCAGGGCGAGGTCGAGCCGCTCCTGACCTCCGTGTGCGGGGAGCACGATGCTGACGGACAGACGTGGTGTCCCTTGCCCGAGAGCGGGTGGTGTCAGTGTGTCCCAGTCGTTGCCGATCACACGGGTGGTGACCCGCTCGACGCGTCCGCGGCGGGAGACTCCGTCAACTTGAGGCCCTACGTACTTATTGAGCGACACATAGTGACTATAGCCGTCTTCACCCGTCCCGGACGGTGATGCGCGGCCAGGTGTGGCGTGTGGCCGGCCCAGGCACGGCGAAGGGCGCGCCGCACGGCCTGCGGCGCGCCCCGAAAATCTCACGCGGCCACGGGGGCCGGGTCTTCAACGGACGTGGCCCGAGTTCTCGCGCATCATGCGTGCAGCGAGGTGGACCACCCCGACGGCGATGCCGATCACGAGGACCCACACGAGCAGGCCGAGGATCACCGACAGCACCCAGAAGAGGGCGATGACGGCGGCCGCACCCGCGGCGACCTTGAGCAGTACACGTCCCATATCGGGAAGAATACGTGTCCCTCACCTGGAGGTGAACACCCCGGGTCAGCCCACGCGCACGGCGGTGGTGAACACGCTGTCCCAGTAGTCGGCCAGGTTGACCTCCTCCAAGGGCTTGGAGGGGTTGGAGCCGTGGATCATCCGGCCGTTGCCGGAGTAGATGCCCACGTGGCTGGGTGATGCGGCGTCGTAGAAGAAGAGCAGGTCACCGGGTTGGACCTGGTCACGCGAGACCTGCGTTCCGGCGTTGACCTGGTCGTAGGTGGTGCGCGGCAGGTTCACCCCGGCCTGGGACCAGGCGGCCTGGGTCAGGCCCGAGCAGTCGAAGCTGTCGGGGCCGGTGCCGCCCCACACGTAGGGCTTGCCGATCTGGGCGCGGGCGAAGTCGAGGACGGCCTGGACGTCCCCGGAGGCAGCCGCCTCGCCCCCGCCGGAGGAGCCGCCGGCGGGTTCGGTGGAGGCCGTCGGGTCGACACCGCCCAGGCTGTCGAGCACCTCGGACTGCTCGTCCAGGGCCTGCTCGCCCTGTTCGAAGGAGGTCTCGGCCTCCTCCAGCGAGGTGGCGGCGCGTTCCTCGGCCTCGGTGGCCTGGGCGAGCAGGCGCTCGGAGCGGTCGACCTCCTCCACGTAGTCGGACAGGACCGCTTCCTGACCCACGGACAGGAAGTCCAGGTCGGCGATGGTCTGCAGCGCGTTGTCGGGCGATCCGCCGAAGAGGATTCCGGGAAGGCTGTGGGTGGAGCCGGTGTAGGTGCTCTGCGCGATGGCGGAGACCCGGCCCGACATCTCCTCGAGGTTCTCCTCGGCATCCTCCACACGTTCCTCGAGGTCGGACACCTCGGCCTCGGCTGCCTCGTGGTCCTCCTGGGCCTGGTTGTAGGCCTCGTTGAGTCCGGAGAGCTCCTCCTGGAGCTGTTCGTAGCGCTCCTGGGCCTCCTCCTCGGTCTGGTCGGCCAGGGCGACCCCGGAGGAGAGCAGGACGGAGCCCAGGGCCAGGGATCCGATGGTGGCGGAACGGCGGCTCGCACGGGAACCGCTCGCGGGGTTGCGAGTCAAGGGACCGCTGCCTTTCTCCCACATCCGTCTACCGGCGCAGGACGTCCCGACGGCACACCTGAACACAGGTGTGACCGGGGAGGTGTGGGAGGGGATCCCGACGGCGGCACGTGGAGAAGAGCCGCGGACGATCGGGCTGCTGCACCGGCCTCTGCTCCTGGGAAAGAGCGAACTACGAGCAGAGTTCAACGGCGAACCGGGCGCTGCCCCCGGGTAGGGACAAAAGTTGGCGAACCGGTTCAGGGGAACCCTAAAGCACCTCCCGGTCTCGACGCGACCCGATCGTGACCTTGGCCTGAACCGGCTTTGAGCTGCACGGACGTTCCCCGAAGCTTCTCAGGGACCCTCAGCACCCGTGCCACTGGCCCTCCCCTCGCCCGGGTTGCCGGCCAAGAGGAGACCAAACACGGCCACGCAGGTGAGACGGCTCACGACCGAAGCGGCAAGGGCGGCCGGGACCACATGCCCCGGCCGCCCTCACGGGGTCGGCGGCCTCACAGGTGACGCGACCACCAGTCCAGGACCGCCTCGAAACGGGCCACCCGGTGGCTGGGCAGACCCGAGCGCGAGAGTTCGTGCCCCTCCCCGGGGAACAGCAGGAACTCGGTGTCCTCTCGGCGGCGCCGCAACCGCAGATACAGACGCTGGGCCTGCTCGACCGGGCAGCGCCAGTCCTGTTCGGAATGGATGATGAGTGTGGGGATGTCGATGCGGTCGGCGTGGGCCAGCGGGCTCTGGCGGGCCCAGCCCTCCTCGGGCCCGTAGAGCGGGCCCGGAAAGAGCGAGCCGATGTCGGAGGAGCCCTCGAAGCTGTCGATGGAGGTCAGGGCCCGCTCGGGGATGGCCGCGCGGAAGCGCTCACCGTGGTGGGCCGCCATCCACGTGGTCATGTAACCGCCGTGGGAGCCCCCCATCACGCCGACCCGGCCGGCGTCCAGGCGCCCGTCGGCCAACGCGGCGTCCAGGAAGGCCAACAGGTCCGTGGCGCTCACACGGCCGACGTCGCCGATGATCGCCCGCGCGTGCGCCTGGCCGTACCCGGAGGAGCCGCGCGGGTTGCACAGCACCACCGCGTACCCGGCCTCCACCAGCACCTGGGTCTCGTCGAAGAGCTGAGGGCCGTAGGGGGCGAAGGGACCGCCGTGGATCATCAGCACCACCGGATGCGGTCCCTGCCCCTCGGGCACGGCGACCCAGCCGTGCACGGGATGGCCGTCGGGGGTGTACGCGGTCAGTTCGGCCACCGGGTGCGGGTCCAGCTCCGAGAGGGAGGTCAAGGGGCTCACCCCCTCAGGGCCGACCCGCACGAGTTCGCCGCTGCTGCGGCCGTCGGCGACCACGGCCACGGTGACACCGGCCCGGTGGTCGAAGGACTGGGTCTGGACCGGGCCGCCCACGAGGGTCTGCGGCTCTGCCCCGTCCAGAGGCATCCGCAGCAGGTGCACGGCACCGCGCCGATCGGCGAGCAGCAGGGCCCCGTCGTCGAGGATCCGCAGGTGTTGCTGCACGTGGGGACCGTCCTCCTCCCCGGTCAGGCGCACCGGTTCACGCCCGCCGTCGAGGGGGATCCGCCACAGGCCGGGGGTGCGGCCCACGAAGTCGCGGCCCTGGTCTCCGAACGCCTCACCGCAGAAGAAGACCGTGGTGCCGTCGGGGGCAGGGGCCGGGGCCTCGGCGCCGATACGGCCGTGGGTGAGACGGCGCGGCCGGGCCCCGTCCTCGGGGGCACACGCCCACAGGTCCGTGACCAGATCGGTGTCGGCCCCCTCGTGCAGGGACGCGCTGAAGAGGACCTCGCTTCCGTCGGCGGTCCATGCGGGTGAGTTGTGGTCGGCGCGGCCCCCGGTGACCTGCACGGGCGTCCCGATACCGGGCTCGGGATCCAGGGGCGCGGCCACGAACACGTGCCGGGGGCGGTCGCCGTGGAACCCGAGCCCGTCGATGCGGTACTTGAGGGTGGTGATGCGGCGCGGCGCCTCCTTGCCCGGTTCGGTGCCGGCGTAGCGGCCCTCGTCCGGAACACGTGCGGTGTAGGCCAGCCGGGTGGAATCGGGGCTCCAGGCGGGGGCGGCCGTACCGAGGGGGTGGTCGGTGGCCTTCCAGGGTTCACCGCCCTCCACCGGCAGGAGGTGGATCTGGGCCCGGTCGTCGGCGTCGGGGCGCAGGAACGCGATCCAGCGGCCGTCGGGCGAGTGGACCGGGCCGGAGTCGTGTTCGCCCCGGGTCAGGGGCCGGGGCGGTTGCGATCCGTCGGTGGGTACGGTCCACAGGCCGCCGACGTAGGTGTCCTTGTCCAGGTCGGGGCGGGTGAGGGCGAAGACCGCCCAGGAGCCGTCGGGCGACAGGGTAGGTGCGCCGAGACTGTGCAGACGGGCGAGGTCGGCAGGTTTCATAAATAAGTCGGCCGTTGCGGCGTGAGGGTGGGCCGCGGGCCTCCTCCTTCGGTGTGGGTGGCGCGTCAGCCTATCGACGCACGTGCCTGCGGTGCCAGGAGTCCGCCTCCCGGAGTTCCTGGCTCTTGCGGAGATCAGAGGTGGCCACGGGACCGGCGCAGGTCGGTCTCGAGCTGGGAGCACACCCAACGCCCCTGCCGGATCGCGGCGCGGAAGGCGAAGACCCGGCGACGGCACCGGCATCCGACGACGGCGCTGGCCTCGACCTGGTGGGGTACGGGGCTCTGGTGGAAGACCCGGGTCAGGCGCGGTGCGGTGCAGCAGGCCAGGCTGCTGCGCAGGGTCCGGAGCTGTTCGCGTACGGGCACGGTGAGCGCGGGGCTGAGGGACTCGGGGGTGCGCTGTCCGACGAGTACCTCGGCGATCTGTTGGGCGAGGCGGCACACCGCGGGCGGGGTGCGGTGTCCGCGCAACCGGCCGTGGCGGGGGGCGGGGNCTGGTGGGTCATGACCTTTCCCTTTCTTGTGGGGAGCAAGCGCCTCCACCCCTGCACAGAGCACGCGGGGACCGGAAACGGTCACCTGGAATGCCAGGTTTTTTTCTCACGGACGTCACCAGCGCGTTCCGGTCGGGCCAGCGCCGGTTCCCGAGGAGCAGGCATACTGCAACACGTGACACACGCGTACCTCTCCGCCCCCGTCCCCGTGGCTCTGGCGCACCGGGGCGGATGGCTCACCGACGACCGGGGCGAGCACCTCACCGAACTGGAGAACACCGCGACGGCGTTCCAGAACGCGATCGACCTCGGGTACACGTACCTGGAGACCGACGTGCACGCCACCTCCGACGGCGTGCTCATGGCATTCCACGACACGACGCTGGACCGCACCACCGACCGGACCGGCGCGATCGGGGACCTGCCCCACCGCGAGGTGGCCCGGGCCCTGGTGGCCGGGCGCGAACCGGTGCCGCTCATGGAGGACCTGCTGGGGTCGTGGCCGCACGCGCGGTTCAACATCGATCTGAAGGCGGATTCGGCCGTGGGTCCGGTCGTGGAGGCACTGCGCCGCACCGGTGCCTGGGACCGGGTGTGCCTGGGCTCCTTCGACCAGACCCGGTTGGAGCGCGTGCGTGCCCTGGTGGGCCCGCGGGTCGCGACCTCCTGCGGCCCACTGGACGTGGTGCGTCTGCGGTTGGGGTCGCTGAACCGGCTGCTGTCACCGTTGGTGCCCGGGGGGCCGGCCTGTGCGCAGATCCCCCTGCGCCACGGCTCCTTCCCGGTACTCAGCCGCGACCTGATCCGCACCGCCCACCGTGTGGGCCTGCAGGTGCACGTGTGGACGGTCAACGACCCCGGGGTGATGGAGCGCCTGCTCGACGCGGGTGTGGACGGCATCGTCACCGACAACACCGTCGCGCTGCGCGAGCTGCTGGTGCGACGCGGCCAGTGGCCCCCCCCCCCCCNGTATGTCCACCGCTCCCCCACCCGACCGGTCCGGCAACACCCCGTCCCCGGACCCGGCGCAGCGACGGCGCGAACAGCGCGGCTGGTACGTCTACGACTGGGCCAACCAGGTCTTCATCACCTCGGTGGTGACGGTACTGATCGGGCCCTATCTGTCGGGGCTGGCCTGTGAGGCCGCCGGCGCGCCGGGCACCGATGCCTGCCTGGATCCGGCGGTGCGTATCCATCCCTTCGGGGTGGACTGGATCAGCCTGCACCCGAACGCGCTGCACCCGACACTGACCACGTGTGTGGTGTTGCTCCTGGTGGTGCTGTTGCCGATGGTGGGCGCGCTGGCCGACCACACCCGGTACAAGAAGCGGTGGCTGTTCTGGTTCGCCGCGGGCGGGTCGGTGGCGATCAGCTCGCTCTACCTGACCGAGGACTACCGCATCACGTCGCTGCTGTTCGTGCTCGGCAACATCTGTTACGGGCTCTCGATCGTCGTCTTCCACTCGTTCCTGCCGGAGATCGCCACGTCCGACGAACGCAACCGGGTTTCGGTGACCGGATGGGCGCTGGCCTACCTGGGCGGTGCGGTGCTGCTGACCTTCCACCTGGGGTTGGTGGCCTTCGCACCCGACCTCGGGATCGGCGACGGCCAGGCGGTGCGGATCGCGTTCGCGTCGGTGGGTGTGTGGTGGCTCGGTTTCTCGGTGTTGGGGATCCGTCCGTTGCGCAACCGGTACGGCAAGCTGGCGCTGCAACAGGGCCGTCCGAAGGTGGGCGCCTCGCTCAAGCAGCTCGGGCACACGCTGCGCGACATGCGCAACTATCCGAACACCCTGTTGTTCCTGTTGGCCTTCCTCTTCTTCAACGACGGGATCCAGGCGGCGATCTACTTCGCGGGCAACTTCGCCGTGCAGGATCTGGGGTTGTCGTTGACGGTGCTCAGCGCGACGATCCTCATGATCCAGTTCGTGGCCTTCGCCGGGGCCCTGGTGATGGGGCGCATCTCGCGGGTGGCGGGCACCAAGGCCACGGTGCTGGCGAGCCTGGCCGTGTGGTGTGTGCTCGTCACGTGCGGATACTTCCTGCCGCCGGGTGAGCCGTTGCTGTTCGTGCTGCTGGGGCTGGGTATCGGCACGGTGCTGGGCGGGACCCAGTCGTTGGCGCGGGCCCTGTACTCCCTGCTGATCCCGCGCGGGCGCGAGGCGGAGTACTTCAGCCTGTACCAGTTGGCGGACCGGGGTTCGACCCTGCTGGGTTCGGCCACGGTGGCGCTGGTGGTGAATCTGACCGGCGGTTACCGGACGGCGATCTTCTCGCTGCTGATCTTCTTCGTCATCGGCGGCATCCTGCTGTGGCGCGCCAACCTGCGGGCCGGCATCGAGGCTGTCGGCAACACGGTGCCCCGCCACCTGTGACGGAGGGGGCCGGCCGTGTCCCGTCCTGTCGTGGCACCCGGCGATACTGGGCGCGCAAGGAAACGACCGGTCGGGGAGGTTGTCGAGGGTGTTGGTACTGCACGGGGTGTGGGACGGCGATGCGCTCGCGCTCTGGGGTGAGGCCGAGCGTGCGGAGCCGGTGGCGCGGCGGCCCTCCCGTGCCGGGGCCCATCCCTTCGCGCTCCGGGCGCAGAGGCTGGTTCCGGTGCTGTCCGGTGCCGGGGTGCGCGGGCGTGTCGGCGAGCTCGTCCTGACTCTGCCGGGGGACACCACGGGGCCGGTGCACTCGTCCCTGGCCGGGCAGGACACCGGCCCGGCCGGCGCCCACCCCTGGACGGTGCCGGCCGTGCGCCTGCCCCCGAGCGAGGCGGTGCGGTTCCTGTCCGCCCCGGTACCGCAGGGTGTCGCTCGCGGCCCGGCTCTGGAGCATCTGGGGGCGGTGCTGGACTTCGCCGAACACCTGGTGGGGACCGGGTGTGTGCTGCCCGACCTCGTGGGCCGCCCGGCCCGTGCACGGTGGCGCCCGGCCCCGGTCGAGCAGGCCGAACGCCATTTGTCGGCGCTGACGGCCGCCCTGCCCCCGGCGGGCCGTGCCCACCTGCGGGACGCCGACGCCGACACGGTGGCCCGCCGGTGTGTGCTCGCGCCGGTGGAACTGCTCACCGATGCCGTGGCCCGCGAGCGCGCCGACGCGCCGGTGCACCCCGGCCCCGAGCGGGCCGTCTCTCCGGAGGGCGCGCTCACACATGCTCTGACCGGCGATGACGCACGTGTGGAACCCGAGTCCGCCGAACGTCTGCGTACGCCTCTGCGGCGGTGGCGCTCGAGGGTCCGGGGCGCGGGCCGGGCCGAGCTGCTGTTCCTGCTGCGTGAGCCCGAGGGCGAGGGCCCACAGTTGTGGTCGGTGGAGTTCTGGGTGCGCTCGGCCGCCGATCCCGGGTTGCGGCTGCCGCTGGCGCAGGGGTGGTCGGGCGAGGGCACGGCCTGGCTGCCCGAGGACGTGGGGACCACTGCCTCGGCCGACCTGCGCGTGGCCGCCCGGCACTATCCGGCGCTGCGGCGGGTGGCCGGGCAGGCGGCGCCCACGCACCTGAGCCTGCGCACCGACGGCGCCGAGGAATTCGTGTCCCGGTATGCGCCGCGGTTGAGCGCGGCCGGCCTTGCGGTGGTACTGCCCGAGTGGGCGGGCCGCCCGGCGCTGGGGCTGCGGATGACGGTCTCCGACGACCAGGGCCGGCCCCGCAAGGGCGGGGTGGGCCCCACCGACCTGGTCGATGTCTCCTTCGAGGCGCTGTTGGGCGCCGACGGTGAAGGCGGGCCCCTGGACCGGGCGGAGCTGGAGGAACTGGCCGAGCTGGCGCGGCTCAAACGGTCGTTGGTGCGGGTGCGCGGCCGGTGGTCGGAGATGGACCCCGCTCAGGTGGAGGGGGCCCTGGCGGCGATGCGCCGGCAGGGCCGGATGCGCCGTGAACAGGCGTTGCGGATGGCCGTGGGGGTGGAACGGGCCCCGCTCCCGGTGGCCGACGTGGTCGCCGACGGTCCGTTGGGGCAGTTGTTGGACGGCGGGGCCCGGGCCGAGCTGCGGCCGATGGGTGCCCCGCCGGGGTTCTCGGGGAAACTGCGTCCCTACCAGGACCGCGGTGCGTCCTGGTTGCGGTTCATGGGCGAGCTGGGGCTGGGTGCGGTTCTGGCCGACGACATGGGCCTGGGCAAGACGGTGCAGTTGTTGGCGCTGTTGACCGACGAACGCGCCGAGGGCGCCGCGGCGGGGCCGACGCTGTTGGTGTGTCCGGTGTCGTTGGTGGGCAACTGGCGGCGAGAGGCCGAACGGTTCGCCCCCGGCCTGCGGGTGCACGTCCAGCACGGGCCCGACCGTCCCTCGGGCAACGCGTTGGCGCGTCTGGTGGGAGCCTGCGATCTGGTCGTGACGACCTACGGGGTCGTGGCGCGGGACGGTGAGGAGCTGGCAGCGTTGCCCTGGCACCGGGTGGTGTGCGACGAGGCCCAGGCGTTGAAGAACCACGACACCCGGCAGGCGCGGGCAGTGCGGTCGTTGCCGGCCGCGACCCGGATCGCGCTGACGGGCACACCGGTGGAGAACAACCTGGGTGAGTTGTGGTCGGTGATGGATTTCGCCAACCCGGGGCTGTTGGGCGGCGCGGCCGACTTCCGGCGGGCGGTGGGCGAGCGGGCCGAGGCCGAACAGGGCGCGGGTGAGCACACCGACCTGGTGCGGCGCCTGACCGGACCGTTCGTGCTGCGGCGGCTCAAGACCGACCGGTCCATCATCTCGGACCTGCCCGAGAAACACCTGGTGCGCACCTGGTGCACCCTCACGCCCGAGCAGGCCTCGCTGTACAAAGCGGTGGTGGAGGAGATGGTGCGGCGTCTGGACGAGGCGGACGAGCGTGAACGCAAGGGGTTGGTCCTGACGACGATGGCGCGGTTGAAGGCGGTCTGCAATCACCCGGCGCAGTTCCTGGGTGACGGGTCGGCGCTGGCGGGCCGGTCGGGCAAGGTGGACCGGCTGGAGGCGGTACTGGGCGAGGTGGCGGCCCAGGGCGACAAGGCGTTGTGTTTCACCCAGTACGCGCGTTTCGGTGAGCGCCTGGCCCCGTATCTGCGGTCGCGTTTGGGTGTGCCGGTGCTGTGGCTGCACGGTGGGACCCCGCGTGCGGAGCGGGAGGCGATGGTGGAGCGTTTCCAGAACACCGGGGGTCCGGCGGTCTTCGTGCTCTCCCTCAAGGCGGCCGGGACGGGGCTGAATCTGACCGCGGCCAACCACGTGGTGCACGTGGACCGCTGGTGGAACCCGGCCGTGGAGAACCAGGCCACCGATCGGGCCTTCCGTATCGGCCAGCGCCGCGACGTGCAGGTGCGCACGATGGTGTGCGTGGGCACGCTCGAGGAGCGGGTGGAGGAGATGATGGCGCGCAAGAGTGCGCTGGCCGAGGGTGTGGTCGCCACGGGTGAGGAACGGCTGGCGCAGTTGTCGGTGTCGGAACTGCGTGAGGTGGTGCGTCTGGCACCGGAGGCGGTGGCCGGTTGAGTACGTGGGCGCGGTTGGTGGCCGAGGCGCTGCCCGTCCCGGAGCGTGCGCCGGGCCCGGTGGAGCGGTGGTCGGTGCGCCCCGGTGAGGTGGGGGCGCAGGTGGCCGGGCACGAGGTGAGCCTGATCCGTCCGGTGGCCGAGGAGAAGGATTGGGATCGGGTGTGTGCGGCCCTGGCCTCCCAACCGGTCTTTCGGGGCCCGTCCTTGGACGGGCGGCTGCCGGTGGAATCGGAGCGGGTGTTCGCGGTGGTGGGTCTGCCGCTGGTGCCCCCGGGGTGGGACCCGTTGGCGGCCTCGTGCACATGCGCGCAATGGAGTTCGGTGTGCGGGCACCTGGGTGCGCTCGTGGCCGAGCTGGGGGCGCGGGCCGAGGCGGACCCGTTCGTGCTGGTGCGGTGGGCCGGTGGTGACAAGGCCGCTTTTACGGCGCGGGTGTCCGCGGCGGCTGCGCAGCAGAACGGCGGGGGCTCCCCTGAGGCAGCGCAGGAGGAGGCAGCGCAGGAGGACGTCGCGGACCCGGCGTCGGCGGCGGTGTTCTGGTCGGCGCCGGAGCTGCCTGCCCTGCCGCAGGGCCTGGCGGAGGCGGGCGTGCGGGTACAGGCCGCCGCTCCGGGCCCGCTCCTGGACGAACTTCCCGTGTTCGACCGCCGCACGTGAGCACGCGGCGAAAGAAGGCCCTTCCGCCGAATTTCTCGCCGAAAACCCGTTCCTGTCAGCGGTGTGCGTTCTACGATGCGCCTTACGGCGGTGTCCCCGCGTGCCTTTCGGGGGCGCCCCTCACGCGTTCCGACGCCCACCGAGAAGGAGGCAGAGGCCGAAGACCCGCTTCCGGGTCGAGGCGGCCTCACAACGCCATGAACGAACGTTTTCCCCCCGGTGTCGACATGCGCACGCCCAGCGTCGCACGGATGTACGACTATTTTCTCGGGGGCAAGGACAATTTCGCCGTGGACCGGGAATCGGCCGGTGTCCTACTGGAACGCATCCCCGAAATAATCACGTTGTCCCTGGGCAACCGCGCCTTCCTGACCCGGGCGGTCGACCACGTGGCCCAGCAGGGCGTGGTGCAGTACCTGGACCTGGGCGCGGGGCTGCCCACGGTCGAGAACACCCACAACGTGGCCCAGCGGGCCGGCCGTGACGTGCGTGTGGTCTACGTCGACAACGACCCGGTGGTGCTGGTGCACGGCCGAGCGCTGCTGACCGACCGGGTCGGGACCGCGTTCGTGCTCAGCGACATCCGCGACGTCGACGGGATCCTGGCCTCTGCCGAGGTGCGTGCGCTCATCGACCTGGACCTTCCGGTGTGTCTGATGCTGGTGTCGATCCTGCACTGCCTGCCCGACTCCGACCGCCCCTTCGACGTGGTGCGCGAGACGTTGGAGCGCCTGCCCTCGGGGTCGTACCTGATCTACTCCCACCTCGTCTCCGACGACAGCGGTACCGCCACGTGGTTGACCGAGCAGATGCAAGGTTTCGGAACCCCGTGGGGCCGGGTGCGCTCCCCCCGTGAGGCGGCGGCGGCCTTCGACGGCCTGGTGCCGGTCAGTGCGTGGCCGGACGGGCGCGAGGAGGGCCCGCGGGTGGTCGACTGCGCGAGCTGGCGCCACCCGGACCGGTCCCCGGTCGAACGGCCGACCGATGAGAAGACCACGCTGTGGGAGCTGTCGGGGGTGGCGGTCAAACCTTGAGGGTGCGGTGTGCCCCCGCGCGGCGGGGGCACACCGCGGCACGGATCAGTCCTGTGAGCCGGGTTCCCCGTACTCAGGGGCCATGTGCCGGCTCAGGAGGGTGTTCACACGCGTGGCCTGTTCCCAGGACAGCAGGTGTGCGGCGTGGTCGAGCACCACCAGCTGGGCGTGGGGCACCCGTTGGGCGATGAGCTCGGCGTTGTCCTGCACGGGGGTGGCTGCGTCCTGGGCGCCGCCGATGACCAGGGTGGGGGCTCCCACGCGGGGCAGGTCCTCGCGTATGTCCCACCGGGAAACGGCCTCGCAGCAAGCGGCATACCCCTCGGCGGGGGTACCGGCGATGCCGTCGCGCAGCTCGCCGACCTCGTCCGGGTGGGCGCGGGCGTAGTCCTCGGTGAACCACCGTCCCACGACGGCATCGGCCAGGGCTCCGGGCCCCTTCTCTCGGGCCAGGGCGGCGCGGTCCGTCCAGTTCCGGGGCGCACCGGGGTAGGGCGAGGTGGCCAGCAGCGCGAGGCGGTCGATGCGGTCGGGGGCGTTGACGGCCATCCACTGGCCGATCATGCCGCCCAGGGAGATCCCGGCGTAGTGGGCACGGCCGATGCCGAGGTGCTCCATCAGGGCCAGGACGTCCTCGCCCAGGTCGGCCATGCTGTAGGGGCCGTCGGGCACGGGTGAGCTGCCGTGGCCGCGCAAGTCGAAGCGCACGAGCCGGAAGCGCGTGGACAGGGCCTCCGCCTGCGGTTGCCACATCTGCGCGGTCGATCCCAGGGAGCCGCCCAGCAGCAGGGGCGGGGCGTCCTCGGGACCGCTCACGGTGTGGTGGAGGTCGACGCTCAACGTGTCCGTACTCCATTCGGGTCGGGTGGCTCTCGCCCCGGTCCTACCCGCGGTGCGGTTCCGTGACGCCGGCGCAGGGTCCCGTGGCCGGGATCGCCTGTGCCGCAGGGCTTGGAGGAAACCCTGGCGTCCCACGGGTCCCGTGCGGCATGAGAACATCGGTTTCAGCACACCCGACACCAGGAAGGCTCGGCCATGTCCGAAGACCAGGCCCGCGGCGGGCACTTCGTTCAGTCGCTGGAGCGCGGGCTCGCCGTGATCCGCGCCTTCTCGGCCGAACAACCGACGATGACCCTGAGCGAGGTCGCCCGCGGGACCGGCCTGACCCGGGCGGCGGCGCGACGGTTCCTGCTCACTCTCACCGACCTGGGATACGTACGCACCGACGGACGCCTGTTCTCGTTGACTCCGCGCGTGCTCGACCTGGGGTATGCCTACGTGGCCTCGGCGGGGTTGCCGGAGGTGTCCCAGCCGCATCTGCAGGACCTGTCGGCGCGGGTGCGTGAGTCGGCGTCGGCGTCGGTACTGGACGGCGACGAGGTGCTGTACGTGGCCCGGTCGGCGGCCTCGCGCATCATGACCGTGTCGGTGACGGTGGGGACCCGGTTCCCGGCCTCGGCCACGTCCATGGGGCGGGTGTTGTTGGCCGGGCGCGGCGAGCAGGAGCGGGCCGCCTACCTGGAGCGGGTGGAGCTGCCCGCGTTGACGCGCTTCACCATCACCGACCCCGCGCAGCTGCGCGCCGAGCTGGAACGGGTGGCCGGGCAGGGGTACGCGTTGGTCGACCAGGAGCTGGAGGAGGGCCTGCGGTCGTTGGCGATGCCGGTCCGCGACGGCTCCGGCGAGGTGGTGGCCGCGGTCAACATCTCCGCGCACGCCAACCGCACCTCGATCGACGAGGTGCTGGAGGAGCTGCTGCCGGCACTGCGCACGGCCGCCGAGCGCATCGAGACCGACCTGCGGGCGGTCGAGCGGCGTTGATCCGTGAGGACGCCCGCTTCCGCGTCCCGCGGCGTCTTGCGGCCCCCGGTCCGCCCTGAGATCCTTCCCCGAAGCCGCAGACCAGCAAGACGTCAGGAGTACCGTGACCGACGTACACGCCACACCGCACGTCGCCGAGCAGTCGGGGGTCTTCCGCATCGGCGGGGACCTTCCGGTCCACCGGTTGGGTTTCGGGGCGATGCGTCTCGTGGGCGAGGGGGTGTGGGGCCCGCCCCGGGACCGCGACGAGGCTCTGGCCGTGCTGCGCCGGACGGTGGAGCTGGGTATCACCTTCATCGACACCGCCGACTCCTACGGGCCGCAGATCGGTGAGCGGTTGATCCGCGAGGCGCTCTACCCCTATCCGGACAACCTGGTCATCGGGACCAAGGCCGGGCTGGCGCGCACCGGTCCCTCGCAGTGGCACAAGCTGGGCCGTCCCGCCTACCTCAAGCAGCAGGCCGAGCTGAGCCTGCGCAATCTGGGCGCGGAGCGCATCGACCTGTTCCAGCTGCACCGCATCGACCCCGAAGTGCCCCTGGCCGACCAGCTGGGCGCGCTCGTGGAGCTGCGGGAACAGGGCAAGATCAACCACATCGGGTTGAGCGAGGTGACGGTGGAGGAGCTCAGCGCCGCCCGCGCCATCACCCCGATCGCCTCGGTGCAGAACCAGTACGCGCCCTCCTTCCGCCGGTCCGAGGACGTTCTGGAGCAGTGCGAGAAGGACGGGACGGCGTTCATGCCGTGGGCTCCGGTGGCGCGCGGGGAGATGGCGGGCACGGACTCACCGCTGGCCGCGATCGCCGGGGAGCACGGGCTCACGCCTGCGCAATTGGCCCTGTCGTGGCTGTTGTACCGCTCCCCCGTGATGGTGCCGATCCCGGGGACTTCCCGGGTGGCGCACCTGGAGGAGAACACGGCCGCGGCCTCGGTGCGCCTGTCGGGGTCCGAGGTGGAGCGCATCAGCCAGTTCCTGGGTTCTTGAAGGGTTCCGGCACGGGTCGGGGGCCGGGCGGCGCGGCCGCCCGGCCCCCGGCGCGGACGTTCGGTGGGCGCGTCACCCGGGGCGCAGCCGAAAGACCTGCAGGGTCATGTCGTAGTACTTCTCGGTCTCGCCGACCCATTCCATGCCCAGTCGGCGGGCCACGGCGATGGCGCGTTCGTTGTCGGGCCGGGCGACCGCGAAGATCTCCTCGATGCCCTGTTTGAAGGCCCATTCGGTGATCGCGCGGCTGGCCTCGGTGGCGTAGCCCTGTCCCCAGACGTCGGGGCGCAGGGCCCAGGTGAGTTCGAAATCCTCCTCGAAGGGCGGAAGGAGCTTCACCGAGAGCCCTCCCACCAGTTGTCCGTCCTCCCGGCGGGCGATGGCCCAGCGTCCGGCGGGCGGCATCAGGTTGGGTCCCGACTCGATCCAGGCGTGCAGGACCGAACGCATGGCGTCGGTGTCGTTCACCGGTCGCCATTCCGGTGTCAGCCAGTGCGCGACCTCGTCGGCCCCGTAGACCTGCAGGGCCTCCTCGGCGTCGTCCAGCTCCCATTCCCGGATGAGGAGTCGGTCAGTAGACAACTCAAGGCTCATAGCACAACGGTAACCCGGTACCAAGCACCGCAACAGGGGGGGCGGGCGATCGCTCTCACACGGCGGCGGGCACGGCCGCGCGGACGTCGGTGACGATGCGGTTCACGACCTCGCGTGTGCGCCCGACGAAGTAGAAGTGGTCCCCGGGCAGGGTGTGGTGCACGAGCGGCCCGTCGGTGTGGTCACGCCAGGCCGCCATGCGGGAGGGCGGCATACCCGGGTCGTCGGCGCCGCCCAGCACCGACAGGGGCAGGCGCAGGGGCAGCCGGGCCGGGTCGGGGCGCCAGGTGTCGACCAGGTTCAGGTCGGCGCGTACGACGGGGGCGATCTGGGCCCACTGATCGGGGTCGGCGAGGGCGGAACGGGGGGTGCCTCCCATCCCGGCGACGATCTCACGCAGTTCGGCGTCGGTGCGCAGGTGCCGGGGCGCGTCGCGTTCGGGCCCGTGGGCAGGGCTCCAGGCCGAGACACCGAGCCAGGCGGGGGCGGGTTCGGTCGGGTCGGCGAGCAGGTGGTGGGCGATCTCGTGTGCGACGAGGGCGCCCATGCTGTGACCGAAGAGGCCGTAGGGGCGGTCGCGCAGGCCGGCGGTGGCCTCGGCCAGGTAGCGGGCCAGGGCGCGGGCGTCGCGGAAGGGTTCGAGGTGGGCTGCGGTGTCGCGTCCGGGCGCTTGGACCAGGCAGATCTCCCAGTCGTCGGGAAAGTGCCGTACCCAGGACCGGTAGGCCTGTGCCGTTCCACCCGCGTGGTGCAGGACGAAGAGCCGGAACCGGCAGTCGGGAACGGTCTTGAGCCTGGTCATGGCCCCCTGGTGCACTGGTCTCCTCCGTCGCCGGGACGCGGCCTGGGCCGCCACAACACGGCGAACTTACCAGCCAGTAATAAAAGCGGGGACGCCGAAAGGTTCGCCAGGCGCCCCTTCGGGCCGCTCCGCGGTCCGGCTCAGCCGCGGCGCAGCAGGGTGCGTGTGCCCTGCACACCCGCGTACAGCAGGGGCATGGCCACCAGTGTCAGGGCAGCGGCGCCGCGTTCGGCCCAGCCACGCCCGGGCGCGAATGTGTCCGGTACCACGAACGCTCCGAAGGGCCCCTCGCGCAGGGCCGCGCCCCCGGTCACGAGCGTGTACAGCAGCGCCGCGCTCCATACCAGGGCGACCAGGGCCAGGAGCGCGCACGCACCGGCGGCCACCGACGCCGCCCCGGAGCGGAAGGAAGGCGGCCGGACGGCTGGCGCACGTACGTCGCGGGCGATCATCAGGGCCGCGCACACCACCAACAGCCCGAACACGATCCGGGCCAGGGCGCCGACCGTGGCTTCCTGGACGGCCGGGGGCGCGTCGGTACCGAAGAGCGCGGCGGCCAGATCGGCGGCTCCGCCGGAGGGGGCCGGGGACAGGGCCACGGAGGCCGGGGCAGGCACGGAGAACCAGGCGAGGGCGATCAGCAACGCCCCGGCCAGGGCCGCGAAGGGGGGCCAGGGCCCGCGCGGGAGCAGGCAGAGCAGGAGTGCGTGGCCCAGCACGACCGCGTACCAGGGGTACAGGAGCGGGGCCGGTTCGGTGAGCACGATGGCGCCGAGCGCCCCCGGACCAGGGTCGGCGACACCCCGCAGGAGCGGGCCCAGGCCACTGACCAGGACGAGCCCGGCGGCCAGCCCCAGGGCCACGGCCGTGCGGCCCAACAGGAACCGTGCCCACGCCCGGATCAGAGCGCCCCGGGGGCGGGAGGGTCCGCGGCGCGGTGGGGCCGCGGGGACGCGGGGGTCGTGCTCGGTGCTCAATCAGGGCCTTTCTCGTACAGGCGCCCCGTCGCCCGTACAGGGCCCCGCTGTCAGGGAGCCCTCCCTCGGCAGGACGGACGTGGGGCCGGGGCGCACGGCGACCACCCGGTACCTGCCCGACAGGGATGGACATGAGCACATGTGTCCGGAAGCGGCCACCGACGGGTGCGGCCCCTGGGCGACGGCATGGTGTTCACGGAGGTCGGCGGCCGGGTTTTCACCGGCTCGGCTCGGGGCACCGCCGGGGATGTGTGGCGCGGTGGAACGAGGAACCATGAACAGGCAGAGGGGAGCCCGGTGTGTGAACCCCCGCTGCGGTGGATCGCCACCGGCGCTGTGGCCCAGATCGGCCTTCTCGCGGCCCTGGCCGCGGGTGTGGGCCTGAGCGCGGCCGCGTGGACGGCCGGGGCGCTGTACACGGTCGCGGCCGCAACGCTGCTGGGCCGGGCGGCGCGGGGCCGGATCCCTGGACCGGCCGACGCGGTGACCTCGGTGCGGGTGGTACTGCTGGGCGGGGTGATGGCCCTGACCGCCCAGGCCGGCCCGCCCTGGCCCCTGGTGGTGCTGGCCACAGCCGCACTGGCCCTGGACCTGGTGGACGGGGCCGTGGCCCGCCGCACCGGTACCGCCTCGGACCACGGCGCCCGCTACGACATGGAGGTCGACGCGTTCGCCCTCGTGGTGTTGGGCGCGCACGTGGCCGCGGACCTGGGGCCGTGGGTACTGCTGGTGGGCGCGGCCCGGTACGTGTTCTGGGCGGCCTCGGTGCCCTGGCCCTGGCTGAAGGCCCCCCTGCCCGACCGCCTCTCCCGCAAGGCGGTGGCCGCGCTCCAGGGGGTGGCTCTGGTGGTCGCGGCCGCACCGGTGGTGCCCGTGTGGGCCTCGGCGGCCGTGGTGGGTTGTGCCCTGGCCGCGCTCGTGTGGTCCTTCGGGCGGGACGCGCGGTGGCTGTGGCTTCGGCGCCCTCCCGCCGAACCGGGACCGGCCGCCACGGTTTTTCCCCGCCTGAGAAGGTGAGCACGGCGGCGTGCCGTCCCCCGGGACCGCCGCGCCGCACCCGACCCGCGACCGCGAGGAAAGGAGCGACCGTGGGACGCACCGCCCGCGCGTTCTGGGTGAGCGCCCCCGGCAGGGGCGAGATCCGGGACGTGGATCTGCCCGCACCGGAGGCGGGCCAGGCCCTGGTCAGATCCCGCTACTCGGGGATCAGCCGGGGCACCGAGACCCTCGTCTTCGACGGGGGCGTGCCCGCGAACCAGCACGGGGTCATGCGGGCCCCCTTCCAGGAGGGGGACTTCCCCGGCCCCCTCAAGTACGGCTACCTCAATGTCGGCGAGGTCGAGCAGGGCCCGGCCGGCCTCCTCGGGCGCACCGTCTTCACCCTCTACCCCCATCAGGACCGTTTCGTGGTCCCCGTCGAGGCGCTGTCCCTGGTCCCCGACGGCATTCCTGCCGAGCGCGCGGTGCTGGCCGGGACCGTGGAGACGGCCGTCAACGCGCTCTGGGACGCCTCTCCCAAGGTCGGCGACCGGGTGGCGGTGGTGGGCGCGGGCATGGTGGGCTGCTGTGTGGCCCGGCTCGTCTCCCGTGTTCCCGGGACCCGGGTGCAGTTGGTGGACGTGGTGCCCGAGCGCGCCGAGACCGCCGATGCCCTCGGGGTGGGATTCGCTTCCCCCACCGACGCCGACGCCGACTGCGACCTGGTCTTCCACACCAGCGCCACCGAGTCCGGACTGACCCGGTCGCTGGACCTGCTCGCTCCGGAGGGTGAGGTCGTGGAACTGAGTTGGTACGGGGACCGCCAGGTGATCGTGCCGTTGGGTGAGGACTTCCACTCCCAGCGCCTGGCCGTGCGTGCCAGCCAGGTCGGGATGATCTCCCCGGCCCGCCGCTCGCGCTACGACCATTCCGAACGCCTGGCGTTGGCGTTGCGTCTGCTCGCCGACCCGGCCTTCGACGCACTGTTGACCGGGCAGAGCCGGTT
Source organism: Nocardiopsis xinjiangensis YIM 90004 (assembly GCF_000341145.1). Classification (GTDB taxonomy): domain Bacteria; phylum Actinomycetota; class Actinomycetes; order Streptosporangiales; family Streptosporangiaceae; genus Nocardiopsis; species Nocardiopsis xinjiangensis. The sequence continues at coordinate 213,039 of NZ_ANBE01000006.1, forward strand.
CGAGGACCTGCCGCAGGTCCTGCCGCGCCTGGCCGACGGGAGCCTTCCGGCACTGTGCCATCGGGTGGCCTACGGGTGAGGCCCGCCCCGCACGGAGTGGAGCCGCGCGGGGCGGGGTAAGGGCGCAGGGGCCTCTTCGCCCCGAGGAGGCGACCGGTCTCGTCGAAGGGAACAGCGTGTACAGCGTCACCGTCCGCGACCACATGATGATCGCGCACAGTTTCCGGGGTGAGTCGTTCGGTCCTGCCCAGGCCCTGCACGGAGCCACGTTCGTGGTCGATGCGACCTTCCGCCGCAGGGAGCTGGACAACGACGGGGTGGTCGTCGACATCGCCGAGGCCGCCGACGTGTTGGCGGCGGTGCTGGGCGAGCTCAACCACCGCAACCTGGACGAGGAACCGGACTTCGCCGGGGCCAACACCACCTCGGAGTACCTGGCGCGTGTGGTGGCCGAGCGGCTCGCCGACCGGATCGGGGCCCGGGCGCAGGACCTGGCCGGGCTGGAGGTGACCCTGCACGAGTCGCACGTGGCCTGGGCCTCCTACAGGCTCGAGTGTTGAGTGTGCTCGTGGTGCCCGGGTCCTCGGCCCCCAGCGGCGGCGACGTCTACGACCGGCGCCTGGCGGAGGAACTGCGGGGCCTGGGGCACCCGGTGCGGGTGCTCACCGTGCCCGGTTCCTGGCCCGTGCCCTCGGCGCGGGACCGCCGGCGCCTGGCACGGCTGTTGGAGGGGCTCGCCGAGCGCACCGTTGTGCTGCTGGACGGGCTGGTGGCGTGCGGGGTGCCCGAAGTACTGGCCCCGCACGGGCAACGCCTGCGGCTTGTGGTGCTGGTGCATCTGCCACTGGCCTTGGAGGGCGGCCTGGGCGACACCGAGGCACGCGAGCTGCACTCCAAGGAACGCCGTGCCCTGGGGTCGGCGCGCCGGGTGGTGGCCACCAGCGACTGGGCCCGCCGCCACTTGGAACAGCAGCACGGCCTGTCGGGGGCGGTCACCGTTGCGCCCGGGACCGACCCCGCTCCCCCGGCGCCGGGCACGGACGGGCGTTCGCAGCTGCTGTGTGTGGCCTCGTTGACCCCGCGCAAGGGCCACGAGGTGCTGCTGGCCGCGCTGGCCCTGCTGTCGGCGAGCGGGTGGTCTCTGACCTGTGTGGGGCCAGGCGGGGGCGCCCATGCCGCTCGGCTGCGGGCGGTGGTCCGGGAACACCGGTGGCAGGAGCGGGTACGTTTCCCCGGCCCCCTGAGCGGCGCGGACCTGGAGGAGAGCTGGTCGGCTGCGGACCTGTGTGTGCTGGCTTCGCGCTCCGAGACCTACGGCATGGCGGTGGCCGAGGCCCTGGCTCGCGGCGTGCCCGTACTGGCCACGGAGGCCGGCGGGGTCCCCGAAGCGCTGGGGCGGGCCTCGGACGGCACCCGGCCCGGCCTGCTCGCCCGGCCCGGCGACCCCGCGGACCTGGCCGGGGCGCTGCGCCGGTGGTGGCACGATCCCGGGCTGCGCCGGCGTCTGCGGCATTCGGCCCACCTGCGGCGACAGACCTTGCCAGGATGGAAACGGACGGCCGGGGCGATGGCCGCCGTCCTGGACCGTGAGAGGTGGGCTTGAGCGACACGGAGGGGTTCGCGCCCCAGTGGTTGTCCCTGCGGGAGGACGCCGATGCCGAGGCCCGCGCCACCGAACCGCCCGCCCTGCTGGGCGGCCATGGGGCGCTCGTGGCCGACCTGGGCTGCGGAACCGGGGCCATGGGTCGGTGGCTGGTACCGCGCCTGCCGGGACCGGGCCGGTGGCTGCTCATCGACCGCGACCCCGCCCTGTTGGCCCGGGCCGAACGCGGGGTTGCCGCCCCCGCACGCACCCTGAGAGCGGATTTGGCCGCCCTCGACCCCTCTGACCTGGACGGGGTGACACTGGTGACGGCCTCTGCCCTGCTGGACCTGCTCACCGGGGAACAGGCCGTGCACCTGGCCCGCACGGTCGTGCGGCTGGGATGTCCGGCGCTGTTCGCGTTGACGGTTTCGGGACGGGTGGAGTTCTCGCCGACCGACCCGTGGGACGAGGCGTTCGCCGCCGCTTTCGACGCCCACCAGCGGCGTGGGGGCCGCCTCGGCCCGGATGCGGCGCCCCTGATGGCCGGGGTCCTGCGCGGGTCGGGTCGGCGGGTGCGGTGTTTCCCCAGTCCGTGGCGCCTGGGCCCGCGCCATCCGGGGCTGACCGAGGCGTGGCTGCGCGGTTGGGTGGGCGCGGCCGTGGAGCAGGATCCTGCTCTGCCCGGGCGCGCCTACCTGGAACGGCGCTCGCGTGCACACGCCGAGGGACGCCTGCGCGCGATCGTGCACCACACCGATCTCCTGGCCCTGCCGCCCCGGGCCGCCGAGCGGGGTGGCGACTCTGCCGGGCCGAGGCCGGCGCGCGGTTGAGCCACGGGGGCTCGGGGAGACCGGGGAGCAAGGACGAAGACGTGGTCAGGGGTGTTTGAGCCGGGCGGCCCCACAGGGGGTTTGCCGTCCGCACGAGCGGGATCGACGGGGAGGACCGAGGTGAGCTCCACGGGCGGGAGCTCTGCTGCCCACTCGCGGGGCCGGGCAGCAGAACGGGGGCAGGTGCCGTCCCGGGAGCCCGCTCCGCCCCGAGGGCCGCTGCGGTCCCGGCCGCAGCCCCGGTCCGGCCGGACCGGGGCGTGGCTGCGCGCGGCTGCGGGCACGGCCGTCCTGTTCGCAGTGGTGTGGTGGTTTCCCGCTGAGGCCTTCACCTCCGCCTTCGCCGCCCTCGAACCCTCCGTCCTGGCCTGGGCCCTGGGTGTGGGCGCGGTGACAACGGTGGCCAGCGCGGCCCGGTGGGTCGTGGTGGCACGGTCGGTGGGCCTGCGCCTGCCCTGGGGGCGGGCTGTGTCCGACTACTACGTGGCGGTGCTGCTGAACGCGGTCCTGCCCGCGGGTGTGCTCGGCGACGTGCACCGTGCGGTCGGGCACGGACGATACTGCGGTGACCTGGGGCGCGGGGTGCGTGCGGTGGTCCTGGAGCGTGTGGCGGGACAGATGGTGTTGGCCGGTGCGACGGTCCTGGTCCTGTCCACTCTGCCGACCGCGTTGCTGGGCCCAGGCATGGGAGCGGTGGCGGTCTCGGCCGGTACGGTCACCGCGGTCCTGGCGGTGGGCGCCGTGGGCCTGCGCCTGGGGCGGAAGCGCAGGCCGCGGTGGTGGCGGGCCCTGCGCACGAGCGCACACGAGGCCCGTGCGGGGTTGCTCGAGCGCGGCCCGTCCGTGGTGGTGTTCTCGGTCGCCGCGCTGGCCGGACACGTGCTCCTGTTCCTGGTGGCTTCCTCCGCCACAGGTGTCGAGGCCCGGGCCTCGCAGGTGGTGCCGCTCGCGGTCCTGGCGCTGTTGGCGATGAGTGTGCCGGTGAACGTGGGCGGCTGGGGTCCGCGGGAGGCCGCTGCTGCGGCGGCTTTCGGCGCGGCCGGTCTGGGCGCGCAGGCCGGGGTGACGGTGTCGGTGGCCTACGGTCTGCTCGCTCTGGTGGCGGCCGCGCCAGGGGCGGCGGTGGTGGGTGTGCGCGTCCTCACGGCGTACCTGCCCCGCTCGGCCGGGCGGGCGGGGCAGGGCGGACAGGGCCGTCCTAATGTGGGGCTGCCGTGACAACGCAGCTCTTGGAGGCCTCCTCGTGGACACCGTCCTGTTCGACATGTTCGGCGTCATCGCCCGCACCCAGTCGGCGCCGAGCCGTGCCGCCCTGGTACACGCCTCGGGTGTGGGCCCGGAGCTGTTCTGGGAGTGCTACTGGGGTGAGCGGCAACCCTACGACCGCGGTGAACTGGGCGGCCCGGCCTACTGGCGTTCGGTGGGGCGCCGGGCGGGCACCGAGTTCGACGACCGGCGTGTGGCCGAGCTGATCGAACTGGACCTGGCGAGCTGGTCGCGTGTGGATGAGGAGATGGTGTCCCTGGTCGGCGACCTGTCTGCATCAGGGGTGCGGTTGGGCATGCTCTCCAACATCCCCTTCGAGATCGCCGACATGTTCGAGGCCGACCACGCCCGGATTCTGGAACTGTTCCCGGTGCTGGGCTTCTCCTGCCGGATCGGCAGCGCCAAACCCGAGCCCGAGGCGTTCGGCTGGTGCCTGGAGGGCCTGGGGGTGGCGCCCGGCCGTGTGTTGTTCGTCGACGACACCGAACGCAACGTCGTCGCCGCCCGTGACCTGGGGCTGGACGGGCACCACTTCACCTCTGCCGAAGGGTTGCGCGAGAAGCTGGCCGCGCGCGGCCTCACGACGGGCTGAGCGTCCGCGGCCGCGCCCGGACCCTGTGACCGGATCGGGTTCCGGGTGTGCGCGGCCCCGGGGTGCACAAAGGCGAAGATATTGGTTAGGCTAACCTCACTGGAACCGTCGCCCGTGTGACCTGCCCGGAGGGCCGCCTTGCGCATGCAGTTTCCCCACCACCGCCGGATGATGCGTACCCGTGTGTTGCGCGTCGAACGGACCACCGACAACTTCGTGACGGTGACCGTCCACGGAGCCGACCTGGCCCATTTCGAGTTCCTGGGCAACGACCAGTGCGTGCGTGTGTTCTTCGCCCGCCCAGGACAGGAGCGCCTGACCCTGCCCGAGTACGACGGCGAGGGCTGGTTCCCCCAGTACAAGCAGATGCCCGACGAGGTCCGCCCCTACGTGCGCAACTACACCATGCGCCGCTTCGACCCGGACACGCTCGAGCTGGACATCGAGTTCGTCGCGCACGGGGACGAGGGCCCGGCCTCGGCCTGGGCACTGGCGGCGTGTGAGGGCCAGGAGTTGGGGCTCTTCCCCGAGTGCACCTACTACCTTCCGCCGCCCGAGGCCGACTGGCACCTGCTGGTGGGCGACGAGAGCGCGGTGCCGGCGCTGCTGGCGATCCTGGAGCAGGCCCCCGACGACCTGCGCGCCCGCGTCTACCTGGAGGTTCCCTCCGCCGCGGACGTGCGCCCGGTCCGCACCCCCGCGGGCACGGAGGTGCACTGGCTGCCGCGCCAGGACCCGCACGCGACCCCGGGTCGGCTCGCGCTGCACACGGTGCAGTCCTCCGCCCTCCCCGAAGGGCGCCCGTACTGCTGGGTGGCCGGGGAGAACGGCCTGCCCACGGGACTGCGCCGCACGCTGGTACGCGAGCACGGGGTCCCGAAGGAGGACATCTCCTTCATGGGGTACTGGCGCGAGGGCGTGGCAGCCATCGCCTAGGGTCGTGTTCTTGAATCGTTCCGGGCCCGTATCCACCAGGCCGGACTTCGCGCATCGCCTTGCGAGAGATTTCCTGGACGGCCGCTCGCTGACCCGAAAGCCTTCCGAGAACACCCCTGAGCCCTGGTCACGCGGACCTGCGGACCGGGTTGATCTGGACATACCATTGTTAGGCAAGGCTAAGCTTACTATTCTTCGGTGAGGTCCCCATGANTGCTCCTCACCTCCTGCGCCGGCCAGACCCCCGATCCCGGTTCGGTCGACGGTGAGGCCGCCCTGACCGTGGAGACCGTCCACGGCGACGTGGACCTGCCCGAGGTGCCCACCGACGTGGTCGCTCTCGGGTGGTCGGACGCCGATACCTCCCTGGCCCTGGGTGTGGAACCGGTCGGGGTCGCCGACTGGCTCGAGTACGGCGGCAACGGTCTCGGCCCCTGGGTCGAGGAGCAGGTCGAGGGCGACCCGGTCCAGCTCGGCACCATGGAGCCCAACGTGGAGGCCACCGCTTCCCTGGAACCCGACGTCATCCTCGACACCCGCTCGGACCTGACCCAGGAACGCTACGACATGCTCTCCCCCATCGCTCCGGTCGTGGGTCCGCCGCCCGGTGTCGAGATCACCTACGGCACCACGTGGCAGGAGCAGACCCGCCAGGTCGCCGCCGCCCTCGACAGGCAGGAACGCGGCGAGGAGCTGGTCACCGAACTGGAGGAGCGCTTCGCCGACCTGCGTGAGGAGCACCCCGAGTTCACCGACAGCACCATCGCCGTGGGCGCCTACGACTACGACGGCGGATTCGGCGCCTACGTGCCCGGCGACACCCGCACCGACCTGCTCACCGACCTCGGTTTCGAGTACGACAGCGAGCTCGCCGACAAGGCCGACGGTGCCTTCTACACCGACCTGTCCGCCGAGAACGTGGAAGCCCTGGACGCTGATCTGACCGTGGTCTTCCCCCTGGAGGCGGGCGCAGCCGAGGAACTGCAGAACGACCCGGTGCTGCAGGGCCTGGACTCGGCCCAGGACGGGCGCCTGATCGTGCTCGACGACCAGGACCTCATCGACGCCTTCTCCAGCGGCTCGGCCCCGGGCGTGCACCACGCCCTGGACGGGATCGTGCCCCAGCTGGTCCAGGCCCTGGACCAGTGATCCCCCGCCTGGCCCGACCCCGCCTCACCAGGCACGCAGGTGGTCGTGCAGACGCCGGGCGACCCGCCCCATGAGGGCCTCGGCACCGGGCTGCGCGGCCGCCGGCACCTGCGACTCGGTCAACGCCGCGACCGCCAGCACCTGACCGTCGGCGTGCTCGACCACCCCGATCTCGTGGCGGCAGTTGAGCACGGTCCCGGTCTTGGAGGACCACGTGGCCGAGTCGGAGGCGAAGTCGGGCGAGAGCCGGTGCCGCAACATGTTGGCACCCATGAGGCCGCGTACGTGCGCGGCCACCGGCCCGGCCACCGCCGTCGGCCGCCACAGGGCCTGCAGCAGGTCCACGTAGGCGCGCGCCGACCCCGAACTGGCGTGGGTGACGTCGAGCTGGCGCACCGGGTGCCCGTGCCCCTCGGTGTGCGCGCCGATGGCCAGCTCCAGGGCCAGGTGGGCGTCGCCGGGGTCCAGAGCACGCATAGGGGTACGGCCCACCTCGGCGATGCCGTGGCGCACGGTGATGCCGTGCACACCCACCCGCCTCAGCACCTCGGCGATCCGCTCGGGCGGGGTCAGGTCGAACAGGAGCTGGGCCGCGGTGTTGTCGCTGAGCGCAGTGGCCAGGTAAAGCAGGTCCTCCACGGCGACACGGGACCGGTGGCGGAACCGGCTCAGCCCGGCCGGGCCCGCGACGGTGTCGCGCCCCGGGACCATCTCGACGGTGCGCGCACCGTCGAGCTCACCTTCGTGGACACGTTCGACGGTGGCCAGAGCCAGGGGGATCTTGACCAGGGAGGCCGTCGGGTAGGGCAGGTCCGGCCCCAGGGCGAGCTCCTCACCGCTGTCCAGGTCCCGCACGAGGAAGGAGCCGCGCAGTCCGCCCTCCTCCAGCACCTGTTCGAGGTCACGCACCAGCGCGCGTTCACGCATCGCCTCCCCCTTCTTCCGCCCGGGCACCCAGGCAGCGGCCCAGCGCCCCGGTCAGACGGTCGCGCACCCGCGCGCCCGCGTCGTCGTCGGCCCCCGCCAGAAGATAACCGCGTTCCAGGACGGCATCGCGCACGGGCAGCCAGTCCAGGGACAGCTCCCGGGCCTGGTGGGGTGAGCACAGCAACAGGTCGTCGCGGGTCAGGACCTCGGTGAGCGCGGCGGCCACGGTCGGGGCGAGCGCAACCTGGCCCGGACGCAGGCCCACGGCGTCGCGCACCCGGACGAGCCGGTCGCGTACGTGCGGAACGTCGTCCTCAGGGGTGATCCACACGCGCCGGCCCGGGCCCTCGATGTGTTCGCGCCCCACACGCAGCGATTCCATGCGCACCCCGCGCGTGTGCGGTGGGTGGGTCCCGGCCAAGCCCAGCGCCACCACCCAGGTGGCCTCGTCGGCGGGCACGGTCTCCAGGGCCAGCCGGACCTGGTGGGTGTTGAGCTGGGAGCGGCGTTCGGCTCGGGCCACCGGGCGCAGGTCCAGGTGGAGCCCGTGGCCGCGTGCCTCGGCGTCCAGATGGGCCAGGTCCAGGGTGGTGCACACGTCGGGCACCGCCAGGGAGACCGGTCGGCGCAACGCGCGCTCGGCCTCCTCCCCCAGGTCGTCGGCGAGGGCGACCAGGCGCCGGGCGGTGGGCAACAGATCGCGGCCGAACACGGTGAGCTGGGCCCGCCGGGCGGCACGGTCGAACAGGGGCGCACCCAGGTGTTCCTCCAGTGCGGCCACCCGGCGGCTGGCGACGGGTTGTCGGACCCCGGCGGCGGCCGCGCCGAGGGTGAAACTACCGCGCTCGCCCACGTGGACGAACACTCTGCACGCACCGACCAGATCCATGAACGGTGATTATACCGAAGACGCATGGAAAAGGCGGTTTCGGTCTTGGACCGCATCACGGATGCTGGAGCAGACTCCTGAGTGTCCCTGTCGAGGCGCCCGTCCCCGGTGGCGGCCGCCCCGCGAACCCAGGAGGAACTCCATGTCCACACCCGCCCTGACACGCCCCGCGGCCGCCCTGGCCGCGACCCTGGCCCTCGTCCCCCTGGCCGGGTGCGGCACCGGGCAGGCCTCCCCCGCGGCCGCCCCCTCCTCCGATCCGGCGGCCGGGGCCGAGGAGGCCTTCACCGGGCTCGAGGAGGAGTACGACGCCCGCCTGGGGGTCTACGCGCTCGACACCGGCACCGGCCAGGAGGTCGAGTACGGTGCCGACGACCGGTTCGCCTACGCCTCCACCTTCAAGGCCCTGGCCGTGGGCGCGCTGCTGGACCAGCACGGGGCGGAGGTCCTGGACGAGAGGATGGATCTGTCCGAGGAGGACCTGCTCGAGTACGCGCCGATCGCCGAGGAGTTCCTGGGAGAGGGACGCACGGACATGACCTTGCGCGAGGCCTCCGACGCCACGGTCCGCTACAGCGACAACACCGCCGGGAATCTGGTGTTGGAGCGGTTGGGCGGTCCGGAGGGGTTCCAGGAGGCGCTGCGGGAGATCGGTGACGACACCACCAACGCCGACCGGTGGGAACCGGATCTGAACGAAGCCGTCCCCGGCGACGAACGCGACACCAGCACCCCGCGTGCAATGGCCCAGAGCCTGCACACCTACGTGGTGGAGAAAGAGACCTTGGCCGAGGACGAACGCGAGTTCCTCACCGACCTGCTGGTGCGCAACACCACCGGTGACGACCTGATCCGGGCCGGGGTGCCCCAGGACTGGGAGGTCGGCGACAAGAGCGGCGGGGGCCGATACGCCACCCGCAACGACATCGCGGTGGCCTGGCCGCCCGAGAGCGACCCGGTCGTGATCGCGGTCATGTCCAGCCGCGAGGAGGAGGAAGCCGAGTACGACGATGCTCTGGTGGCCGAGGCCACCGAGGCGGCCGTCGAGGCTCTGGACTGAGTCCGGGCCGGCGGTGCCCGGCGCCCCGCCGGCGGGCGGGAGGGCCGGGCACCGGTCAGTTCCGTACTGCGTGTCCGTACTCGGCGGCGATCTTCTCCACCGGGGGCTCGCCGAACCGGTCCACCATCCCTTCGAAGAGCGCGGCCTTGTCCGTGCCGAACCGGCTCACCTTCTGCGTGTAGGCGCGGGCGGTCAGGAACGCCGGCGGGTCGGACTTGCTGTGGAACTTGTCGGCGTACATGAGGACCTCCTCCTCCAGTGTGCCGGGGAGGTAGTCGGCCGGCGGGATCGGCAGCGCCTGGGTGCGCACGTCGTGCTCGGTGATGCCGGTGCCGGTGTGGCAGGAGCAGAACCGGCACAGCGCCTCGGGCATCCCGACCCCGGCCAGCAGTTCGTGGCCCAGCACACCGTGGCGCACGTACTGGGTGTGGTCGAGCCGTCCGGCACCGTCGAAGAGCCGGTACACCCCGATGTCGTGCAACAGAGCCCCCGCCCTCACCAGGTCCGCGTCCAGGGGCTGGAGGGAGGGGGCGGCCGCGATGACGTGCTCGGCCAGGTCGCACACGATGCGGCAGTGGGTGTACACGAGGTCGAAGGCCTCGCGCGAGGGCGCGTGCTCGGCGTGCAGCGCGCGGATCTCGTCGTCGGTGGGTACCTGCATACCGGGCAGACTACGCGCGAGCGGGCGGTGCTCGTGGACCGCCCGGGGCGGTGGGGCCCGGACGGTCGGGCCCCGCGCGGCCTCAGCCCTCGTTCTCCCGTTCGGCGGGTTCGGCGAAGGTGCCGTCCTGCACCATCCCGTAGGCCTCGTCCCCGGGACAGGAGGTGGAGACGAAGTCACGGTGGCCCAGGACCGCGCCGTCGATGCTGCTGGCGGGTTCCATGAGCCATTCGCGCAGTTGGCGCACCGCGTTGATCTGTTCGGGGGTGATGGTGTCGTTCGGTCCGGTGGCCAGGGTCACCGAGTAGTGGGTGGTGTTGCCGCCGGGTTGGGCGGCCTGGGCACGGAAGGGCCCGCGCCCCTCCATGACGTTGCCGTGCGCGCAGGCCATGAAGGAGTTCCCGGTGAAGTGGACCGTGCCCTCACGGCGGGCCAGCCAGGTGCCGTTCGGCGTGGTCGGACACCAGATGTGGCCGTCGTAGGCCTCGCGGGTGGTGGTCAGCTCTTCCTGGACCCCGACGGTGGTGCGGGTACCCGAGCGCACCGACCACAGCCCGTCCGTGTGCCGAAGAGTGCTGGAGCGCCCGGCCAGGGCCGCGGCGAACTGGAAGGCGTCGGCAGCCGCGCGGGAGTGCCGGCCCAGGTCGGGGGCGAGCGCACCGACCGTGTTGAGCAGCAGGTCGAGCTGGGCGCGGGTGAGCGATCGCAGGAACGCGGGATCGGGCACGCGGTCGGGCGCGTGGCGTTCCAGGACCTCGGTGGCCTCGGCGGAGATCCGGAACTCGGTGTGGTCGCCCTCCCGGGTCTCCTCCCAGTGGGAGGGTGCGATCACCAGATCGTGCAATGCGGCGCGCAGCCGTGCTGCGGTGTGCAGATCGGTGTCGGCGGGCCGGGGGTCGGCCCAGTACCAGGACACGGCCTCCACGAGGGCGTCGGTCCACTTGGCCTCGCCGGGCAGGTCGGCACAGGGCGCGGCCAGTGGCAGCCGGTCGGTGCGGGTGAGGGTCGCGGTGGTGGCCCAGCGGCGGACGGTGGCCGGGGGCAGCGGGCGATGGAGGCCTTCGGTGCGTTCGACCGGCCAGCGGTGCTCGGAGGTGGTCAGGGAAGAGTGGTCCTCGCCCTGCATACGCAGGAGGGTGCGGGGCATGGCCGGGAAGACGTTGACGGCCTGGATCGGCTGCCACTGGGACATACCGGTCTCGTGGTCAAGGGTGAGGACGGTGTCGCCCTCTCCGATCTCACGGAAGGTGCGCCACCCGTCCCCGGTGAGGATCTCGGTGGCCTCGTCGACGCAGTACCCGATGTCCACCCAGCCGCGGGAGGGGCCGGTGTGGAAATCGCGGGTGTTGTCCCAGTAGGCCTCGCAGGAGCTGTGTTCCTTGTCGGCCAACCCTTGGTCGGCGCTGTCGTAGTGGACGACCAGGCCGTCCTTGGGGTCGGCCGGGTCGGCCGGTGAGTAGGAAGGCCAGCCCAGGTCGGACCGCCACTGGAGTTTGTCTGGTTCGGGCATGTGGATCGCCCCTTCGGGAGGACGGGATGATCGGTCACTGGCACGAGCCGGGGGACGGGGAGTGCATACTGTGTTCTACCCACTCCGTCCGGTGATACTCGCTGTGGGTGGGGCCCGTCACGGCCCCCGATACCGATACCCGGTTGGGGCATATAAGGTGGCCGCATGCCGAGGCAGGGGAACACGTCCGACGCAGGGGGCCGCACGGGTCCCGTGTGGCTGAAGCTGCTCCTGATCCCTCTGCTGCTCTTCGGGTTCTCGGCCATGCACACGCTGGGCCACGCCGACAGCGACGGCCACGTACCGGTCTCCGCGGTCACCGCGGCCTCCGCCCCGGATGAGCACACGAGCGGCGAGCAGAACGCCGCCCCGTGGGTCGAGCAGGCCGCCGAGAAGGGCCTGCCGGACCTGGACCCCACCGACACGTGCCCGACAGTGAGCGGGTTCCCCGTGCTCACCCCGGGGGCAGCCACGACGGTGGTCACCCCCTGGCCCCAGGCGCCGCCGCGACGGACGGCCCCGCTCCGCACCTTCGATCCCTCCGGCGTGGAGGCCGAGAACAGACCCTGCCTCGCCGCCCTGCAGATCCTGCGCATCTAGATGCCGCGCGGCCCCGCCGCCCCGACCGGGGCGCGGCACCGCCTGCGCACACACCGCAGAAGATCCGAAGAGGGAGACCACGACCATGATCACGTTCAAGCACGTCCTCAACGGTGCGGCCGCCGCACTGGGCGCCGCCCTGGCCCTGACCGCGTGCGGCCAGGCACCCGGGCAAGCCCCGTCCGGCGCCGACTCGGCCGAGCAGGAGCAGCACAACGAGGCGGACGTGGAGTTCGCCCGGATGATGATCCCGCACCACGAACAGGCCGTGGAGATGGCCGACCTGGCCGAGGACCGCGCCGGCGACGAGGTCGGGGAACTGTCGGAGGAGATCCGCGGCGCCCAGGGCCCCGAGATCGAACAGATGCAGCAGATGCTGCAGGACTGGGGCGCGGACTCCGGCGAGGACATGGACCACAGCGGCATGGAGGGCATGCTCTCCGACGAACAGATGGAGGAGCTGGCCGCCAGTGAGGGCGAGGAGTTCGACACGCTCTTCCTGGAGCTGATGATCGAACACCACGAGGGCGCGGTCGACATGGCCGGGACCGTCCTGGAGGAGGGAACCGCCCCCGAGGCGCAGCAGCTGGCCGAGGAGATCGAGCAGGCCCAGCAGGAGGAGATCGAGCAGATGCAGACCATGCTCGGCAAGGAGCCCTCCGGCGAGGACAGCGACGAGAACCACGGCACCGGGGACGACGGCGACGAAGGCCACTGATCCCGGTCCCTGCCCACCCGCGGGGCCCGTCCGTACCACCACTCGGTGCGGGCGGGCCCCTGTCGGCCCCGACCGAACTGGCACTGGGCCGCGCAGATGTCCTATACTCACGCACGATGTCTGGTACCGCCCGTTTCTTGTGCATGGCGCTCATCTCCATGTCACTCACGAGCACCGATGACGGCCTCTGTCGCCGCCGGTGCCGCACCGCCGTGCGCTGACGGACCCGACTCTTCTCCCGGGCCCCGCGCCCCTGCCTTCCGAAGCGGCACCGGCTGACCCCCGGATCCCGGCCCTTTTCGGCGCGCCCGCGCCCCTTCACCTTCGTTTGGACACCATGTCTGCTCAACCCACATTGCCTGCCGAACCCACCGGTTCGGTGGACAATCGGGGCTCCTCGGCTCTGGCACTGAAGTGGCACCCGGCCCTGTCCACTCCACCACCGCAAGCCCCCGAGGCCGAACCGGTCCGCTGGTGGCCCCTGGGCATCGCTCTGCTGGGCGCCCTGGGCCTGTCGGCCTTCGTCTGGTCCGAGCACGGCGCCCTGCCCGCCGTCCTGCTCCTGTTGGGCACCGGCCTGGGCTTCACCCTGTTCCACTCCCGGTTCGGTTTCACCTCGGCCTGGCGCCAGTTCATCGCCGTGGGCAACGGCAAGGGGCTGCGCGCGCACGCGATCCTGCTCGGCGCCACCGCGACCCTGTTCGCCCTGGTCCTGGGGACCGGGACCGGATTGTTCGGCAACGAACCCTCTGCGTCGGCCGGACCGATCGGCATCGCTCTGTTCGCCGGCGCCTTCCTGTTCGGCGTCGGCATGCAGCTCGGCGGCGCCTGCGCCTCGGGCACCCTGTTCACCGTCGGCTCGGGCCAGTCGGCCATCGTCATCACACTGCTCGGTTTCATCACCGGTTCGGTGATCTACAGCGCCGCCTGGCCGTTGGTCAACGACCTGCCCGAGGTCCCGGCAGTGCTGCTCTCCGACCACGTGGGCTGGTTCGGCTCCTGGGGCATCACCATCGCCGTGCTGGCCGCGGTCGTGCTCATCACCCGCATGGTGCAGAACCGCCGTGTTCCGCCGCCCACCGGTGCCCCGCCCTCGGCCCAGGGCCTGGCGCGTGTGCTGCGCGGGAGCTGGCCGATGATCGTCGGCGCCCTGGCGCTGGCGGTACTGGGCGCGGCCGTCCTGGCGGTCTCGGGCAGCGCGTGGGGCATCACGTCGGCGTTCAACCTGTGGGGCGCCAAGTTCCTGCAGCTCATCGGCTTCCACCCGGAGACGTGGGCGTTCTGGTCCCAGCCCGGCCAGGCCGAGCAGCTGGCCGGCCCGATCCTGCAGGACCGCATCAGCCTCACCAATATCGGCATCATCCTGGGCGCCGCCGTGGCTGCGGGCGCGGCCGGCACCTGGAAGGTGCACACCGGACTGAGCTGGAACGTGGTCGCGGCCGGCCTGCTCGGCGGTGTCCTGATGGGCATCGGCGCGCGCCTGGCGGGCGGCTGCAACATCGGCGCCTACCTGGCCGGGATCGGTTCGGGCAGCCTGCACGGGTGGCTGTGGGCGTTCTTCGCCCTGGCCGGGACGTGGGCCGGCCTGCATGCACGGTCGCTGTTCGGGCTGGGGGTCCCCAAGCCCGGCGACAGCGCCTGCTGACCGCCCAGCGCGAGCTGATCGAGCCAGCGGCAGGGGAGGGGGNGCCAGGCGGGACGGACCAGGTGGCACAGGAGCCCGTGGTCGAGGACCTCGTACGCATCGGCGCGGTCGGTGCGGGCCTTGTGCTCGGCCCGGTGCAGCCGGATGCAACCGGTGGTGGAGGGGGTGGCCGAGCGGGGGTCCTGGCCGTGGACACCACGCGCTGCGGTTTCGGGGAGACGTCGGTGCGCGGCCTGGTACTGGGGTATGGCTCAGTCGACACCGCTGCGTTGGAGTGGGGGCGCGATGTGCTGGAGAGACTGCTGAGGGATATGACAGGTAACGTCACGTGAGGAGAAGTTCATCCTGGTTTACAACGGATGCCAGATCCGAACGAGGGTGTCACCGAACCGCGACCACAGGGACCCGCGTGACCTGGACAATGGAGGCAACATGACAAATGGGGGATTCCGTGGTGCAGGGGCGCCGGACAGCGCGTGACCTTTACGACGTAGATACTTTGCGGTGCGAGGGGGAAAGAGCACTCTGATGCATGCCACGTCGTCCCGGGTCCGCTTCGATCACGAGTTCACACTGCGCCCCATGCACGGCAACGCGGGTTTCGAGCGTGCGTTGCTGCGCCACTTCCACGAGCAGGGGTGGGAGGGTGCACCGCGTCTGTACGGCCGCGACCACGAGAACCGCCTCATCCACGGTGCACTGCGCGGGACCGCCGTCCACGACGACCGCCACCTCCCGGACGCATACCTGGAAGAGGCCGCGGCCCTGGTCCGCGATTTCCACGACCTGACCGCGGGCACCCGCTTGGCCGGGAACTGGGAAGTGGCCTGCCACAACCAGCTCGCCCCGCGGCACACCATCAGCCAGAAGGGCCTCCCTTACGCCTTCGTGGACTGGGAGGCGGCCGCCCCGGGGGTGCGCCTGCACGACGTGGCCGACCTGTGCTGGCGATTCGTGGACCTGGGCCCGGGCGCCGAGGACCCGTTCCGGCGCGTGCGGCTGATCTGTGACGCCTACGGGCTGGACCAGCGCCAGTCCCTGATCGAGACCATCATGGCCCGGCAGGACCGCTACCGGCGCATCGTGGAGTCCGGCGCCCACCGCGGGGACCCGCGCATGCTCGCCCAGTACCAGGACGGCGAAGCCGAACAGGTGGGCCACCGCCTCATGTGGATCCGCGAGCACCAGAGGGACCTGGCGGCCGAACTGACCTCGTCAATCACCCGTGGCTGAAGCCACGGGCTTGCGGACAGGCGCCCACCTGGCCGGTAGGCCTCTCCTGCCGCGTGCACCTGCCGCGGCCCGGCGGGCACCACCCGCGGACGGGCGGCGGCACACCGCCGGCGGCCGACCGGCCCCCGGCCCCCTCCGGAGCCCAGCCCCTGCCCGTGCCAGGATGCGCCCATGGACCTGCAGCACATCTCCGTGCCCACCGGCGACGGTGTGCATCTGCACTGCACCCTGGGCGGGCCGAGCAGCGCTCCCCCGCTCCTGGCGGTGCACGGCGGCCCCGATTGGGACCACTCCTACCTCCTGGATCCGCTCACAGAGCTCGGTCGACGGCGCCTGATCCTGCCCGATCTGCGCGGGTGCGGGCGCTCCTCCCCCGCCCCGTGCAGTTTCGCCGCAGCCGCCCGCGACCTGGCCCGGCTCATCACGCACCTGGGCCTGGAAACCCCCGACCTGCTGGGGTTCTCGACCGGTGGCCAGGTGGTGCAACGCCTGGTCCTGGACCACCCCGGCCCGTTCGGGCGGGTGATCATGGCCTCCAGCACCCTGTGGCCGGTCACCGACGCCGACTTCGGCACCTGGCCGGAACGCGAGCACCGACGCGCGGCCGAGAACCGCGTGTGGGCAGAGCCCGGCCCCGCCACGCCCGCGCTGGTCGGGCGGGCCGCCCGGGCCGGGGCGCCCGCCAACGTGTGGCGCCAGGATCGGATCGCCCACTATCGGCGGGTACTGGAACGTGTGCACTGGTCCGCGCACTGGCTGCACGCACGGCGCGCCGGACGGTCGGACTCACCGCGCCCGGCGCACGGGCCGCAGCGCCTGGCCGAGGCGGAGGCCGCCTGGCTCTTCCTCCACGGGCGCCAGGACATGGTCTTTCCCGCGCACTTCGCCGAGCGTGCGGCGGCCCTGCTGCCGCGGTCCCGGGCTCTGGTGTTGGACGGTGCGGGACACATGGCCCATGTGGACCGGCCCGAAGCCTGGACTGCCGCAATTGAGGCATTCCTGACGAAACAGGAATGAACACCATGAGACTCATCCGACACACGCGCCCCAACCTTGCGTAGAACTCTTGCCAACGCGGCGAAGATCGTGAAGGTTTTCTTCTGAGCCCACCCGGCATGAACCGAGCGTGCTTGAATACTCACACTCGGCAATGTCCCGGCCCCGCTCGCTGGAGCTTTCGCAAAGGAGCCATGTTGGCGCACACGAACCGGAACCGCCCACGCCGGGCACACACCGTTCCGATCCCCCGCACCGCACTCGTGAGCGGTGCCCTGGCCGCCGCACTCACCGCCTCGTTCCTGCACGCCCCGCAAGCCCTGGCCGCGCCCGAGGAGCCGCGCGCCCAGGAGTGCGACCCCGTGGAGGAGGCCCCGCCCAAGCGCCAGATGCGCGCGGAGTGGATCGCCGGGGTGGAGAACATCGACTGGCCCACCGAACAGGGCCTGAGCGCAGAGGAGCAGCAGGCCGAACTGGTCGAGCTCTACGACGGGGCCGTGGACCGGGGCCTGAACTCCGTCATCGTCCAGGTACGCCCCACCGCCGACGCCTTCTGGCCCTCCCCTCACGAACCGTGGTCGGAGTGGCTCACCGGCGAACAGGGCGGCGACCCCGGCTACGACCCGCTGGAGTTCGCCGTCGAGGAGGCGCACGAACGCAACCTGGAGTTCCACGCCTGGTACAACCCCTACCGCGTGGCCATGCACGAGGACCCCACGCGCCTGGTCGAGGACCACCCGGCCCGGCAGAACCCCGAGTGGACCTTCTCCTACGGCGGACAGCTCTACTACGACCCGGGTGTGCCCGAGGCGCGCGAGTTCGTGATCGAGGCGATGATGCACTCGGTCGAGAACTACGACCTGGACGGGGTGCACTTCGACGACTACTTCTACCCGTACCCGGTCGGGGGAGAGGAGATCCCCGACCAGGAGACCTTCGCCGAGCACGGGGAAGGCTTCGACGACGTCGCCGACTGGCGGCGCGACAACGTCGACACCATGGTCCGCGAGGTCGGTGAGGCCGTGAACGCCACCAAGCCGCACGTGAAGTTCGGCATCAGCCCGTTCGGGATCTGGCGCAACTCCGCCACCGACCCGGCGGGTTCGGACACCAGCGGCATGCAGTCCTACGACGAGCAGTACGCCGACAGCCGCAAGTGGGTCACCGAGGGTTGGCTCGACTACATCAACCCGCAGATCTACTGGAACATCGGTCTGGAGGTGGCCGACTACTCGGTGCTGGTTCCCTGGTGGGAAGAGGTCGCCGCGACCACCGACACCCACCTCTACATCGGCCAGGCCGCCTACAAGGTCGGGGAGGAAGAGGGGCCCTGGACCGAGGACCCCGGTGAACTCTCCGCACACCTGGACCTCAACCGGGACCACCCGGGCGTGCACGGCGACGTCTACTTCAGTGCGACCTCGCTGCGCACCAACGCCCAGGAGGCCTTCGAGACCGTGCAGCGCGAGCACTACGCGCACCCGGCACTGGTGCCGGTGGCCCCGGACCTGGGCGGTGAGTCCCCGCCCGCGCCTTCCGTGACCAGGACCGCGCCGGTCGAGGAGGACCTGGAGCTGGACCTGACCCCGGCCAAGGGTTCGGAACCGGCCTACTACGCGGTGTACGCGGTCGAGGGCGTGCCGGAGGGGAAGCCGGTCTGCGGCATCGACGATGCACGCAACCTGCTGGGGACCGTGCGCGCCGGCGAGGACGGCACGGCGACGTTCACGGTGCCGGGCGCCGAGGGTGGGTACACCTTCTACGCCACCGCACTGGACCGTCTGCACCACGAGAGCGGCGCGAGCGAGCCGCGCTACCTGCCCTGATCCGCTCCCGGGCCGGGCCGGGGCGCGCCGCGTTCCGGCCCGGCCGTGGGACTCCCCCGCCGACGTCTGATTGGGGGCCCGCCCGAACGGTTACGAATCGGGCATGAGCCATCAAGATCCACACAGGTCCGAGGACCCCGTCAACGCCGAGGCACAGGACTGGGACGAGGCGGGTGTTCCCGAACAGGAGGACGCCACCGAGGACGAGGCCCTGCCCGGTGACCGGGAGGATTCCACGTTCTTGGAGCAGGAGTACGCCGACTCGGCCGAGGAGCGCGATCCCTTGGACGAGGCGCTGATCCGAGAGGAGCCGGAGGCACCCGAGGCGCTCGGCAGCACCGCGCCGGACCGGGGCCGCGCCCCGGCCGGACAGGGGCAGGAACCGGAACCCGGGGTGGTCGGGCCCGGCCCCGGCGGCCCCGAGGAGAAGGCCCTGCGGCAGGAGGAACAGCTCCGGCAGGAGGACGAGGGCGGGCGCCCCGGCGAGTGAGCGGCGCCCGCGGCACCGGACTCAGAACTCGCGGGACTCCAACACGCAGAACTCGTTGCCCTCGGGATCGGCCAGGACCGTCCAGGGCTCCCCGCTCTGCCCCACGTCGACCCGGCGCGCACCCATCTGTTCCAGGCGGGCGATCTCGGCGTCGCGGTCGTCCTCGACGTGGGCGGCCAGGTCCAGGTGCAGGCGGTTCTTGACCTGCTTGTCCTCGGGCACGGGCACGAAGACCAGCCCGGGGTTGCCACGGTCCCACTCCTGTATGGTCATGGGCTCGGCCTCCAGCCACGGCGGGATGAGGACCGATCCCTCCTCTTCCTCGAAGATCAGCCGCCAGTGGAGGACCTCGGCCCACCAGCGTGCCTGGGCGTGGTGGTCGCGGCAGTCGACCACGGTGGTGTACCAGCGCAGTGCCATGGGGGCTCCTTCGGTGAGGCCTCGCGGGCGGGGCAGGTGTTCGGACCCGCACCACTGTAGGAGCGGCCACCGACGATTTCCCGGTGGCAGCACCGGCGTCGCGCACTCCCGGGAAAACACTCCGCGCTCATGAAGAGCCCCGCGGAGACCGGCCGGGCGCGCATACTGCGGGCGGTCGGCGCACCGGGGGTCTCCGGTCAGCTCCGGGGGTTGAGGACCTGGAAGAGCACGTGGTCCTGCCAGCGTCCGTCGATGCGCAGGTATTCGGGGGCCAGGCCGTAGGGCCGGAACCCGTTGCGGCGCAGCACCCGCTGGGAGGCGGCGTTGTGCGGAACGGTCTCGGCCTGCAGGCGGTGCAGGCCCAGGGTGCCGAAGGCCATCCGCTTGACCTCGCCGACGGCCGCGGTGGCCAGGCCCCGCCCGTTGTGCGAGGACGCGATCCAGTAGCCGAGGGTGCCCGACTGCAGGGCGCCGCGCACGATGCCGTTGAGGTTGATGCGTCCGACGATGCGGTCGGTGTCGTCGGTGACGACCAGGGGCACTTCGTGGCCGTCGATGTAGCCGGTCAGCTGCTGATCCAGGAGCCGGTACTGGCCCTGCGCGGTGAAGTACTCCGCGGGCCGCAACGGCTCCCAGGGGGCGAGGAACGTGCGGTTCTCGACCAGGCGGGCGGCGATCTCCGCGGCGTCCTCCAGTCTGGCCAGGCGTGTGTGTGGCATGGGTTCCCCTCGTGCCGTCGACGACTCCGGGCAGGTTAGCCTCCACCGCGGATCGGGCGCGCGGGCGGTGGGCCGTGTTCGTCCACAGGTACGAATCCCGCCTTCCGGCCGCAGAAATCGAGTGGGACAATGCAGGCGTGACACTTCGACACCCTGAACAGCCAGATCCCGCTCAGGATTCTCCCGAGACCGGATCCCCGAAGACCTTCGCCGCCGGCCTGCCCGCAGTTCTGAAGAGTGTGCGCCAGGTCGCGGAGAACGCCGGCGTGATGCGCGGCCTGCCCGCCATGCTCAAGGTCAACCAGAAGAAGGGCTTCGACTGCCCCGGTTGCGCCTGGCCCGAGGCCGAGGAGCGCCACACGGCCGAGTTCTGCGAGAACGGCGCCAAGGCCGTCGCGGAGGAGGCCACCAACCGGGGGCTCACGGGTGAGTTCTTCGCCCGCCATTGCGTCTCCGATCTCGCCGAGCGTTCCGGGTACTGGCTGGGCCGGCAGGGCCGCCTGACCGAGCCNTGATCGCCGACGATCTGCGCGGCGTCGACCACCCCGACCGGGCGGTCTTCTACACCTCGGGCCGCACCAGCAACGAAGCGGCCTTCGTCTACCAGCTGTTCGCACGGGACCTGGGCACCAACAACCTGCCCGACTGCTCCAACATGTGCCACGAGTCCTCCGGCTCGGCGCTGTCGGAGACCATCGGTGTGGGCAAGGGCAGTGTGTCCCTGGAGGACCTGCAGCGCGCCGACCTCATCATCGTCGCGGGCCAGAACCCGGGCACCAACCACCCGCGCATGCTCAGTTCCCTCAAACGCGCCAAACGCGCGGGGACACGCATCGTGACGATCAATCCGCTCCCGGAGGCCGGCAGCGCCAACTTCCGCGACCCGCAGACCCCGGCCGGGCTCCTGGGGCGCGGTACCGACCTGACCGACCTGTTCGCGCAGATCCGCCTGGGCGGTGATCTGGCCCTGTTCTCGGCGGTCAACCGGTTGCTGTTGGAGGCCGACGCGCGCGGTGAGCAGGTGCTGGACCGCGCGTTCGTGGAGGGATTCACGCACGGTTTCGACGACTACGCCAAGGAGCTCCTGGCCGAGCCGGACGAGGAGTTCTGGCCTCGGGTGGAGCGCGACACAGGCCTGGACCGCGAGCTGATCGAGCGCATCACCACGATGGTCACCGAGTCCGAGAGTGTCGTGGTGTGCTGGGCGATGGGGTTGACCCAGCACAAGCACTCGGTGCCGACGATCCGCGAGGTCGTCAACTTCCTGCTGCTGCGCGGCAACGTGGGGCGCCCGGGCGCGGGGGTGTGTCCGGTGCGTGGGCACTCCAACGTGCAGGGCGACCGTACGATGGGCATCTGGGAGAAACCGCCGGAGGAATTCCTGGACGCCCTGGCGGGCGAGTTCGGTTTCGAGCCGCCGCGCGAGCACGGCCACGACACGGTCGAGGCGATCCAGGCCATGGGGCGCGGTGAGGTCGACGTGTTCTTCGCGATGGGCGGCAACTTCGTGTCGGCTTCCCCCGACACGCTCGCGACCGAGGACGCCATGCGACAGGTGGGGCTCACGGTGCACGTGTCCACCAAGCTGAACCGTTCGCACGTGGTCACCGGGACGCGGGCACTGATCCTGCCGACGTTGGCGCGCAGCGACCGCGACGTGCACGGAGGCCGGGAGCGGTGGGTGACCGTGGAGGACTCCATGGGCAAGGTGCACGCCTCCCACGGGGTCCTCGACCCGCTGGCGCAGAGCATGCGTTCGGAGGTCGACATCGTGCGCGAGCTGGCCCGCCGGACCCTGGGCGAGCGTTCGTCGGTGGACTGGGACTCCCTGGCCGACTACGACACCGTCCGCGACCACGTGGCGGCGGTGGTGCCGGGGTTCGAGGACTTCAACACCCGGGTGCGCCGTTCGAGCGGGTTCACGTTGCCGCACGCTCCGCGTGATGACCGCCGGTTCCCGACGGCGACGGGTCTGGCCAACTTCACCCGCAACGGCGATTACGCGCCGCAGGTCCCCGAGGGGCGGCTGCTGTTGCAGACCCTGCGTTCGCACGATCAGTACAACACCACGATCTACGGGTTGGACGACCGCTACCGGGGTGTGACCGGCGGGCGCCGGGTGGTGCTGGTCAACCCGGAGGACGCCCGGGAGTTGGGCCTGGTGGAGGGTTCGCACGTGGACCTGGTCAGTGAGTGGCAGGACGGCCGCGAGCGCCGGGCTCCGTACTTCAAGGTGGCGCTGTACCCGACCGCGCGCGGATGCGCGGCTGCCTACTACCCCGAGACCAACGTGCTGGTGCCGTTGGACTCCACGGCCGACATCAGCAACACCCCCACGTCCAAGTCGGTGGTGGTGCGCTTCGAGGCCGGCACGGTGGCGCCGACGCAAGGGATCTGACCCGGGTCTCGATGCCCTACCGGTTACGGGGGCGCCCCTCGGCCACGGCCGACGGGGGCGCCCCCGTAGCCTGAGGCGATGCCGACCATCTATCTGATCCGCCACGGCAAGGCGTCCCCCGAGGCGGAGGACTACGACGAGCTCAGCACGACCGGGTACGAACAGGCACGTCTGCTCGGTGCGGAGCTGCGGCGCCGGGATCTCGCGGTGGGTCCGGTGGTCTCGGGTTCGCTGCGGCGCCAGCGGCAGACCGCGTGCGCGGCGTTGGCCGAGGCCGGGATCGAGGAGATGCCCGAGGTGGACCGGCGTTGGGACGAGTACGATCACCTGCGGTTGCTGGCCCTGGACCCGCAGGAGGGCGGGTCGCTGCAGGAGCGGTTGGATGCCTCGCTCACCACGTGGACGGGCTCGGGTGAGACCGGGCCGGGCAGTTGGAACCATTTCCGGGACGGTGTGACGGCGGCTCTGACCGATCTGGTGTTCCGGTTGGAGCGGGGCCGTACCGCGCTGGTGTTCACCTCCGCGGGGGTGATCTCGACGCTGTGTTCGGTGCTGTTGTCGACTTCCACGTCAGGGTTCCTGGCGATGAACCGGATCGTGGTCAACGGATCGGTCACCAAGCTGTTGCACGGGCGCAGCGGCGCCCAGTTGGTCGGGTTCAACGACCACGCGCACCTGGAGCACGGCGGCACGGAGCTGATGACCTACCGCTGACGGAGCGGGGCGTGCGTTACTTCGCCGAGCTCCCCGCGGAGGCCGGGCTCCACGGGTAACGCTGCAGCGCGGCGCGCAGACCGAGTTCGTACCCGAGGACGCCACAGCCTGCGATGTAGCCCGCTGCCACGGGTGCGGTCACGGAGGTGTGGCGGAAGGTCTCGCGGGCGTAGACGTTGGAGATGTGGACCTCGACGACGGGGACCTCGACGGCGTCGACGGCGTCACGCAGGGCGATGCTGTAGTGGGCATAGGCGCCGGGGTTCATCACCACACCGGCCCAGTCGCGGGCGCCGTGGATCAGGTCGACGAGGTCGCCCTCGCCGTTGCGTTGTGCGCAGAGGACCTCCACGCCGAGTTCCTCGCCCAGGGCGACCACTCGCGCCTCGGCCTCGGCCAGGGCGGTGGTGCCGTACTGGTCGGGGTCGCGGGTGCCCAGGAGGTTGAGGTTGGGCCCGTTGAGCAGCAGGACCTTGCGGACGGGTTCGGGGGTGTGGCTCATGCGGTGCGCCTCGGATGGTCGGTGGGCGGATGTTTCGGTGGCACCCGGCGGGCTCGCCGGTGCTCGCGCGCCGGATGGTGCCAGTGCCCGAGCATACGGGGCCCACCAGGGGCAGGTGCCGGGGTGACCCGCACCACGGGGTCAGATAGCATACCGACCAGTCGGTTCACGATGGTATGGAGGAACCCCGTGGCGTCCACCCTGTTGTCCGCACGTGACCTGCGTTTCCTGCTCTACGAATGGCTCGGTGCCGAGCAGCTGACCGAACGCCCCCACTACGCCGAGCACTCCCGCGAGACCTTCGACGGCGCGTTGGAGCTGGCCGAACGTGTGGCCACCGACCACTTCGCACCGCACAACAAGATCAACGACACCGACGAACCGCACTTCGACGGCGAACGGGTGCACGTCAACGCCGAGGTCGGCGAGGCCATGAAGGTCTACGCCGAGACCGGACTGAGTTCCCTGGGCATGCCCGAATCGGTGGGCGGGGCGCAGGTACCGCACGTGGTCTCCAGCGCCTGCAACGCCTGGTTCCAGGCCGCGAACCTGGGCACCTCGGCCTATCCCTTCCTCACCAGCGGAAACGCACGCCTGCTCCTGGAACACGGAAACCAGGAGCAGATCGACATGTTCGTGCGCCCCATGGTCGAGGGACGCTGGACCGGGACGATGTGCCTGTCCGAGCCCCAGGCCGGCAGCTCGCTGGCCGACATCACCACACGCGCCGAACCGGCCGAGGACGGTGCGTTCCGGGTCTTCGGCAACAAGATGTGGATCTCGGCCGGCGACCACGAACTGAGCGAGAACATCCTCCACCTGGTCCTGGCCAAGCTCCCCGGAGGCCCACCCGGGGTCAAGGGCATCTCGCTGTTCGCCGTGCCCAAGTACCTGCCCGGCTCCGACGGCGCACCCGGCGAGCGCAACGACGTGGTCCCGGCCGGGCTCAACCACAAGATGGGCTACCGGGGCACCGTCAACGCGCTGCTCAACTTCGGGGAGGGCCGCCACACTCCCCAGGGCCGGCCCGGGGCGATCGGGTACCTGGTCGGTGAGGCCCACCAGGGCCTGAAGTACATGTTCCACATGATGAACGGCGCCAGGATCGGGGTCGGCGCCGGAGCGGCCGCCGTGGGCTACACCGGGTACCTGAAGTCGCTGGCCTATGCCCGCGAACGGGTGCAGGGCCGTCCGCTGACCGCCAAGGACCCCGGCCGGCCACAGGTGCCCGTCATCGAGCACACGGACGTGCGCCGGATGCTGCTGGCCCAGAAGAGCTACGTCGAGGGTGCGATGGCGCTGGTGCTCTACAGCGCGCGCCTGGTCGACGACACCCTCAGCCACGAGGACCCCGAGACCCGCGAACACGCGGAGCTGCTCCTGGACGTGCTGACGCCCATCGTCAAGAGCTGGCCCTCGCAGTGGTGCGTGGTCGCCAACGACCTGGCGATCCAGGTGCTCGGCGGGTACGGGTACACACGCGAGTACGACGTGGAGCAGCACTACCGCGACAACCGGCTCAACGCGATCCACGAGGGCACACACGGGATCCAGGGGCTGGACCTGTTGGGCCGCAAGGCGGTGCAGGACGGTGGAAAGCGCCTGTCGTTGCTGGTGGAGCAGGCACGCGGATGCGTACGGCGGGCCCGGGCCCTGGGTGGGGACGAGGCCGAACACGCGGACCTGCTGGATGCGGCTCTGGAGCGCGCGGCGCACACGGCCGCGTCCGCCTGGTCCCAGGGCCGGCCGGAGGTGGCTCTGGCCAACGCCACGCCCTACCTGGAAGCGGTGGGGCACGTGGTGCTGGCGTGGATGTGGCTGGAGCAGTCGGTGGCCGCGCACGGGCACGGGGGCGCCTTCTACGACGGCAAGCGAGCAGCGGCCCGGTACTTCTTCCGGCACGAGCTGCCCCGCACCGGTCCGTGGTTCGATCTGGTGGCCGCGTGTGAGACGACGGTGCTGGACACCCCGGCCGACCTGCTGTGACCTCTCTCCCCGGTGGCCGCTCCCCATGGGCGCGGCCGCCGCGTCCGGCTCAGCCGGCCGGTTCGGTCAGGGCCTTCTCCAGGGGCCCGGTGATCTCGGGGGCGTCGGGGCGGGTGGTGGAACGGAACCGGTGCACGGTGCCGTCGGGCAGCACGAGGAACTTCTCGAAGTTCCACTTGACTTTGCCGGCCTTGCCCTTGGCGTCGGCCGTCCGCGTGAGTTCGGCGAACAGGGGGTGGCGGCCGCGCCCGTTGACCTTGGCCTTGCTCGCCATCGGGAAGGTCACGCCCCAGGTGGCCGAGCAGTACTCGGCGATCTTGCCGTCCCCGCCGAACTCCTGCAGGAACTGGTTGCTGGGAAAGCCCACCACGGTGAAACCACGCTCGGCGTAACGCCGTTGGAGCTCCTCGAGCTGTTCGTACTGCTGGGTGAAACCGCACCGTGAGGCGACGTTGACCACGAGGCGGACCTTGTCGGCCCACTCTCCGAAAGTGGTCTGGCGCCCGTCGATGAGGGTCACGGGGATCCGCTCCAGTGCCGGCACGGTCTCCTCCTGGTCGGTCGGTCGGGTGGCCACCGTACCGGCCGCCCCGGGAGCCCGGGAGGCTACAAGCGGGTCAGGCATTTTCACGCCACTCCCCCGGCCCGGCTCAGATGGCTTCTTTGCGCTGCAGGTAGGAGAAGGCGGCCCAGCCGGGCAGGACGGGCAACCAGAAGGTGAGTAGCCGAAACAGCAGCACCGCGGGCAGGGCGACCGCGGCCGGGACCCCGACGACGGCGGTCAGCCCGCCGATGAGGGCGGCCTCGACGGCGCCGAGCCCTCCTGGGGTGGGTGCGGTCGATCCGACGGCGTTGCCGGCGAGGAAGACCACGGCGACAGCGACCAGGCTGACCTCCTCGCCGGGGTGGGTGAAGGCGAGCACGGAGAAGTGCAGGCACAGCACGAACCCGATGGTCAGCAGCAAGGTGCCGCCCAGCCCCAGGACCAGGCCGCCTGGGCTCTGGAGGGTGTCCAGCAGCCTCGGCAGGATCCCGCTGAGGTAGGGGCGCACCCGCTCGCCCACGGCCCGGCGCATGCGCGGCTGCAGCAGGACAGCGCCGATGGCGGCGGTGGCGGCCAGGCACACCAGGACGACGGTCGGTGAGGGGGTGAAGCCGGTCCAGTAAGAGGTCCCCGTCAGGTACGCGCACACCAGCAGCAGCGGTACGTGCACGAGGAACCCGACGGCCTGGCTCAGACCGACCGCGGACAGGGCCAGGGAGGTGGAGGCCCCGGCCTTGACGACGAAACGGGAGTTGATCGCGATCGAGCCGAGCCCGGCCGGGGCGGCGATACGTACGAAGGAGGCGGCGTACTGCACCAGGAGCGTGCGCCACCACGGCAGGCGCAGCGGCACGAAACCGATGAGGACCATGGCGGCGGCGACCATACACACGGTGGCCATGACCAGGGCGGCCACGGACCAGGACAGGTCGGCGCCGGCGATGGTGGCGAAGTCGACGCCGGTGAGTTGGTTGAGCAGCACGAGGCCGACGACGGTGACCACGGCGACGCTGATGACGGTGCGCAGGCGCATGCGCTCGAGGCGGGCGGGGGCGGCGGGCGCCTCGGGGGCCATGGTGACGATGTATTCGCGCAGCCGGGCCAGCAGACCGCGGTCGGCACGCAGGTCGGCGCGCTGGGCGTAGGGCAGGCCGGCGGGCTGGAGGAAGGGCAGCAGGGCAGCGGTGCCGTTGACGCCGAGGGCGCGTACGGCGGAGTCGGCGGCGCGGCGTTCGCCGATGCGCAGGGCCAGCAGGGTGAGCAGGGCGGCCGAGTCGAGGGTGAGGCGGAGTTGGGGCGCGGCGACGGTCCCGCGGTCCACACCGGTCAGGACGATCTCGCCGTCGTCGGTGAGGCCGAGGGTGTGTCCGCTCAGGTCTCCGTGGGCGATGCGGTGGCGGTGCAGGTTCCCGAGCATGTGCCAGCAGCGGTCGGCGAGGGGGTCGGTGATCTCCTGGCGGGTGAGTGCGTCGAAGGGGCGCCCCGCCACGATGTCGCGGACGAGGAGGATGGTACCGGGGGAGAGCTCGCCCACGGCCAGGACTCTGGGGGTGTGTGCCCCGGTGCTGCGCACGCTCTGTCCCATGAGGGCGGCGTGTTCGGCGCGGCGGCGGACCCCGTAGAGCATGCGCGGTGCGGCAGGGCCGCGCAGGAGGAGCAGGCCGCGCAGGCGCCGCCAGAACCCGGAGGTGTTCTCGGAGCTGAGAACGGACAGTTCCACGTGGGAGCCGTCGGTCAGGTCGGCGAGGAAGCGGGGGTTGCCGTCGTGGTCGTGCCCGGCAGGGCTGATGAGGTCGGCGGGCATACCGAAGCGGGCGAGTTCCTCGTGGGAGCCCCGGGCGAGGTCGGTGGGCGCAGTGCTGGTGCCGACGGCGTACAGGGCCAGGGCCCCGCAGGCCAGGCCGACCAGGACGGTCACGAGCAGGGCCAGAAAGCTGGTGACCCCGGCCAGGACGGCGCAGACGGTGGCGGTGACGGTGGCGCCCCAGAGCCAGGATCGCACGCGCGGCAGGCCGGGCGGCAGGGTACGGGCCACGGCGATGGCGGCGGCGACGTAGCCGAGGCTGGCGCTGGTGAAGATCTCACCGGGCGCCCAGGGGAAGGTGGGTTCACCGCGGCCGACGAGGGCGGCCAGGGCGGCGTTGACCAGGGAGGCGAGCCCGTAGGCGGCCAGCCCGGCGGCCGAGGACCGGGCCAGGTCGCGCAGGCGGCGCAGGAAGAGGGCGCGCAGGGCGGTCAGGCAGAAGATCAGGAGGATGAGGAGGTTGGCGCCCAGGGCGGTCAGGAAGAGCAGTCCGGAGGGGATCAGGGCGCGCAGGCCGTCGGGGTCGGCGACCTGGTCGGGGTCGGTGACCAGATGCACGGCGGTGAGGACGGCGGCCAGCAGCAGGAGTCCGGCGGTGCCCGCGAGGAGGTCGACGGGTCTGCGCGGTACACGTGCGGCGGGCGTGGGGGCCGGGCTCCAGGGGTCGGTGTCGGTTCGGGGTGTCACGTGTCCCAGCCTGCCCGACCGGCGGGGATTCGGGCTGACAGGGCGGGGGTGTTTCGTCCTACCTGTTCGCCGAACGTGACACCGCCGCCGGGCCGGGCCCGGCGGCGGGCGGGGTGTGGTCCGGGGCGCTCCGATGGGGCGCGGTGGTGCCGCGCCCCGCGCGGGTGGTCAGCGCTTGCGCTGGTAACGGCGGTTGAAGCGCTCCACGCGTCCGGCGGTGTCGACCACACGTGCGGCACCCGTGTAGAAGGGGTGGCTGGCGCTGGAGATCTCGACGTCGATGACCGGGTAGGTCTTTCCGTCGCTCCATTCCATGGTGTGGTCGCTGGTGGCGGTGGACCGTGTGAGGACGGCGAAGTCGCCGGCCTTGTCGCGGAAGACGACGGGCCGGTACTCGGGATGGATCCCGTTTCTCATGGGCTCAGCGCTCCTCTCGGTACTCGACGTGGTGTCGCACGACGGGGTCGAACTTCTTCAGGCGCAGGCGGTCCGGTGTGTTGCGCCGGCTCTTGCGCGTGACGTAGGTGTGTCCGGTTCCGGCGGTGGACTTGAGTTTGATGAGGGGACGGGTCTCGTTGCGTGCCATGTTTCCTCCTGGTCTCGGTGCCCGGTCACTAGAAGGTTATGATAACCGTTTTCATTCCTGGTTTTGGCAGTGAACTCTGTCCGAAACCAGGTGATTGCGCAGAGTATCCATTGCATCACCGGCCGATCCTGCGCCGGGCCGCCGACACGCACGCGGACCTCTCCCTCGGGCTCACCGGGGTCCGGGCACGGCAAAGGGCGGGGCCGCACATCGGCGGCCCCGCCCTCGGGGTACACGGTGGGTCAGGCCGAGGCCTGGACCGCGCGGTTCTCCTTGCGTTCGGCGCGCAGGCGGCGGGACTCGTCGGCGTCCAGCACCGGAGCCGCGGCCAGCAACGAGCGCGTGTACTCGCTCCGAGGACTCTCGTAGATCTCGTCGCTGTGGCCCGCCTCCACGATCTCGCCCTTCCTCATC
>NZ_ANBE01000007.1 GCF_000341145.1 Nocardiopsis xinjiangensis YIM 90004
GGTCATGCCCTGGACCAGCACCTTGCTGTCCTTGTTCAGGAAGATAGCCATGGCTTGCGTCCCCTGTCGAAGATTGTCTCGCCGGTCAACGCTGTGCCGCGAGCTCGGCGGCCTGAGCGGCGGCGCCGTCCATCGTGTCGACCTGTCGCACGGCCGGGTGGGCGCGCTCGGTCAGGATCTGGCGGCCCAGCTCGGCGTTGTTGCCGTCCAGGCGCACGACCAGCGGCTTGCTGACATCGTCGCCGCGCCCTTCGAGCATCTCCAGCGCCTGCACGATGCCGTTGGCGACGGCATCGCAAGCGGTGATGCCGCCGAAGACGTTGACGAAGACGCTCTTGACGCCGGCGTCGCCGAGAATGATCTCCAGCCCGTTGGCCATGACCTCGGCCGAGGCACCGCCACCGATGTCCAGGAAGTTGGCGGGCTCGACACCGCCGTGCTTCTGGCCGGCGTAGGCGACCACGTCCAGGGTGGACATGACCAGACCCGCACCGTTGCCGATGATGCCGACCTGACCGTCGAGCTTGACGTAGTTCAGACCCTTGGCGGCAGCACGCAGCTCCAGCGCGTCGAAGTCAGCCTCGTCGGTGAAGGGGACACGTTCGAGGTGGCGGAAGAGCGCGTTGTCGTCCAGGGTGACCTTGCCGTCGAGGGCGATGACACGACCGTCCACCGTGCGTACCAGCGGGTTCACTTCCACCAGGGTGGCGTCCTCGCCCACGGCCATGCCCCAGAGCCGGGTGATGGCCCCGGCCACACACTCGTGGGCCCCTTCGGGGACCTTGGCCTCCCGACAGATCTCCAGGGCCGCGGCCCGGTCCACTCCCCCGGGTGGGACGGGGGTACGTACCACGGCCTGCGGCCGCTCCCGGGCCACTTCCTCGATGTCCGTGCCGCCCTCGGCGGAGCAGATGGAGAGGAAGGTGCGGTCGGCGCGGTCGAGCAGGAAGGAGAAGTAGTACTCCTCCTCGACCTCGGAGGCCTCCTCGACGAGGACACGGTGGACCGTGTGGCCCTTGAGGTCCATACCGAGGATCTGCTCGGCCTTGTCCCGGGCGTCCTCGGCGCCGTGGGCGACCTTCACGCCGCCGGCCTTGCCGCGGCCACCGACCTTGACCTGCGCCTTGACGACGACACGGCCGCCCATACCGGCAGCGGCGAGCCGTGCCTGTTCTGGGGTGTCGGCGATCTGCCCCTCGACCAAGGGAACGCCGTACTCGCCGAAGAGCTGTTTGGCCTCGTACTCCCGCAGATCCATCGATCCTCCCGTCCGTGGGCTCTCAGACACCTCAGTTTTACTACATACTGTATGCAGTATTCAATAGCCGCTCCGATCGCCCTTTCTTCCGCCCAAGCCTGGACAGCCGAGCGGAGACATGCTCCAATGCCAGGTAAACGGCATACAGTATCCAGCCCCGAGAGACTCCACCGAGCCCGCGAAAGGGGTCGTTGCAGCGATGACCGAAGCCCGAGGAAACACCGACACGACCGAGACGATCAGCGGCGGCCACCTCGTCGCCAAGGCCCTCAAAGCGGAAGGGGTCGACGTCGTCTTCACCCTCTGCGGCGGTCACATCATCGACATCTACGACGGGTGCGCCGACGAAGGCATCGACGTGATCGACGTGCGCCACGAGCAGGTCGCCGCGCACGCCGCCGACGGCTACGCCCGCCTGACCGGAAAACCCGGCTGTGCGGTCGTGACCGCAGGGCCCGGAACCACCGACGCGGTGACCGGTATCGCCAACGCCTACCGGGCCGAGAGCCCCCTCCTGGTGATCGGCGGTCAGGGCGCACTGAGCCAGCACAAGATGGGTTCGCTCCAGGACCTACCGCACGTGGACATGATCACCCCGATCTCCAAGTTCGCGGCGACCGTCCCCCACACGGCCCGCATCGCCGACCTGGTGTCGATGGCTTTCCGCGAGTCCTTCTCCGGAGCGCCCGGCCCCTCCTTCCTGGAGATCCCGCGCGACATCCTCGACGCCGAGGTACCCGTGGACAGCGCGCGCGTGCCGGCCGCGGGCCACTACCGGGCCTCCACCCGCCAGGGAGGCGACCCCGAGGCCGTCGAACGGCTGGCCGAACTGCTCGTGCGTTCCGAACGGCCCAGCATCCTGCTCGGCAACCAGGTGTGGACCACACGCGCCACCGAGTCGGCCACGGAGCTGGTGCGCTCGCTCAACGTGCCCGCCTACATGAACGGCGCCGGACGCGGCACGCTGCCGCCCAAGGACCCGAACCACTTCCAGCTGTCGCGGCGCTACGCCTTCACCAACTCCGACCTGATCATCATCCTCGGGACCCCGTTCGACTTCCGGATGGGCTACGGCAAGCGCCTGTCCCCCGATGCCACCGTCGTGCAGATCGACCTGAACTACGCCACGGTCGGCAAGAACCGCGACATCGACCTGGGCATCGTGGGCGATGCCGACGTGATCCTGTCCTCCTTGCTCCAGGCGGCCTCCGCCTACGGCGACACCGGCGCCTCCAAGCGCAAGGAGTGGCTGGAGGACCTGCGCATCCAGGAGCACAAGGCTCTGGAGAAGCGCACACCGCTGCTGTCCTCCAGCTCCACCCCGATCCACCCCTACCGGCTGGTCAGCGAGATCAACGACTTCCTCACCGAGGACTCGATCTACGTCGGTGACGGCGGTGACATCGTCACCTTCTCCGGCCAGGTGGTCCAGCCCAAGGCACCCGGGCACTGGATGGACCCGGGGCCGCTCGGCACCCTCGGTGTGGGTGTGCCCTTCGTGATGGCGGCCAAGTACGCCTTCCCGGAGAAGGAGATCGTCGCGCTCTTCGGCGACGGGGCCTTCAGCCTCACCGGATGGGACTTCGAGACGCTGGTCCGCTTCGACCTGCCCTTCGTCGGGATCATCGGCAACAACTCCTCCATGAACCAGATCCGCTACGGGCAGATCGCCAAGTACGGGGCCGACCGCGGCGATATCGGCAACACGCTCGGGAACGTGCGCTACTCGGAGTTCGCGCAGATGCTCGGAGGCTACGGCGAGGAGGTCCACGAGCCCGACCAGATCGGCCCCGCCCTGCAACGCGCCCGCGAGAGCGGCAAGCCCTCGCTGATCAACGTGTGGATCGACCCCGAGGTCTACGCCCCGGGGACCATGAACCAGACCATGTACAAGTAGGTCGGGAAGGACAAACATGGCCAAGGCACTCGACGGTGTCCGCGTGCTCGACATGACCCACGTCCAGTCGGGGCCCTCCGCGACCCAGATCCTGGCGTGGATGGGCGCCGACGTCCTCAAGGTCGAGGCCCCCAAGGGGGACGTGACCCGGGGTCAGCTGCGCGACAAGCCCGGCGTGGACAGCCTCTACTTCACGATGCTCAACTCCAACAAGCGCAGCATCACCCTCAACACCAAGAGCGATCGGGGCAAGGAGCTCTTCCTGGACCTGGTCCGCCGCAGCGACGTGCTCGTGGAGAACTTCGCCCCCGGTGCACTGGACCGGATGGGGTTCACCTGGGAGCTCCTCCAGGAGACCAACCCCCGCCTCGTCTACGCCTCGATCAAGGGGTTCGGCCCGGGGTCCTACGCCGATTTCAAGGCCTACGAGGTGATCGCCCAGGCCATGGGCGGTTCCATGAGCACCACGGGTTTCGAGGAAGGGCCGCCCCTGGCCACCGGCGCCCAGATCGGCGACTCGGGCACCGGAATGCATACAGTAGCCGGTATCCTCGCGGCCCTGCTGCAGCGCACCACCACCGGCCGGGGCCAGCGCGTCCAGGTCGCCATGCAGGACGCGGTGCTCAACCTGTGCCGGGTCAAGCTGCGCGACCAGCAGCGCCTGGAGCACGGCCCGCTGGCGGAGTACCCCAACGAGGACTTCACCGACGAGGTCCCGCGCTCGGGCAACGCCTCGGGAGGCGGCCAGCCCGGTTGGGCGGTGCGTACCGCACCCGGCGGCCCCAACGACTACGTCTACGTGATCATCCAACCCGTCGGTTGGGCGGCGATCACCCGCCTCATCGGCAGGCCCGAACTGGCCGAGGACCCCGAGTGGGCCACCCCGGAAGCCAGGCTCGGCAAGCTCGACAAGGCCTTCGCCCTCATCGAGGAGTGGTCCAGCACCAAACCCAAATGGGACGTGCTCGCCGAGCTCAACGCCCACAACATCCCCTGCGGGCCGATCCTGTCCACCAAGGAGATCATCGAGGACCCCACCCTGCGGGAGAACGGGGTCATCACCACCGTCGAGCACCCCGGGCGGGGCACCTACGAGACCGTGAGCTCGCCGATCCGGCTCTCGGACTCTCCGGTGGACGTCGTCCGCTCACCGCTCCTCGGCGAGCACAACGCCGACCTCTACGGAGCAGAACTGGGTCTGTCCGAGAACGACCTGGCCGAACTCGAGTCGAACGGAGTGATCTGAACGATGGCCCACTACACCCCCCAGCGGTCCGACTACGACCGGGCGGCGGTCCGATCGGTGCTCGACCGCGCCCGCTCCGAGGGCCGCACGTCGCTGACCGCACCCGAGGGCAAGGTGCTCGCCGACGCCTACGGCATCCCCGTCCCGACCGAGGCGCTCGCCCGCTCGGCCGAGGAGGCGACCGCCATCGCCACCGACATCGGTTTTCCCGTGGTCGCCAAGATCGTCTCCCCCGACATCCTGCACAAGACCGACGCCGGCGGTGTCGAGGTGGGGCTGAACAGTGCCGAGGAGGTCGCCGAGGCCTACCGGCGGATCGTCTCCAACGCCCGCGCCTACGACACCGACGCCGAGATCACCGGGATCCAGATCCAGCAGCAGGTCGGCGGCGGACAGGAGGTGCTCATCGGCGCCACGACCGATCCCACCTTCGGCAAGATCGTGGTGTTCGGCCTCGGCGGGGTCCTGGTGGAGGTCCTCAAGGACGTGGCGTTCCAGCTCGCCCCGGTCAGCCATGAGCAAGCGATGGCCCAGATCGAGGACATCCGCGCAGCCGAGGTGCTCTCCGGTGTCCGTGGTGCCCCTCCCGTGGACAAGAAGCAGCTGGCCGACCTGCTCGTGCGCCTCTCGGACCTGGCCGGGGACTTCCCCGAGATCGCCGAGGCCGACCTGAACCCGGTCTTCGCCTCCGAGCACGGGGCGACCGCGGCCGACCTGCGGTTCGTGCTCGACTTCGAGCCCGCCGCCCCGCCCCAGCGCTTCTCCCGCGAGGAGATCCTGGGGTCCATGGAGCGCCTCTTCAAGCCGCGTTCCATCGCCGTCATCGGTGCGTCCAACGAGACGGGCAAGATCGGCAACTCGGTCATCAAGAACATCGTGGACGGCGGTTACCAGGGCCAGATCCATCCGGTCAACCCCAAGGCCTCCGAGGTCTACGGCCGCCCGTCCTACTCCTCGGTCTCCGACATCCCGGGGGACGTGGACGTCGCGATATTCGCGATCCCCGCCAAGTTCGTGGCGAGCGCGCTGGAGGAAGCAGGGCAGAAAGGGGTCGCCGGCGCGGTCCTGATCCCCTCCGGGTTCGCCGAGACGGGCGAACACGAACTCCAGGAAGAAGTGCTGGAGGTGGCCAGGCGCCACGGTGTGCGCGTCCTCGGCCCCAACATCTACGGCTACTACTACACGCCGCAGAGCTTGTCCGCCACGTTCTGCACCCCCTACGACGTCCTCGGCGGTACCGCCCTGACCTCCCAGTCCGGCGGGATCGGCATGGCGATCCTGGGCTACAGCCGCAGTACGCGCACCGGTGTCTCCGCCATCGTCGGCGTGGGCAACAAGGCCGACCTCGACGAGGACGACCTGCTCACCTTCTTCGGCCAGGACGAGAACACCAACGCCATCGCGATGCACCTGGAGGACCTCAAGGACGGCCGGGCCTTCGTCGATGCGGCCCGCGAGGTCGTGCCGAAGAAACCCGTGGTGGTCCTCAAGGCGGGGCGCACCTCCGCCGGTGCCGCCGCCGCGGGCTCGCACACGGGTGCGTTGGCCGGCAACGACAAGGTCTACGACGACATCCTGCGCCGGGCCGGCGTGGTGCGCGCTCCGGGGCTGACCGAACTGCTGGAGTACGGGCGCGCCCTGCCGGCCATGCCTGCCCCGTCGGGGGAGAACATCGTCATCATCACCGGCGCGGGGGGCTCGGGGGTCCTGCTCTCCGACGCGGTCGTCGACAACGGCATGTCGCTGTACGAGATCCCGCCGGACCTGGACAGCGCCTTCCGGGAGTTCATCCCGCCCTTCGGCGCCGCCGGGAACCCGGTGGACATCACCGGCGGCGAACCCCCCGAGACCTACGAGAAGACGATCCGGCTGGGGCTGCAGGACCCGCGCATCCACTCGCTGGTGCTGGGTTACTGGCACACGATCGTCACCCCGCCGCTGGTCTTCGCCGACCTCGTGATCAAGGTGGCGCAAGAAGCACGGGAGGCCGGGATCGACAAGCCGATCGTGGCTTCGCTCTCCGGTGACACCGAGGTCGAACAGGCTGCCGCCAAGCTCTTCGATCACGGTATCGTCGCCTACCCCTACACCACCGAGATGCCGGTGAAGGTACTGGGAGCCAAGTACCGCTGGGCCCGCTCCGCCGGTCTGCTCTAGATCCGACCGGCGACCCTGTGCCCGGGGCGCGCGTAGCCGTCGCGCGCGCCCCGGGACACCACGACCGCGAGCAGAGGCCGGGAGAGCCGTCCCGGCCCTTGGAGAAAGGAGGCACCGAACCCCGGGGGCTGCTGTTGGGGCAATGCCACATCCACGCACCATCCCAGACAGGGGAGTCCGCCCATGGCCCCGAGCCCTGAACCCTCCGAGCAGCCGGGCACGGACACCACGCCCGACACCAGCCGCGAAACCCCCTCGATCCCCGAGCAGAGAACCGCCTCCCCCGACGACACCGGCGGTGCTCCACCCCCGCCCCCTTCCACCGACCCCCGTGCCCCCGCCGAGAGCCCCGAAGAGACGATCCACCTGAAGGCGCCGGGCACCGGCGTCAGGGACACCTGGCGTGCGATGGGACCGGGCATCGTCGCAGCGATGACCGGGATCGGCGCCAGCCACATCATGCACGGCCCCACTGCAGGCGCGGAGTTCGGCTACTCGCTGCTGTGGGTCATCCTGTTCGCCTACCTGCTCAAGTACCACGCTTTCGAATTCGCGCACCGCTACACCCTGGCGCGGGGCGAGAGCGTGATGGAGGCCTACGAACGTACCGGCAAGAGGTACGGCAACTGGCCGCTGTGGTACCTGGTGGCCCAGTCCCTGGCCAACACCTTCGGCATCGCCGGCCGAGCCCTGGGCGCCGGCGCCCTGCTCTGGGCCGGGCTGCCGTTCCTGCCTCTGCCGGTGTGGGCGGCCCTCGTTCTGCTCTCCAGCATCGTCCTGCTGTGGATCGGCAGGTACAAGGCCTTGGAATTCGCGATCAAGATCTGCGTCATCCTCTTCGTGGTCATGGTCCTGCTCACCTTCGTGCTGCAGGCTCCGCCACCGGCCGAGTACGTGGCCAACCTGCTGCCCACCCTGCCGCCCGTGGCAGCGATGATGCTGTTCGGCTCCATGTGGGGCTACTTCCCGACCACGCTCGAGGTCTCGACCATGCAGTCGAACTGGGCCGTGGACAAGAAGGTCGGGATGGTCAAGGTCAAGGAGCTGCGTGCCCAGGGCTACAACGTCGAGGTGGACAAGGACTACCTCAAGAACCACCTGACCTTGTTCAGGCGGGACATGAAGATCTCCTACGTGATGTCGTTCTTCACGGGTATGGCGTTCATCATCGTGGGCGCGGCGGTGCTGAACCCGCTCGGACTGGTCCCCGCGGGCGACCAGATGGGCATCACGATCGCACGGGTCTACACCGACTTCTTCGGCCAGTGGATCTTCCCGATCATCATCATCGGTGCCGCGGCGGCGCTCTGGTCGACCGTCTTCACCTACTTCGACGGCCAGGCCCGGGTCTTCGAAGAGGCCTCCGTGCGCCTGCGCAAGGTGTGGAACAAGCCCGGTCCCCGCAAGCTCCTCTACCGCGGTTTCCAGGTGCTGTGGCTGGTCGCGGGCACGGCCATCATCGTCGGCATGCCCGAGCCGATCTTCATCGTGCAGTTGGCCTCCGTGACGGCCCTGCTGTTCTCGCCGGTGCTCTACTGGCTCAACATCAAGGCCATCAAGGACAACTTCACCGAGGAGGACAAGCTCCTCATGCCCTCGAAGTTCCAGTTCGCGTGGGCGTGGACTGGGGTGAGCGCTCTCGTCCTGGTCAGCGTCTACTTCTTCTACATGCAGGTCCTGAGCCCGTTGTTCGGCTGAGGAACCGAAGGGCCGGCGGCCCCTGGCACCACGGGGGCCGCCCCAGGGCCCGCGCCCCGGGCGCCGGCGCTCACGGCCGGTCGTGTTCGCGGGCGTGGCGGGCCCTTTCGTGCCGGTTGCGGGTCCGGTTGGGTGTGCTCTGACGCCGGCCCTGCCCACGGCCTTCCTGGTCGAACTGCCGGCGGCGCGCCACCACGTGCCGGAGGAGCCCTCACGGCACCTGCCGCTGCTGCGCCGGGTGGCGGTGTTCGGCCTCGCTGCCGGGCGGGTCGCCGGAACGGCTCTGGCCCTGCAACACCTGGACGTGCTCGGCCCGGGCGCTGGTGGCGTTGGGGCGCCAGCGGTCCTCCCGCGCAGTCGCCGGTGTTCCCGCCGTTGCCGGCCGCCTGGGGGCTGGGGGCCGGGTGTGGACTTGTCGGGCTGCTCGGCGGTGCTGGTGGCGGTGGCCACGTGGCCGGCGACCGTGGCGGCGGCCCTGGCGATGAGCCGGGCCGGGGTAGGCGTTCCGGCGGAGATCCTCATGCTTCGGTCGGCCTACGGGCCCCGGCGCGGCGCGCCGTCGGTGGTCCGGTAGCCGCGAAGGGGGTCGAGGACGGCGCGCTGAAGTCCCTCGAGGGTTCTGTTCGCCCCGGGTGGTTCCGATCACCGCCCGGGGATGGTTAGACTTAGAAAACGATTTTCATTTTCATTTCTGGAGGAGTCTCCTCTCTGGAAGGAGCGCCCCATGCGCATCGCCCTCGTCACCGGCCTGCACGGGCTCGCACGGCACGAGACCGTACAGGCCCTGCTGTCGGCCCCGCGGTCCCTCGCGGTCCACCACGACCTCGCCCGCATCGGCCAGGGGTCGGTCCACCGCCTCACCCAGGACAGCGACGGCACCCACGAACGCGGACGGGTCCACCTCGACCACGCCTGCGCCTCCTGCACCCTGCGCGAGGACCTGATCCCCTTCCTCCTGCGAACCGCCGCGGCCGGCCACCACGACCTGTGCGTGGTGGAGGCCTGGAACAGCGTCGAACCCCAGCCCATCGCCGAGGCCATCGCGGCCCAGGAGGAACTCCACCTCGCCGCCGTGGTCACCGCCGTCGACGCCTCCCGCCTCACCGCCGATCTGGGCAGCCACGACGAGCTCGCCGACCGCGGCCTGGACCTCGCCCAGGACGACCACCGCACCCTCACCGAGGTCCTCACCCGCCAGATCGAGTACCCCGGCCGCATCACCGTGCGCGGCGAACCCACCCCCCACGCCCGCGCCCTGCTCGCCCAGCTCAACCCCGCCGCCGACACCGTCACCACCGACGCGGCCGCCGACGGGTGGTTCGGCGCCGAGTTCGACACCGGGGCCGCCCACGCCCGCCTCAATCCCGCCTGGGCCCACTACACCGGCCACGCCGACGAGCACGGGGTGAGCACCGTGGTCTGGGACCGCACCCGGCCCATGCATCCCGAACGCCTCGCCGACGCCCTGGAGGAGATCGCCGCCCGTACCCTGCGCGGCCGCGGGCGCTTCTGGCTCGCGAGCAAGCCCGACAACCTCATGCTCTGGGAGTCCCACCAGGACCTGCTCATGGTGGAGAACGGCGGGCCGTGGCTGAACTCCCTCCCCTCGGCCGCCCTGGACCTGGTCGGCCCCGCCCGCCGCGACGCCGCCCACCGCGACTGGCGTCCCGAGACCGGCGACCGCCGCCAGCACCTGGCCTTCACCGGCGTGGGCCTGGACGCCCTCGCCCTGGTGGAGCTCCTCGACTCCTGCCTGGTCACCGACGACGAAACCGACCAGCACGAGTTCCACAACGACCCCTTCGCCACGTTCACGGAGCGCTGACCCATGGCCGCCGACAACCGCCGCAGCGGCAAGCCCGCCCGCAAGCGCGCCTTCGCCGACCCGCTGGGCGAGGCCGACCACGTCGACTACAAGGACACCGCCCTGCTCAGGAAGTTCATCTCCGACAAGGGCAAGATCCGCAGCCGCCGCGTCACCCGGGTCACCGCCCGCCAGCAGCGCCTCATCGCCTCGGCGGTCGAGAACGCCCGAGAGATGGCGCTGCTGCCCTATCCCTCCTCGACCAAGCAGAACTGACCGCCCCGGCCCGGGCCGGGCCCCGCGGCCGCACCGGGCCCACCCGCCAGGAAGGAAGCACCGTGTCCCACATCTGCCAGGTGACCGGAAAGAAACCCGCGTTCGGCAACAACGTCTCCCACTCGAACCGGCGCACCCGCCGCCGGTTCGACCCCAACATCCAGAACAAGCGCTACTGGCTGCCCGGCGAGGGCCGCCACGTCAAGCTCCGTGTGAGTACCAAAGGCATGAAGGTCATCGACGCCCGCGGCATCGAGCGGGTCGTCGCCGGCCTCCGCGCCCGAGGGGAGAAGGTCTGATGGCCAAGAAGAGCAAGATCGTGCGCAACGAACAGCGCAAACGCACCGTCGCCCACTACGCAGAGCGCCGGGCCGAACTCAAGCGCACCATCAAGGACCCCGCCACCGGCCCGGAGGAGCGCGCCGCGGCCGTCGCCGGGCTGAACCGTCAGCCGCGCGACGCCGGCGCCACCCGGGTGCGCAACCGCGACGCCGTCGACGGGCGTCCGCGCGCGCATCTGCGCAGGTTCGGCCTTTCCCGGATCCGCTTCCGCGAGATGGCGCATCGCGGAGAACTGCCCGGGGTCACCAAGTCCAGTTGGTGACCCCGGGCGGGCCGCCGGCGATCCGGCCGGCCGGCGGGCCCCGGGGAGAGCACCCCCCTCCCCCGGGATCCGCCCCGCAGAGCCGGTCCCGGGTCAGCCGGGCAGACGGGACAACCCCACCCTCAGGCTGTGGAGCCCGGGCGTGAGTTGGTGCTGGGGCAGAACCCCCGGCCCGCAGGAGGCCGAACCCGTCCCGTGGTGGTCGGCGTCCAGGCGCAGATGGACCCGCTCCCCCGCCACCAACTCGTGCGGATGGCGGGCAGCGTCCAGGGCGTGGTCGTCCCACCGGCGCGCGGTGAACCCGAACGTGGGTCCGCCACCGCTGACCCGCAGCCCGGCGCCGTCGGCGCCGCGCAGCTCCAGCCACCGGGTGCCGATGCGGTGCCCGTTCTCCTGGGGTCGCAGGTAGGGCACCTGCAGCCCGGCGACCGTGTCGGTGAAGCGTCCCACCCGCGTTCCTTGGTCCACGTCGCGGTAGGCCT
Organism: Nocardiopsis xinjiangensis YIM 90004; assembly: GCF_000341145.1. Lineage (GTDB taxonomy): Bacteria > Actinomycetota > Actinomycetes > Streptosporangiales > Streptosporangiaceae > Nocardiopsis > Nocardiopsis xinjiangensis. Next base: position 11,423 of record NZ_ANBE01000007.1, read on the forward strand.
CACCGGGGCCGCGGCCGAACCACTGCACCGCGTCCAGGTCCCCGGGCAGGGCCAGGTCCAGACCGATCCGAGGCAGCGGGCAAGGCCACTGACCCACGGCCCGGGCCTGCAGGTCCAGCCAGAGGGTGCCGGCGGCGGCGCTCCACCGGTAGGTGACCTCCAGGCCCACGTCACTGGCGGCCGGGGCCACCCGGGTGCGCACCTGGAAGGCGTCACCGTCGGCACGTACCGACAGGCACCGTTCGGTGAGCCGGTCCAGGCCCAGAGCCCGCCAGAACGGGGCCACCGGCACCCCGTGCGTGCCTTCGTCGTTGTCGGTGGGCGCACGCCAGGCGCCCAGGCGGGGCGTGCCGGTGGCGAGCCCGTCGAGGCACAGCAGCCTTCCGGTGCGGGCGTCGAACAGCCCGGGGCCGAGACGGACCCGGCCTCGTTCGGTGACCGGGCGCTGCGGGGCCGGTGCGGGGGCGGGGGCGGCCTCGGCCAGGAGCCCCTGACCCCAGGCGATCTCGTGTCCGGCCCCGGCCCAGGGCAGCTCGTGGGCCAGGCGCACCGAGACGGTCAGCCACACCTGGCCGCCCTCACCCCCGGAAACGGTGGGCAGGGGCACCTCGGTGTGCTCGCCCGCGGCCAATACCGGGACCGGCAGGGNGGGCGGTGTCGGCGAAGGTCTGCAGGTTCTCCAGTCCCACCGTTCGGGCGTCGGTACCGACCGTGACACGGACCGGGGCGAACGTCGCCGCCAGGGCGACCAGCCCGGGGCCGGGGGTGCGGTCGGGGAACAGCAGCCCGTCGGCGACGAAACTGCCGTCGTGCAGCACCTCCCCGAAGTCGCCCCCGTAGGCGAACCATTCGGTGCCGTCGGCCTCCCGGCGGCGGATGCCGTGGTCGATCCACTCCCAGACGAACCCGCCGGCCAGGCGCGGGTACCGCTCGAAGAGGCGCTGGTACTCCTCGAGCCCGCCGGGACCGGCACCCATGGCGTGGGCGTACTCGCACAGCACGAACGGCAGTGCGCGCCGGTGCGCGTCCGCGGCCGGGTCCCCGGCCTGCGGTTCGGCTTCCCGGCCGATCGCCTCCACCTCGGCGTGCGGCCAGTACATGTGCGAGTACACGTCGACGTAGGAACTGTCGAAGTCGCCCTCGTAGTGCACCGGCCGGGTGGGGTCGCTCCGGTGGACCCAGTCGGCCATGGCCCGCAGGTTCTGCCCGGTGCCGGCCTCGTTGGCCAACGACCACAGCACGATCGAGGGGTGGTTGCGGTCACGGGCCACGGTGCGCCGGATCCGGTCCAGGTAGGCCTCGCGCCACCGGGGGTCGTCGGAGGGGTTGGCACGCCAGTCCACGGCCTCGAACCCGTGGGTCTCCAGGTCGCACTCGTCCACCACCCACAGGCCCAGTTCGTCGCACAGGTCCAGGAAGTGGGGGTGAGGAGGGTAGTGGCTGGTGCGCACGGCGTTGACGTTGTGCTGCTTCATGAGCAGCACGTCCTCGCGCATGGTTTCCCGTGGCACCGCGCGGCCGTGGTCGGGGTGCCACTCGTGCCTGTTGACGCCGCGCAGGAGCAGGGGACGACCGTTGGCCTTGAGCCGGCCGTCCTCGATCGTGACGGTACGGAACCCGACCCGCAGGCGGGCCCGCTCGCCGGGGGTGCTGACCTCGGCCTCGTACAGGCGGGGTGTCTCGGCGCTCCAGGCCTGGACCGGGCCGACCTCGTGCACGGTGCCGGTGGCGGCGCCGACCAGGCCCAGTTCGGGCAGGTCGATGCGGGCGGGCGACGTTCCGGCCACGTCCACCCGCAGGCTCCCGGTGCCGGTGGTGTGGTCGTAGCCGGCGACCACCGTGAGGTCCTCGATGGCCTCGGCGGGGCGATGCTGCAGGGTGAGGCCGCGGAAGATCCCCGACAGCCACCACATGTCCTGGTCCTCCAGGTAACTGGCGGCCGACCACTGGTGCACCCGCACCGCCAGGACGTTGCGTCCGGGCCGCAGCAGATGACCGGCGTCGAACTCGGCCACCAAGCGGCTGCCGGTCGAAAAGCCCAGTTCGGTGCCGTTGAGCCAGACCCGGAAGAAGGAGTCCACCCCGTCGAAGCGCAGCACCGTCTCACCCTCGGGCCAGTCGGCGGGCAGGTCGAAGGCGCGCCGGTACTCGCCGGTGGGGTTCTCCTCAGGCACGAACGGCGGGTCGACCGGGAAAGGGTAGTGGAAGTTGACGTAGGCGGGCCGGCCGTGTCCGTGCAGCTGCCAGTGGGAGGGCACCGGGAGCCCCTCCCACCCGGAGTCGTCCAGGTCCGGTGCGGCGAAGTCCCCGGTGTGTTCGGGGGCGGTGGGCAGCAGCCGGAACTTCCACGTGCCTTCCAGGTCGAGTTCGGGTGCGTCGGAGTCCAGTCGGGCGCGCGGGGCGCGGGCACCCGAGGAGGGGGCGAAACCCTGCAGGTCGGGATCGGGTGCCATCAGATCTCCTCCAGTTCCAGCAGCATGACCTGGCCGGGGTTCAGGTTCGGCATCTGCAGGCCCGCGCGGGCCAGGACCGCCCCGGACACGACGGCGGATTCGGCGCCGGTCCAGGCCGGCATGGCCTGCTGCATCGTGGAGGGCCACCCGGTCTCCCGGCGCCAGGCCACCCGGTAGCGGCGTCCCTCGGCCAGGCCGGGCAGGCGGACCCGTCCGGGCAGGGCGCGGGCCGAGGCCTCCAGGCGTGCGTAGCGGAACAGGGCCCGGCTCCTGTCGGCGGCCACGATCCCGTCGAGCTGTTCGGCGGGGTCGGGCGCGTCGGCGTGCACCACCTCGCCGGTGTGCAGCAGGGGGCGCAGCTCCTTGTAGAGGCGGATCCAGGAGGCCAGTGCGGCGAGTTCGCCCTCGTCACAGGTGGTGACGTCCCATTCGATGCCGGCGTGCGCGAACAGGCTGGTGAGCAGACGGGTGGGCAGCGGGGCGACGCGGCCGGTGGTGTGCGACTGCGGTGGGCCCACGTGGCTGCCGATGAGTTCGGGCGGCAGGAGCAGTTCGGTCCAGCGCTGCAAGGTGAGGCGTTCCAACGGGTCGTTGTTGTCGGAGGCCCACACCCGGTCGGTGCGCTGGAGGATGCCCAGGTCGACGCGGCCGCCGCCGGAGGAGCACGACTCGATCTCCAGGCCGGGATGGCGGGCGCGCAAGCGGTCCAGGAGGTCGTAGGCGGCCCGGGTCTGGCGGTGCACGCCGGCCTGGCCGGTGGGGACGTGGACGGCCTCCATGGCGTCGCGGTTCTGGTCCCACTTGAGGTAGTCGGGCCGGTACTCGGTGACCAGGGCGTCCAGGTGCTCGAGGACGTACTCGAACGCTTCGGGCCGGCCCAGGTCGAGGAACTGTTGGCTGCGGCTGGGCGGGGCTCGGCGTCCCTCTGGCGCCAGGAACCAGTCGGGGCGGGCGCGGGCGAGGTCGGAGTCGGGGTTGACCATCTCCGGTTCCACCCACAATCCCACCTGCATGCCCAGGGAACGCACGTGGTCGAAGAGCGGGTGCAGGCCCTCGGGCCAGACCTCCTCGTCGACGGTCCAGTCACCGAGGCCGGCGGTGTCGTCGCGCCGGCCCCGGAACCATCCGTCGTCCAGGACGAAACGTTCCACGCCGATGCGGGCGGCGGCGTCGGCGAGCTCGGTGAGACGGTCCAGGTCGTGGTCGAAGTAGACCGCCTCCCAGGTGTTGAGCACGACCGGCCGCGGGGAGGCGGGATGGGCGGGACGGGCGCGCAACCATTGGTGGAACCGCGCCGACATGCCGTCCAGCCCCTGGCCGGACCAGCTCAGGAAGGTCCACGGGCCGGTGTGTGATTCGCCCCGGGACAGTCGGACCTCCCCCGGGTGGAGGAGTTCGCCGCCGCTCAGGACGGCGTCGGCCTGCCCGGCGCCCTCGGGCAGGCGTTCGGCCAGGTGCAGGTGGTCCCCGCTCCAGGCGGTGTGCACGCCCCAGACCTCACCGTGGCGGAAACCGAACCCGGGGGTGCCGGCGGTGAGGACGAGCGGTGCGTCGTGGCCGGTGCGGCCCCGGCGGGAGGCGCGCATGCGGGTGCCCATGGTCAGGGGCGAGCGTTGCGGGGCGCGTTCGCGTACCCAGCGGCCGGTCAGGTCCAGGACCTCTTCTGCCTCCTTGGGCAGGGGCAGGGCCGCGGTGAGGGTGTCCAGGGTCCAGGGGGCGTCCTGGAGGTTGGTGACGGTGTGGCGGATCCGGACCAGGCCTTGGGGTTCCATGCGCACCTCGGTGCGCAGGCCCAGTCCGGCGCCCTCGGCGGTGACAGTGATGTGCCCGCCCACGCCCGGGGGCGCGTTCTCCAGGGGATCGATGTCGACGTGGACACCGGACCAGTCAGGGTGGCTCACGCGGCCCTCGTGGTGGCCGGCCAGGCCGGGGTGCCCGCGCCAGCCCTCCCCCTGGGTGGGGACGAGGGAGAGGTAGGAGGGCACGTCGACACCGTTGTTGGCTGCGGCGGGTGCGGCGGCCGTGGCCAGCCCCTCGGGGGCCTCCAGGTCGGCGCCCCAGTGCAGGACGTGCGGCAGACCCCGGTCGGGTACGCGCAGGATCAGGGCGGTTCCGGCGGCCCGCAGGGTGATGGTGCGCTGGTCGGTCATTCCTTGCTCGCTCCCAGGGTCAGTCCGGCCACGAAGTGGCGTTGCAGCAGGAAGAAGACGACGAGGGTGGGCAGAGCGACCAGGATCGACCCGGCCGACAACAGGTTGTAGTCGAGGAAGAAGGCCCCCTGAAGGTTCTGCAGGGCGGTGGTGACGGGGAGTTTGTCACCGCTGGAGAGCAGCGCCAACGCCCAGAAGAAATCGTTGTACACCCAGGTCACCAACAGTGTGGCCAGCGCCGCCAGGCTGGGACGGCACAGCGGCAGCACGACCCGCCGGTACTGCTGGAAGACGGTCGCGCCGTCGATGCGGGCGGCCTCCAGCAGCGACGGCGGCATCGCCTTCATGAAGTTGCTCAACACGAAGGTGCAGAAACCGAGCTGGAAGGCGACGTGGATGAGCACGATCCCCAGATGGCTGTCGTAGAGGGAACCGGAGGAGCTGATCCAGTACGGCAGCGGGATCGAGGTGTACATCCGAAACAGCGGCACCAGCAGCGCCTGGGGCGGCAGCAGGTTCGCGGCCAGGAAGACCGCGAGCATCACCAGGTTGAACCGGCGCGAGTGGTGGGAGAGCACGAACGCCGCGCACGAGGCCAGGAACAGGGTGATCAGCACCGCCGGGACGGTGATGATCAGCGAGTTCAGGAAGTACTGCGGCAGTTCGCCCTGTTCCCAGGCCCGGGTGTAGTTGTCCAGGGTGAACCCGCCCAGGGACAGGTATCCGTGGACGGCGGTGTGGTCGTAGTCCCGGAAGGAGTTGATCACGGCCCACAGGACCGGAAAGAACCAGGCCAGAGCGGTGCCGATGAGGAAGAGGTGCAGCAGGACCCGGCCCGGGCGCAGACGCCGCCGCGGTGTCTCGGCGCGCACGGTCCTTTCCTCGGAGGCCGGACTCTCGGGGGTGGTCGTGGAAGTACTCACCGGCGGGCCCCTCTCAGCATGGTGGCGACGTAGACGACGATGAAGACCACCGAGATCAGCAGCATGATCACCGCCAGGGCCGAACCGAACCCGACCCGGCTGGCCTCGCCGATGACGTTCGAGGTGACCAGGGCGGAGATGAGTTCGAGCCCGTTGCGTCCGCGGTTGATGACCCACACGATGTCGAAAGCGCGCAGTGCGTCGATGACGGTGACCACGACGACCACCAGGTTGATCGGCAACAGCGCGGGAAACACCACGTGCGTGAATGTGCGGACCGGCCCGGCCCCGTCGATGGCGGCGGCCTCGCGCAGGGAGGGGTCCACCGCCTTCAACCCGGCCAGGTACAACAGCATGATGTAGCCGGTGTGGCGCCATCCCGCTGCGACCAGGACCGCGTACAGGTTCAGGTCGGGGTCACCGAACCAGTCCACGGGCGGGGCGTCGGCGGCGAAGGCCAGGAAGGAGTTGAGCAGCCCCTGGTCGCGGGAGTAGATCAGCTGCCAGATGAACCCGATCAGGGCCAGGGACAGCACGACCGGCATGTAGAAGATGCTCTGGTAGACCGCGCCCCCGCGCATCTCGCGGTCCAGCAGCACGGCCAGGAACATGCCCAGCACGGTGGGGACGGTGAAGAGCACCACCAACCAGATCAGGTTGTTGCTCAGCGCCGGTTGGAAGGGCGGGTAGATGGTGAAGGCGTCCACGTAGTTCTGGACGCCGGTCCACTCGATCGTGTCCCAGCCGCCGATTCCGTCCCAGCGGGTGAAGGAGAGCACGACGGTGACCAGGGCGGGCAGCCAGACCAGGCCGAGCACGAGGAGCGCGGGGACCCCGAGCATGAGGGCGATGGTGATGCGGTCGCCGCGGCCGTTGCGCAGGGTTCCGCCGGCCCCGGACCTCCGGGCTCCTCGCGGGCGCCGGTCCGGGGACGTTGTGGACGGTGGTGCGGGCGGTGGGGACGTACTGTGCGACGCCACGACGGCCTCCTTCAACCGAAGATCGATCGTTTCTGGCGTTCGAGGTCCGAGGTGAGTTCCCTGATGTCGTCCGGTCGGCGCAGGAAGCGCTGGAAGGCGGGGATGGCCACCACCGCGGCGAAGTCGGGTCGGGTGTCACGGTCCAGGAACTGGGTGATGGTGTCGGCGCCGTCGATGAGCTCCAGGGCCTTGCGGTCCAGGTCGCTGAATCGGTCGGTGTCGGTGTCGACGTGGGCGGGCAGCGCTTGGGGGTCTTGGTCGGCGTAGAGCTCCTGCGACTCCAGGCTGCCCAGGTGGGTCAGGAGGTCGTCGGCGCCCTCGGGGTTGCGGGGGTCGGCGCTGAGCATGAACCCGTCGGTGGGGGCCTCGACGGCGCTGGTACCGACGGCGGGGTCGTACTCGGGGAAGGGGAAGAAGTCGAGGTCCTCGCGTTCCTCGCCCTCGGGGAAGGACTGGGAGACGAAGAGCCCGGCCAGGAGCATGCCGCACTCCTTCTGGACCAGGGACAGGCGGGCCTCGTCGAAGCTGCGGCCGAGCGGGTCCGGCTGGTGGAAGGGCAGCAGTTCGGCCCAGGCGGAGAAGACCTCGCGGACCTCGGCGCTCTCCCAGGAGGCCTCGCCGCGCAGCAGCTGGTCGTGGAACTCGGGCCCGTTGACGCGCAGGTTCAGGTAGTCGAAGGTACCCATGACCGGCCAGCCCTCGCGGTTGCCGTAGCCGATGGGGTCGAGGCCGTCCTCGCGCATGCGTTCGCACAGGTCCAGGAGCTCGGCACGGGTATGGGGGACCTCGTAACCGTGCTCCTCGAACACGCTCTTGCGGTAGAAGAACGCCCACGGGTAGGAGAAGTCCGGCACGAGGTACTGCTTGCCGTCGTCTCCGGTGCACAGTCGCTCGAGGCCGTCACTGAAGGAGCCCTTGAGCGGGCCCTCCCACAGGTGGGAGAGGTCGCTGATGAGGCCGCGTTCGGCGAAGAACCGCATCCGGTAGCCGCCGAACCAGGCGACGACGTCGTCGGGGGTGCCCTGGAGGTAGTTGTTGATGCTCTCCTGGAAGGCGTTGCGTTCGACCGTGTTGAGTTCGACGGTGTAGTCGCTGCCGGTGCGGAAGGACTCGAGGACGGCGGCCATGCCCGCCGCCTCGAGCTCCTGCGCCCGGTTGGAGGCCATGGTGATCCGGAGTGGGTCGTTGCGCGGGTCGGTTCCGCATCCGCCCAGAGCGGGCAGGACGCCGAGGACCCCGGCCCCGGCGAGCCCCCGTAGGAGGGTCCGCCGCCGCAGGGCGGGCGGGCCCGGGTCGTGGTGGTGCATGGTGAATCCTCCGGAACAGGCTGTGAACGATGCCACAAACACCCACAATGATTCACAGCCCACTGGAGCAGTGTCAACACTTAACAACTAATTTCAACACAACAAATCACGCAAGGGCCCCGTTGACACCTCCGATGCCAAGGATCAGACTTGAACCAACAAGAATCAACACACCTGAACGGACGGGGGCCGGATGCTGGCCGCGCAACGGCAGGAGCAGATCCTCGAACGGCTCCGCAGAGAAGGGAGCGTGCGCGTCACCGATCTCGTCGGTGACCTGTCGGTCTCCGACATGACCGTGCGGCGCGACCTCGACGTCCTGGAGGTCCGCGGCGCCCTGCGCAAGGTGCACGGCGGCGCCGTCGCACCCGAGGGTCCCCGCACCGAGGAGCCCGGGTTCGCCGCCAAGTCCACCCTTCAAGCCGCACAGAAACACGCCATCGCCCGCGCCGTGGCCGAGCTCGTCGAGCCCCACAGCGCGGTGGGGTTGTCGGCCGGCACCACGACCGCGCTGGTCGCCGAGTACCTGCGCGAGAAGCCCGGCCTGACCGTCATCACCAACTCGCTGCACGTGGCCGAGGTCTTCCACCGATCGGAACGATCCGACCAGGCCGTGGCGCTGACCGGCGGGTTCCGTACCCCCTCCGACGCCCTGGTCGGCCCGCTCGCCCTGGCCTCGGTGCGCGGCATCAACCTCGACACCCTGGTCCTGGGCGTGCACGGCATGGCCGAGCGGGCCGGGTTCACCACCCCCAACCTCATGGAGTCCGACACCGACCACGCCCTGGTGGAGTCCGCCGAGTCCCTCGTGGTCGCCGCCGACTCCAGCAAGTGGGGCACGGTCGGGCTGAGCACCATCGCCCCGCTGGAGCGCTGCGACGTGCTCGTCACCGACGGCGGGCTCGCACCGGACGCCCGCCACGCCCTGGAGGACCACGTGGGCCGCCTCGTGGTCACCGACGTCCCCCCGGAGACCGGATGAGGAAGACCACCGCGACGCTGGCCGACGGCCGGCAGATCATCTACTACGACGAATCCCGCAACGCCCGCCGCGTCCCGCACGAAGACCCCCGCGAACTGCCCGAACGCGCGCCCGGATCCGAGCTGCGCCGGGACCCGCTCACCCGGGAACAGGTCGTGGTCGCCGCCCACCGCCAGAGCCGCACCCACCTGCCGCCCAGCGACCAGTGCCCGCTGTGCCCCTCCACGGGCGGCCGGCAGACGGAGGTCCCCTCCCCCGACTACGACGTGGTCGCGTTCGAGAACCGTTTCCCCTCCCTCAGCGGCGACGAGGGCCGCTGCGAGGTCCTGTGCTTCTCCTCCGACCACGGCACCTCCCTGGCCCGGCTGGGCACCGAGCGGATGCGCACCATCGTCGACGCCTGGGCCGACCGCAGCGCCGCGCTGGCCGAGCGGCCCGGCACCGAGCAGGTGTACTGCTTCGAGAACCGGGGACCGGAGATCGGGGTGACCCTGCACCACCCGCACGGGCAGATCTACGCCCTGCCCTTCGTCACACCCCGCACCGGCACCGTGCTGGCCTCGGCCCGTGCCCACAGGCAGGAGACCGGCGGCGACCTGTTCGAGGACATCCTGGCCGCCGAACGCGAGGGCCCGCGCGTGGTCGCCCGGAACGAGCACTGGACCGCGTTCGTGCCCGAGGCCGCACGCTGGCCGGTGGAGGTGCACGTGTACCCGCACCGCCACGTGCCCGACCTGCCCTCCCTCGAGAGCACCGAACGCGACGCCTTCGCCGAGCTCTACACCGAACTGCTCGGCCGGCTCGACCGCCTCTTCGACGCCCCGCTGCCCTACGTCTCCGCCTGGCACCAGGCACCCGTGCGCCAAGGCCGGGACCGGGACCTGTCCCGGCTGCGCCTGGAGCTCTTCTCCGTGCGCCGCGCCGCCGACAAACTCAAGTACCTGGCCGGGACCGAGTCCGGCATGGGCGTGTTCATCAACGACGTCGCGCCCGAGGCCACCGCCCGGCGCCTGCGGGAGGCCGCACAATGAAACTCCTCGTCACCGGCGGCGCCGGATACGTCGGCAGTGTCGTGACCGCCCTGCTGCTCGAGGTCGGGCACGAGGTCACCGTGCTCGACGTGCTCTCCGCCGGACACCGCGACGCCGTGCCCACCGGGGCCTCCTTCGTCGAGGGCGACGTCCACGACGCCGCCCGGGTCCTGGATCCCACCTTCGACGCCGTCCTGCACTTCGCAGGCAAGTCCCTGGTGGGTGAGTCCGTGCAGGACCCGGGCCCCTACTGGCACACCAACGTCGGCGGCACCCTCGCCCTGCTGGAGGCGATGCGCGAACACGGGGTGGACCGGCTGGTCTTCTCCTCCACCGCCGCCACCTACGGCGACCCGCCCACGGACGCGCCCCTGCACGAGAGCCACCCGGCCGCACCCACCAACCCCTACGGCGCGGGCAAGCTCGCCGTGGACCACATGCTCACCGGTTGGACCCGCGCCCACGGCCTGGGCGCGGTCAGCCTGCGCTACTTCAATGTCGCCGGCGCCCACGGCCGCTTCGGCGAACGCCACGACCCGGAGACCCACCTGATCCCCAACCTGCTGAAGGTCGCCGCCGGGCAGAGCGAGCACGCCTCGGTCCACGGAACCGACTACCCCACCTCCGACGGCACCGCCGTCCGCGACTACCTGCACGTACGCGACCTGGCCCAGGCCCACGTGCGCGCGCTGGAGCGGACCGAGCCGGGCACGCACCGTGTCTACAACCTGGGCAGCGGCGGCGGGTACACGGTCCGCCAGGTGTTGTCGGCGGTCCGGCGGATCACCGGGCACCCCCTGCCCGCGCTCGAGGGCCCCCGGCGGGCAGGCGACCCGGCGGTCCTGGTGGCCGCCAACGACCGTGCGCGCCGGGAGCTCGGGTGGCAGCCCTTGCGCGGTCTGGACACGATCGTCGCCGACGCCTGGGCCTTCGTCCGCGGCCGTACGGAACAGCAGGTGGCACCATGAGCGACTTGGCCGCACAGTTCCGGGAAACCTTCGCGACCTCCGCCGAGGGGGTGTGGGCCGCGCCGGGGCGGATCAACCTCATCGGTGAGCACACCGACTACAACGACGGGTTCGCGCTGCCGATCGCGCTGCCCCACACCCTGACCGTGGCCGCCGCGCGCCGCGACGACGGGCGGGTGCGGTTGCGTTCGCACCAGTTCCCCGAGCCGCACGGGTTCTCTCTGGAGGGTCTGGCGCCCGGTTCGGTGCCGGAGGGGGCTGCCTACCAGGCCGGGGCCCTGTGGGCCCTGCTGGAGGAGGGCCACGGGATCGGCGGGCTCGATCTGCTCGTGGACAGTACGATCCCGGCCGGCAGCGGCCTGTCGACGTCGGCGGCGCTGTGCTGTGCGACGGTCCTGGCCGCCACCGGACTGTACGGTCGCGAGCCCGCCCCGGCCGAGGTGGCGCGACTGGCCCAGCGCGCGGAGAACGACTTCGTCGGGATGCCGTGCGGGATCATGGACCAGTCTGCGGTGATGTTGGCCGAGCAGGGCCGGGCCCTGTTCCTGGACTGCCGTTCCTCGGCCACCGGGTCCGAGCCCTTCGACCTGGCCGCGCAGGGAATGTCGCTGCTGGTGGTGGACACCAAGGCGCCGCGCCGGTTGGTGGAGGGCGCCTACGCCCAACGCCGCGCCTCCTGTGAGGAGGCCGCGCGTGTGCTGGGGGTGGCTGCGTTGCGTGAGATCTCGGGGCCGGACCTGGAGCAGGCGCTGGATCGGCTGCCCGAGGGACCGATGCGGGCGCGGGTGCGGCACGTGGTGACCGAGAACGACCGGGTACTGCGGTCGGTGGAGCTGTTGCGGTCGGGCCGGCTGCGTGAGGTGGGGCCGTTGTTGACCGCCTCGCACGTGTCCTTGCGCGACGACTACGAGGTGAGCGTCGCCGAGGTCGACACCGCGGTGGAGGCGGCGTTGTCCGCGGGCGCCCTGGGTGCGCGCATCACCGGTGGCGGGTTCGGTGGCTGTGTGATCGCGCTGGTGGACTCCGAGCAGGTGCGGGCGTGCTCCGACGCGGTGCGTGCGGCTTTCGCCGGGCGCGGGTTCGGCGCACCGGAGGTGTTCACGGCCCTGCCCTCGGCCGGGGCCCGACGCCTGCGCTGAGCCCCGGCCCGTCCGATGGCGGCACCGGTGGACGAGCTGCCCGTGAAGCTGACCTTGCCCACACCGGGGTGTTCCACGAGCGGTGCACCCGCACCGCGGCCGTCCCCGGTGACCACGTTGAGCACGCCGGGCGGGAGTCCGGCTTCCTCCAGCAGAGGCACCAGGGCCAGAAGCGAGGCCGACGTGTGTTCAACACCGTGTTGCCCGTGGCCAGTGCGGGTGCGAGTTTGGTGGCGGTCAGCAGCAGCGGGGAGTTCCACGGGGTGAGGGCTCCCACCCACACCGACCGGTTCGCGCAGCGTGTAGTTGAGCAGATCGGTCCGGTTCGGTGGCACGACGTCACCGTGGATCTTGTCGGCCGGCCCCGTGTAGTAGTAGAAGCACTCCGGCAGGCTGGTCGGCCGGCCCCGCATCTCACGCAGCAACTTGCCGTTGTCGCTGTTCTCGGCCCTGGCGAGCAGCTCGGCACAACAGCAGGTGGCGGCACGGTTCGCCACCGCGTCGGCCGACAAGTCCTCCGGAGTTTCCTGGCACGGGGCGAAGCCGGGATCCCCCTGTCGGACGGCTGCTCGGCCGCGCTGGTGGCCCGGATCGGAGAGCGTCTGGAGACCACCGCCCACACCATCTTCATGGGGCACGTCGTCGAGGTCGAGAACGGCGACGACGCGCCCATGGTCTACAGCTCGGGCGGGTTCTACGACGGGAGCAAGCTCGATCCGCTGAGCTGGCGCCGGGCAGGCACCGGGTTCTCTCCCCTGGGAGGACTCGGGCGGATCGGCCCGGTGGACGTGGACCGGGACTCGGCCGAACCGGGCTTCCGGAACGCCGAGAACGCGGCGGGACGCGGTCTGGCCGTCGCAGCCGTGCAGCGGTGTGTGCCTTTGCCTCGACGGAGCACGGCCCGGCCTCACTACGGGCCGCCACGACCTTCGACCACCCCGGATCGCCGACCGTGCTGGAGCGGGCGGGCTTCGTCCGCGGCGACACCTCGGAGCTGGGCGGGTGCCCGGGTTGCGCCCGTCGCGCATCTCGGAGGGGCCGGGCCGCTGACGACCACCCTCTAGTATCGCGGTTGTGCCTGCCGACCACTCTTCGCTCCAGCCAGTGGGCCCTCTCCGCGCCGGCCTGCTCGCCGTCGTCGTCCTTGCGGTGTTGGCCACCGCTCTGACCTGGGGGTGGTTCACGATCGGCCCGAACCACCCCGTCTACGGTCTGCTGGTGGTGGCCGGGACTTTCGCCGCAGGCCCAGTGCTGGGCGGCCCGATCGAACGCCGGATGGCCGACACGTGGTTCCGCGTCCCGCAGGGTGAGCGAAAACTGCACCGTGCGCTGGGGGTGGCAGCCTTCGGCCGGCTGTTGCAGCGTTCGGGCTGGAACCGCGCCATCGCCGACCCGATGCGCAGTTTCGACGGCACCCGAGCTGGTTTGCCCGCCCTGGACCGGTCGTTGCGCGGCAACGTCGCCGCCCACGGCTCGTGCTTCCTCGTCCACGTCGCACTCGCCGTACTCGCCGCGGCGACCGGTCACGCCCCGGGGGCGCTGTGGATTCTCCTGCCCGGGGTCGTGGTCCACTTCTATCCGGTGATTCTGCAGCGCTCGATCGCGCTCCGTCTGCAACGAGTGCGTGATCGGTGACCCGAGAAACAGAAAAGGGGCTCACCGCGCGGTGAGCCCCTCCGTGTCGTCGGGACGGCGGGATTTGAACCCACGACCCCTTGACCCCCAGTCAAGTGCGCTACCAAACTGCGCCACGTCCCGTGAATCCGGACCGGCACCGCGTGCACGGGGCCGCCGACGGGTCGACTCTATCGCATCCGTGGCACTGACCGGACATCGTTCCGGTGCCCGGCGGGGCCGGGGCCCGCACGCAGACCCGTGAGCGAATGAGGATCACCGCACACTCCGCGGCCCAGGACGGTCATCCCCCACTTCCGGCTAAAAACAGCGCATATGTTCAGCAAATGGACAAACAGTCCGACGCTGTAAACAACCATGCGAGGAGTGCCCTCAGGATGACCGAGAACAGCCGGTTCGAGCGCGGACGCCCCGTCGTCCTGCGCGGTGGCACGGTGCTGCCCATGGACAACGCCCGCACCGTCCTTCCCGAGACCGACGTCCTCGTCGTCGACGACCGTGTCGTGGAGATCGGCCGCGACCTGGCCGTCCCCGACAATGCCACCGTCATCGACGCCACCGACGGCATCGTCATGCCGGGCATGATCGACACCCACCGCCACATGTGGCAGACCGCGATGCGCGGATACGGGGCCGACTGGACCCTGACCCAGTACTTCGTCTGGTACTACATGGAGGGCGGCAAGCTCTTCCGCCCCGAGGACGTCCACGCCGGCAACGCCCTGGCCGCGGCCGAGGCCCTCGAAGCCGGAGTGACCACGGTCGTGGACTGGTCGCACGGGCTGCAGACCGTCGACCACGCCGACGCCGCCGCCGACGCCCTGGAATCGGTCCCGGGCCGCTACGTGCTGGCCTACGGCAACATCCACGCCCAGCCCGGCGAGTGGGCCACCGACCCGGCCTTCCGCGACTTCGTGCGGCGCCGGTTCGACGGCGACCGCGACATGCTCGACGTCCAGATCGCCTTCGACGTCACCGGCGACCCGGAGTTCCCGGAGAAGCCCGCCTTCGAGACCGCCCGCGAGCTCGGCCTGCCCGTGACCACCCACGCGGGTGTGTGGGGCGCTACCGGCGACGACTCGATCCGGCTCATGCACGAGCACGGGTTCATGACCCCCGAGACCGTCTACGTGCACGCCGCGTCACTGTCGACCGACTCCTACCACCGGATCGCCGCGACCGGCGGCAGTGTATCGGTCTCCACCGAGAGCGAGCAGAGCGCCGGCCAGGGGTATCCGCCCACGTGGAAGCTGCGCGAGCACGGCATCCCGGTGTCGCTGTCGATGGACAGCAGCGCCTGGTGGAGCGGTGACCTGTTCTCCGCGATGCGCTCCACTCTGAGCGCCGACCGTTCCCGCGAGCACCTGGAGGCGCAGTCGCGCGGCGAGACCGTCACCCACGCGGCCCTGCGCGCGGACCAGGTCGTGGAGTGGGCGACCCGCGGCGGTGCCCGCGCCCTGGGCCGCGGCGACGACCTGGGCCGGATCAGCCCCGGCGCCAAGGCCGACCTGGTCCTCATCAAGAACGACCACTCCCCGGTCTCCTTCCCGATGCTCAACCCCTACGGCCACGTGGCCTTCCAGGCCCAGCGCGGCGACGTGCACACGGTCATGGTCGACGGGCGCGTGGTCAAGCACGAGCACCGCCTGCTCGACGTCGACCTGGCCACGATCCGCCGGAACGTGGAGTCGACCATCGACCACCTGCGCGGTGAGCTCGGCGAGGAGGAATGGACCAAGGGCATGAACCCCGACGTGCCCGAGCCGACGATCCTCGACAACCCGTACTCCTACACCGACTACAAGAGCGCCTCCACCCACGGGGGTTGAGTCCCCGCCTCCACAGGGGCGTCCCGGGACGGGCCCGGGACGCCCCTGTGTGCGTTCCGGGTGACTGACCGAATCGTGTACCCACCGACGTCCCGTTCACCCGAATTGAAAAGAACGCGGAGCGACATTGATGGCCACAGCATGACTAAGGTCGACATTTAAGGACACAGGGCATGATGGAATTCCGTGCCGGCTGAACCCTGACTCCCATCGATCGGTCTTTTCAAGCAATGCCCCCTCCTGCCAGCATCACGGTCGACACAGGAGGAGGACCCGATGCTGGGTATGCGCGTCATCTCACTGACGATCCACGGACCACGAGGGGGACGGACCTTCGACCTCGATCATTCCTTTGTCGCGGTACACGGGCCCACGAACACCGGAAAAACGTCCCTGGCCGACGCGATATCCTACTGCATGGGGCAGAAGGTCAGGTGGAAAAAGGCGTTCGGAGACTTCGTCACCAAATGCGAACTTCATGTCCGAATCGGGAACTCCGAGTACATCCTGCACCGCTCCCTCGGAGCGGCAGGAGCAGATATCGAGGTCACGAACATCGGCCACGAATTCGTCGCGAGCCTATCGGTGAAGAAGAACGGCGACCCCTCGCAGCCTTCCTTTTCCGACTGGATCCTCACCGAGCTCCACCTCAAGCAGGCCATCGACCCTGACGCGATCCGGGCCCTCGGCGCAGAAAGGACCCGACTGACCTTCACCGACCTATGGCAGTACCTGTATCGCACACAGTCCGAACTAGACCGCCAGGTAATCCTGCACGCCGGTGGCCGCGCGTCGGCCCGCAAGGCCCTCTTCGAACTGCTCTTCGGCCTCAGCAGCACCGACGAACGCCTGCTGGAAGCGAAACTCAGCGAGTCCCGGAAGATCATCCGCGAACAGAAGAGCACGGTGCAGAGTGTTCAGGCGTTCTTCGCTGAGTCCGGGACCTCACCCGATCAGGCGGCCGCCGAGCACAGGGAGGCTGAGCGGGAACTCGAACGCGTCACCTCGGAGCTGGCCCCTCTCCGATCACATGTGGCCGACTGGGAGAAGAAACGCACGGTACTGCGGAACGAGCACGACGGCGCCCGAAAGGCCTGGGCGAGAGCAGCAGCTGCGATCGAACGGCAGGACATGAAGCCTGTACCCGGAACTCTCGATCATTCCGGCCATGCACCCGTATCGTGCCCTGCCTGCGGACAGGGGGTCCGGTCCGGCCGAGCCGACGCAGGTGCATGTGACCTGTGCTTGCAGATAAAGCCACGGAAGACGCCGATACCTACCCGCGGGCCGGTCGGCTCGGTCAACACGGACGAAGAATTCCCCCGAGCCTCAACCGCACTCGACCAGGCACGGCAGGCTCTACAGGAACACGAAGCGAACGAACCGCACGATACCCGCGCTTCCATCGAAGAGCTGTCGAACAAGAAGTCCGCCTACCGTGAGCGCCTGGATCAACTCACGCCAAGGATCGAGGCACTCCGCGACCTGTTCGCCGGAGCCGATGCCGCAAAGGCCGAGGCTAAACAGGTCGAGCGTAAGCTGAAGACCGTGCGGGCGCAGATTGTCGATCGAGAGGTGACTCTGGACGAACTGGAAGAGTACTTCTACGAGGAAGTCAAGAATATCGATCTTCCCTGGTTCGTTGGTTCGGCAACTCTCGACCGCAAGAGCTATCTCCCACTGATCGACGGCCAGGAATTCGAGCAGCTCGGTGGTGGCACGAAGGCCGCCGTCAACGTTGCCTACAGTTTCGCCCTGCTCGCTTTCAGCACCCGATTGACCATCGATTACGGGGAAAAGCCGCTCCTTCCGTGCTTCCTGGTAGTGGATGCGATCCGCAAGAACATCGGAGCAAACGCCGAGGACAAAAACCTCTCGGACCGCCTGTACCAGCGTGCTTCCAGCGCGGGCACCCACCTCATGGTCCGCGGCAAGGGTCAAGTCATCGTCCTCGACAATGACGGACCTTCGGAAGGCGTGCGCAGGACTGGAGCGTTCAAGGAGATCAAGCTGTCCTACACGGAACCCCTCATCCCCGGGGTCTCACACTCCGACACCGGCGAAGACCCGCACGTCTGAGTGCGCGACCGGCTCCGCCATGATCGTCCCGGGCTCGGCCCGGGGCGTCTCTTTCTGCGCAGGTCGGAGGTACCCGCCCGAGAGAGGCACCATCGCCAGGGCCTGCGACAGTGGCCTGGAGGCGATCGCGGGAGCGCTGCAACCGGACGGGGTCGAACGCGCCCACCTGTTCGACCTCGCCCGAGCGCTCTCCGAACCGCGCGCCCAACACGGCAAGGCTCGTCTTCCTCGACCCGTACGTCACGACACCGCGCATGGTTCCCCCCTCGTTCGCACGGCCGTGCGGCCCGCCCCGCACCGAAGAGGCACCCGGGCGGTCGCACGGCCACCGTAGACACGCGGCACCGGCACCTGGGAGAACCCCTGAGGAGTCTTTACCGTCCAGGAACCCTCGAACACCCGAGCGCCCGGGCCCGGTTCCGGCTCCCGCGTGCTCCCGGCGCCCCGACCCGGAACCCGGTTGCGACGCACGCAGCCGGTTCGGCAGGCTCGGCACATGACCCCCCGACGCGACGAACTCCCCAAGCTCCACGATCTCCGTTGGAGCGAGATCGACCCCCGCACCCACCCCTTCGACCCCGCGACCGCACGCGCCGAGGTCGGCGCCCTGGCCCCGGCGGCTCACGTGCCGCCCCCTCCCGAGGGCACCGACATCTGGGAGCGCATCGCGTGGGGCCGGGAGTTCGCCGGGCCCTGGACCGGGGAGATGACCCGCGCCCTGCACGAACGCTTCGGGCCCTGGGTCCTCGGCTGGGGCTACTCCGCCGAGGGCAGTGGGGGTGCGGTGTTCAGCTGGTGCTGCCCCACGGACTCGGTGACCACCCCGGAGCAGACCCTCGACCGGGTGGCGGCCTCCCTGTGCGAGTGGCGCGCCTGGCTGGAGGAACTGGGCGAGATCTACGAACGCCACCCCATGGGCAGCGGCGACCGCGCGGACGTGTGGGAGCGCGCCGCGACCGTCATCACCACCCGCGTCGTCGAGCGTACGCAGGGAGCGGAGGCCTGGTACATGCACTGCGCCCAGGCCCTGACCTGGTATCTGACCATGTGGGGCCTCTCGTTGGACACGGCCGTCGAGTGGACGGAGCTGATCCTCGAGGGCTCGTTCGAGAGCTGGATCGTGCCGGGGGACTCCGCCGTGCAGGAGGTCGCCCGGCAGGTGGCCGCCGCACCGTGGGAGAAACAGGGGCGCACGTGAGCACCGACCACCTGCGCCTGTGGCTCACCGTGCGCGACACCGTCCCCTGGGAACACACGCGCCCCGCCACCCACACACTTGTCGCTCCGGCCCGGGACGGCGCGGCCGACGACGTGCGGGCCTTCGACGCGGCCCGGTCCCCCGAGCGCGCGGCGGGGATGCTCGCCGCGCTGGAACACGCACGTTCTGACGCCGCCGTGGGGGCGCCTCTGGAGTTCGCCCGGGTCGCCTCCTGGCAGCGGTCGGTCCTGGGCACGTCCGCGGTGGGGTTCCGCCGGGGTTCGGCCTTCGCCAAAGGCGGGCGCGAGCGCTACGGCACCGACCTGACCGGCCTGTTCGACGCGTGTCTGGCCGAGACCGCCGCCCCCTCCCCCGCTCTGCCGGCACGCGCCGCCCGCGCCTACCTGGACGTGTGCTTCTTCCATCCCTTCAGCGACGGCAACGCACGGGCAGCGTTCCTGGTGTTGGTCTTCGTCCTGGCCCGCGAGAGTGTGGCGCTGGACCGGGTGGGGCCGCTGCGGCGGCTGCCGCATCGCGCCGACCATCCCGAGGGCGCGTTGGCGCTGGCGGACCTGGTGTCGGTGCTGCTCGAGCACGCCTGCAGGCGTGCTGCGGGGCGGCCCGATCGACCGTGAGGGGGCGTAGGTCGGTCGGGCCGCCCTGGGTTCCGGCTCAGGTGCCGGAGGGTTCGGTGGCCTCCTGCACCGCGGAGGTGAACTGCTCGCTCGCCTGCTCGGGGGTGGCGTTGCCGAACCCGAGGTCCTCCATGACACGGAGGTTGATGTCGACGACCTCGCCCGCACCGATGGGCTGCGGCGGGTTGCCGTCGACGATGGAGTCCTCGATCTCGTCGATGAACTCCGTCGCCTTGGTGTCGGCCTGGCCCAGGTCGTCGACGATCGCGTCGCGGACCTCGAGGTTGGCGGGGATACCGAGCTCGCCCTGGACCACCCGCGCGGAGGCGGGGTCGTTGAGGAGGTAGTCCACGAACTGGCCCGCTTCCTCGGGGTGGTCGCTGCCGGCCGCGACCGAGTAGTAGATGCTCGGCTTGTAGAAGAGCCCGGTGCGCTCGAACTCGGCCTCCCCGGGCATCCGCAGGAGCTCCAGATCGCGTCCTGAGGCGGATTCGAGGGCCACGAGCTGGTTGCTCCAGAAGAAGGCCATCGCGCCTTCGTTCATCCCCACGAGGGACTGCTCGGGGCCGGCCGCGGCGAGTTCGACGCTCCGGGAAGCGCTGGGCTGGATGCCCTCCTCGATCAAACGCTCGTTGAACTCGTACCAGGAGGTGAGGGTCTCGTCGCTGTAGGCGATCTCCCCGTTCTCGTCGAAGAGGTTCTCCCCGTGCTGGCGGGCGTAGATCTGGAAGACGTTCTCGTTACCGGGGCCCTGGGTACCGATGATCTCCCCGTCGGTGGCGTCGGTGATCTCCTCGGAGATCTCGGCGTACTCGCCCCAGGTCCAGTTCTCGTCGTCGGGCATGTCCACCCCGGCCTCCTCGAAGGCCTGCGGGTCGGCCGCGATGGTCATGGCGTTCACCCCGCCCACGGCCCCGGTGGTACCGTCCTCGGTCACACCGCTCTCGGCCATCAGCGGGTCCATCTCCGAGAGGTCGAGTGTTTCCAGCTCCGTGAGGTCGTACAGAGCGCCCCGGTCGGCGTACTCACTCAGGTAGGCGTCGTCCTGCATGATGATGTCGGGTGAGTCGTTGGCCGCGGTGTTGGTGGCCAACCGGTCCCAGTAGTTGCTCCAGTCGGTGTAGTCGCCCGACACCGAGATCCCGGGGTTCTCGGCCTCGAAGTCGGCGATGACCTCCTGGAGCGCCTCATGGCGGCTGTCCGATCCCCACCAGGAGAAGCGGAGTTCGACCGTGCCGTCGTCCCCATCGCCACAAGCGGTGGCCAAGAGTGCGAGCGCGCTCCCGGCGGCAGCCACTCGGA
Source organism: Nocardiopsis xinjiangensis YIM 90004 (assembly GCF_000341145.1). Classification (GTDB taxonomy): domain Bacteria; phylum Actinomycetota; class Actinomycetes; order Streptosporangiales; family Streptosporangiaceae; genus Nocardiopsis; species Nocardiopsis xinjiangensis. The sequence continues at coordinate 32,034 of NZ_ANBE01000007.1, forward strand.
GGAGCGGGCGTGCGCGGAATCGTGGGGGCATGAGGGATCCCTTCGATCAAAGGGCGGACGGGGGGACTGGACCTCGCGTGCGGGGACCACGAGGACAGGGCTACCGGTCAAGGGTTCTCGGATTCAGTCTGGTAAGCGCTATCCATCCTGAATTTCCTGCTTTTTAACACCAAATTCTGACCCGTGTCAATGATGGCAGGGGCGCTGGAATCCGGCCCGCGGCGGCTCTGACCGCAGGCATCACGGGCTGCGGAACCAAGGGGGTGCCGAGATCTCGGAGGCCGCCCCACCGGCGACCCGCCCCCGGAGAGCCCCACTGCCACCCCGCGCGGACGGGCCCCACACACGCCTGCCCGCTCCCCCGCGGATCGTGACGTGCCTTGCCCGACCCTCGGCAAGCGCTTACCATCCTGTTCGTGCGACATGGCGAACCCCCTCGGACCCCGGACCCCCACACCCCCGCCCCGCAACACCCCCTGCCCCCGGGCCCGGTACCCATCCTCCTCGTGGGTGTGCACGGTTACGGGCGCATGTACCTGCGTTCACTCCTGCCCCTCGTACGCCGCGGCGACGTCGGCCTCGTGGGTCTGTGCGACCCTCACCCTCCCGCCCCCGACGACGAGCTCGAGGGCCACGGTCCTCTTCCCTGCTTCACCGACCTGGACGAGGCCCTGGAGCGCACCGGCGCCCGGATCACCGTGATCGCCACGCCGATCCACACCCACCTGCCCCTGGCCCTCACCGCCCTGAAACACGGCTCCCACCTGATGCTGGAGAAGCCCTCCACCGCCTCCCTCACCGAGTTCGACCGTCTCGCCGAGGCCCTGGAAGGGTCCGGGCTCGCGTGCCAGATCGGTTTCCAGAGCCTGGGCTCCGGGGCGGTCGGCGAGGTGCGCCGGCTCCTCGGCACGGGCGCGGTGGGCGAGCTCCGCGGTATCGGGGCCGCCGGCACCTGGAAACGCACCTCTGCCTACTACGCACGCGCCCCCTGGGCGGGCCGCCGCCGGATGGAGGGCCGCGACGTGGTGGACGGCGCTCTCACCAACCCCTTCGCCCACGCGGTCGCCACGTCCCTGGCCCTGGCCGGGGAAGGGCACCGTGCGCCCCGATCGACCGAGGTGGAGCTCTACCGTGCGCACCCGATCGAGAGCGACGACACCTCGGCGCTGAGACTGCACACACGGGAGGGCGTCCCCATCACCGTGGCGGTGACGCTGTGCGCCCCCGGCGATCCGCCCCCGGTCCTGAGCGTGCACGGGACCCGCGGACGGATCGACCTGGAGTACACCGAGGACCGCCTCACCCTGCGCAGGGAGGGCCGGGCCCCGCACACGACGGTCCACCCCCGGTTCGGTCTCGTGGACGACCTCGTGGCTCACCTGCGCGAGGGCACGCCGCTGACCTGTCCCCTCTCAGCCACCCGCGGCTTCGCGCACGCGTTGGAGGCCGTGCGCACCGCCCCCGCCCCCCGGCCCATCGGGGCCCGCCACCAGAAAGTGTGGCAGGAGGACGGACACACCCACCGGACCGTGCACGGGATCACCGAACTGGTCCATCGCAGCGCGGAGTCGCTGTCCCTGTTCAGCGAGCTCGGGGCGCCCTGGGCGCGGCCGCCCGCCGGCGACCCCCGCGCCCCCGCCGGCCCCGTGGCCTGACCCGCCTCTCCGCCCCGTCCCGGGGCCCCGAAAGGAGCGCTCCATGCGCGTACTCGTCACCGGAGGATCCGGACGCCTCGGCCGCAGCACCGTGGCGGTCCTCGCCGCGCGGGGGCACGAGACGGTCTCCGTGGACGCCCGTCCCGGCGCTGCCGTCGCGGGGGTCTTCCAGCGCACCGCGGACCTGATGGATCTGTCGGCGCGCACCGCCCTGTTCCGGGAGAGCGCACCGGAGGCGGTCGTGCACCTGGCCGGGATCGCCGTCCCCTTCGGCGAACCGGACGAGCGCACCCTGACCGTGAACACGGCCCTGGCCTGGTCGGTACTGTCCGAGGCCACAGCGGCGGGGGCGCAGTGTGCGGTGGCGGCCTCCAGCCCCACGGTCTACGGCTACAACCACCCGTCCTGGGCCCCGCTGCGGTTGCCCCTGGACGAGGAGCACCCGATCGCCCCCTGGCACGCCTACGGCCTGAGCAAGGCGGTGGTGGAGGAGACCGTGCGCGCCCTCGCCCGGAGTTCGGACGGGTGTGTCCTCTCCGCCGTCCGCCCGGGGTACGTGATCACCCCCGAGGAATGGGACGGGGCCCTCACCCAGCAGGGCCACACCGTCCGCGAGCGCCTCCGCGACCCTGCCCTGGCCGGTGCGTCCTTGTTCAACTACGTGGACGCCGAGGACGCGGCGCTCCTGATCGCCCTGCTCGTCGAGAACCCGGACCGGGCGCGCAACGGGGGCGTGTACAACGCCGTCGCGCCCGACCCGCTCTGCCCCGGGCCCGTGGACACGCTCCTGGCCCGCCTGCACCCGGCCACGGCGCCCTTCGCCGGGGCCCTGGCCGACGGACGGGCCGTCTTCTCCTCCGAGCGCGCCCGCGCCGAGCTCGGGTGGCGCCCGGAAGGGACGTGGCGTTCCCGGCTGCGTACCGGGGATTGACCAGGAGGGGCGCACGCACGGGTTCGGTTAATGTGGGAAGCGATTTCCCATCGGCACGAGTTGTAAGGACGCAGGGGTTGAGTTCGGGGTACGTGACTCTGGGGCAGGTGGCCGAGGCGGCAGGTGTGTCCTTGGCGACCGCTTCGAGGGTCCTCAACGGGAGCACCAGCACCCGCCAGGTCAGTGGGGAATTGCGTGAACGGGTGACATCGAGCGCCCGGGCGCTGGGGTACCTGCCCAACGCCTCGGCGCAGTCGCTGGCACGCAACTCCAGTTCCTTGGTGGGCCTGGTCGTGCACGACATCGCCGACCCGTACTTCTCGTCCGTGGCCGCTGGTGTCACCCAGACGGTGGAGGAACACGGCCTGGTCGTGGTGCTGGGCACGACCGACCGTTCCCCCAGCAAGGAGAGCACGATCCTGGCCGCATTGCGCTCGCACCGGGCCAAGGCGGTGGTGCTGGTCGGGTCCCGTTCCACCGACAGCAAGAGCACCGAGGCTCTCACGCGGGAGATCGAGTTGTTCCGCCGCCAGGGCGGGCGCGTGGCGTGTGTGTCCCAGCCGGTCCTGCCGGCCGACACCGTCTCGCCCGACAACCACGCCGGCGCGGCCGAGTTGGCCCGCAGCCTGATCGAGCAGGGGCACCGCAAGTTCGCGCTCCTGGCCGGCCCCAACAACCTGAGCACGGCGCGGGAGCGCATGGACGGTTTCCATTCGGCGCTGTCCGCCGCCGGCCTGGAGCCCGACTACCAGGACGTCATGCACGGGGACTTCACCCGGGACGGCGGTTACGCCTCGACGCGTCGGCTGATGATGCTGGGCACGGAGGCGACCTGCCTGTTCGCGGTCAACGACGTGATGGCCACCGGTGCGATCGCCGCGCTGCGCGAGCTCGGGGTGCGGGTGCCCGAGCAGCTCTCGGTGGCCGGTTTCGACGACATCCCGACGTTGCGGGACCTGACGCCCTCGCTGACCACGGTGCGCCTGCCGCTGGAGCAGATGGGCCGGCAAGCGGCCGAATTGGTGTTGGCCCGTGAGGAACGGGAGGAGCCGCGACTGATCGACGTGCACGGCGAGGTGCTCATCCGGGAGAGTACCCGGCCCCCCGCCTGACCGTCCTGGGCGGAGGACCGGGGCCCGCTCAACCCGTGGGGTCCTCACCGGGGCCGGCGAGGACCAGACCGTGGCCCGGCGCGGTGTCGGCTCGCAGCCACCCGTTCTCGATACACACCCCGCTCGGTGCGGCCAGTGCGCCCAACGCCGCGAAGGACCCCTGGTCGATGTCCTCCACCATGGCCACTCTCGGCAGGCACAGGGCCAGTTGCCCGGACAGTTCCGGGAGCAGGTGCGGGGCCACGGGAACGCTGCGCCGGGCGGCCAGCTCGGCGATGCGCAGGAACGGGGTGATGCCCCCGACCCTGACCACGTTGGGTTGGACCACGTCGCAGGCCCCCTCGTCGAGATAGCGTTCGAACTCCTCGACGGTGCGCAGGTTCTCCCCCAGGGCGAAGGGCACGTCGGTGCGCGCACGCAGCCGTACGTGGGCCGCCAGGTCGCCGGCCGGCAGCGGCTCCTCCACGAACAGGGGGTCGTGCTCGGTCAGACCGCCCAGGGCCCGCAGGGCACCGGGCACGTCCCAGCGCTGGTTGGCGTCGACCATGAGCAGGCGTTCAGGACCGACGAGGTCGCGCACCGCGGCGACCCTGTCCAGGTCGCGCCCGGTCTCGGCCGAGCCCACCTTGATCTTGACGGCGTGGTGCCCGGCCTCGGTCCAGGAACGCACCTGGGCGAGGAGGTCGGGCAGGCAACGGTCGAGGTTGACGCCGCTGCCGTAGGCGGCCACACGGTCGCGGCGCCGGCCGATGAGTTCGGCCAGCGGCAGGTTCGCTGCCTTCCCGGCCAGGTCCCACAGGGCGATGTCCACCCCGGCCAGAGCCATGAGAGTCAACCCGCTGGTGCCGGCCTCGCGCAGCGACCAGTGGAGTTCCTCCCACAGGCACGGGTGGGCGCGGCGGCCCTCCAACAGCGGCGCCAGGTCGGCGTTGACCAGGGCTTCGACCGCTCTGCCTCCGACGACGGGGGTCCAGGAGAACCCGGTCCCGGTCGGTCCGGTGTCGGTCTCGACACGGACCACGACCACGTCGTTGCGATCGACCCCGCCGTCCCAGGCCCGGTGCAGCCGCAGTCGCCGCAGGAACGCACGCACACGGGTGACTCTCATGGCCCTCGCCACCTCCTCACAGCACGTACTGCACGTGCCTGCGCACCATCGTGTCGATGACCTGGTCGCTGTCGGCCGCCCAGACGTCGGCGTTGAAGATCTCCACCTCCACGTCGCCCTCGTAGCCGGCCCGCCGGACGGCACGGTGCAGGGAACGGACGTCGATGTGTCCGTCGCCGACCATGCCCCGGCCCAGCAGGGGGTCGTCGGGGATCGGGGTGAGCCAGTCGCAGACCTGGAAGGAGGCGATGCGCCCGAGGGCCCCGGCCCGTTCGATGTGGTGATACACGTCCGGGTCCCACCAGAGGTGGTAGGTGTCCACGACCACTCCCACCGTCTCGGGCGGGAACCACTTGGCGAGGTCGAGCGCCTGGCCCAGGGTGGACAGCACCGCGCGGTCGGCGCAGAACATGGGGTGCAGGGGTTCCAGGCCGAGTTTGACCCCGCGGTCGGCCGCGCGGGGCACGAGGTACTCCAGTTCCTCGGCCATGCGGGCGCGGGTGGCGCGCAGGTCCCGTTCTCCGTCGGGCAGGCCGCCCACCACCAGGACGAGTGTGGCCGCGCCGAAGGCGGCCGCCTCGTCGATGGCGCGCAGGTTGGACTCGCGTGCCTGCTCGGTGCGGGCCGGGTCGGTCAGGAATCCGCCCCGGCAGTAGGAGGACACGCGCAGGCCCGCCTCTCGCACCATGCGTTCTGCACGTTCCTGTCCTGCCTCCGCGACGTGTTCTCTCCACAGGCCGATCGAGGGAACGCCGGCGCGCAGGCATCCGTCGACGGCCCGGGCGAGGTCGGCCCGCTTGACCGTGGCCTGGTTGAGCGAGAGCCGTTCGATCCTGGGGTCGCCGGGGGCCGGGGTAGGCAGGTCGGCAGGCCTGCCGGACGGGATGTCCACGGGTTCCGGCTCGGCCGGGGCGGGGGTTCCGGTGCGGGTGTTCACTGCGGCACCCCCGAGACCTCCAGGAGGGAGCGCATGCGGGCGGCGGCGCGGTCGGGGTCGTCCAGGAGCCCGGCGCGGTCGGCCAGGCGGAGGACCTCGGACAGGTGGGGCAGGCTGCGTCCGCTGTGCAGGCCCGCGACCATGTGGAAGCCGTCCTGGTGGCCGTTGAGCCAGGCCAGGAAGGTGATGCCGGTCTTGTAGTAGTAGGTGGGCACGGCGAACAGGTGCCGGGACAGCGGCACGGTGGGGTCGAGGATCTCCCGGAACCGGGCGGTGTCGCCCTCGTCGAGCGCGGCCAGGGCCCGCGAGGCGGCCGGTGCGATCGCGGCGAAGATGCCGAGCAGGGCATCGGAGTGGCCCTGTTCGTCGCCCTCGATGAGTTCGGGGTAGTGGAAGTCGTCGCCGGTGTACAGGCGTACCCCGTCGGGCAGAAGGCGGCGCAGGCGGATTTCGTGTGCGGTGTCGAGCAGCGAGACCTTGATGCCCTCGACCGCGTCGGCGTGCTCGGTGATGAGTTCGGCGACCGGTTCGACGGCGTCGGCCGGATCGGCGTATCCCCAGTATCCCTCGAGGGCGGGGTCGAAGGCGGTGCCGAGCCAGTGCAGGAGGACCGGCCGCTCGGTCTCCGACAGCAGGGCGCCGTAGACCCGTGTGTAGTCGGCGGGGCCCTCGGCCGCTGCCGCGAGGGCGCGCGAGGCCATGATCACGGGGGTCGCGCCCGCCTCGGTGATCACTCGGAGCTGCTCGCGGTAGGCGTCCAGGATCCCGTCGAGGCCGGGGGCGGGGCCGGTGAGCTGGTCGGTGTTGACGCCGCAGGCCAGGGGGGCCGATCGTGCCGCGGCCTCCTTGCCGGAGCGGCGGACGAGCTCGGCGGTGGCGGCCCAGTCCAGACCCATGCCGCGTTGGGCGGTGTCCATGGCGTCGGCGACCCCGAGGCCCTGGTCCCACAGGTGGTGGCGGAAGGCCAACGTGCGGTCCCAGTCGAGGACGGCGGGGTCGCCGGGGGCGTTGTTCGCCCGGGGGTCGGCGACCACGTGGGCGGCGGCGTAGGCGGTGCGGGTGCGCGGGGCCGGTACGGGCGCGGCCCCGAGCGGGGTTCCGGTGAGGGTGTGGGGGGCGGTGGTTCCGTTCTGCGTGGGCAGGTTCAGTGTGTTCATGTGTTCGTGACCTCGTCGAGGACGATGCGTTCGCCGGTACGGGCCGAGCGCAGGCCCGCCTCGGCCATCTGCAGGCCGCGGGCGCCGGAGAGCAGGTCGTGGGGGAAGGGGGTCCCGGCCGCCACGTGGCGCAGGAAGTTTTCCCACTGGGCGCGGAACCCGTTGGGGAACTCGCGGTTGTCGGGGACCTCGGCCCAGCCGGCGCGGTGGTCGACGGGGTCGGCGACGTCGGGGTCCCAGACCGCCTTGGGGGTGGCGGTGCGGTGCTGGATGCGGCAGCCGCGCAGCCCGGCGACGGCGCTGCCCTCGGTGCCGTCGACCTGGAACTCCACGAGCTCGTCGCGGTCGACCCGCACGCTCCAGGAGGAGTTGATCTGGGCGATGATGCCGCCCTCGATGTCGAAGATGCCGTAGGCGGCGTCGTCGGCGGTGGCCTCGTAGGGCTCGCCGCTTTCGCCCCAGCGGCGGGGGATGTGGGTGGCGGTGCGGGCGGTGACCGTGTGTACGGCGCCGAAGAGGTGCTCCAGGACGTAGTGCCAGTGCGGGAACATGTCGAGCACGATGCCGCCGCCGTCCTCGGAACGGTAGTTCCAGCTGGGGCGCTGACCGGGCTGCCAGTCGCCCTCGAAGACCCAGTAGCCGAACTCGCCGCGCACCGACAGGATCTTGCCGAAGAATCCGCTGTCGATGAGGCGGCGGAGCTTGAGCAGGCCGGGCAGGAACAGCTTGTCCTGGACCACGCCGTTGCGCACGCCGGCCTGTTCGGCCAGTTCGGCCAGTTCGAGCGCCTCATCAAGGGTCGCGGCGGCGGGCTTCTCGGTGTAGATGTGCTTGCCGGCGGCGATGGCGGCGCGGGCCGCGGGCTCGCGGGCGTGCGTGATCTGGGCGTCGAAGTAGAGGGGGACGCCGTCGTCGGAGAGCACGGAGTCCAGGTCGGTGGTCCAGCGTTCGATGCCGTGGCGCTCGGCGATCGTGCGCAGCTTCTCGGGCGAGCGGCCGACGAGCACGGGTTCGGGTACCACCCGGGTTCCGTCGGGCAGCTCCACCCCGCCGGCGTCGCGGATCTCCAGCACGGACCGGCTCAGGTGCTGCCGGTAGCCCATTCTGCCGGTGACGCCGTTCATGGCGACACCCAGTGTCTGGACGGTCATGGGTCGATACCACCTTTCTGTGAAAGCGCTTTCCAGGCTAATCCACCCCGACGGCTGACGCCAGCCCGGGATCGGGGAGGAGGAGCAGGGCCCGGTGCGGCCCGGGATCCGTGCACGGGTCCCGGGCCGCACCCGTTTCCTAGTCGGGGTAGCGGATCTGCGGCTCGGGCACCTGCGACCAGTCGGTGCTCGAGGCGAGCATGAACGAGGGGTGGGAGGGCTGGTTGTAGGCCGTCTGCTGCCACGCCACACCCACGCGGTACTGCGGGTCGTGCATCAAGGTGTGAACCTTGCGGTCGGTGACCTCGGGGCTGCTGTAGATGCGCAGCGCCGAACCGTCCTCGGTGCGCACCACCAACTCCTCACGCCAGTCACCGAGCACGTCCGCCACCAGGGCCGGGTTCCCCTTGGTCCCGTTGCTGGTCAGCGTGCCCTCGGCCGTCAGGAGCGTGCCCCGGCCCCAGTCCTCGATCCGGGGCGGTTCGGAACCGTCCCCGGTGTCGGTACCGTGCACGGTCTGGGTGGTCATGTCCGCCGACCACCGGATGCTCATGTTGGTTCCCGGCACGTCCTCGCCCAGGAACTCGCCGCCGGCCGCGTGCAGCCCGGCCTCGCCCTCGCCCGGACCCATCTCGTACCAGGCCTCCACGCCGGGTCGGTCGGGGTCGATGTCACCGACCATCCCCCGGCCCACGTCACCGCCCATGAATTCACCGAAGAGTACGTCGCCCGTCTCGGCGTCACGCATGGCGTACCCGTAGGGAGCCGCCGAGTCCTCGTGCACCGACCAGATCTCCAGCCCGTCCCGGTCCGGATCGAAGTCGCCCACGTGCAGGGCGTCCCCGTGGCCGAACCCGACGCACTCCTCCCCGTCCACGGCCGGGCTCCCGTCGCAGGAGGAGTAGAGCAGGGACCCGTCGTGGTCGAGGACGGCCGAACCGTGGACGACCTCCTGGTGTCCGTCGCCGTCCACGTCGGCCACGCTCAAGGAATGGAAACCCTGCCCGGCCAAGGCACCCAGCTCCGGGTCGGCCGCGTCCCGCATGTGGATGCCGTCGTCGTCGAAGGGGTTGTCCATCTCGACGTGCCCGCTGTCGGCGGACCATCGCTTCTGAATACGCTTGCCGTCGAAGTCGTAGGCGACGACGGCCGAACGGGTGTAGTAACCGCGCGCGAAGACCGCTGAGGGCTCGGTCCCGTCGAGGTGGGCCACGCCCGCCAGGAACCGGTCCACCCGGTTGGCGGGTTCGATGCGTTCCATCGCGTAGTCGCCCCAGCGGAGACCGTCGTCGCCTCGCTCGGGCTCGTAGCGCACGGTGTCCAGTTCCGCGCCGCTCTCGCCGTCGAAGACGGTCAGGTACTCGGGGCCGTCGAGGACGAACCCTTCGAATCCGCGCAGGTCGTTGTTCTCGCTCTTGTCAGGGGCGTACTCGTCGATGAAGAAGTCGGCGAGTTCCCGGGCCTCGTCCTCACCCAACGGGTAGTCGTGGCGCGGTTCCCCTCCGAAGGCCTCCTCCAACGTCCGAGGCCACTGGCCGCTCCTGACCTCGGGCTCGGTGTGCCAGTTCCGGAACATCTCCACGAGGTGCTCGTAGTAGTCGTCGGCACCGAAGCGGTGGTCGTCCCGGTGGGAGTGGCCGGCCTCCAGGTCCTCCTCCGGCATGGTGATGTATTCGGAACCGGTCTCCCGCCCGTCCCCGTCCAGTTCGACGGTCCGCGTGCCCGGCGCGGTCCTGAACATCAGTTCCGCGCGGCCGTCACCGTCGAAGTCGTATACCAGGAACTGCGTGTAATGGGCCCCGGCACGGATGTTGTGCCCGAGGTCGACACGGTTCAGCAGCTCCCCTTCGAGCGTGTACGTGTCGATGAGGACGTTGCCGGTGTACCCGGTGTGCGAGTTGTCCTTGGAGTTGGACGGGTCCCACTTGACGACGAACTCGTACTGCCCGTCGCCGAGCACGTCACCCACGCTCACGTCGTTGGCGGTGTACTCGTACTCCACCCCGTCCGGGCTCGTACCGCCCTCGGGAGGCTGCAGACCGATCTCGTGGAAGCCCTCCTCCCAGACCGAGGTCTCGCCCTCGGGTCCCTCCTGTCCCACGGGGGCGACCGTGTAGGAGGATCCGGCACCGCCGTCCTCGTCCAGGTGGTTGGTGCTGTCCTCGACCACGGCGATGGACTCGCCGTCCCGGAGGACCTCGAAGGCCGGGCCCTCCATACCGGCTTCGCCCCGCCCGTCGACCTCGTCGCCGAGCAAGCGCCAGCTCAGGAGGACACCTTCGTCCGATTCCACGGCCACGAGACCCCGGTCGAGGTGTTCCATCCGGGTGTACGTTCGCCGGTCCTGCTCGGCCGGCGCGTGTGCGGCGCCGGCCGCCAGCAGCACGCTCACTCCGGTTGCGAGCACACCTGCGCTTCGCAACGCCCTGCGGGGGGTGGGCACGGTCGATCAGCCTCCATCGGGTCGTGATCGGTCAGGGGATGAGGGGCCCGACCAGGGGCCGGGCCGGGTTTCACGGACGCTCCACGCGCAGCACCGCCACCCCGTCGGGAGGCAGGTGCGCACCGGCGGTACCGGTCAAGGGGGTTCCGGGCAGGTCGGCGAGGACCACGCCCTCGTCCGTGCGGTTGGACAAGAACCAGTACTCGGCGCCCTCCGCGGTGCGAACGGCCAGTTCCACGCACCCGCGCAGGGGTTCGGGGAGTTCGGAGCCGACCCCGGCCTCATCGGTGATCCGCAGCAGGAACCCGCGCCGTGCTCGGGCCGAGAGCCGGGTCGTGGTGTAGGAAGCGGTTCCGCCTCCCGGGATCCGGCGCAGGGTGAGGGCGGGCCGCCCTCGGAGGGGTCCGTCGCCGTAGCGCGCGAGCGTCTGCACGTCCCGGCCGGTGACGGTGGCCTCCTCGGTCCACAGGTCGCCGCTGCCACCGGTGTCCAGGGGGACCGCCACTCCCTCCGGGAGAGGGGAGAACTCCTCCACACGGATCCCCAGCAGGTCCCGGAACGCGCCCGGATGGCCGCCGAGGTACACGTGGTCGTCGGCGTCCACGGTCCCGGAGAAGTAGGTGGTGACGAGGTGGCCGCCGCGGTCGGCGTAGCGGTTCACCCGGTCGGCGAGGTGGCCGGGGACCATGTGCAGCAGCGGCGCCACCACCAGGTCGTACTCGTCCCATCCGCCGTCGACGGGGACGATGTCCGCGCGGATCCCCAGGTCGAGGAAGGTTTGGTACCACTCCAGCGCCTCCCGGTGGTAGTCGATCTCCTCCGAGGGCAGGGAAGGGCGCTCCACGGCCCGCCACGACTGGTAGTCGAAGACGACGGCCGCCCGCGCGGGGAGGCGCTCGGAACCGGCCACCTCGGCCAGGTCCTCGCGCAGGAGCCTGCCGAGCTCGACCACGTCGCGGAAGACACGGCTGTCGGGGCCGGCGTGCGGCACCATCGCCGAGTGGTACTTCTCCGCACCGGCACGCGACTGCCTCCACTGGAAGAAGCAGACGGCGTCGGCCCCGTGTGCGAGGTGCAGGAGGGAGTCCCGGTGGAGCTGCCCCTCCCTCTTGGCGAGGTTGACGGGTTTCCAGTTCACCGCGCTGGTGGAGTGCTCCATCAGGAACCACGGCCTGCCCCGCGCCAGCCCGCTCGTGAGGTTCGCGGAGAAGGAGAGTTCGTCGCGGCCGGTCTCGTCCAGACGCACGTAGTGGTCGTTGGCGACGAAGTCGACCTCGTGGGCCCACCGCACGTAGTCGAGGTCCCGGGTGTGGTGGTTGACCATGAAGTTGGTCGTCACCGGGATCTCGGGGGTGATGCGGCGCAACAGGTCGCGTTCGGCCCGCAGGTGCTCGAGCAGGGCGTCGTTGGAGAAACGCGTGAAGTCGAGGTCCTGTGTGGGGTTGGGGATGAAAGCCGCAGCTCGCGGGGGCAGGATCTGGTTCCAGTCGGTGTAGTGCTGGGACCAGAACGCTGTCCCCCACGCCTCGTTCAGGGTGTCCAGGTCCCCGTAGCGCCGGCGTAGCCAGGCACGGAAGGCGGCCGCCGCGTCGTCGGAGTAGTCGTAGAGATTGTGGCAGCCCAGTTCGTTGGACACGTGCCAGGCCGCAAGGGCCGGATGCCGCCCGTACCGTTCGGCGAGCGCACGGGTCAGGCGCAGGGCATGTTCGCGGAAGACCGGGGACGTGGGACGCCAGTGCTGCCGGCTGCCCGGCCACACGGTCCTGCCCGAGTGCGAGACCGGAAGGACCTCGGGGTGGGCGGTGACCAGCCACGGCGGCGGCGAGGTGGTGGCGGTGGCCAGGTCGACGGCGATCCCGCTCTCGTGCAACCGGTCCATCAGCTCATCCAGCCAGGAGAAGTCCCATGTGTCCGGGCCGGTCTGGATCCTGGCCCAGGAGAAGATCCCCAGGGAGACGATGGTGACCCCGGCCTCCTCCATCAGACGCAGGTCTTCTTCCCACACCTCGCGGGGCCACTGTTCGGGGTTGTAGTCGGCCCCGTAGCCGAACCTCGGGCGGTCGGGGTCGTTCGGCCACCGGATCCACCGGTGCGCGGGCCGTTCGTGGGTCACGCCCACTCCTTCCGGTTCGTGTGCGCTGCAGGCCGGGGCCGCGGGCCCTGTGTCCGCGGCCGGCCGCCGCCGCGAGGCCCCGGCCCCGGGCGGAGAGGTCCGCACCGGCAGACCGCGGGGGAGGCTCCTCTGGTCGTACGAGATCCGACATTAAACGGAAAGCGCTTTCTCGCCAACCCCCGCACTCCCACTCCTTCGGCCTCGGGGGCGCAAACGTTTCCATTGCATCCCCGACCTGGAAGGTCGCATTCATGAACCCGAGGGCGCCAGCAACACCCGTTTCGGTTGCTGTCCCTCTGTGCTAACTTCCACCTCCACGGGAAGCGCTTTCCTACCCCCGCTCACCGCCCGGTACGCACACCGGGCCGTACAGGAGAGACCCGATGGCACGAGAAGACCACACACCGCAACCCGCGGGCCGGGCACGGACCCGGCGCCGCAAGCCGTCCCTGCCCCTGCTCATCGCCGCCCCCGCGGCGATGGCCGTGGGGGCAGGGCTCCTGGTCGCCGCCCAAACCGCGCCCGGCGACGAACCGGAGCTGACAGCGAGCAGCCCCGGGACCGCCGAGTGCGGATCGGGCGAATACGTGGCCGAGGTCGAGGGCGACGACGACATCGGCTGGACCGTTCTGGCCTCCGGAGAGGTCGTCCACGAAGGGACCGCGCTGCTGGAGGCCATGCAGGCCGCCGTGGACTCCCTCGACCCCGCCCGCACCGCGCAGCAAGGCGTCGTCGTGAACGGCTCCGGCCGGGTCCCTGCCGACGCATCGCTGGATCTGCCCAGCCACACCCTGTTCGAGGTCTGCGGTTCCCTCGACGTGGCCGGGGAAGCAGGGGACTCCCACGCCCCCGTGCGGATCCGGCAGGCGGTCGACGTCGAGGTCCCGCACCTGGCCGTGACCGGAGCGCCCTACTTCGGGGTGTTCGTTCAGAGCTCGGAGGACGTGCGCTTCGGGCAGATCGATCTCGACCTGTCCGGCGGCCTGGGCATGCGCATCGACAGCCGGGACGACGACGACACGCGCGGAGCCCGCGACATCAGCATCGACGACGTCAACGTGACCGGCGCCTCCAGCCACGCCGTGGAGACCTACGGGGTCAACGGGTTCACCCTGGGCACGCTCACCGCCACCGACGTGGGCGGGTCCGGACTCCTGCTCAACGACTCCGAGAACGCCGACATCGGCGTGATCGACGCCGAGAACGTGGCCGCCGGCAGCGGGTACGCCGCCTTCCGCATGGCCAACCGCAACGGACTGGTCAACGGTGAGTACCGCGACACCGTCCACGTCGGGCAGGTCACCGCCCGCGGGGGAGGACGCGGCATCTTCTGCGTCTCCGAGAGCGGCGGCGCCACCATCGACCGGGTCGACATCGCCGGAACCGGCAACGACTCGATCCTGATCGAGAACTGCCACAACGTCACCGTGGCCGCCGAGGCGGGCACCGTCGAGGGTCCCGGAGGTATCCGCCTCGCCGCGCGGGAGGAGTTCGCCAACAACTCCGACATCACCCTGTCCAACCTGACCGTGATCGACTCGGAGGTCAGGGAGGACCCCTGCGGCGAGAACACCGTCGTGGAGAACGTGGAGCTGGACAACAGCGCGGACCGCACCTGCTGAGGTGAGTGACACGCGACCTCCGGCGGCCCCGGGGACGGGGCCGCCGGAGGCTCATGCGAGCAGTTCGTCCACACGCACCGGCCGGCCGCTCGCCATGGAGGCGTCGGCGCACAGCCCGGTGACCAGGGCGTGGCCGCCGTCGGCGTGGTCAGGCCGGATCCCGTCGTCCACGCGCCCGAAGAGGGTCGCGAGCATGTGGGCGTCTCCCCCGCCGTGGTCTCCCTCCCCGACCTTCACGGGGATCTCCTCCGGTGCTTGCCAGTGCTTGCGCAGCCACAGGCGTGCGGTGACGTCATCGGGACGGTGGGGATGCATGCCCCGCACGGCCTCGGGGCCGTGCGCCGCGGTGTCGGTGTGAGGGGACTCGACCATGTCGAGTTCCAGCCGTCCCCGGCTGCCGGTGATGGAGAGCCGGTACCCTTCCCACGGCGCATAGGCCACCAGGTGGTAGCTCAGGCGCGCACCGGTGTCGTAGCGCACGAGCACCGACATGTCGTCCTCGATGGTGATCCCGGCCCCGAAGACGTTGAGGTCGCGCCGGTAGCCGTCCTCGTGCTCGGCCTCCAGGTAGAGCGCTCTCATGTCAGGGCTGTCGGCCATGTGGAGCGCGAAGGGGTCCTCCTGTGCCTCCGGCGAACCGTGCCCGCGCGTGTAGTCGCCGGCCAGTCCGTGCCGGAGCCCGTTCTCCTGGCCGTAGAAGAACAGCCGGCCGGAGGCGTAGACCTCCTCGGGCCGGGCGGAGATCCACCAATTGACCAGATCGAAGTGGTGCCCGGCCTTGTGCACCAGGAGACCGCCCGACTGGTCCTTGTCGCGGTGCCAGCGCCGGAAGTAGTCGGCTCCGTGCCGCACGTCGAGCAACCATTCGAAGTGGACCGATCCGACCTCGCCGATCGCTCCGGAGGCGATGAGGCTCCGTACACGCCGGTGTACGGGGTTGTAGCGGTAGTTGAACCCGACCGTGACCCGTCCGCCCGTACGGGCCTGGGCCTCGCTGATCCTGCGCAGCCCTTCGAGATCGGCGGTCAGGGGTTTTTCGGTGATGGCATCGGCCCCGGCCTCCAGCGCGGCGACGACGTAGTCGGCGTGCAGCCGGTCGACGGTGCAGACGATGACCTCCTCCACCGCCTGTTCTCGGAGCATGCGGGTGAAGGAATCGGCGGGGTAGGCGGACACAGGGTCCAGCCCGGCCTCGGCAACGATCCGGTTGTGCACGTCCATGCGGGTGCGGTTGGAGTCGCAGAGGGCCACGAGCCGCCCCTGGTCACGGTGTTCGTGCACCAGAGCGCGTGTGTACATCCGCGCCCGTGCGCCTGTTCCGACGATCGCGTACCTGCGTCTGTGGGTGGAATCGCTCACACGAGAAGGGTAAGCGCTTTCCAAATATCAGGCAATAATACAGCACAGGATGTACCCAATCCCCCTCCCCGGCATCGACGCCCGAATCCCCACCGCTCCCCCGGTCGAACCGAGAAACAGCCCGATCAGCAGCGGACACTCCCGTTTCCGACCCATCCGCACCATTGACACCTTCGAAGCCCGGTGTTAAAAAAACCACACCTTGGATAGCGCTTGCCAGGCTTCGGGGCGGGCTCCCCGTCCCGCCCCGAACAGCCCTTCCGAGGCGTCGTGTCCCTCCCTGCCCCCACCAGAACGGCGGAAACCGAGCATGACCCCCTATCCGCAGCCGAGCGCGCCGAGCGCTGCCCGAGGCGGTGGACCGGCGTGAGCACCCAACAGAGAAACAGGCCCGAGGCCGTTCCTACGGCCGACGAGCCGCGGCCCGAACAGCACCGCCGTGGAGTACGCGCCCGACCGAAGAACAAGGACAACCTCGCCGCCCTGGGGTTCCTCGGCCCGTGGCTCCTGGGGCTGTTCCTCATCACCGCGGGGCCCCTGGCGGCCTCCCTGTACTTCTCGTTCACCGACTACAACCTGATCGGCGAACACGACTGGGTCGGCGTGGAGAACTACACGCGGATGCTGGGGGACACCCGGCTGCACAGCGCGCTGTGGGTCACGTTCGTCTACGTGTTCGTCTCCGTCCCGCTCCAACTCGCCGCCGCCCTGGCGCTGGCGATGCTGCTCGACCGCGGGCTGCGAGGGCTGGCCTTCTACCGCTCGGTCTACTACCTGCCCTCCTTGCTCGGCGGCAGCGTGGCGGTGGCCATCCTGTGGCGCCAGATCTTCGGCGAGGACGGGCTGATCAACCAGGTCCTGGCCTTCGTCGGGATCCAGGGCGAGGGTTGGGTCTCCCACCCGGACTACGCGCTCGGCACGCTCATCGTGCTCAACGTGTGGACCTTCGGTGCGCCGATGGTCATCTTCCTGGCGGGTCTGCGGCAGATACCGGCGATGTACTACGAGGCAGCGGCGGTGGACGGCGCGGGCCCGGTGCACCGGTTCCGGCACATCACGGTGCCGATGCTGACCCCCATCATCTTCTTCAACCTCGTCCTGCAGCTCATCAACGCCTTCCAGACCTTCACCCAGGCGTTCATCGTCAGCGGGGGCACGGGCGGGCCCTCTGACTCCACGCTCTTCTACACGCTCTACCTCTACCAACGGGGGTTCGGCGCCTTCGACATGGGTTACGCGTCAGCCATGGCTTGGCTGTTGTTGCTGATCATCGGTGGTTTCACCGCGGTGAACTTCCTCGCCTCCAAGTACTGGGTCCATTATGAGAACTGAGACGACACGGCCGAGAACACCCGAGAAGCGGGCGGCGAACCGGCCGCCGCGGCGCTACCTGACGCACGCGGGCCTCATCGTCTTCGGACTGATCATGCTGTACCCGCTGTTGTGGATGGTCTCCAGTTCCTTCAAACCGACCGACGAGATCTTCCGGGATCCGGGGCTGATCCCCTCGAACTTCACGCCGGAGAACTACACGGAGGGGTGGACCGCGCTCGACCGGCCCTTCCATCACTACATGTGGAATTCGGCCGTGGTCGTGCTGGGATCGATCGTCGGCAACCTCATCGGGTGTTCGATGGCCGCTTATGCCTTCGCCCGGCTGGAATTCTTCGGCAAGAAGCTGTTCTTCGCACTCATGCTCGGCACCATCATGCTGCCGATCCACGTCCTGATCGTGCCGCAGTACATCATGTTCTCGCAGCTGGACTGGATCAACACGTTCTATCCGCTGATCGTTCCGAAGCTCCTGGCCACCGACGCCTTCTTCATCTTCCTGATGGTCCAGTTCATCCGAGGCCTGCCCAAGGACCTGGACGAGGCGGCGCGCATCGACGGGTGCGGGCACGTACGGATCTTCTGCCGGATCATCCTGCCGTTGTCGCTTCCGGCTCTGGCCACGACCACGATCTTCACCTTCATCTGGACCTGGAACGACTTCTTCAGCCAATTGATCTTCCTGACCGACCCGGACATGTACACGGTCCCCGTGGCCCTGCGCACATTCATCGACGTCACCTCCGCCACCTCCTGGGGGCCGTTGTTCGCGCTGTCAGCCGTGGCGCTGGGACCGGTCTTCGGGTTCTTCCTCGCCGGCCAGCGATATCTGGTCAAGGGCATCGCCACGACCGGGATCAAGTAGGGCCGCCGCACGTTCGCTTTCCATGGATCCCAGGAGCCGCCAGTGAATTCTCCACCTTCCTCCCCCGTACGTACCGCCGTGGTCGGTTGCGGCACCATCGGCCGGGGCGCACACCTGCCCGCGCTGGCCGCCATGGGAGACCGTGTCACAGTGACCGCGCTGGTCGACCTCGATCCCTCCCTCGTGGCGGCCACCGCCGAGGAGTGGGACGTACCCGGCCGCTACACCTCCGTCGAGGACATGCTCGGCGCCGAGTCCCCCGACCTCGTCGTCGTGGGCACGCCCCCCGCCGACCACAAGGGGACCGTGGCCGCGAGCCTGGACGCCGGGGCCTGGGTGTGGTGCGAGAAACCGCCGGTACTGTCCCTGGCCGAGTACGACGAGGTGAGCAGCCACGAGGGCGAGGGCGGTCCCTACGCAAGTTACGTCTTCCAACACCGCTTCGGGTCGGGAGCGCGGCACCTGCGCCGACTGGTCGAGGAGGACGTGCTCGGGCGCCCTCTCGTCGGCGTGTGCCACACTCTGTGGTTCCGCGGCCCCTCCTACTTCGAGGTCCCCTGGCGCGGGCGGTGGGAGACCGAGGGCGGCGGCCCGAACATGGGGCACGGCATCCACCAGATGGACCTGATGTTCTCACTGCTGGGCGACTGGTCCGAAGTGACCGCGGTGATGGAGACCAAGGCGCGCGAGACCCGGACCGAGGACGTGGCCATGGCGATCGTGCGCCTGGAGTCGGGCGCGAGCGTGTCGGTAGTCAACAGCGTGCTCTCACCCCGGGAAACGAGCTACCTGCGCTTCGACTTCGAACACGCCACGGTCGAGCTGGAGCACCTGTACGGCTACGACAACTCGCACTGGCGCGTGACACCGGCGGCGCAGGAGGAGGAAACCGCCCCGCAGTGGTGGCCGCCGGCCCGGGACGAGAGCGGCTCGCACCAGAGCCAGCTCACCGGACTCCTGGACGCGATGGAGCAGGGTCGGCGTCCTGCGGCCGGCGGGCACGACGGCCGCCGCGCCCTCGAGCTCGTGGCCGGGATGTACCGTTCGGCGCTGACCGGGACGACCGTGCGGCGCACCGAACTCACCCCCGACGACGCCTTCCACCACGCCATGTACGGCCCCGACCCGGCAGCGGCCTCGGCCGCGCTGGCACGAACGGAGACGCGCGCCCATGCCTGAGACCCCCCGCATCGCACGGACCGGCGACGCCCTCGCCGTCACCGTCGGAGAGGTCGACATCGCCCGCTACGTCCTGCGCGACGACGCCCCGCAGGCCGAGTCC
The DNA here is from genome assembly GCF_000341145.1 of Nocardiopsis xinjiangensis YIM 90004. GTDB lineage: Bacteria > Actinomycetota > Actinomycetes > Streptosporangiales > Streptosporangiaceae > Nocardiopsis > Nocardiopsis xinjiangensis. The sequence goes on from NZ_ANBE01000007.1 coordinate 51,101, forward strand.
CCCAAGCCCTATCTGCATCCCCTACGCACCCTGAGCGGTGCCCCGCTGACCGGCTACCGCCCCTCGGACCACCGTTGGCACAAGGGCCTGCAGATGACCCTGTCCCACGTCTCGGACCAGAACTTCTGGGGCGGTCCGACCTTTGCCCGCGAGGACGGGTACCAGTGGCGTGACAACAACGGCAGCATCCGGCACGATCGGCTGCGTTCGTCCGGTGAGGACGGCGAAGGCGCGGCCACGATCGCCGAGGACCTCACCTGGGTGGCCTCGACCGGGGAGCACTGGTTGGAGGAGGTGCGCAGCCACCGGTTCCACTCGGTCGACCGCGGCCGCGGCCTGTGGGCGCTCGACTTCTCCTCGGCCCTGAGCAACGTGCGGGGCCAGGACCTGCATCTGGGTAGTCCGACCACCGCGGGACGGCCGAACGCGGGTTACACCGGGTTCTTCTGGCGCGGGCCGCGTTCGTGGACCGGCGGGGACGCGGTCGCCTCGAACGGCCGCACCGGCGACGGCCTCATGGGCGCCGAGGCGGACTGGGTCGCGTTCAGCGCCGAACACGACGAGATCGACGGCGGCGCGACCATGGTCTACCTCGCCGGTTCCAGCAGCGCTCCGGTACCGATCCGATGGTTCGTGCGCACGACGCCGATACCGGTGCTGAGCCCGTCCCCGGCCTTCGGCGAGGAGGTCGTGCTCACGCCCGGGCAGAGGCTGTCGCTGCACCACCGCCTGGTGTTCGTGGACCGCCGCTGCACGGCCGAGGAGAGCGGCGCGTTGGCGAAGGAGTTCGCGCTGTGAGCACCCCGCGTTTTCCCGGGAGCACCGCCGTGAGCCGGGTTCGGGTCTACGGCTGGCCGGCATCGGACGGTTTGCACGGGGGCACCCCGCACGTGCACACCGCCTCGACCGAGGCCTATCTCGTGACGGGGGGCAGCGGGCAGGTGCACACCCTCACCCCGGAGGGGACCGCGGAGGACCCGCTCTTTCCCGGCGACGTGCTGTGGTTCGGGCCCGGTACGGTGCACCGGCTGGTCAACGCCGAGGACCTGGAACTGGTCGTGGTCATGCAGAATGCGGGGCTGCCCGAGGCCGGGGACGCGGTCCTGACCTTCCCCCGGGAGATCCTGGCCGACCCCGCCGCCTACACCGAGGCGGCCGCTCTGCCCTCCGAGGCCGCGGAGGGGGAGCTCGCCGAGGCCGCACGCGCACGCCGTGACCTGGCGATGCAGGGCTACCGCGAGCTGGTGGCGGCCGTGCGCGAACAGGGGCCGCGGGCGTTGAACGCCTTCCACCGTGACGCGGCCGCGCTGGCACGCCCGCAGGTCCAGCGGTGGCAGGAGCTCTGGGAACAGAGCGTGCAGGAGGAGACCGAACGCACCCGCCGCCAGCTCTTGGCCCTGGCCGAGGGCGATCCAGGGATCATGGGCGAGGCGACGGTGGTACGCACCGACCCCGCCCCGGTGCCCCACCGGTTCGGCATGTGCGGGCGCCTGCACACCTGGCGCCCGCGCGAGGGGCCCCTGCCCTGACCCTTCCGGCCGGGGCGCCCGCCGCGGGGACGGGCGCCCCGGGCCGCCCGTTCAGGGCAGGTGGAAGATCTCGGTCAGGGGGACCATCCCCTCGTCGGGGCGGCCCTCCATCGGTTCGAAGAGCGGCGCCATCTCGGCTTGCCAGAAGGCGTTGACCTCGGTCCCGGCCATGGCGGCGCGCGCCCGGTCGAAGTCGTCGGTCTCCAGGTACCCGATCACCGTGCCGCGGCCGTCGCTGAAGAGGGAATAGTTGTGCCAACCCGCGGCTGCCAGGGCCTCGCGCATCGACGGCCACACGCGGGCGTGCCGTTCCTCGTACTCCTCGATCCGGTCGGGCCGCACCCTCAGGACGAAGCAGACCCGCCGGCGTCCGGTACTGGTACTCACGGGGTTCCTTCCTAGAAGTCGTGGTCGTCGATGTTGTCGGCGTCGAAGACCAGGGGCGGGCCCAGGACGAGCTCGCCGTCGGTCTCGAAGGTGAACTCGCCGAGGTCGCCTGCTGTGAAGGTCTCACCCTCCGCGCCGGTGATCTGTCCGGCCTGCAGCGCCGCGCCGGTGTATCCGGCGAGGTAGCCGAGGTCGTGCGGGTCCCAGAGCGCGAACTCCTCGACGGTGCCGTCGTGCACGAACTCCCGCATCTGGCCGGGTTCGCCGAGCCCGGTCACGACGAGTTCGCCCTGGTACTCGGAGTCGCTGACGTAGCGCGAAGCGGCGGCCAGACCGACGGTCGTGGGTGAGACGACGGCGTCCAGGTCGGGGTGGGACTGCACCAGGCCCTGCATCTCCTGAAAGGATTCCAGGTCGTCGTCGTTGCCGTAGACGGTGTCGACCAGCTCGAGGCCGGAGTACTCGTCGCCGTCGAGGATCTGCTCCATCTCCTCGATCCACGCGTTCTGGTTGGTGGCGTTGGGTGTGGCCGACAGGATCGCGAACTCGCCCTCCCCGCCGAGCTGCCCGTCGACCATGTCCACCAGCGCCTGACCGATGAGCTCGTTGGAGGACTGGTTGACGAAGACGTCGGTGCAGTTGGCGTTCGAGTCGTAGCCGACGATGACGGCCCCGCCGTCGCGGGCCTCGTCCAGGGCCGGGCAGACCGCGTCGGGGTCGTTGGCGGCGATGACGATGACATCGCTGCCGACCTGGCCCGCGGCGTTGATGTACTCCACCTGGGAGTCGGCGGTGGCCTCGGTGGCGCCGCGTTCGGTGGCCTCTCCCCCGAGCTCCTCGACGGCCTCGGCGCCGCCGGCGTTGACCAGGTCGAAGAAGGGGTTGTTGAGCTGCTTGGGCAGGAAGTCGACGGACAGGCCCTCGGGGATCTCGGCGTCGGGGTCGGAGGTGCCGGTGGGGCCGCCGGCGCCCTCGTCCTGGGCGTCGTCGATGGTGGTGCCGCCGCAGGCCGCGGTCAGCAGGACGGCGGCCGTGAGGGCGCCGAGCGGGAGGAAGCGCGGGCGCGGATCGGTCATGGTCTCTCTCCGTGGTGTGTCGGGGGTCGGAGGATGGTGGGGACGGGTATTCGGCGCCGCAGGGAGGCGACGAGGTTGGGGCCGACCACCGAGGCGATGAGGATGAGGCCGGTGACGATCTGCAACACGTCGCCGCTGACGCCGAGCAGTTGGAGGGCGTTGCGGACCGTGCCCAGCAGCAGGACCCCGCTCATCACGCCCAGGACCGTTCCGACGCCGCCGAAGATCGACACCCCGCCCAGCAGGACGGCGGCCACGACCTGCAACTCCAGACCGAAGGCGGTGTCGGCGCGCGAGGTGCCGTACTGCAGGGTCCAGAAGACGCCGGCACCGGAGGCGACGGTCCCGCTGAGGGTGAAGAGCCAGAACTCGGTGCGCCGGACCGGCACACCGGTGAAACGGGCGGCCTCGGTGTTGTTGCCGATGTCGTACAAGGAGCGGCCGATGGCGGTGGCGTGCAACAGCACGGCGAACAGCGCGGCCAGGGCCAGGATCGCCACGGCGATCCAGGGCAGACCCGCGATGCCCAGGAAGGGGGCGCGTACGCCGCTGACCCAGTCCTGCGGGTAGCTGGCCACGGCGCGGTCGCCGAGCAGGACGTAGGCGAGCCCGCGGTACAGGGCCATGGTGCCGATGGTGACGGCCAGCGAGGGCAGGCCGAACACGGTGACGAGCAGCCCGTTGAAGGCGCCCAGTGCCGCCCCGAGCACGAGGCAGATCAACAGTGCGGTCTCGATGGGGATCCCGGCCTCCCACAGCACACCGAGGGTGGCGCTGCTCAGCGCCAGGGTGCTGGCCACCGACAGGTCGATCTCACCGGTGATGACGATGAGCGTCATGGGCAGGGCCATGAGGGCGATGGCGGCCACGCTGAGCAGCAGGAACCCCATGTTGCGCCCGGTCGCGAACATGTCGAGGAAGAACGAGGCGAAGACCAGGGAGACCAGGAGGGCGGCCACGACCGGGCTCTCGCGGGCCGAGAGCAGGGAGCGCACACGGCCGGGCCGGGGGGCCGGTTCTTCCCTGGGCCGGGGCGCGGGGGCGGTGCGTTCAGGGGCCATGGGTGCCTCCTCCGAGCTTGCGGGCGTTGCGCAGGGCCAGGAGGCGGTCCAGGCCGATCGCGGACAGGATGAGCGCGCCGACCACGGCCTGGTGCCAGAACTGGTCGATCTGCCAGATGGGCAGGGCCGCGGTGATGGTGGTGAGCAGGACCGCGCCGAGCGCGGCCCCGTAGACGGTTCCGACCCCGCCCGCGATGGCGACCCCGCCGACCACTGCCGCTGCCACGACCTCCAGTTCCATGCCGAACCCGGCGGTGGAGTCGACCGTGCCGTAGCGGGCGGTGAAGAGCACGCCGGCCAGCCCGGCCAGGGCGCCGTTGGCGGCGAAGGCGGCCACGACCCGCCGTCCGACGGAGATCCCGGACAGGCGGGCGGCGTGGGCGTCGGAACCGATGGCGTAGAGCTCGCGGCCGGACCGGTAGCGGGCCAGGTAGAACCCGGTGGCCACGACCACCGCGGCGGCCACCGCCGCGGGGAGGGGGACCCCGAGCACACTGACCCCGCCCAGGGCGAGGAAGGCCTCGGGCATCTGGTGGGCGTTGATCTGTCCGCCGTCGGCCCACCAGTGGCCGAACCCCCGGTAGGCGTAGAGGGTGCCCAGGGTGACCACGAGCGCGGGCACCTGGACGGTGGCCACGAGCAGGCCGTTGGCCAGGCCGCACAGGGCTCCGATACCGATCCCGGCGGCCATGGCCAGGGGGACGGGGATCCCGGGCAAGGCCGCGAACAGGGCGGCGGTACCGAAGGCCGACAAGCCCATGACCGAGCCGACCGAGAGGTCCACGTTCTTGGTGATCAGGACCAGGGCCTGGCCCACGGCGAGCACGGAGAGCACGGTCGCGCCGAGGAAGAGGTCGCGCACGCCCTGCTGGGAGAGGAATCCGGGGTTCTGGATCCAGGTTCCGGCGACGAGCAGGACCACGGCCAGCAGTACGCCGAGTTCGCGTACCGGGCGTTGAGGGCGTGCGCGGCCTGTCCCCTTGTCGGAGGGCGGGCCCTCGGGCCGGGGCCCCGTGGGGGCTGTCGTCGATGTCATCGGAGGGCCTCGCGGGGTGGTTGTCCGGTGGCCGCGTACATGACCGATTCCTCGTCGGCCTCGTCGCGGTCGAGTTCAGCGGTGATGCGGCCCTCGTGCATGACCAGTACCCGGTCGGCCATGCCGAGGACCTCGGGGAGCTCGCTGGAGACCATGACCACCGCCAGGCCCTCTCCGGCGAGACCGGACAGCAGGCGGTGCACCTCGGCCTTGGTTCCGACGTCGATCCCGCGGGTGGGTTCGTCCACGAACAGGACGGAGGGCCCGGTGGCGAGCCACTTGGCCAGGACGACCTTCTGCTGATTGCCGCCGGAGAGGGTGGAGACGGGGTCGGTGAGCCGCCGGTACTTCAGGCTCAGGCGTTCACCCCAGCTACGGCAAGCCTCGTCCTCGGCCCGGGAGGTGAGCAGGCCCAGGCGGCTGAGCGCGCCCCGGCGGGTGGAGGTGGCGTTGCGGGCGATGGAGGCCTCCATGACCAGGCCCTGTTCGCGCCGGTCCTCGGGAACCAGGGCCAGGCCGGCGGCCATGGCGGCCTTGGGGTCGCCCTGGGCGAGCCGGGCCCCGCCGACCCGGACGCTGCCGGCGTCGTAGCGGTCGACGCCGAAGAGAGCGCGCACGACCTCGCTGCGGCCGGCGCCGACGAGCCCGGCGAGCGCGACGATCTCACCGGCCCGGACCGTGAAGCCGATGCCGTCGAAGACGCCCCCGCGGGTGAGCCCCTCGACCTCCAGCAGGACCCGGCCCGGTTCGGTCTCCTGTTTGGGGTAGAGGGTATCGACCCCGCGCCCGACCATGCGGCGCACGACGGTATCGACGTCGAGGTCGGCGGCGGGGTCGCAGGAGACGAACGACCCGTCGCGCACGACGGTGATCCGGTCGCACAGGGCGAAGACCTCGTCGAAGCGGTGGGAGATGAACAGCAGGGCGACGCCTTGGTCGCGCAGGGTGCGGGCGACGGTGAAGAGACGTTCGGCCTCCACGCCGGAGAGGGCGGCGGTGGGTTCGTCCATGACCAGGACCCTCGCCCGCCGGGTGAGGGCCTTGGCGATCTCCACGAGCTGTTGATCGGCGATGGACAGTCCGCGGGCCGGGTGGTCGGGGCCGAGTGGGACGCCGAGGCGGTTGAAGACCTCCTCGGTCTCGCGGCGCATGCGAGCACGGTCGATGGTGCGCAGCCGGGTGCGGGGTTGGCGGCCGATGAAGATGTTCTCGGCCACGGAGAGGTCGGGAAAGAGGGTGGGTTCCTGGTGGATGACGGCGACACCGGCCCGTTGGGCGTCGGCCGGTCGGGCGAAGGTGACGGGGACACCGTCGGCCCGGATCCACCCGGAGTCGGGGCGGTGGACGCCGGCGATCGTCTTGACCAGGGTCGACTTGCCGGCCCCGTTCTCCCCGACCAGGGCGTGGATCTCCCCGGAACGCAGCTCCAGGGACATGTCCCGCAGTGCCCGCACGCTGGCGAAGGACTTGGCCACACGGACCAGTTCCAGTGGCGGGGGCGCCGGTGGCGGCTGTTGCGTCAAGAGAAGTCTCCACGTGTGAGGGAGGGGCGCGCCCGTTCTCCACGGGCGTCCTCAAAACGTTTTAATCAGGAATGAATGTTAAGTGGGGCACATGGGTGCGTCAAGTACGTCACCAGCGATCGATACAGCGAAGCGACTCTTCGGGCACCCCCGCGCGAACCGCCCACCAGGCCCCGGCCGCAGGAGCGTTTCGGGTATAACGGTTTGAGACGTTTCAACAACGCGGCACCGGCAGTGGACCACTGCCGGTGCCTCCCACGCACCAGAGAGCACGGGAGCCCCCTTGCCCAAGAGCACGAACCGGACCCCGAGGTCGAGCCGCACGGGTATCACGCAGGTGGCCGCCCACGCGGGGGTGTCCCCGGCGACCGTCTCCAACGTGCTCAACCGGCCCCAGCTGGTGGCGGAGACGACCAGGACCAAGGTCGAGTCCGCCATCGCCGAACTCGACTACGTGCGCAACTCCTTCGGCAGCAGCCTGCGCTCGGGCCGCAGCACCTCGGTGGGGCTCCTCGTCCTGGACGTGACCAACCCGTTCTTCACCGAGGTCGCACGGGGCATCGAGGACGAGGCCGCCGAGACCGGCCTGGCCGTCGTCCTGCTCAACTCGGCCGAGTCGCCCGAGCGCCAGCGACGCAACCTGCGCCTGCTCGCGGAACAACAGGTGGCGGGGGCCGTGGTCATGCCGGTCGACGACGACCTGTCCGACCTGCTGTGGTTGCAGCGCCAGGGCGTGCACTGGGTGGCCCTGGACCGCGGCGACGTCTCCGAGAACGTGGGCTCCAGCGTCAGCGTCGACAACCGGGCCGGCGGGCTGGCGGCCGGACGGCACCTGCTGGCCCTGGGCCACGAACGGGTCACCTTCCTCGGCGGCGCCTTCGCCATCGAACAGGTGCGCCTGCGCTACGAAGGACTGCGCACCGCCTTCACCGAGGCGGGCCTGGACCCGGACGAGAGCATCAACCTGATCAGCCTCGCTCAGCTCAACGCCCACCAGGGCGAACGCGTGGTCGACCAGGTCCTGCTCGACGGGTCCGGAAAGCGCACCCGCGCGGTCTTCTGCGCCAACGACCAGATCGCTCTGGGCTTCATGAAGGGCCTGGGCAAACGCGGGCTGCGAGTGCCCGGCGACGTCTCCGTGGTCGGCTACGACGACCTGGCCGTGGCCGACCTGATCCACCCGGGCCTGACCACAGTCGCCCAACCCAAGTACGAGCTGGGCCGGGCCGCGATGCAGCTCCTGAGCGCGCAGGTGGAGGGCTCCGACCAGCCCTACGAACGGCGGATCTTCCAACCCCGCCTGATCATGCGCGACTCGACCTGCGCGTTCCGGGACTGAGGCCCTTCCCTGAGGCCTGCTACCTCGGCAGGCCCCGCACCAGGCAGGACCCGCGCCCCGAGGGACTCCCCATGAGGGTGTCGAGGTCGTTGTTCGAACCCGCGCCGGCCGTCCCGGCGAGAGGCGCCGGCGCGGTCAGGGTGCGCCCTCGACGCCGTGTTCGAGCAGGTCGAACACGGCGTCGAGGGAGGCGCGGGGGTCGGGTTCGTCACTGAGGAATTGCGGGACCTCGAGGACGTAGCGGGCGACGGCGCGGGTGGTGGGGTCGTCGGGGTCGCGACCGAGTTCGGTGGCGATGGCCTCGGCCAGGGGTCCCTCACAGCGAATCCACAGTTTGCGTGAGTAGTCGCGCAAGGCCGGGGTGTTGACGATCAGTTCGGTGAGCTCGCGGACCTCCGTGGTGGGGTCGGCCACGAACGGCCCACGCCCGGCCATGAATTCCCGCAGCGCCGCCATCACCGACAATCCGGCGGGGCGTTCACGCACCGCGGACAGCAGGCTTTCCCGGCGTTCGACGCCATCGTCGAACATCAACGCCTCCTTGCCGTCGGGGACGTGTTTGAACACCGTCGGGCCCGAGATGTCCACCGCGTCGGCGATCTGTTTGACGCTGACCTGGTCATAGCCCTTCTCCAGGAACAGTCGCTGCGCGGCCTCGGCCAGCGCCCGACGGACCTGGGCGTTCTTGCGTTCCCGGCGTCCGAGTGGCTCAACAGGCATGCCACCACTCTAGCACATGACTTAACTCACTAAATACATTAACTCAGTTGTCATTTTAATCAGGTTGTGTTTTTCTGGGTGGGTCAGAGTTCGACCCAACGCTGCGAAGGGACGATCAAGATGAGCGGCAACGAAACGACACCGGTACTGATCATCGGCGGCAGCCTGGTCGGGCTGTCCGCCGCGGTGTTCCTGGCTTGGCAAGGCGTTCCGGTCGTGGTGGTCGACAAGCACCGCGGCAGCTCCCCGCATCCGCGGGCGATCGGTTTCACCACCCGTACGGTGGAACACTTCCGGCAGGTCGGCGTCGAGGTGCCGCCGTCGCTGCAGGGCATGAAGCCGCCGCGGCGGGCTCGGGTGGAAAGCCTGACTGGGATCTGGCTCGAGGAATACCCGTGGACGCCCGGCGGCAAGGGCGCCTACGGCGCGGAAGACTCCCCGGTGCACGCGATCGCGGTCACCCAGGACCGGCTCGAACCCCTCCTGCGTGACCGAGCGGTCGAACTGGGCACTGACCTGCGACTGGGAACCGAACTGCTCGGCTTCGTCCAGGACACCGACGGCGTGACAGCCACCCTGCGCCGTCGCGACGACAGTCACGAATACCGCCTGCGCGCCCAGTATGTGGTGGCCGCGGACGGTGCGACCAGTTCCGTGCGTGAGGCGTCGGGCATCGGCCGCCACGGGGCAGGTCCGCTGTCGGTGCAGCACAGCATCTTGTTCCGCGCCCCCTTGGATGAGTACCTGCAGCACGGTGTGGTCCAGTTCGAGATCGAGCAGCCCGACCTGAAGGCATTCCTGACCACCTATTCCGACGGGCGCTGGGTGCTGATGCTCAGCGACGACATCGAGCGTGCCGTCGACGAGCAGATCCAGGTGGTGCAGCAGGCGATCGGCCGCACCGACATCCCCATCGAATTGGTGACCACCGGCCGCTGGGACTTGGCCGGGCTGATCGCTGACCGCTTCTCCGACGGCCGGGTGTTCCTCGCCGGGGACGCCGCCCACCAATTGCCGCCCAACCGTGGCGGTTTCGGCGCCAACACCGGTATCGACGACGCGCACAACCTGGCCTGGAAACTGGCCGCCGTGCTGGCCGGGAAATCCGAGCCCCGGCTGCTGGACACCTACGACGCCGAACGCCGGCCCGTCGCGGACCTGCGCCACGACCAGCTCTTCGCCCGCGCCGACTACAAGGCCTACCTGAGGGCCCCCAAGACAGACGTGCCGGTGCTCGACGACGCGTCCATCGAACTCGGCCAGCTCTACCGCTCGGCCGCGGTCCTGGGCGCGGACGCCAACCTGCCGCCCGCGCGGCGACCCGACCAATGGGCCGGTCAGCCCGGCACCCGGGCCCCTCACCTATGGGTCACCACCGACGGCGAGGAAAGCTCGACGCTGGATCTGTTCCGGCGCGACTGGGTGCTGCTGTCCGAAGACGACCGCTGGGCCGCCGCGGCCCGCGCCGCCGAGCAACTGGATGTCCCAGTCACGTTCGTACACATCAGCACGGACGCGAAACCGGTGGAGCCCAACGCCTTCCGTACCGCCTACGGCCTTGAACCCGACGGGGCCACCCTCGTCCGCCCCGACGGCTACATCGCCTGGCGCACCATCACCGCCCCGCCCGATCCCACACAAGCACTCAACGCCGCGTTGAACGCCACCGCCATGCCCGCCCACACCGTCGGGACAACAGCAAGCGAGGCCTGATCATGACCGACACCACACTCGAACAACGCCTCCGCCGCCTCGAAGACATCGATACGCCGACGCCATCAACAAAGGTTGGAACGGTAATCCCCTCGACCTCGATGCGATCGCAGACATCTTCGCGGCCGACGCTCGCCGGCAAAGCCACGAAGGCGAGGTAACCCTCGGCGCGGACGCGATCGCCGCCGAACTGCCCGAAGCCACCGGCATGGTCGAGTTCTCCGTGCACACCTTCCTCGACCCGATCATCACCGTCGACGGCGACGCGGGCGGCCGGTGGACCCACGGCCCCCGCGCCCGCTCGAGAGAGCCGCGTTCTCAGGCGAGCCGGCGCGCGGCCGCCTCCCACTCCGCGGTACCGCCCTCGGGACGGTAGGTCCGCACCTCGAACGAGTCGGCCACGACTCTGCGCAGCCCCCACAGGTCACCCCGCAGCCCGCCCACCGCCCGTGCCTGCACCAACAGATTGCCGACCGCGGTCGCCTCTGCCGGGCCGGCCACCACCGGCAGGCCGGTCGCCTCCGCGGTGAGCCGGCACAGCAGGGTGTTCCGGGCCCCTCCGCCGACCACGTGCACCACGTCGACACCGGCGCCGCTGAGCTCGGCGACCCGGCTCACCGCCGACCGGTAGGCCAGAGCGAGGGAGTCGAACACGCACCGGGCCACCTCGGCACCGGTCTCCGGCGGCCGTTGCCCGGTCTCGGCCGCGAACTCCGCGATGCGGGCCGGCATGTCCCCCGGGGGCCGAAAGCGCGGGTCGTCGACGTCGACCACGCAGGCCAGAGCGGGCACATGGGCGGCGCGTTCCAGGAGGTCGTCCAGGTCCACCTCCCTGCCGCGCTCCCGCCACACCCGCAACGACTCCTGGAGCAGCCACAGACCGGTGACATTGCGCAGGTAGCGGACGGTTCCGTCCACCCCCAGCTCGTTGGTGAAGTTCTCCTCGCGCCCCTCCTCCGTGCGCACCGGCGCGTCCAGTTCCACACCCACGAGCGACCACGTCCCCGAGGAGATGTAGGCGAAGGAGGGCGTGCTCGCGGGCACGGCGGCCACGGCCGAAGCGGTGTCGTGCGAGCCCACCGCTACGAGCGGAGCCCCGGAGGCCGGCCCCGCGGCCGGCCCGAGAGAACCCACCACGGTCCCCGGAGCGACGATTCCGGGCAGCAGGTCGCCGGCCGGTACCCCGTAGCGCTCGCGGAGCAGGTCCAAGCAGCGCCGCGACCAGTCCCGTGTTCCGGCGTCGACCAACCCCGTCGTGGAGGCGTTGGTGAGTTCGGCGACGCGTTCGCCCGTGAGCCAGTGCCCGATCAGGTCGGGCAGGAGCAGCAGGTCGCGCGCCGAGTCCAGGTGGGAGCTCCCGGCGGCCGCCACCAGTTGGAAGAGGGTGTTGAAGGGCTGGACCTGCAGGCCGTTGACCGCGTACAGCTCCTCCGCCGGCACGTGCTCGAACACCCGCTCGGCCACCCCGTCGGTGCGGGCGTCCCGGTAGTGGACCGGGTTGCCCACCAGCTCCCCGTCGGCGTCGAGCAGCCCGTAGTCGACCGCCCAGGAGTCCACACCCACCGATGCCGCTCCCCCGGCGGCGCGCAGGCCCGCGAGGATCCCCGAGTACAGCGACAGCACGTCCCAGTGCAGACGCTCCCCCCGTGCGGTGGGCACGGGCACCGGACCGTTGGGGAAGCGGGCGATCTCCTCGGTGTACAGCTGTCCGTCCTCCAGGCGGCCGGTGACCACACGCCCGCTGGAGGCGCCCAGGTCGACGGCCACGTGCGGGGCGCTCACCGCAGGAAGGCGGCCGCCACACCGCCGTCGACGGGCACGTGCAGGCCCGTGGTGTGGGACAGCTCGCCCGCCGTGAGAACGAAGACCGCGTTGGCCACGTGCTCGGGCAGCACCTCCCGGCCCAGGATCGTGCGCTTGGCGTAGAACGCTCCGAGGTCCTTCTCCTCGACCCCGTAGACGGCCGCGCGTTGGGCCCCCCACCCCCCGGCGAAGATGCCCGATCCGCGCACGACCCCGTCGGGGTTGACACCGTTGACGCGGATCCCGTGCTCGCCCAGTTCGGCGGCGAGCAGGCGTACCTGGTGTGCCTGGTCGGCCTTGACCGAGGAGTAGGCGATGTTCTTCGGGCCCGCGAAGACGGCGTTCTTGGAGGCGATGTAGACGATGTCGCCACCCATGCCCTGCGTGGTCATCAGGCGGGCGGCCTCGCGGGAGACCAGGAACGCCCCCTTGGCCATGACGTCGTGCTGCAGGTCCCAGTCGTGCTCGGTGGTCTCCAACAGGGGTTTGGACACCGACAGGCCGGCGTTGTTGACCACCAGATCGACCCCGCCGAAGGCCAGGGCCGCCTGTTCCAGGGCACGGGTGACGGCCTCGGCGTCACTGACGTCGCAGGCCACCCCGACCGCGGTATCGGTGGAGCCGATCTCGGCGGCCGCCTTCTCGGCCTGCTCGGCGTCCAGATCGGCCACGACGACGCAGGCCCCTTCGGCGGCCAGGCGTTCGGCGATGGCCCTGCCGATCCCGCTCACCCCGCCGGTCACGAACGCGACACGTGTGGCGAGGGGTTTGGGGGCGGGTTGCCGGGCGAGTTTGGCCTCCTCCAGTGACCAGTACTCGATGCGGAACTTCTCCGACTCGTCGATGGGCCGGTAGGTGGACAGCGCCTCGGCCCCGCGCATGACGTTGACGGCGTTGACGTAGAACTCGCCGGCCACGCGCGCGGTCTTGGCGTCCTTGCCGAAGGTGAACATGCCGACCCCGGGCACGAGGACGACGGCCGGGTCGGCGCCGCGCATGGGCGGACTGTCGGCGTCGGCGTGTTCCTCGTAGTAGCGGCGGTAGTCCTCCCGGTAGCGCACGTGGAGCTCGCCGAGGCGCTCGACGGCCTCGTCCAAGGGCGCGGTCGCGGGCAGGCCCAACACGAGGGGGCGGACCTTCGTGCGCAGGAAGTGGTCGGGGCAGGAGGTGCCCAGATCGGCCAGCCGGGGGTGTTCGGCGCGGGCGAGGAAGTCCAGGATCTCCCCGGTGTCGGTGAAGTGGCCGACCTGCGCGCGGTCGGTGGAGGCCAGGCCGCGCACGGTCGGGGCCAGGGCGGCCGCACGGGCACGCCGTTCCTCCTCGGGCAGGGCCTCATACCCCTCCAGGACGGGACCGAAGGGGTCGGGGCGGCCGTGTTCGGCGATGAAGCGTTCGGCCGTGCGGATGACCTCCAGGGAGTTGTCCTGGCACTCCTGGCTGGTCTCGCCCCAGGTGGTGATGCCGTGTCCGCCCAGGACCGCGCCGATGGCGTCCGGGTTCTCCTCGGCGATACGGGCGATGTCGAGGCCGAGCTGGAACCCGGGGCGTCGCCAGGGCACCCAGAGAACGCGGTCGCCGAAGCAGGCGCGGGTGAGGCTTTCGCCGTCGGCGGCGGTGGCCAGGGCGATGCCGGAGTCGGGGTGCAGGTGGTCGACGTGGGCGGCGCGGACCAGCCCGTGCATGGCGGTGTCGATGGAGGGCGCGGCCCCGCCCCTGCCGAAGAGGCAGTGATCGAAGGCGGCGACCATCTCGTCCTCGCGGTCCTCGCCCGGGTAGACGTCGGCCAGGGCGCGGAGGCGGTCCAGGCGCAGGACAGCCAGCCCGCCCTCGGTGAGGGTGCCCAGGTCGCCGCCGGAGCCCTTGACCCAGAGGAGTTCGACAGGATCGCCGGTGACGGGGTCGGTTCGGGTACCGGCGGCGGAGGTGTTTCCGCCGGCGAAGTTGGTGTTGCGCGGGTCGGAACCGAGGGTGTTGCTGCGTTCGACGAGTTCGGCGACGACGCGTTCGGGCACGGGTCTCCCCTGTTCGTGGTGGTTCGGTGCGGTGGGGTGGGAGGGGCCGGAGCTCACGCGCCCCACCCGGCCTGGGTTCCGCCCCTGCGTTCGGTGGCGGCCCGCTCGCGGTATCCGGAGCGCAGGTGGGCGGCCATGGGGTCGGGATCCAGGCCCTGGTCCTCGCGCAATTCGGCGAGCAGGGGGCGCACGTCGGTGTTGAAGGCGTCCATGAGCACGGCGTTGGCTCCGAGCACGTCGCCCTCCTGCTGGGCGGCGGCGAGTTCGGCGGTGTCGACGAGCAGGGCCTTGGCGGTGGCCTCCTGCACGTTCATGACCGAGCGGATCTGGCCGGCGATCTTGGGTTCGATGTTGTGGCACTGGTCGAGCATGAACACGACCTCGGAGTCCTCCTCCAGGGCCCCGCCGCGCACGACCTCGTGCATGATCCGGAACAGCTGGAAGGGGTCGGCGGCGCCCACCATGAGGTCGTCGTCGGCGTAGAAGCGCGAGTTGAAGTCGAAGGAGCCGAGCTTTCCCGAGCGCAGGAGGAAGGCGACGATGAACTCGATGTTGGTGTGCGGGGCGTGGTGGCCGGTGTCGACGCAGACCAGGGCGCGTTCGCCGAGTTCGAGGCAGTGGGCGTGGGCGGTGCCCCAGTCGGGGACGTCGGTGGCGTAGAAGGCGGGTTCGAAGAGTTTGTACTCCAGCTGGAGCCGCTGGTGGGTGCCCAGGCGGCCGTAGACGCTGTGCAGGGCCTCGGACAGGCGGTCCTGCCGTGTGCGCAGGTCGTCCTGACCGGGGTAGTTGGTGCCGTCGGCGAACCAGAGTTTGAGGTCGCGTGAGCCGGTGGCGTCCATGACGTCGACGCACGCGTGGAGGTGGTCGAGGGCCTTGCTGCGTACACCGGGGTCGGGGTTGGCGACGCTGCCGAGCTTGTAGTCGTCGTCCTGGAAGACGTTGGCGTTGATGGTGCCGATCTCGACGCCGAGTTCTCGGGCGTGGTCGGCGAGCGCGGAGTAGTCGTCGACACGGTCCCAGGGGATGTGGAGCGCGACGGCGGGGGCGGCGCCGGTGAGCCGGTGGACCTCGGCGGCGTCGGTGATCTTCTCCCAAGGGTCGCGCGGGACGCCGGGCTGGCCGAAGACCTTGAAGCGGGTGCCGGAGTTGCCGAAGGCCCAGGAGGGCAGTTCGATGCCCTGCCGGCGCAGAACCGTCCGGGCGCGGGCGCGGGGGTCGTGGGGCTCTGTGACCACGGTGGGGCTCCGTTCGAGGAGTGTCACGGGGGTTCTTGAATCGTTTTATTGCAACGCCGGAAGCAAGTTACCCACGCCACACATAGAGCGTCAAGAGCCTGCCGAGCTAGGCGCAAGAGACCGGTTCGGGTCGGCCTGAATCGTTTTCAACATGCACCCGGAACAGCATGGGGACTCCGCACCGAAGGTGCTCTCCCCTGGACGCAGCCAGAACGCATGTTCCTTGACGTTGTAGATCTCATATGCGGCCCGCCTGGCTGCGCGGATGCGCCCGTACTCCGATGGGGCGAGACTGGGGACTCCCATCCGCCCCCCCGTCACCGATCGGATCCCCTGATGAGCCACTCCCCCGCGATCGACACCACCCGGCCGCACTCGGCCCGTGTGTGGAACTACTGGCTCGGCGGCAAGGACCACTACCCCGTCGACCGCGCACTCGGCGACCAGATCCTGGACCTGCATCCGAAGATCGCCGTCGACGCCCGCGCCGGCCGCGCTTTCCTCGTGCGCACCATCACCCACCTGGCCCGCGAGGAGCAGGTACGCCAGTTCCTGGACATCGGCACGGGCCTGCCCACCCACCAGAACACCCACGAGATCGCCCAGAACGCCGCACCCGACTCCCGCGTGGTCTACGTCGACAACGACCCCATGGTGCTCGCCCACGCCCGCGCGCTGCTGAGCGGGACGGAGGAGGGCGCCACCGCGTTCGTCGACCACGACCTGCGCGACACCGGCCGGGTCCTGGAACGGGCCTCGGAGGTGCTCGACCTCGACCGGCCGGTCGCACTTTCGCTCATCGGCACGCTCGGGCACATCCCGACACTGAGCGAGGCCGTGGACCTCGTCCGCGCCTACACCGACGCCCTGCCCTCCGGAAGTTTCCTGGTCCTGGCCGACGCCGTCCTTCCCGACCAGGGCAGCGCCACCGAAGCACTGGAGGAGTGGAACCGTGAGGCCGCGCTCACCTATCGGGGCCATACGCCGGAGGGGTTCGCGTCCTACTTCGAGGAGCTCGAACTGTTGGAGCCGGGCGCGGGGCCGGCTCCCCTCTGGCGTCCCGCGGACCTGGACGTGGGACGGGCCCCGGACACCGACATGTACGGCGCGGTCGCCCGCAAACCCTGACCCCGCCCGCGAGGGCTCAGCCGCTGGTCAGCAGGCGGCGGACCTCGTGGTCGCCGACCTGGGTGAAGTCGGCGTAGCACTCCCCGACCGCCCGGAAGCCGCTGGGCACCTCGAGGGCGACGACCTGGTCGCACAGGTCGGTGGGTTCGGCGTCGGGCGCGCGCACGGGAACGGCCAGGACCAGGGAGGCCGCACCGCTCTCGCGCATGTGGCCCAGGGCGGCGCGGGCGCTCATGCCGGTCGCGAGGCCGTCGTCGACGACGATGACGTCGCGGCCGCGCACGTCGGCCTCGGGGGCGCCGCCGCGGTAGATCTCCACACGGCGCCGGGCTTCGGCCTGTTCGACGGCGACCGCGTCGGCCAGGGCCTCCTCGGTGAGCCCGAGCCGGGTCATGCCGGCCCGGTTGAAGACGGGCGGGCCCTCGGGGGTGGTGGCGCCGACGGCGACCTCCGGGCTGCCGGGGACGGGGATCTTGCGGGCCACGACCACGTCCAGTGGCGCACCCAGACGGCGGGCCACCGGGGCGGCCACGGGCACTCCCCCGCGTGGCATGGCGAGTACGAGCGGACGCTGCCACTGTGTGGTGGCCAGTTCCTCGGCCAGGCGTTCACCGGCCTCGTGTCGGTCTCGGAACACCGTTCTCACCTCAGCCCTCTTCGGTCACCGTCCGGGTGCCGTAGCGTCCCGGCGGGCCCGCTGCGATCCAGGGCGGGCCCTGTCTGGGGCGCTCTACCCGGCACCGGCCCGCCCTTACCCTCCGCGGAGGTGTCGGTGCAGCTCACCCCGCATGCGGCCACCGACCAGCACCGGCGCGGGGGTGTTGCACACGAGCGCTGGATCCCGAATCCGGGGGACGGCGACGGGGTGTTTGTCGTACCTGTGGACGATAACGGGGTTTCTCGTGGTTCCGCTTGTAGCACCGGAGATAATAACGAGGTTTCTCGTGGTTCCGGGGGTGGTGGTTCGTCGGGGTCGGGATTTTAGCCCGGCCGGGTCTTTGCGCAACCCGCTTCGGCGCACCCCCCACACACCTTTCCCTGGGTAGGGATGGTGGCGGCGCTGTGAATGGTTGTTCCCAGCGCCTCGGGGTGTGCGCTTCGACCCTCGACGCCGGGCTTTCCCGACCCGTATCGACGAACCCCTTCACCCCCGGCTCCCGGTCGCCGAAGAAATGGGGCCCCAAAAGCAAACCCCCTGTGGTGGCCACATGGCGGCCAACGGTCGGGGCGTGTGCACGGCCGCTCGCCCCTGCGACAGCCACAAACATGGCCCCGGCACTCCCGGTGGCGCATCGAGGCCGGGGGTGGCCGGCGTGCGCGCACTCGGGTCTCCTCTCATCCTACTCCGGGAAAGCAGGCCGGTGGAGTTGTCCACAGGACCATTTTCGGGAATGCACTTCGGGAACTGCGGCGCGGTTTCCTGAGAGATTCCCCGGGTCGAGGGTAAGGGTTTTCTGCCTTTGAGGGGAGTGTTATCCGCAGGGGAGTTTCTCTTAGAATGGAAGCATGACGGAATACACCGCAGCACCCGGAGCAGGAACGGCCCCCGACGCGGCCGTTGCCGCGCTGGATACTGCGGTCCAGGACGTCCTCGCCTCTTTCGAGGGCGACATCCCCTTCGGCGCGGCCGCCGGTGTGTTGGAGCGCATCGAAGCGGTGCACGCACGCATCGATGAGCTCAAGGCCGGGTTACTCGTCCCGCTCGCGCAGATGGAGGCCTCGGGCGAACTGCTCGAAGAAGGCGGACAGAAACACCTGGACGCCTACCTCACCCACGCGTGGGGCATCCATTCCGGCGAGGCCGAACGCCTGGCCCTGCTCGCGGTCGGCCTGCACCAGCAGAGCCTGCCCGACACGGCCCAGGCGTTGGCCGAGGGTGCGTTGACGCTGGGCGAGGCCTCGGCCATCGCCTCGGGCGCCGAGCGCGAGGTGAACAAACGCGATACCGCCGCCCGCCCGGACGCGCAGCACTACCGCTCCATGATCGAGACCGGGCTGGTGGGGGCCAAGCGCGAGCGCGGGGCGATGTCGGTGCGGTCCCTGACCCGCACCGCCAACGCGTTGGGCCTGGAGCTCAACCCGGACCGGCCGGAGAAGAACGAAGAGGCCGCCTTCGCCGAACGCGGCGCGCGGTTGCGGCGCACTTTCGAGGGGAGCTTCCAGTTCGAGGCCTGGGGCCCATCCGGGGACGCCGAACGCCTGCAGGCGGCACTGGAGTCCTACACCGCCCCCTATGACGGGGAGGCGCCCGTCTCGCGGTATGCGCGTACCTATGACGCGTTGCTGGCAGCGGCCGGATTCGCGCACGGCCACCACGGTTGTGCGAGGGCGCCGGGCCCCAAGGCGGTCATCAACATCACCGTGCCCCTGTCCGCCCTCATGGACCTGAACAACCAGCACCCGAAGCCGGACCAGGATGAGAGTCGGCCCCAGGGCGAGAGCCCGGACGAGGGCAAGAACCCGGACGGGGGCCGGTCCTGGGAACAGGGTCAGGGGCAGACCCCGGGCCCGGGCTCGGGTCCGGGCGGGGGTGGTGGTCCGGCTCGGACCGAGGACGGCAACGTCCTGGCCGCCTCGGTGGTGCGGGCGATGGCGCCGGAGGCGCAGCTGCGCCGTCTGGTTTTCGATGACCGCACCGGCCTGCCCCTGGACCTGGGCCGGGCCCAACGCCTCGCGCCGGGCTATTTGCGTACGTTGGCGTTTGCGAAGCACTCCACCTGCGCCTGGGGCGGCGGGTGCGACGTGCCGGTCTCGCGGTGCGAGGCCGACCACAGCACCGAGTTCTCCCACGGCGGCACCACCAGCGCCGCCAACCTCCAACCCCTGTGCTCGGTGCACAACCGGCTCAAGTACCGCCGCAACACCCGCCGCCGGAACAAAACCGGGACCGGAGCCGGGGCCGGGGCCAAAGCCCCGCCCCCGCCGGACGGCAAGGCCCCGCCGGGAGGCAAAGCTCCGCCGGGCCCGCCGGGTGCGGCCGACCCGCCCGACTCCACGGGCTGACACCATCACCCTCCTCACCCCCGGGAAGAGAGCCCCGGGGCCCTGCCCCATGGCACCCCCTGGCCGGGAGGCGACTGTTCCCGGCCAGGGGTGCTCGGGTGGGCGTATTTCGGCGGTGTAGGCGGACGCTCCCCCGATTCGCGGTCATTTTCGGCGCCGAAAATGGCCCCGGTTGGGGGGGGAGCGTCCCCGGAAAACCCCGCTGTTGGTGCTCATGGGAGCACTGTCAACACTCGGGGGCGGCCCCGGAGGCCGGCGGCCTGGTGGCCGAGCTTGGCACTGGCAGCAAGATCGGCCGTTCCTGGGCAGTTCCAGAGCCGCGCACACGCCGCTCGCCCCCGGCCTCAATGCGCCACCGGGAGTGCCGGGGCCAGGCCTGTGCCTCCGCAGGAGGGCTTCCGCAGGAGCGAGCCACCATGCCCACGCCCCAAGCGGTGCACGCAATGTGGCCACCACAGGGGGTTTGCTTTTGGACCCCCACTTCTTCGGGCGGATGAGGGGGTCGGCCGGTGGGTGTTCGGCGGCGAGAGCGGAACAGCCCGGCGTCAAGGGGCGGACCGCACACCCCGAGGCGCCCCACACCAACCAGGTAGGACGCCGCACCTTTGGGCAGGTCCCGAGGGTGTGGGGGTGGCGCCGAGAGGGTTGCGGGAAGCCCTGGCCGGGCTAAGCTCGACGCTCCGACGAACACCACCCGCATAGAAGATCTCAGCCACAAGCCCCCGACCCACCACCCACCAGAACCGAGCCACCGGTCTCCCACCACTCTCCCACCGGCCGGGGCCGCCCTGTGACGGATTCAGCCGATGCGCACGACCCGGAAGGGTTCGGCCAGGTGCCCCTCGGGCAGGCCTGCCTCGGTGGCGTTGGCGGCCATCCA
Source organism: Nocardiopsis xinjiangensis YIM 90004 (assembly GCF_000341145.1). GTDB lineage: Bacteria > Actinomycetota > Actinomycetes > Streptosporangiales > Streptosporangiaceae > Nocardiopsis > Nocardiopsis xinjiangensis. The sequence goes on from NZ_ANBE01000007.1 coordinate 71,546, forward strand.
TTCGCGCAGCATCGGTTCGAGCTCGGCGATGTCGCCGACCTGGCTCTTGTGCGCGGCCAGCGCCGCCACCTTGCGTTCGAAGACCTCGGTGATGTCCGAGTGGTGATCGGGACGGGGCCCGCCGACCACCCACACCTCGGGGACGGCCCACGGCGTCAGGCCCTCCTCGTAGAGGAGTTCACGGTGGGCGTGCGGGTTGCGGGCGTCCGGGAAGACCGCGTTGATGGCGGCTTCTCCGGCGGCCATGTGGTCGGGATGGCTGGCGGGGATACTGTCCCAGTCGCGTTCGGGGCTGGGGATGACCACACGCTGCGGCCGGACCTGGCGGATGACGCGGGCGATGTCGCGGCGCAGGTCGAGGGTGGCCTCGAGCCGCCCGTCGGGGTACCCGAGGAACCGTACGTCCTCGACCCCGGCCTCGGCGGCGGCCCGGCGCTGTTCCTCGCGACGCATCGCACCGATCTCGGCGCTGTCCATGGTGAGTTCGTCGCCGCCGGCCTCGCCGTCGGTGGCCATGAGGTAGACGACCTCGGTCCCGGCCCGAGCCCACAGGGCGACGGTCCCAGCGCAGGAGAAGTCGGCGTCGTCGGGGTGGGCCATCACGACCAGGGCGCGTTCGGGGGCGTCAGACACCAGGGGCTCCTTCTCAGTCGCGGGCGTGCCCGCGTGTTCGGGGTCAGCCACCATCTTACGAAGCGCCGCTCGGGCCCTCTGCCCCGGTGTGCACGGGCAGGCCCGGGTCTTTGGACGATCTGCTCTCCGGATGCGAGTAACCTCGCCCGGGGGCTTCGGCATCTCCTGTCACCTGGTACTTCTCGACCACCTCGCGCAACGAGGAGTCACACACGAAGGTCGGCATGACCGGATCTCGGACAGCCCTTCGACCCTGAGCTGTCGGATGCCCCTCTGATCGGTGTGCGGTTGGTGCTGCGGACCTCTGCCCGCGCTACCTCGGGCAGGGATGCCCTCGATTGGTGTTCGCCACCGACATTCGCGTCGCGGAGTGTCTCCACGGCGCGGCCCACTCTTTCCCGAACCCAGTGACGGTCGTCTCGATGACGACCGGCGCGTTCTCCTGCACGGCACGAAAGGCGAGTCACCGGACACGCACACCCGAGAGGCCCCAGCTCCTGGTGCCCCAACCTTCGAACGGGAGGTTCCCGTCCGTGAAAACCATCCTCGATGCATGGACAGCTGAAGACCACCGCCCACTGCCGTACAGAACACCGTGCGGTGCGAAATCGCATCGTGCACTCCGAGTCGCGAGAGAAGAGTCGACCCATGAATGACGCCGCGACCACCCGAAGAACCGTCGGGGTGGTCTTCTGGGCCTCCCTCTCCGTCTCGGCGCTGTTCGTGGTCTGGGGAGTGGCCGCCCCGGACCACCAGACGGCCTCGATGAACGCCGCCCTGGGCTGGATCACCACCAGGTTCGGCTGGACCTACCTCCTACTCCCCCTGCTGCTCCTGGTACTCCTGGTCGGGCTGGCCTGCAGCCGTTACGGACGTATCCGGCTGGGCTCCGACGAGGACCGGCCCGAGTTCGCCACGCACACCTGGATCGCCATGATCCTGTGCGCAGTGATGGGCATCGGCCTGGTCTCCTACGGGGTCGCCGAGCCGATCTCACACTTCGCTACCCCTCCCCACGGGCTGGCCGAGGCGGGAACGCCCCAGGCGGCCGTCCTGGCACTCCAGTACTCCTTCTATGACTGGGGGCTGCACGCCTGGGCGATCTTCGCGGTCTTCGGCCTGGCCCTGGGCTACTCGATCCACCGCAAGGAGCGCCCCGGCCTGGTCAGCGCCCTGTTCCGGCCGCTGCTGGGCCGGCATGCCGACGGACCTGCCGGCAAGGCCATCGACATCCTCACGGTCTTCGCCACCCTGTTCGGGACCACGACCTCGCTCGGGTTGGGAGCCCTGCAGATCGACAACGGCCTGAACCGTCTCCTGGGCACACCCAGCGGGACCACCACCCAGGTCGTCATCGTGGTCGTGGTCACGGTCCTGTTCAGCCTCTCGGCCGCCTCGGGCGTCAAGCGCGGCATCCGCTACATCAGCGAGATCAACCTCTCGGTCGCCTCACTGCTCTTCGTGTTCGTGCTCTTCCTCGGCCCGACGGCGTTCCTGGTCTCGCTGTTCCTGGAGTCCATCGGCCAGTACGGCAACGAGTTCCTGCTGATGAGTCTGCGCGGGCCGGCGTTCGGCGACATCGCGTGGCTGCAGGACTGGACCTACTTCATGATGGCCTGGTGGGTCTCCTGGGGTGCCTTCGTCGGCGTGTTCCTGGCGCGCATCTCGCGCGGGCGCACCATCCGCCAGTTCATCCTGATCGTCCTCGGCCTGCCCAGCCTGGCCTTCTTCACCTGGTTCTCGGTGTTCGGCGGTTCGGCGATCGATCTGGACATGAACCACGGCACGGACATCGCGGGCGCCACCGCGACGGAGATCAACAGCGCCTTCTTCGTGACCCTGGCCGAGTTCCCCCTCCCCACGGTCACGGCGGCGCTCGTGGTGATCCTGGCGGCGCTCTTCTTCATCTCGGGCGCCGACGCCAACACCTACGTGCTGGGCATGCTCACCACGCACGGCTCCATCCGGCCCCGAACATCGATCCTGCTGCTGTGGGGGGCGATGACCGGAGCCCTGGCGATCATCCTCCTGCTCTCGGGAGGGCTCGATGCCCTACAACAGACCGTCACCGTCAGTTCAGCGCCCTTCCTCGTCATCATCGTGGGCGTGGTCGTGTGCTTCCTCCGCGACCTGAGATCCGAAGGGGCGGTGGAACCCGACGTCGCTCCACGGCACCTGGAACACGTGACACCGGAAGGCCGTAAGCGCATGTGACGGGAGCCGTATCGGGCTTCCGGGCGCCCCGCGCGTACCGGAAGCCCGACCGGGAAAGGCCGAGAAGGATCACTCAGGAACATGGAGATCCTGGCCAGAGCACTTCGTCCGGCCAACAGAGGACGGGAACGATCGTAGAGGGGCGCCCACCGGCGCCTGCCCCCGGGCCCGCGTTCCGGACCTCATCTGAAGCTCGTCCTGTTCCTGGGCATACGGATCCTCCCGATAGTCCGCAGCGATGCGCAAAGTCACGGCCGACAAGGGACACAGCTACGAAACGACCCCAGCGCAACGAGGTGCGGACAGTCGCTTCCCGCCAAGAGAAGGACCATGCCGAGGGTCGACGCGCTTTCGCAGATGTGCGGGTGTCTCGGTGAGGACGACTTCCATCGTCGGAAAGACGACCAGCTTGCGCAGGTGTCCCGCGAGTGCGGCGGAGTCCTTCCTGCCGAGCACGATGTGGGCGTGCAGCGCTGGTTCGCCGTTGTGGTCGGCGATATCGCCCGCGCACGAGGCCAACTCCAACTGCTCCTCGAAACTCGTGCAGCGCTGCTGTGAGACCTGCGGGTCGAAGTAGCCCAGCGTCGCGCTACGAGCAGCACCGATCGCCGTCAGACCCGCCGCCGTGATTCGCTCACGCTCGGCGAAGCCGGTGGCCTACTCGAATGCCTCGTCGCCTTTGTCCACCACGAGCAGAAGCGCGCGCAGCCCGTTCTCCTCGAGCAGTCGGGTGACCTTCACAGTGTTCTGCCCCTTCCGGACGGGCGCGGGGCAGGCTCATGAGGAGACGGACGTGTAGGGGGCGATGTCGTAGGCCTTCTGCACCAGTTCCGGGCGCCTTCCGTCGTTGAGCCCGCGCTCCCAGAAGCCCTCGACCTGTTGGCGGACCGCGGGTTCCATCTCCTCGGGAAGCACGTGGCGGTAGCGCGTGTCCTGGCCGAGCAGCACCTTGATCGTTGTCTCGAAGACGGGCTCTGGATCGTACTGTTCATGGGGGAAGGACAACTCGGAATAGTCGAAGAGGCGCTGGGACGGGTCGTCGCCCCACGTCTTCCACTCCTCGAACATGGTGTCGTTGAACCCCGTCAGGAAGGGCCCCGGGTTGACGGTTGCGACGGTGACACCGAACTCGGCCAGTTCCTGGTCCAACGCGTCGGCGAAGGCCTCCACAGCATGTTTGGAACCCGAGTAGGCACCGGTGAACGGATCCGTGGTGAGCCCCGCGACCGAGGACATGAAGACGATCCTGCCGCTCCGACGTGCCGCCATCCTCTTCGCGAATTCCTGGGTGAGCAGGACCGGGCCGAACACGTTGACGTCGAACTGCCGGAACAGCCGGTCCTCGGGGATGTCCACGGTCGATCCGCCCTCGGAGACACCCGCGTTGTTGAGCAGAACATCGACGTCCCACGTCCAGGCGTGCTTCCGGTCGTCGGGATCGGTCACGTCCAGCTTCTCCACGCGCAGGCCCGCCCCGCGCGCCTCCGCCTCGGATCGGAGCGAGTTGACCTGCGCGATGATCTCGACGCCGGCGATGACGTCGTGCCCCTGGGACGCGAGCCTCAGAGCGATCTCCTTGCCAAAACCCGTACCCGCCCCGGTGATGAGGATCGTTCCGGTCATGGTGTTCCCTTCGATGAGTCGGTGGATTCTTTGAAGGCCGTGCCGGAATGGGGTCAGAGGGCGGCTGAAGCCGCTTCGGCCACAGCGCTGTCCTGTTCTCGCGAACCCCCGCTCACCCCTACCGCTCCTACGAGCGCGCCGTCGGCGAACAAGGGCAGACCGCCGGCGAACACCAGCACGCGCCCGCTGCCCGACAACGCCATGCCCCAGAACTGCCCTCCCGGTTGGGAGTCCGAGGCCAGATCCCCGGTCGGTTTCCTGAAGAGCACGCTCGTGTGCGCCTTATTGATCGAATGTTCGATGCTACCGAGTTGCGCGCCGTCCATCCGTACGTGTGCCGTAAGGTTCCCTCCGGCATCGGCCACGGCGATATTGCTCGGGGAATGAATTTCCTTGGATTTAACTATTCCCGCGTTTATTATACGCATGGCATCGTCGAGACCGACCGTTGTCATGGACTCCATGGGTTGGACCGTAAGTCCACGGCCACCACCGGTCAAGGCACCATGAAAAGGTTGGCAATTCTTTACTCTGAGATCATGAGTTTTATCAACGACATCGACACTCCGCATTGGACGCCGATGCGCCACGGCGGCGCGCTCGAACGAGCCGACTTCCCATCCTCGTCCAGGTCGCATTGCCATCCGAGTGAGGACTGCTTCTCCTGGAAACCGATCGTGGATGTGCGGCCGTAGAACGCGAAGTGCCGAACGGGAGGAGCCCGAACCGATGAACGACAAAGACCACGGCAGCATCCCTCCCATGCGGCCGTTCCGGACGTCGCTGAGCAGCGTCATGGACGCACCCACGATCATCCCGTCCACAGGCAGCGGGAACAGGGCCGCGCGCCACTCGGGTTCTCCGGGGCGCAACGCCAACTCGTACATGTGGCTCTCGATACAGGCGCGCGAGCGCCTGGTCGCGGGCGAGCTGTGGCAGGACGACGACCTGGCCTTCTGCACACGCAACGGGACCCCGCTGGAGCGGCACGACGTCCTGCGGGAGCAACGGCCATGAACGAGATCCTGCACGACCTGGGCTGAGAACCCACTGGCCCGGTGCTACCCCACTTCTACCCCACCTGAGCAACAGAAAAGGGCCCACCGGATGGTGGACCCTTCGATGGCCTGCTGCCTCTGTGTCGGGACGGCGGGATTTGAACCCACGACCCCTTGACCCCCAGTCAAGTGCGCTACCAAACTGCGCTACGTCCCGGCCGTCACCGCACCGTGTGCGGTGACCGACAAGACCCGACTCTATCGCACTCGCGGGGGCGCTCGGACCAGTCACGTTGACCTCGTGACGCCCGTGTCCCATCCGTTCCAATTCTGTCGTGGCCGCATCCGGCCAGACGTGAAAATCTCTCACGTTGGTGACCGCTCCCCCAGGACCGGGCGAACGCCCAGGAACACGCGGTCGAACCCCCGGTGGACCCGGTGCCATCACTGCCGGTTGCCGGCCCTGTACACACCCGGCCCGGAAAACGCCGAACCCGGGATCGTACCCAGAGACCCTCCGCGGCCCCGCGTCGGGGCCGCACGGAGGGCGCTGCCACCCGTTGCCGGGCGGGCCCGGTTCGCCTTGAATGTCCATTGCCCCCGTCCCCTGCCGGCCCCGCTCGGGGCCGTGAGGATCCCCGCATGGCATTCCTGCACCGTCGCGGCTTCCTGGCCGCCGGGACAGGCCTGGGCCTGGCCCTGAGCCTGCCGTCCCTGCCCGTGTCCGCCACGGCCCACGACCGTCTGATGCGACGGACGCTGGACCGCGTGACCGACCCCGAGGGCACGACCCTCGCCGAGGTCGCCACCCCGGTCGGCGACGGATACCGGTTGCTCGGTTCCGGCCCCGGGTGGCCGATCCACGTGCGTGAGGACCTGGTGGCGGCCGATCCCGGCCGCGACGAGCGGCGCACCGCGCTGACCGCGTTCGTGCAGTTCACCGACACCCACGTGATCGACGTGCAGAGCCCGGTGCGTTTCGAGTACACCCACCCGATCCTGGGCACCGGCGCGCACCGGCCCCAGGAGGCGTTGGCTCAGATCGGCGCCTCGGCCCTGGTGCAGCGGGTCAACGCGTTGCGGGCCGGGCCGGTGACCGGCCGGGCCCTGGACTTCGTGATGACCACGGGCGACAACACCGACAACCACGAGCAGATCGAGCTGGACTGGCTCATGGGGATCCTCAACGGCGGTTCGGTCACGCCCAACACCGGGGACCCGTCCGGGTTCGAGGGGGTGCAGAACTGCGGGTCGGAGCTGTACTGGCAGCCCGAGAGCGAGAGGGCCGACCGGTACAAGAGCGGGGCCGGGTTCCCGCATCTGCCGGGGTTCCTGGAGGCGGCGATCGCTGAGTTCACCGCGCCCGGTCTGGACGTGCCCTGGTACTGCACGATCGGCAACCACGACAACACCCCGTCCGGCACCCTGCCTGCGGGGTTGCTGACGGAGGTCTTCACCGGCGACCGCAAGATCATGTTCGCGGAAGGGGAAGCGGCCGAGCAGGCGGCGGCCGCGCAGGCCGACCCCGACCAGGTGGGCGAGTTGCCGGGCGAGGTGGAGCAGCAGGAGGAGATCGACACCTCCGGTTCCACGACGCTGGTCTCCACGGTGACCCCGGACGAGCGGCGTGCGCCCTTCGACACCGAGGGGTTCGTGGCAGCGCACCTGGACGGGGCCAACACCGGCCCCGGGCCGGTCGGGCACGGGTTCACCGAGGCCAACGCCGACGGCACGGACTGCTTCTACACCTTCACGGTCGCCGAGGGCGTCACGGGTGTCAGCTTGGACACCACGACCCTGGCCGGGCTCGCCAACGGCTCGATCGGCAAGCACCAGTTCGACTGGTTGGAGCAGACGTTGCGGGCAGCGAGCTCGACCTACTACGACCTGCTCGGTCGGCGGCAGACCCAGGACGTGACCGACGAGCTGTTCATCCTGTTCAGCCACCACACGAGCGACACCATGGACAACCCGCTGCCGGACAGCCGCCGGCCCGGGGAGGTGCGCTACATCGGCGGGATCCTGGTGGGCATGCTCAAGCGGTACCCGAACGTGCTGGCGTGGGTGAACGGGCACACGCACGCCAACACCGTGCGGGCGCACACCTCCGACCGTCCCGAACGCGGGTTCTGGGAGATCAACACCGCCTCGCACATCGACCACCCGCAGTTGGCGCGCTGCATCGAGCTGGTCGACAACCAGGACGGGACGATGTCGCTGTTCACGACCCTGCTGGAGGCCGACAGCCCCTACCAGGTCGACCACGGGGACTTCTCGCCCGCGGGGTTGGCGTCGCTGTACCGGGAGCTCTCCCTCAACGACATCCACGCAGACGCCGCGAACCTGGGTTCGGAGACCGACCGGAACGTGGAACTGCTGGTGGCCGCCCACTGGTAATCTCCGATCCCTATGACCAGATCACGCCCCTCCCGCGACCGCCGTCCCCCGGGGCCCGCCGGCGACAGACGGGTCACCACGCGCAACGCCACGTTCCAGCAGTGGGAGACGCTGCTGCACAACCGGACGAAGCGGCACCGGGCAGGGGCGATCCTGGTGCAGGGGGTGCGGCCGATCTCCCTGGCGGTCGAGGCCGGGTGGAGAGTGCGTTCCTGGCTGTACCGGGCCGAGGGGCGCCTGTCGGACTGGGCGGAGGAGATGCTGCGGTCGGTGCGTGCGACGCGCTACGCGGTCTCCGAGGAGCTCATGCGCGAACTCGGCGACAAGGAGGAGGCACCCGAGCTGCTGGCCGAGGTGGAGACCCCGGCCGAGGACCTGTCGCGGGTCCGGGTGGGCCCGGACTTCCTCGGTGTGGTGCTGGACCGTCCCACGAGCCCGGGCAACATCGGTTCGGTGGTCCGTTCGGTGGACGCCCTGGGCGGGTCGGCCGTGATCGTGGGCGGGCACGCCGCCGACGCCTACGACCCCAAGTCCGTACGCGCGAGCACGGGGTCGCTGTTCTCTCTCCCGGTGGTGCGGGTGTCCTCGGCCCGGGAGGTGCTGTCCTGGGTGGAGCAGGTACGCGCCGGGGGTGTGCCGCTGCGTCTGGTGGCCACCGACGAGGACGGCGCGGTGGAGCTGGCCGAGCAGGACCTGCGAGGGCCCACCCTGGTGTTGACGGGCAATGAGACGGCCGGGCTGAGCAACCGCTGGCGCGAGGAGGCCGACGGCCTGGTGCACATCCCCATGGGCGGGACGGCCAGTTCGCTCAACGCGGCCTCGGCGACCACGGTGGTGCTGTACGAGGCCTCGCGGCAGCGGCGCCACGACCGCGGCCCCGCCTGAGGCGCCCCGGCCCGGAGAGCGGGTGGGGGCACCTCCGCAGGTGGGGCGGGGTCAGGCGGCGCGCCGGGCGCGGAGGACGACGTCGTTCACGTGGCCGGTGCCTTCGGGTGCGGCGTCGACGCGGGGTCGGACCTCGTCGGCCTCGATGGTCCACCCCTCGCCGAGGAACCCGGCGAACTCCGAGGGCTGGTAGTAGTCGGCCGGGTCGTGGTCCCCGCCCTCGTGTCCTTGGAGGTCGCTCATGTCGTGGCCGACCACCAGCAGTGTGCCACCGGGCGCGACGGCCTCCACCAGTCCGAGGAGGGCGGTGTGGTCCTTCTCGCGCAGGAGCGGGAAGTAGTGCAGGGAGACCAGGTCGTAGAAGGCCGGTTCCGGCGGTTCCTGGGCGAGGTCCTGTCGGCGCAGCTCCACGGACCGTCCCCGGCACACCTCGCGTGCGCGCTCGAGCGCGACACGGGACAGGTCCACGCCGGTGACGGTCCAGCCGTGTTCGGCGAGCCAGTGCGCGTCGCCGCCCTCGCCGCATCCGACGTCGAGGGCGTGTCCGGGTTCCAGGCCTGCGGCCTCGGTGACCAGGGCCCCGTTGGGGCGGCCGCTCCAGAGCTGCTCGCGGTCGCTGTACATCCGGTCCCAGAATTGCTCGTCCACGGTCTCTCCCGTCGTCGGTGCGTCGTTCCCGCTCATCCTGGCCGACCACGGAGCCACAGGGAAAACATTCTTGCCGACCCGGCAAGAATGCAGGCAGAGGTGGGCCCGCCCGCGGCCCGGCCGCGAACTGGGCGTCGGAGAAGCGGCCCCACAGCCCCTCCCCGATCTCACCGTGCTCGCCGAGCCCGCGGTTGGCCCGGTAGGTCAGGAGCGCCTCCGACAGCCCTTCGGTGAACTCCTCCGGCCGCGTACTCGGGCCAGGGGCGCTCCATGTTCTCCGGGGCCTCGGCCGGCTCGATGGGCCGGTCATCGGCGACGGCGGTGCCGGCGCCCATGAGTGCTGCGGTGGCCGCTGCGAGGCCGGCGAGCCTGGCGGTGGTAGCGAACGAACGCATGTGTGCTTCCCCCGAAGCGTGGTCGGCCGTTCGCTTGCGCCCGGTGCGGCTCCCACCACCTGCACCTTGGTTCACCTGCGGTTTCCCTGTGGCCACACGCGGACGTGTTCGGTCGCCGACCCGACAACCGGTCGGGAAGTCTCCCTACCCGTGTTCCAGAGGATGTTCCGTGAACCAGTCGACGGCCGCGCCCGCGACCTCCTCCAGAGCCCCGGGTTCCTCGAACAGGTGCGTGGCGCCGGACACCACGTGCGTCCGGTGCGGCCCGGCCAGCTGGGCGGCCGCCTCCTCGTTGAGGCCGAGCACGGTGGTGTCCCCGCCGCCCACCACCAGCAGCGTGGGGGCCTGGACCCGGGACAGCGCCGAGGCTCCGGCCAGGTCGGGGCGGCCGCCCCGCGAGACCACACCCGCGACCAGCTCGGGGTGGTCGGCGGCGGTGCGCAGCGCAGCTGCGGCTCCGGTGCTGGCGCCGAAGAGGCCCACGCGCGACACCGAGGGGTGTTCCCGCTCCCCCAGCCAGTGCACGGCCCCCGTCAGGCGTTCGGTGAGCAGGTCGATGTCGAAGCGTCGGTCCCGGTGCTCGTCCTCCTCCGGCGTGAGCAGGTCGAACAGGAGCGTCGCGATGCCGGCTTCCTCGAGTTCGGCGGCCACAGCACGGTTGCGTGCGCTGTGTCGGGAGCTTCCGCTGCCGTGTGCGAACGCGACGACCCCCGTCGACCCTGCGGGTACAGCGAGCCGTCCGGGGAGCCGGGCTCCGGGAAGCGGCAGGATGACCTCGTACTCGTCCATGTGTGTCCCCCGTGGGGTCGGCGGTGTCGCCGGCGGCTGTTCCGGCCACGCGGTGCCGGGACGGAGGGTTCTGTGCCCCTCCTCCACCGCCCTACCCACGCGTGCCGCACGCTGCCCAGCCGCCGGGCCCTGGTCTGCGGGCTCCGTTCCCGTACGGTGTCCCGGGTCCGTACCACGCGCCGCGCGGGTCCCGGAGCGCACCGCCGCGCACCGCGGCCGGAAGGGGAACCCGGACGGGACAGGGTGATGAGAACCGCTCGGGCCGCAGGTCAGGGAAAGGGATGGGGGTAAGGGTTGAGGTCCGCCTCGGTCGAGGGCGGATCGGGGTCGCCGAGCAGGCGGGGGATGCTGTACAGCCGGGGCAGCCCGTGCACCCGGCGCCTCCGGTGGCCGAAGGTCATCGGCAGCGTGCCCGGGACGATCACCTTCACGCAGGACAGGTCGGCCGCCCGGTGCTCCGAGGTGGTCTGGTCGACGACCAGGACGTCCAGCCCGGTGTCGAGGTAACGCTGGACGGCGGCGCGCAGGTCGTCGGTCAGATCGGCCGGGGACACCTTCACGCTCGCCTCCCTCATCTCGGGCAGGGACCGCTCGCGCGTGGACGTGCGCAGGAAGTCGAGCCGGCCCGAGACCGAGGGGTCGGCGTACAGCAGCGAGTGGTCCCCCATCGTGCGGACCTCGTCGGGGTCGGCCGCCAGCCGGGACACGTGCTCACGCCGTGAGCCGAGCGCGCGGTCGAGGCTGCTCAGGATCGGTCCGAGTTCGCGCAGCGCGTTGAGCACGGCCCGTTCGGGGTCCAGGTGCGCGCCGCCGGCGCAGACCACCGCGGCCCGGCCGGGGTCCCCGTGCCGGTTCCGGGCGAGCGCCCACACACACGGGATCCGCTGCTCCACCGTGGTCTCGAGGAGAGTGATCTCGCGGTCGGTCTCCTCCTCCAGGTGGGCGCGGAGCAGGGGGACGCGCCGGTCGCGGGCCGAGTCCGATGCGATGCGGGGCAGCGGCCTGCGCGCGTACCAGGCGAGGAGGAAGGCGTCCCGTTCGGCGACCTCCAGCAGGCCGTGCAGCACCGCCTCCTCCCAGTTCGCCCCCAGCGCGCACCCGTTGGAGACCTCGTAGACCGGCATGGGCTCGTCGGTGTGCATCAGGTGCGCCCCGTAGTAGGCGTAGGTCTCGGGGACGAGCACGGGCCTCCCGCGGCCGAAGGAGTGGGCCCACACCCAGCGCAGCTCCAGCCCGTCGTGGAACGGGGTGAAGGGGAACCCGTTCTGGTGCCCGGTGTGGAGGCCGAGCGACCTCGGGTCGATCGCGCTGCCCCGAAGGTCCCGATAGGCGGCGCGGACCGTGGTCCGTTTGCCCCCGGGTTGGAGGCCGCCCCACCGTTCGACGGCCTCCAGCACGGCGGTGGCCTCGCTCGAGCGGTAGTCGTGGCTGCGTCCCCACCCGGACTCGGTGGCCGTGGTCCCCCGGATGGCCAGCGGCGCCACGGCTACGGGCAGTCCGCCCTCGTCCGCGGTCCGTACGCGCGGAACCAGCCCGGTCTCGCTGTCGACGAACGCCGCCGTCACCGCCTCGTGCTCCCGTTCGGCCGCCCGTAGCCGGAACGCGCCCGCGTGTGGTTTGGGCCGGGGCGTGAGTGTGACCTCCGCGCACTCGGCGGTGTCGTCCGGGAGCACGCCGCACTCCGGGCAGAGCGGGTCGGGCAGGAATCGATGCGTGCGCACGGACAGGTCCGCGAGTGAGACGAACACCAGAGCCGACCGGGTGCGCGGCCCCTCCCCCGCCGCGGCGGCCCGGAGGTCGGCCTCCACCAGCGTGGCGACGGTGTCGCAGGCGAAGGTGGTCAGCCAGGAGGAGGGCCGGGTCGTGAGGGCCTTCCGGTGGCGGGTGAACACGGCGTTGAACTCTTCGCGGTCCTCGCGGTTGCGTTCGCGCCGCGACTCGGCGCAGGTCCAGCAGCCGGGTTCCTCGGGGAAGGTGAGCGGGCCGATCACGACGTGCCCCAGCTCGGCCGAGACCGGGAGGACGGGGGCGTCGTCCCCGGAGCCCCCGTACCGGGCCCGACCGAGCGGGTCCTCCAACCAGCTGTCGGAGACCACGACGACGGGGCCGCTGCGCGCGGGCACGGGCCGCGCCTGCCGTTCCGTGGGGGCGGGCTCCGGCGGCTCGGGACCGAGGAGGCGCGTGCGCACGGCGTTCGCCAGCAGGCCCTGGCCGAGGACGGTGAGGAGCGGGGGCGGCTCAGACATGGGTCAGCACCACATTTGCGACGTAGGGGCAGATCCGCGCCACCTCCGGATCGTGGTCCAGCGGGACCAGGACGGGGGCGCGTCCGGTACGGGCCAGTGCCGCGACCACGGCGTCCGTACCGGCGAGGTCGTGCGGGACGGGTCCGGGGCGGGTGGTCCCCCGCAGCCGTAGGAGCCGGGTCAAGTCCGGGTGGCGGTCCACGTCCCCTGCTTGTACGGCGCAGAGCGCCCCCTGGACCGCGTCCCCGAGCGCGTCGGACAGGCGCGGGCGGCTGGTGACGTCGGCGATCGTGCCGTCGACCGCCACCGCCACGGTCGGCACGCCCGTCGTACCCGTCAGATCCAGCGCCGCTGTGGCGTGTCCCAGTGCCGTGAGCAAACGGCGTCCGCGCCGGATCCGCCCGTCGCCGTCCGGCCACACCAGGTCGGGCAACGGTCCGGGGCGGTGGCTCACGGCTTCGGTGACGGCCAGGTCCCTCACCTGGGAGAGGAGACCGTCAGCAACCATCTCCGCCCAGTCCAGGCCGGCCCCGAGACCGACGGGGTCACCGTCGCGGCCGGTAGGAGAGCCGAGCGCGGGGAAGACGGAGCGCACGTCCACCGGGCAGGGCCGGCCGTCGGTCAGGCGCATCCCCCACACGGTCGCTTCCGCCTCGCCCGCGTGCAGCAGGTCGAGCAGGCGCTCCGGATCCTGATCCTGCCGGGCGTGCCCGGGTCCGGTGAGGTGGGCCCGGCGCGGGTCGATCATCCGGGAGCTGTACCGGCCGAGGGCGCGCAGAGCCGCAGCGCGGCGTGCGGAGGCGAAGTCCGGGCCGGACGCCGTCACCGCCCCGGCCCCTGTGGCCGGGGCCGGCTCGGCGCGAGCGCGGCGCAGCGGGACCTGGGCCAGATCGGCTTCGCTCACGCGCCGGATCGGTCCGAACCGCTCGTCGACGGCGTCCATGACGCGGGTGGAGAACCCCTCGGCGTGCAGGGGCCCTCCTTCACGCAGCCGTTGGACCGCGTCGGCGAACTCCGCACGGGAACGCGGCCGCGCCGGTCGGTCCCACGGGTGTTCCAGGACCCTGTGGGGGTGGCGTTCGAGCGAGTGGGGATCGATACGGACGAGGTCCACCACGCCCCGGCCCGGATGACCGGTGGTGCTGGTGGCGCCCGTGACACGCAGGAAGAGGGCGAGGGCCAGTTGGTTCGCGATGATCCGCGGCCCCGGCTCGGGCAGATGCCATTCCTCTGCCCGCTCCGCATGCTCCGTCGGTTCTGCGCCGCGCAGCCGCCGCAGGACCGAGGCCCAGCGCGGCCCGTCCCCGGGGGCGCCGGTCCGGACGTAGATTCCGTCGGCGGCGCACATCGCCTGGACCGACGCGACGCCGTGGTCGCCGCACCACCGGGCGAGTTGATCGGCCCGGGCCCTCTCATGGGTCCCGAACACGTGGACGAGGCAGGCGTCGGCCCCGGGCACCAGGTCCTCCACCCGCTCCCGTGCCCCGTCCTCGCCCAGGTCCACGGCCAGGTCCAGGGCCACGGGGGTCGTGTCCGCGAGACCGGCTCTGCGCAGGACCTCGGCGCACTCGGAGACCAGCCGCTCGGGGCCGGCGACCACCGCCCTGGCCGTCAGGAACGCGGCATGGCCGGCCGCGCCCCTGCCCGTGGCGTGCTCGACGAACGCGCGGTCGGGGTTCTCGGGCGGGGTCCGCGCAGCATCGTGCGGTGCGTCGTGCCCGTCCTCTGCGCCGTGGACGAGGTCGAGCCGGACCAGCGTGTCGACCAGTTCGACGACGAGCTTCCTGTGTTCCTCCGCCAAGGGGGCCGTCAGTTGCGCCACCGACCTCCGGCCGTCCAGGTGCGGGACGAGGCGTTGGACGACCGCGGCGACCGAAGCGCCCCGCATCAGGAAGGAGCCCCTGTTCCCCAGCCACATCACCCCTTCCTCCACCGGGGCGAAGTAGGCGTCCTCACGCAGTCTCGGCCTCATCAGCGGCCCCCTTCCCCCGCTCGGGCACCGCAAGGCTGCCCAGAGCGAACTCGCCGACGCTGGTCTCCTCGCAGCCGTCCAGGCCCGTCGCCGCGGCGAACACGTCGGGGTCGCCGACGCCGAGCGCGCACGGCGCGAGCCCCATCGCGGTCGCCGCGAGGTACATCGCCTGGTAGAGCACCCCCACGTGCTTGAGCGTCAGGGCGTAGGCCATCGAGCGGTACTTCCAGGCCAGCCTGCCGAAGCGCGTCGCCAGGACGAGCAGGACCTGCGGGGCACCGCCGGGGCCCATGCCGGCCGCCGACGCCGCCATCAAGGCGCGCACCGCGGCGGGGGACGAAGGAACCGCACGCAGCACGTGGTCGTACGGGTCGTAGTGGTACATGCCCGCCGGCACACCGTCCACGACGCGCACCACCGCGTACAGTTCGATCTCGTGGCAGCCGCCGCCTGCGGGGGTCGGGCGGCTGGAGACCTGGAGTCCCCCGTCCTCGGCCGTACGCCGGACGCGGGCCGTTCTGTACAGGAACTCACCGAGCTCCGGCAGGCCGATCGGACGGTCGTCGTCGTGGGCGCGCACGGACCTGCGGTCCTCGACCACCGCGCTCAGCGGCGGGTCCTGGACGCGGAGCCGCTCCAGATCCGGACTCGGTAGGGGGATCGGGGTTCCGGTCCACACCGGGTGCCGTCCCGGCGGTGGCGGAAACCGTCCGCGGGCCCAGTAGGTACCGCCGAAGTCCACACCCGTCGTGTGCTCGGACCGCAGCCGGCTGCCGTGGTGAAAGGCCAGTTCATGGTGGCTCCACTGGGCGAGCCGGAGCTCCTCGGACTCCGCGTCGGACTCCAAGAGCCCGCTCCCGGCCAGTTCGTCCCACAGGGCTGCGGCCGCCTCCGCCGGCACACCGCTCGGCACCGCATCGGGGGCTCCGGTACGCACGAGCGCCCCGAAGAGGCGTTCATCGTGCAGTCTGACCAGCCGGGAGGCGACGGCGGACTCCACCACGTGGTCCTCTCCCTCACGGCGGACCCAGGCCAGGCGCGAGAGCCGGCGCCCCGTCGGGCCCGCGGCCACGGCACGGGGGCGCCCCGGCCATGTCGGCCAGGAGCTGAAGAGGGCACGGCCCTCGCAGGTCAGTGTGGTGATCACCCAGCCCCCGGCGGCCAGCCGGGCGAGGAGCTCGTGGGCCTCTCCTGCCGGGCACAGGGCGGCCAGGTCGTCGACCGTGCGGTCGCTGCCCAGGCCGCGCAGCACGGCGCTCTGTCCTTCGGTGAGCGTGCCCAACCGTTCGGAGTGGGGCCACACGACCAGAACGGTCTCCCCTACGCGGGTGCGCACCGCCTGCACGCCGTCCCTCAGCCGGAAGGCGCGCCGCAGCCGGGATCCGGTCCGTGTCCTCACGGAGCCACCTCCGAAGCCGCCGGGACCCGGACCCGCTCTGCGGATACGGGCAGGCGGACCTGCTCGGCCCGCACCCCGAAGAGGTCCTCGGCGGTGTTGGCGGCCAGGTGACACAGCAGGAACCGTTCGGCCGGGGCCGTGCCCAACCGGGTGAGCTGCAGGTAGGTGTAGTTGAGCAGGAGGCGGAACCCGTCGAACCAGACACGGTCCACGGGTGGCCCCTCGGGCCGGGGGCGGCCGTGGAACCGGCTCCGGCTCATCATCCGCGCCGCCTCCTCGTCGTTGTCGGCGGTCCGGCCCGTCCACGGCGGGTCCACCGACATCCGGCCCTGCTCGATCAGCCTCGTCCCGCGCTCCACGACCGGCCCGACGGTGTCGAGCCAACGGTGCACCAGGGGCGGCAGATCCTCGTTCGCGCTCCGGGGCGCGGTCAGGGCGCGTACCCGTGCGGCGAGCGCGGGCGCGTGCGCGGCGTAGTGCCGGTCCCAGGCCTCACGGAGCCCGTCGGCCTCCGGCCACCAGGACAGGAACGCCTCGGCGTGCGAACGGAAGGAGACGAAGGACCGGCCCAGCCCGATGCCGGACAGGTGGTGCGCGGTCGCGACCATCACGTCGAAGGCGAGCGCGATCCGGTTTCCGGTGGCACGCACGTGTTCGAGCATGTCGAAGGCGTTCGGTGTGGAGACCGTGTAGAAGTCCGCGAGCAGGTCGGCTGCCTCCGCGCTGCCGAGCACGTGGAGCCGCCGGTCGTAGGGGACCTCCTCGACGCGGCCGTCGGGGTGCAGGGGTGAGATCGGTCCGGGTTCGTGTTCGAGCTCGGCGAGTCTGGCGTGCTGGGCCAGCAGCGTGTCGGGGTCCTGCGGCCCCCGCCGGGGCCGGTCGGCCATGTAGGCGGTCACGGCCTCGTTCAGCGCGGGGAGGACCTGGGTCTGGAAGACCTCGGGGTCGGCGTCGATATTGATCCGCACGTGCGGCCCGCGCAGCCAGTGCAGCAGGTAGTGGTGGCCGTGGACGCTGGGTGCCAAGTGTGCGGCCAGCGGCCGGACGGCGTCCAGGATCAGGTCGGTCCGGTCCCCGTAGTGGTGGACGTTGAAGCTGCGCCACATCAGGCCTCCTCCGGCATGGTCGTCTCGGTCACCGCGCGGGCGGCCAGGTAACGCAGTGATCCTTCGGCGTCGATTCGGACACCGATCCGGTTGGCGAACAGGTGGGTGCACAGGTCCGCCACGCCCGTGGTGCTCGCCGGGGCGTCCCCGGGCCCGGACACGCGCAGGGCATCGGTCATCCGTCCCACGGACCGTGCCCAGTCGGTGAGGCTGCCGGGGCGGAGCCGGTCCCGGGCCCGGACGACCCGTCCGGCGGTGGCCGCGATCCGCTCGAGCCGCTCGCGGCTGCTCTCATAGAGTGCGTCGGCGGATCTCTCGGCGCTCTCCGGCCCGTGGAACCGGATACGTTCGGCGGCGTGGTCGAGTTGGCGCCGGGCCAGGGCGCCCACGTCCTCGGCCGCGGTGAACCACGACAGCAGGAGGAAGGTCAGCACGGTGGTCTCGCGCTGCGTGGGTTCGGGGCGGCTTCCCAGGATCCGCAGGGCCAGGTCGCTCGATTCGCAGAAGTGCCGTTCGACCGCTTCGAGTGAGTCGCCCCGGCCGTAGCGGTCGTGCTCACGGGTGTAGGGCAGCAGATGCACCGAGTTGTTCGCATACATCCGTTCCACCGGTTCCACCCCTTCCAGGGCCCCGAACCGGCGCGCCTGCTCCAGGTAGGTCTGCTGGTCCACGAGGTCGGGCGAGGGGCTGCGGGCCAAGTGGCCGGTGCAGCGGGCGGCCAGGACGGAACGGATCTCCTCGCGGGCCTCCTCCGTCCGGGCCAGCACCCTCAGTCGCAGGTGGGGGCCGCCGTTCCAGTACCGCAGGTAGAACCAGCGGTCGGTCAGGCCGTGCTCACGCAGTTCGGTGACCACGGGGGCGACGAGGTCGAGGACGAGCCGGTCCTGCTCACCCTGGTGGAAGAGGTGAACGCTCACCCACGGGTCGGTGGAGGTCATCGCCCTCCCTCCGGTACTTCGACGACGAACTCGTGTGTGCGCGGGTCGCCGTCCGGATAGCGCTCCGGGGAGACCGGGTCCGGGAGCGCCTCCTCGAAGCGCACGCTCCCGGAGAAGTCGCGCAGCATGTTCTCGAACACCGCGACCATCGACAGGCTGGAGAAGTCGAGGTAGAGGGGTTTGCGGGACTTGCCGAACACGCGGGCGGCCCAGTCGGCGCCGGTGGGGTCCAACCGGACGAAGCAGCGGTCCGGTACTCCGTTGCGTTTGAGCCAACCGACCAGCTCGATCAGATGGTCGGCGCTCCTCTGCCCGGGGCTGCGACGCGGGACCTGCTCGGCGGGGGCGTGCCACTCGGCCCTTCGGATCGTGGCCCTGCCGACCTCGACCCGGGGCAGGAAGCGGACCCCGTTCGGACCCGGAGCACCGCTTTCCCCGAGCAGCGAGAGGCTGGGATGGAGCAGGTAGGACTGGCCGAACGCGGCCAACAGGAGCCGGGCAGCGGGCGGCATGAGCGGATCGGCCATCATGCCCGTGTGTACCGGTACGACCTGCCTGTCGAGTGCGGCCGACCACAGCTGTGCCGGTCCGGCACCGCCCGGGTGCCGGACCTGGAGGTCGGACAGGGCCACGCGCTGCTCCGGAGGCCGCGTGCCGGTGGTGAAGGGGTAGTCGATCTCGTACGGGGCGACCGGGGTGCGCAGGTTGACGGAGACGCCGAAGGCACCGGCCACTTCGGCCAGGACGGTGCCGTCTGCGTCGGCAAGGTGCGCGGGACCGCCTGTGTCGGAACCTCCCGCCTGGCCGATCAGGCGCTCCCACCGGCCCCGGCCCTTGCCGTGTCCGGCGCTGACCGTGTTCACGGCGGCCCGTAGGCCGTCCGGAGCGGTGTAGGGCTGCACGTAACAGGCGACCGAGCGCGGTGTGCTCACCCACGAGGGCCATCTGCCGACCAGTTCGGTGAGGGTCGCGGGATCGGTCCGCAGGACCTGGCCGTGCCGCGGGCCGGACAGGACGGTCGCCAGCGAGGTCCTGCGGAGGGCGGACAGGTCGCGCAGTGCCGGCAGCGGGCTCTCCCTCAGGACCTCCTGCGGGACCGGGTTGCTGAGTTGCAGGAAGGGGCGCAGCGGGGCGAGCCACTCGGAATCGCCGTCGGCGGGGGCGGCCAGGGCCTGTTGGANAGGTCCTGTTGGAGGCGGGCGTGCAGAGCGACCAGTCCCACCGGGGCCTGCGGACCGAAGCGGCGCCGCACGTACTCGGACAGGGCGATCCGCACAGGAAGCATCCGGTCGTGCAGGCCCAGCCAGCGCCGCAGGGCGTCGAGGTCGGTGAGCAGGGGACGCCACTCGGATGTGGCGGCGGTGAGTCCGCTGTCGGGGACGACCGCGTTCTCGTGGAAGGCGAATTTTCCGAGAACGTCCGGTGCGGGCCAGTCCAGGTCCAGTGTGCGGCCGATCTCGGAGAGCCCGGCCACGGCGGTTCGTTGTCGGCCCCGGACGCCGTCGACGTCGGTCGGGGCCACCGGACGGCGCACGGTCCGGTCCAAGCGCCGGAGTTGCTCCAGGAGCGGGGCGTGGTCGTGGTCGGAGGCCGCCTCCAGGAACCCGATCAGGTCGGCCAAGGGCTGTTCGGACTGGTCCGGCACGGGCGAGACGTGTTCGAGCACCCCGAGATCCAGGAGTCGGCGGCAGTACGCGGCCGCCGACGTCTCCTGCCCACCGGAGAGCGTCGCCAGGCGGGCCCGGAGCTCGGCCACGGTGCAGCCCTGGTGTCCGAGCTCGAGGGCGGTCTCGACCGCAGCGGAGAAAGGTAGGGAGACCAGAGACTCGTCGGGGCGGCGGCCGAGGAAGAGATGGCCCGTACCGGTGGTGGTCAGGCTGGGGTTGGGGCGCACGCGGAGGTCGGCGACGAGGGCGTCGTCGGCCAGGAGCGCGGCCGTGATCTGGTCCAGGACCATGCGGTCGAGTTCGGTGACGCACCGGATCCCTGCGGAGGCGGTGCTCCTGGCACCGTCGGGCGTCGGTGTCCACGTCCCCCGCGCGATGGCCGTGAACGTGCTGTACGGGCTCGTCTTGGTCGCCGCGCGCGAGACGAACTTCGTCAGGCCGATGAGGGTG
Source organism: Nocardiopsis xinjiangensis YIM 90004 (assembly GCF_000341145.1). Taxonomy (GTDB): domain Bacteria; phylum Actinomycetota; class Actinomycetes; order Streptosporangiales; family Streptosporangiaceae; genus Nocardiopsis; species Nocardiopsis xinjiangensis. The sequence goes on from NZ_ANBE01000007.1 coordinate 91,906, forward strand.
CGCCGCCGGAGTTCACCCCGATCGCGCACGGCGGCCTTGCGGACCTCGTCCAGCAGAGCGGGCCCGGCCTGGGCCAGGGCGTGCTGGAAGAGCGGCGCGGAGGCGATCCGGATCAGCTGCGCCGTCTCTTCGCCGGTTCCGCGGTCGACGGCGGCCGTGAGTTCGGCGTGGGCCTGCTTGCGCCGCCGCATGCGCCACATCCACCGTTCGATCCGTGAGGCCACATGCTCGGGAAGTGCGGCAGATATCTGCGGTGACCATTCTTCTCGCGCCGGGAAACGCTTCCGATGGACACATCTACGCAATGCGACCATTTGCGGTTTCACCTCGGAACCCGAGCTCTCCCCGATCACTTCGTAGAGGAGGTCGCTGATCTCTTCCGCGTCCCTCTCCAGGGCGGAATCAAGAGCGGTGATCTCCTCCACGACGAGCCAGTGCGAACCGGTTGAAATTTCAGCTAGAACAGAGGCGGGAAGACCGCAGAATCGCACGAAAAAGGACGCCTCCGACGCATCGGAAACCACAGATCACCTTCGTCCGCTCGCGGGCCGGCCGGTCGGCTCCGGGCCGGGTTCGGGAGCCCATGGGGCTTCGGGAGACCACGGGGGCGGGGCACCGTGGCGCCCCGCCCCCGCAGCGTGCTGACTACGGCAGCGACGAGCAGGAGCAACCGCAGCTGGGCGAGGACGCGCCGTTCTCGACCAGGCCGTGGCCGCTGGTCAGCGACTCCACGGTCAGCCCCTTGTCGCTGAGCTCGAAGACATCCGCCGGGATGTCGTCGAGGTTGAAGTCGGTGGACTCTTCACTCATGACGAGACTCCTTCCTGTGGCAATGACATGCAATTTCAGCCATGGCAGCGGAGGCAGGAAACTGAATCATAAATTCATGGCCCAGTCGGGGACAATCCCTTTTCCGATCACCGCATCAAAAGATTAACCACGGCCGAGTCGGAGCCGCAAGGAAAATCCTCGCTTTGGCCACATCAGGACATGGGGACCGCCAGGGGTTTTATAAAGTCAGCAACGGGTGACGCCGCTCCTGGCCGAGTGAAATGCGTGAGGGTATGTACGCATCTGTCCAATCCGTCCTCCGCTACAAAAACCATGCCCCAGGGGAACGGCTCCAACCGGCGCTCCCGCGCAGTTCTCATTTCGGATGAGGGCACCGGCCACGAGGGAGGAAACTGCGCGACACTCGTCAACCGCGAGAGACCGCCGACGCCCTCAGCTGGGGCCGGTGAGGCCGTGCCGCCCCTGGTAGGCGGCGGTCGGCGGCACGCTCCACCCCTTCGTGAGCGCCGGGGAGGGACGGTGGACCTCCACCCCGAGCGGACGGCACACCTCGATCGGATCACGGGCGTCCGGGCCCCACAGCGGGACCGAGAGATCCCCGCCGGGACAGGTCGACAGGGCACACAGCAGATCCTGCTCGGCGAAGAACTCGAAGAAGTCACCCGGCCTGGCGGGCGAAGCCTTCATGAAGTACTGGTCCTGGTCGTTGAGGCCGGTGCACTGGAAGACGTTGAGGACGTCGTGCACATCGAACTCGGTCAACCCGTACGGCAGGATCGCGCGGGTCAGGTTCGAGTGGCAGTGCCGATCGAAGTCCTCACCGGTCAGCATCCGGTTCACGTACGGGTCGCACCGGGTCCCGAGCAGGTCGTGCACCCGCCCGCCCTCCTCGTCCGTCCCGTACCGGTCCAGGGTGTCTCCGGTGACCGTCACCAGAGGACGCAAGTACGGCAGGGTCGACCACAACCGGTCGTGGCGGCTCACGTGCGCGCTCTGCAACTGACGGGTCCGCGAGGCCCACAGACGCTCGCGCGGGTTGTACCGGTTCCAGATGTTGAGGTCCCCGACCTGAGGCCCCTCCGGGGTGGAGATCCGGCACAGATACCCGGCGGGGACCTCCCACGCCCGGCCGGAGCGGATCGGCAGCACGAAACGCTCCACGAGCTCGCGGTCCTCGGTGTGCTTGGCGAGCCGGTCGTAGAAGGCGGTCTCGACGCCGAGGGCGCTGCCCTCACCGGCTTGGTAGGCGGCTTCGGGTGATCCCAACGGGCCCCTCACGATTCCGGACGGACCCACGCCCTGGGCGCGCCCTCCAGACACCAGATGCACCCGGGAACGTACCCCGTTGCCGTGGCCGGAAAAGGGACCCGCGCTCCCTGCGCCACCTCCCCGGCCCCGGCCCCGAACTCGGCGGCCCCGAGGTCTCGGCTCAACGGAGGGCGGATAGAGAGAAGGGCCGCTCTGCGTTCGATCCCACGGGAGGACCTCCCGCCCTCCGGTCCGCAGATCTTCCCGTCATCGCCGCCCCTCGGGCCACTTCGACCTCCCCGATCCGGGTCGGGGGGCCGGTGGAAAGCGCCCGCGCTCATCGCGTAGAACCCATGGAGGCATCACCCCCCGCACCGGTGGTGTGATTGTGTGCCGACTGGTCCTCTGCGGTGTCTTCCTCGGTGAGAACACCGATGTGCCTGAGCATCGACCCGGTGATCACGGCGAGCAGGAGAACGGCGACCGTGCCCAGCCACCCCGTCGTGTTCAGGCCCGTGATGAATGCTTCCTGGGCCTGCTGCAGTACCGACCCGGGAATTTCATCCGCGACCGAGGTGGCCCCTGAGAGGCTGGTCTCCACAGATTCGGCGGTATCCGTCGACAGCCCGGCGAGACTCCCGGCCTGTATTCGGGTGGCGTAGACGGCGGCCGACAGGCTGCCGATCAAGGTGACACCGGCCGCCAGGCCGAGTTCCTGGACGGTCTCCGACATCGCAGCGGCGGACCCGGCTTTCTCCGAGGGAGCGGCCCCCACCACGAGGTCCGTGCCGAGCGCCGCGATCGCGCCCAGTCCCAGATACACCAGGGAGAAACCGCCGACCACGAGGAACAGGACGCCGCCCACGCCGACCAGGCCGGCGAGCATCATCCCCAGGGCGACGCTGAAGGCCCGGTTCTTGAAGAGGGCCATATCGAGCAGCGGACTTTCGAGGTGTAGCTGGCGACGCACGAAGACGGCGGAGAAGAGGACGCCGGCCAACAGGGCGACGACCACCGGAAGGCTCAGACCGACCTTGGCGAACTCCTTGACCGCGTAGACGATCGGCAACATGGCCAGAAGCGACAGGGCCGCGCTCCACAGGTCGAACCGACCGCTCTGGGGCGCGCGGTACTCGGGTAGCAGGAACGGCGCCAGCACCATCATCAGGACGAGCACGGGGACCGCCGGCAAGAAGGCGGCGCCCCACCAGAAGAAGTCGAGGAGAACACCTCCGACGAGTGGCCCGGCCGCCATACCGCCGGCGAAGAAGGTCGCCCACATCCCGATGGCGAAAGCCCGCTGCCGAGGGTCATGGAACATGTTGCTGATCAGCGCGAGCGTCGACGGCATGAGCGTGGCACCAGCCACGCCCAAGGCCGCGCGCGCAGCGATGAGTACCTCCGGTGTCGGAGCGTACGCGGCCGCGAGCGAGGCGGCGACGAAACCGACACCACCGGTCATCAAGAGTCGACGGCGACCGATCCTGTCTCCGATCGTCCCCATGGTGATGAGGAAACCGGCGATCAGGAAGCTGTAGGCGTCCACGATCCATAGTTCCTGGGTACCGGTGGGGTTCAGGTCCGCGGCCAAGGACGGCAAGGCCAGGTGCAGAACGGTGAGGTCCAGGCCCAGGAGGACAGTCGGCAAGGCCAATACAGCCAGCCCTGCCCACTGCGCCGGTCCCGCCTTACCACTACGCGGGGTGCTCATGGCACGCCCCCTTCCTCATCGGAACACCCCCACTCTCGAGAGCACCGCTCATGCCGTTCGCACGGGGTTCGCACGGGAACGGGACCCACGGGTCCACCCATATGCTGGAGTCATGCATTTCGGGGTGCTCGGCTCACTCACCGTGTGGAACTCGGGCGGCGAACAGGTCCTCTCGCTGCGGTGCCATGGTCGGCACGAACCCCTCGGCCCCGGTCCGTCCGGTACTGACCGGGGGCAGCGACCGACCGTGGGGTGTGCCGCCTACCGGTCATGAGTCCGGGGGCGAGTGCCTTTCAGCCAGATCCCTGGCGAGCTGACGGATGCGTTCGCGGGCTGTCTCCGGGGTGAGTATCTCGATGTGGTCGCCGAACTGCAGGAGCTGACGCACCGACTCGATGTCGGGGTAGAGGACGACGACCGTGCACCAGCCGTTTTCCGCGTCGGAGACCTCGTGGATACGGGTACCGAGGATGCGCCGAGCGAGGTCGAGGCGGCTTTCCCGGAGACGGACGGTCATGCGCACCCGGCCTGGTGTCTCGGTGCGTTCCTTCAGCGCATCCCACATGGTGCGAAGGGTCTGCCCCGGGCGGAGGGCGGCCGGCGCGTCGAGTGTCTCGTAGGCCGAGAGCCGTTCCAGGGCGAACAACCGGCCGGTGCCCTGGTCTTCGGCAACGAGGTACCAGCGGCCCGATTTCGCCACGAGCCCGTACGGATCGACCACCCGCATCGAGGCCTGCCCCTCGGCGCTGCGCCGGTAATGGATGCGCATCCGGCGTCGGTGGCGCAGCGCCGAGGCCAGATCGGCGACGTCCACCTCCACCCTCGGACCCGCCATCCACGCAGTGCTGTCCACCACGACCAGGTCCGCCAGTCGCGGCAGGTTCGGGGCCCCGGGCACTGCGCTCTGGCGGGCGGCGATCTTGCGCGCGGCCGCCTCATGTACAGCAGACAGTCCCAAGCGCTCACGCTGCGCGCTGTCCAAGCCAGCAACGGAGAGGGCCTCCAGCTCCCGGGGTTCCAGTTGGGAGGCGTCGAGCCGTGCTCCGGGGAGCAGGACGATCCCGCCGTTCCGGCCCCGTTCGGCATAGACAGGCACACCTGCCGTCGAGAGCGCCCCGACATCCCGCAGCACGGTCCGCCGGGACACCTCCAGACGCTCGGCGAGTTCGGTGGTGCTCATGCGTTGGCGTGTCTGCAGGAGCAGCAGGAGGTGCAGCAGCCTCGAAGCCTTCATGCCGACCAACCCTCGCAGAAAAGGTGACAGGTCCTGGCATGTTTATGCGGTCCACTGGTGCGATACCGAGAACCCGTCGATCGGAGGAGCGCTCTGTGCCCGCACCCGACCTGTTCCTGATCTACGTCCGCGATGCCGGGGCCGCCACCGCCTTTTACAGCAACCTGTTCGAAATCGAGCCGGTCTTCACCAGCCCCCGCTACGTGGCTTACGAGGTTGCCCCCGGCGTCCTGTTCGCGCTGTGGACAGGACGCAGCGAGCACGCGGTCCCGAGCACCCCGCGCACGTGCGAGGTCGGACTGATGGTGCCCGGACCGGCGTCCGCAGTTGACGAGACCTTCACGAGTTGGGTCTCGAAGGGCGTCCACGTCGTGGAGGAACCGCACGACGAGGTCTTCGGTCGCACGTTCGTGATCACGGACCCCGATGGCAACCTCATCCGGGTCTCCCCGGTGGACTGACCTGAACGAACCCCGCCCACTGTGTTCGTTCTCGAAGGGTCGGCCACATTCGTTGGTCGGCCCTTCGGCCGGTCCAGGAGCTCAGACATGTCACACCCGAATGCTGCTCTCCCCGCGCCACCGCTCGAAAGCCACGCACCTCCTCGCCGGGGGAGCCGATCAGTGCGAACGGGGGACAGGCCTGGATGATGCGCGACCAGACGGTGGGGACGGCGCCCGACGCGATGCCGGGGATCATCTCCGGTATCTGCGGAAATCGGGCGCTTGCCACAGGTCTGGCCCGCAAAGGGACCTTCCGCGGGGCGCGATCCCGTCTTCGCGGGGCTACCCTCGCCGGTATGACCAACCCCTCACAGCACCCGATCGACGCCTCCGTACCCCACTCCGCCCGTGTGTGGAACTACTGGCTGGGCGGCAAGGACAACTACCCCGTGGACCGCGAAGCAGGGGAGAAGTTCTTGGAGACCTTCCCCGGGATCGCCCAAGAGGCCAGGGCCGCACGGGCCTTCCTGACCCGCGCGGTGCGCTACCTGGCAGAGGAGGCCGGAATCCGCCAGTTCCTCGACATCGGCACCGGCCTGCCGACGGCCGACAACACCCACGAGGTGGCGCAGACCCTGCGCCCGGACGCGCGGATCCTCTACGTGGACAACGACCCCTTGGTACTCACCCACGCCCGTGCCCTGCTCACCAGTACCGAAGAGGGCTACGCAGACTATCTCCACGCGAGTTTGGAGGAGCCGAAGGAGATCCTGGCCGCCGCCCGGGAGCGCCTGGATTTCGACGAGCCGATCGGGCTGATCATCATCGGCGTCCTCGCCCACGTCTCCGGCTACGGACGGGCCAAAGACATCGTACGGACCCTGCGGGACGCGCTCCCCGCGGGCAGCCACCTGATCATCAGCGACGGAACGCACAGCCACCAGGCCAACGTCGAGGCGCAGGAGGACTACAACGAGAGCGGGGCGGTGGCCTACAACCTGCGCAGCAAGGAGGAGATCGCAGGGTTCTTCGAGGGGCTGGAAGTGGTCGATCCGGGCCTGACCACGGTCACCCGCTGGCGGTGCGAGGAGACCGAGTTCGGCACCCCGCCCGAAGTGGACGGCTACGGCGGGGTCGGCCGAAAGTCCTGACCGGGTGCCTTTCTGCCCTCGGCCACACGGCCCTCGAGCTCGTCCAGGCGATGATCGACCGCCCCCGGCGTTCCTCGGGGCCGGCCACGTGTCGGCCTCACACGGTGCTCTGAGTATCCCTGCTCAGGGCAGCGTGACTTTTTTGCGTTGGGATGGGGGATACCGGCCCCCTGGGACGCCGCGGCAACCGCGCCGCGATCCGGGCGGGCGGCAGAGAGCAGTTCGCAGACGAGGGGAAGGCGGTGCCCGATGGAGGCGCGCGATGGGACCCGCGCTGAGGCGTTGGCCAGGCTGGTCGGACAAGGGGTGATCGACCGCGGGCAGGCCGACGCGGTGGCCGCCGCCCTGGAGGCGGCCGAGGGGCGCTCCGGGACGGGGGGCCGCTGGGCGGAGGTACTGGGCTATGTCGGCGGCGGACTCGTGCTGGCTGCCGTGGGCACGTTCATGGCCACCGCATGGGACGTCTTGGATATCGGGGTCCGGGTCACGCTGCTCGCGGTGGTCGCCGCCGTGCTCGCCGCCGCGGGGGCCGGGATGGCCGGCGGAGCGGCCCTGCTCCGCCGGTCGGCGGAGACGGCCCCGGCCAGGCGCCGGATCGGCGGTGCCCTGTTCGCGTTGGCAGCACTCTCCACGGCTTTCGCCACCGCAGAGGCCGTGGAGAAGGTCCTGCCCTCCGGGTTCGTTCCGAGCTCTCCCACCTGGGCAGCGGCCGCCGGGCTCGTCGTCGCCGTAGCCGCCTACGCGCTGCTGCGTTCCGCACCCGGCCTGGTGGCCGTGTGGGTCATGAGCGCGTTCCTCGTCGGCTTCGGGGTGCACGAGGCGGTGCAGGAGTCCGTCGGAGCGTGGGAGACCGCGGCGACCGCGGCCGGTGCGGGTCTGTTCCTCCTCGGAGCACTGGGGATCGCCCTCGCGGTGGCGGGCGTGCTGCGCGAGCAGGGCACCGCGGTCGGGCTCGGCGCGGTCACCGCCTACACGGGTGCTCTGATGCTGCAGACACCGCTGAACCATGTCGCAGAGCTCGCTGCCGCGGCGGGCCTGTTCGCCCTGTTCGCTCTCTGGAACTCGGGGGCTCGCGGTTCCGGCTCGGCGCTCGTGTTCGGCGTGGTCACCGTGACCATCGCCGTTCCCCGGCTCGTCTGGGAGCTCACCGACGGCCAGGTGTCGGCCGCCGGTGTCCTGCTCGTCGCCGGCGCCGTGCTGCTCGTCGCCAGTGCGGTCGGTATCCGGCTGCGCCACCGGGCCGCCGCGGAACCGGACCGCCCCCGCGCGGCACCGGACGCCCCGTAGCCCCGGCCGAGCTCCCGGCGCTTCCTGCGCTCCGCCCGTCGCGGCCGGGAAACAGCCACGAAACACCTCTTGGCAAGAACCATCGCACATGCAATCTGCGTACGCATATGCGGTGCGTTGCGTAAGCAACAAACACACGCGCAGACGCACCTTTGCACGATGCTCATGTTCTGCCGATCGAAGATGACTCCATGGCTCTGCACCTTTCCGAGAAAGGGATTGAGCCAAGATGAACACCCCGATCACCGTTGCCCGAAGGGCCTTCGAGACTCTGACAGCGCATCGCGGCCCGACCACGTTGGAGATATCAGCACCGGATGGCAAGCGCACCATCGATCTGAACTGGCCGGCACAACAGGTCCCGCGCCTGGAGCAGGACCTCTCCGGCCAAGAGCTCCTCTCATTTGGATTCTCGATAACCTGGCTCCGTGTCGATGGTCGAGCGGTTGGTACCGGACGGACCGTGGGAGCTGTTTCAAAAGGTGGTGCCCCAGGCACCCACCAGACCCCAGGGCGGCGGCCGGCGCAGATACGGCGACCGAGAGGTGCTGGCCGCGATCGTCTTCGTGACCACCACCGGCTGCGCCTGGGCCCAGCTCCCACCGGTGTTCGGCCCCTCCGGACCCACCGCGCACCGTCGTTCCACCGAGTGGAGCCGGGCCCGCGTCTGGGCCGAGCTGCACCGTCTGGTGCTGGACGAACTCGGCTCCCGCGGCGAGCTGGACTGGTCGCGGCGTGCGGTCGACTCGGTGAACATGCGCGCCCCTCAAAGGGGGACTTGACCGGCCCGAACCCTGTCGACCGGGGAAAGAAGGGGGCGAAGATCCACTTGATCACCGATCATGGCGGGTTGCCGCTTTCGATGGCCCTCTCCGGAGCGAACCTGCACGACAGTCAGGCGTTGCAGCCTCTGGTGCAGGGGGTAGCACCGGTGCGTTCGCCTCGCGGGCCCAGGCGGCGCAAACCGGCCGAGCTCCACGGCGACAAGGGATACGACTACGACCACCTGCGCCGATGGCTCCGCGAACGCGGGATCGCCCATCACCCGGCCCGCAAAGAAGTGGACTCGGCCAAGCGGTTGGGCCGGCATCGGTGGCAGGTCGAGCGCACCATGGCTTGGCCGGCCGGAAGCCGCCGACTCCACCGCCGCTACGAACGCACAGGCGCGCACTTCCTGGCTTTCGTCGGTATCGCTTGCACCCTGATCTGCTACCACAGCCTCGCCAAGTGAGATGGCCTCTTATAAATCCGGAATCGGATTCCAGTACAGAAGGCTTTTTCGGAGCCGCCAGGTTCGTAAGACACCCCGATCGTGCAGCGCGTGGCTATTTGCAGCCGAAGAAGACATCGTCTTCGGCCCAGCCGTTGTTGGCCCAGTCCTCGACGTCGGCCAGCTTGAAATCGGGGTAGAGGCCCGTGAGCTCCTCCATCAGCCATGAGGTGAAGCGTGCCGCACCCTGCGGGCAGACGTGGATACCGTCCTCACTGCGGTCGACCTCCCCTTCGCGCTCCCTGGAATACTTCTCTCCCCAGACCGCCGAGGCGTCGAGGTACTCGACCACCTCGTGCCCCTCGGCCACGCTGCGTGCGATCTCGTGGGCGCTGGCGAGCTCGTCCATATGGTCTTCGTAGAAATCGTCCGGCTCGATAGGAGGCATCGAGACCAGTAGCAGCTCGGCGTCGACGTCCGAGACAGCCTCGGCCAGGTCGCTGTAGGCCTCCTCCTGCTCCTCGGGGGTGCCCCAGTCATAACTGGTCAGCTGGTAGACGACCACCCCGCCCCCGGCCTCCTGCATCCGCTGCGGGAGGTCTTCCCAGGCGGCGTCGGCATTGGGTCCCACCAGGTTGCCCCCTCCGGTAGAGGTCCCGTCGACGAAGTCCGCACCGGACTCCGCCATGGCCTGCCGCAGCGCAACCGCCTGCTGCGCACCCACGGAGTCCCCCAGGAACAGCATCGGTGAGCCCTCGGGCTCTGAAGCGGACTGGGACTCTGTCCAGCCCTGCTGTCCGCCTTCCCCGCTGTCCCCGGTGAGGGTTCCGCAGGCGGCGAGGACAAGCGCAGACGCGGCGAGCCCGGCGGCAGTGAGTACGGTTTTCGCAGATGTGGTTCGTGATGTCATGGGCACCACGCTGCTGACCGGATGTCTCCGGGGAGCCGCCGGAATGTCGCAGGCCTGTCGCAGAAGGCGTTCCGTCCCTGAACCCCTCCTCACCGTTCCTGGGGCGTTCGTAGACTGGCCACATGACCTCGGTTCTGCTGATCGAAGACGACCCGCTGGTGCGGCGCAGCCTCGAGCTGGCGCTGAGCCGTCACGGCTGGGCGGTGGCCCCTGCCCAGGACGGCGAGGAAGGGCTGGCCCTCTTCGAGCAGAAGGCGCCCGAACTGGTGGTGCTGGATCTGATGCTCCCGGGCATCGACGGCCTCGAGGCCTGTCGGCGGCTGCGGGAGAGGGCACAGGTGCCGATCATTATGCTGACCGCCCGGGGCGAGGACCTCGATGTGATCGGAGGCCTGGAGGCCGGCGCGGACGACTACGTGGTGAAACCGGTTCAGCCCACGGTGCTGGATGCCCGCATCCGCGCGGTGCTCCGCCGGGCGGTGAGGGACCCGGAGGGAATCCGGAGCCATAAGGGGCTGCTCATCGACACGGAAGCCCTGACGATCACCCTCAACGGCGAGCCGGTCTCCCTGACCCCGACCGAGCTGCGACTGCTGCTCACCCTCTCACGCGCGCCGCGCCGCGTCTTCACGCGCGAACAGCTGCTGGAGGACGTCTGGGAGTACGGATACCTCGGGGACTCCCGGCTGGTGGACAACGCCGTCATGCGTCTGCGCGCGAAGCTCGAAGAGAGCCCCAGCAGACCTGAGTACATCCAGACCGTCCGCGGCTTCGGTTACCGCTTCGGACCCGTATGAGCCGAAGGCCCGCTCATCGGCCGCTCGGCAGCGCCTCCGCCGCCCTCCGCCTGCGCGGCCTGCGCGCACGGTTCATCGTCATCTTCGTGCTCGTCGCCATCCTGGGAGCCGGCGCGGCGGCGTGGGCGAGCACCCAGCAGGCTGCCCGCTCGCTGACTGAGTCCAGCCAGCAGCAGTATGCGCAGAACCTGGTCGAACAGGTCACCTCCTCCGCGCCGGACATCGAATACCCACCGAGCCAGGAGGCCTTGGACCAGCTACGCGCCTTCGCCGGAGAGAACTCCCTCGCCGTCTACGAGGACACCAGCTCATCCTCCGGTCTCTTCGCAGAGTCACCGGTACCCGTTGTCCCCTCTGCTGAGATGAGGGAAGCCGTCAGCCGGGCCGATGCAGGCGGCCAGGCATTCACCGAACGGATCATCGTGGATGAGACCCCCTGGCTGACCGTGGGCGCCCCGGTAATGATCACCGCACCCGACGGCACCCGGAGCAACTCTGGGGTAGAGGTCTACACCGCCCAGAACCTCTCCGGCGTGGAGGGTGAACTGGCCGCCCTGGCTCGCTCGGCGATCACCACCTCTGTCCTGGTGCTTCCGGTGGCTATGGCTATGGCTCTTCTGGCGGCCCGTACGGTGCTGGCACCCGTCCGGCAGCTGAGCGCCATCGCCCGGCGGCTGGCCGACGGCGATCTGGACGCCCGCACCGAGCCCCGAGGCGTCGACGAGCTCGCCCATCTGACTCGCAACGTCAATGAGATGGCAGAGTCGCTGCAGGATTCGATGGTCTCCATGGCCAGGATGCGGGAGGACGCCAAACGGTTCGCCGCCGATGTCTCCCACGAGCTGCGCACTCCGCTGAGCACGCTCAGCGCCGCGGTAGAGATCCTGGGGGACACCCTGCAGCGCCGCGATACCTCCGGACCGGGGTCCGAGGATGAGGCAGACGCCCGCGAATCGGCCCGTCTTGCGATCACCGAGACCCACAGGCTGGTCCAGATGGTGGAGGACATCATGGAGATCGCACGCTTCGACTCCCATACCGCCCCCATGCGCCGGGAGAGCACCGATCTCGTCTCTCTGGTCAGCAGCTGTGTCCGAGCTCGCGGCTGGAACGAGGACGTGGAGGTGCTGCCCCAGAGCTCTTCGGAGCCGGTCACCGTGGAGGCGGACCGGCGCCGGCTCGACATCGTGGTGGCCAATCTGATCGGCAACGGGCTCAAGCACGGCGCAGCACCGGTACAGGTGAAGGTCTTTCCCCAGGCCAGAGGCGCAGCTGTGGAGATCACCGACTCCGGCCCCGGGCTACCGCAGGGCCAGCTGGGGAAGCTCTTCGACCGGTTCTACAAGGCCGACGCCTCACGCGCCCGTTCGGCAGGTAGCGGGCTTGGCCTGGCGATCGCCCTGGAGAACGCCAAGCTCCACGGTGGTGACATCACGGTGGAGAACGCCCCGGAGGGCGGAGCCCGCTTCACCCTCCGGCTCCCGGACCAGCTCCACGACCCCGACCCGCACGGGAGGTACAGCCGATGAGGACTAGAACAGCGTGCCCAGCTGTGCTCTCCTGCGCCCTGATCGGTGTGATCATGCTCAGCGGCTGCGGTGTTCGGGCCTCCGACGTCGAAGAGGGCCCCGAAGCACCCACAGGCCTGGCCCCAGGAGTGACGCTGTACTTCCTGGATGACGCCGAGCATCTGATCCCCCGGCAGAGGGAGAGCGGCCATCTGGGCTCCATCTCCGACGCCGTCGGGTTGCTGCTGGCCGGCCCGGGCGGCTCCGGGCTGAGCACCGGCATCGACGAGACGACGGTGACCAGGGTAGGAACCTCGGTGCGGTCCGAGGTGGTCGAACTGCACCTGCCGCTCCCCCGCGACCAGGTGGAGAGCACCGGGGCCGATCAGATCGTCTGCACTGCAGCCGCCACCCACATCCAGGCCGGCGGCTCCCCGGATGTCCAGATACAGTTGCGTTTCACCGACGTCATCGAGGAGCCCTCCTCGTGCCCTGTGCTCTAGCCGGGACTGCCTCAGAGGAGACCCACGTCGATCTGCTGCCCCTCCGGCGCGGGCAGCAGCAGCCACAGGCACAGCAACCCGGCGCTGACGAGGACGAACGCTGCGGCTCCGGCCCCGCCGCGTGCCCAGCGGGCCCGAAAGCGCACCGGATCCTCGATCAGGTGTTTGGACCCCGCGGCCAGCACCAGCGAGACCGCGATGACCAGCGGGGTATGGGACCACCCACCGAAGGGCGAGATCCCCTCCGGATCCATCAGCACGATCACCGGCCAATGCCAGAGGTACAGGCTGTAGGAGATCCGGCCCAGCCACGTCAGCGCGGGAAGCTCCAGAACGCCGCGGAGCGTCCCACGGGGCCCTCCGCTCCGGTGGTGCTCCGCGCACAACCCGATCAGCAGCGCAGAGGCCACAGCGTGGGCGAACAGGCCACCGGTGAACAGGCCGAAGGAATCAGTTCCGGTGGCCAGCAGCCAGGAGCTCAACAGCCCGGTGGTCAGCAGCAGCATCACCGCTCCTAGGGTTCGGCCCAGCCGACGGATCAGCCCGGCGAACAACCGACGGGCAGGCTCCGTGGCAGCCGCGGCACCGAGCAGCAGGGAGAAGGCCCTGGTATCGGTCCCGGTATAAACCCGGGTGGGGTCCGAGGGATCCAGCATCAGCACCATCAGCACCTGGGACGCCACAGCCAGCGCCGCGCACAGGATGATCACCGCCCATCCCAGCGGCATCGCGTCCCCTCTGCGCCGGGGCCCCAGCACCGCGGTGAGCAAGGCTGCCAGCAGCATCAGAATGAGTGGCCAGAGGATATAGAACTGCTCCTCGACGGCGATGCTCCACAGGTGGGCGAAGAGTCGGGACTGACCGAAGGCCTCCCAATAGCTGGCGTCCTGGATCAGTAGATGCCAGTTGATCAGGTGCAGCTGGACCCACAGCCCGTCCGACAGGGTGGTGCGCACCAGCTCCGCGTTCGCCGTCGTCACCGCTGCCGAGCGCTGCAGCCACCAGGTTGCCAGGGTCGCCATGACCAGCAGAGCGGCCAGGGCGGGGAAGAGTCTGCGCAGCCGCCGTGCCCAGAACCGGGTGAGGGAGACAGAGCCGTCCGCGGTGATCTCGCGGAGCAGCAGTCCGGTGATCAGGAACCCGGAAAGCACGAAGAACAGGTCGACGCCAAGGAACCCACCGCTCAGATGCCCGGTATGGAAGAGCAGCACCCCAGCGATCGCCAACCCACGTAGGCCGTCCAAGGAGGGGATGTAGGAGGGGCTCTTCTCTGCTGGCTCCGAGGACAGGGACGCCGTGGTTTGGTGAGTCATGCGGACGAGCCTCTCCGCCTCGGTTCAGCACATGATCACCACGACGTCGCGGTTGTGTCGCAGTGGGGCCGCAGCCACGCTGCGACACAACCGCGACAAGCCCGTGATGAGGCCACAGACTCTCCCCGCAAGTGTGGACGGCATGGATGAACGGACCGCCTCTACAGACACAGGCCCTTCGAGGCAGCCGAGGCCGCGCCGATGGAGCAGAGGAAAGCTCGGAGCAGCCCTCGCTGGTACAGCGCTGGCGGCTGTGGCGGCATACACCGCCGTCGACCGTGCCGACGACGGAAACAGCGAGATCCCCCGTACCCTCGAGCAGCCCTTGCGCACGGTCTCGGAGTTCCTGCCGAGCCCGCTCACCCCCGCCCCGCAGGAGACACAGAAGGTCCTCCACCAGATCGACACCGATAAGCCGGTCATCTTCGTGACCATCGACGACGGCCACCACCCCAGTCCGGAGGCCCTCGAGGTCGTCCTGGAGCACCGGATGCCCGTCTCACTGTTCCTCAACGAGGAACCGGTGAGGTATGACGCCCTCCACTTCGAGGAGTACATCAAGCTCGGCAACCACGTTCACTCTCACACCCTGAGCCATGTGGAGCTTCCCCAGTACGGCTTCGAGGAACAGCGGCATGAAATCTGCGGCATGGTCGAGGTCCTGGAGGATGCCTTCGGCGACGACGGCGCAGTCGGAACCCTGCTTCGCGCCCCCTACGGCGCTTCTGAAGAGGCCACGTACGAGGCTGCGGCGACCTGCGGCATCGAGGCTATTCCACATTGGAGCGGAACGGCCGAGGGCGGGACCGTCACCCTAGCCCACGGGGACAGCTTCCGCCCGGGCGACATCATCCTGACCCACTTCACCGAGACCTTGCCCGAGGATCTGCGCGCCATCCAGGAGAAGGCCGAGGAGGAGGGCTTCACCATAGCCCGCCTGGAGGACTATCTGTAGATCAGCCGGGGGTTTCCGCAGATTCTCATCCCGGGTTTACGAGTCGGTGGCGAGGCATGGTGATCTCGTCCGCAGTGCTTTTCAGATGTTCGCGCTGGGTGTGATGGGGCTCTGGTGTGACCGCGCCTTGGTCGAGCTTGAACGTGGCCGTGCTGGTCGTGCCCCTTCCGCGCGGCCGGGGCACCATGGGCGACCACTGCACCGAGCCCCACCGATTCCTGTTTCACGTGGAGCGCGAACGGAAGGCGGGACGTCTCACCTCGCCGACTGGAATTGGACGGTGCCGCCGTTCTCGGGATCGGTCACCGCAGTCTTTCGCAGGGCTCGTTCAATTTCCTGAAGTGTCGGGTTCGTAGCTGATCCCGAAGAACGGCAGTACTCGTTCGGGTAGGTCCCGAATTGCGCGGTTGGTCTTGGCGATGTTGTCTGCTCCTGCCACCTTCAAGGCGCCGTTGGCCAGGTTCCTCAA
This sequence comes from Nocardiopsis xinjiangensis YIM 90004, assembly GCF_000341145.1. Taxonomy (GTDB): domain Bacteria; phylum Actinomycetota; class Actinomycetes; order Streptosporangiales; family Streptosporangiaceae; genus Nocardiopsis; species Nocardiopsis xinjiangensis. Next base: position 107,437 of record NZ_ANBE01000007.1, read on the forward strand.
GGTGGCCATCGCGCGTGGTGCGCTCCCGGAGTGAACGGTGCAGGCATCCTCGGCGAAGGTGACATCGCGGATGTGATGGCTGGAGTTCTCAATCGCCCACTGCCCCCGCACGTAGTCCGCCGGCTCCGGCCGGTGCGCCGCTCCGCAGCCACAGCGATGAACGAGATCCTGCACGGCCTGGGCTGAAGGCCCACCGACCCCGGTTCTACCCCACTTCTACCCCACCCGGGCAGCAGAAAAGGGCCCACCGGATGGTGGACCCTTCGATGACCTGCCAATTCTGTGTCGGGACGGCGGGATTTGAACCCACGACCCCTTGACCCCCAGTCAAGTGCGCTACCAAACTGCGCTACGTCCCGTGTGCCGGTCGTCCGTGCGGGCGCCGACGCAAGAGATCTTACCGCATCCCCGCTGTGGACCGGGCATCGGCGGCCGGGCGGTCCAGCTCCGCGAAGGCTTGCCGGGCGAGGGTGCGCCCGGCCCGGTTGGCGCCGATGGTGCTGGCCTGGGGCCCGTAGCCGGCCAGGAACAGGCGGGGTTCGCGCACCGAACGCCCGTTCTCGACCTGGATGCCGCCGCCGGGTTCCCGCAGCCGCAGGGGTGCCAGGTGGGTGAGTTCGGCGCGGAAGCCGGTGGCCCAGATGATGGTGTCCACGGGTTCGAAGGTGCCGTCGTCCCAGCGCACACCGTCGGGTTCGATCGAGGTGAACATGGGCCGTGCCACCAGCAGCCCCCGGTCGCGGGCGGCCAGGTTCGCGGGGGTGGCGGGCAGGCCGGTGCCCGAGACGATGCTGGGCAGCTGCCGTCCGGCGCGGGCGGCTTCGTCGGCCTCGCGCACGGCCCCGCGCCCGTCGACGGCGTCGGTGAAGGTGACCGGCCTGCGGGTGACCCAGAGGGTGTCGGAGGCCACGTGTTCGAGTTCGTGCAGGAACCCGATCGCGGACGTGCCCCCGCCCACGACCAGGACCCGCCGGCCGGCGAAGTCCTCGGCGGCCCGGTACTCGGGCGTGGAGATCTGCACCCCGGCGAAGTCGGCGGCCCCGGGCACGTGAGGGCGGAAGGGGCGCGCCCAGGTTCCGGTGGCGTTGATCAGGACGGTGGTGCGCACGGTCCCGTGGTCGGTCTCCAGCACGAACTCGCCGTCCTTGCCGGTGTGGACCCGGTGGACGTGCACGGGGCGGCGTACCCGCAGGTCGAAGTGGCGCTCGTAGCGGTCGTAGTACTCGCGCACGATGTCGCGGGCGGGCCGGGTGGGGTCGGCGGTGTCGAAGCTGAGGCCGAGTTCGCGCATGCCGGGCAGGTCGTCGACCTTGTGCACGAGGTCCAGGCGCAGCGCCTGCCACCGGAACTGCCACGCGCCGCCGGTGTCGGGCCCGCGGTCGAGTACGAGCAGATCGGAGCCGGGGGTCATCCCGAGACGGCGCAGGTGCCAGGCCACGGAGAGCCCGGCCTGGCCCGCCCCGACCACGACGACGTCGACGGCCTCCGGCAGGGGTGCCCCGGGGGCTTCGGCGGCTGTGGTCGCGGTGACGCTCATGTGCCCTCCCTCACTGGTGTCGATGGTGTCAACAACACGAGTGGCGGGCTTTTTCCCGGAACGTCCCCGACGTGAGCACCGGCACAGTCTGCCGTTCTGCCACCGTTCCGCCCACCTCAGGACGATCGCTCCGTCTCGTGCACGCCGAAGGACACCGGTTCCCCGCCCACACCACAGGCCCAGGGGTGCCACACTGGCGTTCATGTCCAACCCGATTCCCCCGCAGAGTCCCCCTGCCTCTGGCTCGCAGCCTCCCCCACAGCCCCGGCACCGGCGCGGCTTGCGTCCGGGTTACCTCGCCTCCTTGGTCTCCTTGGCCGTGGCCCTGGTGATGGTGGGGGTCGTCGCCGCTGTCGGCACCCGGATCAGCCATCCCGAACCGGAGTACATCGTCGAGCTCTCCGACGACTCCCTCGTCGAGGTCGAGGTCGAGGAGGGCGATCCCCTGGGTGAACTCGCGTTGTTGTCCCTGGAGAGCCCGGGATGTGTACACGGTCTGCCCTCGGGAGACCTGGGCGAAATGAACGTCCGAGGTCTCGGGCAGTGGGAGTTCGGTTCCGAAGGCCGGACACCGTATTTCGTCTACGAATTCGAGGAGCCGGGGACCCATACCGTGGAGTGCACCGAGGAGGTGGACGGCGGCCTCGCCCTCGCAGCCGAGAGCATCGATGCGGCCGAGACCCGGCAACAGATCTGGGCCGTGACCGCGCTCGGCGTACCCACCGTGGCCGTCCTGCTCGCCATCGGTCTGGCCCTGGCCACGTTCCTGCGCAGCCGCAAGGAGAGCACCGCCCGGCCGCCTCAGCACTGACCGCACCGTCCTACCCGGCATCCGAGGGGCCTGGCCGCGCGGCCGACCCCTTCGCGTCGGCACGCCTCCCCCGCGCCGACCGGGCAAGAACGGTCAAGCGCCCGCCCCCGCCCCGCGCACATACTGGCCGTATGAACGAGGCGGACAGCGGACGCGACCGGCTCCGCGAACTCCTGGACGCGGTCCTGGACGAGGACAGCACGACCCTGGCCGACATGGCCGACCGTGCGTTCAGTTCTCCGTTCCACTTCACCCGGACTCTGTCCCGGCAGGCCGGCGAGCCACCGGTGGCCCTGCGCCGACGGGTGCTGTTGGAGCGTGCGGCGTGGCGGATCGGCCAGGGCACGAGCGTCACCGACGCGGCCTTCGAAGCCGGTTACGGGTCGGTGGAGGGCTTCACCCGTGCCTTCACCCGCACCTTCGGCCACCCGCCGAGCGCGACCGTGCCGGACGGTGCGACGTGGGTGCCCGCGCCGAACGGCATCCACTTCCATCCGCCGGTCCACCTGTGGGTGGAACAGAACCCGAGGAGGCACACGGGCATGGACGTCACGGCACTGCAGGTGCACCACGACGTGGAGGACACCGCTGACCTGATCGAGCTGGCCGCAGGCCTGGCCGACGAGCAGTACCGCCACGAGTGGTTTCCCGGGCTGAGCGTCCTGACCTGGGACGGGACGGAGGGGTCGATCGCCGCGTGCCTGAACCGCCTCGTGTACACGAAGGAGACCTGGCTGGCCTCCATCGAGGGCGGCGACCTCCCCGACCGGGGCGGTGACGCCCCCGGGGAACTACGGGATCGGCACACCCGGGTGGCTCGGCGCTGGGTGGCGGCCACGGCCGACATCGACCGCCGCGGCGCATGGGGCGACCGGATCGTCGACGCGGTCTGCGACCCGCCGGAGAGCTTCCTGTTGGGCGGGATCCTCGCGCACGTACTCACCTTCGCCGGGCACCGCCGGCAGATGGTGCGGCACATGCTGCGCGCCTGCGGGGCCGGGGCCGACCACGGCGATCCCCTCGAATGGCTGCAGGACCGCAACGGAGGACGAGGAGGAACACCGTGAGCACCGTGTACATGACGGCGACGAGCGTGGACGGGTTCATCGCCGACGAGAACAACTCCCTGGACTGGCTTTTCACCGCTGACGGGGGTGAGGCCGAGAGCGAGGCGGAGGACCACATCGCCACCGCCGGGGCGATCCTGATGGGTGCGGGCACCTACGAGTGGATCACCACCCACGAGGACGTGGAGAAGTGGCCCTACACCGCCCCGACGTGGGTGCTCACCCACCGGGAGCTGTCCCGGATCGAGGGCGACATCCGGTTCACGGCGGCCGACACCGACGAGGAACTGCACGCGCTGCACCGGAAGATGGTGGAGTCCGCCGACGGGCGCGACGTGTGGCTGGTCGGCGGCGGCGGGATCGCCGCGGACCTGGCCCGCCTGGGGCTCCTGGACGTCGTGGACGTCTCGTTGGCACCGGTCACCCTGGGCGCGGGCGCTCCCCTGCTGGCGGGGCGGGTCGGTCTGCGTCCGGTGAAGGTCTCGCTCGCGGGCGACTTCGCGTGCCTGCGCTACGAGGTGGTCAAGGGGTGATCCCGTGCCCGGCCCCGTCTGCGCTCGCGCGCAGGCGGGCGTCGGCCTCGGCGAGCTCCTCCTCGGTGAACACGGCGATCCCGTGCTCGGTGAGCAGCTGCGCGGTGACGCCGCTGCCGGGGGTCTTGGTCCCGCTGAACGTGCCGTCGTAGATCTGCCTCAGCCCGCAGGAGGGGCTGGACTCCTTGAGTACGGCCACCGCCGCACCCGTGGAGCGGGCGGTGGCCAGCGCGGACCGGGCACCGGAGACGAAGTGGTCGGTGACGTCGCGCCCGTCGGGGGTGAGGATGCGGGCGCGCCCGGCCAGGACGTCGGCGGCGCCGGCACCGGGTTCGATCTCGGCGGGCGGCCGGGGCACGGGCAGACCGCCGGCGACCTCGGGACAGTGCTGGACCACCCTGCCCTCGGCCCGCCAGAGGGCGACGGTGTCGTCGGAGAGGTTCTTGGCGCGCCCGTCGAAGCGCACCTTGCGGCCGAGCAGGCAGGCGCTGACCAGAACCTTGCGCATGCTCTGCTCCTTCCGTCGACACCGGGAGCACGTTCCACGTCAGCGGCCTCCCGGCACGCCCGGCCGTTCCGGGACCGGCCCCGGAGCGGCCCGGCGTGTGCACGGGTGCTGGTCAGCGGCGCCCGCCGCGCGGCTTGCCGCCGTTGCGAGCGCTGCCCTTGGAAGCACGGTTCTCCGTACCCGTGGCGTTCTTCTTCTCCCGGATCCGCATGCTGATGTGCAGCGGGGAGCCCTGGAACCCGAAGTCCTCGCGCAGGCGGCGCTCGATGAAGCGCCGGTAGTTGTCCTCCAGGAACCCGGTCGTGAACAGGATGAAGTGCGGCGGCCGCGCGCCGGCCTGCGTCGCGAACAGGATCTTGGGCTGCTTTCCGCCGCGCGCGGGCGGGGGCGTGGAGGCGACCTGTTCCTTGATCCAGTTGTTGAGCTGCCCGGTGGGGATGCGCTGGTTCCACCCGGTCAGGCTCGTCTCAAGCGCCGGCACGAGCTTCTCCATGTGGCGCCCGGTACGCGCGGACACGTTCACGCGAGGGGCCCAGGAGACACGGGAGAGCTGGCGGTCGATCTCCTTCTCCAGGTAGTAGCGGCGCTCCTCGTCGAGGGTGTCCCACTTGTTGAACGCCAGCACCAGTCCGCGCCCGGACTCCACGACCTGCTCGACGACGCGGATGTCCTGCTCGGCCAGCGGCTCGCTGACGTCCATGAGCACGACCGCGACCTCGGCGCGCTCCAGTGCCTGGCCGGTGCGCATCGTGGCGTAATAGTCGGCGCCCTGCAGGGCACGGAAACGGCGGCGGATCCCGGCGGTGTCGATGAACTTCCAGGTCTGCCCGCCCAGCTCGATGAGCTCGTCCACGGAGTCGCGGGTGGTGCCGGCCACCGGGTCCACGACGACACGGTCCTCGGCGGCGACCCGGTTGAGCAGGCTGGACTTGCCCACGTTGGGGCGGCCCAGCAGGGCGATCCGGGGCGGGCCCTCCTCCTCGACCGGGTCGAACACCGGATCGGGCTTCTCGGGGAAGGCCTCCACGACGGCGTCGAGCATGTCACCGGTGCCGCGGCCGTGCAGGGCACTGATGGCGTAGGGCTCGCCCACACCCAGGTTCCACAGCTCCAGGGCGTCGGACTCCTGCATCCGGCCGTCGACCTTGTTCGCGGCCAGGACGACCGGCTTCTCGGCTCTGCGCAGCACACGGGTGACGGCGGCGTCGGCGTCGGTGATGCCCACGGTCGCGTCGACCACGAACAGGACCACGTCTGCGGTCTGCGCCGCGTACTCGGCCTGGCGGGGGGCCGTGGCGGCCAGCCCGCTGACGCCGGTCTCCCAACCGCCGGTGTCGACGAGGGTGAAGTGGACGTCCTGCCACTCGGTGTCGTAGGCGACCCGGTCGCGGGTCACCCCGGGCACGTCCTCGACCACGGCCTCGCGGCGGCCGATGATCCGGTTGACCAGGCTGGACTTGCCCACGTTGGGGCGGCCGACCACGGCGACGACGGGGACGGGTGTCTCCGCCTCCTCGCTCACCGTCTCGACCATGTCGGTCACGTCGAACTCACTCATGTACTACTCCCGGTACTCGGTCCCCACGCGCCCAGGATGCGTGCCGTGAGGACGGACGAAAATGCACGCCGTGCCCGGAAAGGGTCCGGGCACGGTACGTGAGGGGCGCCGGTGAAGCGCCCCGCGGCCACGGGGAACAACCCCGTCGGGTGCTCTTGTGTTCCTCCTCGGGGAGGTTCTGTCCGCGAGCCCCGGAACGGACGGTGGGTCTACTCGGCAGCGGTGACGGTGCTGCGGGCCGCGTCGGCGAGGCCGACGACGAGGGTGATGACCTGGCCCAGGTCCAGCCCGGTGGTGTCGAGCTCGGTGGCATCGGCGGTCTGGGTCAGCGGCGAGGCCTTGCGGCTGGAGTCGAGGGCGTCGCGGCGAGCCAGGTCGGCCTGGGTACCGGCCACATCCGTGGTGCGCACCTCCTTGCTGCGGCGCGCGGCACGGGCCTCGGCGGAGGCGGTCAGGAACAGCTTCACCGGCGCCTCGGGGGCCACCACGGTGGTGATGTCCCGGCCCTCGACGACGATGCCGGCGCTCTCGGCACGGGCGGCGGCGATGATCTCGCGCTGGGTACGCACCAGGCGCTCACGGGCCTCGGGCACGGCCGATACCGCGCTGACGTTGCCGGTGACGTCCTCACCTCGGATCTCCACGGCCACGTCGCGGCCGTCGACGGCGACGGAGGGACCGTCCGGATCGGTGCCCATGGTGAGCACGGGACCGTCCACGACGGCGGCCACGGCGGCGGCGTCGGAGACGTCCACACCCTGGTCCAGCATCCACCAGGTCAGGGCCCGGTACATGGCCCCGGTGTCCAAGTACCGCAGACCACGCGCCTTGGCCACACCGCGGGAGGTGCTCGACTTGCCCGACCCGGAGGGGCCGTCGATCGCGATGACGATGCCCTCGGTGTTGCCCTGCACGTTCACTGCTGTCGACTCCCGCTCGCCGGAGGTGTAAAACGGATTCGCCACAGCGTACCTCCGGATCGGCGGCGATTCGGACGGGTCCGTCAGCGCCCCGGATGCACCGACCATCCGGCGGCCGACAGGGCCCGCACGAGGGTGTCCTCGGCCTCGGGGAGCACCGACAGCGACACCGTACCCATGGGCAGGCCGGGGGTGTGCTCGATCCGCACGTCCTCGATGTTGACGCCGGCCTCGCTCGCCGCGGCGAAGAGGTGACCGAGCACACCGGGCTCGTCGGAGACGACCACGGGCAGGACCGCGTATTCGGGGCGCTGGACGGCGCCGTGCTTGCCGGGAAGGCGCCCCTGGCCGGCACGGCCGCGTTCGAGCACCTCGCGCAGGGGATCCAGGGCACCGTCGGGGCCCTGGACCTCCTCCAGGCTGTGGGCCGTGGCGGTCAGGTCCTCGGCGATCGCACGCAGCACCCGCGCCACGGGGGCGGCGTTGTGGCCGAGGATCGTGGTCCACATGCCGGGATCCCCGCCGGCCACGCGAGTGACATCACGTACACCCTGCCCGGCCAGCGCCAGCGCGGACTCGTCACCGTCCGGCAGCTGCGCGGCCATGGCGGAGGCGACCATGTGCGGAGCATGGGAGACCAGCGCCACCGCTCGATCGTGGAGGGAGGCGTCCAGCACCCTCGGGTCGGCCCCGCACAGGCGGGCGACCTCCGATACCGCCGCGATCGCCGAGGGATCGGCCTTGCCGGTGGGGCACAGCGCCCAGGCACGGCCCAGGAACAGGTCGGAGCGGGCGGCGCCGGGACCGTTCTTCTCCCGGCCGCCCATGGGGTGGCCGGGCACGAACGTGGCCATGTCGCAGCCCAGGCGCTCGGCCCCCGCGACGACACTGGCCTTGACGCTGGCGGCATCGGTGTAGACCTGCGCCAGGCCCCGGTCCTGCGTCTGCCGCAGGACCTGCGGAACGACCCCGGGCGGGGCGGCCACCACGGCCACATCGGCGGGCACGGGCAGCGCACCGTCCTGCAGCGGACGGCCCGCGCCCAGGTCGACGGCCATGCGCAGGGTGGCGGGGTCGGGGTCGGACAGGACCACATCGACCTCGTGCGAGCGCAACGCCAGCGCGATCGAAGTGCCGATGAGGCCGGCGCCCAGTACCAGGACGCGTTCCACACCCGGCCGTTCCCCGTGGTCCGTACTCACCGTGTCCTCCACTGCTGCGCGTCCCCCACCTGCGTCCTTCCCAGTTTAGGTCCTCCGCCGTGCGCCCCTCGCCCGCGCAGAAAAGGCCGCCGCGCGGGCGTTACTGGGCGATGTCCAGGCGCAGGGCCTGAGCGCCGCGCAGGTACACGTGCTGGACCTCCGAGCGGGGCCGTTCGGTCTCCACGTGTGCCATGAGGCGCACCACCCGGGGCAGGGCGTGGGGCACGTCCAGTTCGGTGGCGCACATCAGCGGAACGTCGGAGAAACCCACTTTGCGGGCGGCCAACGCCGGGAACTCGCTGTTGATGTCGGGGGTGGCGGTGAAAAGCACACTGATCACGTCGTCGGTGGTCAGCTCGTTGCGGCGCATCACTTCCGCGACCAGTTCGGCCGTGGCCTCCAACACCTGATCGCGCTCGTCCGCATCGACCTGAACCGCACCTCTGATGGCACGTACCGCCACGTTCGATCCCGCCTTGTCGTTCGTGAGTGTGGGGCCGCCGCCCCGGACATGAGCGGCGGCGGCCACAGGCACGGAATGTTCCGAGCTGTGACCGCCGTCAACTGTATCCAGTGCCGCACCGGTCGGGGTCTTCCCCGCGGACCTCGGCCGAGGTGGCTCTACAGGCCCGCGACCCCGTAGAGCTCGCTGACCTCTTGCGTGGTCAGCGCACGCATCGTTCCCGGCTTGAGGGTGTTCAGGCCGATCGGACCGACCTGGGTGCGTGCCAGGTCGGAGACCGGGTGTCCCAGCTCCTCCATGAGGCGGCGCACGATGTGCTTGCGCCCCTCGTGCAGGCGGATCTCCACCATGGCCTTGGGTTCGGCGTCGTCGACCACACGGAAGGAGTCGACCTCGACGGGCCCGTCGTCGAGCTCCACGCCCTTGCGGACACGGCGCTCCACGTGGCGGGGCACCGGACCGGGCACCTTCGCGATGTAGGTCTTGACGACCTTGTACCGCGGGTGGGTGAGCCGGTTGGCGAGGTCCCCGTCGTTGGTCAGCAGGATCAGACCCTCGGTCTCGGTGTCCAGCCGTCCCACGTGGAAGATGCGCTCGGTGGTCTGGCCGGTGAAGTCGCCCAGGGTCGGGCGCCCCTGCGGGTCCCACATGGTGCTGACCACGCCCCGCGGCTTGTTGAGGGCGAAGTACAGCTTGTCGGGCGCGGTGACCACACGCATGTCGTCCACGCGGATCTCCGACTTCTCCGGGTCCACGCGGGCCCCGAAACGGCGGACGATCTCCCCGTCGACGCTGACGCGGCCCTCCGCGATCATCTGCTCACTGGCGCGGCGGCTGGCCACACCGGCGGCGGCGAGTGCCTTCTGCAGCCGGATGCCGCCGGGCACGTCGTCGTAGGTGTCGCGGTCGACCTCGCGGCGCTCCTCGTCACCGGGCTCGTAGTCCTTGCGCAGGGCCCGCAGTCGCTCCTGCGCGGCCTTGGAGAGCTGGGCCTCGTTCTTGACCCGCTCGCCCTGGTCCCGGTACTTGGGGCCGCCGGCGGGCTGCTTGCGGCGGTCGGGACCCTTGTGCGGGGAACGGCCGCCACGGCGGTCGTCGCGGCCCCCGCGCTGATCCTCGCGGCTGCCGCGGGAGTCACGGTCACCGCCACGGCGGTCCCGGTCCTCACGGCCGCGGCCGCGGTCGTCCCGGCGATCCCGGTCACCACGGTCGTCGCGGCGCCGGTCGCCCCGGCCGCCGCGGGAGTCTCGGTCCTCACGGCCGCGGGCGTCGCGCCCCCGGCCGTGGTTGCGGCCCTTGGGGCCGCGGTCGTCTCTGTTGTCGCCGCGCTCACCGCGCGGGGCTTTGTCAGTACTCACCGGTGTCGTCTAGACCTTCGATGTCGTCGGGGAGGAACGGGGCGAGGTCGGGCAGCTCGTCGAGGCCGCGCAGACCCAGTCGTTCCAGGAAGTAAGTAGTGGTCCGATACAGCAGTGCGCCGGACTCGGAATCGTGTCCGGCATCCTCGATCAGGCCCCTCAGTACGAGGGTACGCATCACGCCGTCGCAGTTGACACCACGAACGGCCGAGACCCTGCCGCGTGAGACCGGTTGGCGGTAGGCCACCACCGCCATCGTCTCCAGTGCGGCCTGTGTGAGCCGCACTTCCTGTCCTTCCTTGAGAAAGTGCTCGACGATGTCGGCGCATTCGGGACGGGTGTAGAAACGCCATCCCTCGGCCACCGCTCGCAGGTCGAAACCCCGTCCCTGCTCGGTGTATTCCCGCGACAGCGATTCCAGGGCCGCCAGTACCTCGCCGACGGGTGCGCCCACCCCCTTGGCCAGGTCGTACTCGGAGACGGGCTGGTCCACCACCATCAGCACCGCCTCCAGATCCCGGCGCAGCCCGGGCCTCTCGGAGAGATCTCCCACATCGGCTGTCTGCTCGGTGGTCACGAATTCTCCCCCGTCTGCTCGGTCCCGTCGTACTCGCTGTCGACCTCGACCTCGCCGTCCCCCCCGGTCCAGGTGACGGAGAGTTCCCCCAACGGATCGGGCTGGTCGAAGGCGACGTTCTCGGCCCGGTACAGCTCCAGCAGGGACAGGAACCGGGCGACGACCTCGAACGTACCGTCGCACTCGACCGTCAGTTCCGCGAACGTGAGGGTGCCGTGCTCGCGCAGGGCGGCCACGACCATCTCACCCTGTTCCTTGACCGAGGTCTTGGTCTGATGGATGTGGGTGACCGGGACGCTGGGGGGTTCCTTGGGGGTGAGGACCATGCCGGCCAACGCCGCGAACTCCTGCGGGCCGAGCTTGAAGAACACCTCGGGGCGCAGGGACGCGAACCGCTCCTCCAACGGGACCGCGCGGGCGTAGCGGCGGCCCTGGGCCGCCAGCCGCTCGCGCATGATCGCGGCGACCTCCTTGTAGGCGCGGTACTGCAGCAGACGGGCGAAGAGCAGGTCGCGGGCCTCCAGCAACGCCAGGTCGGTCTCGTCCTCCACGTCGCCGCGCGGTAGCAGCCGGGCCGCCTTGAGGTCGAGCAGGGTCGCCGCGACCAGCAGGAAGTTGCTGGCCTGGTCGAGGTCCCATGCCTCCTCGAGTGTCCGGATATGGGCGATGAACTCGTCGGTGACCTTCGACAGCGACACCTCGGTGATATCGAGCTTGTGCTTGGAGATGAGCGCCAACAGCAGGTCGAAGGGGCCCTCGAAGTTGTCCAGGTGCACCTGGAAGGAGTTCTCGCCGACCTCCTCGGCCGTGTGCTCCTCAACCGCCATACCGGCCACCCGACCGCCCCCGCGTCTTCACAGTCATACAACAAGGGTGTCATCGGTCGGCACCGACCGATGACACCCTTGCCGTTTCCCCGTCCGGGCCGCCCCCATCGCTCCCCCGGCGGCGGGGCCGGCTCCTATTCCTCGGTCAACCGACGCACCAGCATGCTGGAGGCACCGTTCTCCTCGAAGTCGGCGAGCAGAGCGGCCACCGCCTCGCGCACGAGCCTGCCCCGGTCGGCGCTGAGCCCGTACTCGGCCCGCAGGGACAGACGTGTCTGTTCCAGGGCCAGCAACTCCGGGCTGGAGATGTAGACGGTGATCTTCTCGTCGTGGCGCTGCCGTCCACTGGGTTTGGGCGCACGGGAGATCCCCGTGTCCTGCTGTTTCCCCTGTCGTGGAGCGGGCGGCGGCCCGCTCTCGTCCCCGTCGCGCTGCTTGGGTGCCTCGTGCCGGCGGTCGGTCTCTGTGTCCGGCGTTTCCTCCGAACCTGCGGAGCGGAAGAACATCTCGTCCGCTCCCGGCAGGTTCACGCGCCGCGACCGCTGAGAGGCCACCTAGCCAGCACCTCCTTGGCCAGGTCCCGGTAGGCGTTGGCCCCAGCCGAGGACGAGTCGAAACTGGTGATGGGCTCGCCCGCCACCGTGGCATCCGGGAAACGCACGGTGCGGTTGATGACCGTGCCGTAGACCTTGTCGCCGAACCCGTCCACGATCGTGGACAACACCTCGCGGGCGTGCAGCGTGCGCGGGTCGTACATGGTGCCCAGGAACCCGTCGATGACCAGCTCTTCGTTGAGGCGCTCCTGCACCTTCTGGATGGTGTCCATCAGCAGCGCCACCCCGCGCAGCGCGAAGAACTCGCATTCCAGCGGGACGACGACGCCGTCGGCGGCGGTGAGCGCGTTGACGGTGAGCAGGCCGAGCGAGGGCTGGCAGTCGATGAGGACGACGTCGTAGTCGTCGATCACCGGGCGCAGGGCACGGGCGAGCATCTGCTCACGCGCGACCTCGCCGACCAGCTGGACCTCGGCGGCCGACAGGTCGATGTTGCTCGGGATCAGGTCCAGGCCCTCGACGTCGGTCTTGAGCAGGACGTCCTCGACCGTGACGTCGCGCTGCATGAGCAGGTTGTAGACGGTCAGGTCGAGTTCGCGCGGGTCCAGACGGCCGAGCCCGACCGAGAGCGCGCCCTGCGGGTCGAAGTCGACCAGCAGTACACGTCTGCCGAACTCGGCGATGGCCGCCCCGAGGTTGATGGTGGTGGTGGTCTTGCCGACCCCGCCCTTTTGGTTACACAGTGCTACAATCCGTGCCGGACCGTGTTCGTGGATCGGTGCCGGCTCCGGAAAGTCCCGCTGCTGGAGTCTTGCGGTTTGCAGTTCGGCCCCCGTGTCGCGTGTCGTTCCCCAGGGGTTGGTCACCGGGTCGGCGAGCTCCCCCTCACCGACGGGTGCGTTGCGCGCATCCACGTCGTTCTCCGCCCAGTTCACAACCCTTGACCTCCCCCACGGACCGGACCGGCCCACAGAGCACTCCTCTGGGCCCGGCCGCCGTCGGAAACTCAATATGTCGACAGCAAGGTACCTCCGTGCGGCGACTCTAGAACGACGACACGACGCACTTCAACATGATCCTGCAAGGATTACCCGCTGGGGCCGGGCCTCCCGAGGGCGCCCGTACCGTTACGTCTCGTAGGGAAAGAGTACACACTGGGCACGCGTGGCTCACCCCGTCCGGTATCGCCGCAGCCCTCACCGGGCGGCCGCACGGTGGGCCCTGGGGTGGCTGACCGCGTAGACCTCCCGGAGGTGCTCGACGGTGACCAGCGTGTACACCTGTGTGGTCGTCACCGAACTGTGCCCCAACAATTCTTGGACCACGCGGATATCTGCGCCCCCGTCGAGCAGGTGGGTGGCGAAGGAGTGCCGCAACGTGTGCGGGGAGACGCCCTCCACCCCGGCGCGTTCGGCCACCGCGCCCAGCACGCCCCACCCGCCCTGGCGCGTCAGGCGCCCGCCGCGCGCGTTGAGGAACAGGGCAGGCCCGCCCCGACCGGAGCGGGCCAGGAAGGGGCGCACCCGTACCAGGTAGGCCTGCAGGGCACGGCTCGCGTAGGACCCCGACGGCACCAGGCGTTCGTGCCCGCCCTTGCCGCGGAAACGGATCAGCCCGACCCCGCCGTCGGCCGGCTCGACCGCATCGGCGACGTCGTCCACGTCCAACCCCACGGTCTCGGAGATGCGCGCCCCGGTCCCGTAGAGGACCTCCAGGAGCGTCCGGTCGCGCAGGGCGAGCAGATCGGCGCGCTCACCCGAGGCGGGTGCGGCGGCCGGCCCCGCGGCCCCGAGGAGACGTTCCACGTCCTCCAGGGGCACCGCCTTGGGCAGGCGCATCGGCGGCGCGGGCGGCGCGACCTCGGCGGCCGGGTCGGTGCCGCACCATCCCTCGCGCAGAGCGAAGGCGTGCAACCCGCGCACGGCCGCCAGGGCCCGCCCGGCCGAGGCCGCACCCAGCGGAGGGTGTTCGTCGTCGCCCTCCCTCAGCACGGTGAGAAAGGCCCGCACCTGGGCCGGGTCCACTCCGTCCGGGGCCCTGACACCGTCCCCGGCGAGGAAACCGTCGTAGCGGCGCAGATCACGCCGGTAGGCCACCAACGTGTTGTCGGCCAGGGCGCGCTCGGCGGCCAGATGGTCGAGGTAGGTGCCGCACAGCCGTGCCAGGGGCCCTTCCCAGGCCGTGCTCACCGCTCGGAGACCTCGGACAGGTCGGCGAACCCGTCCTGGGCGGCAGTACGGGCGGCCAGAATCCCGACCATGGTGATGCCGTTGCGCACGCGCCCCTGCATCACCAGGCCGACCGCCTCCTCCAGCGGAACCCAGGCGGCGACCAGGTCGGCCTCCTCGTGCCGACGCACGAACCCGTTCTCCGCCTCGGGCACCTGCGACAGGCCGCGTGCCAGGAACAGGTGGACGACCTCGTCGGTGACTCCCGGACTCGGCAGGATCGAGGGCAGTTCGTGCCAGGTGCGGGCGCGCAGCCCGGCCTCCTCCACGAGCTCGCGCCGGGCGGCGGCCACCGGGGGCTCCTCCTGCACGTCCAGCATCCCGGCGGGCAGTTCCCAGAGCTTGTGCCGGACCGCGTGCCGGTACTGGCGCTGCAGCAGCACACGGCCCTGCTCGTCCAGGGCCAGCACGGCGGCGGCACCGGGATGGAGGAGGTAGTCCCGGGCGGCCACGACGGTGCCCCCTTCGACGCCGTCGGGCATCTCCACCCGGTCGGTGGCCAGACCGAACACGGGACCGCGGTAACGCTCCTGCGAGCTCTCCACCGGCCACACCGCGGGGACGTCCGCGACCTGCGCGGACGTCCCCTGTTCCGGCTGCTGTCCGGTCGAGTGGGTGTCAGTGCCCATGTGTGCCTCTCCAGGCTCGGCGACCACTCCCGCCCGACGGACGTGCAGCTCAGCCCTCCTTGCGCTTCAGGGCCGCGCTGACCAGCCCCTTGAACAAGGGGTGGGCCTTGGTCGGACGGGAGCGCAGCTCCGGGTGCGCCTGGGTCCCCACGAAGAACGGGTGCGCCTCCCGGGGCAGCTCCACGTACTCCACCAGCTTGCCATCGGGGGAGAGCCCGGAGAACACCAGGCCGGAGTCCTCGAGGGCACCGCGGTAGGCGTTGTTGACCTCGTAACGGTGGCGGTGGCGCTCGGAGGCCTGCGCCTCTCCGTCGTAGAGGTCACGCACCAGGGAGCCCTCGCCCAGGGCCGCCGGGTACATCCCCAGACGCATGCTGCCACCCATGTCGCGCTCACCGGAGACGACGTCGGCCTGCTCGGCCATGGTCGCGATGACCGGCTCGGCCGCCTTGTCGTCGAACTCGGCGCTGTTGGCACCCTCCAGCCCCAGGACGTTGCGGGCGTACTCGATGACCATCGCCTGCAGGCCCAGGCAGATGCCCAGCAGCGGCACCCCGTTCTCACGCGCGTAGCGGATGGCGCCGAGCTTGCCCTCGATACCGCGCACGCCGAACCCGCCGGGGATGAGCACACCGTCGGCGCCGTCGAGCTCGGCGGCCGCCCCGGAGGGGCTGGCGCAGTTGTCGCTGGCCACCCAGCGCAGGTTGACGTGGGTGTTGGTGGCGAACCCGCCGGCGCGCAGGGCCTCACTGATCGACAGGTAGGCGTCGGGCAGGTCGATGTACTTGCCGACCAGGGCGACGGTGACCTCGTGGTCGGGCTGGTGCACGCGGCGCAGCAGCTCGTCCCACTCGGTCCAGTCGACGTCGCGGAAGGCCATGCCCAGGCGGCGCACGACGTAGGCGTCCAGGCCCTCGCGGTGCAGGACCTTGGGGATGTCGTAGATCGAGGGAGCATCGGGGGTGGAGACCACACCGGCCTCGTCCACATCGCACATGAGACTGATCTTGGACTTCAGGCTCTGGGTGATGGGCTGGTCCGAGCGGCACACGATCGCGTCGGGTTGGATACCGATGCTGCGCAGCTGCGCGACCGAGTGCTGGGTGGGCTTGGTCTTCATCTCACCGGCAGGACCCAGGAACGGGATGAGCGAGACGTGGAGGAAGAAGCAGTTGTCCCGGCCGATCTCGTGCCGGATCTGGCGCACGGCCTCCAGGAAGGGCTGCGACTCGATGTCGCCGACGGTGCCGCCGATCTCGGTGATGACGATGTCGGCGTCGGCGGAGTCCATCGCGTAGATGCTGGACTTGATCTCGTTGGTGATGTGCGGGATGACCTGCACGGTGTCACCGAGATAGGCGCCCTGGCGTTCCTTGGCGATGACGCTGGAGTAGATCTGCCCGGTGGTGACGTTGGCCGAGGCGGACAGCTCGGTGTCCAGGAAACGTTCGTAGTGGCCGACGTCGAGGTCGGTCTCGGCCCCGTCATCGGTGACGAAGACCTCGCCGTGTTGGAAGGGGTTCATCGTTCCCGGGTCGACGTTGAGGTAGGGGTCGAGTTTTTGCATGGTGACCCTCAGCCCACGCGACTTCAGGAGCCGCCCCAGACTCGAGGCGGTCAGACCCTTGCCCAAACTGGAGGCGACGCCGCCAGTAACGAAAAGGTGCTTGGTACTCGCGGCGGATGCCAAAGTGTTGCTCCCGTGGGTTGAATGGCTACGGCGGGGCTCGGGTCGCACTGAGCGGCCGTAAGGTGGTCCGGTTCCGAGCTGCTGAACAGCGCTCGGGCCGCCGGTCTCCACGGGGCACCAGGATAACAGGCCTCGACAGGTCCGCAGGTGGCGACCGAGGCCACGAGCGACCGTTGCCCTCCTCCGAGCTGCAGGATTGCCGCAGACAGGGGCCGCGGGGCCCGGTGTCGCGTGGGCCACAGCCACCGCGGACCCTGCCCCGCCCCGGAAGAAGCGCTCCGGCGAGGTCCTCAAGCGGGGAAGGCACCGGCCCGGCTCAGGTAGGCGGGCGGCATCTTGCCGAGGCGCTCACCCATCCACTCGGCCACCTCGATCGCCCCGGACAGGCTCACCCCGGTGCGCAGCCCGCTGCGGTGGAGCATGTACAGCAGGTCCTCGGTACCGATGTTGCCGGTCGCGGCCGGGGCGAAGGGACAGCCGCCGAACCCGCCGAGACTGGAGTCGAGCACCCGCACCCCCGCGTCCACCGCCGCCAGGGCATTGGCGTAACCGGTGTTGCGGGTGTTGTGGAAATGGCAACGCAGGGTGCGGTCCCCGGCGACCTCCTGCGAACGCCGCAACAGATCGGAGACCTGGCGGGGCACCCCGACACCGATGGTGTCGGCCAGCGCGATCTCCTCCGCCGAGGTGTCAGCGATGCGCCGCACCACCTCCACCACCCGTTCAGCGGGCACCTCACCGTCGAAGGGGCAACCGAACGCGGTGGAAACGGTCACGCTCAGAGACACACCGGTACCCGCCAGCGCACCGTCGATGCCGGCGAGCGTCTCCAGCATCGCCTCCACCGTCGTGCCCTGGTTGCGGACACTGAACCCGTCGGTGGCGGGCACGGCCACGTTGACCTCGCCGACCCCGGCCTCCAGGGCACGGTCCAGACCCTTGCGGTTGAGCACCAGACCGATGGAGGCGGCCCGGGCAGGCTCGGAGAGGGAGGCCATGATCTCCTCGGCCCCGGCCATCTGCGGCACACGCCGGGGGTTGACGAAACTCACGGTCTCGACACGGTCCGCCCCGGCGGCCACGGCGCGTTCGACGAGCTCCACACGGTCCTGCACGGGCAGCGTGCGGTCCTCGTTCTGGAGCCCGTCACGCGGGCCCACCTCGACGATCTGCACCCGTTCGCCGCCCTCGGGACCGCGGTCCTCAGCCGCCATCGCACCTCACCTCTCCCGCACTTCTCGCTCGGCCGCCAGCGTAGCGACCGGCGCACGAGGCGGACCACACCGGGGCGGCACCCGACGCGGCCCGAACAGCAGGGCGGGATCAGCGCAGCGCCAGCGCGGGACGGACCTCCCAGGTCGTCCACACCGGCCGGTAACCCATGCGGTGCCAGAAAGGACCCGAGAGCGGGTTCATCGCCGCGTAATTGAGCACCGACGCCGAGACCCCGTAGGAGTCCAAGGCCTGGTGGGCCTGGCCGACCAGGGCGGTACCGATCCCGCTGCCGCGCTCGTCGGCGGCCACCACCCCGTACCCGATGTGGGCAGTGGGACGGGCCCGCACCAACGACTTGGCCCAGCGGGAACGCTCGGGCGGCGACACCCAGATCAGTCCCACCGCACGGCCGCGGCGCTCGGCCAACCAGATCCACGAACGCGACCGGCTCAGCGCCCGCGCGGCGACCCTGCGGGTCTGCTCGGCGGTGTCGGGCTGCAGGAACACCCCGCCGAAGTGCTGCTCGTAGCGGTGCTCCTCCATGAGCAGCGCCACCACCTGGGCCAGATCGCCGCTGTCGGCCAGGCGGATCGTCACGTCGTGCGGCGGGATCGAGGGCGGGACCCCGCGGCGGCGCGGACGCGCGGCCAGCACGGTGTAGGGCTGCAGACCGTGGCGTTGCAGCGGGATGATGCCGCACACGTCCCGGGCCGGCCAGCTCACCAGGGCCGCCGATTCCGAACCGGTACCGGTGGGCAGGTCCTCGAGCTGATCGCGCCAACTGGTCAGGAGAGAGTCCAATGCCCGCTCGGGGTCGGGCCCGCCCACGATGGGGGTGAGCCAGTGCTGGTCCGGCACACCCCATATGCGGCCGACCTCACCCGGCTGGTACCAGGTGTAGTGCATGCTCCCCGCGGCGACCGTGCGCTTGTCCTCGTCGCTGACGGTCAACAGGGGATAGGAATCGGAGGCGAAGCTGACAGGCTCGGGCAGCAGCGGGTCGGCCTCGCTCCAGCGCTGGGCGGCCGAGCGCACCAAAGGGTCGAGTCCGATGTCGCCCCCGGGCGCCCCCTCATGCCGCACTCGCGCGACATAACCGCTCATCCACCCCTCCCCTTGGCGGGTCTGCTCCGTGGTGTACGTGGCCCGGAGTGTGCCTCGAACCACGCACAGGGACCGATCCACCGTAACCGATACCAGGGGTCACCGGGGCGTCGGGGCGGTTACCCGACAAGAACGAATTTCACGCGGTGACAGGGGCTGTGGATGGTCAGCCCGCCGCGGAGCCCCCTTGGTGGACCGTGGTGTCCCGGCCGCGATTGACCACCTCGGGATCACCGGAACCGTAGGAGACGGTGTTGTCGACACCGACCAGGACGATCTTGTCGGCCGAGCCGACCTCGACCGTCGACCCGCGCCCGGCGGCCCGCACCATCCCACAGGTACCGTCCAGAACCACCTGGGCGTCGTCCGCGGTGACCACCACCTCGCGGCCCTCGCACTGCCCGCCCACCTGGCTTCCGTCATCCACGACGACCAGCACGTCGTCCTCGATGACGTTGCGCTCGACCGAGTCCTGCTCCTGCCGCGGGGCCTCACCCGCACCGTGCTGGTCCGAGCCCTCCTCACCCTCCTCGTCGGACAGGAAGGACCCCGGCTCGCACCCGGCCAGCAGAAAGGCGAGCAGCACGGTACCGATCACGGTGACCAGAGGTCCGACCCGCATCCGCTTCCTCCAGGTCCACAGGCGACGACTCGCGCCGGGCTTCAGCGCGGAGCCAAGGGTATGTCACGCTGAGGTAAACACGCGACCCCTTCGTTGCCCGAACGTGCCCGAGGCGAGACACGAGCCCTTGCGTGTCAGCTGATCCCTGCCTCGTCCATGCCTCGGAGCTCACGCTTGAGCTCGCCGATCTCGTCACGCAACCGGGCCGCCATCTCGAACTGGAGATCGGAGGCAGCCTGGTGCATCTGCTCCGAGAGCTGGTCGATGAGCCCGGCCAACTCCGCCCGCGGCATGTTCGACAGGTCCGCGGACCGCTCCCCCATGCCCGGCACCGGCGCCTTGGACTCGGCACCCGCGCCCCGGTACCCGGTCGCCATGAGCTCCTCGGTGTCCACGTCCTCCCGGCTCAGGGAGTCCAGGATGTCGGCGATCTCCTTGCGCAGCGGCGTGGGGTCGATCCCGTGTTCCTCGTTGTAGGCCAGCTGCTTGGCGCGGCGCCGATCGGTCTCATCGAGGGCCGCACGCATGGAATCGGTGACGTTGTCGGCGTACATGTGGACCTGGCCGCCCACGTTGCGCGCCGCACGGCCGATGGTCTGGATCAGGGAGGTCTCCGAACGCAGGAACCCCTCCTTGTCGGCGTCCAGGATCGCCACCAACGACACCTCCGGCAGGTCCAGACCCTCCCGCAGCAGGTTGATGCCGACCAGGACGTCGTACTCGCCCACACGCAGCTCACGCAACAGCTCGACCCGGCGCAAGGTGTCGACCTCGCTGTGCAGGTAACGCACCCGGATCCCGAGCTCGGCGAAGTAATCGGTCAGGTCCTCCGCCATCTTCTTGGTCAGGGTCGTCACCAGCACACGCTCCCGGCGCCCGGCGCGCTCCTGGATCTCGTGCACCAGATCGTCGATCTGGCCGTCGGTGGGCTTGACCCGCACCTCGGGGTCGACCAGACCGGTCGGGCGGATGACCTGCTCCACGAGCTCGCCGCCGCCCTGGCGCAGCTCGTAGCGGCCCGGCGTCGCCGACAGGTACACCGACTGCCCGATGCGCTCGGTGAACTCCTCCCACTTGAGCGGACGGTTGTCCATCGCCGAGGGCAGACGGAACCCGTGGTCGACCAGAGTGCGCTTGCGCGCGGCATCGCCCTCATACATCGCGCCGACCTGCGGAACCGTCACGTGCGACTCGTCCAGCACCAGCAGGAAGTCCTCGGGAAAGTAGTCCAGGAGGGTGTTGGGAGCGCTGCCCGGCTCACGGTCGTCGAAGTGGCGCGAATAGTTCTCGATGCCCGAGCAGGTCCCCAGCTGCTCGATCATCTCCAGATCGTGGGTGGTGCGCATCCGCAGCCGTTGGGCCTCCAGCAGCTTGTTCTGCCCCTCGAGCTCGGCCAGACGCTCACCCAGCTCCGCCTCGATCCCGGCGACCGCCTTGCGGGTGCGCTCCTCGCCGGCGACGTAGTGCGAAGCCGGGAAGATGAACACGTGGCGGCTCTCGTCCAGGATCTCGCCGGTGAGCGGATGCAGCGTCATGAGGCGTTCGACCTCGTCACCGAACATCTCGATGCGGATCGCGAGCTCCTCGTAGACCGGGATGATCTCGATCGTGTCCCCGCGCACACGGAACGTCCCGCGGGTGAAGGCGGTGTCGTTGCGGCTGTACTGCATGTCGACCAGGCGGCGCAGGAGCTCGTCGCGGTCGACCTCCATACCGACCTTGATCTCGGCCATACGGTCGACGTACTCCTGCGGGGTGCCCAGACCGTAGATGCAAGAGACGGAGGCGACCACGATCGTGTCCCGGCGGGTCAACAGCGAGTTCGTGGCCGAGTGCCGCAACCGCTCGACCTCGTCGTTGACCGAGGAGTCCTTCTCGATGTAGGTATCGCTCTGGGGGACGTAGGCCTCGGGCTGGTAGTAGTCGTAGTAGGAGACGAAGTACTCGACGGCGTTGTTGGGCAACATCTGCCGCAGCTCGTTGGCGAACTGTGCGGCCAGCGTCTTGTTCGGCTGCATCACCAGGGTCGGACGCTGCAGCTGCTCGACCGTCCAGGCCACCGTCGCGGTCTTACCGGTACCGGTGGCGCCCAACAGCACGGTGTGGTCCTCGCCCGCACGCACCCGCTCACGGATCCGCTCGATCGCCTCGGGCTGGTCGCCCGCCGGGCTCATGTCCGAGATGACCTCGAACGGGTCCTCGGAGCGTTTGATGTCGCTGACCGGTCGCACTTGGGCCTCCCATCGGAACCTCGGGGCCCGTCCACCCGCCCGGCAGACCTCCCCCACACCCGTTCAACGCTACCGACCCCCGGTGACAATCCCGCCGTCCGCGCAGGACCGAAGCCAACGCGACACCTGCCGACGCCCCGAATCAGACATTCTCCCCAGCGATAAACCACGTCAACCCGAATTTCAACAAACACACAAATCACCATTAACACAAACATGAATGTGGACGTGAATGCGACCCGGACCACCTTTCGCAGGAAAACCCGAAGAGGTCGGAGCCGGCAAAGTCGCCTGATCCTGCTGCATTGAACGGAGAACAGCCATAGTTTTCTTTTTGGCTGCCGCAGAAAAGGCGGATCCAACCGAAGAGAGAGGTTCCGGTTATGGACAAGCCCGTGTACGAAACCCCGTCCATCGATGAGGCCGGCGACTTCCTGGAGGTCACCGGGGCGCTCGTCAACAGCGGTCCTTTCCCGGATCCTTCGTGGTCCTGCCCGACACGGAGGTGGACACGACAGCGGTGCACAAGGCCTTCACCGACGGCCCGACCACGGTCCTGAAACACCCCAGCGGTCGACCCTGGATCGTCGGGAACCTCGTCCCGGACCAGCTGCGGGCTTCGGACGAAGGACATCTCAAGTGGGCGCTGATCGGGGATGCAGGATCGGCCCCCCGGCCGACCAGATACTTCGGATGCACAGACGTGATGTCCGAGACCCTCGAGATCCCTGGAAGCTTCCACGCGATCGCGGCACAACACGGTGAAGTCGCCGCCCGAGGGACCGTCGCCGGCACTCGCGCTCTCTTCTGGGCCGAGCTCGACGGTACGCCGTTGACCAGTGATCGGGCGGACCTGCTCGCGGAGATCACCGATGCTCCCCTGGACGACACAGCACTGGCGCTGCGCTCGCTCGAGTTCCTACCGCTTCTCTTCGGAGAGTGCCGCCCTGGTCCGGGGTGCGAGCGGTTCCAGGAGGACGCTACGCCCGTATCGACGGGACAAGCATGAGCCTCCCTGAATGGTGGCACCATCCGCGAGGTCGGCAGAGCCTCGCCGACGGTTCGGCGGCCTTCCGCGATGCGCTCCGGGACGCGGTCGCCGCGCGCTGGAGCTCGCACGGGAAGCGGTCCTGGCGAGGTGGGGCCTCGTCGGCCCTGTCTTCTGCCTGGCGGCAGTCGTCATTTCCGCGCTGCTGTGCGTGGCTTCGAGCGTGTTGTCGGAACACAAGGGTGAGACGCCTGGCTGAGGGGGACACGCAACCCGTTCCCCCTCAGCCAGTGGCCACTACAGGTCCCGGTGGCGGAAACGGAACACGGCGGCCGCCAGGAGCACACCAGCGAAAACGGCGAAATACAGCAGCGCCCACCCAGGAGACAAGGCTTCGGGGTCGTCGTCGAAGACGAACTGATCCGCCGCCATGAACGGCAGTACCACCTCGACCGCTTCGCCGATGACGGGCAGTCCGGCGATGAGGTTCTCGATGAGGATCGGCCACAGCAGGAGCAGGACCATGGCGGGGGCCGACCGTTCGAGGAAGGTCCCCACGGCGATACCGATGAGGGCCGCGATCGGGTAGAGGACGGTGGCGGCCAGGACGATCCGGTACTGCTCGGCTCCGGCCAGGCTCAGGTCCGGGCCGTCACCGCCCTGGAGCAGAACGGCGATCGCCCAGGACACCGTGCCCGCGGCCAGACCCACCGGGACCGCCGATGCCGCCGCGACCGCAGCCTTGCTCACGATCAGGCGCCACCGTGAGGGATCCGCCAGGACGGAGTAGGCCACGGAGCCGCTCTGCAGCTCGGAGGTCATCATCAGGACACCGGCGACCCCGACGAACGGCATCCCGAACCGGTACCCCCACTGACTGGTCTCCAGGTCCTGGGGGAACTCCGAGAGACCGAACAGGACGGCCGAGAACAGCCACGGGACCAGGAGCCCCGCAGCCAAGCACCAGAGGAAGGCTTTCGACCCCAGGGACTTGGCGCTCTCGGCGCGAGTGTTGTCGAGAAGGGTCATGTGTCACGCTCCGCATCCTCACCGCCGGTCAGGGCCAGGAAAGCCTCTTCGAGGGAGCCCGTCCTCTCGAAGAGCTCGAGGACGACGAGCCCGTGGGAGAAGGCGGTGTCGCCGACCGTGTCGCAATCGGGGGTGTCGACCTTCAGGTACGCACCGTCCGGGCTGGATCCCACCCCCCGGTCAGCCAGCCGCGCGGCCAAGGCGGCGTTGTCACTGGTTCGCGCGAGCACATGGTGGCCCAACACATCGCTGAGCAGGAGCTCGGGAACGGTCTGGGTGATGAGGCGGCCGTGCCCGATCACCACGAGCTCGTCGGCGATCTGGGACAGCTCGTCGAGCAGGTGGCTGGACAGCAACACCGTGCGCCCCTCGTCAGCCAGGCCGCGGAGCAGGTTGCGGATCCAGATGATCCCTTCCGGGTCGAGCCCGTTGACCGGCTCGTCGAGCACGACGATCCGCGGATCACCGAGCAGGGCAACAGCCAGTCCCAGGCGCTGGCGCATCCCCAGGGAGAACGCGCCGATCTTCTTGCGTGCGGCGCCGGCCAGCCCGACCTGTTCCAGCACCTGCGGCCCCCGGCCGGGGTCGATGCGGTTGGACCGTGCCAGCCATCCCAGGAAATGCGCCGAGGTCTGCTGGGTGGGCAGCGACTCGGCGTCGATCATGGATCCGACCGTGTGCAGGGGGCGAGGGATCTCGCGGTAGGGGCGGCCGTCGAGGGTGGCAGTTCCGCGATCGGCCTTCTGCAGGCCCAGGAGGATCCGCAGGGTCGTGGACTTGCCGGCGCCGTTGGGTCCGAGGAACCCGGTGACCTTCCCTTCGGCGGCGGTGAAGGACAGGCCGTCGACAGCGGTGTGATCTCCGTAATGTTTTGTCAGGTCGGCTATGTTGATCATCGTTGAATGACAAACCTCGTCTTCGGGACTGTGCCATGGGAATTGGGCACCGAACCGCTCCGAAGACTCGAGGGCCAGGGCGAATTATTCATGATTCATGGAGCTTCACTTCTCCGGCGCGGTGATCCCCGAGACAACAAGTTCCCTCCGGGCCGCCGGAGCAACCCCCAGGCGCCACCTTTTTACGACAAGGCCATATTTTTCTGCGCGCGCCCCGGACAGGCCGGATCAGAGAAAGGGAACGACCACTTCACCCCCATGCAGGCGCCCCGGGCGAAAAGGGAGGCCGAGCCGCACCCGCACAGGCGGCGGATCCGGCCGGGCACACACCGAACAGGGTTCAGGGGATCACTGCGCCCGGGCCGACAGCTCCCGCCACAGTTCGGCCACACGGGCCCTCAGCTCGTCCCGGCTCCCGGAGTTGTCCACCACCAGGTCGGCCGCGGCCAGACGGGTGTCCCGGTCGGCCTGGGCCCGGATCCGGGCCCGCACCTGCTCGCGCGGCATCCCCCGGTTCAGGGCGACCCGCTCCACCCGCACCTCGTCGGGGGCGTCCACGACCACGACCACGTCGTACAGGGACCCCAGGCCGTTCTCCACCAGCAGGGGCACATCGTAGACCACGACCTTGGTGTCGGCCGCCAGAGCCTCCTCCATGAGCTGCCCGCTGCGCTCGCCGACCCGCGGGTGCACGATCGCGTTGAGCCTGGCGAGCCGCTCCTGGTCGGCGAAGACGATCTCCCCGAGCACGGCCCGGTCGAGGCCGCCGTCCTCGGCCAGGACCCGTTCGCCGAACTCCTCGACCACTTCGGACAGGCCGGGGGTACCCGGCTCCACGACCTGCCGGGCGATGGCGTCGGCGTCGATCACCGCCGCCCCGTAGGAAGAGAGTTCGGCCGAGACCGCACTCTTGCCCGAGCCGATGCCGCCTGTGAGTCCCACTTTGAGCATGACAAGACCCTAGGGCATGGGGTTCCGGCGATTCGGACGTGCCCGGGAGGGCAGTGGTGTGACCTCGGTCGCGCCGCCCCGGAAGATCAGAGCTCCTTGCGCATGTGCACCATCACCAGGTGGTCGGCGATGCGTTCGCGGGAGGTCTCGACGAGCCCGAGGCTGCGGTACAGGCGCATCTGTGCGGCATCGTGCGCACCTGCCGACAGCGTCAGGGAGGTCGGCGCCGGGTCATGGGCGCGGGCCCGTTGCTCGGCCTCCTCCAGGAGCGTGCGGGCGATTCCGAGGCCCCGCAGGTCGGGGGCGACGGCCAACCGGCTCAGCACCGCGCCGGGGCCGAGGAAACGCAAGCGCACCGACCCTGCCATGCGGGATCCGGACACGGCGCACAGCACGAGGGTGTCGGCGTCGCCCAGCAGGGTGCGCACCCGGTCCAGGCTCTCGGTCAGCGGCAGGGTGAAGGGGTCGCCGAAGGCCTGGGCCTCGTCGACGAAAGCCGCGCGTTGGAGGGTGAAGAGCTCCCCCGCGTCGTCGGGCCCGGCGGGGCGCAGGGTCGGGTCGGGGGTGGTCGCGGGTGTGCTCATGGTCCGAGCCTAGGGCCGAGCAGGCCTGCGCGGCCCGCGTTGCGCGCCCGTGCGTCGGGCCGTGGACACGGCGAAGGGCCGCCCCCGTGTGGGGACGGCCCTTCGCGGCGTGTTCGAAGGCCCCGGGAGGGACCGTCCGTTCAGGCCTCAGTCACCTGCGGCTGCTCAGGCTTCGCCGCCGGCGAGCTTCTCGCGGAGTGCGGCCAGGGCCTCGTCGGAAGCCAGGGCACCGCTGGAAGTGGGCTCCGCCGGGGCCGGCTGAGAACCGCCGCCGCCACCGCCGTTGCCACCACCGCTCTCGGTGTACTCTTCCTCTTCCTCCACGGCCGGGGCGTTTGCGGCGTCGGCCTCGGCCGCACGCGCCTCCTCGACCTGCTTGCGGTGCGCCTCGAAGCGGGCCTGCGCCTCGGCGTAGTTGCGCTCCCACTCGTCACGCTGAGTCTCGAAGCCCTCGAGCCACTCGCCGCTCTCGGGGTCGAAGCCCTCGGGGTACTTGTAGTTGCCCTGCTCGTCGTAGTCGGCGGCCATGCCGTACAGGGTCGGGTCGAAGTCCACCTGGTCGGGCGAGACGGCCTCGTTGGCCTGCTTCAGCGAGAGGCTGATGCGACGGCGGTCGAGGTCGATGTCGATGATCTTGACGAAGATCTCGGTGCCGACCTGGACGACCTGCTCGGGCACCTCGACGTGGCGCTCGGCCAGCTCGGAGATGTGGACCAGGCCCTCGATGCCCTCCTCGACGCGCACGAACGCACCGAACGGAACCAGCTTGGTGACCTTGCCGGGAACGACCTGGCCGATCTGGTGCGTGCGGGCGAACTGCTGCCAGGGGTCCTCCTGCGTCGCCTTGAGCGACAGGGAGACACGCTCGCGCTCCATGTCCACGTCGAGAACCTCGACGGTGACCTCCTGGCCGACCTCGACGACCTCGCTGGGGTGGTCGATGTGCTTCCAGGAGAGCTCGGAGACGTGGACCAGACCGTCGACGCCACCCAGGTCCACGAAGGCACCGAAGTTGACGATCGAGGAGACGACGCCCTTGCGGATCTGGCCCTTCTGGAGGGTGTTGAGGAAGGTCTGGCGGACCTCGGACTGGGTCTGCTCGAGCCAGGCACGGCGGGACAGGACCACGTTGTTGCGGTTCTTGTCCAGCTCGATGATCTTGGCCTCGAGCTCACGGCCCACGTAGGGCTGCAGGTCGCGAACGCGGCGCATCTCGACCAGGGAGGCCGGCAGGAAGCCACGGAGGCCGATGTCGAGGATGAGACCACCCTTGACGACCTCGATGACAGTGCCGGTGACGACGCCGTCCTCTTCCTTGATCTTCTCGATCGTGCCCCAGGCGCGCTCGTACTGGGCGCGCTTCTTGGACAGGATCAGGCGGCCTTCCTTGTCCTCCTTCTGGAGAACGAGGGCTTCGACCTGGTCGCCGACGGCGACGACCTCGCTCGGGTCGACGTCGTGCTTGATCGAGAGTTCACGTGAAGGAATCACACCCTCGGTCTTGTAGCCGATGTCGAGCAAGACCTCGTCTCGATCGACCTTCACGATGGTGCCCTCAACGATGTCGCCGTCGTTGAAGTACTTGATAGTCTCGTCGATCGCTGCGAGGAAGGCTTCCTCGGACCCGATGTCGTCGACCGCTACCTGGGGTGTCGAGGTGGCCTCGGTGCTGCTCGTCATGTGTGGGTGGACTCCGGATACGGACAGGTTCAGGAAATGGGCACGTGGTGGGTCCGAGCCCGTCGATCCGTCATTCCAGAAAGTAGGGAGCAGGGCCACATACGGAACGAGCCGATCCGTGGCCGCCAGCCGCCGGGTCCAGGAGTGGTGACCGAACGGTGCAGCCCCTCCGTCCCCACGTCAAGGAGACGGTGACGCACGCACGAACCCACAACGCTTCGACCAGAGTATGAGATATGGGTGTCCTGGTCAATCGGAACCCCGGGCCGCCAACCCGACGAACGCCGCAATGAGCGCAACTTACCGGAGCCCGAACGCTGAGTTCAAGCGTCCCGCGTGCTGATCCCCGCACACTCGGTACGCCCCACCTGCCCCTGGACCGTGACCGGCCCACGGCTGCCCCGGTCACGGACACGCCCGGACTACCGGAGAGGAACGGGCCGTTGCGGCCGAAGTCACTCCTGGGCCGGACGCGACCGGGTCCGTTTCAGTTCGCCGCGCCGGCGCTTGTCGTCCATACGCCGGCGACGCGCGGACCGGCTCGGTCTCGACGCACGCCGCTGACGCGGGGGCGGCGCCGTGGCATCGGCCAGCAGCGCCGCCATACGCTCACGCGCCTCGTCCCGGTTACGGGCCTGCGAACGGTGTTCCTGGGCACTGACACTCAGCACCCCGCCGCTCAACCGGGCCGAGAGCCGCTCCAGAGCCCGTTCACGCCGTGTCCGCCCCAGCCCCGCGCACTCGGTCAGGTCCACCGACAGGGTCACCCGGGTCGCCGAGGTGTTGACGTGCTGACCGCCCGGACCGGAAGAACGGCTGAAACGCCATTCCAGGTCGGAGGCGGGAACGGTCACCGAGCCGAAGGTCAGATCCTTCTCCCCCGGGTTCGTACTCACCGCTGTCCCCTCCTGCTTCCGTGTCCGTGCACTCACGCGCGTGTGCGGCGTGCGACCGCTGCCCGGTCAGTGCGCCGCGTCGTGCCAGTTGGGTCCGCCTCCGATCGAGACCCCCAGCGGCACGCGCAGATCATAGGCCGAGCCCATCTCCTGCGTCACGAGTTTTTCCACCGCCGCGCGCTCACCGGGGGCGACCTCGACCACGAGCTCGTCATGGACCTGCAGCAGCACCCGCGAGGTCAGGTCGCTGCCGAGCAGGGCCTCGTCGACCCTGAGCATCGCGACCTTGATGATGTCGGCCGCCGACCCCTGGATGGGGGCGTTGAGGGCCATACGCTCAGCCATCTCACGCCGCTGCCGGTTGTCGCTGGTCAGGTCCGGCAGGTACCGGCGGCGGCCGAAGATGGTCTCGGTGTAGCCGTCCCTGCGGGCCCGTTCGACCACGGCCTGCAGGTAATCGCGTACCCCGCCGAACTCGGCGAAGTAGTCGTCCATGAGCGAGCGTGCCTCGTCCGGTTGGATCCCCAGCTGCTGGGAGAGCCCGTAGGCGCTCAGACCGTAGGCCAGACCGTAGCTCATCGCCTTGATCTTGGAGCGGGCCTCCCCGTCGACCTCCTCGACCCCGATGCCGAAGACCTGCGCGGCCATCTGGGCGTGGAAGTCGTAGCCGCTGTTGAAAGCCTCGATGAGCGCCTGCTCGCCCGACAAGTGCGCCATGATGCGCAGCTCGATCTGGCTGTAGTCGGCGGTCAGCAGCTCCTCGTAGCCCTGCCCGACCACGAAGGCGCGCCGGATACGGCGGCCCACGTCGGTGCGCACCGGGATGTTCTGCAGGTTCGGTTCGGTCGAACTCAAACGCCCGGTCGCCGCCACCGTCTGGTTGAAGGTCGTGTGGATGCGGCCGTCGTCGGCGACCGTCTTGATGAGCCCCTCGACCGTGGTACGCAGTTTGGTCTGGTCACGGTGGCGCAGCAGGATCGCCGGCAACTCGTGCTCGGTCTGGGTCGCCAACCACGCCAACGCGGAGGCGTCGGTGGTGTAACCGGTCTTGATCTTCTTGGTCCTGGGCAGCTCGAGCTTCTCGAAGAGCACGTACTGGAGCTGTTTGGGCGAGCCCGGGTTGAACTGCTCCCCCACCACCTCGTGGGCCTTCTCCTCGGCCTCGCGCGTGGCGGCGGCGAACTCCCCCTGGAGCTCCTCCAGGTAAGGCAGGTCCGCGGCGATGCCCGCACGCTCCATGCGGGCCAACACGTCCACCAGCGGCAACTCCATGTCGGTGAGCAGCTGGGCGCCCCCGCGCTTGTCGAGCTCGGCCAGGAGCACGGCGGCCAGGTCACGGGTGGCGGCGGCCCGCACCGCGAGGGTGTTCCCGGGCCCCTCGTCGTCGCCCATGTCCAGGGTCAGCTGCGCCTGGCCGGTGTCCTCTTCCAGTTCCCGGCCCAGGTAACGGCGGACCAGGTCGGGCAGGTCGAACCGCCGCTGGCCCGGCTGGACCAGGTAGGCGGCCAGGGCCGTGTCGCAGCGGGCCCCGCCCAGGTCCCAGCCGTGGGCCCCCAGGGCCAGCAGCGCACCCTTGTACTCGTGCACGACCTTGGGCCGTTCGGCGTCGGCGAGGAAGGCCGACAGGGCCTCGGTGTCGGACGGGTCCAGCACGGTCGGATCCACGAAGGCCGCTGCACCGCTGGGCACGCTGATCGCGAGCGCGTCCACACGGCCGGTCCCTCTGCCCCACTGCGCCTCCAGGGCGAGCCCGGCCGGCGCCTCGGCGGTGAGGGCGTGGGGGGCGGCGTGCTCGGTCAACCAGCCCGCCAACCCACCGGTTCCGGGGACCGTGAGGTCGACCTCGAAACCCTCCGCCGCCTCGGAAGCGCCCTGGGCAGCGGCCTCGTCGACGTTGATGACCGTGTAGAGGCGCTCGCGCAGGTTGGAGGCGAACTCCAGGTTGTCGAAGAGTGCGTCCACCCCGGCCCGGTCGGCCTCGCCCAACGTCAGGGTGTGCACGGCGAGCTCGAGCTCGACATCGGTCACCAACCGGTTGAGGCGCATGTTGCGCAGCACGTCGTCGAGGTGGTCGCGGAAGTTCTGTCCCGCCTTGCCGGTGAGCTCGTCGGCACGGGACACGAGACCGTCCAGGGAGCCGAACTTGGTGATCCACTTCGCCGCGGTCTTGGGGCCCACCCCGGGCACACCGGGCAGGTTGTCGGCCTTCTCCCCCACCAGCGCGGCCAGATCGCGGTAACGCTCCGGCGGCACCCCGTACTTGTCCTCGACGGCCTCGGGCGTCATGCGCTTGAGATCGGACAGGCTGCGCCCCGGATACAGGACCGTGCAGTCACCGGTCACCAACTGGAAGGCGTCGCGGTCACCGGAGGCGATGAGGACCTCCATGCCCGCCGCACCGCCCTGATGGGCCAGGGTCGCGATGACGTCATCGGCCTCGTAACCGGGCGCGGACAGATTGGCCACGCCGATCAGACGCATGAGGTCCTGGGTGAGGGGGACCTGGGAGGGGAATTCCTGCGGGGTCTCCGAACGCCCGTCCTTGTAGCCGTCGTACTCCTCGTTCCGGAACGTGGGCCCGGACAGGTCCCAGGCCACCGCGACGTGGGTGGGCTCCTCCTCTCGCAACAGCTTGACCAGCATCGACGCAAAACCGTAGACGGCGTTGGTCGACTGGCCCGTGCTGGTACCGAAGTTCTCCACCGGTAGGGCGTAGAAGGCACGGAAGGCCATCGAGTGCCCGTCCAGGAGCAGCAGTCTGGGACGCCTGCCTCCACTGCCGGAGGCGTTCGGGGCCACGCCGGCCCGGGGCGTCTGATCGGGGGTCTCTCGCTCTGTCACCACACCTGCGATCCTAAGATGCCCCGCAGACAGTTCGCGGCCCTTGCGGCCCGGCTGCGCCACGAGGGCCGCCACCGATCGGGGCCGCACCCGACCGGTGGCGGCCCTCTCCCACGGATCGGAAGGCAAAGAAATGACGACCAACTCCGAGGAGATCCGCTCACTCATCGACACGGGCGCACTGACCGGGGGCCTCGGTGAAACCATGGGGATCGAGGTCAGCGAGGCCTCCGCCGAACGGGTCGTGGCCCGGATGCCGGTGGAGGGCAACCGCCAGCCCTACGGACTCCTGCACGGCGGCGCCTCCTGCGTGCTGGCCGAATCACTGGGATCGATCGGCTCGATGATCCACGCCGACCAGTTCGGCAGGATCGCTATGGGCATCGAGATCAACGCCACCCACCACCGTTCGGCCACACAGGGCCACGTGAGGGGTGTGGCCACCCCGGTGCACCTGGGACGCACCCTGGCCACCTGGGACATCACCATCACCGACGACGAGGACCGCAAGGTGTGCACCTCGCGCCTGACCTGCATGCTGCGGGAAGCCCCCAAGGACGCCTGAGCGCGCCCTGCCCCGCCCCGGACCCCGTCGAAGACCGTGCTCACCGGCGGGGTCTTGCTGTACGCGGGAGGCCGCCCCGACCGGGCCCACGCACTCCCCGGTCACCCGAAGCCCCGCACACACCACCTCCCGTACAAAACGACGCACAGCCCCCGAACGGGATGACCACAGCTTCATAACGCCTCGGAGGCAAGTCGGCACCAAGTCTCGCTTTTCACTTTTCGCCACAGAAGTTCCATGTTTAAGCTCCGCTAACGCTCATGCTTAAGTCCTGCCACACGTGTCGGGCATCAGGGCGCACACGCAAAATCGGTCCGGCCGCACCGAGCGGCCGGTCCCTCGCCGGTTGAACGGAGTGACCACGATCATGGCAAGCAAGAAGGCCCTCGGCCTGACTGCCGCCACCGCGGCCCTAGTACTGGGGCTCTCCGCGTGCGGCAACGGCGACACCGGGGACGGCGGGGACGCCGCAGGCGAAGAGTTCAACCTCGGCGTCCTCTACCCCCAGACCGGTAACCTGGCCTTCCTCGGCCCACCCCAGATCGAAGCGGCCGAGTACGCCATCGAGGACATCAACGCAGCCGGCGGTGTCCTCGGCACCGACGTACCCGCCATCAACGAAGCCGACGAGGCCGGAGACGCGGGCCAAGCCAACGAGGCCGCCAACAACCTGGTCGCCGACGAGGTCAACGCCGTCGTCGGCGCCGCAGCCTCCGGCATGACCCAGGCCGTCTACGACACCGTCACCGGCGCCGAGATCGTCCAGTGCTCGGGCTCCGCCACCTCCCCCGAACTCAGCGGCATCGACGACGGCGGCTACTTCTACCGCACCGCACCCAGCGACCTCATGGCCGGACCCGTCCTGGCCGAGCAGATGGTCGACGACGGACACGTGAGCATGTCCCTCATCGCCCGCGCCGACGACTACGGCGCCGGCTACCTCGACGCCGTCGAGAGCGAGCTCGAGGCCCTGGGCGCCGACGTCGTTTCCACCGACACCTTCGACCCGGACGCCACCAACTTCGACTCGGTCGTCAACGGCGCCAACGACGCAGACGCAGACGCGGTCGCCCTCATCTCCTTCGAAGAGGGCGCACAGGTCATCGCCGAACTCATCGAAGCCGGCTTCGACGGCGACCAGCTCTACGTCACCGACGGCCTCAACGACCCCGACCTGGGCTCCACCGTCAGCGAGGACGACCCCGAGGTCGTCACCGGCATGACCGGCGTCGCCCCCGGCGCCGACAACCCCGAGTTCAACGAGGGCCTGCGCGAACACGCCCCGGACCTGGACGTCTTCCAGTTCTCCCCGCAGGTCTACGACTGCGTGACCGCCGTCGCCCTGGCCGCCGAGTCGGCCGGCAGCGTCGAGCCCGCCGACTACGTCGAACACCTCGCGGAGGTCAGCCGCCCCGAAGGCACCGAGTGCGGCAGCTTCGAGGAATGCCGCGACCTCCTCGACGACGGCGAGGACATCGACTACCAGGGTGCCAGCGGCAACATCGACTTCGACGACAACGGCGACCCCACCGCCGCCACCTTCGAGGTCTTCCACTGGGACGACGACGGCCACGGCACCCTCGACTACGTCGACTACTCCGCAGAGGAGTAACACCGAACGAGGCAGGACAGAGCACGCACCCACGGGCACGGCCGCACACCAGTGGCCGTGCCCTTCGTGTTCGGACCATCAGAAGGAGCGCCACCACACAGGACGTAGCATCACCCGCGGCCCCCGTGACCGGAGCGTGCCCCTCCGTGGCGCTCGCCCGAGCCCGGACGGCCGCCCCGTCCCCCAGACCGACACGACCCACGGCACCCGAGCGCACGATCGAACGGACCACCGCCACCATGACCAGACCCAGAGCCCTGCCCCTGTCAGCAGTTCTGACCGCCCTCGCCCTCACGCTCACCGCCTGCGGCGACGGGAACGACACTCCGGACGCCGACGAGAACGCCCTCAACCTCGGTATCCTCTACCCCCAGACCGGCAGCCTCGCCTACCTGGGCCCCTCACAACTCTCCGCCACCGAATACGCCATCGAAGAGATCAACGCCGCCGGAGGCGTCCTCGGCACCGACATGCCCGCACCCGTACAAGGCGACGAAGCCGACGACGAAGGCCGCGCCAACGACGCCGCCAACACCCTCATCGCCGACGGATCCGACGCCATCATCGGCGCCGCCTCCTCCGGCATGACCCAAGCCGTCCACGACACCGTCGCCAGCGCCGGCATCCCCCAGTGTTCCGGTTCCGCCACCGCACCCGACCTCACCGACATCGACGACGGCGGCAACTTCTACCGCACCGCACCCAGCGACCTCCTCGCCGGACCCGTCCTCGCCCAGGAGATCCTCGACGACGGGCACCAGAACGTCGCCCTCATCGCCCGCGCCGACGACTACGGCTCCGGCTATCTCCAGGCCGTCCAGAACGAACTGCGCTCCAACGGCGCCCAGGTCCCCGTCGCCGAGACCTACGATCCCGACACCACCAACTTCGGCTCCGTCGTCGAGTCGGTCAACGGAGACGACGTCGACGCCGTCTCCCTCATCTCCTTCGAAGAAGGCACCCAGATCCTGGCCGCCCTCATCGAAGCCGGCTTCGACGGCGACCAGCTCTACGTCACCGACGGCCTCAACGACCCCGACCTGGGCTCCACCGTCAGCGGCAACACCGACCTGGTCAACGGCGTCACCGGCGTCGCTCCCAGCGCCGACAACCCCGAGTTCAGCCAGGGCATCAGCGACTTCGACAGCGACCTGGAAGTCTTCCAGTTCGCACCCCAGGTCTTCGACTGCGTCAACCTCGTCGCTCTGGCCGCCGAGTCCGCAGGCAGCACCGACCCCGCCGAATACGCCCCCCACGTGGACGAGGTCAGCCGCCCCGAAGGCACCGAGTGCGGCAGCTTCGAGGAATGCCGCGACCTCCTCGACGACGGCCAGGACATCGACTACCAGGGCGCCAGCGGCAACATCGACCTCGACGACAACGGCGACCCCACCGCCGCCACCTTCGAGGTCTTCCACTGGGACGACGACGGCCACGGCGTCCGCGAGTACGTCGACTACTCCGGCGAAGAGAACTGATCGCCGGCCCCCGGACACCACGAAGGGCGGGGACGAAAACCCTGCACCGGGTCCGTCCCCGCCCTTCGGCCCTTCGACGAGGGCCGGATCTCACGCCTGGGCCAACGTCCCCAAGTACAACTCGATGACGTTCGGGTCCTCCAACAGATCCGCACCCGAACCCGTGTAGGCGTTACGCCCCTGGTCCAGCACATAACCGCGGTCACAGATCTGCAGGCAACGGCGGGCGTTCTGCTCCACCATGATCACCGAGACACCCGTCTCGTTGACCTCCTTGACCCGCTGGAAGACCTCCTCCTGCAGGAGCGGCGACAGACCCGCCGTCGGTTCGTCCAACAACAACACCGACGGATCCATCATCAGGGCCCGGCCCATCGCCACCATCTGGCGCTCACCGCCCGACAACGACCCGGCCTTCGCACGCCGCCGGTCCGCCAACAACGGGAACAACCCCGCCACGGTCTCGAAACGCCTCGCGAAACCCCGCGGCCGCAGAAAAGCCCCCATCTGGAGGTTCTCCTCGATCGTCAACGACGGGAACACGTTCTGCGACTGAGGCACATACCCCACACCGCGCTCCACCAGACTGTGCGCCGCCAACCCCGCGATACTCGAGGCCCGCAACGTCACATCGCCCCCACGCACCGGGATCAGCCCGAAGACCGTCTTGATCAACGTCGACTTGCCCGCACCGTTCGGACCCACGATCGCCACGACCTCGCCCTCGGACAAGGTCAACGTGCACCCGTTCAGGATGTTCACACCCGGCACGTAACCGGCCACCACATCCTTGGCCAACAGCAGATGGTCCTCAGGGCCACCCACATCCAACGCCTCGGCCCGCGCCTGCTCCAGAACCTCCTCACGCTGGCCCTGAGTCACGGACACCTCCTCGGCCTCCACAGGGACCTCCTCGGCCGGGAGCCCGCCTCTCTCGCCCTTGTCAGCCATCGTCGCCCTCCCCGGCCTCGGCCTCGTCCTCCTGGGCACCCAGGTAGGCATCGATCACCTGCTTGTCGGACTTGATGTCGGAAGGACGGCCCTCCGCGATCACCCGGCCCTGCGCCAACACCACGATCCAGTCGCTGATGCCCATGATCACGTCCATGTCGTGCTCGACGAACAGGACCGTACGCCCCTCGTCCCGCAACGACGTGATGTGGCCCAACAACGACTGCACCAACGCCGGGTTCACACCCGCCATCGGCTCGTCCAACATGATCATGTCCGGCTCGGTCATCAACGACCGCGCCATCTCCAACAACTTGCGCTGGCCGCCCGACAAGGACCCCGCCATGTCATCGCGCTTGTCGAGCAGACGGAACCGCTCCAACAGAGCCATCGCACGCTCGGTGTTGGCCGCCTCCTGCTTACGCCAACCAGGACGCCACAACGCACCGGCCATCCGCTCGCCGTACTGGCGCTGCGCACCCAGCAACATGTTGTCCAACACCGACATCCGCGTCAGCGCCTTGGTCAACTGGAACGTCCGCACCATGCCCGAACGCGCCACCTGATGGCCCCGCCGACCATTGATCGCCTCACCATCGAAGGACCAGCGCCCCTGGTCCACACGGTCGAACCCCGTCAACAGGTTGAACAGCGTGGACTTCCCCGCACCGTTCGGGCCGATCAACGCCGTGATCGTCCCCCGCTGCACCTCCAGGTGCTCCACGTCCACCGCCGTCAGACCACCGAACGAACGGCGCACCCCGTCGGCCACCAGGACCGGATCGGGCTTGCCCACTCCCGGGACCGGCTCCACACCGGCCATACGGTCCTCCGCCCCGGAGACGGTCGTCTCATCACTTGACATTGATCAGCATCTCCTTGCGGTCGCCGATGAGGCCTTGCGGCCGGAACACGATCAGCAACACCAGCAACAGACCCACGAAAGCCAACTGGATCGCACCGAAGTCCGGACCGGACAGGAACGGCAAGTACCCCTCACTGCCCAGAGCACGCAGAAGCCCGTCCGTGAAGTTCATCAAGAACCAGAACACCACCGAACCGATGAGCGGGCCCAACACACGGCCCGCGCCACCCAACAGCAGGATCGCCCACAGGAAGAACGACACCTGCGGCTTGAACTGGTCCGGGTTGATCGCCGCCTGATGCACCGCCATCATGCCGCCGGCCAAAGCACCGATCACGCCGCCCAGCACCAGCACCTGCATCTTGTACGCGAACACGTTCTTGCCGAGGCTGCGCACCGCGTCCTCGTCCTCACGGATGCCCTTGATGACACGCCCCCACGGGCTGTGCATCAACATCCACGTCAACAACGCGAACAACCCCACCAGAGACCAGGTCGCCACCATGACCCACAGGTGGTTGCCACTGAAGTTGAACACCCCGAAGCCGTACCGCTCCGCGGACTCGAAGGGATTGATCGAGCGGAAACCCGCCGACAGGTTCTGCAACCCGTACACACCGTTGGTCAACGGCTCGGCGAACCCGGCCCGGTACACGTACCGCAACACCTCGGCCGTAGCGATCGTGCTGATCGCCAGATAGTCCGAACGCAACCGCAGCGTCGGAATACCCAACAACAAAGCCAACACGACCGCACACGCCAGGCTCACCGCGAACCCGACCAGCACGGGCAGACCGTACACACCCACGCTGATACCGACGCCGTAAGCGCCCACGAGCATGAACCCGACCTGACCGAAGTTCAGCAGACCCGTGTAACCGAAGTGCAGGTTGAGGCCCACGGCCGCCAACGCATAGATCGCCGCGACCGGTCCGACCGCGGATCGGGCGGACTCGGCGAGGATCGTCAGAATATCCATCGTCTACCTCTCCTAGCCGACCCGTTCGCGCCGACCGAGCAGGCCCTGGGGCCTGAACAGCAGCATCAGAATCATCAACGCCAGCGCCCAGGCCTGCATCAGCTGGGCCGGGAACCACAGAGTGGACAACATCGCCACCAGACCGACAGCCAGACCACCGACCATCGCCCCGTACGCCGTGCCCAGACCACCGAGGATGACGGCGGCGAACATGAGCAGCAGCAGGCGGAAACCCATCTCGTAGTCGACGACCTGGTTGAGCCCGAAAAGGACGCCTCCCAGGGAAGCCAGACCGCCGCCCAGGAACCACACGTAGAGCGTCACGCGGTCGACGTCGATACCGGAGGACTCGGCCAGATCGCGGTTGTCGGAGACCGCGCGCATCGCCTTGCCGATACGGGTGAACTGCAACAGGGACCCCACCAACAGCAGGGCCGCCACCGCGACACCGATGATCACCAGATCGCGCGGGGGAAGGGAGACCGGGCCGAGGTGCACCATGTCCTGGACCTGGAAACCGGAGTACCGGGTGCGGTTGGCGCTGAAGAGCACCAGGAGCACGTGCCGCAGGATCAGGGCCAGACCGATCGAGACGATGAACATCTGGATCATCGCCACGTTCCGCCGCCGCAACGGGCGCCACAGATAACGCTCCATCGTGCCGCCCAGGACCGCACCCATGACCACCGCGATCCCGGCCGCCGCCCACAGCGGGACCTCCCACGCGATGGAGTCGCCGGCCACGCCCATCGCCGTGGCCACCGCGATACCGCCGAAAACGGCCGTCCACTGCACCACGATCAGCGGCGTCGAACGGACCTTGCCTTCCAAGAAGGCACCCAGGAGGATCGCACCGCCCACACCGGCGAAGATCGCCAGCAGCGAGTTGCCCAGGCCGGCCGCGCCGGTGCTGAAGAGCAGGGCCATCATCGCGCCGAAGGTGACCATGTCGCCGTGGGCGAAGTTGATGAGCTTGGTCGTGCCGAAGATGAGCGAGAGACCGATCGCGGAGACCGCGATGACCAGGCCGAAGAGCAGACCCGCGGCGGTCAGCTGGAGGAACCGGTCGCCGAAACCGCCGGAGACGCCTTCGACCTCGATGTCCTCCTCGTCGGCGGCCCCGTCCTCGTCCTCCTCGGCCGCGTCGTCCTCGGGCGAGGCCGAGGACTCCTCCTGCGACTGATCCTCCCCTGCCTCCTCCAGGGCGAGGATCAGGGTCGAGGACTCACCCGGTTCGACCTCCACGGTGCCCTCGGTCACGAGCGGTGTCTCGCGCAGTTCGTACTCCTCGGGTACGGACCCCCGATCCACTTCGAGGTCGTAGGTGCCCGGTCCGGGCACCTCCACCTCCCAATTTCCGTCAGGGTCGGTCTCGTCCGCACCGACCTCGTCGTCACCGTCCGAGACCGCGATCCGGATGCCTTCGACACCCTGTGAACGGTCGTCCGGTTGCCCGATCTGGCCGGAGAGCGATTCACCGCCCTGTTCGTCTGCCGTCGCCGGCCCCGGGATCACCACGAGAGCGGTGATCAGGGCGAGCAGCACGGTCACGAGGCGTGTGCGCACGCACGCTCCTTGCGCATCTGGGGGAGGGCGTCCCGAATGGGGGCATCCGGGCGCCTTGGTCCTAGCTGTTCGGTGCGGTGAGTTTAGCCCGGTTCATGTAGATCCTTCAGCTCCCCTAAAGCCGTGTGACCCAACCGTCACCCCATTGTGCGCAAATGAGATGGAATCACCGCCGAAAGCGACTCGATCTTGAACACCTGTCTCACTTCACCCGGCCGAACATGGCGATCTGTGCTTTCACGAACGCTCAGAGCAACTGGATGTCATCTGTGAGACGACCGCCGCGAGACCGTGTCCCGAGCCTTCCCCGGCGCGACGAAGGGGCCGCCCCGACGGATCGGGAACGGCCCCTCGAAGGTTCCTGCGGCGGTCTGCGTCCTGCGGTCAGGATTTGTTGCCGCCGAGCGCCTCCACGACGGTCTCGGCGACATTGCGCATGGTCAGCCTCTTGTCCATGGAGTTCTTCTGGATCCAGCGGAAGGCCTCGGGCTCGCTCATGCCGTGGCGGCTCTGCAACAGCCCTTTGGCCTGCTCCACCAGCTTGCGGGTCTCCAACCGCTCCTGGAGGCTGCCCACCTCCGCCTCCAGGGCCGCCAGTTCGGCGTACCGGGAGGTGGCCATCTCGATGGCCGGCACCAGATCGGTCTTGTTGAACGGCTTGACCAGGTAGGCCATCGCCCCGGCCTCTCGGGCCCGATCGACCAGCTCGCGCTGGGAGAAGGCCGTCAGGATCACGACGGGGGCGATACGTTCGCCCGCGATGGTCTCGGCGGCCGAGAGGCCGTCGAGTACCGGCATCTTGATGTCGGTGATCACCAGGTCGGGCTCGACCTCCCGGGCAAGCCGAATGGCGGCCTCGCCGTCACCGGCCTCGCCGACGACGGTGTAGCCGTCCTCTTCCAGCATCTCCTTGAGGTCCAGGCGGAT
This sequence comes from Nocardiopsis xinjiangensis YIM 90004, assembly GCF_000341145.1. Lineage (GTDB taxonomy): Bacteria > Actinomycetota > Actinomycetes > Streptosporangiales > Streptosporangiaceae > Nocardiopsis > Nocardiopsis xinjiangensis. Next base: position 147,879 of record NZ_ANBE01000007.1, read on the forward strand.
CAGGGCCTCGTCTTCCGCGATCACCACACGGCTCTGCGTCCTCGTCACGCATTCGAGGTTACCGAGATCCGCTAGTATGCTGAGCGTCGGCCCCGCCGATGCGCGTCAATCGTGACTACACTGTTGGCCACGGACCGCCGAGCGGGCCGCCGAAAAAATTTCATAGAATCACTTGACAAAGTGATCTAGCCCCGATAGGCCAAGGGCAGAGCCGGTGAGCTCAAAACTCATACAGTGTGGGTTCGAATCCCACTCGGGGCACTCAAGGCCATCTCTCGAGGTGGCCTTTGTGCTGTTCAGGACGCCTGTCGTCGGAAAATGTCCGAAGCGTGAGCAAGCATGCACCGCATGTATTCACGCAAGATCATCGACGAGACTTTCCGACTCAAGACCCTGGGCCTGACCGACAAGCAGATCGCGGCGCAGTGCGGTGTGTCCATCTTCGCCGTCCGCCACTGGCGCTACGGAACACGCCGGACACCGGAGAGCGAGTCCGATCGGGCCGATTACTGTCCTCGGTGCAGCACCGGGCAGCTCGATCCCGAGGCCTACCCCTACCTGCTCGGGCTCTATCTGGGCGACGGCTACATAGGGCGGCTACATCGTGATGTGACCTACCTGTCGATCGCGTGCTGCGACACCTGGCCCGGCCTCATGATCGAGTGCACCGAAGCGATGAGCGCGGTCTTCCCGGTCTCGGTGTTCAAGGTCCAACGACAAGGCTGCACCGAAGTCAAGGGCGCCTCGACGCACTGGACGTGCATCTTCCCCCAGCACGGACCCGGCAAGAAGCACGAACGCCTCATCGCCCTGGAAGCTTGGCAACAAGAGCTGGTGGACGCACGGCCCGATCGGTTCATCCGTGGCCTGATCCACTCCGACGGCTGCCGAGCACTCAACCGAATCCGTAAGAAAAACGGCGAAGGCTTCTACGAATACCCCCGCTACCACTTCTCGAACGTCTCTACCGATATCGTCGAGCTCCTGACCGCAGCCCTCGACCAGCTCGACATCCCCTGGAAGTCTCACGTCAAGCGCCAGGAGCCCTACTTGGACCAGGTGACGGTCTCCATCTCGCGCAAGGCCGCCGTCGCCCGCATGGACACCATCGTCAGCCCCAAGTACTGACCCGCTCCCCTCCGGCACGAGCACGCCAAGGCCACCCGACGGGTGGCCTTTTTACTGGCCAGGGCGCCCGGAACCAGAAAATGTCCGAAGCGTGAGCAAGCATGCACCACATGTATGCACCGCATGTCAGGCGCCATGCCGTATCCCTCCTCGATTCCGGCCTCTCCCAGACCGACGTGAATCGGCAGACGGGGATCAACCGCTCCACACTCCGCGTGTGGGCCCAGGACCGTTCGTTGCTGGACAAGTACCAAGACACCGACCTGTGTCCACGCTGCGAACCGGTCCCCCGGCCTCCCGCGCCCGCTCACGCGTACAGCTACCTGCTCGGGCTCTACCTCGGTGACGGCTGCATCAGCCCGGCCGGCGATCCCCGGAAGAAGGTGTGGCGGCTCCGCATCGCGTGCGACGACAAATGGCCGGGCCTCATCGATGAGTGCGAAGAAGCGATGAGCGCGGTCCGCCCGGACCACAAGGTGGGCCGGACGCGGGCGCCGGGCTGCACCATGGTCAACGGCTACTGGAAGCACTGGCCCTGCGTGTTCCCCCAGCACGCGCCGGGGAAGAAGCACGAACGCCGTATCGTGCTCGATCCCTGGCAGCAGGAGATCGTGGACGAACATCCCGGGCGGTTCGTCCGGGGGCTGATGCACTCGGATGGGTCGAGGGGCCTCAACCGGATAGCGAGGAGGGACGGGCAAGGGTTCTACGAATACCCTCGCTACCTCTTCGCGAACACTTCGCGGGAGATCGTCGGCTTGATGACGGCAACGCTCGACCGGCTCGAAATCCCGTGGAAGTCTCACACCAAACGCCAACCGGGTGTTCTGTCGCAGGCCGCCGTCTCGATCTCGCGCAAGGCCGCCGTCGCCCGTATGGATGCCTTCGTAGGCCCCAAATACTGACCCGCTCCCCCGCCACACTCGGGTTCCCGTGCCCCTGCGTGTCCATCCGCCTCTCCACCCGCGCACGAAGGGGAAGGCCAAAACCTTCACGATTGCCGACCCACTTCAATCCTGATTAGGTCTTTTGTCACTTTTTGTGGGCGCGGAGGGACGGCAGCGGTTACATCACGGCCACAACCTGAACACAACCCGTGAGTTCGGTCGCAAGAGCGAGCGAACGTCATCGATCCTTGAGTGCGTAACGGATTCGGAGCAGGTGAGAGGAGCGACGGGTGCTGACCGTGGTCGCCGGGATCGTGGGCGCACTGGTGATTGGTGCCTGGGTCGTGGTCGCCTGGGGCTCGCGCCGTCGCCAGCCTTGGCTGTGGACCCCTGCCGCGTTCCTGATCGTGCTCATGGTGGCTCTCGGCCTTCCCGGGTGGTCCTTCCTCCCCGCGGCGGTGCTGGCGGCCGGTTCCTTCGCCGAGTTGGTCATCGGTGCGCGCGAGTCCCCCCTGGTTCACGCCAAGGAGCCCGAGGCTCCGTTGAGCACCGAGCGCTGGGCCGCCGCCGTGGCAGCGCCGTTCCGGGTGGCTCTGGCCGAGCCCTGGGACGTGGTGGCCCGGCCCTCGCTGCGCCGCAGATACCGGCGTGTGTTGGAGGAGCAGTGGGGTGTGACGGACCTGGAGTCGTTGCGCGCGACGGTGGAGGGTCTGCACGAGGAACTGCACCAGGGGCCCACTCTGGATCTGGTGGTGGACCTGCGTGCGCGGGTCGCGAAGTCGCGTCTTCCGCGTGAGCAGGGCGGTGCCGACACGGGTACGCACGTGTTGCTCAGTGAGGACCAGGTGTGGCGCCTGCGTTCGGTGACGAGCGCGGGCGAGGACCGGGAGACGGTGATCATCGGTGCGTACCAGTGGTGGAAGTCGGTGCACGTGATCCGGCTGGTGTGCGGTGGCGCGAGCCTGGACTGGTTGTCGCCGGCGGAGACGCAGGCGATGTTGCGTCGTGTGGCGTCGGATCTGCAGCGCCGGTACTCGTCGTGGTCGCGGTTGGCGGCGGCGTTCCATGCGGGGTATCTGCTGTGGCCGAGCAAGGGGATGCTCGGTGAGTACTCGGGGCAGGACCGGATCTGGACGGCGTTGGGGTTGTTGACCGAGGATCCGTCGAGCCCGTGGAACCTGTTGCCGTGGGACATGCCGTTGGAGCGGGTGTTGCCGGAGCAGGGCGGGAAGGGCGTACAGGACGGCGACGAGGTGCGGGCCTCGGAGTGAGTGTTCGGGGCCGGGGCCGGCGGCCCTGGTGCCGCATCCGGGCCCGGCCGGGGCGGGCGCGTGGTGCGCCGTTCCCCCGGACCGGTCCCGATGCGACACGTCCCTCCGCGGCGTTGCGCGGCCGGGGGCCTCGGTTACGGGTTCAGGGCCACGGCGTCTCCGAGGCGGTGGACGCGCAGGGAGTTGGTGGAGCCGACGGTGCCCGGAGGGCTCCCTGCGACGATGACGATCTTGTCGCCGCGGTTGTAGTCGCTGAGCTGCAGGAGCTCGTATTCGACCTGGCGGACCATGTCGTCGCTGTTGTCGACCCAGGGCACGCGGTTGGTGTCCACGCCCCAGGTGAGGGCGAGGCGGCCGCGGGTGAGCGGTTCGGTGGTGAAGGCCATGAGCGGGATGGGTGACCGGTAGCGGGCGAGGCGCCGGGCGGTCTCTCCGGACATGGTGAAGGCGACGAGGGCGCGTGCGCCGATGCTCGCGCCGATCTCGGCGGCGGCGCGGGCGATGGCGCCGCCGGTGGTCTCGGGGACGCGGTTGAGGATGTGGGAAGCCCGGAGGGATTCCTGTTCGGCGGCTCCGACGATGCGGGCCATGGTCTCGACGGTGTCGACGGGGTACTGGCCGATGCTGGTCTCGCCGGAGAGCATGACGGCGTCGGCGCCGTCCAGGACGGCGTTGGCGACGTCGGAGGCTTCGGCGCGGGTGGGTCGGGGCGCGGAGATCATGGATTCGAGCATCTGCGTGGCGACGATGACGGGTTTGGCCTTGTCGCGGCAGCGTTCGATGGCGCGTTTCTGCACCATGGGGACGTTCTCGAGCGGGAGTTCGACGCCGAGGTCGCCGCGGGCGACCATGACGCCGTCGAAGACCTCGATGATGTCGTGGAGGCGTTCGACGGCTTGGGGTTTTTCGATCTTGGCGATGAGGGGGACGGTGACGCCCTCCTCGTCCATGATGCGGTGGCATTCTTCGGCGTCCGCGGGGCTGCGTACGAAGGAGAGGGCGACGATGTCGACGCCCTGGTGCAGGGCCCAGCGGAGGTCGTCCTCGTCCTTTTCGGTGAGGGCGGGGACGCTGACGGCGACTCCGGGGAGGTTGAGTCCCTTGTGGTTGGAGACGGGGCCGCCGAAGATGACGCGTGTATGGATCTCGGTGCTGGTGGTTTTGGTGCATTCGAGGACGACGCGGCCGTCGTCGATGAGGACGCGGTCGCCGGGGTGGACGTCTCCGGGGAGTCCCTTGTAGGTGGTGGAGACGCGGTGGTTGTCACCGGGGACGTCTTCGGTGGTGATGGTGAACTCGTCGTCCTCGTCGAGTTCGATGGGGCCGTCGGCGAAGGTGCCGACGCGGATCTTGGGGCCCTGGAGGTCGGCGAGGACGCCGATGGGGCGTTGTTCGTCCTCGGCTGCTCGCCGGAGGTTGGTGATGCTGGCGTGGTGGTCGTCGTGGGTTCCGTGGCTGAGGTTGATGCGGGCGACGTCCAGTCCGGCTTGGACGAGCTGCCGGAGGGTCTCCGGGCTCGAGGTTGCGGGACCGAGGGTCGCGACGATTTTTGCTCGACGTGTCACACGTAACACTCTAGAGCTTTCAGGTGGCGCAGTGGTCTAAACCAGGTTGTGTGGGGACGTCTCCTCGTCTGCGAGAAGGCGAATTCTTGGTGTGCATGGGAGCACACATGGGATGTTTCCCCACGTACGCAGGGCTTCCCGCGCCTGACCGGTTCCGTGGTGTGCGTGCCCGTTGTGACCCGGAGGCACACCAAGTGTTGGGGTTCTCACCCGGCTGGGGCCCTCAGGAGCGGGTGGGTGGTCAGTCGGCGGGGGCTTCGCGACGGGGTCGGGGCAGGTCGACCTGGATCCGGCCGTAGTTACGCAGGATGCGTAGACGCTGGATGGTACGCATTCCTTCGCGTTCGATGGTGGCTGCGGTGTCCCAGTGGTCCCAGCAGGCGTCCCAGCCGCCGTCGGAGCGCTGTTGTTCCTCGAAGGCCTGGAAGTTGCGCTCGATCTCGTCGTCGGTGAAGAGCCGGCGGGCGATGTGGTCGGGGTGTTCGGCCAGGTCCAGGGGTGTGTGGACGTGGCCGGTGGCGCGCGGGTGGACGTCGATGACGGCGCGGATCCTGGTGGTGAGCCGGTGGAGGGTCTCCAGGGCGCGCTGCCGGTCGGGGACGTGCTGCAGGAAGTTGCAGAGGGCGATGGCTTGGTGGGGGTCGGTCCATTTGAGGCCGTCGATGTTCTTCCAGCAGTAGGCGGTGGCGGTGTCGCGCCAGGGGTGGGTGATCTGGTGTTTGTGGAGGTATCCGGTGATCATGGCGGTGGTGTCGAGGCGGCTGCCGAAGTCGTGGGTGCGCTGGTACCAGGGTGCGGCTTCGGTGTGTCGGACTCCGGGCAGGACGGCGGGCAGGCCGCCGTCGGGGTTGCCGACGGAGGTGAGGTAGCGGCAGATCCCTGCGGTGTGGGGGCGGGAGAAGGGCCCGAGTTCGTCGAGCAGGCGTAGGGCCAGTTCGACGGCGACGGGTTGGCTGGCGTGGCCGCGTAGGTCGGGGTCGAGGCTGTTGCCGTAGCCGCCGTCGATGTTGCGGTAGGCGGCCAGGGCGGCGCGGACGTTCTCGGCGGGGCCGGCTCGGAAGAGGAAGTCGAATCGGTGTCGGTCGAGCAGCCGCGCGTTGCGCATGGTGAAGTGTTCTGCGGCGTGGAAGGAGTCCCAGGTCACAACGGTCATGTTTCGACGGTATGTCCGGGTGCGGTGGGGGTGAACTGCTCGCGCGGAATCCATGCGCGGTTTTTACTTGCGTGGTGTGGTGCCGTCGGTGTCGTGGTTCCGGAGGGTGGGTCCGCGGCCTCGTCGCCACAGGACGAACAAGCCGATCCAGGAGATGGCGACGCTCACTCCCACGAGGAATTGTGCGGTGAGGGCGTGTTCCTGGGGGTAGATGATGCCGGTGAGGTAGTAGTCGATGAAACCCACGTCGCCCATACCGTCCTGGCCGGCGTTGACGCGTCCCCAGTTCTCGACGTAGGTGAGGGGGCATCTCCAGCCGATGATGTTGATGGCGAGGGCGTAGGCGGCGACGGGCAGGTGGAGCCAGAACATGCGGGGCCACAGCCAGGCGAGGAAGCCTCCCAGGGTCACATGGACGAGGAAGGCGAAGTGGAGGATCATCGCTATTTCGCCGATCACCTGGTAGAGCATCGTCCGGTTTCCTCGTCGGAGCGAGTGTTCGGGTGGAGTTCTACGTCTTCAGTATCCCAGCCGCTTCCTGTCCCGGCCAAGTGTTCACGTGCTCGCGGTGACGGCGTGGCGCCGGGCGCGGGGACTGCTCCCCTGCGCCCGGCGCGCCTGTGCGGTGTGGCCGTTCCCCCTACACGAGCGGTCGCTCGGTGGGCGGGATGCCGGCGGGCAGGTGGGTCCGGTCGTTGAGGTAGCGGTCCACTCCGGCGGCGGCTGAGCGGCCCTCGGCGATCGCCCAGACGATGAGGGACTGGCCTCGGCCCATGTCGCCGGCGCAGAAGACGCCGTCGACGGTCGTGCGGTAGTCGCTGTCGCGGACGACGTTGCCGCGTCCGTCGAGTTCGACGCCGAGTCCGTCGAGGAGGCCGGCCTTCTCGGGGCCGACGAAGCCCATGGCGAGGGTGACGAGGTCGGCGGGGATCTCGTGTTCGGTGCCCTGCACGGGTTCGAAGCCCTTGTCGGTGCGCTGGACCTCCACGAGTCGGAGTGCGCGGACGTTGCCCTGGTCGTCGCCGAGGAATTCGACGGTGTTGACGGAGTAGATCCGCTTTCCGCCTTCCTCGTGGGCGCTGGTGACCTTGTAGAGGTTGGGCATGGTCGGCCAGGGCTGGTGGTCGGGCCGTTCGGTGGGCGGCTTGGGCATGATCTCGAGCTGGGTCACGCTCGCTGCGCCTTGGCGGTGGGCGGTGCCTACGCAGTCGGCTCCGGTGTCGCCTCCGCCGATGACGATGACGTTTTTGTCCTGGGCGGTGATGGGCGGGGTGTCGAGGTCGCCTTCCTGGACCTTGTTGGCCAGGGGCAGGTATTCCATGGCTTGGTGGATGCCGCCCAGTTCGCGGCCCTTGGCGGGCAGGTCGCGCCAGGCGGTGGCCCCGCCCGTGAGGACGGTGGCGTCGTATCGGGCCTGGAGCTGGTCGGCGGTGATGTCGCGGCCGACGTCGATACCGGTGCGGAAGGTGGTTCCTTCGGCGCTCATCTGGGCGAGGCGGCGTTCGATGTGGCGCTTTTCCATCTTGAACTCGGGGATGCCGTAGCGCAGCAGGCCACCGATGCGGTCGGCGCGTTCGTAGACGGTGACGTCGTGGCCGGCGCGGGTGAGTTGTTGTGCGGCTGCCAGGCCCGCCGGGCCGGATCCGACGACGGCGACGGTCTTGCCGGTGCGCGTGGTGGGGGGCAGGGGCTTGACCCAGCCTTCTTCCCAGGCGCGGTCGATGATGGAGACCTCGACGTTCTTGATGGTGACGGCGGGTTGGTTGATGCCGAGCACGCAGGCGGATTCGCAGGGTGCGGGGCAGAGGCGGCCGGTGAACTCGGGGAAGTTGTTGGTCGCGTGGAGGCGTTCGATGGCCTCGGCCCAGTCGTGGGTGTGCACGAGGTGGTTCCACTCGGGGATGAGGTTGCCGAGGGGGCATCCGTTGTGGCAGAAGGGGATACCGCAGTCCATGCAGCGCGAGGCCTGCTTGGTGACGGTGCTGCGTGCGAAGTCCTCCTGGACCTCCTGCCAGTCCTGGATACGCACGTCCACGGGTCGGTGCTGGGGCAGTTCGCGGTCGGTGATCTTCAGGAAGCCCTTGGGGTCACCCATGGTGCTCCTCCTTTCGTGGTTCGTGCTCTAGGACTGTGCTGAGGCCATGACGGCCTCGTCGACGTCGCGGCCCTCGCGTTCGGCCTCGGCCTGGGCGAGCAGGACCCGCTTGTAGTCGCGGGGCATGACTTTGCTGATGCGGGCGAGTGCGGCGTCGCCGCCGTCGAGGAGGCGTCGGGCGACGGTGGAGCCGGTCTCGTCGCGGTGCCTGGTGAGGATGGCGGTGAGGAAGTCGCGGTCCTCGTGGGTGAGGTCCTCGATCTCGACCATTTCGCCGTTGACGCGTTCGGGGTCGAGGTCGAGGACGTAGGCGGTGCCACCGGACATGCCTGCGGCGAAGTTGCGGCCGGTGCGGCCGAGGACGACGGCGCGGCCGCCGGTCATGTATTCGCAGCCGTGGTCGCCGATGCCTTCGACGACGGCGGTGGCGCCGGAGTTGCGGACGCAGAAGCGTTCGCCGACGATGCCGCGGATGTGGATCTGTCCGGAGGTGGCGCCGTAGCCGATGACGTTGCCGGCGATGATGTGTTCTTCGGCGGCGAGGGTGGAGGTCCGGGCGGGGCGCACGGTGATGCGTCCGCCGGACAGGCCCTTGCCGACGTAGTCGTTGGCGTCGCCGGACAGGCGCATGGTGATGCCCTTGGGCACGAAGGCGCCGAAGGACTGCCCGGCCGATCCGGTGAAGGTGATGTCGATGGTGTCGTCGGGCAGGCCCTGGGCACCGTGTCGTTTGGTGACCTCGTGGCCGAGCATGGTGCCGACGGTGCGGTTGACGTTGCGTACGGGCAGTTCGAGGGTGACGGGTTCGGCGAAGTCGAGTGCGCCCTCGGCCAGTTGGACGAGGGTGTGGTCCAGGGCCTTCTCCAGGCCGTGGTCCTGGCCGCGGACCTGGCGGCGGTGGTCGCCGTCCCAGGGGTCGATGGCGGCCAGGACGGGTGACAGGTCCAGACCCTGGGCCTTCCAGTGGTCGACGGCGTCGGCGGTCTCGAGGTTCTCGACGGCGCCGATGGCTTCGTCGAGGCTGCGGAAGCCGAGTCGGGCGAGGTACTCGCGGACCTCTTGGGCGATGAACTCGAAGAAGTTCACGACGTGGTCGGCCTGGCCGGAGTAGCGTTCGCGCAGGTCCGGGTTCTGGGTGGCCACGCCGACGGGGCAGGTGTCGAGGTGGCAGACGCGCATCATGACGCAGCCGGAGACGATGAGGGGCGCGGTCGCGAACCCGTACTCCTCGGCGCCCAGGAGAGCGGCGATGACGACGTCGCGTCCGGTTTTCATCTGTCCGTCGGTCTGGACGACGATGCGGTCGCGCAGGCCGTTGAGCAGCAGGGTCTGCTGGGTCTCGGCGAGACCGATCTCCCAGGGGGTGCCGGCGTGCTTGAGGGAGGTCAGCGGTGAGGCGCCGGTTCCTCCGTCGTGGCCGGAGACGAGGACGACGTCGGCGTGGGCCTTGGACACTCCGGCTGCGACGGTGCCCACGCCCGCTTCGGAGACCAGTTTGACGTGTACTCGTGCGGACGGGTTGGCGTTCTTGAGGTCGTGGATGAGTTGGGCGAGGTCCTCGATGGAGTAGATGTCGTGGTGGGGCGGCGGGGAGATGAGTCCGACGCCGGGGGTGGAGTGCCGGGTGCCGGCGACCCACGGGTAGACCTTGTGGCCGGGCAGTTGTCCGCCTTCGCCGGGTTTGGCGCCTTGGGCCACCTTGATCTGGATGTCGTCGGCGTTGGTGAGGTAGTGGGAGGTGACGCCGAAGCGGCCGGAGGCGACCTGTTTGATGGCGCTGCGCCGGAGGTCGCCGTTGGCGTCGCGGGTGAAGCGGTCGGGGTCTTCGCCGCCTTCGCCGGTGTTGGACTTGGCGCCGAGGCGGTTCATGGCGATGGCGAGGGTCTCGTGTGCCTCGGCGGAGATGGAGCCGTAGGACATGGCGCCGGTGGAGAAGCGCGTGACGATGTCGGAGACCGGTTCGACCTCTTCGACCGGGACCGGCTGTCGCAGGCCTTCCTTGAAGCGCAGGAGCCCGCGCAGGGTCATGAGCTGTTCGGCCTGGTCGTCGATCTTGTCGGTGTACTCCTTGAAGATCTCGTAGGAGCGGGTCTTCGTGGAGTGTTGGAGTTTGAAGACGGTCTCTGGGTTGAAGAGGTGCGGTTCGCCCTCTCGGCGCCACTGGTACTCGCCGCCGACCTCGAGGCGGCGGTGGGCGCCGGCGTTGACGGCGTGGGCGCGGCGGTGGCGGACGGCGACCTCTTCGGCCAGGACGTCGAAGCCGACGCCGCCGAGGCGGGAGGTGGTTCCGGTGAAGCACCGGTCGATGACGTCGTGGCCGAGCCCGAGGGCCTCGAAGATCTGGGCGCCGGTGTAGGAGCCGACGGTGGAGACGCCGATCTTGGACATGATCTTGAGGACACCCTTGGCGTAGGCCTTGAGGGTGTTGTGGACGGCCTGGTCGGCGTCGATGCCGCCGAGTCGGCCGCTCTCGACCATGTCGCGGACGGTCTCCAGGGCCAGGTACGGGTTGACGGCGGAGGCGCCGTAGCCGAGGAGGAGGGCGACGTGGTGGCATTCGCGCATGTCGGCGGCTTCGACGATGAGTCCGACCTCGGTGCGGGTCTTCTCGCGTACGAGGTGGTGGTGGACGGAGCCGGTGAGCAGCAGTGAGGGGATGGGTGCGCGTTCGGTGTCGACACCGCGGTCGCTGAGGACGATGATGCGGGCGCCGTCGGCGATGGCGCGGTCGGTCTCGGTGTTGATCTGGTCGAGTCGCCGGTCGAGTGCGCGGCCGCCGCCGTCGACGGGGTAGGTGCCGTCGACGGTGTGGGTCCTCAGTGCGGGGTTGCTCTGTCCTGCGGCGATGACCGCGGCGAGTTCGGCCTGGTCGAGGACGGGTGTGGGCAGGGACAGGCGTTGGGTGTCGGTGGGGTCCGAGGAGAGGAGGTTGCCCTCGGCGCCGAGGAGGGTTCCGAGGCTGGTGACCATCTCCTCGCGGATCGCGTCCAGCGGTGGGTTGGTGACCTGTGCGAAGTGTTGGCTGAAGTAGTCGAAGATCTGCCGGGAGCGGTCGGAGAGGGCCGCGACCGGGGTGTCGGTGCCCATGGAGCCGATGGGTTCGGCGCCGGTGCGGGCCATCGGTGTGAGGATGATGCGGAGCTCTTCCTCGGTGTAGCCGAAGGTCTGCTGGGCGAGGTCGATCTGCTCGGTCCGGGCGGGTTCGGCCGCGGGCAGGTCGGTGAGGCGGGTGATGCCGTTGTCGACCCAGTCCCGGTAAGGGTGCTGGGCGGCGAGTTCGGCCTTGATCTCCTCGTCCTCGATGATGCGGCCCTGCTCGGTGTCGACCACGAAGATGCGGCCGGGCTGGAGGCGGCCCTTGCGCACGATGGTGGCGGGGTCGATGTCCAGGACGCCGGCTTCGGAGGCCAGGACCACGAGGCCGTCGTCGGTGACCCAGTAGCGGCCGGGGCGCAGTCCGTTGCGGTCCAGGACGGAGCCGACGACGGTGCCGTCGGTGAAGGAGACGGAGGCGGGTCCGTCCCAGGGTTCCATGAGGGTGGAGTGGTACTCGTAGAAGGCCCGCACGTCCGGGTCCATCTCGGTGTGCTTCTCCCAGGGTTCCGGGATCATCATGAGGACGGCGTGCGGCAGGGTGCGTCCGCCCAGGTGGAGCAGTTCCAGAGTGTCGTCGAAGGAGGCGGTGTCGGAGTCCTCCGGGTCGACGATCGGGAACAGGCGGTCGAGAGGGCCGGGGACGAGGTCGCTGGCGAGCTTGGCTTCGCGCGAGCGCATCATGTTGCGGTTGCCCTTGACGGTGTTGATCTCGCCGTTGTGGGCGACGTACCGGAAGGGGTGGGCCAGCGGCCAGGACGGGAAGGTGTTGGTGGAGAACCGGGAGTGGACCAGGCCCAGGCCGGAGGTGTAGCGCCGGTCGGACAGGTCGGGGAAGAACGGTTCGAGCTGGGGTGTGGTGAGCATGCCCTTGTAGGCGATGGTGCGCGGGGACAGGCTCGGGAAGTAGACGTCGGTCTCGTGTTCGGCACGCTTGCGGACGCAGTAGGCGTGGCGCTCGAGGTCGATCCCGGTGAGGCCCTCGGTGGCGGTGCCCTTGGTGCCGGTGATGAAGAGCTGCCCGAAGTGGGGCATGGTTTCGCGGGCTGCGGGGCCTGCGTAGTCGGGTTCGGTGGGCACCTCGCGCCAACCGAGCAGGGTCAGGCCCTCGTCGGCGACGATGGCGTCGATGGTGGCGACGGCCCGGGCGCGTTCGGTCGCGTCGGCGGGCAGGAAACCGATGCCGGTGGCGTAGGCGCCGGCCTCGGGGAGGGGGAAGTCGCAGACCTCGGTGTACAGGTCGTGGGGCACCTGGGTGAGGATGCCGGCGCCGTCGCCGTCGTCGGGGTCGGCCCCGGCGGCGCCTCGGTGGTCGAGGTTGCGCAGGACGGTGAGTGCCTTCTCGACGATGTCGTGGCCGCGGCGGCCGTTGAGGTCGGCGACGAACCCGACGCCGCAGGCGTCGTGTTCGAAGGTGGGGTCGTACAGGCCCTGGGTGGTGGGTTCCGCGTTCGTTCGGACGGACGAACGCCGCGCCTGAGCAGCGGGCATGTGCCCTCCTGTCGTCTTGGGTCGGCTTCGTGAAAAGCGCATCCGGGACGACATTGGCCCTGCTGCGTACGTTCTGTTGTGACTCCACGTGTGGTGGAGCGGCCACCGGGGTGGTGGGGTTCCGCGTCGGTCGGTCGCCCGTCGTGCCACCTGGGAAGGCCGGTCACGTCCTCGTGAGGCCGGTGGTGACGGGTCACCGCCTGCGGGCGGGCTCCGGGTTCTCTGGTCCCTGGTGGTTCGTACCCGGTGTCGGTCCGCGACGCGAATCGCGGATCCGACCCTGCGGTTCGTTCCACGGAGGGACTACGTTAAACCATCCGCAGCGGTCAGAGCCCCGAGGGGTTGTCGGAACCGCTTCGGGCGCAGCGGTCTCCCGAGAACCGAAATCCCATGCTACTCATCAGTAGGGAGTGTCCCGGAAGCGGGTCGGCATCTCACGCATGCGTGAGATTCCCCTCATAGGCGTGCTACCTGGCCGATGAGCACCTGACCTGCACAGCCGTGCCGGGTTCCGGGGCGTGGGAACATCGGTGCCATGGCAGCAGAGCACACCCCGGCCGCGGCGCCGGGCACCGACGACCCCGTCTCCGGCACCGACACCGAACAGGAACGGTCCGGCACCGGTGGCGCCCCCTGGCCCGAACCGGCTCGGGAGCTGCTGCGCGAACGCGGGGTGGACGCCCCGCGGGCCCGCCGGGTGGTGGAGCTGCTGGCGGACGGGCGCCCCTGGCGGGCCAACGAGCTGGTGCGGGTCTCCGCGGTGGCGCACGCGGTGGTCGCGGAGCTGCTGCGCGGGCTCGTGGCCTGCGGTGAGGCCCGTGAGGAGGAGGGCGCGGTCCGCTTGGTCCGCCCCCGCGACTACGCGGGCGCGCCCGTGCCGACGGCGGCCGACCCGGTCGCGCATCTGGTGCCGGAGCATGCCGGGGTCCTGGCGGAGCTGGAGCGTGCGGTGGCCGAGGGGCCCGCCTCCGACCTGAACCTGGACCACGTGGCCGCGACCGCCGAGACGGCGCTGCGGCGGGCCCTGTTCCTGGCCGCCCGTTTCGACCTGGAGGGACGCACGGTCCTGTGTGTGGGAGACCACGATCTGACGTCGGTGGCGCTCACGCTGGTCCTTCCCGGGGCCCGGGCGGTGGTGGTGGACCTGGACGAGCGCGTACTGGCCCACATCGACGCCTCGGCCGACCGTCTGGGGCTGGACATCGCCACCCACAGCGCGGACCTGCGTCTGGGCTTGCCGCCGGCGCTGCACGGGGTGGCCGAGGCGGTCTTCACCGATCCGCCCTACACCCCCGACGGGGTGGAGCTGTTCGTGCGCCGGGGCTTGGAGGGCATGGTCGATCCGCGCCGGGGCCGGGTACTGGTGGCCTACGGGGTGAGTGAGACCACACCCCGGTTGGCGGCGGCGACCCAGGCGCGGTTCTCCCGCCTGGAGCTGCTGGTGGAGGCGTTGTGGCCGGACTTCAACCGGTACCACGGCGCGGAGTCGATCGGCGCGGCCTCGGACCTGTACGTGCTGCGCCCACTGGCGCGGTCGCTCCCCTCCGCCGGCGGGGAGGACGCCCGGGTCTACAGCCAGGGCGCCAACGCCCGCGAGGCGCGTGTGGGCGGCGATCCGGAGCGGGCCGGGGCCGTGCTCGCGCGTGCGTCCGAGGGGGCCGACGGGCAGGGATCGGAACCGTTGCTGGTGGGATCGTGGCCGCGAGGTTTCGAGGGCGCGGGCCGGGTGCGGTTGTCCACGTGGATGAAGGCGCCGGGGTCGGCGCACGCACACGTGGTGGTGGATCTGACCGGCGGATGGGAACGCCTGGCCCCGCGTGCGGCGTTGGCAGCGCCCCTGGGGACGGCGGCGGTGGACGTGTTGGTGCCCTCGTCGTCGGCGTGGGTGCGGGACCGGGCCGGCCAGGAAGCGTTCCGGTCGTTGGTGGAGCCGCGGTTCGGTGTGCGGTTCCTGCGGGGGTTCGGTGCGAACGACCTGACGTGTGTGCGGCTGACGGTGCCGGGCACGGAGGCCGGGAGCGACCCGGCCGGGGCGTTGACGGCTCACGTGCAAGGGCGTGCGCACGGCACTCTGACCTCGACACTGCGTGCGGGGCTCATCGAGGTGACCGCGGCTCTGGGGCGGCCGGTGAACAAACGCACCGCCCGGCACGGTGTGGCCCGTGCACCGGGGTGGGTGCGCGGGCACACGGTGGTGGATCTGCCGGAGCACCGGCTGCGGGACCTGCCGCGGGTCTGCGCGGAGCTCCTGGCCCAGGTCGAGGAGGGGGCCGACCGGTCAGGTCACTGACCGGGGCCGGGCTCCTGCACGGGGGGTTCCTCGAGCGGGGGCCCCTCCTGTACGGGCGGGTCGGCCTCACCGGCGCCGCCCCCACCGGTTCCGGCACCGCCGTCGCCGGTTCCGGCACTGCCCCCACCGGTTCCGGCACCGCCGTCGCCGGGGGCGCCTTCCTCGGCCCCGGTTCCGCCGCCCTGCTCGGATTCGGAGGGCTCGCGCAGTTCCACGAGACGCCGGTAGAGCGGGTCGCGGAAGTTGGCCAGGGCCACGAGCGGGCTGGAGAGGGTCACTCGTTCGTCCACGGACTCCGATTCCTCGGGCTGGACCCACACCACGACCAGATAGTGGCCGCTGATGATGGCGTCGGCAGCGCCGTAGCCCTCGCCGAGGCGGTCGAAGGGCTCCTCACCGGAAGGGGCCAGCACGAAGCCGGGACCCGCGGGGGACTCTTCCCCGCCGGTCTCCTCCTCGGAGTCGGTCAGTTCCATGGCCGCGGCCACGTCCTGAGAGGCCCCGGTGTCGGCGAGGTTGAAGACGGCGGCCACACCGAAGTAGGCGTCGGAGACGTAGGTGGCACGCCCGGCCTGGGTGCAGTCGGCCGCAGCGAGGGCGTCCTGGACCTGCGTGCCCCAGACCGCTTCGCCGCAGTCCTCGGTCAGGTCGGAGTCGCGCAGGGTGAAGTCGATGCTCTGGCTGGAGATCTCCTCGTTGTTGCGCTCGAACAGTTCGCCCTCGTTGAGGGGGCGCTGGTCGTCCTCGCGCGAGTTCAGCACCCGGTTCATCTCGCTGCTGTCGTTCGGACGCAGGGAGTAGAGGGCGGGGCGGGTCTCCGGGGCGGCCTCGGCGGCGTCCCCTCCTCCGCCGCGCTGGACCACGAGCACCACGCCGAGCGCGATGAGGACGAGGGCGAGAGCGCCCACCAGGATCTTCAGGCCGGGGCCGAAGCGTGGGGGCTCTTTCCGACGGCTTCCGGATCGGCGTTGGTTCTCGCGCGGGGAACGCTCGGCCTGTCCCGTGTCGGACTCGCTGTTCTTCCTTCGGCGCCCGGGACCGGGCTCCGACGGTTCAGAAGGGGACACCCGATTGGACCTTTCCTCGGATTCTCGGGCCGCCGTCGGCACGGGGGGTGCGGGGCGGGCCCGGGTTCGCTCAGGGCTGGGCACGGGGTCCGGCCCCGGCCTCGGACGACCCTCGCGGGCGGGTCGATCTGACCGTGATCCTATCGGGGCGTCGGAGGGCCCCGGACAACCCCGGTCCGCCGGGCTTCTCCGGGCCTGCATGCAGAAGGCCCCCGGGAAGCGGTGTGCTTTCCGGGGGCCGGGCGGGGCGGGAGCGGGCGTGCTGTCCTACTCCTCATCCTCCTGGCTGCCGCCGCCGTTGCGGACGACCTCGTCGTAGATGAACTGCACCGAGTTCATGGAAGCCACGTTCACGGTCGCCAGGTCCGAGTCGTCGCCCGGGTCCTCAGCGTCCTGGCGTGCGGTCCAGAACACCGCCACGTAGTGGCCCATGACCTGTGTGGTGGCCTGGCTGTAGCCTTCGTTCAGCCCGGCGACGTCCTCGTCGGTCCGGGGCAGGACGAAGCCGGCCTCGGTGTCGGTGTTGGACGGGTCCAGAGCGGCCGAGACCTCTTCGGCGCCGTTGCTGTCGGCCACGTCGAAGAGTGTGACCTGGGCGACGTACTCCTGGTCGCTGTCGGTGTAGAGCGCCGAGGCCGCGTTGACACACTCGGCGTCGAGCAGGCTCTGGGCGAGGTCGCCGCCCCAGACCATGGAGGTGCAGGAATCGTTGACCTCGGTCTGCTGGGCCTGAAGGGAGACCCCGTCGAGCTCGAGCTCCTCGGTCTGGCCGAAGACGGAGTCCTCCGTCATCGGTTCGGCCCCGGAATCGCGCTGGTCGATCGCGCCGAAGGTCTCCTCGCGATCGGGCTCGGACAGGTAGAGCTCCGGGGTGAGCGTCGTGTGTCCCTCGGGGGGAGCGACGATGCCGTCCTCGGTCTCGGCGACCTGGCCGCCGTCGTTGCTGATGAACTGGTAGGTCAGCAACCCCAGGAGCAGGACCAGCGCCAGACCGAACGCGGTGAGGAGCACGGCGAGCACGGCGGTGCCGCGCTTGCGTCTGCTCTGCTCCGCGAGGGTGTACACGATCTGGTTGGGCCGCTCGCCCAGGACCGAGACACGCTTGATGGCGCCGGCGGAGAAGGCCGAGACCTTCCCCGGGTTCTTGTCCGCGCGCCTGGCTCGGCGTCCTCGGCCACGACCCTGTCCGGGTTCCTGCTCCGCCCCGTCCTGGTACTCGTCCTCGTAGCCGTCGTCGTAGCCATGCTCGTCCTCGGCACCGGGCCCGTCCGAGCGGGTGTGGGTGTGACCGTACTCGGCGGAGAAGTCCTCCTCCGGGTCGTAGTCGTACTCGTCGACGTAGCCGTCGTCGTAGCCGTAATCGTCGGTGTAGGCCGAATCGGTGGCCTGGCCGCGACGGGATCCTCCGCGCCGGCCTTTGCGACCGAACCGGGACTCAGCTCTGCTCACGGTCCATCTCAATCGTCAACCAAGGTGTGATCGGAAACGACACAGGCGGGACGCGGGAGGGCGCTGGTGCGGCCGTCCCGCGCGTGGGGCCTGTGAATCAGTCGGGCCTCGCCCCGGAGTCCGTTCCCGTCTCGTCGACGTCGTCCTCGGTCGAGCCCTCGCTACTGGATCGCTCAGGGCTGGGGTGATATTCCGTCCCTCCACGGCCGGGCTCGCGGGAGCCGCTGCCCCGGTCGGGGAGGTCGCTGAGATCCGTGGCGCTGTAGACGGTGCTGTCGCCCTCTTCCTCGTCGCTGTCGAGGGCGCTGTAGACGGTTCCTTCGTCGCGCGTCTCACCCGGGTCTGTGGTACCGAACACCTGGGTCCCATCGTCCTGGCCTGGGACGACGACGCTGGAGAAACGCTCGAGGCGGCGGCCGGCCCAGAAGAAGTAGGCCAGTGCGCCCGCCAGCACCACCAGGGAGACCCAGTTGTTGAGGCGCATGCCGAGGATGTCGTTGGCCGGGTCCACGCGCAGGGCCTCGATCCAGAAGCGGCCCGCGCAGTAGCCGGCGACGTAGAGGGCGAACAGGCGCCCGCCCTGCATCCGGCTCTCGAAGCGGCGCCCCAGGTAGGCGAGGACAACGGCCAGGACCAGGCACCACAGGGACTCGTAGAGGAAGGTGGGGTGGTAGGTGCTGACGCCCTCGATCATGCCCGGGCGCAGGGCCCCGTTGTCCAGAGGGGTGATCTCCAGGGCCCAGGGCACATCGGTGGGTGCGCCGAAGAGCTCCTGGTTGAAGTAGTTGCCCCAGCGGCCGAGGGCTTGGGCCAGGGGGATCGCCGGGGCGATCGCGAAGGCCAGTTTCGACATGGACAACCCGCGCTTGCGGGCGACGAGCCACACGCCGAGGGCGCCCATGGGGACGGCACCCCAGATGCCGAGTCCGCCCTCCCAGATGAAGAGGGCGCGGATGGGTTCCTGCCCTTCCACGAAATAGAGCTGGTAGTCGCTGATGACGTGGTAGAGGCGGCCGCCCACCAGGCCCAGGAGCACGGCCCACACGGCCATGTCCATGATGGTGCCCTTCTCCCCGCCCATGGCGGCCCAGCGGCGCTCGCTCCAGAAGACCGCGGCGACGACGCCGACGAGGATGCACAAGGCGTAGAAGTGGATCTCGAGGGGGCCCAGGGGGATGGAGTTGACCTCGGGGCTGGGGATGGCCGCGAGGGCGCGGCCGTGTTCGGCCGCGCCCTCAGAAGCTGTCGACGACAATCTCACTGCTCTGCTCTCAGGTTCGCCCCGCGTGCGGGGTCTGGGCTGGGGTCTCTACTCCGCGCCACCCCCGTCGTCGGCGGGTTCGGTCTCGACCTGGCCGGGGCCGGCGGAGTCGATGGCGTCGGAGAGTCCGCGGACCGTCATGGTGGCGTCGTTGTCGAGAAGCTCGCCGTTGATGTAGACGGCGGGGGTACCGCTGAAGGCGTTCTCACCGCTGTAGCGAGTGTAGGCCGTTCCGGTGGCGTCGATGATCTCGCCAGTGTAGGTCCCGTCGAGGAAGGAGGAGTCGTGTCCGTTCTCCTCGCCCCAGGCGATCAGGTCGGTCAGGACCATGGTGCCGAGGTTCTCCTGGCCGATCTCCTGCTCGGCGGCGGACATGAGGGCGGGCACGTACTCCTCGGTGAACTCGGTGATGACCGGTTCCTCCTGCTCGAGGCGTTCGCCGAAGTCGGCCTGCTGTTCCTCGGTGGTCTCGAGCCCGTCGAACCATTCCTGGAGGTCGGAGGGGGCGAATCCCTCTTGCTGTTGGTTGGGCTGGTTCTCGAACAGGATGTCGTTGTACTCGACGAAGACGTCGTGGTCGGCGGCGGTGCGTGCTGCGACGGCCCCGCGCAGGGAGTTGCTGCTGGTGGGTACGGGCTGCTGGGCGAAGATGCTGACCGGGCGGAACTGCACGATCGCCTCGCCCTGGGCGGCCTTCTCCTTGAGGGTGTCGCCGTTGAGGTTCTCGAACTGGGCGCAGGCCGGGCACTGGTAGTCGGCGTAGACCTCTACGACAGGGGCCTCGGCCCCTTCCTGAGCCATGACGACGCTGCTGTCGGACTGGAGCGTCTGCTCGGCGAGTTCGCCCTCGTAGCCGTCACCGCGGTCGGAGCTGAGGATGACGTACCCGATGCCGACGACGAGGAGGACGACGGCGGCGGCCGCACCGACCACGAGCAGGGTCCGGTTGCGTTTGGCGGCCCTCTTCTCCTTCTCCCGCTGCTCCTTGATGCGTTCGCGGGCGCGCTTGCGCGCTTCACTGCCCATCTGTTCTTCCCCTGATTCTTCTACTGGACTCTGTGTGCCGCGCGGGTCATCGGAAGAGCCCGAGGGCGCGGTCGAGGGCGAACGGCGAGCGGGGCCAGATCGCGATGAACGCGCCCAGGGCCATGAAACCGAGGTCGCGTGCGATGGAGAGGCCGTAGCTGGTCTCTTCCGGGTCGACCTGTCCGCCGCCGCCGAAACAGCCGCAGTCGATGCTCAGCCCTCGTGCCATCGCGGAGAGGATCCCGGCGATGAAGACGACCATGAGCAGGGCACTGACCAGTCCGGTGTAGCGGGTGGCCAGACCCATCAGGAGCAGGAGGGCGAGGGCGAGTTCGAACAGCGGAAGAGTGTAACCGATGAGTTCGGCGACCTCGGACGGGAAGAGCTCGTAGGCCTCGACCGCTTCCACACCGAGCGCCGGCGGGTACTTGGTGACCGCGGCGGTGATCATGATCGCGGCGAGGCCGACCCTGCAGGCCAGGGTGAGCCAGGGTTGCACGGTCTCCCACCGCGACCGCCCGGTACCGGGGTCGGCGGGGGATTCCTCTGCTGTGTCCGTCATGTGGGCCCTCAGAGATCAGGGGGTGGTCCGTCGTGCACCGGTGTGCACCCGTCGAGTACGCAGGGTGAGCACCCTCGAGCTTACTGTGTGCGATCTACTGCTGTTGCCGCACATCCACGAGATCAGCCGCGCACGGGCGGGTCGTGCCGTCACCGTCCTCACCCCATCACACCATCCCGAGGGCACCGGAGGCAGGCCTTCCGGGGCTGCGGAGCGCAGATCTCACCGGATTCTCACGCTGTTGGCCGGGCCCCGGTGGAGGCGGAGAGGCGGTGGGCACCCTGCTGTGGGGCGGCCCACCGGCCGGTTCCGGAGGTCTTCGCGGCGCACCGCGGAGACCTCCGGGAGGGGGACGGGTCCCCCTGGCGCCTCTACCGGGAGCGCACGCCCGCGGCGAGCTCCTCGGCGAAGGATTCCACCGCCAGAAGGCCGGTCTCCAGATCCGGGGCGTCCAGGATGCGCTGGCAGAATCCGGCGCCGACGATGACCCCGTCGGCGTAGGCGGCCACCTCGGCGGCCTGGGCGGAGGTGGAGATGCCCAGTCCCACGCAGATCGGCAGGCCCGAGTCCCGCGTGACGGCGCGGGTGCGGCGGACCAGCTCCTCGGCGGTCCCGGAGACCTGGGCGCGGGTGCCGGTGACCCCCATGAGGGAGGCGGCGTAGACGAAGCCGCTGCAGGCCTCGGTGGTCAGGGCCAGCCGGCGGTCGGAGGAAGAGGGCGCCACGAGGTGGATGCGGTCCAGGCCGGTGGCCTCGGAGGCGGCGCGCCACTCGGCCGATTCCTCCGGGAGGAGGTCGGGGGTGATCACCCCGGTTCCCCCGGCCTCGGCGAGCTCGGCGGCGAAGCGTTCCACCCCGTAGCGCTCGATGGGGTTCCAGTAGGACATGACCAGGGCGGCGGCACCGGTGGCGGCGGTGGCCTCGACGACACGGAGGACGTCGTCTGTGTTGGTGCCGGCCTTCAGCGCCTGGTCGGCGGCGCGCTGGATGGTGGGACCGTCCATCATCGGGTCGGAGTAGGGCAGACCGACCTCGATGACGTCGCAGCCGCCCCGGACCATGGCCTCGACCACCTCCACGGAGGAGTCCTGGTCGGGGAACCCGGCGGGCATGTAGCCGATGAGTGCGGCCCGGTCCTCCTCGCGGGCACGGGCCAGTGTGTTCTGCAGTGTGGTGGCGCCCATCAGGTGTGCTCCTCCGAGTCGACGAGGCCGAAGTAGGTGGCGGCGGTGTCGACGTCCTTGTCGCCGCGTCCGGACAGGTTCACCACGACGACGCCGTCGGGGCCGAGGCGCTCGCCGATCCTGCGGGCGCCGGCGAGGGCGTGTGCGGTCTCGATGGCGGGGATGATGCCCTCGGTGCGGCAGAGCAGGCGGAAGGCCTCCATGGCCTCTGCGTCGGTGACGGGCTCGTAGACGGCCCGGCCGGTCTGGGCGAGGTGGGCGTGCTCGGGCCCCACGGCCGGATAGTCCAGACCGGCGGAGATGGAGTGGCTCTCCCGGGTCTGGCCGTACTCGTCCTGCAGCACGAAGGTGCGGGCGCCGTGGAAGACTCCGGGGCTGCCTGCGGTGATGGAGGCGGCGGTGCGCTCGGTCCCGGCGCCCTCTCCCCCGGCCTCGAACCCGTACAGGGCCACGTCCTCGTCGGGGATGAAGGCGGCGAAGACCGCCATGGCGTTGGATCCGCCGCCCACACACGCGGCGACGGCGTCGGGGAGGCGGCCCACCCGTTCCTGGACCTGCTCGCGGGCTTCGGCGCCGACGACGTAGTGCAGGTCGCGCACGAGCTTGGGGAAGGGGTGGGGCCCTGCGACGGTCCCGAAGAGGTAGTGCGTGTGGTCGACGTTGGTGACCCAGTCGCGGAAGGCCTCGTTGATGGCGTCCTTGAGGGTACGGCTCCCGATGGTGACCGGGACGACCTCGGCACCGAGCATGCGCATGCGGGCGACGTTGAGGGCTTGGCGTTCGGTGTCCTGTTCACCCATGTAGATGACGCAGTCCAGGCCGAGGAGGGCGCAGGCGGTGGCGGTGGCCACGCCGTGCTGTCCGGCGCCGGTCTCGGCGATGATGCGGGGTTTGCCCATGCGTTTGGCGAGCAGGGCCTGGCCGAGCACGTTGTTGATCTTGTGCGAACCGGTGTGGTTGAGGTCCTCACGCTTGAGCAGGATGCGTGCTCCGCCGGCGTGCTCGGAGAAGTTGCGGGCCTCGCTGAGCGGGCTGGGCCGACCGGTGTAGTCGCGCAGCAGTTCGTCGAGCTCGGCCTTGAACTGCGGATCCTGGCGGGCCTCGTCCCACTCGGTGTCGACCTCGTCGAGGGCGGCGACGAGGGATTCGGGGGCGAAGCGCCCTCCGAAGCGGCCGTAGTGCCCGAGTCCGTCGGGCCCGGGTCCGTCGTGGCTCATGAGCTGGTTTCTCCTGAGGATGTGGCCGGTGGCGGCGGCCTCCCTGTGCCGTGCCGTGGTCCCGCGCGTACCGGCCGTGCTGGGCACCGCCTGAGCTGGGCGGCGCGTGGATGTGCGGAGGAACGGCGTGGGCCCGGGGCCCGGGGCCGGTTCCCCCGTGGGGCAGGTGCGGGGCGTGTCCCGTGGTGGGTCGGCGGGGTCTTCGCCGCCCGTCTCACGCGTGGGTGTGTGCGCGGAACACGCCCCCGGGCCATCGTTGGCCCGGGTGGCCGCTGCGGGGCGCTCGTGTGGGTGCCACGCGATTCAGTTCCGGTCGCGCAGGGCCGGGTGGGCCCCGGCGGTGACCAGGTCGGCGACGGCTTCTCTGGGGTTGCGCCCGCGTACCAGGCTCTCACCCACGAGCACGGCTCCGGCCCCGGATCCGGCGTAGGCGAGCAGGTCGTGGGGGCCGCGGATCCCGGACTCGGCGATCTTGACGACCTCGCCGGGGACGAGCGGGGCCAGGCGCGAGAAGGTGTCGCGGTCGACGTCGAGGGTCTTGAGGTTGCGCGCGTTGACGCCGACGACGGTGGCTCCGGCGTCGAGGGCGCGGGAGACCTCTTCCTCGTCGTGGACCTCCACCAGCGGCATGAGGTCGAGGGAGCGGGCGCGTTCGATCAGCGAGACCAGGGCCTCCTGGGGCAGGGCGGCCACGATCAGCAGGACCGCGGAGGCGCCGAAGACGCGGGCTTCCCAGAGCTGGTAGGAGCTGACGACGAAGTCCTTGCGCAGCAGCGGGGTGTCCACGGATCTGCGTACGGTGGCCAGGTCCTCGATACTGCCGTGGAAACGGCGCTGTTCGGTGAGGACGCTGATGAGGCTGGCGCCCCCGGCCTCGTAGTCGCGGGCGAGCTCGGCGGGGTCGGTGATCTCGGCGAGGGGCCCTTTGGAGGGGCTGGCGCGTTTGACCTCGGCGATGACGTGGACGCCGGGGCGGCGCAGGGCGGCCTCGACGTCCGCCGGGGCGGGGCTCGTCTCCGCTCGGGCCTTGAGAACGTCCAGGGGCAGGGCCACCTGTCGTTCCGCCAGGTCGGCGCGTACCCCATCGAGGATCTCGTCGAGCACGCTCACCAATTACCCCGTTCTCTCGTGGTTGGATCCGGCCATGCATGGCGGTGCCCGTTCGGGCACGGTTTCTCCGCGTGATGTGGACCGGTACACCGTGTCGCACGGTGTTGCTGGCCATCGTATCGACCTTGCCGGACCGAGGTGTCCGCGCCCCCGCCGGGACGGGGCGGCCTCGGTGGGAAGAGTCAGATGCCGCTGGGTCCGGTGGTACCGGCGGTGGCGATGGCGATCACGATCGCGATGATGTACAGGAGCACGAACAGGCCCATGAGGATGGTCCCGATCAGGCTGATGATGCCGAGGATGCGGGCGGTCCGGGAGGCTTGTTCGGCGCCGGCGAGGTCACCGTAGGACCACCGGGAGTTGACCTGGAGGGAGAAGATCAGGCCGATGATGCCGAGGATGGACATGCACCCGAAGATGCCGATGATGTTGTAGGCGAGGTAGGCCGGTGGCTGGGCCCCGGTCGGGCCGTAGGGCTGCTGGTGCGGGGGCCATTGCTGCTGGGGGCCGTAGCCGCCGACCTGGGGCGGGGGCGGCGGGTGCCCGTGTCCTGCGTTGGGGTTGTGCTGCGGGTGTTCGGGCGGCTGGTACACGAGTTCCCCTCGGGTCGTTTTGTGTGAGTTGTGCTTGGTGGGACGTACGGGGCAGCTGCACAGTTCGCCCCGTTCTCCACGACATGTGGTTCACGCAGGCAGCAGCGGGGTCCCGGCCGCCAGGAACGAGAACCACGGCAGGTTGCGCAGGACCCAGAAGGCGATGATGCCGAGCAGGACCGTGATCATCGCCCAGGTGGGCACGTCCGGTTCGGGCCGCAGGGGGACACGGCTCGGACGAAGCGTACCGACGATCCAGCGCACGTAGACCAGGAGCAGGAAAGGCAGCAGGAGCACCGTGAGGGGGTTCATGCCGACCGCACCGAGCAGGTCACCGTGGGTGAGCAGGGCCAGGGCGCGGGTGGTACCGCAGCCGGGGCACTGGAGCCCGGTGAGGAACAGGAACGGGCAGGTCGGGTAGGGGTTCCCGTCCTGGGAGGGGTCGAACAGGTGCAGGATCAGAGCCCCGGCCAGGCCGAACACACCGAAACCGACCGGCCAGATCCACGGGGGCAGGCGGGAGAGGAGCCGGTCCAGGCGCCCGGGCGTGCGTGCGGAGGCCTGCTCCGGCTCCGCGGCGGTCGGTTCGTCTCGAGGGTCCACGGGTCCAGAGTAGGAGTTGCGGGGCGGTCCTCGCACGCCGGAAGGCAAGTCCGCGGAGGTGCCGGGGGCATGTGTGTGAGGGGCCGCGCACACGAACGGGCCCCGCCCCCGGAAGACAGGGGTGCGGAGCCCGGAAGCGCTGGCCGCCGGTGGCCGGAAGCGGCCCTACTTGGAGGCGGCGAGCTCGCGCGCGGCCTCCCACTCCTCACGTGTGGGCGGCACCGGGCGGGCCTCCTTGCGGCCGAGGCCGGCCTTCTTCATCACGCCGGCGATGATGGAGAAGAGGACACTGGCGCCCAGGGCGATCCCGGCCCACGTGATCAGGCTGCCACCGAAGATGATGGCCACGGCGGCCACGGTCCAGGCAACGATCCAGGTGACGGTGAGGAACCAGGCCGAGACGGTGTTCCCGTGGTCGTCGTGGTGTTCTTCAGCGGCCATCGGGCCCCTCCTTCGTTCGTTCCGGCCCGGTGGCCGGTTGTACGGATGCTGTGTCGCTCCCGGTGTCGGCGGCGCTGCCGGCGTCCTCCGCGGGCACACCGTCGCCATCGGGGGCGCCAAGGGTGGGATCGTCTCCGGCGTCCAGAGATTTCCACAGGTCCGACTGGGTGACCGCCTGGCTCGGACGCGGCACGGCGACCCGATCGTACCGGTTGCTCATACCGGGCCACGCAGGGGCACGCACCGTCGCGACGACCCCGGCCAGGACCAGGAGCGCGGCTCCGGCGACGGCCACCAGCGGACCGATCGTCTGCGTTTCGGGTTCACCGACGAGCTGCGCGGTCCCGGCCACATCGGTGGCGCGGGTGGCGACCGCGTCGGTGAGGGCCTCGGTGCGGGTACTGGTCCATACCGCCACGAGGACGAAGAGACCGCCCGCGGCCACTGCGGCGCCGATGATCCTGCGGGCCCGGCCGCGTGCGGCGTACAGGCCCGCGATCCCGGCGAGGCCCGCCCAGCCGATGCCGCTGGGTACCCCGGTCAGGTCGGCCCCGGTGGCTTCCACGGGCACCGACGGGACGGGGCCCGGGGCCTCGAGCAGGGCCTGGGCCCAGACCTGCCCGCCGGAGGCCAGCATCATCCCGGCCGCGGCGGCGATGGCGAGGGCCGTCAGGCCGAACTCACGGCGCGCGCGTCCGGTCGAGGAAGAGGTCACATCAGCCGCCCGGCGTCGAAGCACGTGTGGTCACCGGTGTGGCAGGCCGCACCGGTCTGGTCGACCCGGACCAGGAGCGCGTCTCCGTCACAATCCAATGCAACCGAGACCACGCGCTGGCTGTTCCCGGACGTGGCGCCTTTCACCCAGTACTCGCGGCGGCTGCGGGACCAGTAGGTGGCGGCGCCGGTGGTGAGGGTGCGGTGGAGGGCTTCGTCGTCCATCCAGGCGAGCATGAGCACTTCCCCGGTGTCGTGTTGTTGCACGATCGCGGGAAGGAGGCCGTCCGCGTTGCGTCGGAGCCGCGCGGCGATGTCCGGGGAGAGGCTGGTGACGCTCATGTTTCCCAGGTTAGGTGCGTTCTCGCGCGGCCTGTCACCGGGTCGGCGATCTCGGCACGGCACGGGGACCCGCTACCGTGAAGCTGTCCGCGTGAGCTGCGCCGCCCTCGGAAGGGCAGGCGCGACCTTCCTCCTCCCGGGGGCCGGTGGCCACGCGGTCCGACCGCCCGTGCTGCGACCTGGGAGTGCCGTGTCCGCAGAGTCACTGTCCGCGGATCTGGCGGGCAAACCCGCCGCTCTGACCCGCCTCGCCGAGAAGTTCCCCCGATGGGACCCGTACGCGGCGTTGCCTGCCCTGTTGGAGGACGAACCGGCACAGGTCCGTCTGGTGGGGTTGGGCGCGGCCCGGAACGCGTGCGAGGCTGCCGCGGCACGTCTGCGGCGTGCGGGGATCGGTGCGCACGCGGACTTCTCGTCCTCGGACGAGCAGCCTCCGGCCGGTGAGGAGACGCTGGTGGTGGGGGTGAGCCTGGGCGGGGGCCGGCGGGAGTTGGCCACGGTGCTGGACCGGTACGTGGCGCGCTCGCCCGTGATCGTCCTGGCCCCCAGCACGGAGGCACCGATCGCGCGTTATGCGGACCTGCTCGTCCCGCTGCGTGCGGAGACCGAGACGTCGGGGCTGGGGTGCAGTGCCTATCAGCACGCGCTGGCACTGCTGTTGCTGTTGGGGCACCGGTTGGGTGCGCCGACCGGAAGCAGCGGGAACTTCCCCGGCCTCCTGCGTCGTGTGGCCAATGCCACGGATTCGTTGCTGAGCGGTGCCGCCGAGTGGCTGCCCGAGGCGGCCCAGGTCCTGGACTCCCCCGACGGCCTCCACCTGGTTGCGCCCGCCGAGCGCACTGCTTCTGCGGGGCAGGGGATCCGGGTGTTGCGCCAGGGGCCGGTGCGGCGGGCCTACGGGGCCGAGACCGGCGAGTGGTCCCACAGCGACCGTCATCTGGCCGCGGTCACGGACTATCGGGCGTTGTTGTTCGCCGGTTCCACCTACGACGAGCGTTTCGCCGAACACCTGTTGCAGCTGCGGGGGGCCTTCGTGGCGGTGGGGCCCACACCGGAGCGCGAGCGTTTGCCCGGGGCGGCGTTGAACGTGCGGTATCCGGGTGATACCGACCCGGATGTGAGCCTGCTCACCGAACCGTTGGTGGCGGAGCTGTTGGCGGCCCACTGGTGGCACCAGCGCTCCTGACCTGTGCGCACACCGCGTACAGCGCTCCGCGTGCGAGGACGCACTCCCACCCGTACACACGCGTCTCGCGTGCGCAGGCACGCCCCTCCCCCGCCGTCGGGGCGGAGGAGGGCTCCGTGGGTTCTCCGGGTCAGGCCGAAGAGCGCACCCAGGAAGCGTGCAGGTCGGCGTAGACACCGGGTTCGGCCACGAGCTCCTCGTGCGAACCGCTCTGCACGATCTCCCCGGCGTCGAACACCAGCACCCGGTCGGCGGCCTCCGCCGTGGAGAGCCGGTGCGCGATCGCCACCGACGTACGCCCGTGGGTGAGGTGGTCCAGGGCCCGCTGGATACGCATCTCGGTGTGCGGATCCACGGCGGAGGTCGCTTCGTCGAGGACGAGCAGGTCGGGGTCGGCGATGTAGGCACGCACGAGCGCCACGAGTTGCCGTTCTCCGGCCGACAGGGACTCACCGCGTTGGCCGACCGGCGTGTCGAGGCCGTGGGCGAGGCTGTCGAGCCATTCGCTCAGCCCGAGTTCGGTGACGGCGGCCCCGAGCTCGGCATCGGTGCTCTCGGGGCGTGCGAAGCGGATGTTGTCGCCGAGGGAGCTGTCGAACAGGAAACCTTCCTGGGGGACCATGACGACGCGGCGCCGCAGCGAGGAGAACGCCACCTCCTTCAGGTCGACGCCGTCCAGGCGGACGGCGCCCTCGTCGGGGTCCATGAGGCGGGCCAGGAGCTTGACGAAGGTGGTCTTGCCCGAGCCGGTCTCGCCGACGACCGCGATCCGGGTGCCGGGGAGCAGCTCCACGTCGATGTCCTCGAGCACGACCGGCCCGTCGGGGTAGGAGTAGGTCACCCCGTCGAAGTCGACGCGTACGGCGCCGCGTGGCAGCTCCTTGCCCGCCTCGCCCGGGTCGGCGATGTCGGGTGCGGTGTCGAGCACGCCCAGCACCCGGCGCCAACCGGCGATGGCGTTCTGGGCCTCGTTGAAGATCTCGGTGGCCATCATCATGGGTTGCACGAACAGCGTCATGAGGAACAGGAACGCGATGAGCTGGCCGGCGGTCAGTCCGCCGTCGATGCCGAGCCAGACCCCGACCAGGACCACGGCGGTGTTGCCCAGGGCGGCGACCATCTCGGCGAAGGGTGAGACGGCCATCGACAACCGCTGCGCCCTCACCTGGGCGCTGCGGGTGGCCAGGACGCTGTCGTCGATGCGCTGTGCGGTACGGCGCTCGGTGCCGTGCGCGCGGATGACGGAGGCCCCCATGACGGCTTCTCCGACGGCGCCGAGCATGTCGCCGGTGCGTTCGCGTACCCGCAGGTAGGCCTTGGAGAGCAGCTTCTGCAGCCAGCGCACTCCGAACAGCAGCGGCAGGAAGCAGAGCCACACGACGATGGTCAGCTTCCAGGAGTAGACGGCCATGAGAACGGTGGCGATGGCCAGCTGCCCGCCGCTGACGATGAGGAGCAGGCCGCCCCACTGCATGAACATGGAGATCTGGTCGACGTCGGCGGTGACGCGGGAGACCAGCGAGCCCTTGCGTTCGCTGTTCTGGGTGAGCACCGACAGGTCGTGCACGTGCCGGAAGGCCTTGCGGCGCAGGGTGGCCAGCCCGGACTCGGTGGCCCGGTACAGCCGCAGGTTCATCAGGTACGAGCAGATCATCGTGACCACGAGCAGGACGGCGCTCACGGCCACCATGCGGGCGACGAAACCCAGGTCGGGGCCGCCGGGTCCGGAGATCCCGTTGTCGATGATCTGCTGCACGGCGATGGGCACGACGACCTTGCCCACGGTGGCGACCGAGGCGAAGACCAGGGTGAGCCACAGACCCTTGGTGAATTCCGGGGAGAGCTTGATGCCGCGCTCGAGGGTGCCGAGGGCACCGTCGCGGCTGCGGGCGAGGCCGACGGGGCCGCCGGTGTTCGCGCTCGGTTCCTGCGGGTCGGCAGATTCGGTACGGGCGTCCTCCCGGGGCCGGGTGGGTGCGCTCATCGGTCGTCCTCCTCGCGGGCTCGGCCGCCGCGCGGGGCGGTGTTCGGTGTGGGCTCGGCCGGCCCCGGTTCCTCGGGGGCGGGGTCCGGTTCTCCGTCGGCTGCGGCGCGCTCGTAGGCGGTGACCAGTCGGGCGTAGCCGGGTGAGGTGCGGAGCAGTCGGCTGTGGCTACCGCGGGCCTGTACGCGGCCGCCCTCCATGTAGACGACCTCGTCGGCGAGTTCGATGGTGGCGCGGCGGTAGGCGACCACGACGACGGTGGCTGCTCCGTCGCGTTCGCGCAGCCCGGCCAGGATCTGCGCCTCGACCTGCGGGTCCACGGCCGAGGTGGCGTCGTCCATGATGAGCAGGCGCGGGCGGCGTACGACGGCGCGGGCCAAGGCGAGGCGTTGGCGCTGCCCGCCGGAGAGCGTGGTGCCCTTCTCCCCGAGGCGGGCGTCCAGGCCCCCGTCGAGTTCGGCGATGAACCCGTCGGCGCGGGCCAGGCGCAGGGCGGCCCACACCTGGGCGTCGTCGATACCGGCTGCCTCGAGGGTGATGTTGTCGCGGACGGTGTCCTCGAAGACGAAGGTGCCTTGGGGCACGAGGGCGGCGTGGGCGGGGATCTGGCCGCGGGCCAGGTCGCCTACGTCCACCCCGTCGTAGCTGACGGTGCCGTGGTCGGGGTCGACCAAGCGCATGAGCAGGGTGGTGAGGGTGGACTTGCCCGAGCCGGTGGGGCCGACGACGGCGATGGTGCGGCCGGGGGTGATGTCGAGGTCGAGGCCGTCGAGGACGGTGGTGCGGGGGTCGGAGGCTCCCTCGTCCATGAGGTCGCGGTGGTCGGAGGCGTAGGAGTCGGCGTAGGTGAAGGTGAGGTCGCGCACGCTCACGGCGAGGCCGGCGGATCCCTCGTCGAGGGTGCGGTCGCCGTAGGCCATGGTGCCCTCGGAGCGCAGCACGGACTGCACACGGTCCCAACCGACGACGCTGCGGGGCAGGTCGCCCAGGAGCCAGCCGAAGGAGCGGATGGGCTGTGTCAGGAGGGTGAACAGGAACGCGACCTGGACGAGGTCGCCGGGTTCGATGGCGCCGGTGCTCAGGCGCCACATGCCCAGGAGCAGGACGGCGAGCACGCCGAGGTTGGGCAGCGCCTCCATGAAGGGGTCGAACATCGAGCGCAGGCGTCCGACCCGGATGAGGGCGTCGCGCAGGCGGTGGGTGGCGTCGGTGAAGCGTTCGGTCTCGGTGTCCTCGCGGCCGAGGGTCTTGACGACGAGGGCACCGTCGAAGGATTCGTGCGCGACGCCGCTGACCTCGGCGCGCAGGGCCTGGGCGCGGGAGGCCAGGGGTGAGACGTGGCGTTGGAAGGCAACGTTGGCGGCGGCCAGGACGGAGAAGACGACGACCGCGACCAGGGCGAGGACGGGGTCGGTGACGAACATCACGGCTGCGGAGATGATCAGCATGAAGACACTGCCCACGGTCATGGGCAGGGGCGCCAGGGGCTGCCAGGTGGCTTCGACGTCGGCGTTGGCGTTGGAGAGCAACTGCCCGGTGGGGTGGCGATGGTGCCAGGAGAGCGGGAGTTCGAGGTACTTGCGGGCGACCGAACGCCGGTAGCGGGCCTGCATGCGGAACTGCATGAGGCCGGCGAGCAGGCGGCGCAGGGCGAGTCCGAGGGCCTTGCCGATACCCACGGCCAGGAGCAGGGCCGCGGCGGCCAGGAGGGCGGCGCCGGTGGTAGAGCCTTCGGCGAAGGCGGGCAGGATGGTGTGGTCGGTGATGTGGCCGAGCACGGAGGCCGAGCCGACGTTGACACCCGAGTGCAGCATGGCGCCGAAGACGGCGAGGCCGAAGACCCAGGGTTCGGTGCGGATGGAGTGCCCCATGACGCGCATGCCCCTGGCGAACACGCCCCTGTGGGTGCCCTCGCCCTTCCGGGCGCGGTCGGCGGTGGGCATACCGTCCTTCCTCGGTGGTGCGGTGCCCTCCTCCGGTGCGGTGCGGGTCCTGGTCGTGCCCTGGGCCATGCGCCCCCCGTTCCTGCGCGCTGCGAGATGGCCCGTTCGGGCCCCGACAGCCGCACTCCGCGCCCTCGCCGGGTACGGGAGGACACGGAGTGGGCGTTCTGCCGTGCCGAGTATGTCTGTCGGCGCCGACAAGGTTCCACCGGATTGTTTCAGCACCGGGCACGACGGGCCTATTCCGTATGTGCGGACGGTGCAGGCGGGGAGTCGGACGGGGAGGCGCGCGCGGCAGGTCCCGGACCGCCGAAGGTCTGCCCGCGCAGCATCTCCCAGGTCTCTGCGTCGAGCCGGCCGTGCTCGTGCAGGCCGTGCGCGGCCTGCAAGGCTCGGACCGAGGTCTGCTTCCGGTCGTCGAACTCGCTCTGTGCGTCCTCGCCCGGAGGCGGGGCGTGGCCCAGGTGGGCCAGGAGGTCTCGGGCGGCGGCGATGTCGGGATGCTGGTCGCCGAGACCGTATGCGGGCCACGGTCGGGCCCCGATCGTCTCGATGGCGTCCTCCGATGTGGCTTCGAGGTCCCCGGCCGATGCGCTGGAGCCCAGGGTGAGGGTTCCCATGAGCACCAGCGCACCCATGGTCAGGAGCGCCGCCAGACGCCTGGTCGCGGTATGGCCCTTCCCGCGCACGGAGGCTGCTCCTTCCCCTCGTTCTCCTTCTCGTACATGGAGGATGCGGGGGTGGCTCCACCCGTTGACAGAACCGCGCGCAACGCCGCTCGAAGGACACGATTTGCCAGGTTGGGAAATCTTCCCGCACCGGCACGTGAATCCGTCAGGTCGCCTCGCCCGTGGCACTTTCCGGCGATCCTCACGGCCGAGGCCGGTTCCTGCGCACCACAGGAAGCGGCGCCCGGACCACGGGGGCCGGGCGCCGCGTACCGCGGAGCGGATCGAAGGCTCTAGGCGGAACGGTCGTCGCAGCTGTACTGGGCCGCGGCCTCCTCGGCCCCGGCCACGAAACCCCCGGGTTCCTGCTCCGAGACCTGCGCCTGCGGCAGTGTGCGGGCGGCGCCCTGGTCCCAGTCCTGGTCGGTGATGAGCGAACGCCAGGTGAGGCGGCCGACGAAACCGTCGACGTCCAGGCCGTAGGCCTCCTGGGCGTCGCAGACCGCCTGGAAGGTCTCCGGGCCGTACTCGCCATCATTTGCGATGTCGGCGTCGTGTTTCCACATGAGGAGTTCCTGGATACTCAGGACCCCGTCCACGCGGTTGTTGCCCGATCCGTCGCCGGGCACGTACTCGTCGGCGTAGGTCTGCTCGCGCAGGAGCAGCCAGGTCTCCTCGTCCAGGTCCCCCGTGACCGGCAAGTACTGCTCGTTCGCCGCCTGGTACTCGAGAACCTTGTCGCGGAGTTCATCGGTGAACTCGGAGGTCTCGACCCCGCTGTCGAAACCCTGCTGTCCGAGGGTCCGGTAAGCGGCCCTGATATCGATGTCGACCTGACCGTGTTCGTAGAAAGGCCAGGGCTTGGCCTCGACCATGGCGATGGTTTGGGCGGAGGCGCGATCCATGTCGTCGGCGCTCGCGGTCGGGGCCGTGGCCACGGACGCGGCGAACATCATGGCACCGGCACCGGCCACGGCCAGCACCCGGCCGAGGAGCCCCGTGTGGGTACGTGCGGACATTATGGGAGATCTCCCGGTCATTTGGTGAGCAAGACAGTGGTCATATTCACACGGAACACAACTCTGCCAACCCAACGCCACGGAGTCGCTGCACAAAGTCATGCGCAGCTATCACCCCGGGAACCACGAACCCCACCGAACCGGGCACCTCAGCGCACAGGGTGTCCGGCCGCGCGCAGGCTGTCCTTGACCTCACCGACGGTGAACTCGCCGAAGTGGAAGACCGTGGCCGCCAGCAGCGCGTCGGCCCCCGCCTCCACAGCGGGCTCGAAATGCTCGACCGCGCCGGCCCCGCCCGAAGCGATGAGGGGCACATCGACCTCGGCGCGCACCGCCCGGATCAGCTCCAGGTCGAACCCGGCCTTGGTGCCGTCGGCGTCCATGGAGTTGAGCAGGATCTCCCCCGCACCCAGGCGCGCGGCCTCGGAGCACCACTGCAAGGCGTCGATGCCGGTGCCCCTGCGTCCGCCGTGTGTGGTGACCTCGAACCCGCTCGGTGTGGGCTCACCGTCCTCGCGCACCCGGCGCACGTCGGCCGAGAGCACCAGTACCTGGCGGCCGAACCGTTCGGCGATCTCCTCGATGAGGGCGGGACGGGCGATGGCAGCGGTGTTGACGCCCACCTTGTCGGCCCCGGCCCGCAGCAGCCGGTCGACGTCCTCGGGGGTACGCACGCCCCCGCCCACGGTCAGCGGGATGAACACCTGGTCGGCGGTGCGGCGCACCACGTCGTAGGTGGTCTCCCGGTCGCCGCTGGAAGCGGTCACGTCCAGGAAGGTCAGTTCGTCGGCGCCACCGCTGTCGTAGATACCGGCCAGCTCGACCGGATCCCCGGCGTCGCGCAGGTTCTCGAAGTTGACACCCTTGACCACACGCCCGGCGTCCACGTCCAGGCAGGGAATGACACGGATCGCCAGGCTCATCGTTTCGTCTCCTCGACCAGGGCCAGTGCGTCCTGCAGGGTGAAGGCGCCCTCGTACAGGGCGGTGCCCATGATGGCGCCCTCCACGCCCTCGGGCACCAGGCCGGCGATGGCCCGCAGGTCCTCCAGGCTGGAGACCCCACCGCTGGCCACGACGGGCTTGTCGGTGTTCTCGCAGACCGTGCGCAGCAGCTCCAGGTTGGGACCCTTGAGCATGCCGTCCTTGTTGACGTCGGTGACCACGTAACGCCGGCAGCCCTGCTCCTCCAGACGCGCCAGGGTCTCGAAGAGGCCGCCGCCCTCGCGGGTCCAGCCGCGGGCCGCCAAAGTGGTTCCGCGCACGTCGAGGCCGATGGCGATCCGGTCCCCGTGCTCGGCGATGATCTTCGCGCACCACTCGGGGTTCTCCAGGGCGGCGGTGCCGATGTTGACGCGCTCGCAGCCGGCGGCCAGGGCCGCGTCCAGGGACTCGTCGTCGCGGATCCCGCCGGACATCTCCACCTTCACGTCGAGGCGGCCCACGATGTCGCGGAGCAGTTCGCGGTTGTGGCCGCGGCCGAATGCAGCGTCCAGGTCCACCAGGTGGATCCACTCGGCGCCGGCGTCCTGCCAAGCGGTGGCGGCCGCATAGGGGTCGCCGTATCGTCCGCCGGTGCCTGCTGCGCCCTGGACGAGTTGGACGGCCTGGCCGTCGGCGACATCCACTGCGGGCAGGAGTTCGAGTGCGGGGGGTGTGGTGCTCTGGCCGGGCATGGGACCTTCTCGTGGCTCGGTTCGCGGATGGGTTCGGTTCGTGGGCGCGCCCGGCTCAGGGCAGGGACGCCACCCAGTTGGAGAGCAGTCGGGCGCCCGCGTCTCCGGACTTCTCGGGGTGGAACTGCGTGGCGCTGAGCGGGCCGTTCTCGACGGCGGCCACGAAGGGCTCGCCGTGTTCTGCCCAGGTCACCCCCGGTACGGGCCTGCGGGGGTCGAGCGGCACCATGTCCCAGGTGCGCACCGCGTAGGAGTGCACGAAGTAGAAGCGCTCGTCGTCGGCCAGGCCGTCGAAGAGCACACTGCCCGACGGTGCCTTCACCGTGTTCCAGCCCATGTGCGGAAGGATCGGCGCGCGCAGGCGTTCGACCGTACCCGGCCACTCGCCGCAGCCCTCGGTGGCCTGGTCCTCCTCCAGCGGGTCCGCCTGTTCCACGCCCCGGTCGAAGAGGACCTGCAGCCCCACGCAGATACCGAGCACGGGGCGTGCTCCGGCCAGACGGCGGCCGATGATGCGCTCACCACCGGCCTCGCGGAGGCTGGCCATGCAGGCACTGAAGGAACCCACACCGGGCACCACCAGCCCGTCGGCCTCCAGGGCCCGGCGGGGGTCGGAGGTGACGGTGACCTCGGCCCCGGTGCGTTCCATGGCCCGTTGGGCCGAGCGCAGATTCCCGGAGCCGTAGTCGAACACGACCACTCGAGAGGTCATCGGGTTCCTTTCGTGCGAGAGGCGGGGCGAGAGGCGACCGGCGCTCCCCCGTGCTGCGGTCCTAGAAGTAGCCGAGGCGGGCGGTACCGGCGAGGACGGCCATGACCGCACACACGCCGAGAAACGCCGCCATGCCCCGGTGGATCTTCCACAGGGCGTAGGTGCCGCCGGCGAGGAAGCCGGCGAGCAGGATCAGGGCGAGGCCCCACAGGTCGGCGTCCACTACAGCGCGCCCTTGGTCGAGGGGATTCCGGTGACGCGCGGGTCGTCCTCGGTGGCCACGCGCAGAGCACGTGCCAAGGCCTTGAACTGGCACTCGACGATGTGGTGGGCGTTGCGGCCGTAGGGCACTCGGATGTGCAGCGCCACCCGGGCCTGGGCCACGAAGGACTCGAAGATGTGGCGGGTCATGGTCGTGTCGTAGTCACGGCCGATGACGGGAGCCATGCCCTCGGGCTCGCTGTGCACCAGGTAGGGGCGGCCGGAGACGTCGACGGTGACCTCGGCCAGGGCCTCGTCGAGGGGCACCTTGGCGTCGGCGAAGCGGCGGATCCCGCGCTTGTCGCCGAGGGCCTCGCGGAAGGCCGCGCCCAGCGCCAGGGAGGTGTCCTCGATGGTGTGGTGGGAGTCGATGTGCAGGTCGCCCTCGGTACGCACGGTGAGGTCGAAGAGGCCGTGCTTGGCGATCTGGTCGAGCATGTGATCGTAGAAACCGACGCCGGTGGAGACGTCGGAGACCCCGGTCCCGTCGAGGTCGATCTCGACCAGGACCTTCGTTTCCTTCGTGGTGCGTTCCACGCGTCCGGTACGGCTCATGGTGCTTTCCCTCGGTGGTGTGGTGTGGGCCGTGCGGTTTTCAGCGACGGCCGGTGGCGCGCAGCAGGGCGGCGCGGAAGGCTGCGGTCTCCTGGGCGGTGCCGACGGTGACGCGCAGCCATCCGTCCGGCCCGGTCTCCCGGATGAGGACCTGCTGTTCGAGCAGGGCCTGCCAGACCTGGTGACGGTCCTCGAAGAGGCCGAACATGACGAAGTTGGCGTCGGAGTCGGCCACGCTGAAGCCCTCCCCGCGCAGCCAGTCGACCAGTGCGTCGCGTTCGGCGCGCAGGTCGGCCACGGTGGAGAGGAGCTCGTCGGCGTGGCCGAGCGCGGTGACGGCGACGGCCTGGGTGACGGCCGACAGGTGGTAGGGCAGGCGGACCAGCTGAAGGGCCTCCACCACTGCGGGGTGGGCGGCCAGGTAGCCGACACGGGCCCCGGCGAGCGCGAAGGCCTTGGACATGGTGCGCGAGACGATGACGCGCGGGTGCTCTTCCAGCAGCGTCAGTGCGCTGGGTGTCCCCTCGCGCCGGAACTCGGCGTAGGCCTCGTCGACGACCACGACGCCGGGAGCCGCCTCGGCGATGCGGCGCACGTCGTCCAGGTCCAGGGCGGTGCCGGTGGGGTTGTTGGGCGAGGTGAGGAAGACGACACTGGGGCGGTGCTCGGCGATCGCCTCCAGCGCGGTGTCGGCGTCGATGGCGAAGTCGCCGCCGCGCGGTACCGAGACCCATTCGGTGTTGGTGCCGCGGGTGATGATCGGGTGCATCGAGTAGGAGGGCTCGAAACCGAGGGCGACGCGGCCCGGCCCGCCGAAGGCCTGCAGGATCTGTTGCAGGATCTCGTTGGAGCCGTTGGCGGCCCACACCCGGTCGGTGGTGACGCCGTGGCCGAGGTAGTCGGCGAGGGCGCCGCGCAGGGCGAGGGCGTCGCGGTCGGGGTAGCGGTTCAGGGTCAGAGCGGCCTCGGAGACCGCGTCGGCCAGTGCCTTGGCCAGCTCCGGCGAGGGTGCGTGCGGGTTCTCGTTGGTGTTGAGGACCACGGGCACGTCGAGCTGCGGTGCTCCGTAGGGGGAGCTCGCGCGCAGGTCGTCGCGGAGCGGCAGGTCGTTCAGGGTGAAGCTCACGGGTTCACACTCATGGGTCTCGTGGACGGCGGGGCCGGCGGTGCCGCTTCCCGCGGTGTCCGGCGTGTCCTGGGGCGTGGCTGCCGGGCTATCCGGCGTCCGGGCGATGGCCGCCGGTGCGTGCGGTGACGGCCTCACCGTGTGCGGGCAGGTCCTCTGCCTCGGCGAGCGCGACGACGTGATGGGCGACATCGGCCAGTGCGTCGCGGCCGTAGTCGACGATGTGCACCCCGCGCAGGAAGGTCTGCACGCTCAGGCCCCCGCTGTGGCACGCGCAGCCGCCGGTGGGCAGTACGTGGTTGGACCCGGCGGCGTAGTCACCGAGGGAGACCGGGGAGAAGTCGCCGACGAAGATCGCACCGGCGTTGCGCACGCGCGCGGCAGTGGCGGCGGCATCGGCGGTCATGATCTCCAGGTGTTCGGCGGCGTAGGCGTCGACCACGGCCAGGCCCTGTTCGAGGTCGTCGACGAGGACGATGCCGGACTGGGACCCGCCCAGGGCCTCACGGACGCGGTCGCTGTGGCGGGTGGCGGGCACACGCTCGGCCAGGCGCTCCTCGACGCGGTCGGCGAGGGAGACGTCGTCGGTGACCAGGACGGAGGCGGCGACGACGTCGTGCTCGGCCTGGCTGATGAGGTCGGCTGCGACGTAGTCGGCGTCGGCGGTGGAGTCGGCCAGGATCGCGATCTCGGTGGGTCCGGCCTCGGCGTCGATGCCGATGACGCCCTTGAGGTGGCGTTTCGCGGCGGCGACCCAGAGGTTTCCGGGACCGGTGACCATGTCGGCACGGGTGCACTCGCCGGCGCCGTGGGCGAACATGGCCACGGCCTGGGCGCCGCCGACGGAGTAGACCTCGTCGACGCCGAGCAGGGCACAGGCGGCGAGGACGGTCGGGTGCGGCAAGCCGCCGAACTCCTTCTGCGGCGGGGAGGCCACGGCCAGGGAGCGCACGCCGGCTTCCTGGGCGGGCACCACGTTCATGACGACGCTGGAGGGGTAGACGGCACGGCCGCCGGGGACGTAGAGGCCGACCCGGTCGACGGGGATCCACTTCTCGGTGACGGTACCGCCGGGCGCCACGCGGGTGGTGTGGTCGGTGCGGCGCTGGTCGCGGTGGACCTTGCGGGCGCGGTCGATGGACTCCTCGAGGGCGGCGCGCACGGCCGGGTCGAGGCCGGCGAGGGCCTTGTCGAGGGCGTCCTTCGGGACGCGGATGCCGGTGAGCCGGACGCCGTCGAAACGTTCGGTCAGTTCGATCAGTGCGTCGACCCCGCGATGTTCGACGTCCTCGCACAGGGGACGTACGCGTTCGACTGCGGCCGCCACGTTGATTTCGGCGCGTGGGAGCGCCCGACGGGGGTCGCCCTGGGTACCTCGGAGGTCGATTCGACTGATCACGGCCACAGTCTAGTAGCCATATCCCATTCCGGGGGCCCGGGTGTCCGGATGTTGGACACCGCACACGCCGCGACCGGCACGGACCCGCCGGGCCGTCCCGGCCGCCCGCACACGGGAAAGCATGCCCGAATAAGCGCCGCCTAAGTTTGGATCACCTAACCTAAATAAGTTTGTGAAAGGCTTGCCTAACAAATTCTGCGCGGCGTTTTTATGTTTTCCAAAATGGTGAGAATGCGTTATGGTCAAGGCATGACTTCGAACAAGCGCGGCGATAGCGGCCTCTCCAAGTTCTACCGGCTCCTGGTCGACCAGGTTCGGCACGAGTTCACCGCTTCGCACCAGTACGTGGCGGTCGCCACCTGGTTCGACGACCAGGA
This sequence comes from Nocardiopsis xinjiangensis YIM 90004, assembly GCF_000341145.1. GTDB lineage: Bacteria > Actinomycetota > Actinomycetes > Streptosporangiales > Streptosporangiaceae > Nocardiopsis > Nocardiopsis xinjiangensis. The sequence continues at coordinate 187,326 of NZ_ANBE01000007.1, forward strand.
CCTGCCCCAGCTGGCGAAGTTCTTCTACCGCCAGTCGCTGGAGGAGCGCGACCACGCCATGATGATCGTGCGTTTCCTCCTCGACAAGGAGATCGACTTCGCTCTTCCGGGACTCGACGAGATCGAGACCGATTTCTCCGCCCCGCGTGATCTGGCCGCCCTGGCCCTGCGCAACGAGCGCGAGGTCAGCGACCAGTTCCAGCACCTGGCCAAGGTCGCCCGGGACGAGGAGAACTACACCGGCGAGCAGTTCCTGCAGTGGTTCATCCAGGAGCAGGTCGAGGAGGTCGCGACCATGTCGACCCTCCTCAACGTGTTCGACCGGGCCGGCGGCAACCTCTTCGACGTGGAGACCTTCGTGGCCCGCGACCTGACCTACGAGGACAACGGCAGCCGGTCCGCACCGGACACGGCCGGCCCCGCGACCTCCTGATCCCGCCTCGGCGCACCCGGGCCCCGGGAAGAGACGCCCCGCGCAGTGTCCGCGCGGGGCGTCTTCGCGCGGGTACGTAGGAAAACACCCACGGTGTGTCGGGCACGGGGGGTCCGGCGGCGTCATACTGGAGATATGCCAGTGGCGCTTCCGCTCTTTCCGTTGAACACCGTGCTGTTCCCCGGTATGTCCTTGCCCCTGCACGTCTTCGAGCCCCGGTACCGGCGGTTGATCACCGAGGTGGTCGACCAGTCCGGCGAGAGCGCCGACGATCCCGAACGCAACCCGCGCCGTTTCGGGGTGGTGTGGATCGAGCTGGGGCAGGAGGCCGCCGGCGAGTCCGGCCAGGGGGCGGGCGGCGCCGACCCCGGGGACCCGCGCGAGGAGACCGCGACGGCGCTGCCCCGGATCAGCGCGACGGGGTGCACGGCCCTGGTGCGGGACCTGCGCACCTACGAGGACGGCCGGTACGACCTGGTCGTCGAGGGCGGCACCCGGTTCAGGATCGACGACGTCTCGCAGGTGGACACGTCCTCCCGACAGGGGCATCCGAGCGCTTCGGTCTCGCTCCTGCCCGAGCCGCTGGGCCCGGACGCCGAGGAGCACGCCGAGCGGGTACGTGAGCTCTTCGACACCTACTGCCGGCGGTTGGCAGAGATCGGGATGACCCCCGACCACATGCGTGAACTGCCCAAGGATCCGATCGCCCTGTCGTACACGGTGGCGGCGACGGTGGTGTTGGACCAACCGGAGAAACAGCGGATGCTGGAGGCAGAGGACGCGGCGACCCGGTTGGCGGTACTGGCCAGGTTCCTGCGCCGGGAGAACCGGATCGTGGCGGCCCCGACGTTGCACAACCTTCCTTCGGGCCCCTTCCTCAATCACGGGGTCTCCTACAACTGAGCAGGCAGGAGTGCGTGCTGCCGCGCGCACATGCTCTACCCTGCTCCCGGGTCCGCCTCGTGGAACCAGGGTCCGGCCACCGGTCCCGGCGAGGGGTGCGGGCCCGTCCCCGAAGGTCCAGACCAGAACCAGGACTTGCCATGAGTGCTCAAGCCACGCCCGCCACCGTGGCGGCCGGGCGGACGAAGACCACCTTCACCCTGCACCCCTACGAACCAGGCCCGGTCGAGAGTGGTTCCTACGGCACAGACGCGGCGGACGCGATCGGCGTGCCGCGGGCGCACGTGTTCAAGACACTGATCGCCGAGGTCGACGGCGTCTACACCGTCGGTGTGGTGCCGGTCAGTGCATCGCTGGACCTGAAGGCCCTGGCCGCGGCGGTGGACGGCAAACGGGCGACGATGACCGATCCGGTCCGGGCCGAGAAGATCACCGGCTACGTGCGGGGCGGCATCAGCCCGCTGGGGCAGCGCAAACGGTTGCGCACGGTGATCGACGTCTCGGTGACCGCGCTGGCAGCGGTCTACGTCTCCGCGGGCAGGCGGGGGCTGCAGATGGAACTGAGGCCGCGCGACCTCGTCCGGTTGACCGAGGCCATGACCGCGCCCATCGCCGGGCCGTGACCGGAGGCTCCGCTCTCCCGGAGCCCAGGGAAAAGGTCCGGTTCTGCGCACGTCAGAACACCGAGGCGCCTCTTGGCGCGGCGTGTACTCTCTGTTGCCCGACCACTTACTTGAGGGTAGTTTCGTGACATGGGTAACAGCTCATCCCCCTATTCCTCCTTGCCCGACATGTTCATCTCCCGCGTGTCCGAATCCGGAGGACGGGAGGCTTACCGTTTCCCCGTACCCGACCCCTCCGGCGGCCCTGAGACCTGGAAGAGCCTGACCTGGTCACAGACCCGGGACAGGGTTCGCGACATCGCCCTGGGCCTGCACTCCCTGGGCCTGACCTCGCAAGCGCGGTGCGCGATCCTCTCCGGTACCCGGATGGAGTGGATCCTGGCCGACCTGGCCGTTCTGTGCGCCGGGGGTGCCTCCACGACCGTCTACCCGACCTCCCCCGCGCCCGACTGCGCCTACATCGTCTCCGACTCCGGGAGCATGGTCGCCTTCGCCGAGGACGACGAGCAGGTCGCCAAGTTGCGTGAGCAACGTTCCCAGATGCCCGGGCTCTCCAAGGTCGTGGCTTTCGAGGGCGCGGCCGGCGGGGACGACGAGTGGGTGATGAGCCTGGCCGAGCTGGAGGAGGCCGGTGCCCTGCTCGCCCGGGAGGAACCCGACCTGTTCGACGCCCTGGTCTCCTCGGTGCGGCCCGATCACCTGGCCACCCTCATCTACACCTCCGGGACCACCGGTCGGCCCAAGGGGGTGCGCCTGGACCACTCCAACTGGCTCTACGAGGCTCACGCCCTCGAAAACCTCAACACGGAGCTGCGCGGGCAGGGCTGGGACCTCATCGGCGAGAACGACCTGCAGTACCTGTGGCTGCCGCTGGCGCACGCCTTCGGCAAGGTCATGGAGGTCTCCCAGCTCCACATCGGCTTCACCACCGCCGTGGACGGCCGAGTCGACCGGATCGTGGACAACATGGCCGTGGTTCGGCCCACGTTCATGGCCGCGGCCCCACGCATCTTCGAGAAGGTCTACAACCGTGTCGTGATGCAGGCCAAGGAGGGCGGCCCCGCCAAGTACCGGGTCTTCCGCTGGGCCGCCGGGGTCGCCGACAAGGTCGCCCGGGTCAAGGAGGAGGGGCGCGAGCCCGCCGGGATGCTCGCCGCGCAGCAGCGGCTCGCCCACAAGCTGGTCTTCGCCGGGCTCCACGACCGCTTCGGCGAGCAACTGCGTTTCTTCGTCTCCGGCAGCGCTCCTCTGGCGCCCGACATCGGCCGGTTCTTCTACGGCGCCGGCATCACGATCCTGGAGGGCTACGGGCTGACCGAGACCAGCGCCGGGGCGTTCCTGAACCGCCCGGGCGACGTACGGTTCGGCTACGTGGGCCTGCCCCTGCCCGGCACCGAGGTGCGCATCGCCGAGGACGGCGAGGTCCTGTTGCGCGGGGCCGGCGTCATGCGCGGCTACCACAACCTCTCCGGGGCGACCGAGGCGGTCCTGACCGAGGAGGGCTGGTTCGCCACCGGTGACATCGGCGTGCTGGAGAACGGGCGCCTGCGCATCACCGACCGCAAGAAGGAGCTCATCAAGACCTCCGGCGGCAAGTACGTGGCACCTCAGGCACTGGAGAGCCGGTTCAAGGTCCTGTGCCCCTACGTCGCCAACATGATCGTGCACGGGGACGGCCGTCCCTACTGTGTGGCGCTGATGGCCCTGGACCGGGAGGCGATCACCTCCTGGGCCGCGGAGGAGGGGCTCGGGGACCTGGACTATCCGGATCTGACCGAGGACCCGCGGGTGCGCGCCCTGGTGCAGGAGGCCGTCGACGTGCTCAACCGGGACCTGCCGCGGCACGAGACGATCAAGAAGTTCGAGATCCTGCCGAACGAGCTCTCGGTGGAAGAGGGTGAGATCACCCCGAGCCTGAAGATGCGGCGGCGGGCGATCGAGTCCAAGTACCAGCAGAGGTTGGACGGCATGTACGGCGACGGCGCCCACCGGATCTGAGCGCGGGCATCCGGTTCAGCGGGTGTTCCCGTCCGAGGACGGGGTCTCTCCGTCCGGGAGCGGCGCGCCCCCCTCCATGGGCGGGGCCTCCGGACGGCCGGGCAAGTCACGGCGCACCATGCTGATCGCGTCCAACAGCCCGTACTGCAGGACGAAGACGAAGGGCCAGGCCACCAGGAACGCGGTCGCGTCCAACTGCAACCCCACCGTCACGGCCTCCCCCGGCGAGGCCTCGGCCACCGCCCGGTGCAGGGAGGAGTCGAGGCCCGTGCCCACTCCCAAGGTCAACAGTGTCCCGGCGACCGCACCGAGCACACCGCTCAGCAGACCGGCCAGGCGCAGATCCTGTGACCGGCGGCGGGCGAGCGGGAACTGGACCATGTAGGCCGCGTAGCCGGTGACCAGGCCGGCGATCGCGGTCATGATCACGAAATAGCCCTCACCGGCGAAGACGTCCTCGGTGGCGCCGGTGAAGACCTCCCCGCCACCGAGAGAGGTGCCCTCGGGCCGGGGCGCCAGGACCCACCACAACAGCCCGAGCAGGGCCCCCGCGACGGCGATCGCGGCGAAGATCACGAGCGCGATCGCCAGGATGCGCCGCACCGGTGCTCTGCCGTCCTGGCTCTGGTCCGTCATCTCCCCAGGTCTCCTCATCCCGTCATCGCCCTGAAAACCGGTGGATACCAGGCACGGCCGGAAGGAGAATACCTGTATGGACGACCACCACATGCCCCTGACCGTGCCCCCGGCCCCGCGTGTCGATCCTCCCACTGCCGCGGACGAGCGGACGATGCTGACCTCGTGGTTGGACTGGCACCGTGCCACTGTACGCACCAAGTGCGCAGGCCTGGACCCCAGCCTGGCCACCGCGGCTCCTCTGGCGACCTCTCCCCTGATGAGCGTGGCAGGCGTCGTCTCGCACCTGTGCTGGGTGGAGCACTTCTGGTTCGAGGTGGTCATGCTCGGTATGCCCGACCGGCTGCCTTCCTCGCCCGGGAACCCCGACCGCGAGTGGCGGGCGGCGGCGACCACCCCGCTCTCCGAACTGCTCGAGGACCACGAGCGCCAGGCGGCCCGCTCGCGAACGATCACCGCCCGGCTGGAGCTGGGCAGCTCGGCACGCGTCGCCCTGCCCGGTCAGGGACGCATGACCCTGCGCTGGGTGCTGGTGCACATGCTCGAGGAGACGGCCCGGCACAACGGCCACCTGGATCTGCTGCGCGAGACGGCCGACGGCACCACCGGCGAATGACCGGTCCCGGCACCGGGGTCGGCGCCGGGACCGGTCCCGCGCTCAGTACTCGACGGCGTAGGCGCCCAGCAGGCTCTTCACCTCACCGTTGAACTCTGGCGAGATGTTGACCGAGTACCGGTCCAGGGAGTAGATGCGCGACTTGCGCGGGTTGTCGACCCGCACCCGCACCGGGGTCTCCCCCTTGTGGGTGCTCAGCACCTGCTGCAGGTCACCGACCATCTCCGCGGTGATGCGCTCCTCGGCGATGGTGAGCAGGACGGGGGGCTCGCCGTCGGAGACGTGGGAGATGTCCAGGATCGACATCTCCGAGGCGAACATCGACCAGGTGCCGTCGCGTTCGTTGAGCCTGCCCTTGACGCTGATCGCGGTGTCCTCGATCAGGGCCTCGGAGTAGAGCGGGAAGGTCTTGGGGAAGAAGAGCACCTCCATGGAGGCGTCCAGGTCCTCCACGGTGCAGATCGCCCACTGGTTGCCGGCCTTGTTGACCCGCTTGTCCACACCCGAGATGAGCCCGGCGATACGGACCTCGCCGCGCTCGCGGGCCAGGTCACCGCCCACCACTTGGGAGACCGAGGTGTCGCGTGAACGTGCCAGGATGCGTTCGGCCCCGGCCAAGGGGTGGCTGGACACGTACAGGCCCAGCATCTCGCGTTCGAAGCCGAGCTTGGTCTTGCGGTCCCATTCCTCGTCGCCCCACTCGATGTTGAGGCCGATGGGGGCGGAGTCGCCGCCGTCACCACCGCCGAAGAGGTCGAACTGGCCGTTGGCCTCCTGTTTCTTGGAGCTGATCATCCCGTCCACGGCCGTTTCGTGGTGGCGGTAGAGCTCGCGTCGGGGCTGGCCGAGCGAATCGAAGGCACCGGCCTTGACCAGGGACTCGATGACACGCTTGTTGCAGGCGGCCAGCTCGATCTTGGACAGGAAGTCGGTGAAGGAGGAGTACTTGCCCTTCTCCTCGCGGGTCTTGAGCAGCGAGTTGACGACGTTGGTGCCGACGTTGCGGACCGCGCCCATACCGAAACGGATGTCGGATCCCACGGGGGTGAAGCGCAGACCGGAGTCGTTGACGTCGGGCGGCAGGACCTTGATCCCCTGGGAGCGGCACTCGGAGAGGTAGACCGCCATCTTGTCCTTGTCACCGGAGACCGACGTGAGCAGCGCCGCCATGTAGGCCGCCGGGTAGTTGGCCTTGAGATAGGCGGTCCAGTACGCGACGAGGGCGTAACCGGCGGCGTGTGACTTGTTGAAGGCGTATCCGGCGAAGGGGAGCATGACGTCCCACAGGGCCTGGACCGACTCGCGGGAGAACCCCTTCTCCATCATGCCGGGGAAGAACTTGGCCTCTTCCTTCTCCAGGGCCTCGATCTTCTTCTTGCCCATCGCCCGGCGCATGAGGTCGGCGCCGCCCAGGGTGTAGCCGGCCAGCTGCTGGGCGATGGCCATGATCTGCTCCTGGTACACGATCAGGTGGAAGGTCTCCCCCAGGATCGGCTCCAGTGCGTCGTACAACTCCGGGTGGATCGCGCTGACGTCCTGGCGTCCGTTGGAGCGGTCGGCGTAGTCGTTGTGGGCGTTGGCCGCCATCGGGCCGGGACGGTACAGCGAGATGACGGCGGTGATGTCGCCGAAGCTCTTCGGTTCCATGCGGCGCAGCAGATTACGCATCGCACCGCCGTCGAGCTGGAACACACCGAGGGTGTCACCGCGCGCGAGGAGCCGGTAGGCCGCAGGGTCGTCGAGGGGGACCTTGGACAGGTCCAGTTCCACACCCTCGGCCTCGCGGATGCTGTTGATCGCGTCGTCGATGATGGTCAGGTTGCGCAGACCCAGGAAGTCCATCTTGAGCAACCCCATGTCCTCGCACTGGGGATAGGGGAAGCCCGTGATGATGGCCCCGTCGGTGTCGCGCTTGTGCAGCGGGATCACGTCGAGCAGCGGATCCCGCGAGAGGATGACCCCGGCCGCGTGCACACCCGTGCCGCGCGTCAGGCCCTCGATACCGCGGGCGGTCTCCATGACCTTGGCCACCTGCTGATCGTTGTCGATCAGGTTGCGCAGTTCCGCGGCCTCGCTGTAACGCTCGTGCTCGTCGCTGAAAACCGCGTCCAGGGGGATCTCGTTGCCGCCCACGGGCGCGGGGAAGGCCTTGGTGATGGTGTCGCCGGTGGAGTAGGGCATGCCCAGGATCCGGGTGGAGTCCTTGACCGCGGCCTTGGCCTTGATCGTGCCGAAGGTCAGGATCTGGGCGACCCTCTCCTCGCCGTAGAGCCTGGTGACGTACTCGATCATCTCCCCGCGCCGACGCTCGTCGAAGTCCAGGTCGATGTCGGGCATGGACACGCGTTCGGGGTTGAGGAACCGCTCGAACAGCAACCCGTGTTCGAGCGGGTCCAGGTCGGTGATGCCCAGCACGTAGGCGATCATCGATCCGGCCGCCGACCCGCGTCCCGGGCCCAGGGCGATACCGTTCCTGCGTGCGTACTGGCAGATGTCGGCCACGACCAGGAAGTAGGCCGGAAAGCCCATCTCGTTGATGATGTTGAGCTCGTGCTCGACCCGGTGCCGGGCGTCCTCGGAGGGACCGTCGGGGTAGCGCATGTGGAGGGCGCGCTCGACCTCCTTGGCCAACCAGGAGGACTCGGTCTCCCCCTCCGGGATGGGGAAGGCCGGCATGAGGTCGCGGTGGGCGAAGACGTTGTCGTAGGCGTCCGGAGCGATGCGCTCGGCCACCTCCAACGTGTTGCGGCACCCCTGCGCCCATTCCTCGAAATTCAGGAGCGCGCGCATCTCGTCGGCGGTCTTGAGGTAATAACCCGACCCGTTGAACCGGAACCGGGCCGGGTCGTCCAGGTTCTTGCCCACCCCCACGGCCAGCAGGGCGTCGTGGGCCGAGGCCTGCGACTCGTACACGTAGTGCGAGTCGTTGGTCACCAGCGGCGGGATGTCCAGCTTCTTGCCCACCCGCAGCAGACCGTCGCGCACCTGCTTCTCGATGGGGACCCCGTGGTCCATCAGCTCCAGGTACACGTTCTGCCTGCCGAAGATCTCCTGAAGCGTGCCCGCGTAGGCGACCGCCTCCTCCTCCTGGCCCAACCGCAACCGGGTCTGCACACCGCCCGAGGGGCAGCCGGTGGAGACGATGACCCCTTCGCTGTACTCCTGCATGAGGTCCAGGTCCATGCGGGGCTTCATGTAGTAGCCCTCCATGGACGCCAGCGAGCTCATCCGGAACAGGTTGCGCAGGCCCTTCTCGTTCTCGGCCAGCATCGTCATGTGCAGGTAGCGGCCACCGCCGGAGATGTCCTTGCCGCCCTCGGCCGCCGCGTCGTCGCTGCCGCTGGCCCGGCCCCAGAAGACCCGCTTCTTGTGGAAACGCGACTCGGGGGCCACGTAGGCCTCGATCCCGATGATGGGTTTGACGCCGGTGCCCTTGGACTGCTGGAAGAACTCGTAGGCACCGAACATGTTGCCGTGGTCGGTCATCGCCACCGCGGGCATGCCCAACCGGGCCGCTTCCTGGTAGAGCGGTTTGAGCTTGGCCGCCCCGTCGAGCATCGAGTACTCGGTGTGGACGTGCAGGTGAGCGAAGGAATCGGCCATGGCGCGGCTGCCCCCGGGAGGAATCGGTGAAGGAATCGTGCGTAGATCTCCGAGCCTAGCCCCAACGCGGGCCCGCCGGGGGCCTGTACCGGAACCTGTGGACGAGGGCGGCACGGATCACCTCGGGGCGCCCCGGAGGCGCGTTCCGGTGGAAGCGGCGCCGGCGGCCCGGGGCTTCCTTAAGCTGGCAGCCGAGCACAGGGACACGGCCCGCCGGGCCCGTGGGCCCGTGGACACACGAGAGCGACCGGGAGGACCTCGGCCCATGGGCCCACGCACAGGCGGTTCCCCCGCGACCCTGGTCCTGGCGTCCTCGGGTGTGCGGGCGGCCCCCTCCCACCGGGCGCCGTCCTCGGTGCCGCCTCCCCCGCCCGAGGGAGCGGTACGGTTCGCGACCTTCAACGCCGCGTTGAGCAGAGCCGAGCCCGGCGAGCTGCTGGCGGACCTGTCCGTCCCCGGACACCACCAGATCCGCAACGTCGCCGAGATCGTGCAGCGGGTGCGCCCGGACGTACTGTTGGTCAACGAGTTCGACCACGATCCGCACCACCTGGGGCCGCGCCTGTTCCGGGACAACTACCTCGCCCGGGGCAGGCGCGGTACCCGGGGGATCGACTACCCCTACGTGTACACGGGCCCGGTCAACACCGGAGTGGCCTCCGGGGCCGATCTGGACGGCAACGGGCGTGTGGCCACGCGGCCCGGGAGCATCGACTACGCGGCCGACGCCTTCGGTTTCGGGCTCTTTCCCGGCCAGTACGGGATGGTGGTGTTCTCACGGCTGCCGCTCCTGACCGACCGGGTGCGCACCTTCCGCCGGTTCCGGTGGGCGGACCTGCCCGGCGCGCTGCTGCCCACCGACCCGGGCACGGGGCGCCCGTTCCACGACGCGGCGGCGCGCGAGGTGATGCGTCTGTCGTCCAAGGCCCACTGGGACGTGCCGGTGGAGGCCGGGGGCCGACGCCCGGTGCACCTGTTGGCCTCGCACCCGACCCCTCCGACGTTCGACGGCCCGGAGCGGCGCAACGTGCTGCGCAACCATGACGAGATCCGGTTCTGGGTGGACTACCTCTCGGGGGCGGCCGGGCACCTCTACGACGACCAGGGGCACCGGGGCGGGTTGTCGCCGCTGGCCCCGTTCGTGGTCGCAGGCGACCTGAACGCGGATCCGCACGCGGGTTCGGCCCACCCCAAGGCGGTCCGGCAGTTGTTGGAGCACCCGGCGGTCCAGGATCCGGTGCCGAGGAGCCGGGGCGGGCTCGGTGCGGCGGCGCTGGACCCGGCCGGCCCGCGGACCGAGGGCCATCTGCGGGTCGACTACGTGCTTCCCGCCCGTGACCTGGGGGTGCGGGGTGCGGGGGTGTTCTGGCCGGCCGCCGACGAGCCGCTGTTCAGGCTGACGGGCGACCGGCCCTTCCCGAGTTCGGACCACCGTCTGGTGTGGGCGGACGTGGACGTGCGGAGCTGAGGCGCCCGGGTCTCACGGACCGGCGGTACCGGTCTCCTCCTGGGCTGCGGAGAGCCCGGTGGTGATGACGGCGTCCATGACGGTGGCCAGGCGTTCGGTTCCGAGGCGGGGTGCGTGCTCGGCCATACGCTCCACGAGGGCGCGTTCGCGTTCGGTGTCGCGGCCGGCGAAGTAACCGACGGGCTTGAGGCGCTGGACCTCGGCGGCGACGAGGGCGCGTCGTTCGAGGAGTGCGGCGAGTTCGGCGTCCATGCGGTCGATGCGGCCGCGCAGGTGCCGGATGTCCTCGCGGGGTGTGTCCTGGGCGCTGGTGCGGTGCACGGTGTCCTCCCTGTGGGCTCTGGCGCGGCCGCCGTCCCTCGGGGGTGTGCACCGGGGCGCCGGCCGCCTGGAAAGCGAAAGAGCACCGGGCGGTACCCGATGCTCTGTTGCCGACGATCCCCGGCCGCGCTCACGCGGGAGCGGCCGACGGGACCGTCGGCTGCCCAAACACGAATGCGCGGTAGTGGTTCACGGGAAACACCATAGCAGGAGGGTCGGACCTCAGCCCTCCTCCATCGGGACACGGATCATGAGGGCCTCGGCCTCGGCCGTGACCTGGCCGTTGGCGCGGATCCAGCCGCTGACGTAGACCTTGCGGCGTTCGGTGCGCACGACCCGGCCACTGATCTCGAGCGGGGTGAACAGCGGGGTGGGGTTGCGGTAGTTCACCTCGATCTTGGCGGTCAGACCGGGGCTGGTCTCGACTGCGGAGGCGCTGCCGACGGCCTGGTCGAGGAGTGCGGCGATCCAGCCGCCGTGCACGAGTCCGGGGGGTCCTTGGTAGGTGGTGGAGAGGGTGACCGTGCCCTGCACACCGCCCTCGACGCGCTCCAGGTCCAGGGGCGGGGCGGCGGGGTTGGTGGGCCCGGCGACGATGTTGGTGATGGTGCCGAGCTCGTCGGTGCCGTCGTCCATGGCGCGGCGGACCATGGTGCCGACCTGGCGGTGGCCGGTGTCGATCCTGTCAGTGAGGGCCCGGACCGTCTCCTCTGCCTCGGCGAGGGTGGCGGGGTCGGCCTCGGTGTTGGCCACGGCCTCCACGAGGCTACGGACGCCGGCGACGAGGGAGCGCAGCTCATCGGGGATCTGGTCCTGCTCGACCACGGGCAGACCGAAGGCGCGGGGATCGGGGCGCTCGGCGACCGGCTGCGTGTTGACCGTCATGTGTTCCTCGTAGGGGTCGGTGATTGGTCCGGCTGGGGGCACCAACCACGAACCGAATGCCGCTCGGTGGTATTCCGACGGAAAGTGCGCTGCTGCTCACTTCGTGCGGTGACCGGAACCACCGGCCCCGGATCAGGGCCGGTCGGGATCAGGACAGATCGCGTTCCATGTGCAGATGCGGGATACCCGCGTCGAGGAACTCCTCGCCGTGCGCGCTGTAGCCGAGGCTCTGGTAGAAACCGAGGGCATGTGTCTGGGCGTGCAGCTCCACCGACCGCAGACCGTGCTCACGGGCGCGTTCCTCCGCGGCCCGCACCAGCGCCCTGCCGGCCCCGGTGCCGCGTGCCTGCGGCAGGACGGCCAGGCGCCCCAGCAGGCCCACCCCCTCCTGCTCGACGAGCATGCGGACGGTACCGACGGGCACACCGCCGTGCAGGGCGAGGAGGTGGTCGGCGTCGGCGTCGCGGCTGTCCCACTCCTCCTCGACGGGAACGTTCTGTTCGGCGACGAACACCGCACCGCGGATGACGAACACCGCGGCGCGGTCACGCTCGCCCTCGGCCGGGCGGATCTGCTGGGACGTGGCCGTCCCGGGCTCGGAAAGGCTCATGCACGCACACTAGAAGGTGGGCGGGGCGGATCTGTCCCGTCCCCACCGCATTCAGGACCGCACAGGCACCGTAATCTCGGTTCTCATGACAGACTTCTCCGTTCTGAGGACACCTGCCGTGCGCGACAGCGTCGGTATCGGTGTGGCGGTGGGGGCCGCCGGACTCGCGTTCGGTACCACTGCCGTGACGGCGGGCCTCTCCCCAGCACAGGCCGTATTCACGAGCCTGTTCGTCTTCACCGGGGCTTCCCAGTTCGCGCTGGTCGGGGTGGTCGCCGGGGGCGGCAGCCTCGTGGCCGGGGTGCTGGGCGCCCTGCTGCTGGGAGCACGCAACACCCTGTACGGGTTGCGCCTGGCCGACCTGCTCGGGTGGCGGGGGCCGCGCCGGATGGTGGCCGCGCACGGGGTCATCGACGAGACCACGGCCGTGACGCTGGCCCAGCCGGACCGGGCTTCGTCCCGCCTGGCCTTCATCACGAGCTACTCGGTTCTGGGCACGTTCTGGGTGCTGACCACGCTGGTGGGGGCCTCGGCCACCGACCGGGTGCACGACATCGACGCCCTGGGGTTGGACGTGGTCGGCCCGGCGGTCTTCCTGGGCCTGTTGTGGCCGCGCCTGCGTGAGGGCGGGCCGCGCGCCTGGTTCGTGTCGGGGCTGGGCGCGGGGCTCGCGCTGGCGACGACGCCGTTCCTGCCTCCGGGGGTGCCGGTACTGCTGTCCGCGTGCGCGGCCTGTGTGGCCCTGCTCGGGCCCGCGCCCTCCTCCCCGGCCGCCACGACCACCGAGGCCACCGACGACACCGAGGGGGCGGGCAGATGACCCTGTGGATCGCGCTGATCGCCACGGCGGCCGGCTGTTACCTGCTCAAGTACGCGGGGCTGGCGGCGCCCCGGTCGGTACTGGACAACCCGTGGGTGCAGCGCTTCGCCGTGGCCGTGCCGCTGGCGCTGCTGGCAGCGCTCATCGCCGTGGAAGCGCTCGGGGACGGACAGACGCTGGCCTGGGACGGGGCCCGGATGGCGGGCTTGGGCGCGGCCGTGTGTGCCCTGGTTCTACGAGCACCGTTCCTGGTGGTGATCGTGGCCGCGGCGGCGACGACGGCGGGGATGCGGGCGCTGGGCTGGGGTTGAGCCGCGCTCGTCCACAGGGGGCTGATGTGTTCTTGACCACCCCCGGTGGGGGTGCAAGAGTCGGCCGCACGAGCCCGGTCACCCACCGGTTCGCGCCCGCACCCTCCACAAGAGGGCCACCGGGCCGACGAGTGGACCTTGCGACGATGGAAGGACCCGCCCCATGGCCACCTCCCCCACCCCCACTCCCACCTCCGACTCCACAGCCGCACAGGCGGTCGTGGAGGTCCTGGCCGGCGCCGGGGTCCGGCGCTGTTACACCGTTCCCGGCGAGAGTTTCCTGGAGCTGTCCGACGCGATCGACCGGCACGAGCACATGGATCTGGTCTCGACCCGTCACGAGGGCGGTGCCGGGTTCATGGCCGAGGCCGAGGGCAAGCTCACCGGGGTCCCGGCAGTGGCGGCCGCCACACGCGGTCCCGGTGCCGCCAACCTCGCGGTCGGGGTACACACCGCCCACCAGGACTCCACCCCGATGATCGTGTTCCTGGGGCAGGCCGAGACCGACCGGCTGGGGCGGGAGGCCTTCCAGGAGGTCGACCTGACCGCGTTCTACGCGCCCATCACGAAGTGGTCGACGACCGTGCACCGTGCCGACCGGTTGGCCGAGGTGACCGCGGAGGCGGTCCGGGTGGCCACGAGCGGCCGTCCGGGTCCGGTGGCGATCGCGGTGCCGGGAGACCTGTTCGGTGAGCGGGTGGCGGTGCCACTGGAGCGGGCCGGGTACGAGCCGCCCCGCCCGCCGTTGTCGGAACGCGACCGCGACCGGTTGGCGACGTGGCTGACCAGGGCGGTGCGTCCGGTGATCGTGGCCGGCGGGGGCGCACGCGGCGCACGCGAGGAGCTGGTGCGGGTGGCCGAGCACTTCAGCGCGGGGGTCTACTCCTCGTGGCGGCGTCAGGACGTCTTCCCCAACGACCATCCGCTCTACCTGGGCCATCTGGGGCTGGGCAGTGCGCCCCCGACCCTGGAGGCACTCCGTGAGGCCGATGCGGTGCTGGTGGTGGGCTCCCGGTTGAGCGAGACGACGACCCAGGGGTACCGGCTGCCCTCCCCGGAAGCCCGAATCGCCCAGATCGACGCCGACCCGCGCCAGGTAGGGGCCGGTACCGACCTGTGGCTCGGTGCGGTCGCCGACGCCGGAGCGGCGCTGTCCTGCCTGATGGGGTCACGGCTGCCCTCCTCCTTCCGGGACTGGAGCGCGGCCCGCCGGGTGTGGGTGGAGAGCACCCGGCCCCCGCGCGCGGTCGAGCAGCACAAGGGCCCGGGTCTGCACCCGTGGAATGTGGTGGAGGGCATGCGCGAGGTGTTGCCGGAGGACACCCTGCTGACCAACGACGCGGGCAACTTCGCGGCGTTCCTGCACCGGGGTTGGTGGTACCGGCATCCCGGGACCCAGCTGGCGCCGACGAGCGGGGCCATGGGGTACGCGGTGCCCGCGGCGGTGGCGGCGAAGGTGGCCCGGCCCGAGCGCACGGTGGTGGCGGTGGCCGGGGACGGCGGCACGACGATGACGGGCATGGAGTTGGAGACCGCGGTGCGGGTGGGCGCCCCGATCACGGTGGTGGTGTTCCAGAACGGCCTGTACGGCACGATCGCCATGCATCAGGCGCGTGAGCTCGGGCGGATGTCCGGCACACGCATCAGCGGGCCGTTGGACCTGGCCGGGTTCGCGCGGTCGCTGGGTGCGCGCGGGGCCACGGTGGACAGCCGCGAAGGGTTGGACAAGGCCTTGGCCGAGTCGGTCGCCGCGGAGGCCCCGACATTGGTGGACGTACGCACCGACCCCGATGCCATCAGTCCGTCGGCGGCCCTGTCCGATCTCCTGCCGGGGGACTGAGTACGGTACGGGAGCCGGGCAGGGCCCTGGTCGGGCCGGGGCCCTGCGGCCGGTGTGGAGGCGGTGCCTCCGAAGAGGTCAATCCTCGCGCAGCTGCTCGACGGCCTGGGCGAGGTCGTCCGGGTAGGGGCTGGAGTACTCCACCGGGCGGCCCTCGGTGGGGTGGTCGAAGCCCAGCCGCACGGCGTGCAACCACTGGCGGCGCACCCCGAGGCGTTCGGCGAGCGTGGGATCGGCGCCGTAGAGGATGTCGCCCACGCACGGGTGGCGCAGCGCGGCCATGTGCACCCGGATCTGGTGGGTGCGCCCGGTCTCGAGCTTGACCTCCAGCAGGCTGGCGGCGCGAAAGGCCTCGTCGGTGTCGTAGTGCGTCACCGAGGGTCGTCCGTCACTGACCACGGCCCAGCGTCCGTCACCTGCGGGGTGGCGCCCGATGGGGGCGTCGACGGTGCCGCGCAACGGGTCGGGGCGGCCCTGGACGAGCGTGTGGTAGCGCTTGTCGACCGTGCGTTCCTTGAAGGCCCGCTTGAGGACGCTGTAGGCGGTCTCGCTCTTGGCCACGACCATCAGACCCGTGGTGTTGGCGTCGAGCCGGTGCACGATGCCTTGGCGTTCGGCCGCGCCGCTGGTGGCCAGCTGCACGCCCGAGGCCAGCAGACCCTCCAGAACACTGGGACCGGTCCAGCCGACCGTGGGGTGGGCGACGACACCGATGGGCTTGTCGACCACGATGATGTCGGCGTCCTCGTGCACGATCGTCATCCCCGGGACCGCCTCGGCCCGCGGGACCGGGGCGCTGGGGGGCGGCGGGAGCGTGATGTGGAGCCAGGCGCCGGCCTGGACCCGGTCGGACTTTCCGGCCTCCGTGCCGTCGAGCAGGACGTCGCCGGCGGTGATGATCTCGGCCGCCCGGGTGCGCGAGAGGCCGAACATGCGTGCGATGGCCGCGTCGAGCCGGTCGCCCTCCAGCCCGTCGGGCACGGGCAGACTGCGGGTGTCGCTCACTGGTCCCTCCCTTCACCGGGTCCGTCACCGGACTCGCCGCGTTCGGCGTCGGTCTCGGCCTTTCCCTCGGCGTCGTCGTTGCGGTCCTCGGTCTGCTCAGGGCGGTCGGCCCCAGTGGTGCCCCCGGCGTTTTCGTCCGAGGCCGGGGTGCCGTCCAGGTTGATGCCCTTGAAGGTCAGCACCACGACCAGGACCGCACCGACCACCACACACGAGTCCGCGATGTTGAACACGGGCCAGTTCGGGACACTGAGGAAGTCCACGACCGCGCCCTCGAAGGGACCGGGCGGGCGGAAGAAGCGGTCGATCAGGTTGCCCGCGGCACCTCCCAGCATCAGGCCCAGCGTCACACCCCACCAGGGGCTGCGTACACGCCACCCCATGTAGCCGATGGCGAGGACCACGACGGTGGAGATGATGGTGAACAACCACGTGTACCCGGTGCCCAGCGAGAAAGCCGCCCCGGTGTTGAACACCAGGGTGAACTGGAGGAACTCACCGATCACGTCGACGAATTCACCAGGGGTGAGGGCGGCCAGCGCCCATTCCTTGGTGAGGAAGTCGACGACGAGCGCGGTGAGGGCGACCCCCATGAGCAGGACGTATCTGCGGGGCCTTCCGACGGCTTCTTCGGTCGTGGTCATGTTGTGGTCCCCGGGGGGCTCCGTCTCAGTCAGCGACGCTCCTCGCGCTGTTTGCAGGGGACGCACAGGGTGGCGCGCGGAAAGGCCTGCAGGCGGGCCTTCCCGATCGCCCGGCCACACGACTCACAGACCCCGTAGGTTCCCGCGTCCATCCGTTCGATCGCCTTCTCGCTCTGCGCGAGCAGGTCACGAGTATTGTAGGCCAACGCCAGATCGTGCTCGCGCTGGAAAGCCTTGGCCCCGGTGTCCGCGGTGTCGTCACCGGCGCCCTCGACCGGGTCGGCGAGGCGTTCGGTGAGTTCGCTCTCGTTCTGGGCCAGCTCTTCGCGCTGGAAGGAGGTCTCCTCCTCCAGCTGCCGGCGCACCTGGCCGAGTTCCTCGGCGGTCCAAGGGTCCTCACCGGCGCGGACCAGGAGATCGGCGGCTTCGGTGGCCTTCATGGGTTTGCGTCCTTCCCCGTCGGTTTGCGGGCCGTTCCCTCCCCGGCTGACGGTGGGTCCCGGGGAGTCGGCCCGACTGGTGCGGCGAAGCCTAAGCAAAGAACGGACACGAGGCAACGATCCAGGCAGACGGGTGCGGCGCCCGACACGGCCGGGAAGGGCCGGCCGGCGAGCCCCGTGCGCAGGTCACGGTCGCGACCGTACAGGGGCCCGCCCCGGCCGCTCCACCGCGGCCCCGATCATGTCACCGCGGCGAAACCTCCGTAGTCCTCGGCGAGCAGGCCCAGGTGGGTCTCGTCGAAGATTGCCGGCCCCCCGTGCGGGCCGACCTGCACCTCGATGACCCAGTCGACGTCCTCGGCATCGTCCTCCCCGGCGAGCATCTCCCGGTGTACCGAACAGGGTTCGTAGCCCTGCTCATGGAGCTGCTCGGCCAGCTCGTCGGCGTCCTCACGCTGGGGCAGCGTGACCATGACGGCGCCTGTGCCCTTGGCCATGGACCTCTTCCTCCTCCGGAAACAGCGGATCTTGCATTGCTCCGCTGCGATATCCTGACGTGCGAATGGTGTCGATGGGGAGAGTAACGCTGGCACCGACCGGTTGGAGCACGGCCCCCGCGGTCGGCCCGCCCAGCGACCCGGGGACGGTGGGAGCCCGGGGGTACGGCCAGCGCGAAGATCACCCCGGAGCCGCCGGAGGAACAGGGCGCTCGATGCCCCCAGTAGAACCGGCACCGGCGTAACGAAGTGGGAACCGCGGCCCGGCCGCGGCTCCAAGGAGGGTGGTACCGCGGGGTCCGCCTCGTCCCTCCGTCAGGCCCTTCCTGATGGAGAGAGGTTACGACGGTGACCGACCACCCCCGGCCCGGCGATCCCCGCGCGCTCCCGCAGTTGCCCGCGCAGATCGACCTTCCTGCGACCGAGCGCGAGATCCTCGACCGGTGGTCGAAGGAGAACATCTTCGAGCGCTCGCTCGAACAGACCCGCGGCAAACCTTCCTGGGTCTTCTACGAGGGCCCGCCCACCGCGAACGGTGTGCCCGGTGTGCACCACGTCGAGGCGCGTGCGTTCAAGGACGTCTTCCCCCGGTTCCGCACGATGCGCGGCTACCATGTCGACCGCAAGGCCGGCTGGGACTGCCACGGCCTGCCGGTCGAGGTCGCCGTGGAGAAGGAACTGGGCCTGAGCGGCAAGAAGGACATCGAGGAATTCGGCATCGCCGAGTTCAACGCCCGCTGCCGCGAGTCGGTCATGCGCAACGTGGACGCGTTCACCGCCATGACCGAGCGCATGGGATACTGGGTCAACACCGACGAGGCCTACCGCACCATGGACGCGCAGTACGTGGAGTCGGTGTGGTGGGCCCTCCAGCAGATCTGGGAGAAGGACCTGCTGGTGCGCGATTACCGCATCAGCCCCTACTGCCCGCGCTGCGGCACCACCCTGTCCGACCACGAGCTGGCCCAGGGCTATGAGACGGTGACCGACCCGTCGGTGTACGTGCGTCTCCCGGTCACCTCCGGACCGCTCGCCTCGCCCGAACACCCGACCTCGCTGCTGGTGTGGACCACCACCCCGTGGACCCTGGTGTCCAACACCGCCGTGGCGGTACACCCGGACGTGGAGTACGTGGTCGCCACCGACGGCAACGAGCGCCTGGTCCTGGCCCGCCCGCTTTTCGAGAAGGTCCTCGGCGAGGGCTGGGAACTGACCGGGGAGCGCTTCGAGGGCAACGAGATGGAGCGTTGGTCCTACCAGCGCCCGTTCGAGCTGGTGGAGTTCGACGAGACGGCACACTACATCGTGCTCGCCGACTACGTCACCGTCGAGGACGGTACCGGTCTGGTGCACCAGTCCCCCGCCTTCGGTGGCGACGACATGGTCGTGTGCCGCGCCTACGGCCTGCCCGTGGTCAACCCGGTGCGCCCCGACGGCACGTTCGAGGCCGACCTGGACCTGATCGGGGGCGAGTTCTTCAAGACGGCCGACAAGACGCTGGTGCGCGATCTCCAGGAGCGCGGACTGCTCTTTCGGCACCAGAAGTACGAGCACTCCTACCCGCACTGCTGGCGCTGCCACACGCCGCTGCTGTACTACGCGGTTCCGTCCTGGTACATCCGCACCACGGCCGTCAAGGATCAGCTCATCGAGCAGAACCAGGCCACGAACTGGGTTCCGGAGAACGTCAAGGAGGGCCGCTTCGGCGAGTGGCTGCGCGGCAACGTCGACTGGGCGCTCTCGCGCAACCGTTACTGGGGCACCCCCCTGCCGATCTGGGAGTACCCCGACGGACGCCAGATCTGTGTGGGATCGCTGGCCGAGCTGAGCGAGCTCAGCGGGCAGGACCTGTCGAACCTGGACCCGCACCGCCCCTACGTCGACGACATCGTCATCCCCGACCCCGACGCCGACCCGTCGCTGCCCGAGGAGGAGCGGGTCGCCCGCCGGGTCCCGGAGGTCATCGACGCCTGGTTCGACTCCGGGTCCATGCCTTTCGCGCAGTGGGGCGCCCCGCACCGTGAGAAGGAGACCTTCGAGGCCAACTTCCCGGCCCAGTACATCTCGGAGGCCATCGACCAGACCCGCGGATGGTTCTACTCACTACTGGCCGTGAGCACGCTCGTGTTCGGCCGCAACTCGTTCGAGAACGTGGTCGTGCTCGGCCACATCCTCGCCGAGGACGGCCGCAAGATGAGCAAGCACCTGGGCAACGTCCTGGAACCGATCCCGGTCATGGACCGGCACGGTGCCGACGCGCTGCGCTGGTTCATGCTGGCCAGCGGTTCGCCGTGGACGGCTCGCCGGGTGGGCCACACGGTCCTGGAGGAGATCGTCCGCAAGGTCCTGCTGACCTACTACAACACGGTCTCCTTCTTCACCCTCTACGCGAACGCCGGTGAGGGATGGGACCACACGAAGCTGGCCGAGGCGCCGGCCCCGCAGGACCGTCCGCTGCTGGACCGCTGGCTGCTCTCGGAACTCAACGAGGTCGTCCGCGACGTCACCCGGGCGATGGAGGACTTCGACACCGCGGGCGCGGGCCGACGCTTGACCGCCTTCGTGGACGACATCTCCAACTGGTACGTGCGCCGTTCCCGGCGCCGGTTCTGGGGCGGGTCCTCCACCCCCGAGGGGGCCTCGGCCTTCGCCACGCTCTTCGAGGCTTTGGAGACCGTCACGCTGCTGATGGCCCCGATCGTGCCGTTCCTGACCGATCACGTGTGGTCGGCCCTGCGTCGTCCGGGGGCGGCCGACTCGGTGCACCTGGCGTCGTGGCCGGAGTACCGCGAGGACCTGGTCGACCAGGAGCTGTCCCGGAACATGGCCCTGACCCGCCGTCTGGTGGAGCTGGGCCGTTCGGCACGGGTGGACTCTGCTGTGCGGACCCGCCAGCCGCTGGGCCGGGCTCTGGTGGGCGCCGAGGGTTTCGCGGGTCTGCCGGAGCAGCTGCGCGCGCAGGTGGCCGAGGAACTGAACGTGCAGTCCCTGGAGTCGCTGTCCACGGTCGGCGGCGACCTGGTCGATTACACGGTCAAGCCGAACTTCCGGGCCTTGGGCAAGCGCTTCGCCAAGCGCACGCCGCTGGTGGCCGGGGCCATCCAGGCCGCCGACCCGGCCGCCCTGGTCGAGCAGGTGCGCGGCACCGGCTGGGGCCAGGTGGAGGTCGAGGGTGAACCCGTGGAGGTGAGCGCCGACGAGGTCCTGGTGACCGAGCAGCCCCGCGAGGGCTGGGCGGTGGCCTCGGAACCGGGGGCGACGGTCGCACTGGACCTGGAGTTGACCCCGGAACTGCGCCGCTCCGGCCTGGCCCGGGAGATGGTGCGGATGCTCCAGGAGGCGCGCAAACGCAGCGGCCTGGACGTCTCCGACCGGATCCACGTGCGCTGGTCGGCCTCCGAGGAGACCGCGCCGACGTTGGAGGAGCACGGCGAGGCGATCGCCGGCGAGGTGCTTGCGGACGCGTTCGCCGCCGGTGAGGTCGAGGGAGACCTGTTCATCGCGAGCTCGGAGGAGTTCGGGGTGACCTTCGGGTTCTGTAAGGCCTGACCGGCCGCACACGCGCGGAGGGGTGGGGGCCACGGGCTCCCACCCCTCTACGTGTACGGGCCGCACTCGCCGCTCAGGGGCGGCCCCGGCCGCACGGGCACTGGAGCGGGGAGCACAGCGCGCAAGCGTGCGGCAGCGGTGTCAGCGGGAGGAACCGGGGTCCTCAGCACTCACGGTGTCGGTCTCACGAGCAGCAGGGTCGCTGTCGACGATGACCGCGTAAGCGACGGCGTGTTCGCCCGCCTCGTCCTCGGGGGTCCCGGTGTCGGCGTCGGCGGGGACCTGTTCGGCATCGCTGTCCTCCGCCGCCGTCCCGTCGACCGAGGGCCCGTCCTCGGTGGCCTGGCCCGGTTCCTCGTCCTGGCCCGCCTCGGGGGCCGGAACAGGATCGTCGTCGGCCGACTCGCGCTCGAGCGGCTCTTCGGTACCGGCCTCGGCGGACGCGGTCCCGTCCTCGGGGACGTCCTGTCCGTCCTCGGCCTCGGCGGGGCCCTCCGTGTCGGGCTCGACCTCTGTGGCCGTCCCCCGGTCCTCATCGGAGGAGCGCACGCTCTCCGCGGGGCGATCGTCCTCGGAAACCCCGTCCACGGTGTCGGAGGTGAGCTCGGGATCCGCATCCTCTCGGGGGCCGGAGAGCTCGGTGGCGGGTCCTTCGTCCTCGAGGGCCTCCGCGGGCTCATCGTCCTCGAGGGCCTCGGCACCGGAGGCGTCCGTACCGTCCTCGTTAACGGGTTCGCCGTCATCGGTGCCGGGATCACGCGCCGTCGCGGGAGCCTCTTCGGGCTCGGCCTGTTCGGGCGCGGAAGTCTGCTCCTCGTCGGGGACCGTGTCCGCAACGGGAGGGAAGTTCCAGGAAGGGTCGCCGCTCTCCTCGCTCTCGGCTTCCGCTTCGCGGACGCTGTTCGAGAAGGGGACCTCTTCGTCGTCGAAGACCGAGGCGCCCGCCGTTGCGGCAGGGGCGGAGGTCCTCTCCTCGTCGGTGCATTCCTCCGGAGCGGGGACGTGGCCCCTGTCCGGGGCGGGCCGGTCGCCCTGGGTGGGCGTCTGCCAACGGGGGACCTCGTACTCCGGGTCTCCGTATTCGGTGCCCTCCTCCACGGTGTCGGTCCCTGGGACAGAGACATCCCGCACCGGCTCGCTCGCCGGTGCGGGCACGCGCCTGCTGTCCTCCGGCTCGGCCGTGTCGGGCACGGAATCCATGGCTGTGGCCCCCGTCGCGAGGGCCCCTGCCTGTGTTACGGGGACGGACGACTTCCCCAAACCGTCCGTCCCGGAGAGCTCGGGTTCCGGTCCGGTCGTACCGCTCCTCTGCTGCACGAGAGCACCGACCAGGAGGAGGACGCTCGTAGCGCCGAGGCCCAGTGCGATGTACACCAGAACCGTCTCGGCGAACACCAGGGCGGAGAGCATGACGGCGATCGCCGCCAGGACCGCCACGGTCGCGAGGATGCTGAGGATCACGGGTCGACCAAGGCCTTTACACGTGTCGTACCGGAGTCTTCACTTGTTCGGAGCCGAACAGGCCGCTGTCGTCACGGCCGTTTGGTGTCAGCGCCGCTCGTGCGGGGCTTCACCGGGGTGGTAGCCGCCGCCGTGCTGAGCCGGCTCGGGCTGGCCGAAGGGGTTGGCGCCGGGGTTGGGCTGCTGCTGCATGCCCGGGTTACCGCCGGACTGCGGGCCCATGGTCTGGAAGCCACCCGTGGTGTTCGGGTTGATGTCGGCCGACTTGGCCTTCTCTTCCTCGTTCTTGAGCTCGTTGAGCTGTCGCTCGAAGTAGTCCTTGAGGCGGCTGCGGTACTCGCGCTCGAAGTCCTTGAGGACGTTGACCTTGTGCTCCAGCTCCTCGCGCTGCTGCACGAGGCTGCCCATGACCTGGCGGTGGCGCTCCTGGGCGTCGCGGTCCAGGTTCTCGGAACGGGCGCGGGCCTCACCGATGATCTGGTCGGCCTGGCGACGAGCCTTGCCGAGGATGTCCTCGGACTCGTTGCGGGCACGGCCGAGCGTCTCGTCGGCCTCGCGGCGCGCGTCGGAGATCGCCTGGTCGGCGGTCTGCTGAGCCAGGGCGAGGATGCGGGAGGCGGTGTCCATGTTCTCCTCGCCGCCCATGGCGAGGTTGGCACCGGTCATTCCGGCGGGCATCTGGGGAACGGGGGCGACGGGGGCCTGGGAAGCCTGCGGCTGGGGCTCGGCGGGGGCCTGCGCCTGCGCCTGGGGCTGAGGCTGGGGCTGGGCCGGCTCGGGCTGCTGCTGGGGCTGCTGCTGAGGCTGCTCAGGGGCCTGCTGCTGCTCCTGGGGCTGCTGGAAGTCCTGCATGCCGGCGTTGGGCACCTTGCCCCGCAGGCACTCGGCCAGCTTGCCGCGCAGCTCCTCGTTCTCCTGGATGAGGCGGTCGAGCTCGGACTCGACCTCGTCGAGGAAGGCGTCGACCTCCTCTTCGTCATACCCCGGTCGAAGCCGGGTCGTGCTGAACTGCTTGTTCCGCACATCGGCGGGTGTCAGCGGCATGTTCGTCTCCTTGGCGCGCTTGGAGTCTGTCCGTAGGGACGCTACCTGATCGTGACCTCACGGCAATCCAGATCATGACCAAGACCACATAGCGGAGCCCGAGGTTGCTTTTTCAGCCCCGGGCGCAGGTCCCTAAGCGACTTGCAGTGCCCCGATGAAGCTCATGAGAATCCACACGATGAGGAAGAGGACCAGGACACTCAGGTCGAGTGCGATGCTCCCCAAACGCACCGGTTTGATGAACTTCCGCAGGAACTTCAGGGGTGGGTCGGTGATCGTGTAGACGATCTCGGCGAGCACGAGCACGAACCCGCTGGGGCGCCACGTCCTGGAGAAGGACTGCACCATCTCCAGGACCACTCTCGCAATCAGCACGAACACGAACAGCTGGAGTGCGGCGAGCAGCACGGACAGGACGATACTCACGGTCGTTCCTCGACCCAATCTCTGGACAAATGTGATGGTCTAGCTCTGATTGAAGAACCCTCGCTCAGCGATCCGCGCCTTGTCTTCCGCGGTCACTTCGACGTTGGCCGGGGACAGCAGGAACACCTTGTTGGTCACGCGTTCGATACTGCCATGCAGACCGAAGATCAGACCAGCCGCGAAGTCGACGAGACGCTTGGCGTCGCTGTCGACCATCTCGGTCAGGTTCATGATCACCGGAGTGCCTTCCCGGAAGTGTTCTCCGATCGTACGCGCCTCGTTGTACGTGCGCGGATGGAGCGTGGTGATCCGAGCGAGGTCGTCCATCGAAGCGGTCGCGGTCGTTCCAGCCCGTCGGTCACCCGTTCCCGGGTAGTCGCCGGTGTCGCTCACGTCCTCGCCTCGTGTTCCCTCTTCTCGCGGAGCGACTGCGTCACGGTCACGCTGCTCGTCCACGACCTCGTCGAAATCGTCGAACTCATCATATTCGTCCGCATAGCGGTGATCGTAACGGTCGTCCTCCACGAGGCCGAGGTAGACCGCCATCTTGCGCATCGCGCCGGCCATCTCATGCCCTCCGTCGTCCCCGCGGTCTTCACCGCAGCCGACTTCCTCTGTACTCGCCCGCCAACCCCTGGTGGGTGGGCCATTCGCTCATCCGGGCGAACTCCACAGACGGGCCCCAAGGTCCATGTGGGGACATTACCCCACGATGGGTTCCCGTTCTCCGAGCAACGCCGTGCCGATCCGCAGGTGTGTTGCTCCTCGCTCGATCGCGGCCTCGAGGTCACCACTCATGCCCGCGGAGATCGCCGTGGCCCGAGGGTAACGATCACGCAACCGGCAAGCCACCTCGTATAGACGCGCGAACGCCTGCGAGGGGTCCCCTCCCAAGGGTGCGACCGCCATGACACCGCCGATCGAGAGCCGTTCCTGTTCTTCGATACGGTCGGCGAGCTCGAGCGTGTCGGAGGGGTCCACACCTCCTCTGCTGCCGATCACACCGGCACGGGAGTCCTCGTCGAGGTTGACCTGGACCAGGCATGTGATCCCGCGCTCGGCGGCCGCGGCACCCTCCCCCAGCGTGCGGGCGATCTTGGCACGGT
The DNA here is from genome assembly GCF_000341145.1 of Nocardiopsis xinjiangensis YIM 90004. GTDB lineage: Bacteria > Actinomycetota > Actinomycetes > Streptosporangiales > Streptosporangiaceae > Nocardiopsis > Nocardiopsis xinjiangensis. The sequence continues at coordinate 212,565 of NZ_ANBE01000007.1, forward strand.
CCACCGAGTGCACGTAGTCGGCGTAACGGGCCACCGAGCGGGCCTTGTTGCTCTGGAGCTGGCCCACGAAGTGCCAGGTCAGGTCGAGGTCGGCGGTCTCCGCGACCTTGGGCGCGGCCTCCTGGTCACGGTTCTCCCCCACGTCGGTCACCCCCAGCGAGGCGAGAATGCGCACATCGTCGGCGGGATAGGTCTTGGTCACCGCGACCAGGGACACCTCTTTCGGGTCGCGCCCGGAATCGGTACAGGCGGCCTCGATCCTGGACCGGGCGGCCCGCAGATTTGCGCGGACCTGCTCGACGCGCTCGGGATCGGTGGGTGGCACGGTGGCGATTCCTCTTCTCGGGTCGGTGCAGGGCGCTGTGCGTCCCGCTACAGCAGAACAGCGCGAAGGTCCGGACGCAGCATGCGGTTCAGCCGCGCCAGACGAACGAGGCGAAGCGCCCGGTGGGGGCTCCGCGACGGTGGGAGAACAGTTCGGAGCTCTCCAGGGTGCAGCGGCCGTCGGCGGCGACGTGACCGATACCGGCCCCGTACAGCTGCGCGGTCACGGCGGCGAGCATGTCCACGCCGGTGGTGCCCTGCCGGGTGGTGGAGGCGGCCTCCGGAACCAGACGTGCGGTCTCGGCCTGCATCTCCGGCGGGACCTCGTAACAGGAGCCACAGATCGTGGGGCCGAGGAAGACACTGATGCGGTCGAGCTCGGCGCCCTGGCGCACCATCTCCTCGACCAACCGCACAGCGACCCCTCCGGCGGTGCCCTGGCGCCCGGAGTGGGCCGCGCCCAGCACCCCCGCACGCCCCTCGGCGGCCATCACCGGCAGGCAGTCGGCGGCGAGCGAGGCCAGGACCAGGTCGGGGCGTGTGGTGACCACCGCGTCGCAGGTACCGACCCCGCCAGGGGCGTCGGCGACCAGGACATCGGTGCTGTGCACCTGATTCATCCACACGACGCGGTCGGGGTCGAAGCCGTACTCGGTGGCCGCGGCCCGGCGGTTGGCCAGGACGGCCTCGCGCTGGTCCCCTGTTCCCAGACCCATGTTGAGCGAGTCGTAGGGTGCGGTGCTCACACCGCCCGCACGCTCGGTGACGGCGGCCCGGACCCCGTGGCCGAGATCGACGACGTTTCCCATCGGTGTGCCTGTGGCCCTTCCCTGGACCGGGGGCCTGGGGTGCCCCCGGCGCGGCGACGGCCCCGCCGGGATCGGCGGGGCCGGTTGACACATCGATGATATCCGGGTGCGGGAGAGCTACTTCAGGAACTCCGGCACGTCCAGGTCGTCGGGGTCGTCGAAGATGACCCTGCGGCGGGGGGCCGAGGACTCCCGGCGCTCTGAGGAGCTGTCGGAGACCGCCTGGATGGGGCCGGACTGCTCCTCGTCCCGTTCGACCTGCTCCTCGGGCTCCTCCGCGGGCCCGTATGTGCTCTCACTGCGCGGAGCGGGTCCGCCGTGCGGGGCCGGGTCCTCGGGGACCTCCTGCACCGGGGCCTCGGGCTCGGGCTCGGCCGGCGGTTCGGGTTCCGACCGGTGGTGCCAGGGCGCGGTCGGTTCCTCGGGCTCGGCCGGAGCCCGGGGAACCGGGCTGCTCTGCTCGGGCTGTACCGGCTCGGCGGGCTGCGCAGGCGCAGCAGGCCGAGAAGGCTGCGCAGGTGCAGCGGGCCGAGCAGGCTGAGCGTGCTGCGTGGGCCGCTCCCGGGCCGGCTCGGGCGCAGGAGCGGGGCGGCTCCGTTCGGGGCGGGCCGTACCGGTGATCCAGGGCGTGGTGTCGGCCGACGTCCCACTCGCGCCCGCGGCGGGTCGGCTCGTCCCGGAGGACGGCTCCCTCCGACCGGACGTGATGCCCACCTTGGGGGCGTCGGCCTCAGGAGGGTCCACCGGCTTGTGCTCCCGCACGACCGGCCCGGTGACCTCGGGTTCGTCGAATCCTGCGGCTATCACCGTCACTCGGACCTCGTCCCCGAGTGCGTCGTCGATGACCGCGCCGAAGATGATGTTGGCTTCGGACGCCGCTGAGTTGGCCACCAGTTGCGCGGCTTCGTTGATTTCGAAGAGGCCCAGATCGGACCCGCCCTGAATGGAGAGCAGGACCCCGTGTGCCCCATCGATACTGGCTTCGAGCAAGGGCGAGGAGATCGCCATCTCGGCGGCCGCGACCGCCCGATCGTCCCCTCTCGCGGACCCGATTCCCATGAGCGCGGATCCTGCTCCGGACATCACCGATTTGACGTCGGCGAAGTCGAGGTTGATCAGGCCCGGCGTCGTGATCAGGTCGGTGATGCCCTGAACACCCGAGAGCAGGACCTGATCGGCCGCCTTGAAGGCGTCCAGGACACTGACCTGACGGTCGGAGATCGACAGGAGCCGGTCGTTGGGAATCACGATCAGCGTGTCGACCTCCTCTCGGAGCATCGCGATGCCGGACTCGGCTTGGGTGGCCCGGCGCTTGCCCTCGAAACCGAAAGGCCGGGTGACCACACCGATGGTCAGGGCGCCGAGGGAGCGGGCGATGTTGGCCACGACCGGGGCGCCCCCTGTTCCGGTGCCGCCGCCCTCCCCTGCGGTCACGAAGACCATGTCGGCGCCCTTGAGGACTTCTTCGATCTCCTCACGGTGATCCTCGGCCGCCTTGCCACCCACTTCGGGGTTGGCTCCGGCGCCCAGACCGCGGGTGAGTTCACGGCCGACGTCGAGCTTGACGTCGGCATCGCTCATCAACAGCGCCTGGGCATCGGTATTGATCGCGATGAACTCGACGCCCTTGAGCCCCTCTTCGATCATTCGGTTGACGGCGTTGACACCGCCGCCGCCGATGCCGACGACTTTGATGACCGCGAGGTAGTTCTGCGGTGCTGCCACGACGAGGGGCCTTTCCGCTCGCAATGTGCCTTTCCGGCACCGTGTCCGACGGCGTTGTGCCACCGGGTGGGTCCTGCCGGTCCGACATCCGGTTCTACAGTCTGCGTTTCGGGGCCCCGTGCTCGCGGGCGTGTGCTCGCGGAGTCCGGGTGCCCCGGGGTCTTCGGGTCCGTTCCGGCGCCACCGTTGGGTGGTGTGCTCCACCATGGGGCGGAACGGAACGTTTCCCAAGCACCCCGACAAGCGTGTCTTGCTGCTCAGTTGACCGAGGTTGTGTCCCCGACAGTAAGCGGGCCGCCGACCACGGGCAACCAGTCACGGCATCAGCCTAACGGCGCATAACACGCGGAAGCCAAGCGCGCACCCGGCGCGTCGCGTCCTGAATGTCCAACGCCACGGAAGGTGCGGGCCGCGCTCGTGCCGAACATCGGCGACCGGATACCCCGGTTCCCCTCTTTTCCCGGAGCGTCCGTTTCTTTGGGCCGGTAGTGGTGTGTGTTTCATCGGACGATGGCGAGGCCGGGGTCGGACACGTCGTAGACCTGGCCTTCCTGTGGAGGATGTTCGCTCATGAGCACCCTCAGGACGTCGCTCTTCTCCTCGGTCTCGGCGGCCCCGCCCCACTCCACGGTGGACCCGTCGGCCAGCCGGACGGCGATCTCGCCGCCCTCGGATGCGTCGACGAGCTGTATCTGGGCGAGGAGGGAATCGGGGGCGGACTCGACGATGTCGGCTGCCGCACGCACACCGGCGTTGCCCTCGACCTCCCCGCTCACGTTCACGAGCGGTTGGGCTCCGGGGCGGGTGTCGGAGTCCTCGATACGGATTCCGTCGCCGTCGACGAGGCGGTATCCCTCCTCCATGGGGACGGCGAGGACGGGTCGGCGTTCGAGGACCTCGACACGCAGAGTGGCGGGCCAGCCCCGGGTGACCTCGACCTCCTCGACCAGGTCGAGGTCGGCGACGCGGCTCTCGGCCGCGTTCAGGTCGACACGGATCAGCGGGGTACCGGTTTCCACGCCGACGGCCTGCACGACCTCTTGTTCGGGTACACGTTCGAGCCCTTCGGCGGCGACCTCGCGCACCACGAGCAGACGCGATCCCATCAGGAGCCAGGCGACCACACACACCAGGCCGACCACGAGCAGGGCCACGAAAGCGAGTTTCCAGGGATCGGACCCGTCCGGAGCGGCGCCCTGCGGTTCGGTGCCCCGATTCGTGTCGGGACGGCCCTTGCCGGCCCCGGCGTTCCCGGCCTTCTTTCCCCCGGCGGGCTTCTTCACCTTGCGGGACCGCGTCTTTCCCGGTCCGTCCTCGGCGGAGGCACCCTTCCCGGCCTTCTTGCCCTTCTTCTCCTTCGGCTCGGTGCCCACTCCACGCTCCCGTCGTCCACACAGTCTCTGCCCGACCACCTCACCACGCGAACGGCGGGGCGGGTGCGCTGACGGGGCCGGGTGTNCCGGAGCGCCCTCACCGGGCTCGGCGGCTTCGGCCAGAGCCTCGACGATGTGCGGGCCCAGCTCGGTGACGTCGCCGGCGCCCATGGTCAGCACGAGGTCTCCGGGGCGGGCGAGTTCGGCGGCCTTGCGGACCACCTGTTCGCGTCCGGGCACGTACCACACGCCCTCCCGGTCGATACGGGAGGTGATGAGTTCCCCGGTCACGCCGGGTTCGGGGTCCTCCCGGGCAGCGTAGACCTCCATGACCACGACCTGGTCGGCCAGGTCGAGCGCGGCGGCGAACTCGTCGGCGAAGAACCGGGTGCGGCTGTACAGGTGGGGCTGGAAGACAGCCACGATCCGGCCCCCGGCAAGATCGGGGGACTCCTCACCGAAGGAGTCCAGGGCCGCACGGGTGGCGTGCAGGTCCGCCCCGATCTCGGTGGGGTGATGGGCGTAGCTGTCGTAGACACCCACGCCGCCGCCCTCGCCCTTGAGCTCGAAACGGCGGGCGGCACCGGCGAAGTCGGCGATGCCCTCGACCGCGACCTCCAGATCGTGGCCGAGTTCGTCGGCCACGGCCACGGCCGCGGCGGCGTTGAGGACGTTGTGCAGGCCCGGCACCGCGAGCTGTCCCACGACGGGATCGTTGCCTTCGGTGTGCAGGGTGAACTCGGTGGTGAATCCGCGGGCACGGATGCCGGCGACCCGGTAGTCGGCCGAGGCCTCCTCGCCGTAGGTCAGGACCCGCTTGCCACGTCGGCGTGCCAGTTCGGCGACCTCCCGCGCGCCGGGGTCGTCGATCCCCACGATGAGGGTGCGCCCGACCCGGTCGACGAACGAGGCGAAGTTGGCGTGGATCTCCTCCAGGCCGCTGTAGTTGTCGAGATGGTCGGCCTCGACGTTGGTGACCACGGCGATCTCGGGCGAGAGCATGAGGAAGGAGCCGTCGCTCTCGTCGGCCTCCACGGCGATGGGTCCGCCGATGCCGGCGTCGGCACCCAGGCCGGTGGTGACGAGCTTGCCGCCGATGACGTATCCGGGGTCGGCGCCCAGGTGCTGCAGGACCACGGTGACCATGGAGGTCGTGGTGGTCTTGCCGTGGGTGCCCGAGACCGCGACACCCTCGCGGCCCAACAGCAGGGCGCCGAGGGCGGCGGCACGCGGCAGAACGCGCAGGCCGCGGCGCCGGGCCTCCGCGAGCTCGGGGTTGTCCTCGCGGATGGCGGAGGAGACCACGAGGGTCTCGGCGTGGCCCAGGTTCTCGGCGGCGTGGCCCACGTGGACGTGGGCACCCATCTGCTCGAGTTCACGCAGGGTGTCGCTGTCGCGTGCGTCGCTGCCGGAGACCTCGACGCCCGACTGCAGCAGGACTCGGGCAATACCGGACATACCGGCCCCGCCCAGGCCGATGAAGTGAGTGGGGCCCAATTTGTCGACGGGGACCGGGTCGGTCGTCGGGACCAGGCTCATCGTGTGTCCTTCCCGTCGTCCTCGAACTCCTCGTCGAGCTCGTCCTCGGAGACGTGCATGTCGGGTGTGGGTTTGTCGCCGCGGGCGATGGCCATGACCTCGCGGGCCAGTTCCATGTCGGCGTCGCGGCGCCCCATGCGGGAGGCGGCCTCGGACATCGAGACGATCCGGTCGGTGTCGGTGAGCATGGGGATGAGTTCGCTGGTGATCCAGTCGGTGGAGATGTCGGCGTTGTCGATCATGACACCACCGCCGGCCCCGACGATGGGTTCGGCGTTGAGGCGCTGCTCCCCGTTGCCGATGGCCAGGGGCACGAAGGCGCCGGGCAACCCGACGGCCGTGAGTTCGGCGCAGGTCATGGCACCGGAGCGGCACATGGCGACGTCGGCCGCGGCGTAGGCCATGTCCATACGGTCGACGTAGGGGACGGCGACGTAGGGGACACCGTCCTGGGTGAGGTCCCGGGGCTCCTCGGCGTTCTTGGGGCCGACCACGTGCAGGACCTGCACACCGGCGCGGGCGAAGGCCGACACCGCGGAGAAGGCGGTCTCGTTGAGCCGCTGGGCGCCCTGGGACCCGCCGAAGATGAGCAGGGTGGGCAGGTCGGGACGCAGGCCGAAGTAGGCACGCGCCTTGTCGCCCATGGCCAGGCGGTCCAGGGAGGAGACCTGTTCGCGCAGCGGAATGCCGACGAAGCGCCCGTTGCGGATCTGGGTGTGGGGGTGACCGGTGTAGACGTGCGGGGTCAGGCGAGCACCGAGGCGGTTGGCGAGCCCCGGCAGCGGGTTGGCCTCGTGCACGATGGTGGGGATGCGCCGACGACGGGCGGCCAAGTACCCGGGAGTGGCCACGTAACCGCCGAAACCGACCAGTACGTCGGCCTGGATGCGGTCGAGCTGTTCACCGGCGGCACTGAGTGCGCCGGCAAGCTTTCCGGGCACGGTCAGGAGCCCGGGGGTGATCCTGCGGGGCAAGGGCACCGCGGGGATCAGGCCCAGCTCGTAGCCGCGCATGGGTACGAGTCGATTCTCCAGTCCCCGCTCGGTCCCCAGGCACAGGATCTCCGTGTCCGGGTCGATGCGCCGCAGCGCGTCCGCAAGGGAGAGTGCGGGCTCGATATGCCCGGCCGTGCCGCCTCCGGCGAGGGCTACCCTCATCGTCGCCTATTCCTCCTTGGCCGGTCCCCCGCCGGGACCGGTCCGCTCCTGTGCTTGACCGTTGTCTTGGGTCCACGCGCGCCCGACTTGCGCGGGGCCCGCTTGGCGCTCCCGGACGACGCAGCCGTGCCCCGTTCGTCACCGGAGGTGGGCGTCTTGTCCAGTCCCAGCCAGCTTAGAGCCCTTTGGACCCGGCTCGGTCCGCGAGCCGCCAGCGCCCTCTGGGCCTTCGGTTCGGCACGGGCCAGGCTGAGCAGGATCCCGAGCGCCAACATCGTGGGGATCAGCGACGAACCACCGTAGGAGACCAGCGGAAGCGGGATCCCGGTGACGGGGACGAGGCCGATCACAGCGGCGATGTTGATCATGGACTGGCCGATGACCCACGTCACGATGGCCGCGGCAGCCAGGCGGGCGAAGGGGTCCTTGACCCGGGTGGCCACCCGCAACCCGGCGTACCCCAGTACCCCGAACAGGCACAGGACCACGACGGTACCGAGCAGCCCGAACTCCTCGCCGATGATGGCGAAGATGAAGTCGGACTCGGCGAAGGGGAGGAAACCCCATTTCTCGCGGCTGGCACCGATGCCCACACCGAACAGGCCCCCGGTACCGAGGGCGTAGAGGCCGTGCAGGGACTGGTAACCGTCGCCGCCGGAATCGGCCGCGGGATCGAGGAAGGCGGTCACACGCTCGATCCGGAAGGGTTCGATGGCGATGACGACCGCTGCCAGCCCCAGAACCAGGCCGAACATCACCACGAAGAGCCTGCCGGGTGCACCGGCCACCCACAGCAGCGCGAGGAAGATCAGCAGCAGCACGAGGGTGGTGGACAGGTCCGATCCGAGCAGGACCAGCATGGTCAGCAGCCCGCACCCGGGCAGCAGCGGGATGAGCAGATGGCGCCACTCGGTGAGTTCGCGCAGCTCGTCCTTGCGGGCGAGGATGTTGGCGCCCCACAGGGCGAAGGCGAGCTTGGCGGGTTCGGAGGGCTGGATGAGCATTCCGCCGACGTCCAGCCAACGCATCGCGCCGTTGACCTCGGTGCCGTGGAAGACGGTGAGCAGCAACAGCGCCACCGACACGATCATCGCCGGGTAACCCACGAGTCGAAAGACCCACACCGGGCTCTGGGCCGCCAGCAGCATCAGCGGCAGCCCGACCGCGGCCGAGACGAGCTGGCGCTGGAACATGGAGAAGGCCGACCCGGTCTCGGTGATGGAGTCGACCATCGTCGAGGACAGCACCATGACCAGACCCAGGCCGATGAGCAACAGGCTCGTGGCGAGGACCAGATAGTAGGAGGTCAGGGGCCGGTCGAGGGAACGGAGCCAATCATGCCACAGCGGGCGCGGCCGCCCGCTGTCCTTGCTCTTCTTCGGTTTCGGTGCCCCGGTCCTGCCCGGGGCCGTCGTCGTCGCCATCCGCGCCCTCCGCACCATTCGCGCCTCAATAGTGGCGTACCGGCGGGTCGGGAACGGTGGACATTTTCCGCGTGTTGGCCATCTTCGGCGGGCGCTCGAATGGTAGTGCGCACATGTTCGGGGCCCGCGCGCCGAAAAATGACGCACGGGCCCCAGGCGAGCACTCAGCGAAGTCGCTGGACCGCCTCGGTGAACAGGTCACCGCGCTCGTGATAGTTGACGAACATGTCCATGGACGCGGCGGCCGGGGCGAGCAGGACGGTGTCGCCCTTGCCCGCCAGCGCGGCGGCCTCGGCGACCACGGCGTCCATGACCCCGTGGTCGGCGGGTGCGTCCCCCGCCGGGCCGGCGACCTCCACCACGGGCAGGTCGGGCAGGCGGGCGGACAGGGCCTCGCGGATCTGTGCCCGGTCGGCGCCCAGGAGCACGGCGGCGCGCAGGCGGTCGGCGGCCGTGTCGACGAGCTCGTCGACCTCGGCACCCTTGAGGAGTCCGCCGGCGACCCACACCACCGACTCGAAGGCCCGCAGCGAGGCCAGCGCGGCGTGCGGGTTGGTGGCCTTGGAGTCGTCGACGTAGTCCACGCCCCCGACCGAGGCCACGTGGGAGATGCGGTGCGGTTCGGGTTCGAAGGCCTGCAGGCCGGCGCGCACGGACGCGGGCGCGACCCCGATCGAACGGGCCAGGGCCGCTGCGGCCAGGGCGTTGGCGACGTTGTGCGGGCCGGCCGGGCGCACGTCGCAGAGGTGGGCCAGCTCTTCGGCCCCGCGGACCGGGTCGGGCACGAAGGCCCGGTCGACCAGCAGGTCCTCGACCACACCGAGCTCGGCCGGGCGGGGGGTGTCCAATCGCAGGCCGACGGAGGGCGTGTGCGGGTCGCCCTCCTCGGCCAGGCGCACCGACCATTCGTCGGCGTTGTTGACCACACGCGTGGTGCCGCGGGCGAAGATACGGCCCTTGTCCCGTGCGTAGGGGGCGAGACCGCCGTGCCAGTCGAGGTGGTCGGGGGCGACGTTGAGCACGACCGCGGCGTGCGGGCGCACGGTGTTGGACCAGTGCAGCTGGAAGCTGGACAGTTCCACGGCCAGAACGTCGTGGACACGGCCCTGCTCGTCGGGCAGGACGGCGTCGATGATCGGGGTGCCGACGTTGCCCACGGCCAGCGCGTCGCGGCCGTCGGCGTGCAGTATCGCCTCGAGCATGCGCACGGTGGTGGTCTTGCCGTTGGTGCCGGTGACACCCAGCCACACCTGGTGGGCGGGGCGCAGGCGCCAGGCGAGTTCGACGTCGCCGATCACTTCCACGCCGGTCTCCACCGCCCGCGCCAGCAAGGGCGAGTCGGGGCGCCAGCCCGGAGAGGTGACGATCAGGTCGCAGCCCTCGGGCAGCGGGGTGGAACCGAGAACGACCTCGGCCCCGTCCTGTGTCAGTTCTGCGGCCAGCGCACGGGTGGCGTCGTCGTCACGGCCGTCGACCACGGTGACGCGGGCGCCCCGGGCGAGCAGTGCGCGAGCCACCGGGGGCCCGGACACACCCAGCCCGGCCACGCACACCAGGCGTCCGGTCAGGTCGGGGCCGGCGTGCTCGTGCGGGGGCTCGGAAGTCTTGTGCGCCATGCGCTTACCTCGGCATCCATTCCAGGTAGAAGAGTCCGATGGCGGTCGCCACGAACAGGCCCTGGATGATCCAGAAACGGATCACGATGGTCGTCTCGGCCCAGCCCCTGAGCTCGAAGTGGTGCTGCAGAGGTGCCATGCGGAAGATGCGCTTGCCGGTGAGCCGGAACGAAGTGATCTGCACCATCACCGACATGGTGATGATGACGAACAGTCCACCGATGAGCAGCAGCAGGAGCTGGGTGCGGGTGGTGATGGCCAGCCCCACGACGAGACCGCCCAGCGCCAGGGATCCGGTGTCGCCCATGAAGATCTTGGCGGGCGGGGCGTTGAACCACAGGAAGGCGATACAGGCGCCGAGCACGGCGGCGGCCACCACGGCCAGGTCGAGGGGGTCGCGGACCTGGTAGCAGTTGGCGGTCAGCGCCTCCACGCAGGACTGGCGCAGCTGCCAGTTGCCGATGATGATGTAGGCGACCAGCGACAGGATGACCGCGCCGGTGGCCAGGCCGTCCAGTCCGTCGGTGAGGTTGACGGCGTTGGAGAAGCCCACGATGAGGAACAGCGCCCACAGCACGAACAGAGCGACCATCAGCGGGGGCCCGAAGTCGCGCAGGAAGGACAGCTGGGGGGCCGCGGGGGTGTAGCCGTAGCCGTTGGGGAACTGGGTGACGCCGTAGGCGAAGCCGATACCGACCACGCCCTGGCCCACCATCTTGGCGCTGCTGCGCAGTCCGAGGCTGCGGCGCTTGTAGATCTTGATGAAGTCGTCGAGGAAACCGACACAGCCCATCCCGACGAACAGGAACATCACGAGGAGTCCGGAGACGGTGGGTCCTGCGCCCGTTCCCGTCAGGACCATCACGGCGTGGGCGCCGAAATACCCGACGACGGCGCCGAGGATGACGACGATGCCGCCCATGGTGGGCGTGCCCTGTTTGGTCTTGTGGCCCTCGGGCCCGTCGTCGCGGACCTCCTGGCCGAACTTGAAGCGGTACAGGAGATTGATCAGCCATGGCATGAGCGCCATGGAGACGACCAGCGACAGCGCCGCCGCCAGGGAGATGCCGATCACTGGGCATCCTCCTCGGTGATGAGGTCGACAACCTTTTCGAGCGCTGCCACGCGCGATCCCTTCACGATGATGACGTCTCCTGTACGCATCCGATCGCGCAGCGCGGCGGCGGCCGCCTCGGCGTCGGGAACTCGGATGCTCTCACCCTGCCAGCGCCCGTCGTCGGCGGCGCGCTCCGCCCCGTCCGCGATGCCTCCGGCCTGGTCTCCGACCACGATCAGATGTGCGACCCCGGTCTCGGCCGCCAGGGCACCGATCCGTTCGTGCGCCTGGCCGCCGTCCTCGCCCAGTTCGGCCATGTGGGCGAGCACGGCGACACCGCGGCGATCCTTCGCCAAGGCACCCAGGGTGGCCAGTGCTGCCCGCATGGACTCGGGGTTGGCGTTGTAGGCGTCGTTGACGAAGGTCATGCCCTCGTGCTCGATGACCTCCATACGCCAGCGGCTGACGGGGGTCGCCTCACCCAGGGCGCTCGCGATCTCGCCGATGTCCATGCCGAGTTCGGCGGCGACAGCGGCGGTGGCCAGCGCGTTGTGGACCTGGTGGGCTCCCACCAGCGCGAGCTGTACCCGCACGGTGTTTCCGCCCAGGTGCAGGACGAAGGACGGGGCACCGGTCGCTCCCAGCTCCACGTCGGTGGCGCGCACGTGCGCCTCCTCCCCGGTTCCGTAGAGGAGGACACGCGCGGGGGTGCGGGAGGCCATGGCGCGTACCCGGGGGTCGTCGGCGTTGAGCACGGCGACACCACCACGGCCGGGGGTGTCGCTGCCCGGGGGCAGGGCCTCGACGAGCTCGCCCTTGGCCCGGGCGATGGCGTCGCGGTCGCCGAACTCGCCCATGTGGGCGCTGCCGACGTTGAGGACGACACCGATGCGGGGCGGGGCGACCTCGCACAGGTGGGCGATGTGGCCGATGCCGCGGGCGGCGACCTCCAGTACCAGGTTCCGGGTGTCCTCGTCGGCGCGCAGGACGGTCAGCGGGTGGCCGATCTCGTTGTTGAACGAGCCGGCCGGGGCGATGGTCGGCCCGGTGCGGTCCACGACCTGCGCGATGAGGTCTTTGGTGGTGGTCTTTCCGGAGGAACCGGTGATCCCGACGATCTGGGCCGCGTCGGGACCCCGTTCCGGGTCGCCGAGCCGCCGTGCCACGTGGGAGGCCAGGCGGGCCAGGGCCGCCACGACCTCCTCGTCGCCGCCGTCCACCAGCAGATGGGGCGCTTCGACCGGACGCGAGGCCAGTACCACCGCGGCACCGGCCTCGACGGCTGTGGTGGCGAACTCGTGGCCGTCCACGCGTTCGCCGCCCAAAGCCACGAACAAGGCACCGGGGGCGGCCTGTCGGGAGTCGATGACGACTGGACCGTCGACGACGGTGTCGGGGCGCGCTGATCCGCCGAGAGCGGTCTGGGTGATCTCAGCGATCCGATCGAGCGTGAGCGCGATCAAATCCACTCCTCATGTCAGGCCCGGTCCACGACGCCTCGAGGGCGGATGGCCACCCGGCCGGAGTTTCAGGTCAGGGGATGGGCACCGCGGATGCCGTGTGCGACGCCGCGCCGGGCCTCACCACGACGGCGGCCCGTGCCGCGTGCGTGGGCGCCCCGATGGGCGGCACGTGTCGGGCTGCGATTGCCGGACCTACCTTAGAACATCTTGGGGTGTTCGAGGTCCCTATGGGGCCCGTGTGAAGGAATATGATCCACTTCGTGATCGCCGGCAGGGGTCCGGAACACGATCCGTGCGCCACGGTACGGGGTACGGGCCGTGCCCGCACCCCGGGCGGGGTGTGCCCCGCGCGTGTGCCGCGGGGACCAGGGGCGCGCAGGTCAGGGCGCGCGGTGGATGTCGCGCAGGGCGTCACCGAGGCGCTCGCGGGCACTGATCCGCAAGCGGTCGTCGATGGCTCCGCGCAGCACCTCGCGGTCGTCGAAGGGCAGCACCTCGCCCTTGACGTACTGGCCGGTCTCGTGGCCCTTGCCTGCCACGACGACGGTGTCGCCGGGCTCGGCCCGGACCACGGCCAGACCGATGGCCTCGGCGCGGTCGAACTCCACGGTGACACGGGCGCGCTGGTCCTGAGGGACCTTGGTCACGCCCTCGAGCATCGCGGTGGCGATGACGACGGGGTCCTCGGTGCGCGGATTGTCGTTGGTGACGACGAGCTCGTCGGCGAGCCGGGCGGCGGCCTCCCCCATGAGGGGGCGTTTGGCCCGGTCACGGTCGCCGCCACAGCCCAGGACCATGTGGACGCGTCCCTCGGTGGTCTCGCGCAGCGCTTTCAGGACCGCCTCGATCGCCCCCGGTTTGTGGGAGTAGTCGACGATCGCGGTGAAGTCCTGGAAGTGAGTGGGGTCACCATCGGCGATGACCGGTTCCATGCGCCCGGGCACACCCGGTGCGGCGGCCACACCGGAGATCGCGGTCTCCAGGGGGATACCGGCCTCGACCAGCCCGACGATCGCGGCCATGGCGTTGGAGACGTTGAAGGGGCCGGGCAGGGCCACCGAGGCCTTGGCTTCCATCCCACCGGGTCCGACGATCCGGAAGGTGCTGCCGGTGTTGCCCATACGGACCTCCACCGCGCACCAGTCGGCCACCATGGCAGCAGAGGGATCGGCGTCGCTGAAACCCTCCACCCCGAACGTCGTGACCGGGACACGTCCGTCCCCGGAGACCATGTCGACCAGCGCACGGCCGAAGCGGTCGTCGGCGTTGACCACGGCGATGTCGCAGTACTCGGGGCTGAAGAGCGCGGCCTTGGTCTCGAAGTAGTCGCGCAGGTCGGAGTGGAAGTCCAGGTGGTCCTGGGACAGATTGGTGAAGACCGCGACGTCGTAGTGGGTGCCGCCGACGCGTCCCAGGGCGAGGGCGTGGCTGGAGACCTCCATGGCGGCGGTGGTGACCCCGCGCTCGCGCATGAGGGCGAAGAGGCCGTGCAGGTCCGTGGCCTCGGGGGTGGTGAGGGAGGACTGGACCCGCTCGTCGCCCACCCGCATCTCGACGGTCCCGACCAGGCCGGTGTTCATGCCGGCGGCGCGCAGACCGGACTCGACCAAGTAGGTGATCGTGGTCTTGCCGCTGGTGCCGGTGGTCCCGATCAGCAGCAGGTCCTCCGCGGGATCGGCGAAGATCCAGGAGGCGGCGCGGCCGAGGGCGGCACGGGCGTCGGGGACCACGAGGACCGGCAGGCCCGTGGCGACGGCTCTGTCGGCCCCGGCCTCGTCGGTCATGATCGCCCCGGCGCCCGCGCGGGCGACCTGGTCGGCGAAGTCGGCACCGTGGGCGCGGGTACCGGGTAGGGCCGCGTACAGCATGCCGGGGCCGGCTTGCCTGGAGTCGTGGGTGATTCCGCGTACGTGCACTTCCCTGCTGGGCGCCTCCTCGGGGGTGTCGGGGCGCAGGTCCGGGCGCAGGAGTGTGGTGTCCGGCCCGAGCAGCTTCGCGAGGGCGGACAGCGGACGGAGTTGAGTGTGTTCAGGTCGCATTACCGGTGGCACGTGTGGAGGGTAACGGGTCTCGGGTGCCGCTCGGTAATTTCCACGCTGGGTGCGGCGGGGTTCACGCGAGCGGCGTTCCCGTCCAGGTTACCGGGGGCGCGGCCCTCCGCCTCCGCATCGCGTGCGAAGCCCCGGCGACGAAAGAGAGGATCGTGGTGGACACTACGGACGCACGAGAAGGGCCTTTGGTCCTGGACGGCGGGTTGGCCACCCGATTGGAGACCTATGGCTGTGATCTGAGCGACTCGCTGTGGTCGGCCCGGCTGCTGGTGGAGGAGCCGGGGGTGATCCGCCGCGCGCACCGGGACTTCTTCGAGGCGGGCGCCGATGTGGCGATCGCTGCCGGCTACCAGGCGAGCATTCCCGCGTTGACGGCTCGCGGCCTGACCCGGGCGGAGGCTTCACGGGTGGTGGCGAGCTCGGTGGAACTGGCGCGCGCCGAGCGGGACGCGTACGGGTCGGGGCTGGTCGCCGCGGGGGTGGGACCGTACGGTGCGTTCCTCGCCGACGGGTCGGAGTACACGGGCGCCTACGACCTGGGTGAGGAGGGCCTGTACCTGTGGCACCGGGAGCGTTGGCAGATCCTGGCCGGCTCCGGCGCGGATCTGATGGCGTGCGAGACGGTTCCCTCCCTGGCCGAGGCGCGGGCGCTGCGGCGGTTGGCCGAGGAGACGCCGGGGATGCGCGCGTGGGTGAGCCTGTCGTGCCGCGACGGGTCGCGGGTCAGCGACGGGACCCCGTTGCGGGCGGTGGTGGAGGAGCTCGCGCCTGCCCACGCCGAGGGCTCTCTGGTGGCGGTGGGAGTGAACTGTGTGGCCCCGCGCCATGTTCCTGCCCTGGTGCGCACGGTCGCCGAGGCGGGGGTGGACGCGGTGGCCTACCCCAATTCCGGGGAGGCGTGGGACTCCGCCTCGCGGCAGTGGACGGGCACGAGTGAGCCCGCCGGGTTCGGCGCGGCCGCGGTGGAGTGGTGGCGTGCGGGCGCGGTGCTCGTGGGCGGGTGCTGCCGCACCGGGCCCGAGCACATCTCCTCGGTCCGCGCTCACCTCGACCGCGCCGGGGCCTGACCCGGGCCGGGCCCCGGCGCCGCCCGCGCGAGCGGCGCCGGAGGTGTCCGCCGCGCGGGCGGGTCAGTTCTCCTTCTCCGACAGACGGATCGCGGGCGGGTCCTCCCCCGTCGGCGGCACCTGCTCGGACTTGAGCGCGAAGCTCATGATGTCGTTGAAGACCGGGCCGGCCGCCTCACCGCCGTAGTAGGCGCTCTTGGGGTTGTGCAGAACGACCTGCACGACGATCTCCGGGTCGTCGGCCGGGGCGAACCCGGCGAAGGTCGCCGTGTACCCGCCGTCCTCGTAGCTCCCGGTCTCGGGGTCGACCCGGTTCGCGGTACCGGTCTTGCCCGCCACCCGGTAACCGTCGATGCGTGCCTGGGGCGCGGTGCCCTCGTCGCTGGTGACGGCCTCCAACATGAGGGAGAGCTGGTCCGCGGTCTCCTCGCTCAGCACGCGGGTGCTCTCGCGTTCCTCGGTCGGCGTGAACTCGCCGCCGGGGTCGACGGTCCCGTCGATGACCGTGGGTTCGACACGTTCGCCGCCGTTGGCGATGGTCGCGTAGACCGACGCCATCTGCACGGCGTTGACCGACAGGCCGTGTCCGATGGAGACCGACGGCAGTTGCGTGCCCCACCAGTCGTCGGGGTCGGTCAGCACACCGGCCTCCTCCCCCGGGACGTCCAGGCCGGTGGGCCGGCCCAGCCCGAATCGGTCCATGTAGGAGTGCAGGGACTGGGCCCCGACCTCGTCCGCGACCTTGATGGTCCCCACATTGCTGGACTGGGCCATGATGCCGTTGACCGTGAGGCGCTGGGTGCCTTTGTTCTCGGAGTTGCGGAAGGTCTGGTCGTAGTACTCCATCGAGTAAGGCACCGTGAACACACTCTCGGGTGTGGTCACCCCTTCCTCCAGGGCCGAACCGATGGTGATGACCTTGTTGGTACTGCCGGGCTCGAAGGTCTCGGCCACCGCCCCGTTGGACCAGTCCTCGGCGGTGGTCTCACCGATGTCCTCCTGGGAGTAGGACGGATAATCGGCCATCGCCAGGACCTCCCCATCGGGTCGGGAGACGATGGCACTGCCGCCCTCGGCCTCCAGGGACTCGACCTGTTCGGCCAGGGTCCGGGCCGCCTGCCACTGGATGTCGCGGTCCAGGGTCAGGCGCACGTCCTGGCCCTGCTCGGGCTCGCGCACGAGTCCGCCGGCCATGGGGATCTGCGTCCCGTCGTTGGCGACCTCCACCTGGCGTTTACCGGCCTCACCGGCCAGGGTGCCGTCCATGTAGCCCTCCAACCCTTCCAGGCCGTGGCCCTCCGCACCGACGAACCCGATCAGGTCGGCCGCTCCCGTCTCGTCGGGGTAGACACGCTCGTAGTCGACCTCGGCGCCCACACCCGACAGGCCCAGGTCCCGGAACTCGTACCAGTCGTCGGGCCGTACCCCCTCGGCAACGACCTGGTACCGGCTGGGTGCGGCGTCGACCTTCGCGGCGGCCTCGTCGGCGTTCAGGTCGAAGTTCTCGGTCAGCTCCGATACGACCTGATCGCGTTCCTCCGGCTCGATCACCTCGGGGTCGACGAAGACGGTGCGCACCTCGACCGACAGCGCGAAGGGGTTCCCGTCGGCGTCGGTGATCTGGCCCCGCAGCGTCGGCACGTCGATGGTCTGCAGGCGCGTGTCGGAGGCGGCCGCCGCGTACTCCTCGGCCTCGAACCCCTGGATCTGGGTCAGACGGCCGGCGAAGAGCACCAGGATCACCACGATGAGCACCCCGCCGGCCTTGAGGCGCTTCTTCGGGTCCCCGCGCCGGAACGTGCGGCGCAGCAGCGGTGGCGGGGGCGGCGGGGCCGACTTGCGCGCGGTCCCTCCCCTGCGCTCTCGCGCGCCCGTGCGGTCGGCGCCCGCGCGGTCGGAGGCCCGTCCCCGAGTGCCGCCGTCGGGGCGACGCGGTTCGCGTTGGGGACGCTTGCCGGGGCGCGAGCCCGACCGGCTCGCCGCTCCCGGCCTGCGGGGGTCACGGGGGCGCCGGTCGCGGGACGAACTCACTCGGCGCCTCCCTGACCGCCGATGACCTCACCCTCGTCCGGGTCGAGGAAGAGCGGGGCCTCCCCCTGCTCCATACCCATCTCCTCGGCCTCCTCGGCGATCCTGTCGGTGTTCTCCAGGTGCGCGACCTCGTCCTGGAGCTTCTGCTCCTGGTAGGACAGCCCTCGGTTCTGCGACTGCAGGCTCGTGATGGTGTAGGCCTCCTGGGCCACAACGCTGCGCAGTACCAGCAGGCTCACCAGCGCAGCCACCATCAGGCACAGCACGAGCAGGACGAAGGGGATACGCGGGGCCCGTGCACGGCTCACCGCCCTGCCTCCGGTCACCGGTTCGGTCCCCGGGCGCGGGGGCCTGCTCCGGGTGGGCGGCGCGGACCGCCCACCGCGTGTGGGGCTACGGCGCGTCCTGGTCCTCGTGCTCATCTGCTCTCCCTGTCACCGCGACGGCTCCCGCACACGTTCGGCGGCCCTGAGCCGAGCCGAACGGGCGCGCGGATTCTGTTCGTTCTCTTCGTCCGTTGGGAGTTCCGCTCCCCGGGTCAGGAGGCGGATCTCGGGTTGCCGGTCCGGGAGGAGTACGGGCAGGTCGGCGGGGGGGGTGTCCTTGGCCAGGGCGGCCAGGGCGCGTTTGCTCATGCGGTCCTCCAGGGNATGGACAGCTCGGCGTTGACCTCGATGCGCAGACCCTGGAAGGTGCGCTTGGCGGGGTGCCCGCCGGTGCGCCGGGTCGCGGCCGGGATCGCCTCGCGGACCAGGTCGGCGAGTTCACTGGTGGAGTCCAGGTGCCCCTGGGCGCGGCGGCGTTCGATGGCGCGGGCGATGCGGGAGGCGAAACGCTCCTCACCGTGCACGCGCAGGACCCTGGTGAGGTCGGCGACCGGGTAGGTGTTGACCACGTCGGCGGCGGTCAGTGTCTGGGTGCGGTCCATACGCATGTCGAGCGGGGCCTCGTGTGCGTAGGCGAAACCGCGGTCGGTCTCGTCCAGCTGCGGCGAGGACACCCCCAGGTCGAGCAGGACGGCCTGGGCTTCGGTGATCCCCGCCTCGTCCAGGGCATCGGTGATGTCTGAGTAGACCGCGTGCACGAAGTGGGTGCGGTCGGCGTAGGGCGCCAGGCGTTCGGCGCTGCGTTCCAGGGCGCTGGTGTCGCGGTCCACCCCGACCAGGCGCATCTCGGGACAGGCCTTGAGCAGTGCCTCGGCGTGCCCGCCCAGTCCGAGGGTGCCGTCGACGAGGACGGCTCCCGGTTCGGTGAGGGCGGGGGCGAGCAGTTCGACGATGCGGTCGAGCATGACCGGCACGTGGAGGGGATCGAGCCCTTCCCTGGCCGCGCGGACGCGGTCGGCGAGATCAGAGCTCTGTGTGTTGCTGCCTGTGTGGGCGTTTCGCGAGTCGTCCCCGTCGGGACGGTCGTGCTGCCGGGTCTCCCCCATGCGGTGGTGTTCCTCCACGCTTCGTGCCGTCTTCACCGTCGGTGGCCGCGTCCGTCCGGGACGGCGCGGCCGATGTGTTCGCGCGGCCCGACCGAACCCGGCCGAGCCCACCGATCACGGCCGCCATTGTCCACCTTTTCGGTGGTCAGGCGCCCACGACCTGGCACCGGGGAAGTCGCGCCAGCTCGTGTGTGCCGTGCTCGGCGAGGCCCGGCCGGCCTCGGCTTGCAAGGGAGTCGACGTTGGGGCCGTGCGTTCGGTGGGTGGGTCCCGCCGGCCTCACAGCGCCCCGGGCAGCACCTCCTCCGACAGACGGGCGAAGACCGGCTCCTGTTCGGCCTCGTAGTCGGCCCAGGCCTGGGAGG
Organism: Nocardiopsis xinjiangensis YIM 90004; assembly: GCF_000341145.1. Taxonomy (GTDB): domain Bacteria; phylum Actinomycetota; class Actinomycetes; order Streptosporangiales; family Streptosporangiaceae; genus Nocardiopsis; species Nocardiopsis xinjiangensis. The sequence continues at coordinate 231,998 of NZ_ANBE01000007.1, forward strand.
ACCAGATCTCCAGGCGTGTGTTGGCCCCGATGACCACGCAGTCGCGTTCCAGTCCCGCGTAGGCGCGGAGCTGGGGCGGGACGGTGACCCGCCCCTGCTTGTCGCACGACTCGTCCGAGGCACTGGCGAAGAGGATCCTGCTGTAGTCGCGCACCGCCTTGTCGGTGACCGGAGCCTCGCGCAGGGCTTCGGTCAGGCGGGCGAACTCCGCGACGGGAAAGACGTAGAGGCAGTGCTCCTGGCCCTTGGTGATCACCAGGCCCCCGGACAGTTCGTCGCGGTACTTCGCCGGAAGGAACAGGCGCCCCTTCGGGTCGAGACGAGGCGTATGAGTGCCGAGAAACACGCACTCACCTCCTCGTCCCTGTATGTGGGGAACCTCCTCCCCCACGTTGCTCCACCTTACTCCACTCCGCTCCACGGTCAACAGTTATTCTCGCACGTACAGCCCGACCGATTCAGCATTTCCGCAGGTCAAAGCGGTGCCATGCCAGGGAGCGCCCGGCCGGGCGTGCGGATGCACACGCATACGACGGACATCGGAGTACAGGAGCACCCACGGGGGCATGCCGAACCCCTTCGTTCGCCTTTGTCCTTCCCGGGCCACAACAGCGGCCAATTCCGGCAATCGTGGTTTGCAAACGACCGGATCCGGCCTAGCCTCGGTTCGTGAAGAACCGGTTACCCGCCATGCGGAGCCACAGGGAGCGGGAGGGGTCTCGTGTCACTCGGCACACAACACGACGGCCAAGGGGGTGGCGTCCACAGTGAGGTCCGCGAAGTCGTCACCGTGGCCGAACGCATCCGCGGAGCCATCGAGACGGTCATCGAGGGCAAACCCGAGGTCCTGCGCGTCACCCTGACCGTGCTGCTGGCCGAGGGGCACCTGCTCATCGAGGACGTGCCGGGCGTGGGCAAGACGATGCTCGCCAAGGCCCTGGGCCGCGCGGTGGACTGCTCGGTGCAGCGGGTGCAGTTCACCCCCGACCTGCTGCCCAGCGACATCACCGGGGTGAGCATCTACCACCAGGACCGCCACGAGTTCGAGTTCAACCCGGGCCCGGTCTTCGCCAACATCGTGCTCGGCGACGAGATCAACCGCGCCTCGCCCAAGACCCAGTCGGCCCTCCTGGAGTGCATGGAGGAGCGGCAGGTCAGCGCGGACGGCCGGACCCGCCCGTTGGAGCGGCCCTTCATGGTCGTGGCCACGCAGAACCCGGGCGACATGGAGGGCACCTACGCCCTGCCCGAGGCGCAGCGGGACCGGTTCATGGCCCGTGTCTCGGTCGGGTACCCGGCGCCTCAGGACGAGCTCGACATGATCGATTCCCACAGCGCCGGTTCGCCGCTGGACGCGCTGGCCCCGGTGACCAGCGCGGCCCAGCTCCGCGCCCTCGCCGACCGGGTGTGCGAGGTGCACGTGGCCCCCGGAATGCGCCGCTACGTCGTGGACCTGATCAACGCCACTCGCACCGCCCCCGAACTGCATCTGGGCGCCTCACCCCGCGCCACCCTGCATCTGGTGCGCGCAGCACGCGCCCACGCCGCCCTCGACGGCCGCCATTACGTGGTGCCCGACGACGTGCAGGCCCTGGCCGTCCCGGTACTGGCCCACCGCCTGCTGCCCGGACCCGAGGCTCGGATGGAACGCCTGACCCCGGAACAGATCGTGTCCCGCATCGTGGCGCGCCTGCCGGTCCCCGGCCCCCGATAGCCACCGGCGCCGATGCGCCGCACCGCCCGACCACCCCCGAGAGAGGGTCCATGCGTCAGCAACGAACCCTCACTGCACGAGGCGTCTGCATGCTGGTCTTCGGCCCGGCCGCCCTCGTGGCGGGCCTGGTCGTCGAGCAGTTCGAGCTCGTGGCCGTCGGTGTGTTCCTGATCTCCGTGCCGCCGTTGTCCGCCCTGGCCCTGCTGGGTGCGGGAGCGCGTGTGGTGCACAGCCGTCTGGTCCACCCGGCGCGGGTGCACGCCGGCCGGGCCGCGCGGGTCATGGTGCGGGTCGGCAACTCCTCGTCCCTGTGGCCGGTGCCGTCGGTGGCGTTGGCCGACACGGTGCCGGCTCTGCTGGGTAAGGAGCCCCGTTTCGACGTGGGCCATCTGGGTGCGCGTTCGGTGCGCGAGGTGAGCTATCTGGTGCGCCCGCAGGTGCGTGGCCGCTACCCGATCGGACCGCTGCGGGTGATCATCGGTGACCCGCTGGGGTGCGTACGTGTCACCCGTGAGGTGGACGCACCCGTCTCCTTGCTGGTCACCCCGCGCGTCCTGCCCCTGGCCCCGGCGGAGGTGCGGAGCGGGCCGCAGGGCGAACACACCCCGATGCGGACGGCGAGCGGGAGCGGGGAACAGGACCCGGTTCCGCGCGAGTACCGGTACGGCGACGAACTGCGGCGGGTGCACTGGCGTTCCACCGCCAAACACGGCGAACTCATGGTGCGCCGCGACGAGCAGCAACAGAACGAGCACAGTGCCTTGTTGTTGGACACCCGGGCCGGCGCGCACCGGGGCGAACAGGCCGACTCGTCCCTGGAGACCGCGGTGACCGCGGCGGCATCGGTGGCGGTGCGTTCACTCGAACGCGGTCACGACCTGAGCCTGTACGGAGCCGACGGCCACCTGCCCGTGTCCGGGGTCCCCGGTGTGCTCGACGGGCTCGCCGTCGCCGAGACCTCCCAGAGCACCGGCCTGCACGCGGGCATCTCTGCGCTTTCCACGGGGCACGGCCCCTCCCCCGGCCTGTTCACCGCCGTGCTGGGTGCGATCGGTCCCGACGAGGCCGACGCGCTCGCCCGTGTCGGCAGTGGGGCCCGGCGCGTGGCGGTCCTGTGCACCGGGGCGCCCTGGCCCTCCGCCGAGGCGATGCACGGTGTCGAGCGTGTGCTGGCCTCGGGCGGCTGGCGTGTGCTGCGGCTGTCCCACCCCGACCGACTCCCCCACCTGTGGCACTCGGCCGGTGAGGAACCCCTCGCCGCCGGCGCGCCGCGTGTCTTCCCGGAGGACCCGCTGTGAGAGCACTGATGCCTCTGGCCACCTTCGTGTGCCTGGCGTTGGCGGTACCGCTGCTGGCGCCGTTGGTCAGCGGTGGCACCTGGTGGGTGCCCGGACTCGTGCTCATGGCGGCGGCCGCGGGGACCTCTGCGCTGTACCGGCTGACGGGCCGGACCCCCGCACCGGTGCCGCTGTTGCAGGTGCTGGTGGTGCTCCTGCTGGTGACGCCCCTGTTCGCCGCGCACACCGCGCCGCTGGGGGTGATCCCCACGGAAGCGTCGCTGGGTTACCTGGTGCAGGTCTTCGAGCAGGGTGTGGCGAGCATCAACGACGGCGTCGTGCCCGTGAGCGCGAACTCGGGGGTCACCTTCGTCATCGCCCTGACCTTCGCGGTGTTCCTGATCGTGGCGGACTTCCTCGCGGTCACCGCGCGGTGCGCGGGGATGGTCGGCGGACTCCTGCTGATCCTCATGGCCGTACCGCTGGTCGTGGATCCCGGCGGGCTGGCTCTGTGGCAGGCCCTGTGGTGCGCGGCCGGTTACGTGGCGTTGCTGGCGGTGGAGACGTGGATGCGCCGCCGTGCATGGGGCGCCCCCGTGCCCTCCCCCGTCCCCGGGGACCGTGCCCTGGGCGGGATGCGCCGGGCAGGCACCGCTGCGTTGGCCGGAGCCGCGGCGGTACTCATGGCCGTGACGCTGCCGACGGCCGTGCCCTCGCTGCGCACGGACGCCTTCTACGATCTGGCCGACGGCAACCATCCGGGGTTCGGTGAGAACGTGGTGCGCACGACCCACCCTCTGGTGTCGATGCGGCGGGAGCTGAACTCCGACTCCGACAGCACCGTGCTGACCTACCAGACGGAGGCCGAGAACCCCGACTACCTGCGTACCTACGTCCTGAACCGGTTCGACGGCGAGAATTGGACCATGGACCCGGTCGATGCCAGTGGCGAGAACGTGGCCGGCGACGACCTTCCCCTGCCCACGGGGTGGGACACCGAGGCCCCGGGCGGGACCACGACCACACAGGTGTCGTTCAGCTCCTCCGCACCGCGCCAGGAGTTCCTGCCGTTGCCGTACTGGGCGCGATCGGTGGACGTGAGCGGGCAGTGGCACGTGGACGAGGACAGCCACACGGTCTTCACCACCGGGCGCCCGCCCACGGGGCTCAGCTTCACGGTGGAAAGCAACCGGCGCGCCCCCGGCACCGGGGATCTGGAGGAGGCCGGGAGCCCGCACTCGCTGCCGACGGACCATCTCGAACTGCCGCGGGACGTGGACCCGTCGGTGCAGGACCTGACCGACTCACTCACCGAGGACACCGGTTCCGCGTACGAGCGGGCGGTGGCGATCCAGGACCATTTCGCCGACTTCTCCTACGACCTGCGGCCGCCGGAGGTACCCGCGGGGAGCGACCCGCTGACCCATTTCCTGTTCGAGGACCGGATCGGTTACTGCGAACAGTTCGCCGGGGCCATGGCCCTCATGGCGCGCCAGGCGGGCATCCCCGCGCGGGTGGCTGTCGGTTACACCCAGGGTGAGCGCGCCCACGGGGACCGGTGGGTGGTCACCTCCGGTGACGCCCATGCGTGGCCGGAGCTGTACTTCGAGGGTTCGGGTTGGGTGCGGTTCGAGCCCACACCGTCCTCCGGAGGCGGCCAGGGTTCGGCTTCCGCACCCGAGCACACCGATCCCTCCGGTGGTGAGGGCCTGGACGGGGACTCCGGTTCGCCGTCGCCCTCCCCCTCCGAGTCGCCCTCGTCCCCGGAGGGTTCCGAGGCCCCCGAGGAGGAGACGCAGGGACCGGACGAGGAGAGCGCCCCGCCCGGGGCCGACGAGGACCTCGGTACCGAGGCGGGCGGCGCGAGGACGGATTCCTCGGGCGGACCGGATCTGTCGTGGTTGGTCCACGCCGGCGGTGTTCTGACGGCATTGCTGCTGTTGGCGCTGCCTGCCCTGGTGCGCGCCTGGGTGCGCGCCGCCCGGCGCTCGGCCCTGGCCCGTGCCCCGGGCCCGGCCGCACACGCGGCCTGGCGCGAGGTGCGCGATACCTGCGTGGATCTCGGACTGCCGTGGGATCTGTCGGAGAGCCCGCGCGCGACGGCCGCACGCCTGGAGCTGCCGGCCGAGGCGCGCGGGGCGCTGTGGCGTCTGGCGCTGGCCGAGGAGTCGGCGCGCTATGCGCCCGAGCCGGTCGCGGACGGGAAGCCGCGGGAGGACCTGCGCACGGTGCACGCGGCCCTGGCGGCCTCCGCGGGCCGATCGACGCGTCTGCGGGCCGCGGTCCTGCCGCGTTCCCTCGTGCCCTGGAAACGTCCGCGTCCGGAGCCGCTCCCCGCCACCTGAGCTCCGCCTCACACGGGGCGCCGTCCTCGAGGAGCTCTCCCGAGCCGAACGACTCACGCGAGGGACCGGACAGCAGTGTGCCCCGCTCACCCGGGAGAACCAGGGGCTCTCGACGGTGAACGGGGCACCAGAAGCGCTGTGGGTATGGAGGCGAAGCCGCGTCCGGGGCCGTGCCGGGTACCGCGGAGGACTACTTACTCGTCACCTTCCTGGCGACGACGCCACCGTTCCTCGAAACGGTTCATCATCCCGGGACGGCCGCCCCCGCCGCCCTTGCGTTTCTGTTTGCTCTCGGACTCCTCGGCGACCATGGCTGCCTCGCCGCCTCCGCCGGCGGCCCTGCGCCAGGCACTGGCCCCGTAGAGGAAGGAAGCCAGCATGAGGACGAACCCCAGAACGCTGACCCCGACCTGCAGGACGATCTCCCCCAGGAGCAGACCGGTCAGCAGCAGGACGACCCCGATGACGAAGCCGACCCCGGCCTTGACGATCCGGCGCTTGTAGTGGACCGCGGGATTCGTGTGTCGAACTGAGTTCGCGAACTTCGGATCCTCGGCATACAGCGCCCGCTCGATCTGGTCGAGCATGCGCTGCTCGTGTTCAGAGAGCGGCACGGCGCCTCCCTACGACAGTCCCCGCGCTGGGGGACGGGTACTGATGAACAGTCTCTTCTTCGGTGATATGCCCAGAATACGATGTGCTAGCGCATGGTGGAAAGAAAAGCTGCGTGTGTACCTGACCCACCACGGTCACGGTACCCGCGCCCTGTCTCGCAAACACCGGCTGCCATGCCTCTCTTCTACCCGCCTTACCGGTCCCACCATGAGAACGCTCGGGAAGGCCCGGAAGTTGCCGTATCATACGTCGTTTTCGTCCCGCTTGGCCAACACGGCCGACTGTATCGCCCCTGGACCGAACCGATCCGCCACTCGGTCCATCACCCGTTCGACGTCCCGCCAGCCCGTTTCCTCCTCCCCGAGGGCCAGCTGGCGGTGGGCCCCTTCGGCGGATTCCACCCCTTCGACCCTCACTCCGATCAAACGCAACCGGGTCCGTTCCATTCCCGATGCGTCGTAGAGCTCCCGGGCCACGGTGTTGATCTCCCGGGCCACATCGGTGCTCTCCTGCAGGGTGCGGGAGCGGCTGATGGTGGTGAAGTCCGCGCGACGCAGTTTCACGCTCACCGTGCGCCCCACCAGAGCCGCCGCACGCATACGGCGGGCCACCTTCTCCGAGAGCCTCAGGAATTCGCGGTGGATCTCCTCCACGTCGGACACGTCGCGGTCGAAGGTCTCCTCGGCCCCCACACTCTTGTCCGGGCTCTCGGGTGTCACCGGGCTCCGGTCCACCCCGCGGGCGAGCTCGGCCAGGCGGGTACCGGCCTTGTCCCCCAGTTCCAGATGCAGCAGGTCGGGTTCGACGCGTGCCAGGTCACCCACGGTGCGCACCCCGATCCGGGTGAGGGCCTTCTCGGTCTTGTCTCCCACCCCGGGCAGGGCCCCTACGGGCAGCGGATCGAGGAAACCGTGCACGTGTTCGGTGGGCACCAGCAGCAGACCGTCGGGTTTGCAGTGGGTGGAGCCGAGCTTGGCGGTGAAACGTGTCGCGGCCACGCCCACCGAGCAGGTCAGGCGCTGTTCCTTGCGTACCCGCTCCCGGATCGTCGCGGCGATGCGCACCGGTCCGCCCAGCCGCCGTCGGGCCCCGGAGACGTCCAGGAAGGCCTCGTCCGACGACAGCGGCTGCACCAGCGGTGTGACGGATCTGAGGATGTCCATGACCGCCTCGGAAGCCTCCCGGTAGGCGGGCCCGTCGGGCGGGAAGACCAGCGCCTCCGGGCACAGGCGCATCGCGCGTACCATCGGCATCGCCGAGTGCACGCCGTGCCGCCGGGCCAGGTAATCGGCGGAGGAGACGACCCCGCGCGGGCCGGTCCCGCCGACGATGACGGGGCGCTCCCGGGCCTCGGGGTTGTGGAGGCGTTCGACGCTCGCGAAGAACGCGTCCATGTCGATGTGCAGGATGTGGCAGTCGGCGTCCGGACCTGAACCGTCCGGGGGGAATTCCGCGCCCAGCGGCACGATGCCCTCGGCGGAGACCCTGCCCCGCATCGCGGCACCGCGCTCGAGTTGACGTCGGCTCATGAATTCAGGTTACGTCCGTCGACGCGGGGATCCCACCCGGGTACGGGACCGCCCGCGCTCCACTGTCGTCCCACGCCCGACCGTGCCGGCCTCAGCCACTGGAGGCGACGACGTGCAACTGGGTGGCGATGCCCACCATCTCGGGATGCTGGGCCACCGCACGCTCCAGGTCGACCAGGTTCTGGCCGGTCTGGGCGTCGCCCTCCCAGGCCTGCCCGGGCAGGACATCGGCGAACACCCGCACGCCGCGCACGCTCGTGGGGGTCAGCCCGGAATCGGTGAGCAGCTGCTGGAGCCGGCCACGGGTGAAACGGCGCGGCATCGGGTCGTTCTCTCCCCAACGGCCCTCGGGATCCTCGAGCAGGTGCTGGGCCTCCGTGACCTGCCCAGCCAGGACCCGGTGCAGTGCGCCCGCGACCGCGTTCGTGGCCAGGACACTGACGGCTCCGCCCGAGCGGGTGATGCCGACGACGTCCTGCAGCGCCGCCGCGGGGTCGTCCACGTACTCCAGGACGTTGTGCACCAGAACCAGGTCGGCGCTGCTCTTCTCGAAGAGCGATCCCAGATCGCGGGTCTCCCCCTGCACACCGCGAACGACCACGCCGCTCTCGGCGGCACGGCGCTCCAACGCGGCCAGGGAATCCGGACTGGGTTCGACGACCGTGACCCGGTGGCCGAGCTCGGCGAGGGGAACGGCCGCGCCACCGGTGCCGCCGCCGGCGTCGACGATCTCCAGGGGGCCCTCACCCAAGTGGGACAACAGCTCCTGCAGGGCCTCCCACACCACCACGGTCCGGGCCGCGTTGGCCGCCCGGGCCGGACCGGTCGTTCCGCCCGCGGTCGTGCCGGCCTTGTCCGTCACCTGGGTCCCCTCACTAGTTGTGCTCGCTCCTGCACGGTGTCGGCGGTTCAGAGCGCGAGCGTCGACTTGTTCTCCATGAGCCTCGACAGGAGCCCGCTGATGAAGCTGGGCGAGTCGTCGGTGGAGAGTTCCTTCGCCACACCGACCGCCTCGGCGATCGCCACCCCGTCCGGGATGCCCCCGTCCCACAGCAGCTCGTAGGCGCCCATCCGCAGGATGTTGCGGTCCACGACGGGCATGCGCTCCAGGGTCCAACCGATGGCGTAGGCGTCGAGCAACTCGTCGATACGCTCATGCCGCTCGTCGATGGAGCGGGCCAGGCTCTCGGTGAACTCGTTGATGGGCGGCTCGGGCTGGGCCCGGCGGCGTGCGATGACGTCGTCGACCGAGATCGCCCGCACCTCGGACTCGTAGAGGACCTCGACCGCGCGCCGTCGGGCCTTGCGCCGTGCTCCACTCATCAGTTGACTCGCCCGAGGTAGTCGCCCGTGCGTGTGTCGACCTTCACGGATTCGCCGGTGGTGATGAACAGCGGAACCTGGATGGTGGCACCGGTCTGCACGGTGGCGGGCTTGGTGCCGCCGGTGGAGCGGTCGCCCTGCACGCCCGGGGCGGTCTCGATGATCTCGAGCTCGACGGCCGGAGGAAGCTCGATGTAGAGCGGGTTCTCCTCGTAGGTGGCGACGGTGACCTTGGTGTTCTCCAGGAGGAAGTTCTTGTAGTCGCCGACGACCGTATCCGGGACCGGGATCTGGTCGTAGGTGGAGGTGTCCATGAAGACGAAGGATTCGCCGTCGTTGTAGAGGTACTCCATCTCACTGCGGTCGACGTTGGCGAACTCGATCTTCGCTCCGGCGTTGAAGGTCTTGTCGACGATCTTTCCGGTCGTGACGTTCTTCAGCTTGGTACGGACGAACGCGCCGCCCTTGCCCGGCTTGACGTGCTGGAACTCCAGAACGTTCCACAGAACGCCGTGGTCGAGCTTCAGGGTCGTGCCGTTCTTGATGTCGTTCGTCGAGGCCACTTCGGTCGTCTCTCCAAGGGGTGTGGACACATCGGGCACCGGGCGGGTGCCCGGTGGATCGGTCGGCGGAGCGAGGCACGGTCTTGCTCGCCGCGCAGCTCGCCCGGTTCCAGTCTAGTGGTTGCTGGGAACTCGGGCGCCGTCCGTCGCGCGGCAGGGCAGGGTGCCTGTCGGAAGGTCCCGGTGGTCTCCCGGGTTCAGGCTCCGCCCGTGATCGCTCGGTAGGCCCCACCGAGCTGCTCGGGTGAGGGGCCGCTGAGGATCACCGGCTCGGCGAGGCCGTCCAGGACCACGAAACGCAGGGTGTTGCCGCGGGTCTTCTTGTCAACGCTCATGGCCGCCAAGAGGTCGGGCCATGCGGCGCGGTCGTAGGCGACGGGCAGGCCCACCGAGGACAGCAGCGTGCGGTGGCGGCGCACGAGGTCCTCGCCGATGCGCCCGTCCAGGCGGGCCAGCTCGGCGACGAAGACCATACCCACGGACACGGCGTATCCGTGCCGGAAGGTGTACTGCTCCGCACGTTCGATCGCGTGGCCGAGCGTGTGCCCGTAGTTGAGGATCTCACGCCGTCCGCCCTCGCGCAGGTCGCCGGAGACCACGTCGGCCTTGACCCGGATCGCACGCTCGATGAGCTCGCGGCTGTGGGGGCCCTCGGGTGAGGTGGCGCCCCCGGGATCGGCCTCGATGAGGTCGCAGATGGCGGGGTCGTCGATGAAACCGGCCTTGACGACCTCGGCGAGACCGCCGATGTAGTCGGCCCGGGGCAGGGTGCGCAGGGTCTCGAGGTCGCAGAGCACACCGGCTGGAGGGTGGAAGGCGCCCACCAGGTTCTTGCCCTCGGACGTGTTGATGCCGGTCTTGCCCCCGACGGCGGCGTCGACCATGCCGAGCAGGGTGGTGGGGACCAGGACCGAACGCACTCCGCGCAACCAGGAGGCCGCGATGAAGCCGGCCAGGTCGGTGGCGGCTCCCCCTCCCAGGCCCACGACCACGTCGCTGCGGGTGAAGTTGTTCTGTCCCAGGCGCGACCACAGGTCCGCGGCCACGTCCGCGGTCTTGGCGGCCTCGCCGTCGGGGACGGGCATCGGGAAGACGTGGTGGCCGGCTTCCCGTAGGGCGCCGACAACGCGGCCGGCGAGCTCGCGCAGCGCTTCGGGGTGGATGAGGGCGACCTTCTCGGCGCTGCCCACCAGGCCGGGGAGTTCGGAGAGGACCCCGGTGCCGACCACGACGTCGTAACGTTCGGCGGGCCCCCCGACCCCGATACGGGTGACGGTCACTTCTCGGCCTTCCCGGCGTCGTCGAGGGTCGGCATGATCTCGTCGACGATCTCCTCGGGGTGGTAACCGGTGGTCTCCACCGTGACCGAAGCCAGGCCCTCGTAGATCGGCAGGCGTTCGTTGAGCAGTTGGCGGAGCTTGGTGCGCGGGTTCCCGGTGAGCAGGGGCCGGGCCACGTCCATGCCCACACGCTTGGCGGCCTCGCCGAACCCCACCTGCAGGTAGACGACGTGGTGTGCGTCCAGATCAGCGCGGGTGTCCTCGTCCAGGACCGCGCCGCCACCGACGGCGATCACACCTTCCCAGGAATGCAGACCCTCGGCGACGACCTCGCGTTCCAGGGCACGGAAGTGGGCCTCGCCGTCCTCGACGAAGATGTCGCCGACGGGTTTGCCGGCACGCTTCTCGACCTCGGTGTCGGTGCATAGCATGTCCGCGCCGAGTCGGCGGGCCAGGGCCTCACCCACGGTGGACTTGCCCGAGCCCGGGGAGCCGATGAGCACCGCGATCGCTCTTGCCATGCTTCTGCCTCACTGAATGGGATCGGGGCCGGTCCCGAGGGAGCGGCCGTGCGGTCAGCCGTCGCAAGCGGATGCGGCCCGGGGGCGCGTCCGCACAGTTCAGTCTAGGGCCTTGTGGAGGGGCGTCCCGGCCGATCGGTGGTGTTCCCACGGTTCCTGCGCCCGGGAAGCTGCGGGGTTCAGCTGCGGCGGGAAGGAACAGCTGCGCGGGCCGACCCGGGTGCAGGGCCGGCCCGGATGCGTCAGCGGATCTCGAGCGAGTCCAGGTACGAACGGACGTTGCGTGCGGTCTCGTCGACGGAGTCGCCGCCGAACTTCTCGACGACGGCCTCGGCCACGACCAGTGCCACCATCGCCTCGGCGACCACCCCGGAGGCGGGCACCGCAGTGACATCGCTGCGCTGGTGGTGGGCCTGGGCGGGGTCACCGGTCTCGGTGTCGATGGTGTCGAGCGCGCGGGGCACGGTCGCGATGGGCTTCATCGCCGCACGCACGCGCAGCGGATCCCCGGTGGACATTCCGCCCTCGACACCGCCGGCGCGGTTGGTACGGCGGCGCACACCGTCGGGGCCGGGCTCGATCTCGTCGTGGGCCTGCGAACCGCGGCGGGCGGCGGTGCGGAAACCGTCACCGACCTCGACACCCTTGATGGCCTGGATGCCCATGAGCGCTCCGGCCAGGCGCGAGTCGAGGCGGCGGTCCCAGTGGACGTGGCTGCCCAAGCCGGGCGGAAGTCCGTGGACGAGCACCTCGACGACCCCGCCGAGGGTGTCCCCGGCCTTCCTGGTCTCATCGATCTCCTCGACCATGCGGGCGCTGGTCTCGGAGTCGAAGCAGCGCACTGGGTCGGCGTCGACCGCCTCGAGGTCCTCGGGGCGGGGCTCGGCCGCGCCCTCGGGCACCGCGACCGGACCCATGGACACGACATGGCTGAGCAACTGCGCGCCCACGGTCTGTTCGAGGAAGCGGCGGGCGACCTCGCCCACCGCCACACGGGCAGCGGTCTCGCGTGCGCTTGCGCGCTCCAGGATCGGACGGGACTCCTCGTGCCCGTACTTCTGCATGCCGACCAGGTCGGCGTGCCCGGGACGGGGACGGGTCAGGGGCGCGTTGCGCGCCAGGCCGTCCAGCTCCTCCTGGGGCACGGGATCGGGAGACATCACCTTCTCCCACTTGGGCCACTCGGTGTTGCCCACCTCGATCGCGACCGGACCGCCCTGGGTACGGCCGTGCCGGATGCCTCCGATGACGGAGACCTGGTCTTTCTCGAACTTCATCCGGGCACCCCGGCCGTACCCGGCGCGGCGGCGGAGCAGCGCGGCGGCGATGTCGTCAGAGGTGACGGACACACCGGCCGGGAGGCCCTCCAGAATCGCGACGAGTGCCGGTCCGTGGGACTCCCCCGCGGTCAGCCAACGCAACATGTCGACGATCATCCCACGGATCTGCGCCCACCGTGGAACGCGGCCCCGGGTCAGGGCAGCAGGGGTGCACCGGCCAGGACGGTGAGCAGTGTACTGCCGAGCATGAACGGCCCCAGGGGGAAGGGCTGTCTTCGGGTGAGGCGACGCAGGGCGAGCAGGACCATCCCGACGGCGGAGAAGGCCGCGAAGGCCCAGAAAGCGGCGGCCAGGGCGCCGACGGCCCCGGCCGCCCAGCCCGCGTAGAGGCCGGTGATCCCGGCGAGTTTGACGTCGCCGAACCCGAGGCCGGAGGGCTGCACGCGCCACAGCAGCCAGTACAGGACCGTGATCAGGACCATGCTCACCAGCGCCTCGGCCCCGTGCCGGAGCCCGTCCTCGGACGGCCAGAGCACGGCGGCGGCCAGCAGAGCCCCGGCCACAGGGTAGGCAGCGCCCACGACGGGGTCGGGCAGGCGCATGACCCGCAGGTCGACCACGGACAGGGGCACGCCGAAGGCGACGAGCCAGAGCACGGGCGGAAGGTCGGTGGGCGCCCACTGCTGCTGCACGGCCACGGCACCGGCGGCCGCGAAGAGCAGACCGGTGACGGCGGGCACGGCGGCGTGGCCGGGGACCGTGGCGCGACAGTGCGGGCATGCACCGCTCCACCACGCCCCCGGTCCGGTGAGGGCGGCCAGGAACGCGGGGAAGGGCAGGTCGGTGCGGCAGTGCGGGCACCGGGGAGGGGGCGGCCCCTCGTCCTCGGGGGCGGACCGGTCGGAGAGCGCGGACGGAACACCGTCGACGTGCACGGCGGAACGGGGTACGGCCGGCGTGGGGCGGGCAGGTCCGAAGAGAGGGACCAGGCGTCCGCAGACGCGGCCGAGCAGGACCCCGAGCACACCGAACGCGAGAGCGGCCAGGGCCGTCACGGTGTCCAGGACGGGGGCGAGCTCGGAGGGGAGGAGCATGTTCGGAAAGTTACCCCGTGGAGGGCTCCACGAACAGGACCTCGCCGAGGTCGTGGACAACGACCGGGTGCATCGGAGCGCCCGCACGTGTGCCCAGGCGCGTGCGCGCGGATGCCTCAGGCGTCCGCGGCGGGCGGGTCCTCTCGACGGGCACGCACCACGGCGCTGAGCTCGATCCCACCGGGCAGGACGGGACCGAGCTCGTCGCGCAGGCGTTCGGCCATGCGCTGCAAAGCGGTGTCGTCGCGTTCGTCGAGTTCGAGCCGGATCCCGATCTCCCCCTTCTCGGGGGTGTGGATCCGGACCCGCTCGACGCCGAACTCGGTGTGCGTGACGCGGTAGATGAGCGAGAGGACCTGGGGATCCTCCGGGGGTTCGGGCACGGCGCCGTGTTCGGCGAGCATCGTGAGGAACCGGCCCTGCACGGTGTAGGGCACGGGACCGGCGACGTCCAGAACCAGGGCGTCGGCGTCCTCGTCCAGGACCGCCTGGCAGGCGTCCTGTGTGGTGAAGGGCACGGGACGTGCGTCGGGACGCCAGCGCCGCACGGCGTCGACGGAGGTGAAGGCGAGCAGGCCCCGGCGTCCGTCCCGGCCCGTCATGACGGGAACGGTGACCTCGGAGTTCTTGTCCTTGGTGAGCCCTCCCGCGCCCTGTTCGGTCTCGGTGGCGTCGGCGACGACGGGGACGAGCACGCGGGAGGCGCCGAGCGCGATCAGGACCTGGCGGTCCCCGACCTCGCCCTCGGAGTGTTCACGCAGGCGCGCCTCGACACCGGGATCGGCGCTGCCGTCGTCGTCGCGGAAGTTCTGGGCGCCCAGGATGGATGGTCTGCTCACGGGGCCCGACTCTACCGCTGACGGCCGTGCCGGGTGGGGAGGGCGGGGAATTCGGCGGGCCCGTGCGGCGGTGCTCGCGGAGCACGGGCCGGGAGGCCGTCCGCCCCTGCGGGGGCTCAGGATGTGTCGATGGGCTCGTCGCCGCCGAGAGAGTGAAGAATACCGCTCAACTGTGTGACCTGCTCGGGGGTGAGGCGGTCGAAGAGCAGGTCGCGGACGCGGTCGGCGTGCCCGGGGGCGGCTCGCGCCAGGGCCTTGTGGCCGTCCTCGGTGAGTACGGCCCAGAACCCGCGCCGGTCGTCGTCGCAGTGCTCGCGGCGTACGTGGCCGTCGCGTTCGAGTCGGGCGACCTGGTGGGACAGACGGCTCTTGGACACGATGACGCTGTCGGCGAGGTGGCGCATACGCATGCGCTGGGACGGCGCCTCCGACAAGTGTACGAGGATCCCGTACTCGACGAGACTGAGGTTGTTGCGGTCCCGCAGGTCGTGTTCGAGCTCGTCGTAGATCCACGCGTTGGTCCTCAGGAACGCGCGCCAGACCTGCTGTTCACCGGCGTCGAGCCGTCCTGTCCCCATGGCTCCGATACTAATGCCGCATCAGCCGAGGTTCACCCCGTCGCGAAGCTCTTTGACGGGCAGAACCCGACTGGCACAGTGCCAGGGCCTGGGTCGAAGATGGGCGGAGCCGGACCGTTGGCGGGGCCGGGGGCGGGAGGTGGGGGCGGGGTCGGGGCTGGAGGTGGGGTCCGGAAGACGGAAGACGGAGGCAGGGACGTCGGTTGAAGCCCGTTGAACCGGTTCTGGTGGGTGATGGGTCGAGGGCTTGAGGGCTTGAGGGCTTGAGGGCTTGAGGTTGGTGTGGGTGGTGTTCGTCGGAGCGTCGAGCTTAGCCCGGCCGGGGCTCCCCGCAACCCCTCGGCACCACCCCCACACACCTTTCCCCGGGTGGGGATGGTGGCGGCGTCCTACCTGGTTGGGGTGGGGCGCCTCGGGGTGTGCGGTCCGCCCCTTGACGCCGGGCTGTTCCGCTCTCGCCGCCGAACACCCACCGGCCGGCCCCCTCATCCGCCGAAGAAGCGGGGGTGCCAAAGACAAACCCCCTCGGGTGGCGGCATTGCGACCACCGCTTGCGGCGTGTGCGTGGTGGTTCGCTCCTGCGGAAGCCCTCCTGCGTAAGGCAACGGCCTGGCCCCGGCACTCCCGGTGACGGCATTGAGGCCGGGGGCGAGTGGCGTGTGCGCTCCTCTGGAAAGGCTTCGGGCTCCGCCCGAGCATTGACAGTGCTCCTGATAGCACTACAGGCCGGTGTTGGTGCTCGTAAGAGCACTGATACCGGGCTTTGGTGGATCGCTCCCCCCAACCGGGGCCATTTTCGGGGGCGAGGACGGCCCCGGACGGGGGGACCGCTTGCCGCAGGTGCAGGCTCCGGCCGCCATGCGCTGGTGAGGCCGAACCGCCCCGCCCTCGCCCGCGAACTCGGGGCGCCCCGCCTCCGTGACGAGCACCACAAATAATAACTTCCCAGGAAGATACTTCTAAGGTACCTTGTTACTGGACAGCAAGCAGGGTCCGGAGCCACCGGCCCGAAGAAGACTTCAAGGGAGCAGAACCATGGCACAGGAGCTCAAGCCCGGTACCTGGAGCATCGACGCCACACACTCGATCGTCGGTTTCTCGGTCCGCCACATGATGGTCAGCAAGGTCCGCGGCCGCTTCGAGAAGTTCGACGCGACCCTGACGGTGCCCGAGGACCCCACCCAGGCCTCGATCGAGGCGACCATCGACGCCGGCTCGATCAACACCGACAACAGTGACCGCGACGCGCACATCCGCTCGTCCGACTTCTTCAGCGTCGAGGACCACCCGCAGTTCACCTTCCGCTCCACCGGCCTGGAGGCCAAGGGCGAGGACTTCGTTCTCAAGGGTGACCTGAGCATCAAGGGCAACACCCACCCGATCGAGCTGGCCCTCGAGTTCAACGGCTCCACGGTCGACCCCTACGGGCTGGACCGCGCCGGCTTCGCTGCCACCACGCAGATCAGCCGCAAGGAGTTCGGCGTGGACATCGAGACGCCGATGGACAGCGGCGGTGTGGTCGTCGGCGACCGGATCACCATCCAGATCGACGCCGAGTTCACCCGCCAGGACGGCTGACTCCGGCTGAGCGCGGCCACGCCCGGCCTGCGGGACGACCTCCCGCTCCCGGACTCGGGGTCCCACCGGGAACCTGGGGGAGATTCCCGGTACACGGCGATGGCGAGCGTGACCGATCGGGGGAACGGTCACCAGCCGGTTCGCAGCGACATCCTCCGCTGCGCAACGGCCTCCGATATCGTCGTCGGGGGAGGGCACACACGCCCTCCCCCGTTTTCTGTGTGCCCAGCAGACCAGGAGGAACCGTGTCCCCGAGCCCCTTCTCTCCCGAGGTCGTCAACGCCGTTACCAGGCACATGAACGACGACCATCCCGAGGACACACTCCTCATCTGCCGCGCGCTGGGCGATGTGCCCGATGCCACCGCGGCCCGAATGACCGGTCTGGACGGGCAAGCCGGCGAGTACACCGTCACTGTCGGCTCCGGCGAGCGAGCAGTGCGGATCCCCTGGTCGAAGCCGCTGACCGAGCGTCCCCAGATCCGCTCCGAGGTCGTCGACCTGTACCGGCGCGCCTGCAAGGAGCTCGGTCTCACCCCGCGCGGGGAAGACTGACCTCTCCCCCGCGCCCCTGCCGCCCACCTCCGTCCCGGCCCGCGAGGGTCCTTACGTTTGCGTCGCGCCCATGGCCCACGCCACGTGAACCGGGAACCGTCCACCGGAGTCCAACCACGCACGGGAGAGCGAGTTCCCACACGGTCCACACCCGTACGGCAGCGACCGTGGACACCGTCCGTGGAAACCATCTGCGGAACGGGAAGATCTAGTGTGGGTCGAGCCTCCTTCCCCCGGACCGACCCGACCACGAGCCGAAGGGTGGACCGACCCTCCATGGGCACGCCCGACCCCGACGAGAACGCACCGACCCGGCACATCGATCCGACCCCGCCCACGAACCGGATCCCGGCCCGCGCCGCGGCCACACGCTGGGTCACGCGTGTGTTCCGGCCCGGCGCCAAGAGCGACGGGGACGAGGACTCCACCACGGTCGTGCCCCCGGGCGGCGGGGACGGCCGCACCGACGTGATCACGCCGGGGGCCGACCGCACCAGCGTCCTGCCCGGGGCCGGTACCGGTGCCGGAGCCGGTGCTGCCGATCGGACCGCGCAGGCACCCGCACAGCACCCCCCGGCCACGGGCGGTGGCGGGCACCGGTGGTGGCAGAAGCTCCTGGGCCCCCTCCTCACGTGGCTCACGCACCTGGTCTCGCGTGTGGTCGTCGGACCGGCCAGCGACCTGGATTACGCCGTCCCCACCGACCTGCGCAAGCGGTACCAGATCCTCAACCGGATCGGCTCCGGTGGCGAGGCCGTGGTCTACCTGGCCGAACCCGTCGACGAACCCGGGCGCCGGCTCGCGCTCAAGGTCTACCGCCCCGGCCACGACATCAACCGGGAGTTGCTGGACCGGCTTCGCGCCCGCGGAACCTCCTCCCCGCACACCCCTGCGATCCAGGGGTACGGCAGTGCCACCAGTTCCTGGGGCGAGGACCTGGCCTGGGAGGCCCAGGAGTACTTCGACCGGGGATCACTGCGCGAGGTCATCGACCAGGCGCCCCTGAACGGGGAACAGGCCCGCGCCGTGGTCGCCGCCGTCGCCGAGTGCCTGCACCACTGGCAGCACGAACTGCAGCACAACCACACCGACGTCAAACCCGAGAACCTGCTCGTGCGGTCCATGGACCCGCCGGTGCTGGCCCTGACCGACTTCGGCGGGGCCGTACGCGCCACCATGAGCCGGGTCTACGGCGGAGTGGCCGTCACCGAGGACTACGCGGCGCCCGAGGTGATCGAGGGGCGCCGGGAGGCCCCGGCCGCATGGTGGTCCCTGGGGATCATGGCGCACGAACTCGTGGCCGGACGCCGACCCGAGCGGGGCGGGAACTGGTTGACCGCCCGCCACACCGAGGTCGACATCTCCGCGGTCACCGACGAACGGTGGCGTCTGCTGGCGCGCGGTCTGCTCACCCCCGCACCCGCGGCGCGGTGGGGCCACGAGGAGGTGGCCGCGTGGTTGGCGGGAGAACGCCCCGGTATCCGCACGGTGCGGCCCCGGAGGCCCCTCTCCTTCGCCGGGACCAACCACGAGGACCCGCCGAGCCTGGCCTTCGACCTGTTGGACCGTTCCGAGACCGGGGCGATGTGGCTGCGGACCCACTGGCAGGAACTGCGCACGTGGCTGGACCGCGAGGTCAACGACTACACCTTCGACCGTGCGTACCTGACGGGGTTGGACGAGTCCCCCGAACGTGCGCACGTGGCGATCAGTGCGCTGGCCGCGCGGTACGTGCCCGGGATGCCGCCGCGGTTCCGGGGCCACGAGATCAGCGCCGACGGGCTGCTGTCCCTGGCCTCCGGTGACGCGAGCCGGCACGCGGTGGTGCACGAGGCGGTCGAGGCCGGGGCGGTGGGTCTGGGGGCGCAGCACTGGTGCCCGCACCCGGAGTGCCGTTCCGGCGGTTCGGGACGGTGCGCGCTGCTGGAGCGGGTGCAGCACCAGGTTCCGCTCATCATGCGGCAGGTGCGCGCGACCGTGGACGCGGCCGCCGACGGGAGCCCCGACGCACCGCGGCGCCCCGAGCGGCACGAGATCGACACGGCCTGGGCGCGGGCGGTGGAGCTGGTACTCGAACCGGAGGTGGCTTCACAGCACCGTTCGCTGCTGCGGCGCCAGTCCTGGCATCCTTCGCAACGCAGTACCGCCCCGCACGCGCCGTGGTGGACGGAGCAACGGCGCCTGGCCCTGCGGGAATCCGGGGACACCGTCGCCACACGGGCGGCCGTGGTCGGGGCGCTGCTGCTGTTGCCCGAGGCGGTACGGGTCGGCGCGCTGGTGCATGAGCGCGAGCGCGCCGACGGACGTGCCCGCCGCCAGGACCGGTGGGCGGCACTGGCAGGGTCGGCGCGCGAGNGCCCCCACTGCTCCCGAGCGGAACGCCGAGCCGACGGCCGACCCGACCCGCCCTCAGGAACCCGCGACCGGTAAGGAACGCCGGCGGTCGGCCCGGGAGGAGCGGCGCCGTCGGAAGTCCGAACGGCAGGTCGAGCGCACCATGCACCAGATCGAGCGGGCGCAGTCCGCCGGGAGGTGCCGCCGTTTCGCGATCCCCGCTGCCTTGCTGGGCCTGGTGGACGGCCTGGGACGGGCGTTGCGTCCGGACGGCGGGTTCTTTCCCGAGAGCGCACCGGTCGTGGACGCGTACACGGGACTGCTGGACCTGAGCGACAGTGCGTTGTTCGGCTGGCTCGCCGAGGTCACGGGGTCGGTCACCGGGTTGCTGCCCGGAGAGTCCGGTGCGGCCTGGTGGCTGCCGGTGGTGTTGTCGCTGGCACTGTTCTGGATGGTGCGGGTGGCCGGAAAACACGCGACCAAGGCGCGGCGCCGGTTGGCGGCGTTCCGGATGGCGGCCGTGGGGTCGGTGCTCATGTTGGTCGTGTTGTTGTCGTCGGGCCTGGTGGCCCTCGGGTCGGGTGTGCTCATTCCGTTGGACGGACTGCTCGGCTGAGGCCTCGGTCCCTGCCACGGGATATGCCGGTCTGAGCTATGATCGCCCGGTTCGGCGAGGCGCCGGACCAACCGATCCGGAAAGGCGTCCACGTGTCCGAGGTCCTCGAGCTCCGAAACGGCGATCACCACGCCGCGGTCGACCCCACCGGCGCGGCCCTGCGGTCTCTGACGTGGGCGGGCCGGGACCTGGTGTGGCCCTACAGCGGCCGTCCGAGCGCGTTCCAGGGCCAGGTGCTGGCCCCGTGGCCCAACCGGCTGCGCGGCGCCCGGTACCGCTTCGAGGGGAGCGAGTACCGGTTGCCGACCGCCGAACCGGGGACCGGGGCGGCGATACACGGGCTGGTCCACGGCCTGGTGTGGGAACCGGTCGCGGTGGCCGAGCACGAGGTCCGGCTCGGGGTGGACGTTCCGAGTGGCGAGGGATACCCGTTCCCCCTGCGGCTGGAGATCGGCTACCGGCTGGGCTCGGACGGACTCACCGTCACCACGGAGGCCACCAACACCGGGACGGGTCCCGCGCCGTTCGGTCTGGGCTTCCATCCGTACCTGACGCTCGGTGCGCCCCTGCGGGACCTGGCCGCGCGGGGTGAGGCGGATCTGTCGGTCCCGGCCGGGGCGTACCAGCCGGTCGACGACCACCTGCTTCCGGTCGGGGCCCCGGTCCCGGTCGAGGGCGGCACGTTCGATCTGCGGCCGCCCGGGCGCGCGTTGGGCGGGACGGTGCTCGACACCGCGTTCACCGACCTGGGCCGCGACGGGGACGGGCGGGCGTGGGTATGGCTCACAGGGCCCGAGCACCGTGTCGGCCTGTGGTGCGACCGGAGTTTCGCATGGTTGCAGCTGTTCAGCGCGGACTCGCTGGATGGCGGTGACCACCGCGCGCACCTGGCCGTGGAGCCCATGACGTGCCCGCCCGACGCGTTCAACAGCGGTGTCGACCTGATCCGGCTCGCCCCGGGATCCTCCACCCGGCACACGTTCGGGATCACCGCCGACCATGCCACCCGCCTCGCCTGACAACACGTCCGATGTCGTTTCGGCTCGACGCCCCGACGAAGGCCACCCACTGGAACCGGCCCGACAGCTCAAGTTCCTTCGAGGATGCCGGTGAGCCGCTCGAGGTCCTCGGGGGTGTCGATGTCGTCGGGCCGGGACACGTCCTGGCACTCCACGGACGTGACCAGGTGCGAGTAGGTCCGCAGGAACGGCCGCGCCCCGACGTCGGCGACGGCGAGGGCGTAGACGGTCGACCAGTGCTCGCGTCCCAGCAGTACGGGGTTGCGCTGGTTGCCGCGGTAGGTGGCCACGGCGGCGCGGGCCCCCTGCTCCCGGGTCTCCAGGAGACGGCGTACCGCGTCGGGAGTGATCAACGGCTGGTCGGCCAGGGCGACGATGACGGCGTCGACGGTCGAGGGGAGGGCGTCCAGGCCGGCGCGCAGCGACGATCCCATGCCGCTGCTCCACTCGGGGTTGCGCACGGTGCTCACCCCGTCGATCTCGGCCTCGGCGGCCCCCAGCACCACCATGACGGGGGCGCACCCGCCCTCGCGCAGGGTCCGCGCGCCGCGGTCGACGAGGCGTTCGCCCCCGAACTCCACCAGTGCTTTGGGCCGACCCAACCGGCTTCCCGAGCCGGCCGCCAGGAGCAGTCCGGCCACCTGTCCCGCCCCGTGGGGCTGTCCGCCGTGCGCGTACCCAGTACCCATGGGCCGATCATGCCACGCGGGAGGGGAACTCATGGGGCGACTTGGACAGACTCGTCCGGTGCATTTGTCGTGTGAACGCTCTGCACCACTCCCACCAGTACAGACATCACCGGACCGTTTTCGGTTCGTCCTGGGAGCCGACCGAATCAGGCCGCAACAGGCCCGCGGGCTCGCTGTCCCGGTGGATGGGCCCCTCGGTCTCCCTCAGCGCCCGCCCGCTGCCGCCCCACCGGGTCTGGATGAGCTCCGCGGCGATGGACACGGCGGTCTCCTCCGGGGTCCGCGCCCCCAGATCCAGGCCGATCGGCGAGTGCAGACGCTCCAGCGCCCCCTCGCCCACGCCCGCCTCGCGCAGACGCTCCAACCGGTCCTCGTGCGTGCGCCGCGACCCCATGGCCCCGATGTAGCCGGCCCGCGTCCCCAACGCCGCCTTGAGCACGGGAACGTCGAACTTGGGGTCGTGGGTGAGCACACACACGACCGTGCGCTCGTCGATGTGCTCGGCGATCTCCTCCAGGTACACGTGCGGCCACTTCACGACGACCTCCTCGGCCGTGGGGAAACGCCGCGCGGTCGCGAAGACCGGGCGTGCGTCGCACACCGTGACGCGGTAACCGAGGTAGGATCCCAGGTCCGCGACGGCCGCAGCGAAATCGATCGCACCGAAGACCAGCATGCGGGGCGCGGGTGCGAAGGAGGCGACGAAGACCTCCATCTCGTCGCCGCGCCGCTGCCCGTCGGCCCCGTAGCGCAGCACCCCCGTGCTGCCCTGGGCGAGCATGCCGCGCGCGTCGTCGTCGAGCGCATCGGCCAGGCGGTCCCCGTCCGAGCCCAGGACGCCTTCGGCGTGGCCGGGCCAGACGACGCGCCTCAGCCCCACACGGTCGGCATCGGAGGGGTCGGAGACGACCGTGGCCACCGCGACCGGCTGGTGTTCTTCCATCGCGCCCAGGACCGAGCCGAGTTGGGGGAAGGAGGCCCGGCCCACGGGTTCGATGAACATGTGCAGCGTCCCGCCGCAGGTCAGTCCGACACTGAACGCGTCCTCGTCGCTGACCCCGTAGGTGCGGCGCACGGGGACCCCGGTGCGGATGACCTCGAGCGCCTCCTCGTAGACGGCACCTTCCACACACCCGCCGGAGACACTTCCGGTCACCTCACCGGAGGCGCTCACCAGCATGGACGCGCCCGGCCCTCTCGGCGCGCTCTTGGACGTGTCGATGACCGTGGCCAACGCGAACGTCTCTCCCGAGGTGTAGAGCTCGGACAGGGTCGTACGTACATCGCGCACGAGGCACCTCATTCCACATCAGTCAAGTGGTCCCTGGTACCAAGTTATGTGGCGCGGACAACACGGGGGAGCCCCCGTTCCATCAAGAACGGATGACTCCCCGTGCACGATGTTCGTCGATGTCTACGAACGGTCGGGTTCTTCGGCCTCTCCGCGGCGCAGCATCACCCGGAAGTCCTCCACGGCCTGCCGCGCGCTCTGGCCGTCGGTGCTCTGGACGCCCATGACCGGCAGGCTGGTGCCGTCGGAGAGGTCCACACACGGCCAGGGCTCTCCCTCGGGCATCTGGATGTCGAGGATCTCCTGCCAGGAGAGCACGTGGGTGCGGATGCCGTTGACGACCAGGACCCGGTTCTCCTCGGCGGTCAGACGGGGCCGGCCCAGCAGGTGCAGCCCGCCCGCGACGAGGACCCCGAACCCGACCAGCATCACCCGGTCCCAGGTGCGCCAGTCCATGGGCAGGACCACTGCCATGACGGCGAAGGTGACCACGATCAACAACCCGAGACCGTAGGCGACCATCCGCACCGTGCGCGGGCGCCACGTGTGCGGCACCTCGGGCGTGCTCACTGCCTCGTCCACCGGTTCTTCCTTCGGCCGCACCGACTGCTCCACTTCTCCTGTTCGCCCCCGGACCCGTCGTGTCCGGGCTCAGCGGCGCAGACCACGCAGGGACACAGCGGTCCCCAGCGCTGCCGCGGCCGCTTCCGCGCCCTTGTCCTCCACGCTGCCGGGGAGACCGGCGCGGTCCCGGGCTTGCTCAAGGGTGTCACAGGTGAGGACACCATTACCCACCGGGGTGGATTCGCGCAGGGCCACCTCGGTGAGTCCATGCGTGACCGACTGGCACACGTAGTCGAAATGCGGGGTGCCCCCGCGGATGACCGTCCCCAACGCGATGACGGCGTCGTGCTTGCGGGCCAGCTCCTGCGCGACCACGGGCATCTCGACGGCACCGGCCACGTGCACCACGACCGGCTCGGCCGCGCCCGAGTTCTTCACCACGCTCAATGCGTTGGCCAGCATGGGTTCGACGACCGGGGCGTTCCACTCGGTGGCCACGATGCCGACGGACAGGCCGGAGGCGTCGATGCCGTTGTGCTCTGGGCGTCCTTCGCCGCTCATGGGTCTCTCCTGTTGTTACGGGTGGG
The DNA here is from genome assembly GCF_000341145.1 of Nocardiopsis xinjiangensis YIM 90004. Taxonomy (GTDB): domain Bacteria; phylum Actinomycetota; class Actinomycetes; order Streptosporangiales; family Streptosporangiaceae; genus Nocardiopsis; species Nocardiopsis xinjiangensis. The sequence continues at coordinate 256,188 of NZ_ANBE01000007.1, forward strand.
AACTACTGCGCGACGCCGGTCAGGTCGTGACCCATGCGGTCGCGCTTGGTGCGGAGGTAGGCGACATTGTCGTCGGTGACGAAAGTGGGCATGGGAACGCGCTCGCGCACGGTGACACCGTGGCGTTCCAGGGCCTCGGACTTGTCGGGGTTGTTGGTGAGCAGACGCACCGAGGAGATCCCCAGGTCCTGGAGGATCTCGGCACCGGCCCCGAACTCGCGGGCGTCGGCGGGCAGACCCAGGCGCAGGTTCGCGTCGACGGTGTCGGCACCGGCGTCCTGGAGGCTGTAGGCACGCAGTTTGTGCAGCAGGCCGATACCGCGCCCCTCGTGCCCGCCGAGGTAGACGACGGCGCCGCGCCCCTGGGCGGCGATCTCGACCATGGCCGCCTCGAGCTGGGCGCCGCAGTCGCAGCGGTGGGATCCGAAGGCGTCACCGGTCAGGCACTCCGAGTGCAAGCGGACGGTGACGTCGGTACCCTCGCCGATCTCTCCCATGACCAGGGCCACGTGTTCGGCACCGTCGGCCGCGCCGGTGTAACCCACCGCGCGCCACTCGCCGTGCTGGTTGGGCAGGCGGGTCTCGACGGTGCGGGTGATCAGGGGCGGGTCGGCCTGTTCCTCGGTGAGCCGCTCCCCCAGGGCCTCGCGGTGGGCGGCCAGCTGTTCGACGGAGACGAGGGTGAGTCCGTGCTCGTCGGCGAACCCGCGCAGGCGCGGCAGGCGGGCCATGGTTCCGTCGTCGTTGACGACCTCGGCGAGCACACCGGCGGGGCGCAGTCCGGCCAGGCGGGCGAAATCGACGGAGGCCTCGGTGTGGCCGCGGCGGGCCAGGACACCGCCCGGGCGGGCGCGCAGCGGCAGGATGTGGCCGGGGCGCACGAAGTCGGCGGGGTCGCTGCCGGCGCCGGCGAGCAGGTTGACCGTGTGCGCGCGGTCGGCGGCGGAGATCCCGGTGGTCACGTTCTCCCGCGCGTCGACGGTGACCGTGTAGGCGGTGCGCAGGCTCTCCTCGTTGCGGGCCGTCATCAGCGGCAGGTCGAGGCGGTCCAGGTCCGCGCCCTCCATGGGCACGCAGACCACACCCGAGGTGTACCGGATCATGAACGCGAGCAGCTCGGGGGTGGCCAGTTCGGCGGAGAAGACGATGTCGCCCTCGTTCTCCCGGTCCTCGTCGTCGACCACCACGATGGCCCGTCCGGCGGCGAAGTCGGCGATGGCGTCCTCGATGCGGTCGAGGACGACGTTCGGCTCGGAGTCGTCGGCGGCCGGGGTGGTGTCGGTGACGGTCATACCCGCTCCCTGAAAGTCCGTGGTCTGTGGATGGTGAGTGACGGGTGGCGGCCACAGGCGGCGCCCCCGCGGTGAACTGTGGGTCAGGCGCCCGCGCGGGCGGTGGTGACGGCGGTGATGCGCTCGACGTACTTGGCGACGACGTCGACCTCGATGTTGACGACGGTGCCGGTCCCGGCCGCGCCCAGGATGGTGGCCTCCAGAGTGGCGGGGATCAGGCTGACCTCGAAGAACTCTTCGTCGGCGCCGGGAGCGCTGACGGCGGAGACGGTGAGGCTGGTGCCGTCCACCGACACCGAACCCTTCTCGACCACGTACGGGGAGAGCTGCGGCGGCAGGCCGAATCGCAGGACGTCCCACTTCTCACCGGGGTTCCGGCTCAGCAGGCGGGAGGTGCCGTCGACGTGGCCCTGGACGATGTGCCCGCCCAACCGGCTGTCGGCGCGGGTTGCGCGCTCGAGGTTGACGCGGGATCCGGGGGTGAGGGAACCGAGGGAGGAGCGCTCCAGGGACTCCTTCATGACGTCGGCGGTGAAGGTGTGCCCGTCGAGGCCGACGACGGTCAGGCAGACGCCGTTGACCGAGATGGAGTCGCCGTGGGAGGCGTCGGAGGAGGCCAGGGGGCCGCGCACCGTGAGGAGGGCGGCCTCACCCGTGGAGCCGGCGGGCTCGATGGAGAGGACCTCGCCGATTTCTTCGATGATTCCGGTGAACACGTCCGGCATCCCTTCACCTCGACGGGCTCCGGGGACGGACGTGGAAGGGGTCTTCCACCGCAAAGCGGGCGTGTACACCGTGGCGCCGGAGATTCGGCGCGATGCCATACCCGCCCACGCGCGCTGCCTCCCATCCGGACTCTCACCGTCGGTACCGGAATTCCACCGGTTCAACCGGCCGATGGCTTCGGCCGGGTCGCGGACTGTCACCGCCGGTTCGGACTTGCACCGACCCCGGAGCACGCGTAAACGACTTGTGTCTTCGTGTCCGGATCCTATCCTCTGCGGCTCGCGGGCGCATAGCCGAGGTGTCGGACATCACACACGAGGGCCACGGTCGGACCCGTCCGCCTCGTCCGGATCCGTTTCCGGTGCGGCGTCGGGGTGTGGGGCCAGTCCCCCGTTCAGGAACATGCGCGGGGCGGCGTAGGTCGCCCAGAAGGCGATGGCGGCGTAGAGCAGGTAGGTGGGCGCCGCCTCGGCCAGTCCGGAGAGCTCACGCAGGAAGACGTCGGCGACGATCTGCACGACCAGCACCACCGAGATCCCCAGCACGAACCGGGCCGCGCGCTGGGTGAGGGTGCCGCGCGCGCTGTACCAGCCCCGTTCGGCCAGCAGGGTCAGTCCGACCAGGCCGCCGAAGAGCGCGCCCGAGACCAGGAAGAGCCCGGTCAGGCTGTCGCCGACCGGGTCCTGGGGCACGCGCCCGACGACGTCGGTCTCGGGGGCGCTCCAGGGGCCGCGCACCACCAGGGTCCAGAAGGCCGCGACCGCACACGGCAGGAGGGAACCGGCCAGTGCGTAGGCCGCCGCGGCCCGGATGCCCAGCGCACGCCACCAGCGCAGCACCGGGCGTTCCCAACGCAGGAAGGCCCGGAGGAGGGCCACCCCCAGGAGCACGCCGACGACGACGTCGCTGAAGAAGTGCAGCCCCAGGTAGATGCGGGAGAAACAGATGAGTGCGATGAGCCCCACCGCGCCCCAGAACCAGGCGCGGCGGCCCGAGACGATCCCGAGGTAGCCGTACAGGACCGTGGAGCCCTGTGCGTGGCCCGAGGGCATCCCGAACGTGGTCTCATCGGCGTGGCCCACGACCAGCCCCGAGTGCCAGTACGGGCGTGCGCCGTACAGGAGTGCCTTGAGCAGCGAGTTGACCACGCCCGAGGCCAGCACCAGCACGAACAGGCGCGCGCCGGTGCGGGCGTGCACGCTCCAGAAGACCAGGGCCAGCACCGCGACGACCACGGTGTGCGACCCCAGTTCGGTGACGGCCAGCAGCGGAAGGGAGAGCCACTCGCCCAGTTTCTGCAGCCACTGGATGGCGTCGGCCTCGGCGCCCCACACCGCGTCCATGGCGAGAGGGCCGGTCGTCCAAGCGTTCAAACCGCACTCCACGGGTCCGCGCCTGGTTACGCACTCACGCCGCGCCGCTCCCCCGGGCGCCGAGACGCAGGGGAAGACGGAGCCGCGACCAAGCGAAAATCAACGACTACCGGGCGGTAGCCTAAGGCGCGCGTCGCCTGTGTGACCAGCCGCACAGGGCAGCCGCACAAGGATCGTTATCCGCGCCCGCTCGCCGAGGCCGCCTGCGCGCGCAGGGAATCGACCGCCCCGGCCGGGTCCTGGGCACCGTAGACCGCCGATCCGGCCACGAACACGTCGGCGCCGGCCTCGGCAGCACGTTCGATGGTCTCGCTGCTGACCCCGCCGTCGACCTGCAGCCACACCGAGGCCTCACGGCTGTCGAGGAGCTCGNCGACCGTCATGAGCAGGAGCATGTCCATCTCACCCACGAGGTCGGCGTAGGGCTCCACGGGCTCGACGGGGTTGAGCGCCAGGCCGGCCCGGGCACCCTGCTTGCGGATCTCGCGCAGGGTGCGCACCGGGGCGTCGGCGGCCTTGGCGTGGACAGTGACGCTGCCCGCTCCCGCTTCGGCATACCCCGGGGCCCACGTGTCGGGGTCCTCGATCATCAGGTGGCAGTCCAAGGGTGTGTCCGCCGCCCTGACCAGGGACTCCACGATCGGAAGGCCGAGCGTGAGGTTGGGGACGAAGTGGTTGTCCATCACGTCCACGTGCAGCCAGTCCGCGTTCGGGGATACCGCCGCCGCCTCATCGGCCAGATGGGCGAAATCGGCGTTGAGAATGCTGGGAGAGATCTGAATTGCCACGTCAGCGAGTGTAGCGAGGACACGGTCCGCAGGGCCCGCTCGGGTGTGGCCAGCTCCCGCCGCGGGCAGAGCCCCCATGATCGGACCCGCCCGGCCGTTCGCCGGGCCCCACGCTGAGGAGGGCGACGTTGCTCGACCGGGACGAACTACAGGACTTCCTCGACACCTACGGACGAGAACTGGTCTCGGGCGACCTCGACCGGGTCGCGGCGCGTTACACCTATCCGGTGTGTGTGGTCGGAGAGGAAGCCACCCTCGCCCTGTCCGCCCCGGGCGAGTTGAAGGCGACCCTGGGCGGGGCGGCCCGGCGCTATCAGGAGCGGGGCGTGGCCGAGCTGGTGCTGGAGCTGCGCGGCGTGGAGGAACTCACCGAGCACCTGGTGTGGGTGGACGTACGGCGGGCCGCCCGCGCCTCCGACGGCAAGGAGATCCTCGTCGAGGGCCGGCGCTACCTGCTGCGGGTGGCAGGCGGTTCGTGCATGATCTGCGTGGTCGTCCCCACCGGCCCCGCCTGACCCTTCCCGGCCGGATGCGCGTACGGGGCGGCCCGGATCACTGCTCCTCGCGCCGCAGCAAGGCCAGGAACATGGCGTCGGTGCCGTGCACGTGCGGCCAGAACTGGGCGTACATGCCGTCCGGGCCGGCGGCCAGGTCGGGCACTTCGTCCAAGAAGTCGGCGGCGCGCAACAGCGTGAGGTCGCCGCGCTCCGCCAGCACACCCCGCACGACCGCGTCGGTCTCGTCCAGGTGCGGCGAGCACGTCACGTAGGCGATGACCCCGCCGGGGCGGACGGCCTCGGCAGCGCTGGCGAGCAGGTCGTGCTGGAGCGGTGCCAGCTCCTTCGCGCTCGCCTCGGTGCGGCGCCAACGCGACTCGGGGCGGCGGCGCAGCGCTCCCAGACCCGTGCAAGGGGCATCGACCAGCACCCGGTCGAAGGCGCCCGGACGCCACGCGGGCGCCGTACCGTCCGCGGCCACCACACGGCCGGCGTCACGCGGGGCCCGGTGCACTGCGGTGGCGACCAGTCCGGCCCGTGCGGGCTGGAGCTCGGCGGCCAACAGGCGGGCCTCCCGGCGCCCGGCCAGGGATGCGAGCAGTCCGGCCTTGCCGCCCGGGCCCGCGCACATGTCGAGCCAGCGGGTGTCCTGTCCGTGGGGATCGACCCGGGACAACGCCAGAGCCACCAGCTGGCTGGCCTCGTCCTGGACGGCGGCCCGGTTCTGGCGCACTTCCCGGATCGCGGCCGGGTCCCCCTCGTTGAGGTGGGCCGCGAAGGGTGAGTAGGTGCCCGCCTCCGCGCCCGAGGCGGTCAGGTCGGCGACGGTGGAGCGGCCCGGTTTGGCCACCAGGGTCACGCGGGGACGCTCGTTGTGCGCGCGCAGCAGCCGTTCGGTCTCGGGCAGTCCGCCGCCGGAACGCTCCCCCAGGGCCCGGGCGAGCTCCTTGACGATCCAGCGCGGATGGCTGTGCACCACCGACAGGTACCCGCTGGGATCGCGCTCGCGCTCGGGCGCCACGACGGCGGTCCACTCCTCCAGGTTCCGCGCACCGACCCGTCGCAGCACGGCGTTGACGAAGCGGGAGCGGTGGTGTCCCACGACCTTGCGGGCCAGGTCGACGGTCGCGCTGACGGCGGCGTGCGACGGGATCTTCGTGGACAGCAGCTGGTGGGCGCCCAACCGCAGCAGGGGCAGCACCTCGGTGTCCACCGAGGCCAGCGTGCGGTCCACGCAAGCCTCCAGTGCCGCGTCGTAGGTTCCCTGCAGGCGCAGGGTGCCGTAGGTGAGTTCGGTGGCGAGCGCGGCGTCGCGTCCGCTGATACCTCGCTCGTTGAGCAGTGCCGGCAGCAGCAGGTTGGCGTAGGCGTCGCGCTGGTCGACGGCCCGCAGCACGTCGTAGGCGACCCTGCGCGCGGGGTCACGGGGCCCGGGCGGCCCGGAACCGTTCTGCGCGCCACCCTTCGCGGGCTTCTTCCCCTTGCGGGGACGGCGGTTCTGGGAACGGTGCTGCTCGCTCAACGTGGGTTCTGCCTCAACGAATCCGGGGACGTGTCGCGCGGCCGGGCGCCGCCGGGTCCGAGCCTACGGCAGCTCAGCGGCCCAGGCGGTCGTCTTCGGTGGGACGCACACCACGCGCCCAGTCGACCGCGCCCATGGCCTTCTTGCCCTGGGGCTGGACCTGACCGAGTTCGACGGGGTGGGTGCTGGTCCCGGCGAGCACGCGCTTCTTCTCCACGTGCATCTGCCCGGGCTCGAGAGCAGGGGTGTCGGCGTCGGTGACGGGCCGCACGGGGCCGATCTTGAGGCGGCTCCCGCGGAAGGGGGTCCAGGCTCCGGGTGCGGGGGTGCAGGCACGCACCACCCGGTCCACACGCCGGGCGGGGACGGTGAAGTCGAGTTCGGCGTCCAGGGGGGTGAGCTTGGCGGCGTAGGAGACGTCGGCCTCGGGCTGGGGCACCGCTTCGAGGACGCCGGCCTCGATGCCGTCGAGGGTGCGCACGAGGAGGTCGGCGCCGGAGACGGAAAGACGCTCCAGGAGGTCACCGCTGGTGTCGGTGGGGCGGACGGTCTCGGCGAGGGTGCCAAAGACCGGGCCCGCGTCCAGTTCCTCGACGATCCGGAACGTCGAGGCGCCCGTGACGTCGTCGCCGTGCAGCAGCGCGTGCTGCACGGGGGCAGCGCCGCGCCAGGCCGGGAGCAAGGAGAAGTGGAGGTTGACCCACCCGTGCCGGGGGATGTCCAGTGCGGCCTGGGGCAGGAGGGCGCCGTAGGCCACGACGGGGCAGCAGTCCGGTGCGATCTCGGCCAGACGGGCCAGGAACTCCGGGTCGCGGGCCTTGGCCGGTTTGAGGACCTCGATGCCCTCGGCCTCGGCGACCTCGGCAACGGGGTTGGCGGAGACCTTGCGTCCGCGTCCGGCGCGGGCGTCGGGGCGGGTGACCACGGCGGCGACCTCGTGGTCGGAGGTGAGGAGCGCCCGCAGTGACGGTACGGCCACCTCGGGTGTTCCGGCAAAGACGAGCTTCATGTGTGGTGTCCCCTCCACCCGCGTCCTGGTCTGTCGGTGTCCCAGTTCTATCAGCGGGGTCGGGGGCAACGCTGTTCTCGGGCCCGGAACGGGGACTGTCGGCGATCCGAGGGCCGGCGCGTCGGCGCAGGCCCCTGTGTGCAGGGGCGGAGGCCCTTCCTGTGGCGGTGGTACGTTGAGTGCTGTCCGTGAGAGTCACGCGGACTCACGCGCGGGTGGGGATCCGCGCCGACCCGTGGAGACCCCGTGCTCGCCCGGCCCAGGAAGCAGCCACGACCGTCAGGTGCGGCGCCCACCCGGCCGGAGGGTCGGACCGGGTCCCGGTTCCGGCCACGGGAGGCACTCGAGGACCGGAGGTGACATGGCAACGCGCCCCGATCCGTCCGAGGCCCTCTTCGCTCTTCCCGAACCCGTCGACCCCCCCGCAGCGGGCACGAAGGCGCGTACGGCCAAGCGGCCCAAGGCCAAACGCCCTGCCGATCACCTCCCGGTCGCACGAGTGGTCGTGGACACCCCGCTCCCCCACCTGGACCGGCCCTTCGACTACCGGGTGCCCGCGAGCATGGACGAGAAGGCCGTGCCCGGGTGCAGGGTGCGGGTCTACTTCAACAACCGGAAACTGGACGGGTTCCTGGTGGAGCGGGTGGAGCAGTCGGAGTTCCCCGGACAGCTGCGCTACCTCGACTCGGTGGTCTCACCCGAGCCGGTGCTGGCCCCACAGATCCTCGACCTGGCGCGGGCAGTGGCCGAGCGGTACGCGGGCACGCTCAACGACGTGCTGCGGCTGGCCGTACCCCCGCGGCACGGCCGTGTGGAGAAGGAGACCGCGGCGGCCGAGGAGGGGGCCGTGAGGGGCCCGGAGGCGGCGGACCCGCGGGCCGCGGCCGCCCCCACCGGCGAGAGCGCCGAGCACCCCCCGGTGCCGCCGGAGGCCCACGCTCCCCAGCCCGGCCCTCAGGACACCGGGGTGCCGGGAGCCACGGAGGCGCCACCGGTCCTTCCGGGCCCGTGGGCGAACTACCCCGAGGGCCCTTCGTTCCTCCGGGCACTGCGCGAGGGCCGGCCCGCCCGCGCGGTGTGGAACGCCCTGCCCGGCCAGGACTGGGCACACTCCGTCGCCGTGGCCGCCGGCGCCACCGAGGCAGCCGGGCGCGGCACTGTCGTGGCCGTACCCGACGGGCGCGACGTGGCCGCCGTCGACGCCGCCCTCACCGAGGAACTGGGCGAGGGACGGCACGTGGCACTGACCGCCGGCCTGGGCCCGGCCGAGCGTTACCGGCGCTGGTTGAAGGTGCTGCGCGGTCAGGTTCGCGTGGTCGTGGGTACACGCGGGGTGGTCTTCGCGCCCGTGTACGACCTGGGCCTGGTCGTGCTGTGGGACGACGGCGACGACGTGCACGCCGACCAGCACGCCCCCTACCCGCACGCCCGCACGGTGTTGGCGATGCGCGCACACCGCGAGGGCGCGGGTGCGCTCATCGGCGGGTACACGCGCACCACGGACGCGCAGCTGCTGGTGGAGGCGGGTTGGGCACACCCGTTGGTGGCCGACCGCGGCACGCTCCGGCAGTACGCGCCCGTCGTCAAGGCGGCCGGGGACGACCGGGAACTGGCCCGCGACGAGGCGGCCCGGTCGGCGCGGATGCCGAGCCTGGCGCTGCGCACGGCCCGGGAAGCGGCCCGTACCGGTCCCGTCCTGTTCCAGGTCCCGCGCCGGGGCTACCTCAACACCTTGGCCTGTGCGAGCTGTCGGGAACCGGCCCGGTGCGACCAGTGCCGCGGACCGTTGGCGGTGCGGGGCTCGCACGCGATGCCTTCGTGCGGGTGGTGCGGTCGGGTGTCGGGCGGTTGGGCCTGCCCGGAGTGTGCAGGCACACGCATGCGCGCGGTGGTGGTGGGTGCGCGCCGCACTGCCGAGGAACTGGGCCGCGCTTTCCCGTCCTTGACGGTGCGTACCTCGGGACGCGACGAGGTCCTCGGGCGTGTCCCGGACCGGCCCTGCATCGTGGTGGCCACGCCGGGCGCCGAACCGGTGGCCGAGCAGGGCTACGCGGCGGCGGTCCTGCTGGACGGGTGGGCGCTGCTGAACCGCATGGACCTGCGCGCGTCGGAGGAGGCGCTGCGGCGGTGGTTGAACGCCGCCGCCCTGGTGCGTGCCGAGGGCGCGGTCGTGGTCTCGGCGGACGCGGGGATGCCGGCCGTGCAGTCGTTGGTGCGCTGGGACCCGGGCGGGTACGCCGAGCGGGAGCTGGCCGAGCGGCAGGAGCTGGGTTTTCCGCCCGCCGTGTCGATGGCCTCGGTCACCGGCGGCCCGGAGCACGTGCGCGAACTGCTCGACCAGGTGGAGCTGCCCCCGGAAGCAGACCTGTTGGGGCCGGTCCCGGTGGAACAGCCCGGCCCGGACGGCACCGGCGAGGGCCGGGCGTCGGAGCGTGCCCTGCTGCGGGTGCCGCGCAACCGGATCGGCGCGCTCACGCATGCGTTGAAGGTCGCCGCGGCAGCACGCAGTGCCCGTGGGGACGAGTACCTCGCCCAGGTCCGGGTGGATCCGCTCCACGTGATCTGACCCGTCCGCGGACCGGGCCACGCGCTCCCGTCGCGCTGCGCACACACGGCACACGCGCCCGAGGTTCCACGGGGGGAGCCTCCCACGCACGTGCCCGGCTCCCCGGCATCTGTGCCCGGCACGCTCCCGAGGCCCACACGGGCAGGCCCCGTCCGTGCACGGGGACGTTCCCGGAACGGTGTGGACGCCGCGTCAGCGCGCGGGGACCGCTCGCAGGAGGGCTCTCAGGCGCGGGCGCGGTAGAGGTCGCGCAGGAGCGAGACCTCCGCGCCGTGGTGGATCAGTTCGCGCTGCAGGTGGAGCACGAGCACCACCAGCGGCAGGTCCTCCCACTGGGTGGACTCGGCCGCGCTCAGGGGTGCGGCGAAGTCGTCCTCGCCCAGCTCGTGCATGTGCTCGCTCCAGGTGTGGAACGCCATGCGCAGGCGCTGCTTGGCCTCGTCGGCGCCGCTGGGCCAATCGACGGTCTCCCGGCTGAGGGTGCGGTCCCCGAAGTACCAGTTGATGCGGGTCTCGAGCACGTCCACGACGATGTGGCCCAGCCGCCAGGCGATGGTGGTGACGGGGGGCGGCTCGGGCTCGGGGACCGCGCTGTCGGGTGCGTGCCGGCCGTCGGGCAGACGGCGCACGGTCCAGGCGCCGGGTGCTGGTTCCCAGTAGAACTCGGTGTCGGTGAGGCCCTCCAGGCGGGACCACAGCGAGAAGTCCCAGTAGAACTCGCCCTGCGCCAGGATCTCGGCGGGCCAGTTCAGCGCCATCGGTGTTGCCATGCCCCTGCTCCCCCCGGGGGTGTTCGTCAGTTCCTGTTGGTGCGCCCGAGGCCCCCGAGCACTCCGGTGCCCTCCATGGCCACGTCCTCGTCCGGGTAGGGCCACCATCGCAGATCGGCCAGGCCCGGCTCGAGGGGGACGAAGGGGGCGAAGACGTTCTCGCCCGCACGTTCGGGTGCCTCCGTGGCCAGGGCCAGATAACCACCTCCGCGCAGGAGGGAGTGCAGCTGGGCGAGGCCGGACGGTGGAACGCCCCCGCTGAAGGGGCGGGTCATGAGAACAGCGACGGGCTCGCCGAAGTCGACGAGCCCGCAGGTGGTGAGTCGGCGCAGGGGGGCGTCGGCGTTCTCGGATCCGCCGGAGAGGACGGGGGTGTCCGGGGAAGAGAGCATCCCGACGGTGCCATGGGGGGCGACGTGCACGACGGTGTTGTCGGGGTGGGCGTGGCGTATGCGCTCGGCGGTACCGGGGACCGGACAGCCCCAGTCGATGAACTGGCGTACCCCGCGGTCGGTGCTGAGGTAGTCGATGACCCGGCCGAGGAAGGCCTGGTGGGCGCGGGCGTCACGGGCGGGCGGCTGCGCGGGCGCGGTGTGCTGGCGGCGTCCGCCCAGGTGCACGACGTGTCCGCGGGAGGGTGGGACCCGGGACGAGGGCCCTTGGTCGTCGAGCACGGTCGCGGGCTGCACCTGGTGTTCTCGCGCGTAGGTCAATCTCGTCCCCCAGCCGGTTCGCTCGCGGGAGGCAGGTTCGAGTCCGCGGGACCGGTGGTCGGGCCCCGACGGCACCGCGCCATGCCATCAGGGCCCGATGCTACAGGTTGCCGACGTGATACCCAGCACACCGAACAACGAAATGTGACCTTCTGAGCCCTTTGTGATGACCTGCGGTATACGGATTTCCGGGATCGGGATCAAGGGCCTTCCGGGCCGAAGGTCCCCCCGGCCTGAGGTCCCCGGATTCGCGGCGCTCGGCTCCTGCTGCTTGACATGCTCCACCGCCGCTGCGCCATACTGAGACCCTTGCCTGCCCTCACGTCGCGGGTGTTCGGTCCCCCGGCCGCCCTCCAGACGCGAGACTCCAGTGCGACGGAGTTTTCGTGTGCCCGCGAACGAGAGGTAAACGTGTTGTACGGCGACGACCGTGTCCAGCAGCTCTTCCGCAACCCCCGTGTGGTCCTGGTGTCGGGGTATGCCCGGCTCCCCGACTCGGTGGCGAGCCATTCCCAGTACCAGCGCCTCGGCGTCATCCTCGCGGTGGACACGGCCGACGGGCGGATCATGGCCGCCGACACCACACTCCTGACCGACCTGGCCAAGGACTTCTTCCGGGCCCTGGTCGAGGGCGCCTCGGTCACCGAGGACATCGCCGAGCTCATCCAACGCGTGCAGACCCGGTACGCGGGCCAGTCGGGCGCCGCGCTCACCACGGCCCTGCGCCGTTGCCTGGAGACCTACTCCCAGCTCAAGAGCGATCACCAGCTCCCCGACGGCAGCGCCTGAGTGCCGCCGGGCCTTTCGAGGACCACCCCGCCGAAGGAAGGAACACATGCGTGCTCGCATCCGCCCCCGCCGCTGCACCGCCCCGGAGGTGACCCGATGAGCCCGACCGGCCCCGCCGCAGGTCCGTCCCCCTTGCCCCTGGAAGGGGTGCGGATCGCCGACCTGTCCCGCGTCCTGGCCGGCCCCTACGCGACGATGCTGTTGGCCGACATGGGCGCCGAGGTCGTCAAGGTCGAACAGCCCGGACGCGGCGACGACACCCGTTCCTGGGGGCCGCCGCACGCCGGCGGTGACGAGGACACCCCGGGGGAGGCCGCCTACTTCCTGTCGGTCAACCGCAACAAGCGCAGCCTGGCCGTGGATCTGAAGGACCCCGACGGTCTCGCGGCCGTCCAGGAACTCTGCTCCCGCTCGGACGTGGTCATCCAGAACTTCCGCCCGGGTGTGGCCGAACGGCTGGGTCTGGGGTACGAGAAGGTCTCCGGCACCAACCCCGCGGTCGTGTACTGCTCGGTGAGCGGGTTCGGTCCCGAGCACGAGCCGAGCACCCGCCCGGGCTTCGACATCGTCGTGCAGGCCGAGAGCGGACTCATGGCCACCACCGGGCCCGCGGAGGGGCCCGCGAGCAAGGTCGGGGTCGCCCTGACCGACGTGCTCACCGGACTCAACGCGGCCGTGGGGATCCTGGGCGCCCTCATGCGGGCCCGGGTCACCGGGCAGGGGGAGAACATCAGCGCCTCCCTCATCAACTCGACGCTGTCGGGTCTGGTCAACCTCACCCAGCAGGCCCTGGTCACCGGTGAGGAACCGCGCCGGGCCGGCAACGCGCACACCACGATCGTGCCGTACCAGACCTTCCCCACCGCCGATTCCGAGATCGTGGTGGCTGCCGGCAACGACGCCCTCTACCAACGTCTGTGTACAGCGCTGGACCGCCCCGACCTGGGCCGGGACCCCCGGTACGCCACCAACCCCGACCGTGTGGCCCACCGCGGGGAACTGGTCGCCGAACTGTCGGCGACCCTGGGTTCCCGGACCGCCGGCCACTGGATGGAGGTCCTGGTGGAGGCGGGCGTACCGGTGGGGCGTGTGCGCGGGGTCCTGGACGCCCTGCGCACCGGCCAGGCCCAGGGCGACGACCTGCTCCGGACCGTCGAGCACCCGACGGCGGGGCTCCTGGAACAGGTCCGGGCGGGCTTTCGCCTGGAAGGCTCCCCTGCCCCGCTGACCGCACCGCCGCTGCTGGGTCAGCACTCCCGTACCGTACTCACCGAACTGGGCCTGACCGAGGACCAGGTCGCGGCCATGGTCGAGCGCGGCGCCGCCCACCAGCCCGCCCCGGCCGGACACCACGAAGGGACACCGCACCATGAGTGAGAACCGCAAGCCCGCCGCCCCGGACCCGCACGACTTCCTCGACGTGGACGGCGGCCTGGAGGAGACCGAGCGCGACGTGCGCGACGCCGTCCGCGACTTCGCCCGCAAGGAACTGACCCCGCACGTGGCCGACTGGTTCGAGGCCGGCACCCTGCCCGACCCCCGCGGTCTGGCCAAGGCCTTCGGCGACCTGGGGGTGTTGGGCATGCACCTGGAGGGGTACGGCTGCGGCGGTTCCAGTGCGGTGGCCTACGGTCTGGCCTGCCGCGAGCTGGAGGCCGTGGACTCCGGTCTGCGCAGTTTCGTGTCGGTGCAGGGGTCGCTGGCCATGACCGCGATCCACAGATACGGGTCCGAGGAACAGAAGAACACATGGCTGCCGCGTATGGCCGCCGGCGACGCGATCGGCTGCTTCGGCCTCACAGAACCCGACTCCGGTTCCGACCCGGGATCGATGCGCACACGCGCGCGCAAGGACGGCCCGGACTGGATCCTCAACGGCACCAAGATGTGGATCACCAACGGCTCCGTGGCCGACGTGGCCGTGGTCTGGGCCGCCACCGAGGACGGCGTGCGCGGGTTCGTGGTGCCCACCGGCACCCCCGGGTTCAGCACCAACGTCATCCACAAGAAGCTGTCGCTGCGAGCCTCCATCACCTCCGAGCTGGTGCTGGAGGACGTGCGCCTGCCCGCCGACGCGCTGCTGCCGGCCTCACGCGGGTTGGGCGCGCCGCTGTCCTGCCTGAACGAGGCCCGATACGGGATCGTGTGGGGCGCGGCCGGGGCGGCCCGGGCCTGCTACGAGGCGGCCCTGGACTACACCTCGAACCGTGAGCAGTTCGGCAGACCGCTGGCGGGGTTCCAGCTGAGCCAGCGCAAGTTCGCCGACATGGTCGTGGACGTCAACCACGCCGCCATGACCTCCCTGCACCTGGGCCGGCTCAAGGATCAGGGGCGCGCCCACCACAACCACGTGAGCTTCGGCAAGTTCGCCAACGTGGCCGCCGCCCAGCGGGTGGCGAGCACCGCGCGCGGCCTGCACGGCGCCAACGGCATCACTCTGGAGTATCCGGTGATGCGGCACCTGGTGAACTTGGAGACGGTGGCCACCTACGAGGGCACCGAGGACATCCACGCGCTGAGCCTGGGACAGGCCGTGACAGGGATCTCCGCCTTCCGTTGACACGGGTCCGCCCCTCGGGTGCCGTCGCTCGGCGGCACCCGCCACAATGGAAGGCATCCGACCGAGGGAGTTGCCGACATGGGGAACGAACCGACGAAGCGGTTCGAGATGACACGGCTGTGGCGGACTGCCAACGCGGCCGTCAGCGGCTTCGTCAAGTACGGCGTGGGCCCGGACGAGCTGCATCTACTCACCACGCGCGGGCGCAGGTCGGGTTTCCTGCGCAGCGTCCCGCTCAGTGTCCTGGACAGCGAGCGTGGCCGCTTCCTGGTCTCGCCCTACGGTGAGACCGACTGGGTCCGGAATCTGCGCACCGACGGGTTCGCGACTCTGCGCCGGGGCGGCTGGATCGAGCTGGTCAGCGTGCGCGAGGTGGAGCTGCCAGAAGCGGCGCCGCTGCTGTGCGAGTACCTGGACCACCCGCGCTCGGTGGTCGTGGCCCCCTACTTCGAGGCCTCTCCCGGGGCTCCGGTGGAGTCGTTCGAGGCCGAGGCCGACCGCCACCCGGTCTTCCAGGTGGTGCGGTCCACGAGCATCCGGATCTGACCGGACGGCCAGGAGCCTCCGCCGAGCGGACCCGCTCAGTTGCGGACCCGGAAGACGTCGTAGACACCGTCGACCCCGCGCACCGAACGCAGGACACTGCCCAGGTGTGCGGGGTCGGCCATCTCGAAGGTGAAGCGGCTCTGGGCGACGCGGTCGCGGCTGGTCTGCACGGTCGCCGACAGGATGTTGACGTGCTGGTCCGAGAGCACCCGGGTGATGTCGGACAGCAGACGGGAACGGTCCAGCGCCTCCACGTGCAGTGCCACCAGGAACATGGAGTCCTCGGTGGGCGACCATGCCACCTCGACCTTGCGGGCATCCTCCAGGGTCTGGGCGTTGACACAGTTGGCCCGGTGTACCGAGACCCCGTTGCCACGGGTCACGAAACCGACGATGTCGTCACCGGGCACCGGCGTACAACACTTGGACAGGCGCGCCCACACGTCGGAATCGCCCTGGACGACGACCCCGGGGTTGCCGGTACGGCTCTGCGGGGCGCGTGCGGCCTTGGAGGGCAGGGCCTGTTCGGCGATGTCCTCCTCGTGGCTGTCGATGCCGCCCATGGCGTCCACGAGTTTGGAGACCACGCTCTGGGCGCTCACCTGGCGTTCGCCGACGGCCGCGTAGAGGGCCTCCACGTCCTGGTAGCGCAGGTCGTGGGCCAGGGCGATGATGGACTCTCCGCTGAACATGCGCTTGACGGGCAGCTCCTGCTTGCGCATGATCTTGGCGATCTCGTCCTTGCCCTGCTCGATCGCGGCCTCACGGCGTTCCTTGGTGAACCAGTGCCGGATCTTGTTGCGGGCGCGGGCGCTCTTGACGAAGTTGAGCCAGTCGCGGCTGGGACCGGAGCTGGGGTCCTTGGAGGTGAGGATCTCCACGGCCTCGCCGTTCTGGAGTTCGCTCTCCAGCGGCACGAGACGGCCGTTGATGCGGGCGCCGACGGTGCGGTGGCCGACCTCGGTGTGCACGGCGTAGGCGAAGTCGACGGCGGTGGCGCCCTGGGGCAGGGAGATGACGTCGCCCTGCGGGGTGAAGACGAAGACCTCCTGCACCGACAGGTCGAAGCGCAACGACTCCAGGAACTCGCCCGGGTCCTTGGTCTCCTGCTGCCAGTCGATGAGTTGGCGCAGCCACTGCATGTCGGTGGTGGCCTTGCCCTTGGGCTCGCCGCCCGAGCCCCGGTCCTCCTTGTACTTCCAGTGCGCGGCGATGCCGTACTCGGCGCGGCGGTGCATCGCGCGGGTACGGATCTGCAACTCCACCGGGTTGCCCGAAGGACCGATGACCGTCGTGTGCAACGACTGGTACATGTTGAACTTGGGCATGGCGATGTAGTCCTTGAACCGCCCGGGCACGGGGTTCCACCTGGCGTGGATGGTCCCCAGGGCCGCGTAGCAGTCACGGACGCTGTCCACCAGGACCCGCACGGCGATGAGGTCGTAGATCTCGTCGAAGCCGCAGTTGCGGGCGATCATCTTCTGGTAGATCGAGTAGTAGTGCTTGGGCCGTCCGCGCACGGTCGCCTTGAGCTTGGACTCGCGAAGGTCGGCCGAGACCGCCTCGATGACCTCCTGCAGGTACACGTCGCGGCGGGGGGCACGCTCGGAGACCATGCGGGCGATCTCGTCGAAGCGCTTGGGGTAGAGGGTGGCAAAGGCCAGGTCCTCCAACTCCCACTTGATGGTGTTCATGCCCAGCCGGTGGGCCAGCGGGGCGAAGATCTCGAGGGTCTCGCGGGCCTTCTTCTCTCGTTTGGCCCTCTTCGGCAGGTAGCGCAGCGTGCGCATGTTGTGCAGACGGTCGCACAGTTTGATGACGAGCACACGGATGTCGCGGGCCATGGCCACGACCATCTTGCGGACCGTCTCGGCCTGGGTGGCCTCGCCGTACTTGACCTTGTCGAGTTTGGTGACGCCGTCGACGAGTTCGGCGATCTCGTCGCCGAAGTCGGACCGCAGCTCCTCGAGTGAGTACTCGGTGTCCTCGACGGTGTCGTGCATCAGGGCGGCGGCCAGGGTGGCTTCCTGCATGCCCAGTTCGGCGAGGATGGTGGCGACCGCGAGCGGGTGCGTGATGTAGGGGTCACCGCTCTTGCGTTTCTGGTCGCGATGGTAGTGCGCGGCGACCTCGTAGGCGCGCTCGATGAGCCGCACGTCCACCTTGGGGTGGGTGGCACGAACGGTCTTGATCAGTGGTTCGAGCACCGGGTTCATCGTCACTCCCCGCTGGGCGCCGAGTCGAGCGAGTTTCCTGCGGACCCGCACGGTCGAGGGCGTCGTGGCCGGCGGCGTGGACCGGGAGGTCTCGCGCTCCGTACCGGATGCACCGGAGGGCGCCGCCTGATTCGCGGCGCCCTCCGGGCTCTGCTGTTCGTCTGTGGTCGGCACATGGGACCGGTCGGACCGGTCCTGGTGGTCGGCGGAGTCCTGACCCTCTCCCTGCTGCCCGCTCGCGGATACCGCCCCGGTCGAGGCCACTTCGCTCGGCATGCCTACCTCCCGCGGATCCGCCCGGTGGAAGCGCGGAGAGGTGTGTCCGCCGGCTCCCCCGGTGCACTTGCGTGTCATCAGGGCCAGTCGCTGACGTGACCGCCACGCTGTCTCCCCCACCAGTCTAGGGACCTTCGCGGTCTCTTCGGGCGGTCACCCGCGTGGCTCCGGACCGACCGTCGGGGCACCTGCCCAGCCACGTCGCCTGGGGTGGCCGTGCTACTGGTGCCGTCGGGTGTTGGCACAGATCAACGGTGACGGGACCCGGTGCATTCCCGAGCGGGTGTCGCTCGCCGACGCGCGCCGGGTCAGACCGAGAGGAGGACGTGCGGCTCCACGTCGGGCATCTTCTCGCGCCCGCGGAGCGCTCCGAGCTCCATCAGGACGGAGAATCCAACGACCGTACCACCCGCCCTTCGCACCAGATCCACCGCGGCCCTGCCGGTACCGCCCGTGGCGAGGACGTCGTCGACGATGAGCACACGGCTGCCCGGGGCGAGCGCGTCGGAGTGGATCTCGACGGCCGCGGTGCCGTACTCCAGATCATAGGACTGCTCGATCGTCTCCGCAGGCAGTTTCCCGGATTTGCGGGCCGGCACGAACCCCGCGCCGAGTTCCATGGCGATCGGCGCCCCGAAGATGAACCCGCGCGCCTCGAGCCCGAGGACGTGGTCGACGGCCATGCCCCGGTAGGGGGCGGCCATCTCCTCGACGCTCGAGCGCAGGGCGACGGCGTCGTTGAGGAGAGGGGTGATGTCCTTGAACAGGATCCCGGGCTCGGGGTAGTCCGGGATGTCCCGGATCTGCGCGAGGAGCAGCTCGGCCAGGGCCGAGCGCTCGGTGTCGGTGGTGGTCTCGTGCGACATGGACGGTGGTGCCTTCTGCTGGAGAACATTGCGGCGCCGGCCCCGGGCTGCCGGGACCGGCGCCGTGAGACTTGGACGCCCCTACGGCCGGTGGCCACAGGGGTTGCGGTGCCGTGGAGAACAGCTCCGGAGGGCGCCGGACACACTTCTACCCGGCGCCGAGGTCGGGCCCGCCGGCCCGAGGACCCTAGTCCTTGGGCTTGTCGTCGTCGCCGAAGTCGGGGCGGTCCTCCACCGGGGTGTCGTCCACCTGGGGGCTGTTGATCTGGGCGATGCCGGCCTTGAGCATCCGGACACGGGTGCCCGGCGCGATCTCCAGAAGCAGGTCATCGTCATGGACCTCCACGACGGTGCCGAAGATGCCGGCCTTGGTCATGACCTCGGTCCCGGGACCGAGGGAGGTCTGCATCTGCGTCTCCTGCTGCCGGCGCTTCTGGTTCGGCCGCCAGAACAGCAGCCAGAAGACCAGAAGGATGAGGCCGAACATGATGAAGGTGCTCATCAGACTGCCGCCTTGGGAGGCGGCGTCCGCGAGTGTGTACATGCCCTCCTGCACGGGGCGTCCTTCCTGAAGTCTGCTCTTGGCCGACGGTGGTCGGACACCGCATCGGCCATGGTCCACCGGGCGGGGCCGGAACAGAGTCCCGGCACGGCGCCCAGCATCTACAACGCGCGAGGACGCGTCGGCGTTCCAACGGGTGTCGAAGAGCACCGAACGAGAGGCCGCGCCCCCGCATCCCGCGTTCGCTCCAGAGTAGGCGGCGACCGCGATGAGCGCTCCTCGGCATCCGCTCCGAACGGTCGGCGATTCGGAACCGACACACACCCGTGTCCGTTTCATTGTGCCCGGATCGGCGACATCTGTCAGCACCCGAACACAGAGGGTGCAAGGCCCGGTTCAGGGGGTGACCGACTCGTCGGTGTCGGTCTCGATCCCGGCCCCGAAAGCGGCGTCCGGGGGCGGGGTCCGGCCCATGTGTTCCCAGGCCATGGGCGTTGCCACCCGGCCACGCGGGGTACGGGCCACAAAACCCGACCGGACCAGGAAGGGTTCGGCCACGGCCTCCACCGTCTCGGGCTCCTCCCCTACCGAGACCGCGAGCGTGGACAGCCCCACGGGGCCGCCGCGGAACTTGGTCATGAGGGAGTCCAGGACGGCGCGGTCCAGACGGTCCAGACCGGAGGCGTCGACCTCGTACAGGTCCAGGGCCGAACGGGCGGTGCCGAGGGTGAGGGTCCCGTCGCCGCGCACTTCGGCGTAGTCGCGCACCCGGCGCAGAAGGCGGTTGGCGATACGCGGAGTGCCGCGCGAACGCCGGGCGATCTCGGTGGCGGCGTCGGCGTCCATGGGCGCTTCGAGCAGCCGCGCGGAGCGGTGCAGGATGCGCTCGAGCTCCTCGGCGTCGTAGAAATCCATCTGCGCTGTGAACCCGAACCGGTCGCGCAGCGGGGCCGGCAGCAGGCCCGCCCGGGTGGTCGCCCCCACCAGTGTGAAGGGCGCGATGTCGAGCGGGATCGCGGTGGCGCCGGGGCCCTTGCCGACCATGACGTCGACGCGGAAGTCCTCCATGGCGACGTAGAGCATCTCCTCGGCGGGGCGGGCCATGCGGTGGATCTCGTCCAGGAAGAGCACCTCGCCCTCCTGGAGGGTGGACAGCACCGCAGCGAGGTCGCCGGAGCGTTCGATGGCCGGGCCGGAGCTGATGCGCAGCGGGGCGCCCAGCTCGGAGGCGATGATCATGGCCAGCGTGGTCTTGCCGAGCCCGGGCGGGCCGGACATGAGCACGTGGTCGGGGGCTCTGCCTCGGCGCTGGGCGCTGTGCAGGACCAGGGAGAGCTGTTCGCGCACCCGTTCCTGTCCGACGAAGTCGTCGAGCACGCTCGGACGCAGGGCCCGCTCGACCTGCTGTTCGTCCGAGTCGGCCTCGGGTGAGACCGCCTCCCGCTCGTAGGCGCCCGGGTCGGGCTCGTGCATGGGGTGCTTCCTCCTGGTTCCGGGGGCCGCGGGCTCAGGCGCGGCTCAGCTTGCGCAGAGCACTGCGCAGCAGGACGGTCACGTCGGTGGTCGTCTCGGCCTCGGCGGCCACGGCGGTGGCGGCCTGCTCGGCGTCCTTGGCCGACCATCCCAGGTTGACCAGGCCGGAGACGACCTGGCCGCGCCAGGCACCGTCGGGTGTGGAGGTCTGCTCCGCCTCGGTATCGGGCAGGGTGCCGTCGGTGAGGACGGGTGCCTCCAGTTTGCCGCGCAGCTCCAGGACGATGCGCTGGGCCCCCTTCTTGCCGATACCGGGAACCCGGGTGAGGGCGGCGGTGTCCTCGGTCGCCACGGCCTGGCGCAGTCCGTCGGGGGTGTGCGCGGCGAGCATGGACAGGGCCAGGCGCGGACCCACGCCCGAGGCGGTCTGGAGCTGCTCGAACATGTGGCGTTCGTCGTCGTCGCGGAACCCGAACAGGGTCATGGAGTCCTCGCGGACCACGAGACTGGTGGAGACGGTGCCCTCCTCCCCCACGCGGAGCGCGGACAGGGCCGCGGGGGTGCACTGGACGGCCATGCCGACCCCGCCGACATCGATGACGGCGCTGCCCGCGCCACGTGCGGCCACCCGGCCGGTGAGGAACGCGATCATCTGGTGCAGGGCGCCGTGGGGGCGCCCGTCTCCTTCCTGGGAGCGGGGATCAGCTGCGCCGCGCGCGGCGGGCGAGTTCGACCTTGCGCGCGAAGTCCTGTTGTGCCTGGGCGACCCGGGCCTTGGCCCCACCGCGCCAGATGTGGCAGATGGCCAGGGCGACCGCGTCGGCGGCGTCCGCGGGCCGGGGCGGTGTGTCGAGTCCGAGGATACGCGCCACCATGGCGCCCATCTGTTTCTTGTCGGCGCGTCCGTTCCCGGTGATGGCGGCCTTGGCCTCGCTGGGGGTGTGCAGCACCACGGGAAGGCCCCGGCGGGCGGCGCAGACCAGCGCGATGCCGCTGGCCTGGGCCGTCCCCATGACGGTGCTGAGGTTGTGCTGGGCGAAGACGCGCTCGACGGCCACGGCGTCGGGCCGGTGCTCGTCGATCCAGGCGTCGATGCCGCGTTCGATCGCGACGAGGCGCTCCGGCAGGTCCTGGTCGGGGCCGGTACGGACCGCGTCGGCACCGAGCAGTTCCAGGGATCGGCCGATGGAGCCCTCCACGGCACCGACACCGCACCGTGTCAGACCGGGATCGATCCCCACCACGCGCACACGCCCCACCTCTCTCGAACGCCAGTTCGCACACCATGCTAGCTGGGCCCCACCGTCGCCGGGGCCACAGTAACGCCCGGTACGGACATCCGTCGGGCCCGAGCCGCGCGGCGCGTGACGTCCGGGGCACCGCGGGCCGCGCGTGTCGGGGCCCGTTCGAGACAGGCGCGGGCCAACATGGGGCCATGAGCTCATTCGACGACCCGGAGGTCCGGGACTTCCTCATGTACGGCACACGCACCGCCAAGGTCGCCTACACCGCATCCGACGGACGCGCCCTGGTGGCGCCGATCTGGTTCGTCCTCGACGGAGGCGACCTGGTCTTCAACACGGGTGCGCGCACCGCCAAGGGCCGTTCGTTGGCGCGGGATCCGCGACTGGCCCTGAGCGTGGACCTGGAGGAGCCTCCGTTCGCGTTCGTCCAGGTCCAGGGTGAGGCGCAGCTGTCGGAGGAGCCCTCGGAACTGCTGCGCACGGCCACGGCCATCGCGGCACGGTACATGGGCAGTGAGCGTGCCGAGGAGTTCGGCAGGCGCAACGGTGCGCCCGGGTCGTTGGTCGTACGGGTCCGTCCCACCAAGATCATCGCCGAGATGGACATGGTCGCGTGAGCCCACCGCGGAGCCCGGACAGCACGGAGCCCGTCGGCCGTCCCTCCTGGACGCGCCGGCGGGCTCGCAGCGTTCCCGCACGTGTTCCTACATGCCGCCGCGCCCGCGGATGGCGGTGAGGTCCTCGCTGATGCGGAAGAGCACGATGAGCACCTCCATGATGATGCGCGAGAAGAGCACACCCATGGCACCGCTGATCAACGTCAGGATCAGCATGAAGAACCCGAGGAACCCGGCTTCCCCGCCCATGGCGAAGAAGGAGGCGATCACCCCGCTCAGGGTCCCGAAGCCGATGCCCACCAGCCACAGGATCCACACGATCGGGATCACTCGGCTGGTGACGAAGTTCTTGAAGGAGAAGTCGAAGAGCGCACCGAAGAAACCGGTACGGGCGCCGGGGGCGGACTGCTGCGGGGCCATCCCGCCAGGACCGGCGGGGCCCTGCTGGTACCCCTGGGCGCCGTAGCCACCACCGTAGTACGGCTGCTGGGGCTGCTGGCCGTAGTACTGGGACGGGTCGTAGGGCTGCTCGGGGGGATTGCTCATGGTCCGGTCCTCGTCAACTGTCGTGGATGGGGCCCGCGCGGGAGTGTGCCGCGCGCGGACGGCTGCCCCTCATCCTACCGAGCGCGTGTGCACTGTCGGTGGCATACCCCGGAACGGAGCCGGACGGTGTCCTCGGCCGCCCGGACACCGCCCGCCCGCATCACCGCTCGGCCAGGACCTCGGCCGGGAAGTCGGCGTTGGTGAAGACGTTCTGCACGTCGTCGGCGTCCTCGAGGGCGTCGACGACCCGCAGGACCTTCGCGGCGGTCTCGGCGTCGAGAGGGACCTCGACGCTCGGGAGCCAGTTGGTGTCGGCGGAGTCGTACTCGATGCCGGCCTCCTGCAGGGCCGTGCGGACGTCGACCAGGTCACCGGCCTCGGAGACGACCTCGAAGTATTCGCCCAGGTCGCGGATCTCCTCGCCGCCGGCTTCCACCACGGCGAGGGTCACGTCGTCCTCGGTGGTGTTCTCCTTGGGGACGATGACGATGCCCTTGCGGGTGAACAGATAGGAGACCGAGCCGGCGTCGCCCATGTTGCCACCGTTGCGGTTGACGGCCGTGCGCACGTCGGAGGCGGCGCGGTTGCGGTTGTCGGTGAGGCACTCGACGAGCATCGCGACGCCACCGGGGGCGTAGCCCTCGTACATGATGGTCTGCCACTCGGCTCCGCCGGCCTCTTCGCCGGACCCCCGCTTGCGGGCGCGCTCGATGTTGTCGGCGGGCACCGAGTTCTTGCGCGCCTTCTGCATGGCGTCCTCGAGCGTCGGGTTGCCCTCCGGGTCCCCGCCACCGGTCCGGGCCGCTACCTCGATGTTCTTGACCAGCTTGGCGAAGAGCTTGCCGCGCTTGGCGTCGATGACGGCTTTCTTGTGCTTGGTGGTGGCCCACTTGGAGTGGCCGCTCATGAATGTCCTTTCGCGATGTCGACGAAGAGGCGGTGCACGCGCGCGTCGCCGGTGAGTTCGGGGTGGAAGGACGTCGCCATCAGGCCGCCCTGGCGTACGGCGATGATCCTACCGGGCCCGTCCTCGGCCGGGAGGCGACCGAGCACACTGGCCTCGGGGCCGACCGAATCGACCCAGGGTGCCCGGATGAAGACCGCGTCGAAGGGTTGCTCACCGATGCCGTCGACAGCGACACACGTCTCGAAGGACTCCGTCTGGCGCCCGAAGGCGTTGCGGCGCACCGTCATGTCGATCCCGCCGACGGTGGTCTGGTCGGCCGCGGCCCCGACAACACGGTCGGAGAGGAGGATCATTCCCGCGCAGGTGCCGAATGCCGGCATTCCCGCGGCGATCCGCGCGCGCAGCGGTTCGACAAGACCGTACCGGACGGCGAGTTTGCCCATGGTCGTCGATTCGCCGCCGGGGAGGACCAATGCGTCCACGGTGTCCAGGTGCTCGGGAGCGAGCACTTCGGCGGTACGCGCCCCCAGTCCGTCCAGCACGGCCCTGTGCTCGGCGGTGTCGCCCTGGAGAGCGAGGACCCCGATGGTGGGCGGTGTCACAGCTCTGCTCCCAGCGTCACCAGCCGCGGCCGGCGTAGCGCTCGGCCTCGGACAGGTCGTCGACATTGATCCCGACCATGGCATCGCCCAGTCCGCGGGAGACGCGGGCGATGACGGAGGGGTCCTCGTAGTGCAGGGTGGCCTGCACGATGGAGTCGGCGCGCTTGGCCGGGTCGCCGGATTTGAAGATGCCGGAACCGACGAACACGCTCTCGGCCCCGAGTTGGCGCATGAGCGCGGCGTCGGCGGGCGTGGCCACACCGCCGGCGGAGAACAGCGGTACGGGCAGGCGGCCGGCGCGGGCGACCTCGGCGACCAGATCGTGCGGGGCACGCAGCTCCTTGGCGGCCCCGAAGAGTTCGGCCTCGTCGAGGGTGCTCAGGCGCTTGATGTCGGTGCGGATGGCGCGCATGTGGCGGGTTGCCTCCACGACGTTGCCGGTGCCGGCCTCGCCCTTGGAGCGGATCATGGCGGCGCCCTCGGCGATACGGCGCAGGGCCTCGCCGAGGTTGGTGGCCCCGCAGACGAAGGGCACGGTGAAGGCCCATTTGTCGATGTGGTTGGCCTCGTCGGCGGGGGTGAGGACCTCGGACTCGTCGACGAAGTCGACACCGAGGGACTCCAGGACCTGGGCCTCCACGAAGTGTCCGATGCGGGCCTTGGCCATGACCGGGATGGAGACCGCCGAGACGATGCCGTCGATCATGTCGGGGTCGGACATTCGGACGACGCCGCCGTCCTTGCGGATGTCGGCGGGGACGCGCTCGAGGGCCATCACGGCCACGGCGCCGGCGTCCTCGGCGATGCGAGCTTGCTCAGGAGTGACGACGTCCATGATGACGCCGTTCTTGAGCTGCTCCGCCATGCCCCGCTTCACACGTTGGGTACCGACGGCGTTGTCGATCGTAGTTGTTGCGTTCTTGACCACGGTGGTGGGATCCCGTCTCTTCATCGACAGTCGGCCCGGACGGGTACACGGGTTCGCTTCGTGGCCCGGTCCCGGCTCTACCGGCGCCCCACACTAGTCGTCCGCCCTGTCGGTGTTGTCACCCGGCTCGGCATTCCTGCCGGTAACACCCTTCTCAGAACCCGAGTCCGCCCGGCTCTGGGCACCGGCGGGACGGGGCGGGCGGTCGTCCATCTCGAAGAAGTCCGGCAGGGCCGCGTGCCCCGCCAGGCGCAGAGCGCGCACCAGCCGCGAGCGCCGGACCCGGCGTGTATCGGCGACGGCGTCGTTGTGGAAGGTGCGGGCCATGTGCACCCCCTTCGCCGCCTCGGTGATCTCCGCGACCGACGGGAGGGCCTGCGCGGGCAGGTCGGGGCGTTCCAACTCGGTACGCATCACGTGGGACAGACGGCTCTCCAGGAACTCGCGTTCGGCCGAACCCGCCCGCCGGGCGGCTGTTGCGGCCCCGGCCAGGTCCCGGGACGCCTGATGGTCGAGCACATCGGCCGCCACCAGGGAGAACACGGCGGCGCCCCGCCGCAGCAGCGCGGCGTCCAGGGCGGCCCAGGAGGTCTCCACCCGGTGATGGAGCCGGTCCAGGCGGGTGGCCCGCCAGGAGAGGTAGAAACCGGTGAGCACCAGGATGAGCGTGAGTGCGGCCACCAGGGCCAGGAGTGCGGCGTCCCCGCTCAGAAGCGCTCACCCCGTCCCCCGGCACGCCCGTAGGGGCCGCGCCGCCCGCGCCCGGAACCGGTCCGGCCACGGCGGGGGTCGCCGGGCCTGGGACCCGCCCCGCGCCGGAGCAGCGCGGCCGGGCTCGGACCGGAGGCGACACGGACCCCGCCTCGGCCCTCCGGCTCCTCGCCGTGCAGCACGGTCTCGTACACACGCACCACTTCGGCGGCCACAGTGACCCAGTCGTAGGGCCGGACCGCCTCGCGGGCGGCCTCGGCCAGGTGTGCGCGTCGCCCCGGGTCGGCCAGCAGGTCAGCGGCCCGCCGGGCGAGGTCGCTCGCATCGCCCGTCGCGAACAGCTGTCCGGCCCGGCCCCCGTCGAGCACGGCCTCGAACGCGGGGAGGTCACTGGCGGCGATCGTGGCCCCGGCCGCCATCGCCTCGGTCAGGACCATGCCGAAACTCTCCCCGCCCAGGTTGGGGGCGCAGAAGAGGTCCGCTGAGTGGAAGGCGCGCACGCGGTCGGTCTCATCCAGCCGCCCCAGGCACACGACCCTCTCGCGCAGGTGTTCGGGGACCGCCTGCAGGGCGGGCCCGGGGTCGCCGGGCCCCGCGACCAGCACCCGGAGTCCGGGGTGGTCGGGCGCCAGGTGGGTGAAGGCCTCCAGGAGGGTGGCCAGGCCCTTGCGGGGCTCGTCGACCCGGCCGAGGAAGCCCAGGGCACCGCCCTCTCCGGGCCACCCCGGGAGCGGCTCGGCCCCGGCGAAGGCAGCCGCGTCCACCCCGTTGGGGATGAGCACGGCGTCGCCGCCGATGTGCTCGACCAGGGTGCGGCGGGCCGCCTGGGAGACGGCGATGCGCCCGTGGATCTTCTCCATGGCCGAGCGCAGCGCACCCGAGCTCGCCGCCATCGCCCGCGAGCGCGGGTTGGCGGTGTGGACGGTGGCCACCATGGGCCCCTCGGCGGCCCAGCAGGCCAACAGCGACGTGCTGGGCGCGGAAGGTTCGTGGATGTGCAGGAGGTCGAAGTCGCCGGTGGCGATCCAGCGCCGCACCTTGCGTACGGTGCGCGGGCCGAAACTGAGCCGGGCCACCGAACCGTTGTAGGGCACCGGAACGGGGCGCCCGGCCGGAACCAGGTGCTCGGGCAGGTCGGCATCGGGGTCGCCGACCGGGGCGAGCACGGACACGTGGTGGCCCAGGGCGATGAGCGCCCGGGCCAGGTCACCCACGTGCTGCTGGACCCCGCCGGGCACGTCCCAGGCGTAGGGACAGACCAGACCGATCCGCAGACTCACCCGGACCGCCCTGCGTACTCGCGTCCACGGTCGCGTTCCAGGGTGTGGACCAGCGCCCGGTACTCCTGTTCGCGACGGCGGGCCCGGTCCTCGTCGTGGTCGGCGCTGAAGACGGTCTGCAGCATGTGCCAGTCCTCGGGGTGCTCGGCGATGGCTCCTTCGAGGACACGGGCCAGCGCCTGCGTCGTGTCGTGGATGCGGTGGCTGCGCGAGAGGCCGGGGGCGACGGGAACCTCCTCGTGCACACGGATGTTCCAGTACGGCCCGTCGTACCAGAGGGAGACCGGCATGAGCGCGGCACCGGTGTTGAGGGCCAGCGCCGCTGGGCCGGAGGGCATACGTGCCTTCTCCCCGAAGAAGTCGACTTCGAGGCCGGTGCCGTTGATGTCGCGGTCGGCGAGCAGGCACACGAGTCCGCCCTCACGCAGGCGCCGGGCGAGGGTGCCCACGGTTCCGGACCCTCCGGTCAGCGGCAACACCTCCATGCCCAGGGACTCCCGGTAGGCGGTGAAGCGCCGGAAGAGCGACTCGGGATCCAGCCGTTGGGCCACGGTGGTCAGCGGAGTGCCCTGCATGGTGATCCAGGCGCCGGCGTGGTCCCAGTTTCCCATGTGCGGCAGGGCCGCGACGACCCCGCGGCCGGCGCTCACGTGTTCCTGCAGCACGTCGACGCCGGTGGCACGGGTGTGTGCGAGGACGTACTCGCGCTCCATCGCGGGAAGGCGGAACATCTCGTAGAAGTAACGCATGTAGGAACGCATCCCGGCCTTGGACAACGCCCGCAGCTGGGCGTCGGTGCCGCCGGGGCCGAGCAGGCGGCGCAGGTTGCGTTCGAGTCCGCGGGTGCCCCCGTCGCGGGCGCGCCACGACCGGTCGGCCAGCTGCCGGAACAGCGCTCGCCCCGCCCGGTCGGGTGAGCGGCGCAGCATCGCCCACCCCGCGGCGTAGGCCAGGTCGGCCGTGCGTTCGTCCACCTCGTCCTCCCCGTCCTCGGCGTGTGTTCAGGCGTCCCGGGCGGTGTCGTCCCGGGATCCTTGTCCTTCCCCGGCGCGGTCCTCGAGGCGCGCGCGGGTCTCCACGAGCCGCTGCAGGATCGTCAGCAGGCTCATGCCGGCCAGGAGCCAGAGTCCGCCGGCGAGCACGTAGGGCACCCCCAGCCCGCCGAGCCCGATGGCCAGCAGGGCCACGACCAGGCGTTCGGTCCGTTCGGCCACGCCCACGTCGCAGTTGACGCCCAGCCCCTCGGCTCGCGCCTTGAGGTAGGAGACCATGAAGCCGCTGATCAGGCAGAAGAGGGTGAGCCCGGCGAGCAGGGGATCGTCGCCGTCGGCGATGAACCACCACATGAGCCCCGCGAAGAGCGCGGCGTCGGCGATGCGGTCCACGCTGGAGTCGAGGAAGGCACCGAACTCGCTGGCGCTGTCCTTGGCCCGTGCGACGGCGCCGTCGAGCATGTCGAAGAGCGCGAAGACGGTGATGACCACCGATCCGGCGTAGAGGTGGCCGCGGGGGTAGAAGTACAGGGCTCCCGCGATGACACCCGTGGCGCCGATGATGGTGACGAGGTTCGGTGTGAGGCCGATGCGGGCCAAGCTCCGGCCGAGCGGAGCGGTGACCCGGGAGATCATGGGGCGAAGGATTCTCAGCATGTCTTCTTGTGATCGTAGGACGGAAGCGGTTCCCGGGTGGGGAACCGGACCCGGTGGGGGTGGCGCGGGTGTCGTCGGGCCTACCGTGACGGCCAGTGCTCGGCCAGCTTCTCGCGCGTCTGCCGGAGCATCTCGGGCAGCACCTTGGTGTGTCCGATGACGGGCATGAAGTTGGTGTCACCGCCCCAGCGGGGCACGATGTGCTGGTGCAGATGCGCAGCGATACCCGCTCCGGCAACCGTACCGAGGTTCATACCGACGTTGAAGCCGTGCGGGCCGTAGGCCTCGTTGAGGGCACGGATGCCGGCCTGGGCGAGCTCGGCGAGCTCGGCGGTCTCCTCGCCGGTCAGCGATGTGTACTCCGAGACGTGGCGATAGGGGCACACGAGCAGGTGACCGCTGTTGTAGGGGTAGAGGTTGAGCACCGCGTAGGTGTGCTCGCCCCGGGCGACCAGGAGTCCCTCGGGGTCGCTGAGGCCGGGAGCGCGGCAGAACGGGCAGTCCTCGCCGGCGCCGGGGCCGGTCGGTCTGCCCTCGCCCTTGATGTAGGCCATGCGGTGGGGTGTCCACAGGCGTTCCCAACCGTCGGGGTTGCCGGTTCCGGCCCCGGGCGGTTGCTGCTGTGCCTGTTCGGGGTCGTTGTCACCGCGCATGGTGGGTCCGTCTCTGGTCGGCCGTCCGGTCTGTCGCTCTTGCGATCCAGCATAGGAGGGTACGGGCGCCAACGGCACCGGACGGGCCCGTCTCACGCGACCCGTCCGGCCGCGCGGTCACAGTTCCAAGAGCGTGCGCAGGTGGCGCGGCGGCGGAGAACCGTGGGCGAGCATGAGGTCGTGGAGCTCGCGTTGGGACAGGTCGGGACGGGCCTCGGCGAGGTCGCGGGCCAGGGCCGACATCTCCGTGTGGCCGACGTAGTAGGTGGACAGCTGGGCGCTGGTGAGTTGGGCGCGGCGCCACTTGCCCACGGCCTCGCCCTCCTCCTGGTGACCGCGTTCGGTCAGCAGGGTCAGCGCCTCCTCCTCGGTGATGTCGCCGGTGTGGACCCGCACGTCGAGGATCGCGTTGAGGATCATGCGCAGGCGGGTCTTGAGACGGACCAGGCGCAGGGCGAGGTCCTGGCGGCGGCCTTGCGCGTCCTCGGTCCCGCTCCAGCCGTGGCGGGCCATGACCTCCTCGGCGTGGACCGCCCATCCCTCGACGAAGGTGCCGCTCATGAAGAGCTTGCCGACACGGGTGGGGCCCTCGTGGCGGGCGGCGTGGGCGAGCTGCAGGGCATGGCCGGGCACGCCCTCGTGGACCATGAGGTTGCGCAGCATGGCGCCGTTGTACTCGCGCAGGAAGGAGTCCTGGCGTTCTTCGGACCAGTCCTCGGGCGGCGGGGAGACGGCGATGAAGGTCGGCAGCTCGCTCGCGTGCGGGTCCAGGGGGCCGGGCGGTTGGCAGTAGGCGACGGCCACGCCGCGGCGCGACTCGGGCATGGGAACGACCTGGACGGGGTCCTCGTACACGGTGGCGACGCCGCTCTCGCGGGTGCGCCGGTACAGGTGCTCCAGGGCCTGCTCTCCGGTACTCCGCAGGTTCTCGCCGGTGACGGGGTGGTCGTCGGCCAGGGCGGCCAGGACCTCGGCGACCTGGCCGGGCCTGCGCGGCTGTCCCTCGTACTCGGCGGCGGCGTCGGCCATGTCCTCCTCGGTGGCCAGCAGGTCGCTCTCGGCCCGCACGAGCAGGGCCTCGGGCGAGAGTTCGGAGTCGAGGGCGTACCAGAGCTGGGCGGCGAAGCCGCGGGTGCCCAGGCGGGGGTCGGCCGTGGCGAACTCCAGCTCGGTGCGCAGCCAGGACTCGTGCTCCTGCAGTGCCTCCAGGGCCTTGCCGGCTGCGTTCTCCAAGGCGGGGCCGGACTCGGGGTCGCGTCCGGCCAGGGCGGGGACGTCGTGGGTGAGCAGGTGGCGGTCCCCGGCCAGTTGTCCCAGGGCGGTCTCCACGTGCACGCGCGGCATTCCGGGTCCTTCCGACAACCGGGTGCGCGCGGTGGCCAGGTGGGCGGGCAGGGCGGAGCAGCGGGAAGTGAGGGCGGCCAGGCGTTCGGGCAGCGGCAGGATCTCGCGTTCGACCAGCGGCAGCAGGGCCTCGCCCGGCGTGTGCACGAGGGGATCCCAGGTGTGGGGCCGCAGTTCTGTGGTGTGCCACAGGTCCGCGCTGACCTTGGTACGCAGGACCTCCAGATCGACCAGGTCGCCCGGGGGCAACAGGTCGGGGTCGATCGCGTCGAGGGAGCCGAGGGCGTCGGTGAGCATCGCGGCGCGTTGCACGTCGGCCTCGGCGGAGTGGTCGGTCAGACGGTGGGCGCCGCGGGTGTCGCCCTCGTCGAGCGCCCATTCGGGTGAGGCCTCGAGGAGGGCGTCGACCACCCTTTCGGCGACCTCGCGAAAGCGCAGGGTCATGGCTCGGGCATCGTCTGGGGAAGGGCTCATGTCACCCATGATGCCAGGGTCCGCGGCCCAGGTTCCGGGCATGCGGAAACCGGGCCGTCTCCCTCTCGGGACCCGGCCCGGTCCCCGTGTCGGCACGCTCCGAGGAGACCGTCCCCTCAGCGCCAGGAGCTCTGGCCGCCGGTGGAGGTGGGCTGCCCGGCAGCTCCCTCGGGGTCCCCGATGCTGATGGCGTGCTCGACGAGGGTGATGAGCGTCGATTTGGTCGATCCCTTGTCCCGGGCGTCGACCTGGACGATGGGGATCTCGGGGCTGAGCGTGAGCGCGTCCCGCACCTCGTTGGCCGCATGGGGGTAGTAGCCGTCGAACCCGTTGATCGCCACGATGAAGGGCAGGCGTGCCTCTTCGAAGTAGTCGATCGCGGGGAAGCAGTCCGCGAGACGGCGGGTGTCGACCAGCACGACGGCGCCGATGGCGCCCTTGACCAGGTCGTCCCACATGAACCAGAACCGGTGCTGGCCGGGGGTACCGAACAGGTACAGGATCAGGTCCGAGTCCAGGGAGACGCGGCCGAAGTCCATGGCCACGGTGGTGGTCTGCTTGTCCGGCGTCTTCTGCAGATCATCCACACCGACACTGGCGCTGGTCATGACCGCTTCGGTGGTCAGCGGCACGATCTCGGAGACGGAGCCAACGAATGTCGTCTTTCCGACACCGAAGCCCCCGGCGACGACGATCTTGACCGACGTCATCGCGTTCCCCCCAGCACCGCCTTCCTCGGCTGGGCTAGAGCTTGCGAAGTCCACTGAGCACCCTTTCAAGCAGGTTGGTGTTGGGACGGGCGTCGTTGTTGAGCGAGGTCCTGATCTGGACCAGTCCCTGCTCGGACATGTCCGCCACAAGCACCCGTGCAACACCGAGCGGCATACGCAGCAACGCGGAGATCTCCGCGATGGAGCGCCACTCGCTGCACAGGTCGCTGATCGCCTGCCACTCGGGCGTCAGCGTCCCAGACTCGTTGCGGGCTGTCGCTGTCGCCGAGATCAGCGCCTCCAGCGGAAGCTGCGACTTCGGCTTGGTACGGCCCTTGGTGACCGCGTAGGGGCGTACCAGCGAACTGGGGGAACCGGCCTGCGCGGAACGTTGATCGTACTGTTGTTGGATTGGTCGAGGAACATCTCCGCCGCTCGGACCAGACGGCGTTCCCCCACCAGTGGGGGGATCGCTCGGCTGTTGTCCGAACCACGAGGCGCTCCCGGCATCTCTACTGTGAGGTGCCACCACTTCCTCCTGTCGGTGGTGGATCAGTGGATTCCCGAGGTGCGCGCCGTTGGTGTCAGCGCCCGCCCCGCCCGCTCGACGAGCAGGGTCATCTCGTACGCGACCAGACCCAGGTCGCTCTCCGCGGCCGCGAGGACCGCAAGGCAGGAACCGTCGCTGATGGCCATGATGAGCATCAGCCCCCGCTCCATCTCGACGACGGTCTGGGCCACCGCTCCACCTTCGAACACCCGGGCCGCGCCTTGCGTGAGGCTGGACAGACCGGAGGCGATCGCCGCCAGCTGGTCTGCCCGGTCGGCCGGGAACCCCGCAGAGGACGCCAGCGGAAGGCCGTCAGAAGAGACGACGATCGCGTGGGCGACATCCGGGACCCGATCGGCAAAGTCAGTGATCAACCAGTTGAGCTCGTTGACCTGTCGACTCATCTGATCTCCTGTCCAAGTTCGCCGGCTGGTCTTTTCGGCACTGCTACCGCCGGCACGGCATGTGACAGCACTGCCCCTGCGAACAGCCCGGCCCCTCCCGCAGGGGGACCGGGAGTCTGGTGTTCTGTTCTCGTCGAGCGACGGGTGTCACGCATCCGAGAAACTCGGTAGATGCTATTGCATCCGGACTCCGGGCACGTGGGGGACCCCGGCCCGCCTGTTGACACGAACGTCACCCCTGTGGCTCCTCGTCGATCCGGTTACGGCCTTCCCGAACCCCGCGCTGGAACCCGGAAAAGCGGTTACGGACCCGGTCCGCGCTCCGTGTGGGCACTTGCCGGACGTTCTCCGGTTTCGGGGCGGTCCCCGGCACCAGGTTTGCCTTCGGAACGCGTTTTGGCAAGCCCGAGGTCGTGAGACCGCCCGCGAGAGGCTCGGCCGCGGTACGCGCGGCCTTCCATCCGCGGTCGGCCGCGGAGTCCCACTCCTCTTCCGAGCTGCCCTGTGCCTCCGGGGCGGGGCGGCTCTCGGAGGGCTGTTCCTGGGCGACGGGATCGACCTGGGGCATCGGGCCGGTCTCGGTCGCGTCCACGGTCGGTCCGCCGGCGCGGCGCTTGAACCAGTTGGACTCGATGGCATCGAAGATCGGCAGCGAGTCGTCGATGCCCTGTCCGCCCGGGGTGGGGGGCACGACGGTGCTGTCGGCGCCCTGGGCCCCGCCGTAGCGGCGCGAGAGGTAGGCGGTGGAACCGTAACCGTCGCGGGCACCCTGGTCGGCCTGCGGAGCTTCCTGGGAGGGCTGCTGGTACTGCGGATCCTGCTGCTCGGGGCTCTCCCAGCCGGAGACGGCCGGGAAACCTCCGGTGGAGGGCTCGGGCATCCGGTGGGTCCCGGTGTCCTGGTGACCCGTTTCGGGCCGGTCCGGACCGCCGGTGCTGCCCTGCCCGCCGAACGCGTCGTAGGTGTCGCCGTCGGAGCCGAAGGTCCCGGCCTCCTCGACCCGGCGGAACGTTCCGGAGTCCACGGGGTTGCCGTGTTCTCCAGCGCCGTTGCCACGGTGCACGGGCGGGTCGAACAGGCTGCCGCCGGTGTTCTCCTGCCGGCTGTCGTCCTCCTCCACGCCGTAGTCGTAGGGGTCGACGACGTTCTGATCCTGCTGCGGGTCCACGGCACTGGTGGCACCGCTGCCGCGTGTGGTCTCCCACGTGGGCTGCTCGGGCTCGTCCGGGGCGTTGTTCCACAGGTCCTGGCCGCTGGGCGGGTGCTCGTCGGCATGGTTGCCGCCGGGACGGCGCTTGGGCAGACCGCTGAGGTCGCCCGAACCTTCGCCGCCCTCCTGGTGCTGCCAGGAGTCGGGCTCCTCCGCGGCCGGGGTGGCGGCGAAGGCCGCCTCCGCATCGGCGAAGGTGTCCGGTGCGCCCGCGGTGAGTTCCGGCCGGGCCCCGCTGCCGCCGAGGGCGCTCTGGTCCTCGACCGGGGTGATGAGCAGGTCCGGCGGGAACAGGACACCGGCGGTGGTTCCGCCGCCGTGCGCCTCGCTGAGTTCGAGCCGGATGCCGTGGCGGTGGGCCAGGCGCGAGACCACGAACAGACCCATGCGGCGCGAGACCGCGACGTCGATGACGGGCGGGGCGGCCAGGCGGGCATTGACCGCAGCGAGGTCGTCGGCCGCCATGCCGATGCCGCTGTCGGTGACGTCGACACGGACGGCGCCGCTGTCGAGGGTCTTGGCGCTGACCAGGACCTCGGTGTCGTGCGGGGAGAAGGCCGTGGCGTTCTCCACCAGCTCGGCGACGAGGTGGATGACGTCGTTGACCGGGCGCCCCAGCACCGAGATGTGGGAGGGGGCGCGCACGTTGACGCGCTCGTACTGCTCGACCTCGGAGACGGCACCGCGCAGGACGTCGACCAGCGGCACGGGTTGGGCCCACTTGCGTGTGTTGTCCTGGCCGGACAGAACGAGGAGGTTCTCGTTGTTGCGGCGCATACGCGTGGCCAGGTGGTCGAGCTGGAACAGGTCCGAGAGGCGGTCGGAATCCTGCTCGGACTGTTCCAGGCCGTCGATGAGACGCAGCTGGCGCTCGACCAGGGTCTGGCTCCGGCGCGAGAGGTTGACGAACATCGCGTTGACGTTGCTGCGCAGGGCCGCTTCGTCGGAGGCAAGTGTCAGGGCCACGCGGTGGACGTCGTCGAACGCGCGGGCGACCTCACCGATCTCGTCCTTGCTCCGGACCTCGATGGGGTCGACCTTGACGGGGTCGTCGGGGGAAGTACCGCCCTCCTGCATCCGGGTGATGGACTCGGGCAGGTCGCGTTCGGCGACGCGGCGGGCGCCGTCCTCCAGGATGCGCAGCGGGCGCACCAGGGAGCGCACGACCAACGAGGTGAGCAGGAAGACGGCAAGGAGCAGGCCCGCGACCACGACGGTGTCGAAGAGGGCCCGGCCCATGGCGGCGTCGCGCAGGTTCTCGGAGTCGGCGGCCACACCCTCGGCGATCTCCTCCTCGACCGACTGCAGGCGGTCCAGGGCGGTGTTGGCGGTCTCCTGGTACTCGGCGGGACCGTCGTTGGCGGTCACACCGGTCAGGTTGTCCCCGCGCTCGGCGCGGTACATCACGCGCATGCGCATGGTGGAGATCTGGCTGACCTCGAGACCGGTGAAGTTCTCGTCGAAGATCTCGCGTTGGCCCGCCGAGGCGGACTGGGTGAAGTTGGCGATCTCGTTCTCGTACCGGGCGCGGCTGGAGTCGATGGCCTCGGAGATACCGCCGCTCATCGAGTTTCGCGCCAGGGAGTGCGCCATGAGCGCGGACTCGTAGGAGAGCTGGTCACGCGCGTTGGACAGCGCGGTCAGGGACCGCACGCTCTCGCGCAGGGCGGTGTCCTCGGTCTCGTCCGCGATGGTCTGGTTGAAGTCGGCCATTGCCCGCGTGATGGTGCGGTACTTGGTCACGACGGGCAGCACGGTGATACGCGTGCTGTCGACCTCGGTGCGCAGCGAGTCCAGGCTCTCGAGCTGGTTCTGCATCGTCTGGAGGCGGTTCTGCGCGAGCTCTCCGTCGGCCTCGCCCATCTCGTCCAGGCTGGCGTTCAGGGTGTTGAGGAGATCGCGGGAGTTGTCACGCTCCTCCTCCATGACCTGGCGCAGCTCCGAAGCGCGCTGATCCGGGTCGGCGTCGTCGGAGATGTAGACGGCGCTGGTGGTACGTTCCCGGCCGAGCTGGTTGGCCAGCTGCACGGCGAGGACACCCACCTCGGCTCGGTCCACGATGTGGGCGTGGGTCACAGTGGCGACCGCGCCCTCGTAGACCCGCAGTCCGCCGAGCACCAAGGCGACAGCGGTGGGGATGACGATGAGGGCCACCAGTCGCGAGCGCACCCGCCAGTTACTTGGCCTCCACCATTGGGCCGGACGCCGCGGGGCATCGGCAGTTTCGGCCTGCGCTGCCTCGCTCTTCGCGCCGGCCCCGTTCTTCGTCGCTCGTGTCGACACGGACCCTCGCAACCTTTCGTGTCACCGCTTGAGCGCGGTTGTGGAACACCGGGAGCTACCTACCGCTCGGGCCGACACCGGATCAGGAGCATCGGTTCGGCCACGTGGCCCACCAGACCGGGAAGCGGTGTGGAATGTGGGGAGATGTGAAGACTGTCCACCGGACTCGCCTGGGGAGGTGAGCATCGCACCGTGCACGGATATCGGTGCTCATGCGGTCCATAGCGTACCAATGCACGGGAAGCCCTCGCCTCGACCGCCCTGCGCCTCCTGAGGCGCCCTCACTCGCCACGAAACGCTCATCATGCCCCGTTTAGCGGCATTATGACCAATTTTCCTGGTCAGACTGCAAGTCCGAAACCCACGGGACGCATAGGTAACTTTTTGGACACACCGAGTACTTCCCCCAGGAGCCCCCGGTCGACATGACATCGTGACAAGACGTATATGCAGCCCCGACCCGGGAGCAAAGATGCGTCCACCGGCATGCCCACATGTGACTACTTTGGGTAAAGATCGCGCCTCTCACGGTGGCCTTTTCGGTCCATTCAACCCCCTGAAGGGGCGCGTCTTTTCGGTCACCGTTGTGGTCCCTCTCGGCCTGGCCGCGGCCCTGGCCCTCTCCCCTGCCCCCGTCCTCGCCGCCGAAGGGAGCACCACCCCACCGGACGGAGGCACCGGGACCGGGGCCGACCTCTCCGACGTCCGTGTGGAACTGGCCGAACTGAACACGCAACTCGAGGAGACCCGCGAGAAGGCCACCGAACTCATCCAGGAGTACATGGCCGAGCACGAGCGTCTGGAGGAGGCCACCGAACGCCGTGAAGGCGCCGAGAGCCAAGCCGAGTCGGCCGGCGAGAACGCCGAGCGGACCCGCCTGTCCGCTGCGCGCCAGGCCGCGGCCGCCTACAAGGGCAGTGACCTGAGCGCCGTGCACGCGTGGACCGGCCCCCGCGGCCCGGCCGAGGTGCTCGAGCGCGGCGCCTACCTGAACCTGCTCGGCGGGCACCGTTCCGACGACCTGGACCGGGCCGAGGCCTCCCGGGTGGTCTCCGAGACCCTGGCCTCGGCCGCGGCGAGTGCCGAGACCGCCCGGGAGAAGGCGGCCGAGGAGGCCGAGGGCGCCCGCACACGCGCCGAGGAGGCCGTCCAGGAACAGGAGGAACGCGCTCAGGAACTCATGGCCGAACAGACCCGATTGGAGGAGCAGCTGTCCGAGGGGCGTGATCCCGAGGCCGACGACGAGGCCCGCGAGAACGCCCTGGACGCCGCCCGCTCCGCTCAGGACCCCGGCCAGGAGGGCGCGGGGACGTTCTCACCCGTGGACAGCGGCGGGCACGGGTGNCGACGCCGCCCTGTGCCCGTTGCCCCAGGCCGGCGAGAAACTGCGCGCCGATGCCGCCGTGGCCTTCTTGGAGCTCGACGGCGCCTTCCGTGAGGAGTTCGGGCGGCCCGTGTGCGTCACCGACTCCTACCGCCCGTACCACGAGCAGGCCCGGCTGTTCCAGGAGATGAGCCCGGGCATGGCAGCCGAACCAGGCACCAGCCGGCACGGGCTCGGTGTGGCCGTGGACCTGTGCGGGGGCGTCGAACAGCTCGGGGCCGCCGAACACGAATGGATGCTCGACAACGCCCCCGGCCACGGCTGGGGCAACCCCGAGTGGGCGCGCGGAGGGTTCGAGCCCTGGCACTGGGAGTACAGCGGGTGAGGCCGACCGCTCCTCAGGCCTGGGCGCCGACCCTGACCTCGAACTCCCCCAGCGGGCCGAACTCCACGAAGAGCTCGTCGTTCTCCTCCAGGGGCGGGGTGGACAGCGGCAGCAGGGCACGCAACCGGCCCGGCCCGGAAGCCAACCACCCCTGATCCGGCTCGACCGTTCCATGGGCGACCTCGTCGTCGGCGACGAAGGCCGCCACCTCGACCGCCGCGCCGTCGAGCTCGTCGGCGGTGGTCAGTACCGGTCCCAAGCTCAACTGCACCGGCAGCCCATCGGTGTCGGTCCACAGGCACGCGGGGGTGAAGGCGGCGCTTCCGTCCTCGGCGCCTGCAACGGCGGCCACGCCCACCTGCGCCACGCGTGCGGTGCGCAGCACGGGGTCGTCGACCCCGGTGACTTGTTCCGGCGGGATCTCCCACAGGCGCTCACCGGCCCGGACCGGGACCAGGGCGGTGGGGCGCACGGGAGGGCACATGCGCGCTTCGAGTTCGACGATGATCTCGATCGGGGCGTCGACGGCGCGCTCGTGTGCCCGGTTCAGTTCCTGCGGTCCGGCTGCCAGGAGGTCGGCCAACCCACGCTGGTCGGGTGTGCCCAGCACGTCGCCGTCGTCGAGGGCACCGGCGCGTTCGCCGCCCCCGCTCGGGGAGAGGTAGGTCACCCAGCGCATCGTGTCTCCTCGCTCCGCCTCGGCCGTCTCCGGCAAGCCTGGCACAACGCGTGCACAGGGGTCCAACCGGCTCGGCAGGGGCTCATCCGGACTCGCGCACGACCAGGTGGGTATCCAGGACCACGCTCGCGCTCGCCTCGGTGCGCGGGATCGCCACGTCGGTGAGCAGGGTCGCCATCTCGTACCCCATGCGGACGGTGGGCTGGTGGACGGTGGTCAACGGCGGGTCGCTGTGCTCGGCCATGAGGGTGTCGTCGAAACCGACCAGGGCCAGGTCGCCGGGCACTCTCAGGCCGCGTTCGCGCAGGACCCGCATGGCGCCCAGGGCCATCATGTCCGAGGCCACGAAGACCGCGTCGGGGCGCTCTCCCGAGTCCAGGAGGCGTTCCATGCCCGCGGCCCCGCCCTCGGCGCTGAAGTCGCCCTCCACGACGAGGCCGTCGTCGTCGGGCAGACCGGTCTCCTCGACGACCTGCCGGTAACCGCGCAGCCGTTCGACCCCGGCGTTCATGTCCAACGGTCCGCTGACGGTGGCGATACGGCGGTGACCGGTCTCGTACAGGCGCCGCGTGGCCTCGCGTCCGCCGCAGGCGTTGTCGACCTCGACGTAGTAGGGGGTGACGCGGGTGTTGGTGTGCGGCAGACCCCCCTGGACCACGGGCACACCGGCTTCGGTGAGCCGGGAAGGCAGCGGGTCGTCGCGGTGCAGGGACACCAACAGGGCACCGTCCACGTGGAACCCGGCGAGGTAGTCGCCCACACGCTGGTGCTCGGCCTCGCTGCGGGCAGTGGTCAGCATCAGCTGCAGGTCCCGTTCGTGCAGGACGGAGCTGACCCCGCGGATGATGTCGGCGAAGAAGGGGTCGGCGAACAGGCGGTCACGGGGTTCGGAGACCACGAGGGCGATGGTGTCGGTGCGCCGTGTCACCAGGGTCCGGGCCGCGTGGTTGGGGCTGTATCCCAGCTCGGTGATCGCGGTGTGCACCGCGTCCCGGGTCCGTGGACTGACCTGTGCCGAACCGTTGATGACACGCGAGACGGTACCGCGCCCCACTCCGGCGCGTTCGGCCACCATCTCCAGGGTCGGGCGCTGCCGACCGCCGCTCTTGGCCACTTGAGGGCTTCCTCTCCACACGAAGACGGGACGAGGCCGCCCCGGTGCGGTGACCGGGGCGGTCTCGTCTGCTGTGACGGGGCGCACCGCGGAAGGGGTTCGCGGCTCCGGGAGCACCGTCAGGGAAAACGTCCCGTGCGGGCGAGCTCGGCGTACCAGAGGCCGCTGTCCTTGACCACGCGCTCCTGGGTGGCGTAGTCCACGTGCACGAGCCCGAACCTGCGGGAGTATCCCCACGCCCATTCGAAGTTATCCAGAAGCGACCAGGCGAAATAACCGCGAAGGGGCACTCCGGCGTCGACGGCCTCGCGGGCCGCCCTCAGGTGGGCCTCGTAGTAGTCGCGGCGGTCGTGGTCGTGCACCCGGCCGTCAGCGGTGACGGTGTCCTCGAAGGCACACCCGTTCTCGGTGACGTAGAGGTCGATGCCGCCGCTGTCCCCGGCCAGCCGCAACAGCACGTCGTAGAGGCCTGTGGGGTCGACCTCCCAGCCCATGTGGGTGACCGGCAGCCCCTGGGAGACGTGCACCTCCTCGGGCCCGGCCCCGAGCCAGACGTCGCCCGCCCCGCTGACCCGGGCGGGGTCGAGGCCGTCGGCGGAGGCGGCGACGAACTCCGGGGAGTAGAAGTTGACGCCGAGGAAGTCCAGGGGAGTGGACATCGTCTCCAGGTCGCCGTCGCGCACGAAGGAGAAGTCGCTGACCTCGGAAAGGTCGCGCACGACGTCGGCCGGGTAGCGCCCCTTCAGGACGGGGTCGGTGAACAGGCGGTTGCGCACGCCGTCGGCCCTGCGTGCGGCGCGTACGTCCTCGGCGCTGGGCCCATGGGGGCGGATGACGGCCTGGTTGTGAGCGAGACCGACACGCGTGGGACCCCCGGTCGAGCGCAGGGCCTGTGCGGCCAGGCCGTGGCCCAGCAGCAGGTGGTGGGTAGCGGCCAGGGTGTCGCCGGCATCGCGCCGCCCTGGGGCGTGGACCCCCTCGAGGTGGCCGAGGAAGGCCGAGCACCAGGGTTCGTTGACCGTCATCCAGTGGGTGACACGGTCCCCGAGGGCCTCACCAACGGTGCGGGCGTACTCGGCGAAGTGGTGGGCGGTGTCGCGGGCGGGCCAGCCGCCGGCGTCCTCCAGGGCCTGGGGCAGGTCCCAGTGGTAGAGGGTGGCCCAGGGCTGGATCCCGGCTTCCAGGAGGGTGTCCACGAGCCGGTCGTAGAAGTCGAGCCCGGCCTGGTTGACCTTGCCCCGGCCCTCGGGAAAGACACGCGGCCAGGCCACGGAGAACCGGTAGGCGCCCAGGTTCAGGTCGCGCATCAGGGCGATGTCGGAGGGGTAGCGGTGGTAGTGGTCATCGGCCGGGTCGCCGGTGTCACCGCCCAGGATCTTTCCCGGGATCTCGGCAAAGGTGTCCCAGATGCTGCGGCCACGGCCGTCGGCGGTGGTGGCGCCTTCGATCTGGAAGGAGGCGGTGGCCGCGCCCCAGAGGAAATCGTCGGGGAATGCGTTGCTGTCGTTCACTGCTCGGACGCACCTTCCGGGTGGGGGGTTTGGGAGCGCTCCCAACCAAGGAAGCAGACCACTCCCCCGGTGTCAACAGTGAGAGAGGCCCTCGGAGAGGGGACCGGGATCGGGGGCAGGGGGGTTTCTCGTGGCCCCGGGGGTGGTGTTCGTCGGAGCGTCGAACACCACCCACAGGCCCCGGCCCACCATCCACCCGCACCGATCCGCCGCCCCGCCGACAGGCCCCTACCGGTCGACGGCGGCACTCGTGAGGGGCGGGGGAACGGGCCCGGGTCAGCGGCTCGCCAGGCGGCGCACCACCAGGTCACCCAGGCTCTGCACGATCTGGACGATGATCACCAGCAGGATGACCGTCGCCCACAGGTACTGGTCGTTGAATCGTTGGTACCCCTCGCGGATGGCCAGATCACCCAGGCCGCCGCCACCGATCGCCCCGGCCATGGCCGAGTAGGAGATCAGTGTGACCACGGTCATCACCAGACCCGCGATGAGGCCGGCCAGTGCCTCGGGCAGCATCACCTTGCCGACGATGCTGACCTTGCGCGTACCCATGGCGTGGGCGGCCTCGATCACACCGCGGTCCACCTCGCGCAGGGAAGTCTCCACCAGACGGGCGAAGAAGGGGATCGCGCCGATGCTCAGCGGCACGATCGCGGCCGTCGGTCCCAGGGTCGTG
This sequence comes from Nocardiopsis xinjiangensis YIM 90004, assembly GCF_000341145.1. GTDB lineage: Bacteria > Actinomycetota > Actinomycetes > Streptosporangiales > Streptosporangiaceae > Nocardiopsis > Nocardiopsis xinjiangensis. The sequence continues at coordinate 298,476 of NZ_ANBE01000007.1, forward strand.
CCCACCAGCAGACGGGTCAGGGCCAGCACCGCCACCATCAGCACGATGAAGGGCAGTGAACGCCCGATGTTGACGACGGTGCTCAGCACCGCGCGTACGACCGGCGCCGGGGTCAGGCCGCCCCGATCGGTGGTCACCAGCAGCACACCCAACGGCAGGCCGAAGAGCACGCTGAAGAAACTCGCCCACCACACCATGTAGAGGGTGTCCTGGGTGCTCAGCCACAGATCCGGCCACATGACGGGCCACTCACGGACGAAGTCCACGATCGGGTCGACCCCGGCCGTGGAGGCGAGGAGCAGCAGATCGGCGGGGTTGGTCATCACTGTCCGGCCTCCTCGACCAGCAGGCCCTGCTGGGTCAGGTAGTCGATCGCCTCGGTCCGGCGGCCGCCCATCAGGTCCACGCTCAGGCGGCCCACGGACTGCCCGGCGACCTCTTCCACTCCTCCGCCGAGAATGTTCACGTCGACGTCGAAACGGCGGGTGAGTTCCGACATGAACGGCTGGTCGAAGGAGCGCGGGTAGGTCACCACCACGGTGTCCGGGCCGCCGTTGTCGGGCAGCGGGAAGAGCGACCGGGCCAGCAGGGAACCGGGGGTACCGATGAGGTCCAGCACCCGGCCCGACTCCAGGAACTCGCCGTCGGACATGATCGCGGCCGAGTCGCAGATGCGCTTGATGACGTCCATCTCGTGGGTGATGAGCAGGATCGTCAGCCCCAGCTCGTCGCGGAGGCGGCGCAACAGGCTCAGGATCGCCTCGGTGGTCTCGGGATCCAGCGCCGAGGTCGCCTCGTCGCTGAGCAGGACCTTGGGGTCGGAGGCCAGCGCGCGGGCGATGCCCACGCGCTGCTTCTGACCGCCGGAGAGCTGGGAGGGATAGGCACGGGCCTTGTCGTTCAGGCCCACGAGGTCCAGGAGCTCACCGACCTTGGCGTTGCGCTGTGCGCGCCCGACCCCCGAGACCTCCAGCGGGAAGGCCACGTTGCCGGCGACGGTGCGCGAGGACAGCAGCGCGAAGTGCTGGTGGACCATTCCGATGCGGCGGCGGGCCCCGCGCAGACCGGCGCCGTGCAGCGAGGTCAGTGCCTCGCCGTCGACCTCGACCGTTCCCTGATCGGGGCGCTCCAGGAGATTCACCGAGCGCAGGAGCGTGCTCTTGCCCGCACCGCTCTGGCCCACCACCCCGTAGATCTCGCCGGAACGTACATGCAGGTCGACGCCGTTCAGTGCGGTGACCTGCTTCTTCTTCAATCTGTAGACCTTTTGCAGGCCCACTGCGTCAATCACGGTTTTCCCATCGACATCTCAGCGGTGGTGCCACGGCCCCGGTCCAGAAAGGGATGTCTCGGGGTCGGGGCTCACAGCATGGGGTTGACGCCCGCACCCGAGCGTACGGAGCGGCCGGGAACGGACGTCTGCGGCGCGCCGTGCCCACGGCCTCGGCGGGCACTGGTGTGCGGCGCGGATGGCTGCGGAGCCGGAGAGCGAGCTCACCGCCCATGGTGGGACGGGCTCGGGCAGGCCCGGGGGTTCGGCCCCGGGGCTCGTCAGGACGCGCCGCGACAACAGCCGCCGGAGCGCGCGAGGGGCGCCGGGGCCGCGTGGGGTGCGATGGTGATGTACCTGAGAGCCTTCACCCTTCCAGACAATCACGAATACACCGGTCACTTCATCTGATCCCGACCATTCGTGTGGGTTATTTGAGACACATTGTCAGTTTGTGTCCCCGGCCGATTCGGCCACTCCCTCCCCTCCCGGTCCGACGGAGTGCCTACACTCGGTTGCATCCCGCGCCCTTCGCCCCGTGCGGGACACGGGGTGTGCGCACGACCCGCTCACCGGGCCCGCAAGCCCTCCGGCGAAGACACGGCCCCAGGTCGAGGGCGCGGGGGCCGACCCGATGCCGCACCCGCACCACCCCTGCCCACCGGGGGTCCGGTCAGGTACAAGGAGCGACCACACCGTGCAGTCCGACGACCTCGACCGAGCGTTCGGTCCCCGGACCGCCCATCCGGACGGGGACCCCTACGCCGATTTCTGGGCACCCGACCCTCCCGAACGGACCTGGAGCGAACTGGTCTCCTCCGCCCTGCGCGGGTCGAGGAGCCCGGGGCGTCTGCGTGCCGGGGCTCTCAGCGTGGCGATGGGGGCCGCGCTGGTCGCCGCACCGCAGGCCCCGGTCTCGGCGTCGCTGCCCATGGACACCGAGGACATGGAGACGCTGCGCGACCGTTCCGACAGCCTGGCGGAGGAGTACGACGGCGAACTCCGTGACATGGAGGGTGTCATGGAGGAGGCCGAGCGGGCCGAGACGCGTGCCGAGGGCACACGCGAGGAGGTCGCCGAAGCCGAGGAGCAGGTGCGTTCGCTGGCCGTGGCCACCTACACCGCCGGCGGCATCGACCCGGCACTGTCATTGTTCGTGGAGGCCGAACCGGACGTGGTGATGGACCGCGCGGTGGTCATCGACTACCTGTCCGGCTCCAATCAGGACAAGATCGACGAACTCGAGCAGGCCCTGAGCCGCGACGAGGTGGCGCAGGAGCACGCCGAGGAGCGCCTGGCCACGGCCGAGGAGGACCTGGAGGAGTTGGAGGGGCGGCGCGACGAGGTCCACCAGCTCATCGCCGACCACCCCGACCAGCCCATGGAGCCGCCGGACAACATCACCCCGCGTACGGAGCAGATGCGCGACCTCGGCATCGAGAAGTTCGGGCGCGGCAACGACGTGGGCGGCGTGGGCTGCTTCCGCGAGGAAGGCGGCTGGGTCGTGGGCGAGCACCCCAAGGGTCGCGCCTGCGACTTCATGGTCGACGGCAATGGCCAGATGCCGAGCCAGGAACAGATCGACCGCGGCTGGGAGATCGCCGAGTGGGCGCGTGACAACGCCGACGACCTCGGGGTCATGTACGTCATCTACCGCCAGCAGATCTGGGACGTGCGGCGCGGCGACACCGGCTGGCGCGACATGGCCGACCGGGGCAGCATCACCGAGAACCACTTCGATCACGTGCACATCTCGATGTTCTGATCGGGAGGACGTCCCTGGTTGGCCGCTTCCGGCCACACCGCCGGCGCACCATGACCCTGCCCGACAGGATGGACACCTACGGTGAGCATCGTGGCGTCCGGCGCCCTGACCGGCGAGGGCGGCCCATACAATCGGGCAGGATGCGATATCGCCCCTCGGGAACTTGCACAGCCACTCGCCTATCACGATCGCGTCACGCCAGTCCCGTCATTCGGGACGAATGGCACAAATAGGCGACATTTTGGCTATCTCTCCTGGTCCGGCCACCCCCCTACCCCCACCGCGGCGTTAGGATGCAGAGCGTCCCGGTCCACCCGCCCCGACCCCGGCCTGCGGCCATCCGCCGGCCAGCGGGTGATCGGCGACCGGGCCCCGAGTTGCGGGGGCACCCCCGTGCACCATCGGATCGCCACGGAACCCCGTGGCGTGCGCCCCGCACCGTCCCCCACACCGGCCGCTCGCCCGTGCACGTGGAGGACGCGGAATCCCGTGGAACCGATACGCGGGCCCACACATCCCACACAAGACGGCGAGACAGTCATCAACGGTCACAGCGATACCGGGCGAGGGGAGCCATGAGCGATAACGGACCTCACAACCAGCCACCGCAGAACCCCTATGGTGGCGGTGAGGGGCAGCCGCCCTACGGCCCGCCTCCGGGTGGCGACCCCAGCGGCGGACAACCCCCCATGCCGCCGGGCCAGCCCGGCGGCATGCCCGGACAGCCCGGGTACGGCGCCGGTGCACCCCCCGGTTACGGAACCGGCGGGCAGCCCGGCTACGGCCCGCAGGGCCCGCCCGGCCAGCCGATGTACGGGGGCGGACAGCCTCCCTACGGCGGCCCCGGCGGCCCCGTGCCCCCACCACAGAACGGCGGGGGCAAGGGCGGCAGCAAGGCCAGCCTCTGGGTCGTACTGGGCGGTGGCGCGGTCATCATCGTCCTGGTGGTCGCGGTGATCGTCACCCTCATCAACAACAGCGGGGGCGACGAGGTCGCCACAGAGCCCACCGAGGAAGCGTCGGAGTCCACCACGGACCCCGACCAGGCCGACGACACCGGCGGGGAGGAGGAGCCCGAGGGCACCACCAACGCCTCCGGCGAAGCCCCCTACAGCGTGCCGACCGAGCCCTGCGAGGCCCTCACCGGCGACGTGGAGAGCAACTTCCTCCTCGTCGACGAGGGCAACAAGTCGGTGCAGGACAACACCTCGACCTGCTCCAGCAGCATGGCGGACCCGCCCGAGGGCAACGACTCCGATGCCTACGGAAGCTTCGACATCAGCTACTCCGTGCCCTACAGCAACAACGAGTCCGATGCCGAGGCCTCGGTGGAGTACGAGCGCGGGGTCGAGGAGGTCACCGGCCAGTCCGACTACGGCCTCTACCTCGACGAGGTCATGGAGGAGACCGAGGTCGACCTGGGCGACGAGGCCTACTTCGTCGTCAACGGATACGACTTCGCCGGTGAGGACATCCCCGTGGCCACCCTCCTGGTGCGCACGGCCAACCTCAACATCCGCCTCGAGTACCAGCTCCACGGCGCCTACGACCAGGAGACCGAGCTGGAGGACTTCACGATGCCCGAGGACGTCCAGGACCTGATGGTCGCCGCCGGCGAGGACGCCCTCGCCCAGGTCGGCAGCTGACCGGGACGCACACACGGCGGAAGGGGGCCGCGGCACTGCCGCGGCCCCCTCACGTGTACCGGGCCCGTGTCACCGGCCACCGGGCACGGAGCCCGTCCGGCTCAGCCCAGATCGGCCCGCACCCGGCGTGCGGCCTCGACCATGTTGCGCAGGGACTGCTCCACCTCGGCGTACCCGCGGGTCTTCAGACCGCAGTCGGGGTTGACCCACAGGTGGGCGGCGTCGACGTGATCGACCGCCAGGCGCAACGAGGCCTCGATCTCGTCGGCCGAGGGCACCCGCGGTGAGTGGATGTCGTACACGCCCGGTCCGATGGAACGGCGGTACCCCCGCTCCCCCAGGTCGCGGACGAGCTCCATTCGGGAGCGCGCCGCCTCCACACTCGTGACGTCGGCGTCGAGGGCCTCGATCCCGTCCACGACCGTGGCGAACTCCGAGTAGCACATGTGCGTGTGGATCGTCGTGGTCGGTGCGGCCCCGGACGTGGCCAACCGGAAGGACTCCACCGCCCAGTCCAGGTAGGCCTGCTGCTGTTCCTCGCGCAGGGGCAGCAACTCGCGCAGGGCCGCCTCGTCCACCTGGATGTGGCGGATACCGGCGCGCTCGAGGTCGGCGACCTCGTCGCGCAGGGCCAGCCCCACCTGACGGGCGGTCTCACCCAGCGGCTGGTCGGTGCGCACGAACGACCACGCCAGCATGGTCACCGGCCCGGTGAGCATGCCCTTGACCGGCTTGTCGGTGCGCGACCGGGCGTAGGTGATCCACTCGACCGTCATCGGCTCGGGACGGGAGACGTCCCCGTACAGGACGGGCGGACGCACACACCGCGAGCCGTAGGACTGCACCCAGCCGTTCTGGGTGGTGGCATAGCCCTCCAACTGCTCGGCGAAGTACTGGACCATGTCGTTGCGCTCGGGCTCACCGTGCACGAGCACGTCCAGACCGATCTCCTCCTGGAGCGCGATGACCCGGTCGATCTCCTTGCGCAGAAGCGCCTCGTACTCGTCGGTGGGCAGCTCGCCGCGGCGGTGCGCGGCGCGGGCCCTGCGCAGTTCCGGGGTCTGCGGGAACGAACCGATGGTCGTGGTGTTCAGCTTCGCCCCGGTGGTGGAGCCACGGTTCTCCGGACGCCGGACGGCGTCCGGCCCCAGGGCCTCCAGGCGGGCACGCACACGGCTGTCGGTGAAGGAGGGGATCTCCGCTCCGCCACCGGCCATCCCGGTGACGGTGCCCTGCGACAGGGCGCGGCCCAGCAGCGCGGTCTCCGCTGCCTTCTGCTTGGCGAAGGCCAGAGCCCCGCGCAGATTCGGATCGAGGCCGGTCTCGGCGTCCAGGTCGAGGGGCACGTGCAACAGCGAGCAGGAGGTGCTCACCGACAGCTCGTCGGTGAGGCCGAGGACGGTCCCCAACTCGGCCAGGGTGGCGGGCACGTCGGTGCGCCAGACGTTGCGGCCCTCGACCACGCCGGCGACCAGGCGGGTGGAACCGAACCCGGAGATCTTGACGAGGTCCTCCACGCCCTCGTCGTCGGTGACCAGGTCCAGACCCACGGCCTCGACCGGGGACTCCTTGAGTACGCGCAGTGCGTCCGGACCGATGGAACCGAAGTAGGCCGACACCAGCAGCGACGGGCGCTCGGTCAGTCCGCCCAGGTGACGGTAGACCCGGTCGAGCTCGGCCACGTGGGCGCGGCCCTCGTCCGTGGCCAGGATCGGCTCGTCGAGCTGGACCTCGGTGGCACCCGCGGCGGCCAGGTCACCCAGCAGCTGGGCGTAGGCCTCCACGAGCTGGTCGAGCAGCTCCAGGGGCCGCCACCCCTGGGGTGCCTCCTCGGCGGCCTTGGACAGGAGCAGGAACGTGAGGGGTCCGACCAGGACCGGACGGGTGTGGTGACCGGCGGCCAGGGCCTCGCGGAACTCCGCGAGGGGCTTGTCTCCGACCAGGCGCGGGCGCACGTTCGGCGACAGTTCGGGCACCAGGTAGTGGTAGTTCGTGTCGAACCACTTGGTCATCTCCAACGGCGGCGCGCCCTGTTCGCCGCGGGCCAGCGCGAAGTAGCGGCGCAGGTGCTCCTGCCGGTCCCCGGCCGCTGCGGGCGAGGCGAACCGGGACGGGACCAGGTCGAACAGGACCGCTGTGTCCAGGACACCGTCGTAGAAGGAGAAGGTGTTGGAGGGCAGGTCGTCGACCCCGGCCTCCCGGAGCTGGTCGAGCACCCCTGCGCGCAGTTCGGCGGCGACGGCGTCCAGTTCCCGGGCGCTCACGGTGCCGTCCCAGTGCCCCTCGCTCGCGCGCTTGAGCTCACGCCGCGGACCGATCCTCGGGTAACCATGCACCGTCGAACGCACCGACGGGCCGGAGGAGGTCGTATTGCTGCTCATGAAAGCTTCTCTCCCTCGTCGAAAGCCGGGTACCGGCCACGAGGAAGCGACAGCGAAACGTGGATGCCTCGCACACGGCCCCCTCGAGGGGAACCACATGCCACCCACGATCCGTCGGCCCTCCCTCGAGGCACGGAACCACCGGAGGCGCGTCTGCGCCACCGGGTGGAGGCAGGTCTTCGGACTCATGGGCATCTCCGGTACTCGACACCGGACGGCCTACTGGTCGCCGCTTCCCGGTTCCCGTGCCCTGTCGGGCCGTTCCCCAGTGCTGTTGACGATTTTCGTTCCCATACACCGCTGCGGGGCAGTCCCGGATTCACACCGGGTTCCCTCTTGCGACACACACCGTCCACGAAATCCCGGCTACGCCGACGTGGGAACAGCATGTGTACCTTCCACGGCTGCGAGTATAGGAAAGACCCCGACAGCCCCTACAACCCGGTGTGCACTTACCCCGAGAGCCCGTCCGATCCCTCTGCCCGGACCGGGCCGCGCACCGAGAAGTGAGCGTCGCGCACGGGAGACCCGTCCCCCCTTCCACCCGGCGCACGCAGGACAAAGAACGTGGAGTTTTTCCTGGTGAACAAGCGGTCCCTTCCGAACATGGCCCCCGACCGCCCCCTCATCACCGCTGCGTTGGCCTTCGCGGTTCTGCTGGGACTCCTGCTCATGGCGACCCGGCCACCCGGCCTGCTCACAGCCGACAGTGCTCAGAGCACCGACGAACTCTCCGGAAGCGAACAAGAGGAGGCCCTCCCACCGGCCGAAGGTGGGCCCGGCGGCCAGACGGTCGTCGACCCCGGTGCGGTCGCCGGGTTGCAGGAGGAGAAGCTCTCCTACGACGGCCCGGTGGACACATCGGTGACCTATCCGGTGCTGCCCAACGCCGACCCGCTGACCGAGTACCTGGAGAGGGAACTGTCCGCCGAGGTGGCCGCGTTCGAGGACGCCGACCACGGGGCGGACTCCTACGAGGCCGACTGGAACCTGACCGCCGCCCGGCAGGGCCTGGTCGGGGTACGGATCGCGGCCACCGAGAGCGGCTCCGGGGGAGAACGCGAGCGCTTCTCCACCTACTGGTACGACACCGAGCAGGGGCAGGTGTACGGGTCCACGCACCTGTTCGACGACCAGGAGGCACTGACGGCCCTCGACACGCTGGCACGCGAAGAGGTCGGCGAGGACGCCGACACCTCGGGGATGTACCCGATCTCGGCCCTGTACGACTCGATCGGATTCGGCCCCGACGGCGACCTGGTCGTGGAGTTCGACGCCGGCCAGGTCGCCCCGGCCGCCCAGGACCGGATGCATGCAGTGCTCGACCACTCCGAGATCGAGCCGTTGCTGTCGGACCTGGGCACCCGGGCGCACGAGGCCGCGACGGTGGGTGTGGACACCTTCGAGATCGCCGAAGCCCCCGACACCGCCGGGGACGACCCCCTCGGTACCGCGCCCGGCACCATCTCCCCCGACGACGACAGTGTGGACTGCACGGACACCGAGACCACCTGTGTGGCCCTGACCTTCGACGACGGCCCCGGAGGCGGCACACCGCAGCTGCTCGACACCCTCGACGAGCACGACGCCCGCGCGACCTTCTTCGTCACCGGCCACCCTGTGCAGGAGCACCCCGAGACCCTGCGCCGCGCCTACGCCGAGGGGCACGAGATCGCCAACCACACCCTCAACCACCCGGACCTGACCTCCATCGGCGCCGGCGACGCCACCATGGACCTCAGTTCCACACAGGCGCTGGTGCTGCGTGAGACCGGCTACGAGATGGACCTGATGCGTCCCCCCTACGGCGCCACCGACGGCGGTGTGGCGACCGTGACCCAGGACATGGGGCTGGCCCAGATCCTGTGGAGCGTGGACACCAACGACTGGCGCCATCGGGACGCCGACAAGGTCGCCGACACGGCGCTGGACGGGGCCGATGACGGCGCGATCATCCTCATGCACGACATCCACTCCACGACGATCACTGCCGCAGAGGAGATCGTCAGGGAGCTGGAATCGAGCGGGGTCGAGATGGTCACCGTGACTCAGCTCCTCGGTTCCACCGAGCCCGGGGAAAGCTACATGGACGGTGTCCCCGACCCGGAAGAGGGGGATGAGGAGAATGCTGATGAGGGCGCTGACGCCAGTGACGGGTGAGTGGGCGGCGCGGACGGTCCCGGGTTATCTGACCACATGTGGACAGTGCCCGGGGCCGCGTGACCGGGTCCACTATGTTGCTGCCAGCAGCTGCGCGAGCGCCCGCTCCGAGGGATGAGGAGTCCGGTTTTGTCGTCGACCAGAGCCCACCAGAACGAGGCCGTGCCCGAACCCGGACGCCGGGCGGGGCGACCCTGGTTGCCCGGTGTGGCCGCCATGGTGCTGCTGATGCCCTTGGCCGGGTGCGGCACGGAGGGCTCGTCCTCGGGCGAGCCCGATGCCATGGCGGTCCTGGTCGACGGCACCGGGGAGGGTTCCGGCTCCGCGGACCGCGAAGGTGTGACCGTGCGGACCGGGGACGCCGACTCCTTCGAGGACCACCCGCACGTACCCGAGGGGGTGGACATCTCCGTCGCCTACCCCGAGTTCGAGGGGGCCGAGCCCTTCTCCGAGGGGCTGGCCGAGCGGGTCGACACCGAGGTGGAGGACTTCCGCGCCGGAACCCGCGACCCGGTGGCACTGACCATCGACTGGCAGATCACCGCCGTGGACCCCGGCGTGCTGGGCGTGCGCCTGGTACGCACCGAGGAGGACATGCACGGACTCCGGGAGGGCTACAGCACCCACTGGTACGACGCCGCAGCCGGGCGCACCGCCTACTCCACGGAGCTGCTGGCCGACCACGAAGCGCTGGAGACCGTCAACGGCCTGGTGCGCGAACAGCTGGCCGACGACGAGGACGTGGACACCTCGACCCTGCACCCGGTGCTGCGCACCTACGACTCCATGGGGTTCAACGACGCCGGCGACCTGCTCGTGGAGTTCGACGACGGTCACCTCTCCCCCGTCGAGGAGGGGCACGTGCCCTCCTCCGAACCGGGGCGCAAGACCGCGGTACTGGATGCCGAGGAGGTCGAACCACTGCTGTCCGACCTGGGACGGCGGGCCCGGGACGCGTCGCTGTCGGAGGAGGATCAGGTCACCGTGGCCGAGGCCGCCCCCGACACCGAGGATCCGGAGCCCGTGCCCGGTGTGGTCAGCGCCCAGGACCCTGACGTGGACTGCTACGAGGACGGGACGCGCTGCATCGCGCTGACCTTCGACGACGGTCCGCACGAGCACACACCGGAGCTGCTGGACCTCCTGGCGGAGGAGGACGTGACCGCTTCCTTCTTCCTCAACGGGAACCCGGCTCTGTCCCGGCCCGGGACGATCCGGCGCACCTACGCCGAGGGGCACGAGGTGGCCAGCCACAACGACCTGCACGAGAACATGCCCGAGGAGTTCGAGGGTGAGGAGCTCCCCGCGCAGATCGCGGCGGTGAGTTCGATGGTGCGGCGCCAGACCGGGCACTCGGTGGAGTTGTTCCGGCCGCCCTTCGGCGCCGGTACGGACGCGGTGCTGGAGGAGATCGGCGAGCAGGGCATGGCCGAGATCCTGTGGAACGTGGACAGCGACGACTGGCAGGGCGTGCCCGCCGAGCAGATCGTGGCCAACGTGGTCTCCGGGGCCGCACCGAACACGATCGTGCTCCTGCACGACCCACTGGAGACGACGATGGAAGCGGCGCCGCAGATCATCGAGGAGCTGAAGGCCCTGGACTACGAGTTCGTCTCGGTCTCGCAGGCGCTCGGCGGCGCCGAGGCCGGCGAGAGCTATCCGCCCGGGGGCCTGGGCGCGCCCGCGGTGTGAGCCGTCGCCCGGGCACGCGGGGCGTCCCCGTCGGTGTCCGCGCCGACCGCGTCGGCGACCGACCGGTAGCCGGCCGAGCGCACCAGCCGCGCGAGTCCGCGGTGCAGACGGCGCGGCCACAGCGGACCGCCGTAGATCAGACCGGTGTACCCCTGCACGAGGGTGGCCCCGGCACGGATACGCGCCCAGGCGTCGTCCGCGGTCTCGATCCCGCCGACCGCGACGAGGGTCAGCCGGTCGCCTGCGCGCTCGCGCAGGCGGCGCAGCACCTCCAGTGAGCGCTCCTTGAGCGGCGCGCCGGAGAGCCCGCCCGCCCCGAGTCCGGCCACCGCGTCGGGGTCGGTGGCCAGCCCTTCGCGGGAGATCGTGGTGTTGGTCGCGATGACCCCGGCGAGGTTCTCCGAGAGCGCGAGGTCGGCGACGGCGTCGACGTCCTCGTCGGCGAGATCGGGCGCGATCTTGACCAGCAGCGGCAGGTCCGCGTGCCCGGACTCGGCCAGCGCCTGCCGCACCGAGCGCAGCAGCGGGCGCAGCCGTTCCACGCTCTGCAGGTCGCGCAGGCCCGGGGTGTTGGGCGAGCTGACGTTGACGACCATGTAGTCGGCGTACTCGGCCAGCCGGTGGGCGCTGAGGGCGTAGTCGGCCGGGGCCTCCTCCTCGGGGGTGACCTTGGTCTTGCCGATGTTGACGCCCAATAGCGGGCTCGGGCGGCCCTGGAGGTGGTGCAGGCGTTCGGCCACCAGCGCGGAACCCTCGTTGTTGAAGCCCATGCGGTTGAGGATCGCGCGGTCCTCGACCAGGCGGAACAGGCGCGGCTGCGGGTTGCCGGTCTGCGGGTGGGCGGTGACGGTACCGATCTCCACGAACCCGAACCCGAGCGCGGCCAGCCCCTGCGGGCTCTCCGCGTTCTTGTCGAAGCCGGCGGCCAACCCCAGCGGACCGGGGAACTCCCGCCCGAGCGCGTGCACGGTCAGTTCCGGTTCACGGGGCCCCAGCAGGTGCTGCATGGCGGGGGCGATCCCGGGGACTGCGGTGGCCGCACGAAGCGCCGTGAAGCTGAGGTGATGGACCGTCTCCGCGTCCAGGTGGCGCAGGGCCGAGCGGAAGAGAATCTGGTAGAACACGCTCATCCGTTTCCGTCGCCCTCGCGCTCGGCGAGGAAGCGTTCGAGTTCGTCACCGAGTTCGTCGGCGGTGGGCAGCCCCGCCTCGTCGTCGGCCAGGGGCAGAATCGTGCGGCCCCCGGGGTCGTCGCCCCGCGAGGTCATGATGTCGTCGTACTGGCGCTCGAGATTGGCCACGACACGCTGGATCTCCTCGGACTCGGCGACCTGCTCGGCGATCTCCACGTCGGTGGTTCCGGCGGCCTCCTCCAGCTGGTCGGTCGGCAGGGCCAGACCGGTGGCGCCCGCCACGAACCCCATGGCGGCCATGGCCGCGCGCGGGTACTGGGACTGCGCCAGGTAGCTGGGCACGTGGACCGAGTACCCCACGAAGTCGTGGTCGCTCTCGCCGAAACGGTACTCCAGCATCGCGCTCACGCTCGCGGGCACTTCGACGCGGCCGATCCACGGGGTGTGCCCGGAGACGAGCTCCTCCCGGGTGGCGTGCGGGGTCACGGTGATCGGGCGCGTGTGCGGCACCGCCATGGGCACCCCGCTCGCGCTCACCGCGAGTGTGATGCGGAAGTGCTCCACGAGCTGCTGCACGGCTGCGCCGAACGCCTCCCACTCCAGGTCGGGTTCGGGGCCGTGCAGCACCAGGAACGGCTGCCGGTCGAGGTCGTGGAACCGGTACAGGGCGATCTTGGGCGGGGTGTAGTCGGTCCAGGTGTTCTCGACGAAGGTCATCTTCGGGCGGCGGGAACGGTAATCGACGAGGCGGTCGATATCGAATGTCGCTATCTCTTCGCCGCTGAGGGAGTCGAAGAGGACCGTGGACATCTGGGTCCCGGTCTGCCCCGCGTCGACGAAGCCGTCCAGGCAGACCAGCATCGCCAGACCCTTGACGTCGTCGAAACCGGGATGGATCTCGTACAGATCTGCTGGGTCACGCACCGGGTACTCGTCTCCACATCTGGTCGGGGAGGCAGGGGATGGCCACCGCGGACGGAACCGGGGCCCTTCGGGCATTCCTGCCCTGCTCGTCCACAATACCGACCCCGTGTCCCGGTACGAATCGGCCCGGGACGCCCTGTGTGCGGGCCGTCGGGCCGGGGCACCGGCCGGGGTCGGGGGCCCAGTTGCAGGCCCCGTTGATGCCAACACGTGTCCCTGACGCGCTTGTTCCCGCCCGCGCGCCGGGAACTCTCCAGGAGCCTCTCCCCCACCGATACGCCCGTGCGTGGCACCCCCGCGCACGAGGCCTCAGACGCGGGCGCGCTGCGCGGGAACGTGCGCGCGCCCGCGGGAAGAAGCGGTCAGCGCATCTCGGCCACACGCATCGCACGCAGGCGGTTGAGGACCGCGGCGACCTCCGCTCGGCGCGGCAGTGTGTAGTCACCGCCGAAGTCCTCACCGAGCAGGGTGACCCCGTGCTCGGCCAGCTCCGCGTCGAGGGAGTCCAGCGCCTCACGCAAGGTGCGCTTGCCGTCCAGGTGCCGCCCCCGGACCAGTCGGCGCAGGGCCAGTCCGGCGCCGATGATCTGGCCCGGGTCGACGAACTGTTCGACCCCGCGCACGTCGACGTCGCTCTCACCGAAGGTGAGCACGTCCATGTCACGGCGCTTGATGCGGCTCCGGCCCTTGTTACCGCTGTCGTCGACCGAGTCGGGGTCGACCACACGGGCACGCGGCAGGCGGAACTCGGCGTCGTTGCGCTCGTGGGCGAGCTCGCGGGCCTGCTCGGTGACGTCGTGCGGGTGGTAGGCGTCGAGCATGATCACCTGGTCGGCGACGTCGAAGTAGTCCCCGCTGCCGCCCATGACCAGGACGGTGGAGACCTTGTGGTCGCGGTTGAGCGGGCGTACCAGGTCGATGAAGGGCACCAGGGGTTCACGGTCGCCGTGGACCAGGCGCTGCATCCGCTCGTCCCGGATCATGAGGTTGGTGGCGGTGGAGTCCTCGTCCACGAGCAGCGTGCTCGCACCGCTTTCCACGGCCTCGCAGATGTTGGCGGCCTGGGAGGTCGATCCCGAGGCGTTCTCGGTACGGAAATCGCTGGTGTCGGCCCCCGTGGGCAGGTTGCGCACGAACGGGCTCACGTCGGTGCGCTCGACCCCGCGGCCTTCCTCCGCCCGGATCTTGACCGCGTCCGGCCGGGTGACCACGAGCTCGCGCCCGTCGCCCGGGACGTGGTCGTAGACCCCGCGTTCCAGGGCGTGCAGCAGCGTGGACTTGCCGTGGAACCCGCCGCCGACGATGAGCGTGATGCCCTCGGCCACCCCCATACCGGTGATGGTGCCCCGGTGGGGCAGGTCGACGCTCACCCGCAGGGACTCCGGGGAGTCGAAGGGCACCGCACCGTCGCTCATCGGCTCGTCGCTGATACCGCTGCGCCGGGGCAGGATCGCGCCGTCGGCCACGAAGGAGACCAGGTCGAGCCCGGCGAGCTGGTCGCGCAGGGCGACGGTGTCGGCCACGCTGTCGGCGAAGGCGACCGCTTCCTTCTGGTCGATCTCGTCCCAGTCGAGGTCGTCCACCAGCTCGGGCAGGGTCCGGCACAGCTCACGCTCGGCGGAACGCCCGTCGATGCGGCGGCCGTGGCCGGGCATGTCGAGGCCGATGCGCAGGTCCACTCCGCCGCCCTCGGTGACCTGCAGCGAGGAACGGGCGATGACCTCCTGGCCGCCGGTGTCGATCTTGAGCAGCGACCCGCGCAGTTGCTTGCGGGCCCGCCGGCCGAGGTAGTCGGCGGTGGCCCGGCGCCGGATCGGATCCTTCCAAGCGCTCTCGGGGATACCGGCGTCGGGGCGCAGGACCCGGATACGCGACGGCGGCGCGAACGGGTCGGCCTGTACGCGCTGCACGGTCAGGGTGAAGTCGCCGAAGTCCCAGTCGCCCTTGAGGGACTTGTAGCGCCCGTAGGAGGCGCCGTCCATCTTGAGCAGCTCCTGTGCCAGGCGTGCGTCGTCGCGGACCCCGCGGATCGGCTCGGGCTCGGGCTTGCGGCCCTTGCCGCCGCCCCCGCCGCCGTGTCGGCGTCCTCCGCCGTGCCGTTCCGCCATCGGTTCCCCCTCGAGTCTGTTGGCTGTCCCGCCCAGGTTAGGACCTCGGCCGGGCCGGTGCAGAACGACTGTGGGCGACGGTGACCCGTCACTCCGCCGGCAGGCGGTTCCTCCGGCACACCGGCTCTCCCGTGTGCGGGCCGGTGCCGTGGCGCCGGGCCCCGGGGAGGGCGGACCGGCCCCGCTGTGGTCGGGGAGGCGGGGCCGGTCCGCACCGACCTCGCCGGCCCGTCGGCAGGGGCCGCGGCGGGGGTCGCGATCCCTCCCCGGGAGGGGGAAGGGAGGCATCGCGACCGCGCGCCACCGGGCCCGCGCTCACGCGCGGCCGTCGGGCCGGGGTCGGCCCGTGCACCGAGCTCTCGGAGATCCCGCGCGAGCGGTCCGGCGCCGGCGGCCAGGATCGCGGCGCCGACCCGAAGCGGCCTCGCAGAGCGGGGCCGCGGCGGCTCGCGCGTTCTCCCTCGAGGGGAGAGGTGGTGCACGCCTCCTTTTCTACAGGAAGTCCGGGAGGCGCGTGGGAAAACCGGGGAAGAACCTTCCTCGGTTCGGAACGGGGATTGCACGCCCGCCGTTCTCCGAGAGCCACCCGATGAAATCTCATACTCCTACCGGTAACACCCGTAGGAATGTTGAAGAATTGACTTCTGAGGGTCCGGGCACGTCCGCCTGGTGAGGACCGCACGGAAAAGGGGACCACCCGGGGGAGAAGAAACTTTCGCCGCCGCCTCGGTGTTCAACGCAGGGCGGCCCGCAGCACGGAGTCGTGTTCGTCGGCCGGCGGGTCGGACAGGCTTCCGACGAAGACCGCGACGATCTGGCCGCCGTTCTCCCGCACGTCGGCCAGAACCTCGCGCCAGTGGCGCAGGTTGGGGTGGTCCAGTTCGGTGCACGCCTCGGCGGGGCTCAGCTCCTCCACGGCCGCCTCCAGCTGTCCGACCGACATCGGGTGGGAGAACGTGCCGCGGGTGTGTCCGCTCACGCGCGCCAGGACGACCGCGGGAAGGTAGCTGCCGTTCTGGTTGACGTGGGTGAACTCGGTGGTCCCCTCCCGGTACACACCGATCCCGTAGGCGGCGGGGCGGCGCCAGTCGTGGTGGCTCTCCTCCAGCCGCTCCCGTGCGGCGGCGATCTTCTCCTTGGTGTCCCACTGTTCCATCGGGGCCTCCTTTCCAGGGCGTGTTCGGTCGATGCTCATGGTCTCCGCCGGGCCGGCCCCGGGCCTGTCCGGGCGACGCCGGCCCCGGCCCCGCCCGCCACCCCCGAAGGAGATGCGGCGCGGTACCACCCGGTCACGGCCGTCCGAGAGCGCAGCACTGGTCGAAACGGCGGAAGACATCTGTCACACAGGTGCTAGAGGTCGAGGTGGCCGGTGGCCACCGTCACGGCGTCGCCGCCGATGAGGACCCGGTCTCCGCGCAGGCGCAGGTGTAGGTCCCCGCCACGGCTGGAGGCCTGGTGCGCCAGGAAATCGCTCCGCCCCAGACGTTCGGCCCAGAAGGGGGCGACCACGGTGTGGGCCGCACCGGTGACGGGATCCTCGGGCACGCCCATGCTCGGCGCGAAGAAACGCGAAACGAGGTCGTAGGCCTCCTCCCCGCGGGCGGTCACGATGACCCCGCGGGCGGGCAGGGCGCGGATCGCCTCGGGATCGGGGGCCAGGGAGCGCACGGTGTCCTCGTCGGCCAGTTCCACGAGCAGGTCGTTGTTGCCGCCGATCCCGGTCCACAGGGGCCGGGCGCCGAGGGCGTCGGCGAGTCCGTCGGGGGCGGGCGCCGCGGTGGCGGGGCGGGCGGGGAAGTCCATCCACAGCCGGCCGTCGCGGTGTTCGACGGTGAGGATCCCGCTGCGCGTGGTGAAGCGGTACGGGGCCGGTTCACCGAGTTCGGCCAGGGCGTGGGAGGTGGCCAGGGTCGCGTGGCCGCACAGCTCGATCTCGGCGACGGGGGTGAACCAGCGCAGTTCGAACTCGGCGTCCTGCTCCCCGACCCGGCGCGCGAAGGCGGTCTCGGAGAGGTTGAACTCGGCCGCGATCCCCTGCGCCCAGACCTCGGGGTAGGGGTCCTCCAGGACGAGGACGGCGGCGGGGTTGCCCGCCAAGGGGCGGTCGGTGAACGCGTCGACCACGCGGTACTCAGGCATGTTCACAGATTAAGGCCTGTTTGGTGGATGCTTTCCGTCGCGAGCAGGTAATCAGGTCTCCGCCGAGCAGGTCCTGTCAAGCATCCCGTGGGAGCGGTCCTTCCAGATGGGGCTCGTCGAGGATGAACATGGTCTGGGTGCTCTTGACCTCGGGGATGCGCTGCAGGCGTTCGAGGACGAAGGTGCGCAGGGCCGAGGCGTCGGCCACCCGCACCAGGAGCAGCAGGTCCACGTCGCCGGAGACCAGGGCCGCGTGATCGACCTCGGGGATGTCGCGCAGATAACTGCGGAATCTCTCCCAGGAGTGCTGTTCGATGCGCACCGACACGTACGCGGACAGCGCCGTGCCGTACTTCTCGGGGTCGACGACGGCGGTGAAGCCCCGGATGACGCCCTGGTTGCGCAGGCGTTCCAGACGCGAATAGGCGTTGGCACGGGAGATGTGGGCGCGCTCCGCGACGGCCCTGATGGACATGCGTCCGTCGGCCCGCAGCAGGTCGATGATGCGCCGATCGATGTCGTCCAGGCGCACGGCCATGTGTCTTACCTCATACCGTCCGCATGGTGGGCGCGGTGGATGTTCGGGATCGGGGGTTGTTGTACTGAACAGTTCGTCCAGCGTTGGGGCTGCGATCTCGACAATATGGGGTTATTCACTTCATATTCAAGACATGGAGTTCCTCGCCGGGGCCCAACGGCTCTCCGACCCCTGCCCCCTGGGGCGCGGCCGGGGCCCCGGTACCGGACTCCGCCCATCAGGCCGGCGTCGGGGACGCGTACTCGGCGTGCCTGAGGGGCGGACAGGGTGCCCGGGTCAACGGCGATCCGCGCTCCTCCCCTGTCCGGCCCCGTACCGGCCCGCCCGGGGCCGGTACGGGGCCGTGTTCTCCCCGTTCCGCCGGAACCCGGTATGACGGAAGGGCCGTGGGCACCATCGACCACGACCCTTCCGGCGTGTGCCGGCCGGCCCCGCGTGGGAACCGTCCCGGCCGCCCGCGCGGGAGGAACACCTGGCTTCTCGGACTCCCGCGAGAGCATGTTCGGTGGACACTCGGGAAGGTCCGCCGCGCATGCATACCGGGGAAGAAACGGGCCCGGGAAACGGTGGCGGGTCAGTTGTCCCTTCCGCCGCGGAAACGGTCCAGCAGGGAGCCGAAACCGTGCTTGCCCTCGCTGCCGGCCATGAGGCCCCTGCCTTCGGTGTCGGCGTCGCCGGCATGGGCGCCGGCGGGGCGGCGGAACCAGGCGAAGCCCAGCGCGAGCAGGATCGCGGGGATGATCGCCAGGACCAGGATGCCGCCGCCCGCAAGGTCGCCGTCGGCACCGGTGAGCTGGAAACCGGAGACGTCGTTGGCCGCGGTCTCGGCCGTGACCCCGCTCTCCTCCTCTTCCTCGGGCCCATCCTCCTCGGCGGCAGCAGACTCATCGGAGCTCTCGGAGCCGGCGGACTTCTCCTCGGCACCTTCCTCCTCGGAGGCCTCGGTTTCCTCTTCCCCGCCGTCCTCACCCTGGGTGCCCCCACCCTCGGCGTTCTCGCTCCGGGCGTTCTCGCCGGCCGTCTCCTCCTCCGAGCTCTCCTCCTCGAGCTTGTCCTCGGGGATCTCGGAGACGGCGCCCTCACACTTGTTCCCAGGCTGTTGGAAAGGGTGCGGCGCGCCTTCCTCGCCGGCACCGTCACCCCACTCGGTGATGTAGTACTCCACGTCGTAGAGGTGACCGTTGCCGCCGGTGACGACGTAGTTCTCCGCGTCCCAGGTCTGGCCGGTCAGTTCGGCGAAGGTCTTGCCGTCGAGGTCCATCAGGACGTCGCAGCCGTTGGAGGGGGCTCCGGGGCCGCGGTCGCCGATGAAGAAATCGGCGGTCTGCCCCTCGTACTCGATGTAACCCTCGGTTCCCAGGGGCCAGCTGGGACTGGAGAAAAGGCCCTTCTGCATCGGCTCGCCGCCCGCGGGGAGTCCGGTGTCGCCTTGCATGCCGGAACCGTCGTCCCAGAAGTAGGTCGCGTCGACTTTGCCGTACTGGATGGGTGTGTCGTTCTCGTTGCTCATGAGATGGAAGCCAGGTTGACGACAGGGCCGAGAAGACCGTGGACACGGCACACCCAGGGCAGGACGCAACACGGGTGTGGAGAGCACCTGGACTGTGGTGCCGTGACATGGGATCCGCGTCGCTGGCTGCGGACGGCGGGCGGGGGTGGGACATGATCGCGCCGGATGTTTCCGGCGGTCCTCCGGCTCAGGCGCATGGGATGCGCGTGGCCGACCCCCGTGGGGTCTGAACTCCCTCGGAACGCTCGGGACGTTCAAGGGCTCGGCATCGGTTCGCCAAAGGATCAATAACGGACCGATCACGAGGGACCCTAACCCACCTTTTCGTCAAGCGCGTACAGGCATAGAAGTAAAATAACTCGGCGTGTCTGCCCGCACACGGGGAGGAATGTCCGCATCCATCCCCGCAAGCAGCGGAACCCCCTGGCCGCAGAGGGTTCCGCTCATCATCGACACTCACCCCGAGGGGGTTTCGTGGCACTCGTCATAAGGCGCGATATCGCTCGACCACCCCTGAAATTCCCGCGGAAGGGATGATCAGGTCACAGGACGACATGATTTACGCGACCCCGGATCATGCAAAAGAAAGATAAAGCAGGGTCACCTCCCGCAGGCGGTCAGGTCACCTGCGAACGCGCGCGGAAACGTTCCTGGCGCCACTCGCCCTCACGCACGACCTCCACCAGGGCCTGACCGGCGTCGAAGACCTCGGTGTAGGACAGGTACAGGGGTGTGAACCCGAACCGCATCACGTCGGGCGCGCGGAAGTCCCCGATGACCCCGCGGGCGATGAGGGCCTGCACGATCGCGTACCCGGCGCCCTCCTCCGGTTCCACGAGTGAGACCTGGCTGCCGCGCCGGGCATGTTCGGCGGGTGTCAGCGACCCCACCCCCACCTCGGCGGCCCGGGACAGGAACAGGTCGCTCAGGGCCAGGCTCTTGGTGCGTACCTGGCCCAGGTCGGCCTCGGCCCACACCTCCAGGCTCGCCTCCAGAGCCGCATCGGCCACCAGCGGCTGCGAGCCGCTGAGGAAACGTGAGACCCCGGGCGCGGGCTCGTAGGCGGGGGCGAAATCGAAGGGGCGCGCATGCCCGTGCCAGCCGCTCAGAGGTTGGTCGGCGCGGGCATGGTGGCGCCGGGCGGCGTACAGGAACGCGGGGGCGCCAGGGCCGGCGTTGAGGTACTTGTAGGTGCACCCGACCGCGAAGTCGGCGCCGCTGCCCGACAGGTCCACGGGGACGGCGCCGACGCTGTGGCACAAGTCCCAGACCACGAGTGCCCCGTGGTCGTGGGCCAGGCGGGTCAGGGCTTGCATGTCACGCAGGACACCGGTGCGGTAGTCGACGTGGCTGAGCAGCAGGACGGCGACGTCGCCCCGGGCCAGTTCGGCGGCCAACCCGGGACCGTCGGGATCCACACGGCGCTGGGTCGCGCCGGTCAGACCCGCGGCACCCTCGGTGACGTAGAGGTCGGTGGGAAAGTTGCCGGCCTCGCCCAGCACCACGTCCCGCTCGGACATGCGCAAGGCCGCCACCACGGTCTTGAACAGATTGGCGGAGGTGCCGTCCCCGACCACGACCTCGTCGGTACCCGCACCGACCAGGGGCGCGATGGCGGCGCCCAGGGTCCGGGGTTTGTCCCACCATCCGGCCGTGTTCCAACTGCGGACCAGCCCCTGGCCCCACTCACGTTCGACCAGGTCGGCCACGCGTGCGGGGGTCGAGCGCGGCAAGGCGCCCAGGGAGTTGCCGTCGAGGTAGATCACGTCCTCGGGCAGGACGAACTCCTCCCGCATCCGGGCCAGCGGGTCGGTGGCGTCGAGTGCGGCGCACTCCTCGCGAGTGGTGGGCGTCATCGGTCCTGCTTCCTGGGGTCGGGGCGGGGCGGTATGCGTGCTCCCCCGGGGCCACTGCGCGGTTCCGGGCGTGGGCGGGGCCTCACAGAGTGTCGCGCAGACGCCACAGTTCGGGGAAGACGTCCTTCTCGGCGTTGCGGGCCAACCAGGTGAGGCCGTTGGAGCCGCCGCTGCCGGGTTTGCCGCCCATCGTGCGCTTGACGGCCATGAGGTGGCGGTGGCGCCACCGTGTGACCCGTTCGGCCACGTCCATCAGCGCCTCGGCCAGGAGCAGCAGTTCGTTGTCGTCGCGCTCGTCGGCGTAGACCCGGGCCCAGGCCTCGACGACGCCGGGGTCCTCCTCGTAGGGCTGCGTCCAGTCGCGTTCGACCGCGCCGCCGGGCACCGGCAGACCGCGGCGGGCCAGCA
Source organism: Nocardiopsis xinjiangensis YIM 90004 (assembly GCF_000341145.1). Classification (GTDB taxonomy): domain Bacteria; phylum Actinomycetota; class Actinomycetes; order Streptosporangiales; family Streptosporangiaceae; genus Nocardiopsis; species Nocardiopsis xinjiangensis. Next base: position 320,005 of record NZ_ANBE01000007.1, read on the forward strand.
GGCGCAGGGCCGCGTCGTAGAGACCGGGGTGTTCCAGCACGGAGTCCAACCGTTCGGCCACTCGTGGCATGCCCTTGTGCGGGCGCACCATGGGACCGGACTTGTTGCCCAGCAGGAACTCCAGGTGGCGGTAGGTGTAGGACTGAAACCCCGAGGCCTCGCCGAAGGCGTCGCGGAACCGGTTGAACTGTCTCGGGGTCATGTCGGCGAGCAGGTCCCAGGAGCCGGTGAGCACGTCCTGGGCGTTGCGGGAGCGGCGCAACCAGGCCAGCGCGCCGGGCACGTCATCGGCCTCCAGGGCGTCGCGGGCGGCCTCCCAGTGTTCGGCCACGAGAGTGAAGAGCAGCTCCATGACCTGTGTGGTGAGGATGAACGCGGACTCGGCCGGTTCGTCGGTACGCGGGCGTTTGAGGTCGAGCAGAGTGTCCACACCCACGTAGTCCACGTAAGGGGTGGCGCGCTCGAAATCCAGGGAGGGCGCGCCCTCCTCCTCTCCCTGCTCCCGGGCCTCGGTCTCCTCCCCCTGCGGGAAGTACGGACACTGCTGTGCGGTGGTGGACATGGCGGACCCCTCGGCGGCGAACGTGCGCGGACAGGTCACATGATCGAACAACCGACACCACTCACGGAATGGCCGCGAGCGCCCCGATCCGGCTCTTGGCCTAGGATTCACAAGGCGAAGAGCTCATCGACCTTGGGAACACAAAGCATGGCCCCACCACTGCACACGCCGCTGGACGGTGTCGACCGGCGCATCCTCGCCGAGCTCCAACACGACGGGCGGCTCTCCTTCAACGAGCTGTCCCGGCGGGTGAACCTGTCGGCACCGGCCGTTGCCGAACGGGTACGGCGCCTGACCGATCGCGGGGTCATCACCGGTTACCACGCACACGTCGATCCGGCCGCGGCCGGGCTCCCGGTGACCGCGCTGGTCCGGATGGAGTGTTTCGGTGCACACTGCCTGCTGCGCGAACGCTCCTCCCTGGAACTACCGGAGATCCTGCAGGTGCACCGGGTCACCGGCGACGACTGCTGCGTCCTGCTCATCGCGGTGCGGTCCATGGAAGCCTTCGAGGAGATCATCGACCGCCTGGCCGAGCACGGACGCCCCTCCAGCACGATGATCCTGTCCAGCCCGGTGCCCTGGCGCCCTGTACACGTCCCGGAGCACTCATGAGCATCATCGTGGACACCCCCCTGTGGCCCGGCCCGCGCGGTTGGCTGTTCGCCCACCTGGCCGGTGACACCTCCTACGAAGAGCTGCACGTCTTCGCCCGGCGGCTGGGCCTGGACCCGCGTGCCTTCGACCGCGACCACTACGACCTGCCCGAACACCTGCACGCACGGGCTCTGCGGATGGGGGCCGAACACGTCTGCTCGCGGGAGCTGGTGACACGCCTGCGCGCGGCGGGGCTGCGCCGCCCCAAGGCCGCACTCGGCGCTTCGGGCGGGCGCCCCCGCTGAGGCGCTCCCTCTCGGCGATCTGCTCGCGCGAGTGCCCATGAGGGAAGGGATCCGGTCGGCGACCACGGCGCTCTCCCTCCTCGTTCCCGGTGAGACCGTCAGCACCGTGGGAGCCGGCCAGGCCACGAGTGTTCCCCACGCGACCGCGGTCTCGGAGTGGCCCTACCATGGGACGGTTCTCCTCCCGATTCGCCCGCGCCCCCCACTGCGGTGCGCCATCGTCCGGGAGAACCACGGAGACCACCGCCGAGGACGAGGACGAGGAGCGTATGTCACCCCTGGAAACCCTGCGACGCATGCATCGGATCGCAGGGTGGCCACTGCTGACGGCCGCGTTCCTGGCGCGTCTGCCCGTGTCGATGTCGCTGATCGGGATGCTGACCCTGGTCACGGTCCAGAGTGGGAGTGTCGCTACGGCCGGCCTGCTCAGCGGGGTGTTCGCGATGGGCCAGGTGGTCGGCGGCCCAATCATCGCCCGCTTCGCCGACCGGTACGGACAGCGTCACCCGGTACTGGTGATGTCACTGGTGGACGCCGTGCTCATGGCGGCGCTGGTGTCCGCGGTGAACGCCGGCGCGCCCCTTCCGGCCCTCGTGGTCCTGGCGGTCCTGGCCGGCATGTGCCTGCCGCAGGTGGGACCGATGGCACGTACCCGGTGGGTCGGGCTGATCGACCGCGGACCGGACCGGGGCCTGGAGCGCGAACGTTCGGTCGGCGCGGCCATGTCGGTGGAGGGAGTGCTCGACGAGACCGCGTTCGTACTCGGCCCGGCGCTGGTGGGTGTGCTCACGGTGACCCTGTCGCCCTCGGCGAGTGTGCTGGGAGCCGCAGTGCTCATCTGTGTGTTCGGCGCGGTCTTCGCGCTGCACCCCACGGCACCTCCCGGCAGTGCGCCGTCGGCGGGCCGGGGCGGCCGGGTGGTCACACCCGCGCTGTTGGTGCCGGCGGTCCCGATGTTCGCCCAGGGGCTGTTCTTCGGCGGGATGTCCACGGGTGTGACCGCCTTCGCCTCCGCCTCCGGGTACGGCGACCTGTCGGGGCTGATGTATGCGGTGATGGGCACCAGCAGCGCCATGGGCGGGCTGCTCATGGCCTCGGTCCCGGTGACGTTCGCGCTGACCGCGCGGGTGCGCTGGGCCTCCGGGGGCCTGTTCCTGCTGACGCTGCCCCTGTACCTGCCGCACACCGCCGTGACTCTGGCGGTGGCGATGTTCGTGCTGGGATGGGCGATCGGCCCACACATCGTGAGCCTGTTCGGGCTGGTGGAGCGCTCGTCCCCGCCGGCGCGGATGTCACAGGCGATGTCGGTGGTGCTCAGCTGCCTGATCCTGGGACAGGCGCTGGGGTCGATGACGGCCGGGTCGCTCGCCGACCTCCTCGGACACCAGGGCGCCTTCGCCCTGGCGACCATGGGCGGTCTGGTCTCGCTCGCAACGACCACACTGGTCCTGCGCGCCCGCTGGTACCGGCGCGGCGAGCCCGCACCGGAGACCGCCACGGGCACCGGCCCCGCCTGAGGGGCGGGGCCGCCGGGCCGGGTCAGGCCGTGTCGGACCCCACGAGCTCGAAACGCACGTCGCGTTCGGAGAGCTCCTCCACCGCCGAGGCGGGCAGCCGGTCGTCGCTGATGATGAGGTCGAACTCCTCCAGGCTCGCGACCCGGAACGTGCCGAACTTGCCGTACTTGGTGCTGTCGACGACCAGGACACTCTTGGAAGCGATCCGCAGCAGCTCCTGCTTTGCGATCACCTTGGCCTCGGAGGGCGTCGTCGACCCGCGATCGGCGTCCCAGGAGCTGCTCGCTATGAAGGCCAGGTCGACGTTGACCTGGCGCAGGAACTCGGCGGTGAAACGTCCCACCGAGGAGTGGTCGGAGTGCGAGACCAGGCCACCGGTGTGGATGAGCTCGATGCCCGGATACTCCATGAGGTGGCCGACCACGTTGAAATCACTGGTGATGACGGTCAGGCCCACCTTGTCGGTCAGCAGCGGCACCATCTGCAGTGTGGTGGTGCCCGCGTCCAGGTAGATGGTGAAGTTCTCCCGGACCAGGTCGGCGGCGGCCCGTGCGATGCTGCGCTTGGCCGGGACCTCCAACTGGGCCTTGGCCATGTAGGAGGGCTCGCTCTTGAGCCGGGCCGCCAGGCGCACGCCGCCGGTCACCGACAGGACCTTGCCGTCGTTCTCCAGGGACTGGATATCGCGCCGCACCGTCATGTGGGACACGGACAGCATCGAGGTGAGCTCGTTGATACTCAGCACGTGCCGCTCCTGGAGGAGCTTGAGGATGTGCTCTCGTCGCTGATCCGGGATCATCGTTCGCCTCACGGTCGGGGGCCGGCCAAGGGCGCCGTGTTCTCACGACACCCGTTAACAGAGTTTCCCAGCTCGGGGCCACCGGACCGAGCACAGAGAACGTGAGTCCTCTCGCACCCTCCGGTCGCGCTCGCCACCCCGCAGAGCCGGTCGGGCCGGGCCGGGACGCCGTTCTTCCTGTTTGCGCCACGTGCGGGCGCACTTTTTGCGACCCTTGTGAGCATGACGCTGTCCATCGCACTACGCGGAGACACCGCAAGACACCCGGGCAACACGCTTCCGACCCTGCGCTCAGCCTGGCGCTCCGGGACCGACCTGGTCAAGGTCGACGTCCATCTGAGCCGTGACGACTATCCGGTGCTGGCGGACGACCGCCTGGTCGCCACCCCCGGCGCCGCCCCGCGGCCCGTGGACGAGATGTCCCTGGCGGAACTGGCCGCAGCACGACAGGACGTGGAGAACCGTGTGCCCACCCTCATGGAGGTCCTGGCCGAGTTCCGTGCGCAGGACGTGCCGAACCTGCTCGTGGAGGCCGCGGAACCCCGGGCCGCGTTGGCCGCCGACACCCTGTTGCGCGAGCGCGGACTCGCCGATCAGCTGGTCTTCACCGGCCCTTACCAGACCCTGGACGCCCTGCGCAGGCGCAGCGGCCGGGCACGTCTGCTCATGCCCTGGGAGCAGTCCGGGCCACCGCCCGACGACGTCGTGCGCGCTTTGCGCCCCGATTTTCTCGGGATCCACCATTCCTTGCTCACTCGGGAACTGATCACCGAAATGCGTGGTTCGGGGTTCGCTGTGGCCGCTTGGGCGGCCAACGAGTTCACGGAGATGGCACGGCTGGTGGAAATGGGCGTGGACGCCGTGGCCACCGAGCGGGTGGGAGATTTGGTCCCCATCACCCGCGGCAACAGGGAAGAGCCCCAGGTGGAACCGGCCTGACCGGGTTTCCCGCACGCCCGATTTCTTCGATGAGTTCTACTGTTCCGCCCGAATTCGCAACCGCTCGGGGCTATCCTCGAAACCGTTTCCCACCGAGCGATCCCAGCACCCTCGCGTCACCCCGCCCCGCGGCGCACCGAGCGACAAGACAGTCACCCATGACAGCCGATCTCTCCCCAGATGTCCTCCGGACCACCGGCCCCGTCCTGGACTGCGCGACCCGCCTGTTCGCCGAGCACGGACCGCGCTCTCTCGCCATGTCCACGCTGACCCATCGGATCGCCGAGGAGACAGGAACCGACGAGGACGCCCTGAGCCGGGCCTTCCCCACTCGCCTGGACCTGGCCCACGCGGTGGTACTGCGTGCCGTCCGGGAACGGGTCGAGGGACGGCTCGAGGCCGACCGGCCCTCCGCCCCGGCCGCAGAACGGGTGTGCGCGCTCGTGCGGCACCACGTGCGGCTCTCCTGGAAGCACCGGTCCGCCCTCGAACTCGCCCGTGAGCTGCTGCCGTCCCTGCGCGCGGCCCGCCAAGAGCGCTACCGCGAGTTCGCCCTGCTCCACCGCGACTACCGCAACCACGTGCGCACGATCATCGACGACGGGGTGCGCGAGGGCAGCTTCCACGTGGACTCTGTGGAGCTCGCCACCCGGTCGGTACTCAGTACCTGCGATTCCCTGGAATGGTACGAACCGGACGAGGTGCTCGGCCTCGACGACCTCGCCGGGGTCTACGCCGACCTCGTCCTGCACCACCAGCTCGGCCACCCGCGCTGACCGGGCGTTCAGCCGATGAGCTGTGCCAGGTCCACCGATTCGGCCAGCGCTTCCATCCCGGCATCGCCCGGGTGGATGTGGTCTCCGGAGTCGTACTCGGGCAGCAAGCGCCTCGGCTCCTCCGGATCCCGCAGCACCTGGTCGAAGTCCCACACCGAGTCGAAGACCGAATCCGGGTCGCGGGCCTGCTCGCGCATCCACGAGTTGACGTACTGGCGGCCCGCCTCCACCTCGTCGGTGCACCGCAGTTCACCGAGGCACGGGCCCAAGGTCGCCACGAAAACCCGCATCCCGTGCTCGCGCGCCCGGCCGCCGACCGCTTCCAGCCCCTCCACGACCTCTGCTGGGCTCGTGCCCCACCGCAGGTCGTTGATGCCGGCCCACACCACCAGTGTCTCGGCTCCGGCCTGGGAGTAGGCGTCCCTGGGGGCCCGGTGCGCCAGGGCCACACCCGTGGAGTTCCTGGAGACGCCCTCGCCCGGGTACCCGTCGCGCACCACGTGGTTGCCGCCGACCCCCGCGTTGATCACACCGGGGTTGGGGACCCCTTCCCGCGCGTCCAGGCGGCGGCTGAGCACGTCGGGCCAGCGGGCGTGCGCGTCGCGGGTGGTGCGTACGCCGTCCGTGATGGAGTCGCCCAGCGTGACGATCGCCCCGGAGCCTTCCCTCACCTCCACACCGGTCAGGAACGGCCACTGGAACAGGCCCTCGGTGAAGGGGGCTCCCGAGGTGTCCTGGGTCTGGTCTCCCCCGCCCGCGACCGTGGCGTAATTGGTGTCGACGGCCGCGGAGTGCACCGGTGCCGCCGAGACCTCCTCGGGCAGGTACAGGCTCACGGCGATGTCGCTGTGCGGGGGCAGGGTGATCTCGACCGGATCGCTGAAGACCTGCCCGCCCGCGGGGACGGCGGTCTCGCTCTCGCCCCCGAACTCGAGCGGAACCGTGGCGCCCTCCACACCCGCGCCCTCACCGCGCAGGGCGATGGAGGCCGCACCGATACGCACCGACTCGTGGGCGAAGGTGTTCGCCAGACGTACACGGGCGTTGGTGCCGCCGGCCGTGGTGCGCGCGTTCAGGCGCACCGTCTGGTCCTCCCACGGTCCGACCTCGACGTAGCTGGAGGTCGCGCGGCCCCACGTGGCCGTCCAGGGGTGATCGGCGGCGCGCCCGCCCATCGCGAAGACGTGTATGCGGGCGGACGCGTCGTGCACACGCGGCAGGACCACGTGGTCGACCTCGCGGTTGGGGTCGACCGGGATCGAGCGGGCGTACAGGCGTACCGCCCCGATCTCGCTGGGCTCCTCCTGGTCCTCGGAGTTGGCGTAGGGCAGGTTGAGCGCGGCGTCACCGGCCGGGCCCTCGGTCCAGTCGGGGACCTCGACGTCGAAGGTGTCCTCGCTCCCGTCGGTGTAGACGATGCGGCCCCGCCCTTGCGCGCCGGTGGGTGCGCCGTCGGTGCGGGTGGCGGTGGTCAGGAAGGTCATGCTGCTGTAGGCGTCCTCGGTGACAGAGACCCGCTGCCCGTCGGAGAGCAGGTGGTCGGGCCGGCCGGGACCGTAGTCGGGCAGCTGCATCTGCGTGCCCAGGAGGGTGACAGGGATCCCCGGGCGCCATCCGGCCGCGGCCAGGGCCTCGGCGGGCAGACTGTTGCCCTCGCCGTCGATGTCGCCCGTGGGTGAGCCGACACGGGAGACACCGAACTCGTCGAGGTGGTGCTCGAAGGGATGGGACCGGGGCATCGGCGCCTCGGCCTCCTCCGCCAGGGTCTGCGTCCCGCTGTCTCGGGTGACCGCGGCGAGCAGCCCGACCACGAGTACGAGGGCGGTCATCCCCGCCAGAACTCTGCGGGGATGGCCGTGCCACAACTGTCGCCACGCATCGGGCAGTACCGGCCCACGTGTCTCGCCGCCGTTCACCAATCACTTCCCCCGGCTCTCGGATCCTCCAGCCACGTGTCGGACGATGTCGGGTGACCGGAGGTTGCCGAGAGATGGAACACCTTGCCCCTCGGCCGTGGAGTGACGTCCTCCGGGAGAAGGATCCCCCTCTGCATCCCGTCCTCCAACTCACTGGTCTCGACCGTCGCCGTCCCACTACCGCCCGCGCCCGCCCGTCCGTCCGGTCGTGGGAACCCGTCGGGACCGTCGATGAGGTCGCCGGTCGAAGGTGGACCGGTGCAGTGACGACGTGTGGGGGATCGCGCCCGAGCCGAGGAACGCGTCGACCGCCTCGGGGCGACACAAAAGGATTGCTGCGCTCTACCGGGCCCGAGGCCGGCCTCGGGCCGCTCCCGCTCACGGCGTTGATCCCGGGGACCGGCACCGTCGCGGTCGCTGTGGCTGCACGGTGGCGCGCCCGCGCGGTGCGCAGGGACTCGGGATCCTCATCTCACGCGCCGGGACGGTGCCGACGGGTCGTGAGAGCCCCCGTTCCCGAAGAGGGTACGCCATAGCAACCCGAAACCGACAAGCCGCTCATTACAGGGGAAGGAACACCGTCGGCCCCGGGACCGATACCTGGCCCCGGGGCCGCTCCCGGATATCTCCGGCGTGTATTCACCGTGGCCGTCCGGCCAGAAGCGTGGCTCCCAGCACGCCGGGCGGAACAGAAAGCACGGTAATTCGACTGCCCTCGGAGAGGCCGGATTCCGCGCAGGAGCCACCGAAGGCCACGGAAAGGGCACACCCGAAATGCGCGAACAAGACGCCGAAGTTCTCAACTTCGGAGGGTTTCGCCTGTTCAAGGGGGGTAGGCCGGGCGGGACTCGAACCCGCGACCCAAGGATTATGAGTCCTCTGCTCTGACCGACTGAGCTACCGGCCCGCCGTGGAAGGCGAAGTCATCCTAACAGGGTGCCTCCTGCGTTTCCTCGCCGTAAATCCGTTGTGGAGAGAGGGTACTCGGCGCTCGGGGCACTCTTGGCGGGGGACCTCGGTCCCAGTCCGCGCACGACTGCGGTCTAGGGTGGTGAAGTGCGGCGCGCGCCTGGTCGGATCCCAGCGGGACGGCACCCGACGCCGCGTCGAACCCGTTGGTAACATCTCGGGTCGCACAACGTCGTCAGGAGATCCATTTCATGTCCAAAGCACCCGTCAACGTCACCGTCACCGGCGCCGCCGGCCAAATCGGCTACGCTCTGCTCTTCCGGATCGCTTCCGGGCAGCTTCTCGGAGCCGACACCCCGGTGAAGCTGCGCCTGCTGGAGATCCCTCAGGCCGTCAAGGCCGCCGAGGGCACCGCGATGGAGCTGGACGACTGCGCTTTCCCCCTGCTGCAGGGCATCGACATCTTCGACGAGGCCACCACGGCCTTCCAGGGCGCCAACGTGGCCCTGCTCGTGGGCGCGCGCCCCCGCGGCAAGGGCATGGAGCGCGGTGACCTGCTCGAGGCCAACGGCGGCATCTTCAAGCCCCAGGGCGAGGCCATCAACGCCGGCGCCGCGGACGACATCCGCGTGCTGGCCGTGGGCAACCCCGCCAACACCAACGCCCTCATCGCGCAGAACCACGCACCCGACGTCCCGGCCGAGCGTTTCAACGCCATGACCCGCCTGGACCACAACCGTGCGTTGACCCAGCTCGCCAAGAAGCTGAACGTGTCGATCAACGACATCGAGAAGCTCACGATCTGGGGCAACCACTCCGCCACCCAGTACCCCGACATCTTCCACGCCGAGGTCGGTGGCAAGAACGCCGCCAAGGCCGTCAACGACCAGACCTGGATCGAGGACGACTTCATCCCGACCGTCGCCAAGCGCGGCGCCGCGATCATCGAGGCCCGGGGCGCCTCCTCGGCCGCTTCCGCCGCCAACGCCGCCATCGACCACGTCCACGACTGGGTCAACGGTACCCCCGAGGGCGACTGGACCTCCGCGGCCATCCCGTCCGACGGCTCCTACGGCGTGCCCGAGGGCCTCATCTCCTCCTTCCCGGCCGTGTCCGAGAACGGTGCGTGGAAGATCGTGCAGGGCCTGGAGATCGACGAGTTCTCCCGCGGCCGTATCGACGCCTCCGTCCAGGAGCTCTCCGAGGAGCGCGACACCGTCCGCGAACTCGGCCTGGTCAAGTAACCGACCGACGGGCGGAACGCGCACGAGCGCACCACAGTGGGCACGCCCTCAGCAGGGGACGTGCCCACTGCCGTACCCGCTCCCGTCACCAAGTGGGTGCCGGAGCAGGCAGTATGGAATGCGTGAGTCTCATTGATGCGCTTCCGGCCGAACCAGAACCCGATTCCCTCTACGAGGCGTTCGCCCTGTGGGCCGAGGAGCAGGGCCTCACCCTCTATCCCCACCAGGAGGAGGCCCTCATCGAGGTCGTCTCCGGGGCCAACGTCATCCTCAACACCCCGACCGGCTCGGGCAAGAGCATGGTCGCCACCGGTGCCCTGTTCGCCGCGCTGGCCCGGGACGAGTGCGCGTTCTACACCGCCCCGATCAAGGCCCTGGTCTCGGAGAAGTTCTTCGACCTGTGCAAGATCTTCGGCACCGAGAACGTCGGCATGATGACCGGCGACGCCAGCGTCAACGCCGATGCGCCCATTGTGTGCTGCACGGCGGAGGTCCTGGCCCAGATCGCCCTGGCCGAGGGCAAGGACGCCGACATCAACACCGTCGTCATGGACGAGTTCCACTTCTACGCCGAGCCCGACCGCGGCTGGGCGTGGCAGGTACCGCTGCTGGAGATGCCGCAGGCGCAGTTCCTCCTGATGTCGGCCACGCTCGGTGACGTGAGCCGGTTCGAGGAGGACCTCACCGCGCGCACTGGCCGTTCGACCGCTGTGGTCTCCTCCGCCGAGCGCCCCGTGCCGCTGTACTACGACTACCGGACCACCCCGCTGCACGAGACGCTCGAGGACCTGTTGGGCAGCGGCGGGGCCCCGGTCTACATCGTGCACTTCACCCAGGCGCAGGCGGTCGAGCGCGCCCAGTCGCTGACCAGCATCAACATGTGCACCAAGGAGGAGAAGGCGAAGATCGCCGAGGAGATCGGTGCCTTCCGCTTCACCACGAAGTTCGGGCGCAACCTGTCGCGGTACGTGCGCCACGGCATCGGTGTGCACCACGCGGGCATGCTGCCCAAGTACCGCCGCCTGGTGGAACGCCTGGCCCAAGCAGGTCTGCTCAAGGTCATCTGCGGCACCGACACCCTCGGTGTGGGAGTGAACGTGCCCATCCGCACGGTGCTGTTCACGGCGCTGAGCAAGTACGACGGTGTGCGGGTGCGGCGTCTGCGGGCGCGTGAGTTCCACCAGATCGCGGGGCGCGCGGGCCGGGCCGGCTACGACACCGTCGGCAACGTGGTCGTCCAGGCGCCCGAGCACGTCATCGAGAACGAGAAGGCGCTGGCCAAGGCGGGCGACGACACGAAGAAGCGCCGCAAGGTCGTGCGCAAGAAGGCACCGGACGGGTTCGTGGCCTGGGACGAGGCGACCTTCGGCAAACTCGTGGAGGCCGAGCCCGAGCCGTTGAACTCCCGGTTCAAGGTCAGCAACGCGATGTTGCTCAGCGTCATCGCCCGCCCCGGCAACTGCTTCACCGCGATGAAGCACCTGCTCACCCAGAACCACGACGACCGCAGGACGCAGCGCCGCCACATCAGCGAGGCGATCGCGATCTACCGGTCCCTGCTGGACGGCGGCATCGTGGAGACGCTGGAGGAACCGGACGAGTTGGGCCGCACCGCCCGCCTCACCGTGGACCTGCAGGCCGACTTCGCGCTCAACCAACCGTTGTCGACCTTCGCCCTGGCGGCGCTGGAACTGCTGGACGCGGAGTCCCCGACCTACCCCCTGGACGTGCTCAGCGTCGTGGAGTCCACGCTCGACGACCCGCGCAAGATCCTGGGCGCCCAGCTCAACAAGGCCCGGGGCGAGGCGGTCGCGCAGATGAAGGCCGACGGCATCGAGTACGAGGAACGCATGGAGCGGCTGGAGGAGGTCGAGTACCCCAAGCCGCTCGTGGAGCTCCTGGACCACGCCTACGAGGTCTACCGCCAGGGCCACCCGTGGGTGGGCGACCACCCGCTCCAGCCCAAGTCGGTGGTGCGGGACATGCTCGAGCGCGCGATGACCTTCACCGAGTTCGTGGGCCACTACGACCTGGCACGTTCGGAGGGCCTGGTCCTGCGGTACCTGGCCGGCGCGTACAAGGCGCTGAACCAGACGGTGCCCGACGACGCCAAGACCGAGGAGCTGCGCGACCTCATCGAGTGGCTGGGCGAGCTGGTGCGCCAGGTCGACTCGAGCCTGCTCGACGAATGGGAGCAGCTCACCAACCCCGAGCCCGAGGCCGCCGACGAGGCGGGCAGGACCGAGGAGCTGGAGGAACGGGTGCGCCCGGTGACCGCCAACACCCGGGCTTTCCGCATCATGGTGCGCAACGAGATGTTCCGCCGGGTGGAGCTGGCTGCACGCGGGGCCCACACCGAGCTGAGCAGACTCGAGCCCGAGGGCGACTGGGACGCCGAGGACTGGGAGGAGGCGCTGGACGCCTACTTCGAGGACCACGACGTCATCGGCATCGGCCCGGACGCGCGCGGCCCGAACCTGCTCCGGATCGAGGAGGGCCAGGGCGTGTGGAAGGTCCGCCAGACCCTCGCCGATCCCGAGGGCGACCACGACTGGGGCATCGACGCCGAGGTGGACCTGCCCGCCTCCGATGCCGAAGGGCGTGCGGTCGTACGGGTACTGGACCTCAACCGGCTCTGAGAGCGCGACGGGGTCCGGCCCGGACGTGGGTCCGGCCGCACCCCGCGCGCGTGTGCGCTTCGCCCTCCGCGCTCAGAGCGTGCCCAGCAGGTGGGCGTTGGCAGCGCGCACGCCCCCGGCCAGGTCGGGGCGCTCGATGACGGTACGGCCGGCCGCGCGCAGGCGTTCGGCGCCGTCGCAGTCGACGAACAGCTCCGGCTCGCGCCAGGCGAAGACCACCCGGGGAACGGGTGTGGTCAGGATCAGGGTGCTGCACGCACGCGGGCGCGAGGATCGGAAGCTGCACGGCTCCAGCGAGGTGTAGATCGTGGCCTCCACCAGGCGCGGATCGTCCGCCTCGATCTCGCGCAGGGCCACCTCCTCGGCGTGGTCGTGCGGGTCGTCCCGGCGCGAGTACCCCTGCCCGAGCACGGTGCCGTCGGCGGCGACCACGACCGCGCCGACGGAGAAGGCGGTCTCCGAGGGCGGGCAGTGCCCGGAGAGTTCGACGGTGCGCCGCAGCCAGTACGCGTCGGCCTCGCCCTCGCCGGGAACGGGCCCGGAGCGGCAGCTCATGTCCGTGCCTTTCATGTCCGTGCCTTCAGGCAGTAGCGCAGCACGGCCACGTCACCCAGGGAGCGAGCCTCGACCAGGCTCATGGGCGCGGTGGGGTTGTGAGGGTAGGCACCCGGCATGACGAAGTTCGGGGCGCTCTCCTCCCCGATGAAGAAGGGGGCCACGGCCAGGCGCAGCTCGTCGGCCAGACCGGAGGTCAGGAACATCGTGTGCACGTGGCCGCCGCCCTCCACGACGAGCCGTTGGACCCCGCGGGCGGCCAGGTCGGCCAGGATCGCCTCGACGGTCGGCGGGGCCCCGGCGGCGANNNNCACGGCCCCGGCGTCACCGGTGGAGAACAGGCGCGCACCGGGATCGATGTCCCCGGTGCGGGTGACCACGGCCTTGAGGAGGTGTTCGGTGCGTCCTTGGCCGCGGCGGCGTTCACGCAGCAGCTGCGAGCGCACGAGCAGGCGCGGGTCGTCCGCCCGCACGGTCCGGGCACCGACGAGGATGGCGTCGCAGCCGGCACGGAGTTCGTCGACCTCGGCGAAGTCGGCCTCGTTGGACAGGCGCAACCGCTCGGGTGTGGTGTCGTCGATGCGGCCGTCGACCGAAGCCGCGCAGCTCAGGATGGTGTAGGGACGCTCCATGCCCACCAGGCTAGCGGGGTCGTGCGCGTCCCGGCGCACACGTGGGAACGTGTTGCGCGGACCCGTTCCCGTGAAGGATTTCGGCACCGGCCGCCTTCCTTTTCCCGACACCCCGGCGCCATTACCAGCGACTCCGTGATGAAAGCCGAGTAATTGCTTTACGTCGAGTATTTTCCTGTTCCTGGCATCGGGCACCGGAAAACGGGATCCGGAACCTGTGTTCGGGTCCTCCCACCGCTCGGGACGCCTCCTCTTGCCGCGCTCAGGACCCCCGCTCCCCCGTGCTCGCAGGGGAACCAGGCGACAATCCACCCATAAGGGACATACAACTTATACACCTTAGCGCGCCCGAGGTGCACCCAACACAGACGAGAAAACACGTGGGGGACAGAGGTCCGCGGGATTTTTGCCACTGATCTTTCCGCTTCTGTTAACAACCCCGCCCACGATGAATATAATCCAGTGGTCGACCATGATTCCCCACCTCACGACAAGAGGACGGCGATGCCTCGTTTCACCTCCCCAGATTTCCTGAAGCCGACAGGGGGAATCCACGCACGGGCCGAACCACCGCCCATGGTGGACCTGAGCCGCCCCACGCTGGCCCGGCTCACGTCCTTCCACCTCGGGGGCAAGGACCACTTCGACGTCGACCGCGACCTGGCCCTGCGCGCCGACAGGGCCGCGCACGGCTTCAAGGACCTGGCCCTGGGCGAACGGGCCTTCCTCCAGCGCGCTGTGCGCCACCTGGCCCAGGACCACGGCATCGACCAGTTCCTCCAGCTCGGCGCCGGCCTGCCCACCCCCGGCGATCCCCACCAGATCGCCCGCGAGGCCCTTCCCGACGCCCGCGTCCTCTACATCAGCGACGACCCCGCCGTGGTCGCCCACGACCGGGCCATGCTCACCGACGGCGAGACCACCGCCGTGGCGCACGGCTCCCCCGCCCGCCCCGAGGCGCTGCTGCGCGACCCGGAACTACGCCGCTTCCTCGACCTGGACCGCCCCGTGGGCCTGCTGCTGGCCGGAACCCTGTCCCACGTACACGACAACGACCTCCCCGCCCACTGCACCGCGGTACTGCGCGAGGCACTGGCCCCCGGCAGCCGCATGGCCCTGAGCCACTTCTGCCGCCCCGATCCCGGCACCCATCCCCGTGACGCCCTGCGCGCACAGCAGCTCGAACGCACCTTCCTCGACCAGCTCGGCTCCGGGCGCTGGCGCACGCGCGCCGAGATCGAAGGGCTCTTCCAGGGCTGGCAGCCGAACGAACCCGGGATCATCGAGGTCCAGCACTGGCGGCCGCTGCCCTCCACGCCGCCGGTGCACGGCAGTTACCAGATGCCCGCACGCAACCGCCGCCTGCTCCTCGGCGGTCTCGCATCCGTTTGAACCGCGCACGCCCCACACCGCCCCGGCAGCAGCCATGGCCGGACGCGGGTGGGGCCGTGGGTGCTCCCTGCAGACGCCTGCGCCCCCAGAGACGAAAAACGAGGGCCCTCCCCTCACGGGAAGGACCCTCGTTCCTTCTGCTCCCACAACTGGACTCGAACCAGTAACCTATCGGTTAACAGCCGATTGCTCTGCCGATTGAGCTATGTGGGATGGTTGTACCCCGCCGGACCTACGAGCGGTCCTGCCCGGGCTGGCCCCAGCCTACCGCTTTTCCGGGGTTCTCGCGACGCCGTTTCCGGCACCGCCCCGGACCCGGGGCCGGAGGCCTCACGGCAACCCGCGCGGCCCCCTCGAGCGCTCCCACAACTGGACTCGAACCAGTAACCTATCGGTTAACAGCCGATTGCTCTGCCGATTGAGCTATGTGGGATCACAAGATCGCCTGGTTCCGCTCCTGCGGCCCTCGGCGACGCCTCCAGTTTAGCGTGTTCGCGGAGTGCTCGTGACGGTGTCGACCCGTGTGGCCCCTGACACGAGCGGGTAACGTCGGGCACAGATCACGCCCATCGCCGCCGAGGCCTGTAAAGAGGGACCCATGCGTTACCGGATCACATTCGCCGCCGGACTCGCCATCGGATACGTCCTGGGCACGAAGGCGGGCAGGACACGCTACGACCAGCTCGTCCGTACCGCGCGCAAGGTCGCCGACAGCCCGGTCGTCCAAGAGGCCGCCGGGGTGGTCGGGGCTCAGGTGGGCAACGCGGGCCGCACCGTCTACGACAAAGCGGTCGAGCGTATGCCGGTCACGTCCGTGCGTGACTTCCTGGCCCGCCCCACCGATGAGGAGCTCGACCTCCTCCGTTGGGAGTCCCACATGGCCAACGGCTCCGCCCCCGGCGGGGGCCCCGGCCGGGGAGAGGCCCCCGAGGGCCGGGCAGAGTAGTGGCCCTGTTCAAGCGGGGAGCCCCCGCGTCCGTCCGCTCCCGGCTCGGCCGGGGCGAGCGCGTGCTCGCGCACGCGCCCGTGGCCGCCGGCGCCGGGGGCGACCGGACCCTCACCGCCACCACCGAGGCCCTGTACCTTCCCGACGGCCACCGTGTTCCCTGGTCCGACATCGACCAGGCCCGGTGGAGCACCGACACTCTGACCTTCGTGGAGGAGGGCGCGGGAAGCCACAGCATCCCCCTGTGTTCCCCCGAGTCCCCCGACGGCGCCGTCGACTACCGGCGGCTCGCCGAGACCGTCTCCGAGCGGGTCACCTCCACGATCCTAGTCAACCGTTTCGTCCCCTACCCGGAGGAGGACTCGGGCTCGGGTTTCCGCCTCGTCGCCCGTCGCAGCCCCGGCGGCACGGACGTGCACTGGCGGGCGCATCTGGGCGAGGGCACGGACGCGGCCGACCCCCACCTCACCGACGCCGTCTCACGAGCCTTGGCGTCCCTGCGTGAACAGATGGGGGTCTGAGGCCGGCCGGCTCCGCGGAGCAACACTCAGCGCGCGTCGAGACCCCGCGCGAGCACCTGGGCCAGGTGCAGCGACCCGCGCCCGGTCCCCTGCTCGATCTGGGTCCGGCAACTGTAACCGTCGGCCAGTACGAGGGTGTCCGGGTCGGCTTCGCGCACACGCGGCAGCAACTCGCGCTCACCGATGGCGCTGGAGACCTCGTAGTGGCCCTCGGTGAACCCGAAGTCGCCGGCCAGGCCGCAGCAGCCCGAGTCCAGGACCTCCCCGTCCACACCCGCGCGTGCGATGAGGTCGCGGTCGTCGTCGAAGCCCATCACCGCGTGCTGGTGGCAGTGCACCTGCGCCAGCGCCGAGGCCGGGACCCGCGGCGGCTGCCAGTCGGGGGCGTGGCGGTTGAGGAACGAGGCCAGGGTGTGCACCGAGGCCGCCACCTCCTCACTCTCCGGTCCGGGCAGCAACTCCAGGAGGTCGTGCTTGAGCGCGGCCGTGCAGCTGGGTTCCAGACCCACCACCGGCACGCCCTCGGCCACGAACGGCGCCAGTGCGGCGACCGCACGCCGCATGACGGTACGCGCCACGTCCAGCTGGCCGGTGGAGACCCATGTCAAGCCGCAGCACACCTGGCCCTGGGGCAGCACCACGCTGAAACCGGCGTCCTCCAGCACCCTCACAGCCGCAGCGGGTACCTGCGGGTGCATGTAGTTGCCGAAGGTGTCGGGCCACAACACCACCCGCGGGCCCTCCGGACGCCCGTGCCCCTTGGCCTCGCGGCGCCGGAACGCCCGGGTGAAGGAGGTACGGGAGAACGCGGGAAGGTCGCGTTCTCCCGCCACCCCGGCAGCCTTCTTGGCCAGGGCCGAGAGCCCGGGCAGGCGCGCGGCGCGGTTGATCTCGGCGGGCGCGGCCGCGGCCAGGCGGGCCCAGACCGGCAGCCATCCCATGGAGTAGTGCGCGGGCGGGCGCACCCGGCCCCGGTAGTGCTGGTGCAGGAACTCGGCCTTGTAGGTGGCCATGTCCACGTTGACCGGGCAGTCGCTCAGGCAGCCCTTGCAGGACAGGCACAGGTCCAGGCTCTCGCGCACCTCCTCCGACCGCCAGCCGTCGGTGATCAGGTCACCGTTGGCCATCTCGTACAGCAGGTGGGCGCGGCCGCGGGTGGAGTGCTTCTCGTCCTGGGTCACCTGGTAGCTGGGGCACATGACCCCGGGCCCGTCCTGGCGGCGGCACTTGCCGATGCCCGTGCAGCGGCGCAGGGTCGCGCCGAAGTCACCGCCGTCCTCGGGGTAGTCCATGGTCACGTCGTCCAACAGCGGCAGGTGCGGGCGGTTGCCGGCCGAGACGCGGATGCCCTCGTCCATCGGGAGCGGGTCGACGATGATGCCGGGGTTCATGAGGCCGTCCGGGTCGAAGGCGCGCTTGAACTCCCCGAAGGCGCGCACGAGCGAGGCCGGGTACATGCGTTCCAGCAGTTCGGAGCGGGCCTGGCCGTCGCCGTGCTCACCCGAGAGCGAGCCCCCGTGCTGGACGACGGTCTCGGCGGCCTCCTCCATGAAGGCCCGGTAGTCGCGGCGGCCCTCCTCGGTGGTGAGCTCGAAATCGATGCGCACGTGCAGGCAGCCGTCACCGAAGTGGCCGTAGACGACACCGAACCGGCCGTGGCGTTCCATGAGGGCCTCGAAGTCGCGCAGATACCCGCCGAGGTTCTCCGGAGGGACGGCGGCGTCCTCCCACCCCGACCAGGCGTCGCGGCCGTCGGGGGTGCGCTGGGTGATGCCGGCGCCCTCCTCGCGGATGCGCCACAGGGCTTTCTGGTGCCCGGTGTCGGTCACCACCGCCGAGTCCTGGGGACGGGAGTGCTCCGGCAGTGCCGCGAGCATCCGTTCGGCCGCGGCGGTGGCCTCCTCCGGGTCGGCGCCGGCCACCTCCACCAGCATCCACGCCCCGCCCTCGGGCAGCGGTACCCGCGCGGAGGCACCGTGGCTGTCCAGAGCGGCCACCATGCGGTGGTTGATGCCCTCGACCGTGAGCGGGGCGTGTTCCAACAGCGCCGGGACCGCGTCGGCGGCCGCTGGGGCGTCGGGGTAACCGACCACGGCCAGCGCCCGGGCCGGGGGCGACTCCACCAGCCGCACGGTCGCCCCGAGCACGAACACACACGTGCCCTCGGTTCCGACCAAGGCGGCGGCCACGTCGCGCCCCTTCTCCGGCAGCAGGCGGTCCAGGGCGTAGCCGGAGACCCGGCGGCGGAACTGGGGCATGTCGGTGCGCATCTCGGCGCGGTGGCGTTCCACGAGTGAGGCCAGGGCCGCGTAGACCTTGCCCTCGCGCCCGGGGCGGCGCGCGAGTTCGGCGAAGTCCTGGTCGGTGTCGCTGGAGCCGACCCTCATACGGGTGCCGTCGGCCAACAGCACGTCCAGGGCGAGGATGTTGTCGGCGGTGGTGCCCCAGGCCACCGAGTGCGAGCCGCACGCGTTGTTGCCGACCATGCCGCCGATGGTGCAGCGGCTGTGCGTGGAGGGGTCGGGTGCGAAGGTGAGCCCGTGGGCCGCGGTGGCCTTGCGCAGGTCGTCGAGGATCACCCCGGGCTGCACGGTGGCGGTGCGGGCGCGGGGGTCGATCTCCTCGATGGCGCGCAGGTGGCGGGAGGTGTCCACGACGACGCCGGTGCCGATGGCGTTGCCGGCGATGGAGGTGCCGCCGCCGCGGGGCACCACCGGGGTCCCGTGTTCGGCGCAGACGCGCACGGCCGCCACACAGTCCTCCACGGTCTCGGGCAGGACGACGGCCAGGGGGGCACGGCGGTAGTTGGAGGCGTCGGAGGTGTACAGGGCGCGGGTTCCGGGGTCGAAGGAGACGGTTCCCCGCACCCGTGTCTCCAGGGCGTGCCGCAGTTCGGCGACGCTCGAACGGGAGGTCATGCTCAGCGAGTCGGCCATGCTGCACAGCGTGCCGGGCGTGGTCAGGGCACCGCAACCCCGCCGCGCCCCGCATCAGGGGCGCTCTGGCGGGTCAGTCGCGCAGGGACTCGTCCATGGCGCGGACGAAGGTGCCGTCGGTGTCCATGTCCAGGTTCCAGACCATGAGGCCGCCCAGCTCTTCCTCGCGTACGTACTCGCCCTTGAGCCCGACGACGTCGGTGTTGTCGTAGGTCCACCACTCGTCGCCGTCGTGGACCCAGTAGGCGCCGGCCTCCTCGTCGAAGTGGCGCTGCCCGCCCAGTTCCTCGAGTTCGGTGAAGGTCTCGGTGGGCCCGTCGTAGGCGTCCTCGGCCGGGCCGTCCGCCTGCTGTCCCGGCCCGGCTTCCGCGTGGTCGATCCCCTGCCAGCCTCGGCCGAACGCGGGCAGGCCCAGGACCAAGTGCTCGGGTTCGGCTCCCATGTCGAGGTAGCGCCGTACGGCCGCGTCGGCACTGTTGGCGTCGGGGGCATGCTCGGGCGCGTACAGGTTGGAGTGGAACGCGGTGGTCTCGCTCCAGGGCCCGGAGAAGTCGTACCCCTGCACCGTGGCGAGGTCGACCAGATCGAAGATCTCACCGTCGTAGGCGCGGGCGTGCTCCTCCCCCGCCGGCAGAGAGACCGAGAGTGTGTAGTCCTGCCCGGTCTCTACGGAGAGTGCGTCGAGCTGCTCGCGGAACTCGGCGACCAGCAGCGTGAAGTTCGCGGCGTCGTCGGGGTGCTCGACGTTGTCCTCGCGGCCCTGTCCGCCCGGCCATTCCCAGTCCAGATCGATGCCGTCGAAGACCCCGCGTGCCGATCCCGGCCCGCCTTGGGGCTCGCTCCCGTACTCGGGCAGGTCGCCGCGAAGCCACAGGTCCAGGCACGAGGAGACGAAGGCCGCGCGCGAGTCGGGGGTGCGCGCGGCGTCGGAGAAGTGCGTGGACCAGTTCCATCCGCCCAGGGACAGGCTGGCCCCCAGACGCGGGTGGCGTTCGCGCAGCAGACGCAGCTGGTTCAGGCCCCCGGCGAGGTCCTGTTGGTAGGTGTCGGCCTGCCCGTCCACACTCTCGTCGGCCTCGTAGCGGCGCTGGTAGAGCTCCCAGGGCTGATCGTGGTTGTCCTCGGGGATGTGGCACGTGCCTTCCGGGCTGATGTCGCCGAACGCCCACATGAGGCGGGTGAGGTGAGCGGCAGCACCGTTGTCCTCGAGGTCCTTGACGGTGAAGCTCCGGTTGGCGACGTTCCAGTCGGCGAAGTACCCGAGGCGCTCGGGTTCACGGTCGTCGCCGACGAGCAGATACCCGGTGATCAACAGGGTCGCGGCGGCGGCCGCACCCAGGGCGAGCAGGAGTGGCCGCCGTCCCGAGCGGGACGGCGGTGGCGACTGAGGGGTGGCGTTCACCCTCACGACCGTAGGGGGAAACGCCGCCGGGCGCCCGGCCCCTGCCCGCGACGGCCACATGAGGCCGATCGGTCCGCATGGGAACCCCGGGCGGTCCCCATACGTTCCCGGACCTGCCCCGGCCCGGGATCAGCCGCCGTTCAAGAAGTCACGCAGGGGACCGGCACGGGAGGGGTGGCGCAGTTTGGCCAGGGTCTTGGCCTCGATCTGGCGGATGCGTTCGCGGGTCACCCCGAACTCGCGCCCCACCTCCTCCAAGGTGCGCGGGTTTCCGTCGACCATGCCGAAGCGGAGCCGGATGACCCGCTGCTCCCGGTCGGAGAGGTCGCCCAGGAGGCTGCGCAGGCGCTCCTGCAACAGGGTGAAGGCGGCCGCCTCCACCGGCATGATCGCGTCGGAGTCCTCGATGAACTCGCCGAAGTCGGACTCCTCGTCCCCGATGGGGGTGTGCAGGGAGACCGGCTCGCGGGCGATGCGCTGGATCTCCAGGATCCGTTCGTCGCCGTAGCCCGTGGCCGAGGACAGCTCCTCGGTGTTGGGCTCGCGGCCCAGCTGCTGATGGAGCTGGTGTTGCAGGCGCACCAGGCGGTTGATGGTCTCGACCATGTGCACGGGGATCCGGATGGTGCGGGCCTGGTCGGCGATGGCACGGGTGATGGCCTGGCGGATCCACCACGTGGCGTAGGTGGAGAACTTGAAACCTTTGGTGTAGTCGAACTTCTCCACCGCGCGGATCAGGCCGAGGTTGCCTTCCTGGATGAGGTCCAGGAAGAGGATCCCGCGCCCCATGTATCGCTTGGCGATGGAGACGACCAGACGGAGGTTGGCCTCGATGAGCCGGCGTTTGGCGCGGCGGCCCTCCTCCACGAGTGCGCCGAGTTCCCCGGTGGCGTGGCCGGGGCCGGAGGTGCGGTGGGAGGCGTAGAGTCCGGCTTCGATGGCTTTGGCCAGGTCGACCTCCTCCTGGGCGCTCAGCAGCGGGACGCGGCCGATCTCTCGGAGGTAGAGGCGCACCAGGTCCGATCCGGTGCGCCTGCCGGTCTCCGGTGGTGTTTCGGTCTCCTCGGCGTCGGTGACCTGGGTCCCCGCGCGGATGAGGTGGACCACTGCGCGGTCCAGGGCCTGCGAGGACGAGCCCAGGCGTTCCAGGGCCGCGGCGACCTCGTCCCGCGTGACCGTTCTCCGACCCTCATCGGGTAACGCCCTGAGTACCTGTCGGACGGGAGGCATTTCCTGGGTCACAACTGTGGGAACCACACCTACATTGTGCCCGGGATCACCCCGGTAAAGGGAGACTCATTATTGTCACCTTTACGCTACCCCCCTGCGGCCAGCTCCTCCTGCAGAGTACGTTTCTGCTGGCCAAGGGCGAGAAGTTCGGTGAAGACGCGGTTGTGTTCCTCGGGGGAGGCGGCCGCGTCGAGACGGGCGAGCTTCGATTTCAGGTTTGCCTCACGCCGATTGATGGAATGAGTCCTGATTGTGCCGAGAATTTGCCGCGCTGAATGGTCGTCGAGTTCTCCATAGAACTCGAGGGGTTCGGCAGTCAGGTTCTCGAGGAGGTTGCGCTGCGCATCGCCGGGTGCGCCGTCGCGCAACCGGTGGATCCACCCCTGGGGATCCTGGACGGCTGCCCCGACACCACCGTGCCGTTCGATGAGGTTCAGGAGCTCGCGGTGCTGGGGGACGGTGAAGTCCTCCTCGGTGAACCGGTCGAAGATGTGGGCCAGGTTCGGATACTTCAGGGCCAGCTTGAAGGCCTGGCGTTCGCGCTGGACCGAGGGGTCGTTGAGGTCGTAGGGGACCCGGTCGGTGTCCGGGGTGTGCGCCGGGCGCGCCCGGCCCCGGTCGCGCCCGGCCCCGTGGCTGCGCATGTGCTGGTTGACCCGCTGCAGGACGTAGCCCTCGTCCATGAGCCCGATCCAGCGGTCGAGGTTCTTGCCCCATCCCCTGCGCACACCCTCGTGGCGGATGCTCGCGACCACGGGGGCGGCCGCCTCGAGCGCGGCCATGCGGCTCTCGGGGGTCTCCAGGTCGTAGTTGTCGATGACGTCCTTGATCTTGAACTCGTACATGGGAACGGCGGTATCGACCAGGTCGCTGATCGACTGCCCGCCCTGTTGCAGCCAGAGGTCCCCGGGGTCGAGCCCGTCGGGCTGGATGGCCACGTACGTCTCCGAGGAGAAGGCGTGTTCCTCGGAGAAGGCCCGGGCCGCTGCCTTCTGCCCCGCCTTGTCACCGTCGAACGTGAAAACGACCTTGCCGCCCTGGTTGGAGCGGCCCAGGAGCATCCGGCGCAGGATCTTGACGTGGTCCTCCCCGAAAGAGGTTCCGCACGTGGCGACCGCGGTGGCCTCCCCTGCCAGGTGGCAGGCCATCACGTCGGTGTAACCCTCGACGACGATGGCCTTGCTCTCGCGGGAGATCTGGCGTTTGGCGAGGTCGAGCCCGTAGAGGATGCGCCCCTTGTGGAAGATGGGACTCTCCGGGGAGTTGAGGTACTTGGGACCGTCCTCGTCGGGGTTCAGTTTGCGCGCACCGAAGCCGACGACCTCGCCGGTGACCTCCCGGATGGGCCAGAGCACACGGTTGCGGAACCGGTCGTAGGCCCCTCGCCGCCCCTGGCTGGCGAGTCCGCCCTCGACGAGTTCCTGGTCGCTGAAACCCTTCCGGCGCAGGTGACCGACCAGGTTCTCCCAGCCGGGAGGGGCATAGCCGAGTCCGAAGTGTTCGGCGTGGGAACCCGCGAACCCCCGGTCGTCGAGGAAACGACGTGCGACGACCCCCTCGGCCGAGCGGAAGAGCTGGTGCGCGTAGAACTCGGCGGCCGCCTTGTGTGCCTCCAGCAGCCGTTGCCGCTTGTTCTCGTCGCGCCGGGTACTGCGTCCCTCGGAGGACTCGTAACGCAGCTGGATGCCGCTCTGGCGTGCCAGCGACTCGACCGCCTCGGTGAAGCTGAGGCTGTCGATCTGCTGCACGAAGGAGATGACGTCCCCGCCCTCGGAGCAACCGAAGCAGTACCAGAGGTTTTTCGAGGGGGTGACGTTGAACGAGGGCGACTTCTCGTCGTGGAAAGGGCACAGCCCCTTGAGCGAGCCGCCCCCCGCGTTGCGCAATTGGAGGTACTCACCGACCACGTCGGCGATGGGGGCGCGCTCGCGCACCAGTGCGATGTCTTCGTCCTTGATCCTGCCGGCCACGGTCTCAGGGTAGTTCTCCCGGGAGGCATTCGTGCCGCCCGGCCGTCTCCCGACGGCCGGGCGGCACCCCTGCGGCTGCGCCGAACTGCGGTCATTGCCTGGGACGTTCCGGTGAGGGGCCTCTCCCCCACCGGCGCTTCACGGGGGACACGGCGGCGCCGGCCGACTGCGCTCGGCGCTTATTGTGGACGTCGAAGGCGACCGCCAGGAGCAGTACCAGACCCTTGATGAGCTGCTGCCAGTCCACGCCCAGTCCGATGAGGGACATGCCGTTGTTGAGCACACCCATGACCAGGGCTCCGATCACAGCACCGACGATCGTTCCGACCCCTCCCGCAGCGGAGGCGCCGCCGATGAAGGCCGCGGCGATCGCGTCGAGCTCGAACATCGTTCCGGCCCCGGGGGTGGCGGAGTTGAGCCGAGCGGCGAAGACCAACCCTGCCAGGGCCGAGAGCGCACCCATGTTGACGAAGACCCAGAACGTGGTGCGCTGCGTGCCGATTCCCGACAGCGCGGCGGCCTGTTCGCTGCCGCCGACCGCGTAGACACGGCGCCCGGTGGTGGTCGAGCGCATCAGGAAGGAGTAGCCGACGATGAGGGTGATGAGCATGAGTCCGACCAGGGGCAGGCCGTTGTAACCGGCGAGCACGTGGGCGAAGACCATGATCACCCCGACGTGAACGGCGGAAACGGCCACTGCTGCGCCGGTCGAGGAGACCGGCAACCCATGGCTGCGCGAGCGGGCCCGCTGCCGCCACTGGATCCACACGAGTGCGGCCGCACCGGCCGCACTCAGCGCCAGCGTGGGCAGGTGCAACCCCATGGCCTCGGGTCCGGGCAAGAAACCGCTGGCCATGGTGCGCAGGGACTCCGGGAGCGGGGCGATGGATTCACCGCCCAGGACCGCCAGTGTCGCCCCGCGGAAGGCGAGCATCCCCGCGAGGGTGACGATGAAGGCGGGCACCCGCACATAAGCGATCCAGAAACCCTGCCAGGCGCCGATGAGCGCACCGAGCAACAGGGCCAGAGGCACCACGACCGGGGTCGGCAGTCCCCAGGAGGTCAGCATCACCGCCGAGACGGCGCCGGTGAAGGCCACGACCGACCCGACGGACAGGTCGATGTGGCCGGTGATGATGACCATCATCATCCCGATCGCGAGGATCACGACGTAGGAGTTCTGCATGATCAGGTTGGTGATGTTGAGCGGTGTGAGGAGCAGTCCACCGGTCAGGATCCCGAACAGCACCACGATCGCCACCAGAGCGATGACCATGCCGTACTGACGGGCGTTGTTCCGTATCAGGGTGACCACGGCCCCGGGGAATCGAGACAGGGGGGTGATGTCGTTCATGCGGCCCCCTCCGTTCCGGTCATCAGTCTCATGAGGGTCTCCTGGTCCGCCGCCTCACCCGGAACCTCTCCGGTGAGGCGGCCCTCGCACATCGTGTAGACGCGGTCGCTCATGCCGAGCACCTCGGGAAGCTCCGAGGAGATGAGCAGGACGCAGGCGCCCGCCTCGGCGAGCCCGCGCACGATGAGATAGATCTCGTACTTGGCCCCGACGTCGATGCCCCGTGTGGGTTCGTCGAGGATCAGCAGGTCGGGCCGGGTGAACATCCACTTGCCGAGCACGACCTTCTGCTGGTTGCCGCCGCTGAGGGTGCGTACCACCTGGGTGGGGCCGTGGCTGCGCAGGCGCATGTCCTGGGCGACCTCCTGGGTCTCGACGGCCTCCCGACCGGGATCGAGGACCCCGCGGTCGGAAATGCGCCCGAGGGCGGCCAGGGAGGTGTTGTGGCGCACGTCGTCGTCGAGGACCAGTCCCAGGCCCTTGCGGTCCTCGGGAACGTAGGCGAGCCCTCCGGCCACGGCCCGGGCCACGGTGGAGGTGTCGATCTCCTTGCCGTCCTTGTACAGGCTGCCCCGCACACAGCGGCCGTAGGAACGGCCGAAGAGGCTCATGGCCAGCTCCGTCCGGCCGGCACCCATGAGCCCGGCCAGGCCCACGACCTCACCGCTGCGCACGGTCAGGCCGGCGCCGTCGACCATGCGCCGGCCCGCCTGGACGGGGTGGTCGACGGTCCAGTCCCGGATCTCGAACCGGACCTCGCCGATGGTGCCGGTGCGGTCGGGGTAGCGCTGGTCGAGTTCGCGGCCGACCATGCCGCGGATGATGCGGTCCTCCTCGACGGAGGGGACGCCGTCGGCGTCGTGTTCGACGGGGACCGTCTCGACGGTGCGGCCGTCGCGCAAGACGGTGATCTCGTCGCTGACCCGCATGACCTCGCCGAGTTTGTGCGAGATGAGGATGCAGGCCACACCCTGGTCGCGCAGTTCGGTGAGCAGGCCGAGCAGCCGGGCGCTCTCGGCCTCGTTGAGCGCGGAGGTGGGTTCGTCGAGGATGAGCACCCGCACGCGTTTGGCCAGGGCCTTGGCGATCTCCACGAGTTGCTGGGCGCCGACGCTGAGCGCGGAGACGGGGGTGGCGGGGTTCTCGTCCAGGCCCACCCGTTCCAACAGGTCCCGTGCCTGGGCGTGGGTCCTGCCCCAGTCGATCACCCCGCGCCGGGCACGCTCGTTGCCCAGGAACACGTTCTCGCTGACCGACAGGTGCGGGACGAGCGCGAGCTCCTGGTGGATGATGGCGATTCCGGCGCGTTCGCTGTCGGCCACCCCGGAGAAGGCGGCCGGCTCCCCGTCGACATGGATCTCGCCGGTGTAGGAACCGGCCGGGTGCACACCGCTGAGCACCTTCATGAGGGTGGACTTGCCGGCACCGTTCTCCCCCATGAGAGCGTGCACGGCGCCGGCGCGCACGGACAGGGACACCCCGTCGAGGGCGCGCACCCCGGGGAACTCCTTGCGGATGCCGCGCATGGTCAGGAGCGGCGCGGTCCCGCCCGGGTGGGTCGGGTGAGGGTCATTCATCGAGATCGGACTCCTCGTAGTAACCGCTCTCGATGAGGGCCTCCTCGTAGTTGTCGGCGTCCACCGATACCGGGTCCAGGAGGAAGGCGGGCACAACCCCGGTGCCGTTGTCGTAGCTCTCGGTGTCGTTGACCGGAACCTCCTCGCCCTCGACGACGGCGTCGACCATGTCGACGGTCTGGGCGGCGAGTTCGCGGGTGTCCTTGAAGACGGTCTGTGTCTGTTCCCCGGCGACGATGGAACGCACCGAAGAGATCTCGGCGTCCTGCCCGGTGACCACCGGGAACGGCCGTTCCTCGGTGCCGTAGCCGATCGCACGCAGGGACTCGATGACGCCGAGGCTGATGCCGTCGAAGGGAGAGAGGACGGCATCGATGTCCTCGTCGGAGTAATTGGCGCTGAGGAGGTTGTCCATGCGGGACTGTGCGACGGAGCCGTCCCAGCGCTCGGTGGCGATCTGTTCCATGGAGGTCTGGCCGCTGCCCACCTCCAGGGTTCCGTCGTCGATGTGGGGTTGCAGGACCTCCATGGCGCCGTCGTTGAAGAAGTAGGAGTTGTTGTCGTCGGGGGCGCCGCCGAAGAGCTCGATGTTGAAGGGGCCGTCCTCGTTCTCCAGGTCGAGGGTGTCGACGATGTACTCCCCCTGGAGGACCCCGACCTGGTGGTTGTCGAAGGTCGCGTAGTAGTCGACGTTCGGGCTCTCCATGATGAGGCGGTCGTAGGCGATGACCGGGATGTCGTTGTCCGCTGCCATGTCGAGGACGTCACCGAGGGCGCTGCCGTCGACAGCGGCGATGACGAGCACGTCGGCGCCGCGGGTGATCATGTTCTCGACCTGTGCGAGCTGGTCCTCGACGACGTCCTCGGCGAACTGCAGGTCGGTGCCGTAGCCGCGCTCCTCGAAGTCGGAGACCATGTTGGCCCCGTCATTGACCCAACGTTCCCAGGACTGCGTGGGCATGGAGATGCCGACGACGCCGTTCTCGCCCTCGGGCTGGGCGGCGTCGCCGACACCGCCGCAGGAAGTGAGCAGGAGGGACAGGGCGGCGAGGGCGGCCGGTGCGCTCACACGTGCACGGTCGCTTCGGTGGCGTGGCATGAGGGGGTCCTCTCGTCGAGGCGGTGGGGGCGGTTCAGGATGTCGTGAGGGTGATGCCGGTTCAGGACGTCGTGAGGGTGATGGCGGTCCAGGAGACCGGGGGCAGGACGGCGGTGAGGCGGCCGTCCTCCAGCCCGGTGTCCTCGGTCTCGCGAAGGGTCACCCGGTCGGGCTCGTCCATGGTGTTGACGGCATAGGGGTCGGGTTCGGCGAGGGTGCGTGCCTGCTCCACCGAAGCGGGTGCCAGGGCGCGCAGGTCGGCGGCGAGGGTGAGCGGGGTGTCCACGGAGCGGTTGACGGCGTACAGGGTGGCGGTGCCCTTCGATGCGTCGTGGGTGAGGACGGCGTCGGCCACGGGGGTCTCGCCGTGCCGCGCGGTCTCGTACACGGGGCTGTCGAGTTCGGTGTGCAGGACGACGCCGGCGGCGGTGCGAGCGGTGTGCGCGAAGGGGTGGAAGACGGTCTGGCGCCAGGCGGGCCCGCCTGGTTCGGTCATGATCGGCGCGATCACGTTGGCCAGCTGGGCCTGGCAGGCGGCGGTGACGCGGTCGCTGTGGCGGAGCAGGCTGATGAGCATGTTGCCGACGACGACGGCGTCGGCGGCGTTGTAGCGATCCTCGATCACCCGCGGCGCGATGGGCCAGTCGTCGTCGGAGCGGGCGGCGACCGCGGCGTGGTGGTCGGTCTGGTACCAGACGTTCCATTCGTCGAAGGAGAGTTGGATCCGCTTGGGGTTGCGCAGGCGGGCTCCGACGGCGTCGGCGGTGGCGGCGACGGAATCGATGAAGCGGTCCATGTCGGCGGCGGAGGCGAGGAAACTGCCGAGGTCGCCGTCATGCTCCTGGTAGTAGACGTGCAGGGAGATGTGGTCGACGACGTCGTAGGTCTCCTCCAGGACGGTGTCCTCCCAGGCACCGAAGGTCTCCATGCCCGGGCCGGAGCTGCCGCAGGCGACCAGTTCCAGATCGCGGTCGGCCATACGCATGGCGTGGGCGACCCGGGCGGCCTCGCGTCCGTAGGTGCGGGCGTCCAAGTGGCCGACCTGCCACGGGCCGTCCATCTCGTTGCCCAGGCACCACATGCGGAAGTCGTGCGGTTCGGGGTGCCCGTGGGCGGCCCGCAGGTCGGACAGGTGTGTGCCGCTGGAATGGTTGGAGTATTCGAGCAGGTCGAGGGCCTCCTGGAGGCCGCGGGTGCCCAGGTTGAGGGCCATCATGGGCTCGATGCCCAGGCGGCGGCACCAGGTGGCGAACTCGTCGAGGCCGAACTGGTTGGTCTCGAGGCTGTGCCAGGCCAGATCGCGGCGCACCGGCCGGTCCTCCTTGGGACCGATGCCGTCCTCCCAGCGGTACCCGGAGACGAAGTTGCCGCCCGGGTAGCGGACCGTGGTGACGCCGAGTTCGCGTACGAGTTCGGCGACGTCGCCGCGGAACCCGTCGGCATCGGCTGTGGGGTGGCCGGGTTCGTAGATGCCCGTGTAGACGCACCGGCCCATGTGCTCGACGAAGGACCCGAAGGTGCGGCGGTGGACGGGGCCGACGACGTGGTCGGGGTGGGCGGTGAGCGAGGCGTGGAGCATGCTGTCCTCCTTGTTCGGCGAACGTTTCGGGGGTGGCCCGGGGGCCCGCGGGCCACGGGTCCCCGGGGATCGGTTCGGGATCGGCCGGAGCCGGATCAGTCGAGGGCGGGCCAGCCGTCCGCGGTCCACTGCAGCGGCCTCAGGGCGAGTCGGAAGTCGAGGTCGGGACCGAGGTCGGTGTCGTAGTAGTGGTAGGCGAGCAGGCCGTCGTCGATCGACTGGCCCCCGGAGCCGGTGATGGTGCCGTCCTCGCCGACGAGCACGGTTCCGCCGCCCTCCAGCAGGGGCACGCCCTCGGCGTCGAGGTAGGGGCCGATGACGTCCGTGGACCTGCCGACGGCGATCTTGTAGTCCGCGCCGGCCTCGCAGCAGGTGTCCCAGGAGACGAAGAGGTAGTAGTGACCGTCGTGGTGGACGATCGTGGCGGCCTCCACCGCGTTGGTCGAGTCCTGCCGGTCTGCCAGGTGGTGCCTCTGGGCTCCCTCGGCGATCTTTCCGCCGGGCCAGTCGAGCTCGACCATGTGGATGCCGCTCC
The DNA here is from genome assembly GCF_000341145.1 of Nocardiopsis xinjiangensis YIM 90004. Taxonomy (GTDB): domain Bacteria; phylum Actinomycetota; class Actinomycetes; order Streptosporangiales; family Streptosporangiaceae; genus Nocardiopsis; species Nocardiopsis xinjiangensis. The sequence goes on from NZ_ANBE01000007.1 coordinate 349,936, forward strand.
AGTAGGAACCGAAGGCCATCCAGTGCCGCCCTTGTGTGTCCTCGACGATCTCCGGGTCGATGGCGTTGAAGTCGTCGCCCTGGTTCGACTCCAGCACCGGCCCCTGGTCGACCCACTCGTGGTCGGGGTGCTGCGGGTCCAGGGTGGTGTTGGTCGCCAGACCGATGACGGACTGGTTGTCACCGAAGGTGGAGGCCCCGTAATAGAGGTAGTACGTGCCGCCGGACTCGTGGATCTCGGGTGCCCAGAGCGTCTCGACCCCGGGCACGGTTTCCCTGACCCAACCGGGGATCGTCTCCCAGACGGTGCCGACCATGGTCCAGTGCTCGCCGTCGGGCGAGTGCCGCACCTGGATCGTGCCGTCGTTGATCTCGGCGTTGCCGGTGCCGAAGACGTACTGCTCTCCCCCGGTCTCCTCCACGTGCAGTGCGGGGTCGTGCACGCGCAGGCCGCCGGCGAAGGGGTGGATGTCGTCGGGTTGGTGCCCTGCCACGGGCAGGCCCGGGTTGTTGGGCGGACGGTCCCAGTCCTGGGCCGCCGCCGAGGGTGCGAACGAGGTCAGCAGCACGAGCGCGGCGCCGGCCGCGGTCAGTGCCCGCACGGAGGGGTTCATGGTGCGGTGGCTCCCTTCAGCCCTTGATACCGGCACCGGCCACGCCGGTGACGATGTGTCGTTGGAAGAGCAGGAAAACGATGAGGAGCGGGAGCGCGCCCAGTACGGCCGAGGCCATCACCTGGGCGTACTGGATGCCGTACTGGCCCAGAACCGTCCCCAGGCCGACGGGCAGCGTCATCATCTCCGGGTCGGTCGTGACGATGAAGGGCCAGAGGAAGTTGTTCCAGGCACCGATGAAGACGAAGATGCCGATGGCCGCCATGATGGGCCGCGACATCGGCAGCATCACGTTCCAGAGGATGCGCAGGTGCCCGGCCCCGTCCATCCGAGCCGCCTCGACGTAGTCCCGTGGGATCCCGTCGAAGAAGCGTTTGAGGATGAAGATGAACACCGGAGCCACGACCTGTGGCAAGGCGATGCCCCAGTAGGTGTCGACCAGGCCCAGCTGGGTCATGAGGATGAACTGGGGCACGATGAGGGTCTGCGGCGGGATGAGGATGCCGCCGATGATGAAGGCGAACAGCCAGCCCCGGCCGGGGAACAGGCACCGGGAGAAGCCGTATGCGGCCAGAGCCGTCAGCACGAGGGTGATCACGGTGACGATCCCGGTACTCACCAGGGAGTTCAGCGTCCAACGGAGGATGTCCCCGCGCCCCAGGACGCTCTCGTAGGCATCCAGGGTCGGCTCGGAGATGAACCACGTGGCGGGAACGATGGTCGTCTCGCCCTCGGGTTTGAGCGAGGTGTTCACCGCCCAGGCCAGCGGCACCAGCCAGAGCAGCGCGGCCAGTCCGGCCACCGTGTAGAGCGCCGTGTTGCCGGCGTTGATCCGCCGCAGGCGGCTCCTCCGGCCCCGGTACGGCGCGCGCTCGGAGGATTGTGTCGTCAGTGCCATGTCACTGCTCCTTCCGGGAGAAGAAGCGGAACTGTGCGATGGAGGCGACGATGATCAGCGCCATGAACACATAGGCCATGGCCGACGCCGTGCCGATCCTCAACCCCACGAATCCGGAGTCGTAGATGTACTGAATGATGGTTCGGGTCGCGAAGTTCGGTCCGCCCTCTGTCATGAGGTAGATCTGCTCGAACACCCGCAGCGAACCGATCAACTGCAGGATCGTGATGAGGCCGGTGGTCCGGGACAGCAACGGGAGCGTGATCCTGCGGATCTTCTGCCAGGCGCTCGCGCCGTCCAGGGAAGCGGCTTCGTAGACGTCGTCGGGGATCGACTGCATGGCGGCCAGGTAGAGCAGGTAGTTGAAACCGACCTGCCACCAGGCGGTGGCGATCACCACCGAGATCATCGCGGTGCTCTCGTTGTGCAACCACTCGATCCCGCTCAGGCCCAAGCTCTCCAACACGCTGTTGAACAGGCCGAGCGTGGGGTTGTACATCCAGGCCCAGATGAGTGTCATCACCGCGACGGACAGCACGAAGGGCGCGAAGAAGGAGAACCGCAGGAACCAGCCCAGCCTGCGTGCGTGGTCGGTCAGCAACGCCAGCGCGAGGGCCAGGATCACCATGGTCGGCACGCTGAGCAGGGTGAACAGCAGGGTGTTCCAGAGCGCGCTCCACATGTAGGGATCGCTTAGGCTCTCCACCCAGTTGTCCAGGCCCACGAAGGAGACGGGGCCGCCGGCCAGGCTGCGGTCGGTGAAGCTGTAGCCGAGCCCGACCACGGAGGGCCAGACGACGAAGAGCAGGTAGAAGCCCAGGAACGGGGCGATGAACCAGAGCCCGGCCCACGAGGTCTTCGGGCGGTTGCGTACGTCGGTGATGCCGGTCCGAGAGGCGGGCATCGGCGGTCTGGTGCGCGTCATGCTCGCCCCCTCACACCGGCGCCGGGATCTGGAGCAGAGCCCGGAGCCGTTCCTTGACGTCGGTCAGCACTTCTTCCGGGGTCTGTGTGCCGGTGTGCAGCGTGCTGAGGGGGCCGTTGAGTTCGTCCTGGAGGCGACCCGCCGACCCGCTGAACCACCCCTCGGGTTCGAACACGATGTCCTCGACCGCGCCCCGGTACTCGGACTGCGGGTGGAGGGCGTCGAACTCCTCGCTCTCGGCCACGGGCTGGTAGGCGGGTATGTGTCCGCCCCCGGCCCACGTCAAGCTGCTCTTCAGCATCGAGGCGATGTACTCGAGCGAGGCCCTGGTGACCTCCGGGTCGCGGTCGCGCTGGTGCGGCAGCACGTAGCAGTGGGAGTCCCCACGGGTCCGGTGGTTGCCGAACAGGTCGGGAAACCGCGTGACGGAGAAGTCGACCCCTGTCTCCTCCAGGGTCGGGATCTCCCAGTTGCCGTGGAACATCAGGCCGGCCGCGCCGTTGCTGACGTTGGCGGCGGTGTCCATCTCTGCCGAGTGGCGCGGCGCGAGCCCCTCCCCGGAGAGCCGGTACATCAGCTCCATCGCGGTCAGGGCCTTGTCGTCGTCCATCTCGAACTGGCCGTCCTCACCCAGCACGAGTTCCCCGTCCTGCTGACGGTAGAAGGTCCAGAAGACGGGCCAGGGCAGAGCGGTGTCGATCGAGAGGGCGAGGCTTCCGGTCACGTCCCGGATCGCCTCGAGCATGTCGAGGAATTCGTCGCTGCCGCTCGTGGCGATGAGCCGGTCGTCGGGGCCGAGGACCCCGGCCTGCCTGCACACGTCGAGGTTGTAGTACTGGACGAGCAAGTGGGTGTCGAGGGGCACCGCGTACAGCTGCCCGTCGAAGAAGCACTCGTCCCACGCCTCGGGCAGCACGACCGTGTCGTCGATGCCGAACTCGGCGAGCGCCGCAGGGTCGATGGGGTCCAGGAGCTGTCCGGGGGCCAGGCTCTCCAGCCGCGAGACGTGGGCGGTCGCCACGTCGGCCCCTCGGCCGCCGGCGGCGCCCATGGCGACCTTGGTGTAGAAGGGCGAGCCCCAGTCGAACGTGGAAGCCCGGAGGTCGATCTCGGGGTGGGCCTCCTGGTACTGGCGGTGCATCTCCAGAAGACGCAATCCGTCACCGCCGGTGAAGAGGTTCCATTCGCTGAGCCTGAGCTGACCGGAGGTGGATCGCGCGTTCGCGCCGCAGCCGGTCGCTGCCATGCCGGCGGCCGCCATGGCACCGCCGAGCACGGCTCGGCGACCGGGACCGCGGGTCGTCGGAAGTGCGGAGGGGCGAGAAGGTGAACGTCGGGTGCGCATGGGCGGTTTCCTTGCGCTGGGGGGCGGGAGAGGTGCTCTCTCCAGGACCCGGCGGGAGGAGTGGGTCTCCCGCCGGGGTTCGGTGCGCGCGTTGACGCCTCTCGTCGGTACGCCGTCAGGGGGTCAGACCCGGACGTACTCGATGCCGGTGAGGGCGCACAGGGCCTGCCAGTCGTGGGCGCGGTGTCCGGTGGTCATGGCCATGTGGTGGGTGCCGCCGGCACGGAGCCAGGCCTCGGTGCAGGCACGGACACCGGTGTCGGGGCGGAACTGGCCGTAGGGCATCTCCAGGGCCGGCAGGGGCGGGGCGTCGATGACCTCGCCCTCGGAGACGACCAGGCGGAAACGTTCCCCGCCGAGAGCGACCAGGGAAGCGAGGGTGGCCGGCCCGGTCCGGTAGCGGAAGACGATGGTGGGCGGATCGGCGAGACCGCCGATGTCGAGGGTGCGCTTGATCAGGCGCGGGGGTTCGTCGTCGCGGGCCACCCGCCAGTTGCCCTCTCCCATGTGGCTCATGAGGATCGAGTCGGAGGGAAAGTCCATGGCGTACATCTCGGTGAAATGGGCGTCCCCGATCAGCGTGTGTGCGGCGCGCACGACCGTGGCCGCGAGAACGTCCCCCTCCCCCGCGAATCCGTACCCCTGAGCCATGAGGGTGGAGGCCGCGGCCATGGGCAGGCGGGCGAAGCGGCCGTCCTCGCCGATGGCGTCGAAGTGGGTGGAGTAGGCATGGCAGCCGCGTTCGGTCAGGAGCTGCTCGATCCCCAGCTGCATGCGGGCGTGGTCCTCGCGTTCCTCGCCTGACAGACGCGGGTCGACGTCGAAGGTGTCGTCCTCCCAAGCCATGAGGTCGGCGACGTCCTTCTCGTCCAGGTCGAGGGTGGTCCGGTGCAGTGCTCCGGGGGCGATGACCTCGACCTCGGGACCGATGGAGCGCAGCAGGGCCGTCTCGTCGACGCGGGCGTCACCCATGCCGTTCATGGGGTAGCCGAACAGCCCGACCTTGAGGTGGCGCAGGCTCATGGCGGCGCGGGCGGCGCGGGCCCAGCGGTCGACACGGTCGGCGAACTCGGGGCTCCGCCAATCGCCGCTGATCACCTCGAAGGGGCGGTCGGCGCGTACGAGGGCGTTGGCGGTGTCCTGCGCCCCGTGGATGCCCTGGTTGTAGGTCATGTCGGCCATGTCCCACTCGGGCGTGACGGAGGGGTCGGGCTGGATGTTGGCCAGGGCCAGGGGCAGGCGGGTGCGGGTCAGGGCGCCGGTGACGCGCAGGGAGGGGCCATAGGTGAGCATGACGACGAGGACACCGTCCAGATCGGCGTTCTCGAGCTCGCGCACGGCCTGTTCGGCGTCCTCGCGTCCGCGTACGGGCGGGGCGACGGTCCAGTCGGCGGTGTCGGAGAGGGCACCGGCGACCTGTTCGGCGTAGGCGGCCTGGTGGTCGGTGATGCCGGGGAGCATCGTGTCGTAGAGGGGCTGCATGATGCCGAGGAGCCCGATCCGGGGGCGCGGGGCCGGCAGGGAGCGCGGCGGGGTGGGGCGTGCGGGCACAGGGGTCCTCACTTCTGGCCGTAGACGTTGCGGTAGCGGTCGTGGAGGGCGTCGATGTCGTCCTGCGGGAGGCGTTCGAGGGGCCCGCTCTGGCGGGCGAGGTGCAGGGTCCGGGCGACGTCCTCGCACATGACGGCGGCCTTGACCGCGTCCTCGGCGGTGGCGCCGACGGTGAAGACGCCGTGGCGGTCCATGAGCACGGCCGGTGAGCGGTGGTGTTCCAGGGTCGCGACGATCCCGCGGCCGATGGAGTCGTCGCCGATGCGGGCGAAGGGGCCGACGGGGATGTCACCGCCGAACTCGTCGGCCATGGCGGTGACGGCGCACGGGATCGGTTCGCCGCGGGCGGCCCAGGCGGTGGCGTAGGGGCTGTGGGTGTGCACGATGCCACCGACGTCGGGAAGGGCGCGGTAGACGTAGGCGTGGGCGGAGGTGTCGCTGGAGGGTGAGTGGCCGCCCTCGTGCACCGGACGACCGTGCAGGTCGCACTCGATCATGTGCTCGGGGGCGAGGTCGCCGTAGCCGACTCCGCTGGCCTTGATGACCATACGGCCGGTGCCCGGGACGCGGGCCGAGATGTTTCCGCTGGTCCAGGCGACCAGGTCCCAGCGGGTGAGTTCGGTGTGCAAGGCGCAGACCTGGGCACGCAGGTCCTGGAGGTCGGTCACGGGTTCCCCTTCCGGGCGGCGTTGCGGATCTCGCGCAAGCGGTGGAGGCTGCGGGTGCCACCGCGGCCGAAGTGGTCGTGCAGTTCGGTGTAGAGGGCGTAGAGCTCCTCGTAGGCGGCGGCGCGTTCGGGGTCGGGGTCGACGGTGTGCTCACGCACCCCGCCCATGGCGGCGGAGGCGGCGTGGATGTCGGGATGGGCCCCGGCGGCGACGGCGGCGTGGGCGGCAGCGCCGACGGCGCATGCGAGTCCCGAGGAGACCAGCCGCAGGGGGCGGCCGAGGACGTCGGCGTAGACGCGCAGGACGTGGGGGCGTTCGACCATGCCGCCGGCGACGGTGAGGTCGTGGACGGGCACGCCTGCCTTCTCGAAGGCGTCGATGATGGTGCGGGTTCCGAAGGCGGTGGCCTCGACGAGTGCGCGGTAGATCTCGGCTGGGCGGGTGGCGAGGGTGAGTCCGACCAGGACACCGGAGAGGTCGTGGTCGACGAGGACGGAACGGTTGCCGCTCTGCCAGTCGAGGGCGAGGAGTCCGTGGGCGCCCACGGGGTCCTCAGCGGTCTCCTCGGCGAGGACGTCGTGGACGGAGACGCCGTCGGCGCGGGCGCGTTCGTGGATCTCGGGGGGTATGTGAGTGTCGACGAACCAGGCGAAGACGTCGCCGACACCGCTCTGTCCGGCCTCGTAACCCCAGTTGTCGGGGACGATGCCGCCGAGGACCTGACCGCACATTCCCGGGACCTCGGCCAGGACGTCGGAGTTCATGACGTGACAGGTGCTGGTGCCCATGATGGCGAGCATCCGTCCGGGCCGGGTGGTGCGTGCGGAAGCAGCTGTGACGTGGGCATCGACGTTGCCGACCGCCACGGGGATCCCCTCGGGCAGGCCGGTGCGTGCGGCGGCCTCGGCGGTGAGACCGCCGGCGCGGTCGCCGAGTTGGGAGAGGGGGTGGTCGAGTTTGTCGCGGGCGAAGTCGGCGAATTCCGGGTGGAGGGCGCCGAGGAACTCCCGGGAGGGCCAGGAACCGTCCTGGTACTGGCCCTTGTAGCCGGCGGTGCAGACGTTGCGGGTCTCGGCGCCGCAGAGCTGCCAGACGATCCAGTCGGCGGCCTCGATCCAACGGTCGGCACGGTGGTAGAGCTCGGGGTCCTCGCGCAGTACCTGGAGGGCCTTGGCGAGTTGCCACTCGGAGGAGACACGTCCGCCGTAGCGGCTCAGCCAGGGTTCGCCGCGTTCGGTGGCCACGGCGTTGACCGCATCGGCCTCGGGCTGGGCGGCGTGGTGGCGCCAGAGTTTGGGCCAGGCGTGCGGCCGTGGTACGTACGGGTCGACCTCGCACAAGGGCACCCCTTCGGCGGTGACCGGCATGCAGGTACTGGCGGGGAAANCTCAGGACCTGCCGGTAGTCCTCGGGGTCCTGCAAGGCTGTCTCGGCGGCCAGGGCCGCGCTGCTGTCGGGGAGCCGGTCGGCGATGACACCGTGACGGTAGGGGTGGACAGCGGTGCCGAGCTCGGCACCGTCGGAGACGCGGACGACGACGGCGCGGCCGGAGAGGGTCCCGAAGTCGAGGCCGACGGCCACACTGTCCCCGACGGGATTGTGAGCGCTCACATGCTGTGTCATGCGGACCTTCCTCCACGGTCGAGGCATGGATCGGCCGTGGTCACGGGGGGCGTACGGGGCACGGGTTGTGGTGGAGGACGGTAGGACCGAGCGGTCTCTGGGCCCGGTCGGGGTCAGGCAGGCGGGGGTGCGCTGGAGTCACGCACACGGAGCACGGCCGGCACGGTCCGGTCGGCGGGGACATCGGTTCGGTCGGGGGTCTCCAGGGCACCGAGGAGGACTTCCAGGGCGGCGGCGCCGACCCGGGTGAAGTCCTGGACGACGGTGGTCAGCCCCGGAGTGAGATAGGCGGCTTCGGGGATGTCGTCGAAACCGACGACACTGACGTCGCCGGGCACTCCGAGGCCGGCCTCGTGGAGGGCCTTGAGCACGCCCACGGCCATCTGGTCGTTGGCGACGAAGACGGCAGTGACCTCCTCCCCCATGGCCTGGCGCTCGGCCAGACGGCGGCCGAGTTCGTGGCCCGAGCGGGGGCTCCAGTCACCGGCCAAGGGGGTGGGCACCTCACGGCCGGAGCCGAGGAGTTCCTCGCGCCAACCGTGCACACGCGCTTCGGCCTCGAGCCAGTCGGTACGACCGGCGACGTGGTGCACGGTCCGGTGGCCGAGGCCGAGCAAATGGCGGACGGCATCGCGGGCCCCCTGTTCCTGGTCGACGCCGACGACCGGGAACCCGGCCCCCTCACCGCCCTCGACCGCCACCAGGGGGCGGGGCCCGGGCAGGTCGGCCAAGGCGTGCACGAGTTCCCGCTGGGGGGCGATGGCCACACACCCCTCGACGGTCTGTTGGACCAGATGGTCCAGGGCCTCTGCGACCCCGTCGGGGCTGGGGTCGTCGACGGAGACGATGCTGAGGAAGTACCCGGCTTCCCGGGCAGCCCGCTCTATACCCGAGAGGGTCTGGGCCGGCCCGAACAGGGTGGTGTCCACAGTCAGGGCACCGAGCACGTTGGTGCGCCGGGTCACGAGCGCGCGTGCGGTGGAGTTGGGGTGGTATCCGAGCTCGGCGATGGCGCGGCGGACCCGTACGACAGTCTCCTCGCGGACATTCGGGTGGCCGTTGACCACACGCGAGACGGTCTGATGGGAGACACCGGCGACCTTCGCGACGTCGGACATGACCGGGCTGCGGCCACCCGTCGTGGACACGGGGCGTTCACCTCCGGGACGGGGGAATGTGATGCGAGCAACAGTGTTAACGCTCACATCGCACGCGTCAAGCCCTGTTGTCACCTTTTGACCCACGCTCACGGAGAACCCTGTCGCCCCGGGGCCGAGCCCTACCGTCGGCCGAGCAGAGCGGGGACGGAACAGTCGGGGGCCGGACAGGGCGAGACCGGACAGGGCGAGGACTCATGCCGTGAACGCCTGGAGGCACGCCGGGCCAAAAGACCGGCGGCGGAAGAAGCGATACCTGGACCATTGACAAGGGCCGGGGCTTCTGTCGTGCCTGAGCCGGGGGTGGGGCTGTTTTCCGCGCCGGGACCATGACAAGGGTTTCTTGTGATTCCGGGGTGGGAGATGTTTGTGGTGTCTGGAGGTGACAGCGGGGTTGTGGTTGGGGTCATGGGGTTTCTCATGGTGCCGGGGGTGAAGAAATGGTGGGCGCACACTTCCAGGCCCCCTGGGGCGCGGCATTGCGGCCACCGCTTGTGGCGTGGGCATGGCCGCTCGCTCCTGCGGAGGTAACGGCCGGCCCCGGCACTCCCGGTGACGCATCGAGGACGGAGCAATCCGGCGTGCGCACTCGGGGCGCCTCTCATTCTACTCCGGGAAAGCGGACCCATGGAGTTATCCACAAGGCCATTTTCGGGAAACATCCACGGGGAACTGCGAAGCTCTTTCGTAGAAAGGACTCGGGGTCAGGGTAAGGGTTTTCTACCCTTGGAGGCAGTGTTATCTTCAGGGGTGCTTCTCTTAGAATGGGAGCATGACGGAACACGCCGCAGTACCCGGAGCAGGAACGGCCCCCGACGCGGCCGTCGCCGCGCTGGGCACTGCGGTCCAGGACGTCATCGCCTCGTTCGAGGGCGACATTCCTTTCGGTGCGGCCGCGGGGGTGTTGGGGCGTATCGAAGCGGTGCACGCCCGCATCGATGAGCTCAGGGCCGGGTTGCTCGTGCCGCTCGCGCGGATGGAGGCCTCGGGCGAGCTCCTCGAAGCAGGCGGACAGAAGAACCTGGGTGCCTATCTCACCCACACCTGGGGGATCCATTCCGGTGAGGCCGAACGGCTGGCCTTGTT
>NZ_ANBE01000008.1 GCF_000341145.1 Nocardiopsis xinjiangensis YIM 90004
TACTGACGACCACGTAGACCGTCAGGTGTTGCGAGGACCCCAAGAATCCGCCGGACCCGGCCGGGCGCATCCGTGTGCGCCGGAGGCCGTGCGGAGATCTTCCGGTGGCGTTTGCCGTGTTCGGCGGGCATGCGTGGCGGTTCGGTGCAAGGATGAAGGGCCGGGTCGCCCGCTCCTCGCCGATGCGACCTATAACACGTGCATACGATTCGCGTCTTTGATGAGCTTTGACTTATCGTGGAAACAAGCCGGTGAGAACCGGCAGGCCAGAGCGGGTTTCGGCCCGCCAGGCCACAGACCGACGTGCCGGCAGTGCGCCCGCTGGGGGGTAGGCGCGCACAGCTCGGAACGTCACAGAAGGGCCCGTCACTCCGGTGGCGGGCCCTTCGCTCTGTTCAGGGGCCTCGGTCGTCCGCCCCGGCACCCGCTCCCGGCTGTGCGGGGACCGCTCCGGGGCGCCCACACGCCGCCCTCCCCGTACCCGCGGGCCCGGGGAGGGCGGCAGGCTCGGCTCAGTCCTGCATGGCCTCTTCGGGGATGGGTTCACCCTCGCGTATCGCGTCGAACATCATCTCCGAGCGGCTCTCGTCCCACATCACGACCGAACCCACGTTCGGCAGGGTCGGTGTCTCGCCCACAGGGATCGCCGTCGTCTCGACACCGCCGCGCATGGCCAACAGCATGCCGGCCAGGTGCCGGAGCTTGTCGCCCTCGTCGACGGTGAACGTGTCGGTCCCGGCGATCACGAGCGGGCCCGCACGGAACGGGTTGAACATCGTGGAGGGGGCACTGGACTCCTGGATCAGCGCGGAGAAGAACTCCCGCTGGCGCTGGATGCGGTCGAGGTCGGCGCGGGGGCTGTCACGGGTGCGCACGTACCCGAGCGCGGTACCGCCGTCCATGTCCTGGCATCCGGCCTCGATATCGAGACCGGCCTTGGGGTCGGACATGGGTGCTTCGGGGCACAGCTCCACACCACCGACGGCGTCGACGAGGTCCACGAACCCGCCCATGCCGATCTCGACGTAGTGGTCGACCTGCACGCCCGAGGCGCGTTCGAAGGTCTCCACCAGGGGCGCCGGTCCGCCGCAGACCTCCTCGCCCTCCTCGTCCGTGCCGCACGTCGAGTCGGCGTAGGCGGTGTTGATCTTGTTGTCGGCGTAGCCGGGCACGGCCATCGGGACGAAGGAGTCACGGGGGACACTGATGATGCTGGGATCGCCGTCGCGCGGGGTGTACAGCAGCATGATCGTATCGGTGCGCTGTCCCTCGGCCTCGCCGGTCGCCAGCTCCTGCATCTGGTCGTCGTCCATGCCGTCGCGGCTGTCGGATCCCACGATCATGTGGACGGTGCCGCGGCCGTCGTCGGGGCGGCCCTCGTAGTCCTGGAGGGCCTCGACCCGGTTCAGGCGTGAGTTCGCCCACAGGTAGAACCCCAGCGGCACGATCAGGAGTACCACCAAGGCCATGACCAGGATGGTCCTGAACCTGCGTTTGCGCTGTTCCCGGGCCCGGCGCTTGATGCCGCGGCCGTCGTACTCCCGGGCGTCGGAGTGGGTGCGGCGGCGCTTCTTCTGCCCCCGGGCCGGGGAGATCTCGTCGGCCGAGGGCATACGCCGGGTCTCGCCCACCGCACGCTGTTCGGACTCACGCGGGCGGTAGAGCTTTTCGAACTCGTCGGGGGAGCCGGGGCCGCCGCCGCGTCGGAACACCCCTCCCCGGTCGTGTTCCCCGGTCGAGCCGTGCCCGCCCGGTCCTGGTCGCTCAGCCATGGATCTGCCGTCCCCGTTCCGCGTGATGGATGTGCCGTCACCCCTGTGGGATCGCAGACAGCGTAGCCGGGTTCGCAGATCTTGCGATCTGCCTCCTTCGGGCCGTAAGCATCCCCTTTCGGGATCAGCGCAGACGGATCAGCGCAGACGGTGTGCCCCGGCGGCCGGACGGGCGGTGCGCAGACGGGGGGCGCGTGGACCGCGTCCGGAGAAGGCCCGTTCCACGTTCGCGCGGACCCGTTCGAGCCGGTCGTCGCCGACCAGGGCGAACGCGGCGCCCCGCCAGCCGGTCATCCGCGTACCGCGTGCACCGGCGCGGGAGGCGGCCTCGGCGACCAGGTCCACGTCCGGCGTGGGCAGCTCGAAGCGGCGCAGCGAAAGGTGGGAGGCGGACAGGATCGGACCGAGCTCACCGAACCGTTCGGCGCGCAGCAGGCCCACGGCCGCGTTGAGGCGGTGCACCTCGGTGACCGCGTACTCCACCCGGCGGGCCAGGGCAGCGTCCGGGAGGCGGTTCAGCGCCTCGGGCAGGTCCTGGACCGCCCGCAGGGGACCCAGGGCCCGTGCGGCTCGGCGGAGTTCCTCCTCACGCCTCCGGCGCAGGTCACGGCGGGGCAGGGCGCCGGTGTCGGCCACGAGCAGGTGCAGATCCTCCGCGGCCAGGTCGAAGGGGAACACGGCCGTGCGCAGGTTCTTGTGGTTGACCCGGACGACATGACCGGGGCGGGCCACCAGAGCGACCCGCTCGTCGGCGTCGGTGCCCTCGGGGGGCGGGGCCCCGCCCAGGTCGGACAGGGCCAGTGAGGTGGCGGCCCGGAGCGCGGCCGTGCGCCCCAGGGATGCGTGTGCGGGCAGGTCGGCGTCGACGACGGCCCGTACCCCGGTCCCGGGCGCCATGATCCCCTCGCGGCGGGCACGTTCGACGGCGCCGGTCACTGCCACGGCCGTCGCGGAGCGGGCGCGCACCGGTCCCTCTGGCAGGGCGGCGTGCACCTCGCCGTCCTCGGCCGGGCCGAGCGCCACCGTCACACCCCACGGCAGTGCGGTGTACAGGCCCACACCCTCGCTCGCGGCCGTGTGTTCGCCCATGAGCGCCAGGCGGCCCGGAGCGTGCCAGACACCTGCGGGCGGCGCCGCGAAGCGCTCGTGGAAGACCTGGGCCAGGGCGTCCGGGTCCGGCGGGGTCTCCGGCCAGGGCCCCCGCGGGCCGGCCGGGCCCACGCCCAGCATCGCGCACAACCGTGTCCCCGTGCCCCCCACCGTGCTTTCCCTTCCTCCGCCGCGGCTGTCCTCCACACTCCAGGATGCACCGGCCCGGGCGCGGGCCGTGCGTGGGCGTGGCCACTCCGGCGGCGGACACCCCCCGCCCTTAGGCTGGACGGATGACATCGGTGGCCGAGCGGGCCCGCGGCGCCGCACAGCGTGCACAGAACAAGGCGATGGACACCTTCTGGGATCTGAGATGGCGCAGTCCCGCCGCCGACCACCTGGTGCGCGCGTCCGAGCGGTACTCCGACCAGAACGGCAGCCAGCTCGCTGGAGCAGTGACCTACTTCGCGTTCCTGTCCTTCTTCCCGTTGCTCGCGCTGGCCTTCGCGGTCCTCGGCCACCTGACGGCGGTCGACGTCGAGCTCCAGCAGTACCTGGAACAGGTCCTGGACGAGACCCTGCCGGGGTTGTCGCAGCAGCTGCCGGTGGAGCAGATCGCACGAGCACGTCTGGGCGCGAGCCTGATCGGTGCGCTGGGTCTGCTCTACGCGGGGCTGAACTCGGTGGCGTCGTTGCGCGAGGCCTTGCACGCGATCTGGCTGCGCAGCATGCGCCAGGGCCCCAACTACGTCGTGCGCAAGGGTGCCGACCTGCTCGTCATGCTGGGCCTGGGCACGGCGCTGCTGTTCACGGTCGCCTTCACGAGTGTGGCTCAGACCGCGACGCACTGGCTGCTGGGGCTGATGTCCCTGGACGGTTCGGTGGTGGCGGGGCTGGCGCTGAGACTGTTGGCCGTGGCCATCGCGATCGGCATGAACGCGTTGATCTTCGTGCTGGCCTTCTCGCTGTTGTCGGGGGAGGGGCGTGCCACACGTCCGATCTGGCGGGGTGCGCTCATCGGCGCGATCGGGTTCGAGATCCTCAAGTCGGCCGCGACGATGCTGTTGTCCGGCACCCTCAGCAACCCGGTCTACGCCTCCTTCGCCGTGCTGGTGGGGTTGCTGGTGTGGATCAACCTGGTCATGCGCCTGGTCGTGTTCAGTGCCGCGTGGACGGCCACGTGGCTCCCGGACCTGCCGCCCTACACGGGGATGCTCCCGCTGCCGGAGGCCAGCGGTATGGACTGGACCCGCAAGGTGGCGGTGCTGCGGCCCTCGCCGCGGGAGCTCGCCGAGCGGCGTCTGGCACAGCGGATCCTCGCCGCACTCGTGGCGACCGTCGCGGCGGCGGTCACGGCCGGTGCCGCGGCGGTGCTCATGCGCTCGGGGGCGGGGCACCGCGAGTGAACCCTGTCCGCTCTACCCAGGACGAAGGTCGTTCGTCCCCTGCAGGGTTTTCGCTCCGTATACGGCAGGCTCCGGGAGGGTAGTCCTCATCTGTCCCGGTTCGCCGGGCAGCCCGGCCGGAAAAAGGCCGCGGAACCCCCTGGAGGACGAAGATGGCTATTTCGTTCACGTCATCCGAACGCCCGACGATCGGAGTGGAATGGGAACTCCAGCTCGTCGACCATAAAACCCGACATTTGCGCCAAGAAGCACACGAACTACTTGCAGCTCTCCCGGACCTCAGTTCCGGAAGTGCGCATCCACCGCTGCGCCACGAACTCATGCAGTCCCAGGTCGAGGTCGTCACCGGCATCTGCGAGACCGTCGAGGAGGCCAAGGGCGACCTCGACCGCAACATCGGCCGTATGCGGGAGGTCCTCCACCCCTGGGGCACCACTCTGACCTGTTCCGGGACCCACCCCGTCGACGACTGGCGGGACCAGGAGCTCAGCCCCGGGGAACGCTACGGCGAACTCGTGGACCAGATGCAGTGGTTGGCCCGGCGCATCCTCACGTGCGGAGTCCACGTGCACGTGGGGGTCCGCGACCGGGAGAAGGCCGTGCCCATCGTCAACGCCCTCAGCCATTATCTGCCGCACTTCCTCGCCCTCAGTGCGTCCAGCCCGTACTGGGGCGGCAGTGACACGGGACTCGCCTCCGCGCGGTCGATCATCTTCGGGGCCCTGCCCACCTCCGGGCCGCCACCGAACCTTCCACACTGGCGGGCTTTCGAGGAATACCTCGAAACACTACTCAGGGCGGGTACGATCGCCTCCATCAAGGAAGTGTGGTGGGACATCCGTCCGCACCCCGATTTCGGCACGATCGAGATCCGGATGTTCGACGGAATACCCACACTGCGCGAGGTGGGAATGGCTGCCGCGCTCTCCCAGAGCCTGGTGGAACTGTTCGATCACCAGCTCGACCGCGGGTACGGGCTACCCAGCCCGCCCCCCTGGGTCGTGAAGGACAACAAGTGGCGAGCCACCCGCTACGGACTCGACGCCCGGGTCATCACGGACGCCCACGGAACCACCGTTCCGCTCCGTGACGACCTCTACGAGCTCGTTCGGGAACTGCGGCCGACCGCGGCCCGCTTGGGCTGCGCCGAGGACCTGGACCTGGTGTCGGAGATCCTGGACAAAGGGGCCTCGTACGAGCGCCAGCGCGCGGTCGTCGCGGACGGCGGTTCCACCTCCGACGTCGTGGACCTGCTCGCCGCCGAACTCCGTAGCGGTGATCCCACCCGCGCTGTGTCCGTGCCGGCGACCTAGCCGGCTGCGCGGTAAGACGTGAACGAAGAGGGGATCCTCGCATGCAGGGACATGACCTGCCGGAACAGTTGACGGCCTTCCTGGCCCGCAACGAGCGAGAGCTCATCGGCTTTCGCCGGGACCTGCACATGCACCCCGAACTCGCCTTCGCCGAACACCGCACCACGGGCCGCATCGCCGAACGCCTGCGGGCGGCCGGGTTGCAGCCGAAGATCCTTCCCGTGGGCACGGGGCTGGTCTGTGACATCGGCTCCGGCCCCGGGCCCGTCGTGGCCCTGCGCGCCGACATCGATGCGCTGCCCCTGACCGACGAGAAGGACGGTACGCCCTACCGCTCCACCGTGCCGGGGGTCGCGCACGCATGCGGACACGACGTGCACACCACCGTGCTGCTCGCGGCCGGCCTGTTCCTGGCCCAGCAGGAGCGGGCCGGTGCCCTGCCCGGGCGGGTGCGGCTGCTCTTCCAACCCGCCGAGGAACTGCCCGGCGGCGCCGTGGAGGTCGTCAAGGCCGGGGCGATGGAGGGTGTGGACCGGGTCTTCGCCCTGCACTGCGATCCCCGCCTCCCGGTCGGCAAGGTGGGACTGCGCAGCGGCGGTATCACCGCTGCCTGCGACCAGCTCCTGGTGCGCCTGTCCGGCCCCGGCGGCCACACCGCACGTCCGCACCTGACCGCCGACCTCGTCTACGCCCTGGGCAAGATCGTCACCGAGCTGCCCGCCGCCCTCTCCCGGCTGGTCGATCCCCGCGCCGGGTTCAGCCTCGTGTGGGGCCGGGTCAGTGCGGGCTCGGCACCCAACGTCGTCCCCGACGACGCCGTCGCCGAGGGCACTGTGCGCTGCCTGGACGACGAGGCCTGGCACGAGGCCCCCGACATCGTGAAGGGCCTGGTCGAATCGGTGGCCTCCGTCTACGGCGCCCGCCCCGAGGTGACCTACCGGCGAGGGGTCCCGCCCACCATCAACGAGGCCACCAGCATCGAGATCATGCGCGAGGCCACTGCCCGTGCCCTGGGCCAGGAAGCGGTCGCCTCCACCTCGCAGAGCCTGGGCGGGGAGGACTTCGCCTGGTACCTCGAGCACGCACCCGGCGCCCTGGCCCGGCTGGGCACCCACTCCCCGGACCGGGACGGGCCGATGCTGGACCTGCACAGGGGCACCTTCGACGCCGACGAGCGCGCCATCGGGATCGGCACCCGGTTCGCCGCCACCACCGCGCTGACCGCGCTGTGGGAGGCCTCACGGCCCGGTGAACGGGTCGACAGCGAGGCCATGGCCTGAGCCTACGGCCGCCGCCGTGCGGAGGGGCCTTCCCCGCCGTGTCCCGTGCGGTGGGGTGGCGGGCGCCCGGCTCATCTGCCGGATCCTCGGCAACTTCCCCCGCGGTGTCGGGCGCGCTTTCCTGCGGGTGGCATGCTGTGGAACATGAACCAGCCACTCACTGTTGAGCAGATCCGGCAGGCGCCGAAGGTGCTCCTGCACGACCACCTCGACGGCGGGCTGCGCCCGGAGACCGTCGTCGAGCTCGCCCGGGACTCCGGATACACCGGCCTGCCCACCTACGACCCCGTGGAGCTGGGCAACTGGTTCCGCGAGGCCTCCGACTCCGGTTCTCTGGAGCGGTACCTGGAGACCTTCAGCCACACCACCGCGGTCATGCAGACCCGCGATGCGCTGGTCCGCGTCGCCGCCGAGTGCGCTGAGGACCTGGCCGCGGACGGTGTCGTCTACGTGGAGTCGCGCTACGCCCCCGAGCAGCACCTGGAGGGCGGGCTCTCCCTGGAGGAGGTCGTCGAGGCCGTCCAGGAAGGGCTCGACCTGGGTGAGAAGCGCGCCGCCGATCAGGGAAACCCCATCCGTACCGGGCAGCTCGTGACGGCGATGCGCCACGCCGCACGCTCCTCGGAGATCGCCGAACTCGCCGTACGCCACCGCGACGTGGGGGTCGTGGGCTTCGACATCGCCGGTGCCGAGGCCGGGAACCCGCCCACGCGCCACCTGGACGCCTTCGAGTACCTGCGCCGGGAGAACTTCCACTTCACGATCCACGCGGGCGAGGCCTTCGGGTTGCCCTCCATCTGGGAGGCCCTGCAGTGGTGCGGCTGCGACCGGCTCGGCCACGGCGTGCGCATCGTCGACGACATCGACCACGACGACAACGGTGCCCCGGTGCTGGGCCGTCTCGCGCAGTACGTGCGCGACAAGCGTGTGCCGCTGGAGATGTGCCCCAGCTCCAACGTGCAGACCGGTGCGGCCCCCTCCATCGCCGAGCACCCCATCGGGATGCTGCGCGACCTGCGTTTCCGGGTGACGGTCAACACCGACAACCGGTTGCAGAGCGGTACCAGCCTGTCCGGGGAGTTCGCCAAGCTCAGCGATGCCTTCGGCTACGACTGGGACGACCTGCAGTGGTTCACGGTCAACGCCATGAAGTCGGCGTTCTTGTCCTTCGACGAGCGTCTGTCCCTCATCAACGGCATCATCAAGCCCGGGTACGCGCGCCTGAAGTGGGCGACCGAACGGTGACCACGAAGGAGAGTACGACGCACTACGCCACCTTCACGCGGGTGATGGGTGTGGTGTGGACCGTCGTCGCCCTGCTGCTCCTGATCGACGTGCTGCTGCGCGGGGAGGGACGCATGGCCTGGATCGCCTCTGCGTTCCTGGCGGCGAGCGTCGCCGGCGTGTACATCATGTGGCTGCGGCCCCGTGTGGTCTCCACCGAGCGCGGTCTCCGCATGATCAACCCGCTGCGCGAGGTGTTCGTGCCCTGGAGCGCGGTGGAGTGGATCGACGTCCTCGACGTGCTGCGTGTGCACACCCCGGCCGGAGTGGTGCGTTCCTGGCCGCTGCGTGAGTCGAAGCGTTCCAAGGTGCGGGAGAACATGCGCCGGGACTCCGGCCACATCGACACCGACGTCGACGACGACCCCGAGAGGGCCCGTCCGGTCGACCTCATGGCGCGCGACCTGCGCCGGGACGCAGAGCGGCACCGGGCCCGGCCCCTGGGCGGCCCGATCAAGGACGCCGACGAGGCCGGCCCCGCCGCGATCGGTGCCGAGGACCGGCCCCAGGCGATGGTTCCGGTCGAGGTGATCGTCGTGCTGAGCCTGACCGCCGCGATGCTGGTGGCGGTGTTCCTCCTGGCGTGAGCCACCCTCGGCAGACCTGCCGTCGGACCCGGTCCCCGCCTTCTCGGGGCCGGGCCCGACGTGTGTGGAACGGCCTTGACGCCGCACTGCCGACTCTGGTTAGGTTAGGCATGCCTAAGGGAAATGTTCCGGGCGGGCTTAGCGCGGATGGCCCGGTTCGGAGCAATTCCCCTCAGGCACGTGCGGTCCGTCCGCTCAACGGGAAGAGAAGGTGCCGCCCGCCGCGAGTCCAACGGGGTCTGCGGGGGCCCTGCGCGGCGGTCGCCACCGGGGTAGGAATACCCGCCCCGTCCCGTCCTGGCCGCGCCCGGCGCTGTCCACCCCACGGCCTCGGGGTGCACGCTCGCCACGCCGGTGCCGGGCGCAGCCGGGGCGGGGCCGCTCCGGCAGCTGCGAACACGTACGGATCCCCGGTCAGCCCGACGGCCCCGGCCGAGAGGTTCGCTCGGCCGGGGCCGTTGCCGTGCGGGGCCGGATCAGATCCGGGAGATCACACGGTTGAGGAGCTCCCCGAGACGGTGGGCCCGCTGGGCGACGACCTCGAGGGCGTGCTCGGCCTCGAAGGGTTGGAAGAGCGCGCTCATGGCGTCGTTGCTGACCATCGCCAGGGCCAGGACGTCGGCCCCCGCCCCCGCGGCTGCGATCGTCTCCAACGAGATCGACCGCCCCACGACGTCCGCACCGGCCTGGCGCAGCACGTTCAGCTCCGCCGGGGTCTGGAACTGAGGCCCGACCGCGGACGCGTACACACCCTCGGCCAGGGACGGGTCCACCTCGCGGGCGACCTCCCGCAACCGCTCGGAATAGGCGCGGGACAGATCCACGAACGTGGCGCCCACCAGGGGTGAACGGCCGGTCAGATTGATGTGGTCGCGCACGACCACGGGCTGGCCCGGGGCGATGTCGGCGCGCAACGAACCGGCCGATCCGGTCAGGACCACGGTTCCGGCCCCCGCCGCGATGCCGGTGCGCACCGCGTGCGCCACGTCCATGGCGTCGTATCCCTCATAGAGGTGGATGCGGCCCATGAAGACCGCGACCCGCTTCTCGCCCACCCACATACTGCGCACGACGGAGGTGTGGCCCTCGGCCGTGGGCGCGTGGAACCCCGGGAGCTCCGTCACGTCCAGTTCGATGTCCGGCGTACCCAGCGCGTCCACCGCGCCGGCCCAGCCCGAGCCGAGCACCACCATGGCGTCGAAGGAATCGGCTCCGGCGTGGGACAGCAACTCGTGTGCGGCCGAGCCCGCCAGTTCCTCCGCCTTCTCGGTCGTACGGGGCGGCTGCTCTGTATCGCTCACGAGACGGATGCTACCGCTGTGTAATGGAATTGTTCCGGAACGCAACGCTGGGTGTCAGGCGGGCGGAATGACGGTTCACATGGCCGACAATGGGAGGAAGCGATAAAACCAGGTGGAGCCCGTCCATGCCCGAACATCGTCCCCGACCGGGAACGGGTGTGCGGGCCGCCCGCAGAGGGAGTGAAGCAGCGTGACGAAGGTCGTGATCATCGGAGGCGGACCCGGGGGCTACGAGGCGGCACTGGTCGCAGCACAGCTCGGCGCGGACGTGACGGTGGTGGAACGCGACGGAATCGGCGGCGCCTGCGTCCTCACCGACTGCGTCCCTTCCAAGAGCCTCATCGCCACCTCCACGCGTGCCACCTACGTACGCGAGTCCAGTCACCTCGGCCTCCACATCCCCGGCGTGCACGAGCACGCATCGGGCGTCGAGGCGCACGTGAACGAGGTCAACCCCAGGATCAAACGCCTGGCCGAGGCGCAGTCCGAGGACACGCACGCCCGACTCGTCAAGGAGGGCGTCAAGGTCATCACCGGCGAGGCCCGGCTGGTCGACCCGCACATCGTCGCCGTGGACGACCAGCGGATGCGCGCCGACGTCGTCCTCCTGGCCACCGGAGCCCACCCCCGCGAACTCCCCACCGCGCGCCCCGACGGGGAACGCATCCTCACCTGGCGCCACCTCTACGACCTCGAGGAGCTGCCCGAGCGCCTCATCGTCGTCGGTTCCGGTGTGACCGGTGCCGAGTTCGCCAGCGCCTACCAGTCGCTCGGATCCGACGTCACCCTCGTCTCCTCCCGCGAACTGGTCATGCCCACCCAGGACTCGGACGCCGCCGAGGTCCTGGAGGAGGTCTTCATGCGGCGCGGTATGACCGTGCTCAGCCGCACCCGTGCCGAGTCGGTCGTCAACACCGGCGAAGGGGTGGAGGTGACCCTCTCCGACGGCCGAGTCGTCGAGGGCAGCCACTGCCTCATGACGGTCGGCATGATCCCCAACACCGACGGCCTGGGCCTGGAGGAGGCCGGGGTCCGCCTGGCCGGCAGCGGGTTCATCGACGTCGACCGTGTCTCACGCACCTCGGTCCCGGGCGTCTACGCGGCCGGTGACTGCACCGGTGTGAACATGCTCGCCTCCGTGGCCGCCATGCAGGGCCGGATCGCCATGTGGCACGCCTTGGGAGAGGCCGTGGCCCCCCTGAAGCTGTCCACGGTCGCCTCCACCGTCTTCACCCACCCGGAACTGGCCGCTGTGGGTGCGAGCGAGAACGACGTGCGCAGCGGCCGGATCGACGGGCGTTCGGTCACCCTGCCCCTCAACACCAATCCCCGGGCGAAGATGAACGACGTCGAGGACGGCTTCGTCAAGCTCATCTGCCGCCAGCACACCGGCATCGTCCTCGGCGGCGTCATCGTCGGACCGCGGGCCAGTGAGCTCATCCTGGCGGTGTCGGTGGCCGTGCAGCAGCGGTTGACCGTGGACGACCTCGCCCACACCTTCTCGGTGTACCCGTCGCTGTCCGGCAGCGTCACCGAGGCAGCCCGCTCCCTCATGCTGGCCTCCCCGGAGTAGACCCGCCTCGCCTCGCCGGGGTCCACAGGGGGCTGCGTTCCCGTCCCGGGGCGTTCCCGTCCCGTGTGGGCCCCGGCCGTCCAAGGGCCGTGAACGCACAAGGGACCGGGCGCGCCGAGCGTGTGCCCGACGCGCCCGTGAGGGAGCGTGGGGCAGGGTCGGGCCAGGCCCGGCGTCAGAAGTCGAAGCCCCCGAAGTCGCCGAAGTCGCCGCCACCGAAGTCCCCGCCGCCGAAGTCGCCCCCGGCGTCGCCCATGTCCTCGGCCCCGGCACCCATCATTCCGCCGCCCATCATGGAACCCATCATCGAGCCCATCATCATTCCGGTGAACATGCCCGTCATCATGTTCAGGCCGAAGTAGCCGCCGGCGTAGGGCGAGTAGGCCGGTCCGGCGTCGTAGTACGGGCGGCGCTCGCCGTCGACCTCGACCATGCGCACGTCCGGCTGACCGCCGGTGCGCACGGCCTGCGCGCACTGGTCGCACGCGGTGACCTCGCGCGGGCTGCCGCCGGGCGGGGCCCAGGTGACGTCCTGGGTGGAGGGCCCGTGCTGAGGATTGAAGAAGCAGGGGCCGCGGCGCTCGGGCACCTTCTCGCCGTTGAGGCGGGCCCGGGTGGCGGACATGTAGTAGCGGCCGTCCTCCAGGGCGCCGGTGACCAGGCGGACCTGGTCAGGCTCCTGGATGGTGTCGAGGAGGGATTTGGCCTGGTCGTAGGAGTCCATGGCCCGCGTGTAGTCCTCACGGGTGGCCTCGTCGACCGCCGACAGGTCGATCTCGAAACGTGAGACGTCCTCGCCGAGGCGCACGACGTCCTCGGTGGCCATCTGCTTGATCTCCTCGAGCTGCCTGGCCTTCTCCGCCTCGCGCTTCTTGCGCTGATTGTGGACGAACCAGCCGCCGGCGCCGATGAGCAGAACGAGGACGGCCAGCAGGACGAAGCCGGAGACGGCATTGGTGTCCTGGGCCTCTTCGAGCTCGGTCGTGGCCTCGGGGACCGCCGCGAGCGTGTCGATCGGGTTGGGATCGCCCGTGGCACCGCCGCCCTCCTGGAGGGACAGTTCGCGGATCGCCTCGGTGTCCTCGATGTTCGGTGAGGTGACCTCGAACGAGTCGGATCCGGAGAGGACCCCGTAGGCACCGTCCCCGACCTCGGCCATGACGGGGTCCATGAACGCGTCCACACCGGCCTCGGAGGTGGTGTTGCCCCCGGGGACCAGGACGTAATAGACGGGGGTTTCTGCCTGGGCGGCCGCGTCCTCGAGGACCGCGATCTCTCCCTCGGGGATCGCGTCCTCGCCCGTTCCGACCTCGATGGCGGGATCGACGTAGACGCCGTCGTTCTCCAGTTCGCTGACGACGTCCTGGGTGTCGGGCAGGCCGGTGGCTTCATCGGTCTCGGCGGCGGCGGGCGCCACCGAGGCGGCCATCGCCGCGGCGGCGAGCCCGGCGGTGAGCATTGTGGGTGTTACCAAGCGGCGCAACATGATCGTTCCTCTCGCTTCCCTCACCCACGAAGACGAATCACGAATCCTCGTAGTTCCTGGTGGGCTCGGTGCCCTTGGCTCCGTGCGGCCGGTTCCGGCGGTGGGTCCGGGCACGACACGCGCGGTGGCGGTCCCGGAGTCCTTCCGGGCCGCCACCGCGTGATCGGGTACCCGCCGCACGGGCGGGTCCGGATCAGTCCTTGGCCGCCGGAGCGGAGCTCGCGGGGGCGCGCTCCGTCTCCCCGCGGGCCTCCGCAGAGCCGTCCGCGGACCCACTGCCGGAGGTGTCCCCGCCCGAGTCGGCCGTGTCCTCGCGGGCAGTACCCGCGTCGACCGTGTCCTCCTCGTCGAGCGGCACGAAGCCGTTCCCGCCGCGCGGGGTGTTGTAGCGCTCCAGGTCGATGATGCCCTCACGCTTGGCGACGATCGCGGGGATCAGTGCCTGTCCGGCCACGTTCACGGCGGTGCGGCCCATGTCGAGGATCGGGTCGACCGCCAGCAGCAGGCCCACACCCTCCAGGGGCAGGCCCAGCGTGGACAGGGTCAAGGTCAGCATCACGACGGCGCCGGTGGTACCCGCGGTGGCCGCCGAACCGATGACCGAGACCAGGGCGATCAGCAGGTAGTCGGTCAGGCCGAGGCTGATGCCGGGGAAGAACTGCGCGATGAAGATCGCCGAGATCGCCGGGTAGATCGCCGCGCAGCCGTCCATCTTCGTGGTGGTCCCGAACGGTACGGCGAAGGCCGCGTAGTAACGGGGCACGCCCAGGTTCTGCTCGGCCACCTTCTGGGTGATGGGCAGGACGCCCATGGAGGAACGCGAGACGAAACCGAGCTGCACGGTCGGCCAGACACCGGAGAAGTACTTGGCCGGGGACAAGCCGTGCAGGCGGGCCAGTACCGGGTAGACGACGAAGAGCACCAGCGCCAGTCCGGCGTAGACCGTGAGGACGAACTGGCCGAGCGCGCCGATGGTGTGCCAGCCGTAGCTGTAGACCGCGTTGCCGAGCAGGCCGAGGGTGCCGATCGGGGCGAGGCGGATGATCCACCACAGCGCCTTGAGCACGATCTGCAGGGCCGAGTGCGTGAACTCGATGAAGGGTTCGGCGGGCTTGCCGACCTTGACCGCGGCGATACCGAGCACGACCGCGATGACGATGAGCTGCAGGACGTTGAACGACAGCCCCGTGGCGAGGTCGTCGCCGGCGCCGGTGGTCTCGGCCTCCAGACCCAAGATGTTGGCGGGGACCAGGCCCTGGATGAAGTCGAGCCAGGACACATCGCGTCCCGGGTCCTGCTGGGTGGTGGGATCCACGCCGCTGTTGACGCCCGGGCGCAGAGTCAGGCCGAGCGTGATGCCGATGGAGACGGCGACGAGCGCGGTGATCGCGAACCACAGCAGGGTCTGGCCCGCCAGTCGCGCTGCGTTGGTGACGTTGCGCAGGTTCGCGATCGAGGAGACGACCGCCAGGACGATCAACGGCGGGACGGCCGTCTGCAGCAGCGTCACGAACGTGCTGCCGAACAGGTCGAGTGTGGTGGCCAGGCCGTTGGTGGCCTCGCCGTCGGCGTCGGGCGGGCTGATCTGGAAGGCGGTGAAGCCCAGGCCCACGCCCAGGAACAGTGCGAGGAAGACCTGGACGGTGAAGGAGGGGATCCAGGCTCTTCGTCGCGCGGGCGCTTCGGTGGTGCTCTGTGCGGACACGGTGTTGCTCCAGGTGGTGTGCGGAGAGCCGAGGGCACACCTGTGGGTCGTGCCTCATGGGGTGTGCGCTCGGCGCGAGGGGTCGGAGAGGGATCACCGTCGGGTGACGCGGGACAGGGAACGGCTCCGGAAGGTGCCTCGGCTGCCCGTGGTCGGGCGCGCGGGCGGGGTCAACGGGCCGCGGTCAGCTACACGCGTGGCTGGAGCAGCGGCACAGGTCGATGTGCCACCGTCGTGTCAGTCCCCAGATGTTCGTCACGATTCAGCACGATAACCCGGTTCGTTTACCTTTTCCATACACAGAAGCCCGGTGATTCGATGGATATCGAACAAAACCCTTCATGCGCCGGGCTCCGCGTGCTTCTTCCCGGTAACGTGTGAGTCGATAATCACCGCCCCGGGGCCCCACTCGACGCGCGGCCGAGCGGACAGGCCCGAGCACGACGCGGGCGGGCACCGCCCGGTACCCGCCCGCTCGTACCGAAAGCCTCAGGCGTCCTTGATCTCGCAGACGACCGCGCCGTTGCCCACGGCCTCGCCCGCGTCGATCTTCAAGCCGGTCACCACACCGGACTTGTGTGCGCTCAGCGGTTGCTCCATCTTCATCGCCTCGATGACCACGACCGTGTCGCCCTCGGCGACCTCGGCGCCCTCCTCGGCCACGAGCTTGACCACGGTGCCCTGCATCGGCGAGACCAGCGCGTCGCCGCCTGCGGCGGTCGCGCCCCCGCCGCNTGCGGTGCCTGGGCCGCCGCGCCCAGGGAGGCCGGCAGCACGACCTCCACACGCTTGCCGCCCACCTCCACGGTCACGTGCTCGCGCCCGCCCTCGGACGCCTCGCCCGGGGCACCCGACCACGGCTCGATCCGGTTGTCGAACTCGGTCTCGATCCAGCGCGTGTAGACGGAGAAGGCCTGCTCCGGGTCGGTGGGGGCGAAGGCCGGATCGGTCACGACCGCCTGGTGGAAGGGGATCACGGTGGGCATGCCGCCGACGGTGAACTCCGCCAGCGCCCGCCGCGAGCGCTGCAGCGCCTCGGCGCGCGTGCGTCCTGTCACCACCAGCTTGGCCACCATCGAGTCGAAGGCCTGCGGGACGGTGAAACCGGCCTCGCACCCGGTGTCCACCCGCACGCCCGGCCCGCCCGGAAGCGAGAGTTCGGTGATCGTGCCCGGGGCCGGCATGAAGTTCCGGCCGGCGTCCTCGGCGTTGATGCGGAACTCGAAGGAGTGCCCGCTCACCGGGGGGTCCTCGTAACCCAGTTCCTGGCCCTGGGCCACACGGAACATCTCCCGCACCAGGTCGATGCCGGTGACCTGCTCGGTGACCGGGTGCTCGACCTGCAGGCGGGTGTTGACCTCCAGGAACGAGATGGTGCCGTCGGTGCCCACCAGGAACTCACAGGTGCCCGCGCCCACGTACCCGGCCTCGGCCAGGATCGCCTTGGAAGCCGAGTAGAGGCGCTCGTTCTGGTCCTGGGTCAGGAACGGGGCGGGGGCCTCCTCGACCAGTTTCTGGTGGCGGCGCTGCAGCGAGCAGTCCCGGGTGGAGACCACCACGACGTTGCCGTGGGTGTCGGCCAGGCACTGGGTCTCCACGTGGCGGGGACGGTCCAGGTAGCGCTCCACGAAGCACTCGCCGCGCCCGAACGCGGTCACGGCCTCACGCACCGCCGACTCGTAGGCGTCGCGTACCTCGTCGAGTGTGTAGGCGACCTTCAGGCCGCGCCCCCCGCCGCCGAACGCGGCCTTGATCGCGATAGGCAGGCCGTGTTGCTCGGCGAAGGCCAGGACCTCCTCGGCCGACTCGACCGGGTCGGGGGTCCCGGCCACCAGCGGGGCACCGACCTTCTGAGCGATGTGGCGGGCCCGGACCTTGTCGCCCAGGGACTCGATCGCCGACGGGGGCGGGCCGATCCACGTCAGACCGGCATCGGTCACGGCCCTGGCGAAGTCGGCGTTCTCGGCCAGGAACCCGTAGCCGGGATGGACGGCGTCGGCGCCGGTGGCGGCGGCCACCGTCAGGAGTTTGCCGATGTCCAGGTAGGACTCGGCCGGGGTGGACCCGCCCAGCGCATGGGCCTCGTCGGCGATCTTGGCGTGGGGGGCGTCCAGGTCGGGGTCGGCGTAGACCGCGACGCTGGCCAGCTCGGCATCGCGGCAGGCACGGGCGATACGTACGGCGATCTCGCCGCGGTTGGCGATCAGGACTTTACGCACGGTGGGAAATCCTCCTGCAGGAACGTGGAACGGTGACGCGCCGACCGCTCTACGGGGGCTTCGGACATCGGGGGCTGCGGGTTACCGCATGCTCGAGCGCCACGCGCCCGGCCCGGGCCTGGGGGGAACACGGCCCCGCAGGCCCTGTGCCCGGTCGCGCCACCCCGACACGGGTTCGGGCGGCGTGGCCTCCGCGGCGGCCCGGGCCTGCGCGGCACGTGCGCCGAGCACCGCGGTGAGCGCGGCGAGTTCCTCTGCGGTCGGCTCGCCCCTGACCACGGCCAGGTGCGGCTCGCTGCTGTGCGCGCTCACAGCGGGATGTTCCCGTGCTTCTTCGGCGGAAGCTGCTTGCGTTTGTTCCGCAGTGCCTTGAGGGCCTTGGCGACCTGGTCCCGGGTCTCCGAGGGCATGATGACGCCGTCCACGTAACCGCGCTCGGCCGCCGAGTACGGATTCAGGAGGGTCTCCTCGTACTCGGTGACGAGACGGGCCCGTTCGGCCTCGACGTCGTCGGCATCGGCCAGGGTGCGCCGGTGCAGGATGTTCACCGCGCCCTGGGCACCCATGACCGCGATCTGGGCCGTGGGCCAGGCCAGGTTGACGTCCGCGCCCAGGTGCTTGGAGCCCATGACGTCGTAGGCACCGCCGAAGGCCTTGCGGGTGATGACGGTGATGAGGGGGACCGTGGCCTCGGAGTAGGCGTAGAGCAGCTTGGCGCCGCGGCGGATGATGCCGTCCCACTCCTGGTCGGTACCGGGAAGGAACCCGGGCACGTCCACGAAGGTCAGCACCGGGACGTTGAACGCGTCACAGGTGCGTACGAAACGCGCGGCCTTCTCCGACGCGTCGATGTCCAGGCAGCCGGCCAGGCTCTGGGGCTGGTTGGCCACCACACCGACGGACCGGCCGTCGACACGGCCGAAACCCACCACCAGGTTGGTCGCGAACCGGGCGTGGACCTCCAGGAAGTCGCCGTCGTCCAGCACCGACTCCAGCACCGTGCGCATGTCGTAGGGCTGGTTGGCCGAGTCCGGCACGAACGTGTCCAGCGCCAGGTCGGAGTCGGTGACCTCCTCGGCGGGGGCCTCCTCGGGCGGAACCGGGGGCGCTTCGTCCAGGTTGTTGTCGGGCAGGTGCGCCAGCAGGTCCTTGACGTAGTCGACGGCGTCCTGCTCGCCGGTGCCCATGTAGTGGGCCACACCGGAGCGGGCCGTGTGGGTGGCGGCGCCGCCCAGTTCCTCCATCGACACGTCCTCGCCGGTGACCGTCTTGATGACGTCGGGGCCGGTGATGAACATCTGCGAGGTCTGGTCGACCATCACGGTGAAGTCGGTGAGGGCCGGGGAATAGACATGGCCGCCGGCGGTGGCGCCCATGATGAGGGAGATCTGCGGAATCACCCCGGAGGCGTGGGTGTTGCGGCGGAAGATCTCGCCGTACTGGCCGAGCGCGACCACACCCTCCTGGATGCGGGCGCCGCCGCCCTCGTTGATGCCCACGACGGGGCAACCGTTCTGCAGGGCGTGGTCGAGGACCTTGATGATCTTCTCGCCGTAGACCTCGCCCAGGGAACCGCCGAACACGGTGACGTCCTGGCTGAACACGGCGACGGGGCGGCCGTCCACGGTTCCGTGCCCGGTGACGACACCGTCGCCGTAGGGGCGCTTGTCCTCCAGGCCGAAACTGGTGGAACGGTGCCGGGCCAGGGCGTCGAACTCGACGAACGAGCCGGGATCGAGCAGGGCGTCGATCCGCTCGCGTGCGGTCATCTTGCCTTTGGCGTGCTGTTTCTCCACGGCCCGTTCCGACCCTGCGTTGACCGCCTCGTAACGGCGGCGCTGTAGGTCGGCGAGCTTGCCCGTGGTGGTGTGGATGTCGATCTCGTCCGCGGGGAGTGGTTCAGGGGCTTCGGTGGCCATAACAACGCAGGTTAACTCTGTGCCCCACAGGGATCCGTACGCGGCCCTGGGTTACCTGGGAAGGCGCGGTCCCCTCCCGGTGAGCGCGGGCCCGGCGTCCCTCGACCGCTTCCGGCGGCGTGTCTCTCGAGGGCTCTCGGGCGTGGAATGGGAATAAATCCTGTGCGAAATAGTCGAATAATCACAATAATTCACGCCGCTGCGAAATACGGAAAATGTGGCCCCGCTCGTATTACGGGGCCGGTGATCTCTGTAGGCTCGGGCCCATGACAGCGGTGAACGCGGAACGCGACAGTGCACGGCAGGAAGTCCCCGAGCAGCTCCGCAGCGACGTAAAACTGCTCGGCGAGATGCTCGGGACGATCCTCGCCGAGAGCGGGGGAGCCGATCTCCTCGCGGATGTGGAGAAACTCCGGCACGCGGTGATCGGGGCACGCGAGGGCACGGTCGAGGGCGAGGAGATCACCCGCCTGGTGGGGGCCTGGCCCCTGGAGCGGGCCAAGCAGGTCGCCCGCGCCTTCACCGTCTACTTCCACCTGGCCAACCTGGCCGAGGAACACCAACGCATGCGCGCCCTGCGCGAACGGGACGACGCCGAGAACCCCCCGTCGGAATCGCTCGCCGCGGCCGTGCGCGCCGTCCGCGAGGAAGGCGGCGGCGAAGAGAGCCTGGAGAACCTCCTGGAGGGCATGGAGTTCCACCCGGTCTTCACCGCCCACCCCACCGAGGCCCGGCGCCGCGCCGTGTCCACCTCGATCCTGCGCGTCAGCGCCCAGCTCGAGGCCTGGCACGCCGCGCACGAGGGGAGCAGCGCCGCCGCCGAGGCGCACCGGCGCCTGCTCGAGGAGGTCGACCTGCTCTGGCGCACCTCCCAGCTGCGCTACACCAAGCTCGACCCGCTCGACGAGGTGCGTACCGCCCTGGCGGCCTTCGACGAGACCATCTTCTCCGTCGTCCCGCAGGTCTACCGCTCCCTCGACGCGGCCGTGGACCCCGAGGGCACCGGCACCCGCCCGCCCCGCGCGCTGCCCTTCGTGCGTTACGGGAGCTGGATCGGTGGTGACCGCGACGGCAACCCCTTCGTTACCCACGAAGTCACCCGCGAGGCCATGACGATCCAGTCCGAGCACGTGCTGCGCGGGCTCGAAGCCTCCTGTGACCGGGTCGCACGCACCCTGACCGCATACTCCAACCTCACCCCCGCAGACAAGGACCTGCACGAGGCCATCTCCACCGCCAAGGCCGGGCACCCCGGCCTCATGGCCGAGATCGGCAACCGCTCACCCAACGAGCCCCACCGCCAGCTCCTGCTGCTGGCCGCCGCGCGCCTGCGTGCCACGCGCGAGCGCGACGCCGACCTGGCCTACCCCGGCGTCGAGTCCTTCCTCGAGGACCTGCGCACCGTCCAGAACTCCTTGGCAGAAGCGGGCGCGGTCCGTCAGGCCTACGGGCAGCTGCAGCACCTGGTGTGGCAGGCCGAGACCTTCGGGTTCCACCTCGCCGAGCTCGAGATCCGCCAGCACAGCGAGGTGCACGCCGCGGCGCTGGCCGAACTGCGCGCCGGGAAGCGCCCCTCGGAGCGCACCGAGGAGGTCCTGGCCACGATCCGGGTCATCTCCTGGATCCAGGAACGTTTCGGGGTCGACGCCTGCCGCCGCTACATCGTCAGTTTCACCCGCTCGGCCGAGGACATCTCCGCCGTGCACGAGCTGGCCTCCTACGCGTTGCCGGAAGAACGCAGGCCCGTCCTCGACGTGATCCCGCTCTTCGAGACCGGCGCCGACCTGGAGGCGTCCCCGCACGTGCTCGCCGGGATGCTGGACCTGGCCCCGGTGCAGCGCCGCCTGGACGAGACCGGACGCCGGTTGGAGGTCATGCTCGGCTACAGCGACTCCGCCAAGGACGTCGGCCCGGTCAGCGCCACGCTGCGCCTGTACGACGCCCAGGCCCGCCTCTCGGAATGGGCGCGCGAGAACGGGATCCGGCTCACCCTCTTCCACGGGCGCGGCGGTTCCCTGGGCCGGGGCGGGGGGCCTGCCAGCCGTGCGCTGCTCGCCCAGGCACCCGGGTCGGTCGACGGCCGGTTCAAGGTCACCGAGCAGGGCGAGGTCATCTTCGCGCGTTACGGTCAGGAAGCCATCGCCCGCCGCCACATCGAACAGGTCGGCCACGCGGTGCTGATGGCCTCCACCGACCGTGTGCAGGAGCGCGAGCGCGCGGCGGCGGAGGGGTTCCGTGCCCACGCCGACACCATTGCGGCCGCCGCGCAGGAGACCTACCTCGACCTCATCGGCACCGAGGACTTCGCCGTGTGGTTCTCCCAGGTCAGTCCCTTGGAGGAGCTGGGAGAGCTGCGCCTGGGCTCGCGCCCCTCGCGCCGTTCGGCCGCCAAGGGGTTGGACGACCTGCGTGCGATCCCGTGGGTGTTCGCCTGGACCCAGACCCGCGTCAATCTGCCCGGTTGGTTCGGTCTCGGCACGGGTCTGGCCGCCGTCCAGGACGTGTCGCTGCTGCAGCGCGCCTACCGGGAGTGGCCCATGTTCGCGTCCCTGCTGGACAACGCGGAGATGAGCCTGGCTAAGACCGACCGGACCGTCGCCGAGCGCTACCTCGCTCTCGGCGGACGTCCCGAACTCACCCGGAAGGTCCTGGACGAGTACGACCTCACCCGCGTCCTGGTACTGCGGGTGACCGGTCACGAACGCCTGCTGGAGAACCGCGCGGTCCTCTCCCGCGCCGTCGACCTGCGCAACCCCTACGTGGACGCGCTCTCGCACCTGCAGCTGCGCGCTCTGGAGGCCCTGCGCGGGGAGGAGGCCGATTCCTTGTCGGAGCAGGACCAGCAGCACCTGGAGCGGTTGCTCCTGCTGTCCGTCAACGGTGTGGCCGCCGGGTTGCAGAACACCGGCTGAGCGCCCGGCCCGTACACGGCGGTGCCCTGCTCTCCCCGGGGACGCGGGGCACCGCTCTGTGTTCTGGCCCCCTCAGGTGGGGGACCCGCCAGTGTCGATCGTGGGGTCGAAAGGCACAGGGAAGCGGACCTCCTTGCCGAGAGGCACCTTCGTGGAGTTGGTCCACAGCGGCGAGGAGGGCTCCCGGGCGGGTTTGCCGGTGCTGCTGTAATGGGCGTATGGACCTGGACCGGACCCGACGGAACCCGCTCTCGCAGACCGCGCTGGCCGCAGCGCTCGTGCGCCCCGGAGGGCCGTGGCGGCGGGTGGAGGTGCTGCCTGCGGTGGGCTCCACCAACACCGAACTCTCCGCCCGTGCCAAAGAGGGCGAGGAGGACGGCACGGTCCTGGTCACCGAGCACCAGACCGCCGGGCGCGGGCGGCTCGGGCGCGGGTTCGAGACCCCGGAGGGTTCGGCGCTGACCTTCTCCCTGCTGTTGCGCCCGCCGGTGGCCCCGGACCGGATGGGGTGGCTGACTGCGCTCATGGGCGCGGCCGCCGTGGGAGCCGTACGTCGTGCCACCGGGGTACGGGCCGAGCTCAAGTGGCCCAATGACCTCATCGTCCCCGCCGGCCTGCGCGCGGAGCCCTCCGAGGCCGACGGCAAGCTCCCCCGGG